>JAJYSJ010000053.1 GCA_021793645.1 Bacillota bacterium
GCGCTGGGCGAGCGTGTAGAACGTCTCCCCCTGCTGATAGTTATGGGGGAACGTCCCGGGCGGGCACCGGTGGTCGATTCCCTTGGGAATGCAGATGACCATGCCCGGCTGGAGGTTGTAGGGATCCAGACCCGGGTTCGCTGCCTGAATGGCCGCTACTGTGGTGTGGTAGCGCTGGGCGAGCGTGTAGAACGTCTCCCCCTGCTGGTAGTTGTGGGGGAACGTCCCAGGTGGACAGATGCCGTAATGATCCACGTCCATCACCTCTTTTCGGCCCAGGATATGAGGTGACATATTGAAACGTCCCGTGGTTACGGCCATTGGATCGGTTGGCCGCCAACCGATCACAGCAGGGCAGTCGGCCGAAGGGCTTGCCGACGGCGCGCGTGTCGCTATGGGAAGTAACGCAGATCAAGACGCACGATTCCCTTCGGAGCGTCGGTACCTTTCTCGGTCTGAAAAAAGTCGATGTATGGGATGCCGGACCTCGGAGCGGTCATGGGAATGAACTCGGCGCCGAACTGCCGCTTCTGTTCGACTCTCGCGGACGGCGAACTTTCGGCGAGTGTGGCAGACGTGCGTTCGAGAATAGTGGTGTCCACACAGGCGGGGTCCCACAGGACATCGATGTCTCCAGGGCGCTTCTTCGTGCTGACGAAGCTGCCGGCAAGGTACAGGGTGCAGCAGCCCGCTTCCTTGAACGCCATAAATGCGGGCCGCACCTTTTGAAGCAGTTGTCGTCGGTGCGAGCCGGTTCCCAGGGACTTGAGCACGTCGCCCCAAGCTGCGCTGTGGATGCCTGGCGGAAGGTTTCCTGTCGGGTCGAATGCGGGTATCATACGCCATCTTATTGGCGGCGAAGGCCGCAGGTGCGCAAACGAGATGGCTAGGGCGCCTAGCCCAGGAAGAACGGGTTGCCGCCCATTGCAAGGCGATACGCAAGGATGAAGCCTACGACACAGATCAAGCCAATGGCGCTCCATACGATCCAAGCGCTCTTGCGCGTGCCTTGCGCCGCCACGGGCAGTGCGATCAGGGCGACGAGCAGCGCCACAACCATGAAGATGGCAATGAGCAGGACGGTTTCCCCCAGCGATGCGTGTATGGGTCTATTGTAGCGCTACAGGGAAGCGTGTCCGGCGTCGCTTGGCTGGAGGCTTATGGCGAAGAGGGCCCTGCTGTTCTGCGCGCCTAGTGCGCGGCTGATACAATCTCAGCGGTGAGGCATTTGGATGCGCAACTGCGTGAGGCCACCGAGGCGGATCTCGGATTTCTCCGCGACATGTTGTACGAGTCGATCTTCGTTCCACCTGGGAGCTCGCCCTGGCCTCGCAAGATCCTGGACGACCCGCAGATCGCCCACTACCTCGCGAATTGGGGCCGGGCGGGCGATTACGCCGTGGTTGCGACGCGCGAGGGCCTGCCCGTGGGGGCGACATGGTATCGACTGATGTCCCTGGACGACCCCGGCTTCGGCTTCGTCGCAGCGGATGTGCCGGAACTCGGCATCGCGCTGCGTCCCATGGCCCGCGACCAGGGCATCGGCACGGCTCTTCTCTTGAATGTCATCGGACATGCGCGGGACGCAGGATATCGGGCGCTCTCGCTTAGTGTTCAGCCTGAGAATCCAGCGCTCCGCCTGTATCAACGTCTCGGGTTCGTCACGGTGGGCAGTGACGGGGATGCCCTTACGATGCTGCGCGCGCTTTAGGAACCGCCTTCTCCTTCGAGGCGGGCATAGCTTCCACTGATCTGGGCGACGAGCTTGCCGCTCTGGTCGTACACCTTGCACTCGGTGAAGGATAGCCGCCGTCCCGAGTGCAACAACTGCGCCTCAAACCGCACCGACGCGCCGCGTGCTGCGCGGATGAAGTGGACCTGAAGGGCCACCGTGACTGCGCGCTGAGTCCCGCGGTCGTCTGAAGGTGGCCCGGAGAGATTGGCCATTAGCGCATCCGCTGTAGAGACGATGGCACCACCGTGGGCGCGCCCGAGACTATTCACCGCGAGGCCGCGCAACGGCAGGTCTGCTTCCATATGATCCTCTTGGATCACCCGAACCGTGAAGTCGAGCGCATCATCCAGCGGTTGTCGGATCCGGTGGATCTTCTCTTCCATATGCTGCTGGTTCGCGGTCTTGGCGTACTTCCCTGTATCGGGTCGAGGCGCGTTACAAGCGAACTCGCGTTCAACGCCCGCCGCTTCCTTGACGTCTAAAGAAGGCTTTCAGCCAAATGGAAGCGGTGCCATCCGCGTGATTACGATGGCCTTCCCCAGCTTCCCTAGGGCAGGATGACTATGGGAACACGCCACGGAGATGCCAGGTTTGGCAGGAGTTTTTGCGTTTCAGCGAAAGAATCCCTTTACTTGGTGAACCGAGGAGGATCTTCCGTTGAATAGGAGCAGTGTGCCCGAGGACGTCCAGCGCTCCCTGGTGTCCTTGGAAGCGGTAATCCACGACGCAGCCCATTCAGCGGCTGTAAACGAACGGGATATCCATAGTGTCGCTGACGTACTGCATGACCTGACTACCGCAAGCCACCAGTCTTCCGAGGCGGTCAATCAAGTTCAGCAAAGCATCGCGAGCGTTGCGCAGCGCCTGGAGAACCTGGCCGCGTTTGCCGAAGAGATCAGCGCACAGACAACGGAGACGAGCGAAGCAGTCGCCGGCGCGCGCGACGTGGTTCTGGACGCCCAGACAGCGCTCGCGACCATCTCCGAGGCGGTCGGTGAGCTCGGTACCCGCGCCCAGCAGATCATGCGGGTCAGCGCCGTGATCGCGGAGATTGCGGCCCAGACGAACCTTCTCGCACTGAACGCCGCGATCGAGGCGGCGCGTGCAGGGGAGAACGGGCGCGGCTTCGCGGTGCTCGCGGACGAGATCCGCCGACTTGCGGACAGGGCGAAAACGCAAACCCAGACGATCGGCAAGGATATCGATGCGGTGATGCGCCAGCTCGGCGTAACGCAGCAGACCGCGAGCGGTGCCAAGGTGAAGATCGAGGACCTCGTGCGGGTTATGCTGGACTCCGGCGAGGCGCTCGTCAACATCCGCACCGTTATGGGAGAGGCTGCCCGCGAGGTTGCGAGCGCAGCCTCGATCGGGGAGGAGCAGCGCACGCAGGTCGATGCCGTGGCGGCGCAGCTCACCACGTTTGATCACAGCTTTACCGAAGTGGACAAGCAGATCGGCGTGATCAGTGGCGCAGTGCGGAAGACAGCCCTCGCCATGGAGTCGGGGTATCTTGAGATCGATCGCTACGGCTATCAGGGCGACATCCCTGAAGCCGTCGACGCCGCCTTCGAGGCGGCCGAGGAGGTAGAGCGCTTCGTCCTCGACGCGGTCCACGAGCACCGCGTTCGGCTGGAAGATCTCCTTCGCACCGGCGTCTATGCGCCGATTACGGGCGACGATGTCCGCCACCTGTCCAGGTACTTTGATGTGTCGCGCGTACTGGGACACGAGATCCTGCCTCCGCGCCACCGCGTTCCGTATGAGGATTCGGTGGAACTGGACCTGTGCGAGATGATGCAGCGCTACATCATCCGGAACCAGCGCTGGGTGCTGTTCAGCCTGATCGATCTCAATGGCTACGTCGCCGCCTGCGCCGATGTCGACAGGCAAGCGCTCACCGGAGATCCGAAAATCGACGATCGCAACCGACTAAAACGCCTCTTGCCGCATCCTTCCTGGGTACGAGCCGGCCGTCCCGGCTTGCCGGAGGCCGCGCAGTGGCTGCCGAACACCCAGACGCGTCAGGATTTTTCGCGCCACGGAGCGAACCTCAGGCGGCCGTCCGCCCCCCTGGAGCCGCTGATTCAGACCTACATCCGCAATAACGTGGATGTTATGACACTGATCTCCGTTCCCGTTTTCCTAGGCGACGAGCGCTTTGGCGCGATTTGCATCACCTGGCGCTGATCAGGAGATTCCCGTGTCGGTGAACGCGTGGCTAGCAGAAACTTCGCCATGCGCTTAGCGACAGCGGTCCGGTCTTCCAGGGCGTGCCCAAGTCCAGGGCTCGCGCAGCGGCTCCTCCTAGGCCTATGCGACCCCAGTCCACGGGCGGGGCCCCGTTCGCTGTGGGGTGTCTCTCCCCCTTCCACATACAGGAGCGCCCGGCCGTGCGGCCGGGCGCTAGGGCAGCGGGACCTACTCGGGATTCTCACTGTAGTAGTCGTCCTGCTGCAGGTGCATCTCCTTGAGGAAGAGCGTTCCGATGAACGCGCAGACCGCGAACCCGACACCGACCCAGAAGAGCGACGAGATGCCCATGGAGAGCGACACGTGCACGGCGTGGATGAACTGGTGATAGAGCTTGGTGCCCTCCGCACCGAACGCGGAGAACTTTGCGGCGATCGCCTGCTGCGCGGCTGCGCTCGTCAGCGTTTGCGGATCCTGCAGCTGCGAGCGGGCCGCTGCCGGCAGGTGGGCGATCAGGGTGCGCAAGGTGGGGGGGAGGTGCTTCGGCAGCTCTCGCGCGAAGCTGTCCGCGAGAATGCTGCCCAGAATCGGCGCTGCGATCACGCCTCCCAGCGAGCTCACGAACTGCTGCGTCGCGTTCACCATGCCCATGATCTTGTACGGGAAGGCGTTCTGCACCGCGACGTTCAGGAGCGGCATCAGTGAGCCGACGCCAAGGCCCAGAACGATCATGTTGAGCACGACCGTCCCCCAGGTCGTCGAGATGTTCATCCGCGTCAGGAGGAACATGCCGAGCACCATGATCACGGCGGCGACCATGGCCTGCAGCCTGTAGTGGCCCGTGCGGGTCAGGAGCTGGCCGCCGACGATGGACCCCGCGATGAAGGAGAGCATCATCGGGGTCAGGATCTCGCCACTGCCGGTCGCCGACATCCCGAGCACGCCTTGCACGTAGAGGGGTAGGAACATCAGCGTCCCGAAGAGGCCCATCGCAACCAGAAGCCCGACGATCGTCGCGCTCGTGAAGATCTCGTTTTTGAAGAGCTCGGGCGCGATGATCGGATCCTCGGCGCGCCGCTCGTAGAGGACGAAGCCCGTGAGGATCAGCACACCGGCGGCGAATAGCGAGAGGATCTGCCAAGAGCCCCAAGGATACTGGCTGCCCGCCCAGGTGAAGCCCAGCAGGACGGCCAGAAGGCCGACAACGAGGATGACGCTGCCGACGTAGTCCGCCTTCGCACGGTGTTCCGTGCGGATCGTCGGCATGAAGACCAGCACCAGGACCAGCGCGATGGCCGCGATCGGCAGGTTGATGTAGAAGACCCACTGCCAGCCGAGCGTGTCGGTGATCCAGCCGCCGAGGCTCGGGCCGATGATCGAGGCGAGGCCGAACACCGCGCCCATCACGCCCATCCAGCGGCCGCGCTCACGCGGGTTGAAGATGTCCCCGATCGTGGCGCGCGGCATGCTCATCATCGCGCCGGCGCCGATGCCCTGGCCGGCGCGCGCCAGGATGAGTTCCATCATGGTGTGCGCCTGGCCGGAGATCACAGAGCCGATCATGAACACGATAAGACCCAAGACGTAGAACGGCTTGCGGCCATAGACGTCTGATAGTTTGCCGTAGATCGGTACGGTGACGGCGGAGGCCATCATGTAGGCGCTGAAGACCCAGGCGTAGAGCGAGAATCCCTTGAGGTCGCCGATGATCACCGGCATTGCGGTGGAGACGACCGTCTGGTCCATCGAGGAGAAAAACATCGTAACGATGACTGCAACCAGCACCCACCAGCGCCGCGCTCCGGTGATGCGGTTCGAACTCGCCACAGTGGCTGTCGCCATGACTCAACTTCCTTCGTCTGAACTCTGAACGGGATTCTCCGAGGACTCCCGTAATGCTTGCCCATTCTCTTTGTGGAGCGCTCTATCGAGTGTCCGCAGGATGCGCAGCAGGCAGTCGACGTCCGCCTCCGGCAACGTATCGAGCAGGGTGCCAAGGCGCTGGTTCACTGCGCGTTGCATCTCGCGGAAGAAGTCTTCTGCCTCCTGTGTTGGGTAGATGCGCAGCAGCCGGTGGTCCGTGGCATCCGGCCGCTTCTCGACAAGGCCAAGCTGCGCGAGGCTCTCGACGGTGTTGGAAAGGTGCGACTTGGCGATGGAGGTTTCGCGCGCAGCCTCACTCACCGTGAGTCCCGACCGGTCCTGCACGACGCGCAGCACCGCCATCGAGATGCCGGGAATGCCGCGCTCCTGCATCACCTCGCGCACCCGGTCGAAGACGCCGCGGTTCACCGCACGCAGGAGCACGGCGAACGTCTCGTCCCGATCTGCCATGGTCGCCTCCTTGGGGCTGTTGTTCCGGGGAGAACGTTCTACACAGAACGATATGATAACGGCTCTCTCACTTCCATGCAACAGCCAATTTCGCAGCATTCGAATGACGCGACCCCGGCCGGCCCGAGCGCAGGGGTGGCGAAATGACGGGACTGGGCTGCGCATGGCGCAAAACGAACCATGTCATCTGGTGTACATTGGCAGGGGAGGCCTGGTCGTGCTGCGCAGGTTCCATCTCTGCTTCATCCGAATGCTCGCGCTCTGCGCGGCCGCGACGATCGGCGGCTGCGCGCCTGCTGCGGTGCCGGCCGCCCGCGCAGCGAAGCGCGCACCCTACCTGCAGCGCGAACGGCAGGTTCATCCCCATGGAACTGTCGTCGCCGGCGCCGACTGGGGCGCTACTCGACACGAAGACGTGGACGCAGTACCAGCTGCCGCGCGGCGCCGTGAAGGTGTTCGGCAGCACCCTCGTCTGGTCTGGTGGCGGCACGCTCAACTGGGGAACGCTGCGCTAGGCGAAGGAGCCGGCGCGCGTCACATTGGGGGAACCCAAGGGGTAGATACTGCATGAAAAAGCTTCAGCAGATCTCCCGCGAGCGGAGCGCGAACAATCAGCGAAAAGCCGATGTAGAAACTTGCGTAGGCCTTTTAGAGCGGTTCATGTCCCGAAGACAGCGCTAGATCTGGAGGGACTGCGGTGCGCGCGCGAAGGCTCCTGGCCCTTCTGCTCCTGGCGCCGCTCCTGGCTGCGTGTGGAGCGCACCCCACGACCGCGCCACAGGGAAACGCACGTGGCCAATCCTTTGCGCCGCCGCCTGCGCCTCGCGCCTCCGAACTCGTGCTTGCGCGAAAGGGCGATCTCTACCTCGTCCTGCGCCCCGGCGGGCCGCAGCGGCGGCTGACGAAGGGCCTCAAGGCCTCCTACCCTGCGTTCTCTCCAGACGGCAGGTACGTCGCCTTCCTCGACGGCGCCAGCATGAGCGGGGCCGCCCGCATCGGGATCGTCGGAGCAAACGGGAAGGGCCTGCAGGTGTTCCGGTCCGCGCCTCCCGTGTTCCCGGGAGACTACGCTTGGAATCCGCGCCGCGACAAGATCGCCTTCTGGGGCGGATCCCTCGAGACCGTGCGCCCGGGCGGGGTGCCCCAGCCGATCGCGCACGCGGCGGGCCGGGTGTCGAGCTTTGCCTGGGCGCCGGACGGCAGCACCTATGCCTACGCCGTCACACCGAAGTCCTCCAGCGACGTGCTCTACATCGCTGGCAGCGGCGGCGCCGCACGCGGCCTCGTAAAAGCAGGTCCCGCGAACGGGATCGATATCGCGCGCTTCTCGCCGTCGGGCACAAACGTTCTCTACTGGGTCGATCCCGCGCACTCCGCGTCCCTCGCCGCGGACGGCCTCCCGCTCTACAGTGCGCCTATGGGCGGCGGCACGCCGAAGCTCCTCACGACGACGCTGCCCTATCCCTCCTGGGTGCAGCCCGTGGGCCAGGGCGTCCTCGTCGTCGCGGGCGACGGACGCGAAGCCACGACGAACAAGCAGCTCGCCCGCTGCGACGCCGCCCTGGGCGGCTGCACGCAGCTCAACACCGGAAAGGGGCTCGTCGCGCTGGACCCGGCGGGACAGGCGGGGTCCGGCTGGATCGCCTACGTCGCGGCCCGGGACGTCAGGAGCGATCCGACGCCGCAGGAGGTCGCGTCGTGGAACGTTTCGCGCACGCTCTACGTCGTCTACGACGGCAAGAGTATCGGCACGCTCCAGCGCATCGCGCAGGGCGACATCTTCGACCCCACGTGGGGAGAGGGAGGCAAGGAGCTCGCCTATGTGCAAGAGGGCGCTGTCTGGCTGTGGCGCTTCGGTGAACACCCCGTGCGCATCGCGCCGTTCGGGGCGAGTCTCGACGTCACTTCGTACTACGGCTACGCCTCGTACCGCGGAAACTTCGCATGGTTCGCGCCGACGCCAGCCGCGCCGTGATCCTTCGGCATCAGGCAGGGAAGGGGCGATCCTCCTGGATGACCCAGCCGTTGCCGTCGGGGTCGTCCAGCGTGATCCAGCGGCCCCACGGTGCCTCCTCGACCGAGACGCCCTCCAGCGGGAGGTCGCGCTTCCTGAGCTCTGAGAGCGCGCCACGCTGGCGCCCGATCGGTGCGTTGACCAGCCAGAGATCCCGGCAAACAGCATGCCGACCGATGAGATCCAGAACGCGTCGCGGTTGCCGAAGCGAACGGCGATCAGCCCGGAGACGAGGGTCCCGAGCAGCGACAGCACGCCGGATCCGAACTGGATGCTGCCGTTCACACGGCCGAGCCACTCGTCCGACGAGACGCTCTGGCGCAGCACTGTCTCGTTCACCTCGTACACCGTGCCGGTTCAAGCCATGTCAGGCGTCAAGCCTAGCTCCGCTGACCGCGAACGTTACGAGGAGCACCTGTACGAGGGAGAGACGTCCAAGGAGCGCGGCGATCGGTATGGTGAGCAGCAGGCCGCGCGTACGATGTCGCCGATGATGAGGAGCGGGCGGCGGCGCATCCGGTCCGCCGCGACGCCGAGAAGGGGACTCAGGAAGAGCCCCGACAGGGACTACGCCGCGCCCAGGAACGCCGGCTGGGGCGCAGTGGCTGAGAGGGCTAGGATCGCTGTCACCGGCAGGCCTTCACGCGTGATCCGCGACCTGATCTCCGACACGAGCCTTTCGCCGAGGAAGAGGCGGAAGTCGCGCTCTCCGAGGAGCGAACGCCGATTGCTAGGTGCCATGGGACGTCCTGCGGCTACACATGACTCCCCCTGGCCGGCTCAGACGCCGCGATCCGGATCCCAGCCGTCCTCCTGCAGGAGGACGGCTGCGAGGCGCCCGCCTAGGAGCGGCTCGAGAAGATCTGCGCGCAGCGGGAGTTTCGCTGCGTGCTGCGCGAGGACGGCGAGGACGCCGCCGCCGAGGCGCAGGCATCGCGCGAGCACCTGCGATGTCTCGCACATCCCCTCGGCCGCCCCGAGGCAGATTGCGACATCCTCCAAAAGGTGCTCCGGCGCGACATGAAAGCCTGCCGCCGCGTCGAGCATCCGCGCAGGGGGCAGACGCCGCGGCGGCGGGTTCAGCACGAGCAGCAGGCGCACCGCCTGCTGTGCCAGCGCATGCGCCGAGATCAGGAGGCCGCCGGCGTCACCCGATGTCGCTGCGTTCTTCGCCTTGGACGCTGCGTCCAGCAGGATTTCGAGGTCCCGGGACGCCCCCTGTGCGAAGGCGCCGGCAGCCGGGGCAGCGTCTATGATGCGGCGCCGCACTGCGGCGAGCGGATCCCCCTCTTCCCAGAGCGGAACGGCTTCGCCGAACGCTTCCCGCATCCAGAGCCATTCCTCCGGGTCATCCGCCATGCGCAGCGTTTCCTCGAGGCTGCGCGCGCTCACGGAGATCTGGAAGAACCCGCCCGGCCGCTCCCGTAGCAGGAGGCGTTCGCGCGTGCGCGGCTTGCCCCGGGTGATGACGCGCACGTCGATGTCGCTGAAGGGGGCAAGATCTCCCCGCGCGGCGCTGCCAAAGAGCAGGACGGCAAGGGGATCCGCCTCCGCCCGGCGCAGTTCCAAGGAGAGGTCCGAGAGCAAGGCAAAGAGCGCAACGCTGGGCGCCGCGGCGGGCTCCAGGAGCTTCACCATCGTGGCGGAGACCTCGTCCGCGCTGCGCACGCGCAGTCCGACCATGCGTTGAACCTCCCCGCCCTGAAGGGCGGAGATTCCGAAGGGAAGCCCGGGGGATGTGTCACGGGTGCAAAGACCCTGGGAGTAGTTCTCCTGACTGGTCCCGGTTATCCCAGCGGCAACTTTGGCGGGGTTCAGCCGCAACTACGCCTTGAGGTTCCCTTGAGGGGAACCGGACGGCGA
>JAJYSJ010000007.1 GCA_021793645.1 Bacillota bacterium
TAGAGGGTTATAAACTGAACATCCCGAATGTCGCTTGCGTCGGGAGGGGTTTTCACACGGACACGGCGAAGCGACGCGCTGCACTGTATACCCGAGTCTCCAGTGCAGCCCAGGTGGACAACTACTCACTGGAACACCAAGAGCGAGAGCTCTTAGACTACTGTCAGCGATATAGCGTCGAGGTCACTGGGATCTACCGTGACGCCGGAGTAAGTGGAAGTACCATCACAGACCGCCCGGCAATTCGGTCCCTGGTACGCGATGCTGAAGCCAAAAAGTTTAGCGAGGTCCTGATCTACAAGCTGGACCGGTTCACCCGAGCCGACCCGTGGGACCTCTACCCCCTTGTGAAGGGGCTCATGGATCTCAACGTCAAGATCCAGAGCACCACTGAGGCGTTCGACCTGTCCGACGACAATGGCCAGCTCATCTTCTCGATCTTGGCGAACTTCGCAGCACGAGAACGCCGCCTGATCGTTGAACGAACTCTCTCGGGTAAACGCGACCGGGCTCGTGAGGGAAAGTTCACGGGAGGCGCCGTCCCGTTTGGGTACACCGTGGACCCGGAGACGGGGCGTTACGTGCCTGACGAAATCATCTGGTGGCGCGACACTACCAAGGCCGACCTGGTGCGACTGATCTTCGAGAAGTACCTCGAGTTTCAAGGCACCAAGGGAGTCATGACATGGCTCATTCGTAATGGAGTGCCAGCGCCTCGGACCCAGTGGAACCCCGCGACGATCGCTCAGATCCTTCGAAACCCCGTCTACACAGGACGCTTTGCCTGGGGGAAACGCAGTCATCGGATGCACCAGCGAAGTCAAGTCCACCGCCCTAGCGAGTGGATCACGATTGAAAGTGCACACCCCGCACTCATTGACATGGAGACCTGGGAACGGTGTCTGTTGCAGCGGCAGGAGATGCGAAGGGGAGGGCGTACCCCGAACGAACCACGCAGGCTTCTTGACGGCCTGCTGGTATGCCCTCACTGCGGCTCGGCGTTGACGCCCCGCGAAAACAGCAACGGAACCTACTACTATACATGCGCATCCCGATTCAACGCGGCGCGGCGCCGAGACGGCACCGCCTGCGAGGGGACAAGAAACTGGCGCGGTGAGCAGCTAACCAATCTAATCTGGGGTCAAGTAACCAAGATAATCATGTCTGGCAAACTGCTCGAGATCGCAAACAGCAAGGAAGGCGATCGAGACTCGTTACTCCAGCACGCTGAGAGTCGAGTGAGCGCGGCTCGCCGGCAGCTGCAGGAGGTAGATCGCAAGGAAGAGCAGCTCCTGGAACTCACTCTGGCTGGCAGGTTCTCCGCTCAGGCCCTCGACAAGAAGCAGGCCGCCCTTGAGAAGGAGCGGGCCGCCCTGACGGCCGAGTTCCACGAAGCGGAAGATGGCCTACGGAAGGCCAAGACATCCACCTTGACTGCCGCCGACCTCAAGACGTTGCAAGCGGAGGTCCGCGAGCTGCTGCACGAAGACGCGCCGACTGAAGCCAGACGACGCTTCCTTATCTTCTGGTTGGCCGAGAAGATCGTCGTAAAGGACAACGGCACCGTGACGATAGCCTTCCGAACCTCAAAGGAAGGACGTGAAGCAGGATATAAACTGAAGTCCCCACTAAGACCGGCACCCTCACACGCAACGAGATGACGGTGCGACGACTGCTGACGCCGGACGGAAACTACATGCTGACAGGGGACGGGTACGATGCGCGCGGCCGGCTCCAGACCGAGTCTGGTGCGAAGAGCGATGCAGGGGATGCCCGGCGGGCCCTCGCGGCGCTGGCTCTTTGCCAGAATGCGAGCGTGGGCCGCCAGGGCAGTCGCGTGGCCGTTCAAGGTGATCCCTTGGAAGCGGCACTGATCGTGGCGACGCGCAAGGGGGGACTCGACGAGCAGGAGCTCATGCGCCGCGCTCCGCGCGTGCTGGAAGTGCCGTTCAGTTCCGAACTGCAGCGGATGACGGTTGTCGTACGCGAGGGGCAGAAGCTGCGTCAGATCACCAAAGGCGCGCCGGAAACCGTGCTGCAGCGGTGCTCCTACGAACTGCGCGGCGGACGGCTGCAGCCCATGACCAAAGAGCGCCGCGACTATTGGCTGGCGCGCACAGCGGAGATGGGCCGAGAGAGCCTGCGCTCGATCGCCGTCGCGCAGGCCGATGTCCAGCATCCGGCAGAGGGGGCGGGGCTTTGCCTTCTGGGCGTCGTCGGGCTCTACGACCCACCGCGCACCGAGGTGCCGGACGCGGTGCGCCGCTGCCGCGCCGCCGGCATCCGCACGCTGATGGTGACGGGCGACCACCCGGACACCGCCGCCGCGATCGCGCGCGGCCTCGGCATCCTGCGCAGCGGGGAATTGGTTGCGCAAGGGCGCGAACTGGAGGACCTGCCTGACGCCGAACTGCGCCAGCGCGTGAAGGAAACCTCGGTGTTCGCCAGGGTTTCTCCGCAGTTCAAGCTGCGGCTGGTCGACGCGCTGCGGCGCAACGGCGAAGTGGTCGCCATGACCGGCGACGGCCTCAACGATGCGCCTGCCCTCAAGGCAGCGGACATCGGCGTGGCGATGGGCGTCTCCGGCTGCGATGTGACGAAGGAAGCCGCGGACATGGTGCTCTCCGATGACAACTTTGCCACCATTGTGGCGGCCGTCGAGGAAGGCCGCGGCATCTACGACAACATCCGCAAGTTCGTCCGCTACCTGCTGACCTGCAACGTCGGCGAAGTGCTGGTGATGTTCCTTGCGGCCCTGATCGGTTCGCCGCTTCCGCTCCTGCCGATCCAAATCCTCTGGGTAAACCTCGCGACCGACGGCTTGCCTGCGCTGGCGCTTGGACTGGAGCCGGTCGAGCGAGACGTGCTTTCTCGCCCGCCGCGGCCGCCGCGAGAGGGCATCTTCGCCCGCCGGCTCGGTTGGCGCATCACCTCGCGCGGCACCTTGATCGGCCTCACGACGCTCGGGGTGTTCCTCGCAGCGCGGGCGCTCGGCCGCCCGATGGTCGAGGCGCGCACGATGACCTTCGCGACGCTCGTGCTGAGCCAGCTCTTCCACGCGTTTGACTGCCGCTCGGAAACGCGTTCGCTGTTCGAACTCGGCTTTGCTTCGAACCCATACCTCCTGGGTGCGGTCGCATCGTCAGTCGGGCTCCTGCTCTTTGCGATCTACCCGCCGTTCGCACAGGCGATGTTCCAGACTGTGCCTCTGCATCTTGCGGACTGGCTTGTCATCGTGGCAGTCTCAGGCATGGGATCGTTCGCGATTGCGCTGCGCCGCAGGTGGCTGCGCTGGCGCATCATGGCGGGATCCCTGCGGGGGGAGATGGCGTGGAAGTCCCGTTCCTGAAGATGCACGGGCTGGGCAACGATTACGTCTACCTGGACCTGATCGGCCATCCCGAACTTGCTGCGCTGGAGGACTTCGGAGCGCTCAGCCGGGCCATCTCCGACCGCCATCGCGGCGTTGGCAGCGACGGACTGATCCTGATTTGGCCCGGAGATGCGGAGCACGACCTTGCCATGCGCATCTTCAATGCAGATGGTTCCGAGGGCGAGATGTGCGGCAACGGAGTACGCTGCCTGATGCGCTACGCCGCAGCGCGAGGCTACGCACCACAGCGCCAGCGGGTACGCACCGCGGCGGGACTGATCGAGGGAGAGGTCTTGGAGGACGGTCTTGTCCTCGTCGACATGGGCGTCCCTCGGCTCGGTCGAAATGCAATCGGCTTTCTGGGCGAAGGTGAGATGCTGGACGAGGCATACGCGGTCCACGGATTGCGTGTAGGGCTCACAGGTGTCTCCATGGGCAACCCGCATGTCGTCAGCTTCTGGCCCGACAGTGAAGACCTCGGAGCGCTTGCCCTGAGCCTGGGCCCGTCCATTGAGTCCGCTGACTTCGCGCCGCAGCGCACGAACGTCGAATTCGTCTCGGTGCTTGCGCCCGACCGGCTGCGCATGGAGGTCTGGGAGCGGGGCTCTGGTTGCACGCAGGCCTGCGGCACAGGAGCCTGCGCAGCGCTTGTCGCCGCGGCGGCGACTGCCCGTAGTGCGCGCTCGGCCGTCGTCGAACTGGCCGGCGGCGATCTCTTCGTCGATTGGCGCGAGAACGGACATGTCACGATGCGCGGTCCCGCAAGCCTCAGTTTCCGCGGCAGATTCCAATGGCCAACCCGGGAGGATGACATAGCGTGGTGAAGCTCGCGCGACGGATGGATACACTGCCGCCCTACCTGTTCGCGGCGCTCGACGAGCGGCGCCGCGCCGTCGAGGCGCGCGGCATCGAAGTGATCTCGCTCGGCATCGGCGACCCGGACCTTCCCAGCATTCCGGCGGCGGTCGAGGCGGTGCAGCGGGAGGCGGCGCGCGCCGCAAACCACCGCTATCCGCGGTATGACGGACTGCCTAGGTTCCGCGAGGCACTCGCGCGGCACTATCAGAGGAGATTTGGCGTGACGATCGACGCAGAGCGCGAAACGCTCACGGTAATCGGCTCGAAGGAGGGCCTCGCCCACCTGATCTGGGCGTACATCGAGCCAGGCGACGTCGTGCTCGCTCCGGATCCCGCCTATCCGGTCTACGCGGCGCACACGGGCCTTGCCGGAGGCGAACTCCACCTCCTGCCGCTGCGGGCGGAGCGCGGCTTTCTACCGGACCTGGCGGCAATTCCCGAGGACGTTGCGCGTCGGGCAAAACTGCTCTTCCTCAACTACCCGAATAACCCGACGGGAGCGACCTGCGATCTTGCCTTCCTCGCCGAGGCAGTCGAGTACTGCCGCAGGCACGATATCTTGCTGGTGCACGACGCCGCCTACGTTGAGATGACCCTCGAGGGGGAGCCTGCGCACAGTGCCTTGGAGGTAGAGGGAGCGAAGGACGTTACGATCGAGTTCTACTCGCTTTCGAAGCCCTTCAACATGACGGGATGGCGCCTCGGCGCAGCCGTTGGGAACAAGGAAGCGGTCGCGGCGCTGGGACGGGTCAAGAATAATACCGACTCCGGACAGTGGAACGCCATCCAGTACGCCGGTGCGGCAGCCTTGGACAATAACCCCGAGGTGTTCTTCGCGCAGATGAACGCGACCTACCGCCTGCGCCGCGACCGTCTGTTCCAGGGGCTGGATCGGCTAGGCTGGAAGGCGACGCCGCCGAAGGCGACATTCTACGTCTGGGCGCCTGTGCCCGGCGGCGACGACCAGGCCTTCGCCGCACAGCTCCTCGATGCCGGCGTCGTCGTCGTTCCCGGCTCCGGGTACGGTGCGAACGGAACGGGCTATGTCCGGCTCTGCCTGACCGTCTCCGAATACGACATCGACCGGGTGCTCGAGCGACTCGACGGACTGCGCCCATCCCCGTTCTCGCGTTGACAAGGCGCGCCCCGTAGCCTACCCTGAGGGATATATGAGCTTGGCCTTCTGCAAGAGAGCAGCCGGCCGCTGAACGAGGAGAGCCTGCGCCCACGGCTTGGGAGGAGATCCGCGTGGAGATCAAGCTGGTGAACATCGGCTTCGGCAACATCGTCTCTGCGAATCGGATCGTCGCCATCGTCAGCCCGGAGTCTGCGCCAATCAAGCGGATCATTTCCGAGGCGCGCGACCGATCCACGCTGATCGATGCGACCTACGGCCGGCGTACCCGTGCCGTGATCATTACGGACTCCGAGCATGTCGTGCTCTCCGCGGTGCAGCCGGAGACGGTTGCAAACCGCTTGGCGCAGCGGCCCAGCGAGGACGAGTCCGTGGAGGAAGAGGAAGAGCCGGCAGAGACGCCCGAGTGACGACCGCCGTCGCATAAGAGGGAGGATACGCCCGATGATGCAACCGCCGCTGGAGCAGCTCACCGCCAACCTAGACTCGAAGTACACGCTCGTCGTCGCCGCAGCGAAGCGCGCCCGCCGCCTGCTGGACGAGGGGGCCGAAGACGAGCCCGGACGTCCGAAGCCCGTGACGCAGGCACTCCGTGAGATCGCGCTTGGACAGTTGACCTACGAGCGCCTGAAGACCGGCGTGAAGTGAGCCGGATCGTCCTCGGCGTCACCGGGGGCGTCGCAGCCTACAAAGCGGTGATGCTTGCAAGCCGCCTCCGTCAGTCGGGGCATGACGTCGATGTCGTGCTAACCCCGGCGGCGGAGGCGTTTGTCACAGGGCTCAGCTTCTCCTCGGTAAGCGGCAGGCGCGCCTATACGAACAGTGATCTCTTCTCCGCAGAGGGGCAGATCGTGCACGTCGAACTGGCCCATGCCGCAGATCTGGTTGTCGTGGCGCCAGCGAGCGCAGACTTTCTTGCGAAGGCAGCGCATGGCATCGCGGACGGCCTGCTCGCCACAATCCTCCTCGCGACGCCGGCAAAGGTACTGCTGGCGCCCGCCATGGAAGCCGAGATGTGGGGGAATCCCGCGACGCAGCGCGCCGTCGCGCAGCTGCGCACGGATGGCCGCATCGTGCTGGAACCCGAGTCTGGCCACCTCGCCTCCGGGCGCAGCGGAATCGGTCGCATGCCCGCTCCCGAGGTCATCGAGCAGTGGATTTTGCGGACTCTGCGCCCGCCCGTGCTAGCTGGCCTCAGGGTGCTCGTGACGGGTGGGCCGACGCGCGAATATATCGACCCCGTACGCTTCATCTCGAACCCATCCACCGGCCGCATGGGCATCGCAGTAGCGGAGGCAGCCCGCGATGCCGGCGCGGACGTCACGCTGGTGATCGGACCGACGGAACTGGCGGCAGCGCCCGGGATCCAGAAGGTGGAAGTGACGTCCGCGGCGGAGATGCTCGACGCTGTGAAGACGCGGTTCAGCGAGGCCGACGCATTCATCGCCACTGCGGCCGTCGCGGATCTGCGCCCGGAGGCAAGATCCCTTGCCAAGGTCAAGAAGGCGGATCTCCAGATGCAACTTGCGATGGAGCGGACGGTAGATATCCTCGCGTGGGCAGGGTCGGTGCGGCAACAGCGGCAGGTGCTTGTTGGCTTCGCCGCCGAAACCGGTAATCTTGCCGCCGAAGCACGGCGCAAGCTCCATGAGAAGCATTGCGACCTGGTCGTCGGCAACGACGTCGGCGAACCCGGTGCCGGATTCGCAGCGGAGACGAATCGCTGCCTCTTTGTAACAGCCGATGGCGAACGACAGGTTGGTCCCGCCAGCAAGCGGGAGGTCGGGGAGGAGATCATCGCGTTTGTCGCCGACAGGCTCCGGCAGCGCTGAGCACCGCGTCGTACAAGTCGTGTTGGAGCGCGGCCCCCTGCGGCCGCTTGACTACCTTTGCCCAGAAGGACTCGAGGCCGTCCCGGGCATGCTCGTGCGCGTTCCCTTCCGGCGGAACGTCGCCCTTGGCATTGTCGTCTCGCAAGATCCGCCGGAGGTGGCCTTTGAGCGCCTGCGCGAGGTCTCCGAACTGATCGGGCCGACGCTGCAGGATCCTCAGGAGGCGGTACAGCTCCTGCACCTCTTGCGCCAGCGCTATCTGGCGACGTGGCCCCAGGCTGCGCAGCCGCTCCTGCCCAGCGCCCGCGGCTTTCTGCCGGAGGCAGCGCGCTGGGAGGCAGCGGCAGGGAATGACTCCGAGGCGGAGGAGCTGCTGCGCCGGGCACCACGTCAAAAGGCGGCCTACGAATCGCTGCGCCAGGGTCCGCGGACGCTCCAAGCGGCTCTCTGGCGCCCACTGCTCGAGAAAGGCCTGATCGTTCGGCACCGCCCGCAGCGGCCTGAGCGCCCCAAGAGCACGGGGCCACAGGCGACCCCTGCGCAGGCTGCAGCGCTCGTCGCGTTGCGCGGCACACCGGGCGGCGTGCACCTGTTGCACGGGGTGACAGGCAGCGGGAAGACGGAGATCTACTTCCGATTGATCGAGGACGCGCTGCAGGCCGGACGCGGTGCGATCCTGCTTGTGCCGGAGATTGCGCTCTCGGCACAACTCGTGGCACTCGTGCAGGAGCGTTTCGGACGGCGTGCAGCGGTGCTCCACTCGGCAGTTGGTGAGGGCGCACGCCGCAGTGCGCTGCAGCGCCTGCGCCAGGGCGTCGCCGATGTCGTCGTGGGGCCGCGCTCCGCGATCTTCGCGCCGATCGATGCTGGCGTGGTGATCGTGGACGAGCAGCATGAAGCGAGCTATCAGCAGGATGAGGCGCCGCGCTACCATGCGCAGGACGTTGCCCTCTTGCGCGCTGCGCGATCCGGGGCGACGCTGGTGCTCGGCTCCGCCACGCCGGATCTGGGAACCTACCACCAGGCGCGTTCGGGTGCGATGGGTCTCGTTCGGTTGTCGGAGCGGATCGGCGGTCGGCCGCTGCCCACCGTGCGCGTTGCGGACCTGCGGCATACCCCGGGGCGGATCTTCAGTCCCGAGCTGCACGCACTCGTGTCGGAGAGTGTCTCGCGCGGACAGCAGGCGATCTTGCTGCTCAACCGTCGCGGGTTCCATCCCAGCATGGTGTGCGGCAACTGCGGCCAGGTTCCGACCTGCGACGATTGCTCCGTCGCGCTGGCGTACCATGAGAACGGCGAGGCGGTCTGCCATCTGTGCGGCCATCGCCGCAAGGCACCCGGCGCGTGCCCCGCCTGCGGCGGCCGCATGCGCCTGCTCGGGACAGGCACCCAGCGCGTTGCGCAAGCGGCGCGCGAGGCATGGCCCGGCGCACGGATCCTGCGGCTCGACCGGGATGCCGTGCGCAACGTCGGCGCTGCGGACGAGGTGTATCGGGCGTTCCGCGACGGCGAGGCCGACATCCTGGTAGGCACACAGATGGTGGCGAAAGGATTCGACTTCCCGCGCGTGACGGCCGTCGGCGTCGTGGTCGCGGACATTGGCCTCGGGCAGCCAGACTTCCGTGCAGCGGAGCGCACTTTCCAACTGCTGATGCAGGTCGCCGGCCGCGCGGGGCGCGCCGACTCGCCTGGACAGGCGGTGATCCAGACATTCGACCCAGAACATCCTGCGATCCGCTTCGCGGTACGCCATGACTATGAAGGGTTCGCGGCCCAGGAACTGCGAGAGCGCGAGCGCGGGGGGTACCCACCGTTTGGCGAGTTGCTGCTGATCGGGTACTCTGGCAGGGAGGAATCTGCGGTCGCGGCGCTCGCCGAGCAGCGTGCGGCGGAACTACGGGTGCGCGCTCCCGAAGGGGTGCGCGTCCTGGGGCCGGTCCCCGCGCCGATTTACCGGGCGCAGGGACGCTATCGGTGGCAGACCCTCCTGCTTGCTGCGCGACGCGAGGATTTGCGCCGCTTGGCAGCCAATCTGCCGCAGGGCGACGGCGACCCGCGCGAAACGCCGCTGTTCGACCCGCGGCAGTTCCGTTAGCAATCCATTCGGGGAGAGATTCTTGATGGCTATCATGGAGATCGTGAAGCACCCGGCAGACGTATTGCGGCGCAAGGCGGAACCGGTGCGCAAGGTGAACGCCGCCGTCCGGCGCACCCTCGACGACATGGCAGATACGATGTATGACGCGCACGGCGTGGGACTCGCCGGTAACCAGGTCGGGATCGCGAAGCGCCTTGTGGTGATCGACGTCGGAGATGGCCTGTTGCAGCTCATCAATCCCGAGATCGTCAGGCGCTCCGGGGAGATGGTCGAGGACACCGAAGGCTGTCTTTCCATCCCGGGTTGGCAAGGCGAGGTGCCGCGTGACAATCAGGTACAAATGCGTGCGACGCTCCCCAACGGGCGGATGGCCTGGTTCGAGGCCGAAGACCTGTTCGCGCGCGCCATTCAACACGAGATCGACCACCTCGACGGCATACTGTTCCTCGATCGAGCGAGCCGGGTGTACGAGATTACCGCGGAGACACAGGCGGAGGAGGGCGCGGAGCCTGAGGCTGCGGCGGACGAAGCGGGGCAGGCCGAACAGACGCCAGCCGCCCCGCATGAGGCGTAGATGCGCCTCGTCTTCCTCGGCACGCCGGAGTTTGCCGTGCCGGCGCTTTCTGCCGTGCACGCGCACCATGAGGTCGTCTTGGTCGTGACCGCCCCACCGCGGCCGCGTGGCCGCGGACAGAAGCCTGCCGCGACGCCGGTGGAGTCTGCGGCGCAAGCGCTTTCCATTCAGGTGGAGACTCCGGACCGCTTGGACGATGCGGCTGTACGGCGCATCGAGCAGGCGAGGCCCGATGCGATCTGCGTCGTTGCATACGGCAAGATGCTGCCCGAGAGCATCTTTGAACGCTGGACCTGCCTCAATGTGCACCCGTCGCTGCTGCCGCGCCACCGCGGTGCGGCCCCCATCCCGTGGACAATCTGGTCCGGTGACAAGCTCGGCGGGGTGACGATCATGCGCATCGTCAAGCAACTGGATGCGGGCCCCATCTTTCTGCAGGAGGGTTTTCGCCTCAGCGGTGAGGAGACTGCGGGAGACCTCTTGGCTGAAACGGCGCGGCGCGGCGCGGACCTCCTCGCAACAGCGCTTGCTGGTCTGCAGCAGGGCGACCTTCCAGAGCATGCCCAGGAGGGCGAGTCGACCTACGCGCGCATGCTGCGCCAGGAAGACGAACGCCTCGATCTCGACCGCCCGGCAGTTGAACTCGCCCGCCAGGTGCGGGCGCTCTCGCCGCGCCCGGGGGTGCGGGTGACGACACAGGAGCGCGGGCTCGAACTGCGTCTCTTGCGCGCAGCCCCGGCGGCGGGTGCCGCGCCGCGCGGCGAACTGCGCGCACACGGTGAGCAGCTCGCGATCGGCTGCGGCGAGGGACTGCTGCTCGTTTCGGAACTGCAGCCGGCTGGCGGTCGTGCCCAGAGTGCCGCCGACTTTCTGCGGGGGCGGCCGTGGGCCGCCGGGCTGCGCGTTCGATGAGCTCCGCAGGCGTCCTTGCACGCGTTGCCGCTGCCCGCGCGGGCATCCAGGTGGAAGGCGGCATGCACCTGCCGCAGGCGGTGGACGAAGCACTTCGGAAGATTGCGCTCCAACCGCGCGACCGCGGCCTCGCGACCGAGATTGCCTATGGCACAGAGCGCTGGCGTTCCTTGCTCGACTTCGCGCTGAGCCCGCATCTGCGCCGCCCGATCGCTACGCTCGAGCCTGCGGTGCGAACGCTCCTCAGGCAAGGCGCCTACCAGCTGCTGCGCCTCTCCCTGCCCGCCTACGCCGTCGTGAACAGTGCGACCGAGGCCTCGCAAAGCGTCGGGGCCGGACGGGCGCGCGGCCTTGTGAATGCCGTGCTGCGCAGAGTGGCGGAGCACGGGACTCCACAGTTGCCTTCCGATCCCGTGGTGGCCTTGGCGATCCGGTACGCGCATCCTTCATGGCTGGTGCGGCGTTGGGTGGACCGGCTGGGCATGGAGGACGCGGAGGCGCTTCTGACCGAGAATCAAAAGACGCCGCCGCTTGTGCTGCGAGTGAACAGGCGCCAGACGACGCGGGACGAGGTGCTCACCCAGCTGGCGTCTGCAGCGGCGGTACCAGGACTGCCGTATGCGGTGGAGCTGCGCGCCGCGGGTGACGTCCGGGCACTCCCGGGTTGGCGCGAAGGGCGCTTCCAGGTCCAAGACATCGGTGCCCAGGCTGTCGGCGAAGCGATTGGCCCAGCCGAACATTTCCTCGAACTTGCCTGCGGGCGGGGCACAAAGACGCTGCAGCAGGCGGAACGCCAGGATGGAGAAGTCCTCGGGGTGGACCTCGATGGGCGGCGCATCCTCGAAGCGGAGGCGGAGCGCGCGAGACTGCAGCTTACGGCGCGCTTCATGACAGGCGATGCGCGGGAGGCCTTTGCAGTGATGCCGGCGCAGGACACCGTGCTGCTCGATGCGCCGTGCTCGGCGCTGGGCGTCGTCCAGAGACGGCCGGACGTCAAGTGGCGCAGAAGGGCAGCCGATCTCCTGACAAGCAGCAAGCTGCAGACGGACCTGCTGCGCGCAGCGCTTGGGGCATGCCGCCCAGGCGGAGTCGTGACTTACGCCGTCTGCTCCCAAGAGCCGGAGGAGACGGTAGTTCCAGTACAGGCGATCCTGGCGGAATCCCTTGCCAGGCTGCTTGAGGATCCGCCGCCGCTTGCCAAGGCCCAGATCTCTGCAGGCTACCTGTTGCCGGGGATGTACCTCGCACAGATGCAAAAACGCTGAACGGCGTTGGCGATGGCCTGACCCTGATGCTGCATCTGCTGGAGGTATAGTGGATACGCCCTTTTGCCCACGGTCACCAAGGCCGGGAGAAAACAGATAAGAAAGGTGTGGTCGGCACGGAAACGGCAACCTTTGCAGGGGGGTGCTTCTGGTGCATGGAGCCGATCTTCTCCAGCCTGCGCGGAGTGAAGAGCGCGATGCCTGGGTACAGCGGCGGGCACATCGCAAACCCCAGCTACGAGCAGGTCTGCACAGGTGGCACTGGACATGCCGAAGCCGTGCAGATTACGTTTGACCCGCAGGAGATCTCGTACCGCGACCTGCTCGAGGTGTTCTTCGCCATGCACGACCCGACGACGCCGAACCGCCAGGGGGCAGACGTCGGAAGCCAATACCGCTCCGCTATCTACTACCACACATCCGCGCAGAAGGCGGCGGCAAAGGAGGTGATCGCGTCGCTGGAGCACGAGCCGTGGTGGGAGGGCCTGCACGTGGTCACCGAACTGACTTCGGAGGGTGAGTTCTTCCCGGCGGAGGAGTACCACCGCGATTACTTCATGCGCAACCCGGAGCGTTCCTACTGCCGCGCGGTGATTGCACCCAAGCTGGCGAAGCTGCACAAGCGCTTCGCCGCAAAGCTCGGTGCGGCCCCTTGAAAGGTGCTTGCATGCAGTGGGCAGCGGCTTCGCCGCAGGCGTTCAGCGTGCACGATGGGCGGCGCAAAGGGAAATCTACACGTTGCAGCGAATCCCGATCGAGATAGAGCAGGTGGTAGTCGCTGACACTCTTTGACCTTGAGCCACACGAATTGAACGATTGGCTGGACGCACGCGGGCTCCCCGCATTCCGCGCCCGGCAGATTCTGCATTGGGGCTACCGGCGCCTTGCACGCAGCTACGACGAGATGACGGATCTGCCAAAGGGTCTGCGGGAGCAGTTGCGTGCAGAATTGCCGTTGGGCAAGGCCGAAGTGGCCACAGAGCAGCAGGCGGAAGGCGGGGTGCGCAAGGCGCTGCTCGTCTATCCTGACCGCGGATCGGCCGAGACTGTCCTGCTGCCCTACCGCTTCGGGCCGAGCACATGCCTCTCATCACAGGTTGGCTGCCGACAGGGCTGCCGCTTCTGCGCCACCGGGGCGTCCGGTTTTACCCGCTCGCTGAGCGTGGGGGAGATCGTCGAGCAGTTCCTCTGGGCGGCGCGGGCCGCGCTGCCACAGGAACTGCGGCGCCTCGTGATGATGGGGGCCGGCGAGCCGCTCGACAACTACGACGCGGTCATGGGATTTCTGCGCAGGCTCCACCACGAGGACACTTTTGGCCTCTCCTACCGGCATATGACGGTGTCCACGGTGGGCCTCGTGCCGCAGATCCTGCGTTTGGCGGAGGAGGGTCTGCCGATCAACTTGGCACTCTCCTTGCATGCCACGACGGACGACCTCCGCTCGCAGATCATGCCGGAGAACCGGCGCTACCCGATCGCCGAGGTGCTGGCAGCCACGGATGCCTACTTTGACCGCACCGGCCGCCGCGTCACCTACGAGTTCCTGTTGATCGGCGGCCTCAACGACGGCGACGACGAGGCCGCTCGCCTCGCCGACCTCGTTGCGGCACACCCAGGCCACGTCAACTTGATCCCGCTGAACCCGGTGCAGGAGTTCCCGTACGAAGCCCCTCAGCGCCAGCGAGTGCTCGCCTTCCAGCAGGCTCTGAAGGCGCGCGGCGTCAACGCGACCGTGCGTCGCACACTTGGCCAGGAGGTGGACGCCGCCTGCGGCCAGCTGCGTCGCCGCTACGACAAGCACGGAGCGCCAGTCGCCCCCCACGCTCCGCGGCCTTTGCAGCTGACGCCGGCAGAGCGTCCCCGCGCCCCGCTGGTACGGGACGATTCGCCAGAGAGGTGAACCTTGTGGAGTTCTCCGTAGCATCGGACGCCGGCCTTGTGCGTAGCCACAATGAGGACAGCTTCGCCCTCCTGCCGTTGCCGCACGGTGCCCTTCTGGCGGTGGCGGACGGGGTCGGGGGCAGCAAGTCGGGCGAAGTCGCGAGCGAGATCGCAACACGCACCTTCGTCGAATTGCTGTCTGGTCCGAGGGCTGATGGCGAACCCGACTCCGCGCTTTTGCGGCAGGCACTCGAGGCAGCCAATGAAAGCATTCTCGAGAAGGGCCAGTCGAGCGAGCACCAGGGCATGGGCACGACGATGACCGGTGCCTGGGTATCGCACGGACTCCTTGTCTACGCTCATGCCGGGGATTCGCGCCTCTACCTATACCGTGATGAGGTGCTGTCGCGCGTCACGCAAGACCATTCGATTGCGCAGGAACTGGTGCGTCGCGGGAGCCTGCTGCCGGAACAGGCGGAAAACCATCCGCAGCGGCACGTCCTGACGCGTTTCCTGGGGCTGCACCCCTTCAACTGCGACGAGGGGCAGGAGGGTCTGCGTGCCGGTGACGTCGTGCTGCTCTGCACCGACGGGCTGACGTCCGCTCTATCTGAGCTAGAGGTGCGGCAGGAACTCGCCGCAGGGTTCGACGGCGTGGCGCTGCGGCTCATTGAAGCTGCCAATCGGGCTGGTGGGCCGGACAATACGACGGTCGTCGCGGTGCGGATCGAGGCTGCCGATGCGGGAGGGACGACCCGGTGAAGGGTGAGGTGCTGGGCGGTCGCTACCGCCTCGAGGACCGAATCGGCGGCGGCGGCATGGCCTGGGTGTGGAAGGCGGAGGACACGCTTTTGCACCGGCCGGTTGCGATCAAGCTGCTGCGAGAAGAGTTTGTCGCTGACGAGGCCTTCGTACGGCGCTTCCGCCAGGAGGCGGAGTCGGCCGCCAGCCTAGTGCATCCGAACGTCGTGCACGTCTACGACGTGGGCGCGGAGAACGGGATGCACTACATCGTCATGGAGCTTGTCGAAGGGGAGACACTCAAGGAGCGCATCCTTCGCCAAGGCCCACTCCCGATCGGACGCTCTCTGCAGGTGGCGACTTCGGTAGCCCGCGCCCTGCAGGCTGCACATCGCAAGGGCATCGTCCACCGTGACATCAAGCCGCAGAACATCCTTCTGACCGCCGAGGGACGCGTCAAGGTCACGGACTTCGGCATCGCTCGCGCCGCGTCCGGCACGACGATCGTGCATACCAACACAATCATCGGTTCAGCGCACTATTTCGCACCGGAGCAGGCCCGCGGAGGCTTCACAGACGAGAAGTCGGACCTGTATTCCTTGGGCGCCGTCCTCTACGAAATGCTTACGGGACAACCGCCCTTCGAAGGGGCGACGCCGGTCGCAGTGGCGCTGAAGCACTTGCAGGAGCTGCCCATCAGTCCTCGCAGACGCCGGCCGGAAATTCCGAAGAGCGTTGAGGCGATCGTGACTCGCCTGCTGGAGAAGGACCCTGCGAAGCGCTACGCAGGCGCTGACGCGCTGCTCGCGGACCTGCATCGCGCGCTGGACGAGATCGGAGAGCCGATGACGGAGGAGGACCCCCCAACGGCGACCGAGCCGCCAAACCGCGGTGTGCGGCGGACGACGCCGCAGCGCGGCCCCGGCCGCCGACGCATCTGGCCCTGGGTCGTCATCGCTCTGGCACTGGCTTTGGTGGTCTACGGCGGCGCTCGGGCCTTCTCCGCCTGGATCGCTGTCCCAAACGTCAAGGTGGCCAAGGTGGAAGGACTAAGCCTCACGAAGGCCACGGCGAAGCTGAAGGTGCAAGGGCTAGGAAGCTACGTCGTCGGCCGCGAGCACGTCTCGGCACCGAGGAACACTGTCGTCAACCAGAATCCTGCGCCAGGCGACGTAGTGAAGAAGGGCCGCGTCGTGCAGCTGCTCGTCTCCGACGGGCCACGCCTCGTTCAGGTGCCCAATGTCGTCGGGCAGACGATTGGCCAGGCCGAGGCGACGCTGCAGGCGGAGAAGTTCCAGGTGCGGGTCGTGCAAGTGAAGTCCCCCGAGGTGAAGGGCAATGTCGTGCGGCAGTCGCCGCAGGCCGGCACACTCCCGCAGGGCGGCACCGTACACCTGTACGTGAGCCTCGGACCGAGTGCGACCCAGGCCTCCATTCCGGACCTCACCGGGGACACCCTGTCGACGGCGGAGAGCGTGATGCAGGCGCTGAACGTACCCATTACGGACGTGACCTACGCCTACTCGACGGCGCAGTCCGGGACGGTGCTCGACCAGTCGATCGCACCAGGTACCCAGGTCGCACAGAATATGAACATGACGCTGACCGTGAGCCAAGGGCCACCGCCTGAGGGCGGCACCGGGACGCCAGGCGGTCCAGACCAGATCACCGTCACCTACACCGGACAAAGCAGTGCATCCGTCGAGGTGTGGCTCGTTGATGCGACCGGCGTCAGCGTACTGCTGAATCAGACGCTGCAGCCGAACACACCGGTGCCGCTCACCGTGTCGTGGCAGGGCAGCGGCAGGATCGAGGAGTACGTGAACAGCAATCTCGTCTATTCGCAGCCGCTCCCCATCCAAGGAGGCATCAGTACCCCGTGAGCCGTGGCGTGGTGCTGCGCGTCTACGGCGATCGGGCGCTTGTGCGCAGCGGCGACACGCTGGCGGAATACCGGCCCAAGGGTACCCTGCGCAAGGAGGGGCTGCTTGCTGGCGACGCCGTCTCCCTCGAGGGAGAGCACATCGTCGCGGTGCAGCCACGCGGAAATCAACTCGGCCGGCCGCCGGTCGCGAACGCGAGCATCCTCCTCGCCATCGCGTCGGTGCGCGATCCGGCCGTTTCGCAGGGCGACCTGGATCGGGTGCTGCTGCAGGCAGAGGCGCAGCGGCTGGAGCCCCTCATCGTGCTCAACAAGTGCGATCTCGCGTCGCCGGAGGAGATCGAGCAGTATCTGCGGCCGTACGCGGCCGCGCACTACCCGGTGATCCGCGTCTCGACCCAGACAGGCGAGGGCATCGACGCACTGCGCCAGGCACTGCCCCAAGGCATCGCCGTGCTGTCGGGCCAGAGCGGGGTTGGCAAGTCGAGCATTCTGCGCCGCCTGACTGGCGTCGACGTGGAGATCGGTCGCATGACGGAGAAGCTGCGGCGCGGACGGCACACGACGCGTGCGGCGACGCTCTACGAGGCGGGCGAGGGGCGGATGATCGCCGACACGCCGGGGTTCTCGGATCTCGAACTGCCCGAGATCGAGGCGAATCGCCTGCCGTCGCTCTATCCCGAGATGGAGGACCTCGGCTGCCGCTTCACCGACTGCCGGCACAGGGCAGAGCCGGATTGTGCGGTGATCCGCGCCGTCGAGGATGGGACGTTGGACGCGGGCCGGTATCGCCGGTACCTCGAATTTCTCGCGGAGCTTGAAGGGAGGCCAAAGCGATGGCACTGATCGCACCGTCGATCCTGACGGCCGACTGGCTCGATCTGCGCGGGGCGCTGAAAGCCGCCCGCGATGCAGACATCATCCACCTGGACGTCATGGACGGCCACTTCGTACCGAACCTCACGTTCGGCCCGCCGCTCGTCGCAGCCATCTGTGAAGAGGCGGAGCGGCCGGTCGAATGCCACCTGATGGTTGAGCGCCCGAGCGACCTGCTGGCGCGTTACGCTGAGGCGGGTGCCTTCCGCCTGATCGTGCACGCCGAGGCGACTTTGCACCTGCACCGCCTGGTTGCCGAGTCCCGGGCCCTCGGCGTGGAAGTCGGCGTGGCGCTCAACCCGGGTTCGCCGCTCGCCCTCGTCGAGGAGGTGGCGGCGGATGTCGACCTGCTGCTACTGATGACCGTGGATCCCGGCTTCGGCGGACAGTCCTTCCTCACGGGCCAACTGGCGAAGATCCGCGAGGCGAAGCGGCGCTTCCCCAGGCTGTGGATCGAGGTGGACGGCGGAATCCACCTGGAGAACGCCCGTGCGGTCTGCGAGGCGGGCGCCGACATCCTGGTTGCAGGGTCCAGCGTCTTCACCAAGGATGCGGACCCTGCGGCGCGCATCGAGCAGCTGCGCGCCGCCGCAAAATAGTAGGCACATCGCGCTGCCTTCCCCGATATGTTAATACCGGGGGTGGAATGCGGTGCGGGTGCATGTCGTCCGAGTGCCGAAGTTCGTCGGGGCGCTGCTTCTCGGCCTGATCTCCCTTTTTGGTGGGCGCGGCGAGCGGCAAGAACACCATTCGGAGATCGAAGAGCCCTGAAACGCGAAGCCGGGCGGTGCGGCCCCGCAAGGGAACCGACCGCCCGACCCAGATCCGATCCTGACTCCTAGAGTGCTCGCTGCACCTTTCCCGAACGAAGGCAGCGCGTGCAGACGTTCATCCGCTGCACGCGGCCGTCGACGACGGCACGCACCGTCTGGACATTCGGCAGCCAGGTGCGCGACGTCTTGATGTTCGAGTGCGAGACAAGATTGCCAAACTTGACGCTCTTGCCGCACACCTCGCACGACCTTGCCATGTTTCAAAGACCTCCCAAGATCACGGCCTCGATCCGAGGCGCAAACTCAGCAAAGTGTAGCACGCGCGCACACTTCATGCAAACGACTCGCGAAGAGAGGGACGAGCCCGTGCGCTTCCTTGACGCAACGCAAGACGACGCGCTGCTGCGACTTTCACCGTCGCTGGCCGAGGCGGTTGCGACCGCCGTAGCGGCAGGCGAGTCGCCCCCGACGTTCGGTCTGCGCCGGCAGCGGCCGTACGTTCTGCTCGGCCCGCAAGACCTCCGACTTCCGCGGATTGCGGAGGGCGCGGCCTGGCTGGAGGCACAGGGACTGCCCGTGCACCAGCGGGTCGGCGGCGGCGCGGCGGTACTGCTCGACGATGGCTGCCTCAGCTTTTTCGCAGCCATTCCCACGCAAGATATCAGCCGACTCGATGACAACTTTCGCACGCTGACGCTGCCGGTGCGCTCGGCGCTGCAAAAGCTCGGCGTATCGGTCGAGTTCGGTCGTGCACCGGGGTCCTTCTGCGAAGGACCCCAAGATCTTGTCAGCGGGGGCGGACGGAAGATTGCCGGCGTGTCGCAGGCCCTGCGGCGTGGCTACGCGCTCGTGAGCGGCATGCTGCTCGTGCGCCAGGATCCAGTGGCGACGACGGCCCTCTTGCAGGAGTTCTACCGCCGGTCCGGCAGCGGCCGTCAACTGCGAGCCTCCGCTGTCACCTCGCTTGAGGCTGAACTCGGCCGCGAGGTGCCGCTCGCAGAACTGCGGCCAGCCATCGTGCGGGCCGCAGGAGAGGTCGGCTGGGATACGGACCTCGGAGAGATTCAGCCATTTGAGCTCGCGCAGGCGAAGACGCTGCTTGCCCTGCGCCGCTTCGCGCCGCCGGCAAGGAGCGCTCAGATCTAGGGCTTGCGTCGCGCGCCGAGTTGGGCGACGATGGGACGGACAATCGAATAGCGCAGGGTGCGAGGTGCCCCCAGAAGGGGGCGAAAAGGGAATCAGGTGCAATGCCTGAGCGGTCCCGCCACTGTATGCGGTGATTGAGCGCCAAAAGCCACTGTCCTCGGACGGGAAGGCGGCGCAAGAATGCCGTGAGCCAGGAGACCTGCCCGCACCATGCCGGCGATCCTCCGGAAGAGAGGCCTGCCGGAAGGCGGTGCGCGCCTGCCTTCCCCAGCATCTAGGCCGACCCGGAGCATCGACTCCAGGTCGTTTCTGTTTCTCGGGAAGGGGACTGGAAATGAAACCGCATCTCAGATATTTCGCACCGCTGCTTGCGGTCGCACTGCTCGCGGCCGGCTGCGGTCCGACGGCCGCGGCCACGGGACCGATCCATTTGAAGGACGACGTCGGACACGCCATCACACTGAAGCGGCCCGCCGTCCGCATCATCTCGCTCGGACCATCGAACACCGAAACCCTGCTTTCGCTGGGGCTGCGCAAGGACATCGTCGGCATCGACGACGAGAGCGTACAGTACGTGCCGCCGCCGTATGCCAAAGCGGTCAAGGGACTCACGGTCGTCGGCGACTCCTATAGCGGGCTGAACGTCGAGAAGATCACGGCGCTGCATCCGCAGCTCATCCTCGCCATCCCAGGCGTCGCGGATCTCAAGGAACTGCAGGCGCTCGGTATACCGATCGCGACGATGGAACCGGGAAGCCTCGCCGGCATCGAGCGGGACATCTCGTTCATCGCCGACGCGGCCGGCGTGCCGGCGCAGGGGGCCAAGGCGGTCGCTGCGATGAAGCGCAAGGTCTCGGCGGTCGCAGCGGCCGTCGCGAAGGTGCAAGGACGGCCATCCGTATACGTGGAGCTCGACCCTACCCAGTACTACTCCGCAGGACCCGGAAGCTTCCTCGACGCGCTCGTGAAGATCGCGGGCGGGCGCAACATCGCTGACTCCATCGCGAAGACGCCCTATCCGCAGCTCTCGTCGGAGTCGATCATCACACAAAGCCCGCAGGTGGTCGTGCTGCTCGATACCCCGGCCGCGACGGCCGCCACTGTGCGCAGCCGCCCGGGCTGGTCCGGAATCCGCGCGGTCCGCGACGGGCGCATTTACACGAACATCAACCCAGATCTCCTCTCCCAGCCCGCACCGGCGATCGTCCAGGGCCTGACGCTACTCGCGCAGGATCTGCACCCGGGGTTGCGCATACCGTGAGGAGCCGCGGGGGACTCTTCGGCGGGCTGATGCTTGCACTTCTCCTCGCCGAGATGCTGTGCGCGGTAATGATCGGACCGACCGGCATCCCGCCCGCCCAAGTGTTCTCTGCGTTCGGTCATCCTGGTTCATCGCAGGTCGTCGCGGAAATCGTCTGGCAGGTGCGCTTGCCGCGCGTCATCGGCGCCGCCCTCGTGGGAGCAGCCCTCGGACTGGCAGGCGCGATCCTGCAGGCGCTCCTTCGCAACCCGCTGGCGGACCCCTACCTGATCGGCACGTCCTCGGGCGCGAGCCTCGGCGCGACGATCGCCCAGATCACCGCACCAGGCCTCGCGCTGGTGCCTCTAGGCGCCTTCATCGGAGCGGCCGGCGCCGCCTTGCTCGCTTCTACCGCGACGCGGGCGCGCGGGGTCGGCAGTGTGACGATCGTACTGGTTGGGTACGCCCTTTCCGTCATCCTCGGGGCAATCTCGTCGCTGCTCCTTACGTTCAACCACAGTGCTCTCCTCCAGATCTACTTCTGGTTTCTCGGTGGTCTCGGCAGCGTTTCCTGGACGCAGATCAGCCTACTGCTCGGTGTGCTCGCGCTGGGCCTCGGGCTGTCGCTCGTCTACCGGCGCGAGCTTGATGCGCTGGCGATCGGTGAGCGCGAGGCGCAGTACCTGGGAGTCGACGTAGGGCGCACAAGGCTGATGCTGCTGCTCCTGGCGGGGCTCGTCACGGCCGTCGCCGTATCGGCTGCCGGACTGATCGGCTTCGTCGGACTGGTGGCACCGCATGTCGCACGCCGCGCAGCGGGAGCGGCGCACGGGCGAACGCTTGCGCTGAGCGCCATCTGGGGTGGCGCCTTCCTCGTGCTGGCCGATACGGTGGCGCGATCCCTGCCCGTTGGAGAGATCCCGGTCGGGATTGTCACTGCAATCATCGGCGGGCCGTTCTTCATCTGGCTCCTGCTGCGTCGGGAACGGGGGGTGGCGGTTTGAGTCTCGTTGCGCGCGATGTGCAGTTCGGCTACGGTGGCCGCCCTGTGCTCAAAGGCGTCACCCTCGGAGTCGAGCAAGCAGAAATCCTGGCGCTTTGCGGCCCGAACGGCGCCGGCAAGAGCACACTGCTGCACGTTCTGGGTGGCCTTCGGCAGCCGGCTGCCGGAGAGGTATCGCTCGATGGAAGCCCCCTGTCCGCCTTTCGGCCTGCGGCCCGCGCCGCACGCATCGCCGTCGTGCCGCAGTCGCTCGAGACGGCGTTCGATATCACAGTGGAAGACCTCGTCGCCCTCGGGCGGCTGCATCGCCTGCCTCTGCGCGACCGGCTGCTCCTGCAGCCCCTGCGGGGTGCCGACCGCACCGCCGTGGAGGAGGCGCTTCGAGAACTCGGCCTCGGCGCTCTGCGCCGCCGGCAGATCGGGCAGCTCTCTGGAGGCGAACGGGCGAGGGCGCTTCTGGCGACGGCGCTGGCGCAGGGTGCGGACCACCTCCTGCTCGACGAGCCGACAGCACACCTAGACCCCGCGTATCGGCAGGAGATACTCGAGATCCTGCGCAGGCTCGCTGCTTCCGGCAAGCGCATCCTGATCGTTCTGCACGACCTGACGCTCGCGGGGCTCTACGCCGATCGCGTTGCGCTGCTGGAAGGCGGGCAGGTGAAAGCGCTGGGGAGCGCGGAAGAGGTACTGCGAGAGGACGTACTCTGCAGCGTCTTCCACGCGCCCCTTCGGGTCCTGCGCCACCCTGACGGCGGCAGGCCCGTAGTCCTGCCCGCACCGACACCGCAGCACTAGTGGGGTTGACAGTGCGGCGCATGCGCTGTACGATTGGCGCCATACAGAAGGGCGATGCGCAGGCGGAGTACCGTCGGAACGCTGCTAAGAGAGCCGGCAAGGGTGTGAATCCGGCCAGCGGGATGAACGGGAATGGGCTTGCAAGCTGCGGACCGAATGACCTTGCGGTCGAGTAGGCTCCGCCGGGACCTCCCCGTTATCAGGAGGGCGGCATCGGAGCCTGCTCCCGTGTCGGCAAAGTGGGCCTAGGCCAATTTGGGTGGCACCGCGGAAGTTTGCTTCCGTCCCAGCGGGGACGGGGGCTTTTTTGTATTGCTTGGGAGGGGTCCGTCGTGGCAGTGACTCAACTGGAAGAGCTCGCCCTGCATCGACGCAGGCGGCTCACGGATCTCTCGCCGATTGCGATCTACCAGTGCGTCGCGGGTCGGCCTGGCGCGTTTCTCTTGGAAAGCGCACCGACGCGCGAGACTGTCGGACGCTATTCCTACATCGGCTGGGAGCCGATCTGGCGGCTGCAGGCGCGCGGCGGCAGCATCCGGCTGGAGCACGCGGGCCGCACTGCCCGGTTCACCGGTGAGCCCTGGCAGGAACTGCGACGTCTACACGCCCGCACCGCCTGCCCAGCGCCCGGCCCGGACGCCCCGCCGTTCTACGCAGGCGCCGTCGGCTACCTCGGCTACGACCTCGCCCGTCGTCTGGAGCGCCTCGGCGCCCAGCCCAGCGACGACAGGGGCCTGCCGGAGATGTACTTCGTGGTGCCGCGGGTGCTGATTGCCTACGATCACGTGACGCGGCAGATCGATCTCATCGTTGCACGCGAGCCGCACGAATCCCCGAGTGAAGCGGAGGTGCGGCTCGACCAGACAGAGCGCATGCTCGCACGCCCAGCACGCGCCCCGCGGCCCGCTCCCGCAGCTGCGCCAGAGCTGCTCTCGCGCACACTGTCGCCCGAAGCCTACGCGCGGGCGGTGCTGCGGGCGAAGGAAGCCATCGCGCAAGGCGAGATCTTCCAGGCGGTCATCGCTCAGCGCCACGACTACCGAACGTCTGCGGCACCGCTCGACGTATACCGCGCCCTTCGCGCGCTCGACCCCTCGCCGTACCTTTTCCATCTGCGCGGGCCGAGCTTCCAGTTCTACGGCAGTTCGCCCGAGACGCTGGTCCGGGTACGCAGCGACCGTGTGACGGTCCGCCCGATCGCAGGCACGCGCGGACGCCCGCAGGACCCTGCACGCACCGCCGCAGTGGCGCTGGAGCTGCAGGCAGATCCCAAGGAGCGCGCGGAGCACCTCATGCTTCTCGATCTTGGCCGCAACGACGTGGGACGCGTCGCGACCCCAGGCAGTGTGGAGGTTCTGCGCCAGTTCGCCGTCGAGGAGTATGCGCGGGTCATCCACCTCGTTTCCGAAGTGGAAGGAAAGCTCGCCCCGGGCAAGGACAGCATCGACGCGCTGGCTGCCGCCTTCCCGGCCGGCACGCTGACAGGCGCGCCGAAGATCCGCGCGATGCAGCTGATCGATGAGCTGGAGCCTGTTGCGCGTGGACCCTACGGCGGGGCACTCGGGTACCTGGGAGCCGACGGGGATCTCGACTTCGCCATTGCCATCCGCAGCATCGTGCAGCGCGGCGACATCGCGTACCTGCAGGCCGGCGCGGGCATCGTCGCCGACTCCTCCCCCGAGCGCGAGGAGGAGGAGTGCCAGCACAAGCTGGCATCTCTGCGGCGTGCACTTGAGCTGGCGGGGAGTGGTGCGGCGTGATCGCTGTCGTCGACAACTACGATTCATTCACGTTCAACCTCGTACAGCTGCTGGCCGCGAAGACAGAGGTCGAGGTGCGGCGCAACGACGATCCTGGACTCGGGGATTTGCTGCGGCGGGCCGACGGCATCGTCATCTCACCGGGACCCGGCCGGCCGGAGGCGACCGGAGACCTTCCAGCAGTCCTGCGCACTCTGGGGACGCGCGTGCCGCTGCTCGGGGTCTGCCTCGGCCACCAACTGCTCGGACAGATCGCCGGCGCCGAAGTTGTCCAGGTCCCGCCGCGGCACGGCAAGACCTCGTGCATTAGCCACGACGGCCAAGGCGTCTTCCAGGGGCTGCCGCAGGACTTTCTTGGGGCGCGTTACCACTCTCTCGCCATCGCTGACGCAACCCTCCGCCCACCCTGGCGCATCACCGCCCGGGCCGACGATGGAACGGTGATGGGGATCCGGTCGCCTGATGGGCGATGGGAAGGCGTCCAATTCCATCCGGAATCCATCGCAACCAGCCAGGGGCCCGCACTGATCGAGAATTTTCTGAGGAGGTGCATCGCATGATCCAGGACGCGATTGCCGTCATTCTGCGAGGAGGACGGCTGACGGCGGATGAAGCGGAGGCTGCCATCGACCAGATCATGTCGGGGCAGGCCACTGCGGCCCAGATCGCGGGATTCGCCGTCGCGCTGGCGGTGCGGGGCGAGACGGCAGACGAGGTGGCCGGGTGTGCGCGGGCGATGCGCCGGCACGCCACCCGCGTCGAGGTGCACCGTGAGGATGCGGTCGACAACTGCGGGACGGGCGGCGACGGGCTTGGCACATTCAACATCTCCACGACGGCGGCCTTCGTCGCCGCCGGTGCGGGCTGCGCCGTAGCGAAACACGGCAACCGTGCGGCATCAAGCCGCTGCGGCTCGGCGGAGGTGCTTGAAGCCGCCGGCGTGTCGCTCGCGGCATCGCCGCAACTGGTCGGTCGGGCGGTCGACGAGATCGGCATCGGCTTCCTCTTCGCACCGCACCTGCACGGGGCTCTAAAGCACGCAGCCGCGCCGCGCCGTGAACTCGGAGTACGGACCGTCTTCAACCTCCTGGGGCCGCTCGCGAACCCGGCGGGCGTACGCCGCCAAGTGGTCGGCGTTGCTCGGCGTGAACACCTCGACCTTGTGGCACATGCGCTGCTGCAGCTCGGGGTGGAGCATGCGCTCGTCCTGCATGGTGCGGGCGGAGCCGACGAACTCACCTTGGCGGGAGAGAACGAACTGCGGGAAGTGCGGGATGGCGAGGTGCGCCCCCTGACCCTCGATGCCTGCTCGCTGGGCCTTGGACGCAGCGGGAATGAAGCGCTCCTCGGCGGTGAGGCCGCAGAGAACGCGCAGATCCTGAAGGCGGTGCTGGAGGGCGCTCCCGGTCCGCGTCGCGATGTCGTGCTGTTGAACGCCGCGGCGACTATTTACGTTTCCGGACTGGCAGAGAGCATCGCGGCTGCCCTGCCATTGGCGGTACAGTCGATCGACGCGGGTGCGGCGCTTGGCAAGCTGAAGGCGCTCGCGGACTTCACCCAGGCGGATCTCGCCGGATGAACCATCTCGACCGGCTGGCGACCGCCCAGCGCGACGCATTCCTGCGCCGCACAGCAGCCTTCCCCGCGCGCCCGGATCCCGTGCGTCCCTTCCTGGTGAGCGAGGGTGGCCCACCCGCGCTGATCGCCGAGTTCAAGCGTTCCTCGCCTAGCCACGGGGCGTTCTTGAAGGTGGGGCGGGCGGAGCAGCTCAGGCGCTATGCGGAGATCGGTGCCTCCGCCGTCTCGGTGCTCGTGGCGGGCGAGGGATTTCGCGGCGACGTCGAGGATCTCAGGAGGGCTCGCCAAGAGACGGATCTGCCGCTCCTCTACAAGGGGTTTGTCAGCCTGAAAGAGCAGATCGACGAGGCCTACGCCTATGGCGCGGACGCAGTCCTCCTGATCGCTGCCGTGCTCCAAGAAGAGTTCCCAGCCTTCCTCGCCCATGCGCATGATCGCGGTCTGGCCGCCCTGTGCGAGGTGCACGACGCTCTGGAGCTCGAGGCGGTCTGCGCTGCAGGAGCGCGGATCGTCGGCATCAACAATCGAGACCTCAGGACGCTCGATGTGGACACCAGCCGCTTTCTCGCGCTGGCGCCGAAGGCGCCGCGCGGGACACGGCTGATCGCAGAGAGCGGTTACCGCACTCGGCGCGCGGTGCATGAGGCGATCACTGCGGGTGCGCGCGGCGTCCTCGTGGGAGAGGCTCTGCTCGCGGGCAGCGAGCTGCAAGCGCCCTGGGCGGAGGTGCTTCGGGATGTGGGTTAAGGTCTGCGGCTGCCGCACCCCCGCCGGCGTGGACGCAGCGGTCGGTGCCGGCGCCGATGCTGTCGGATTGATCCTGGTGGAGAGCAGGCGGCGCGTAACGCTCGAGACGGCAAAGGCTCTTGCCAAGCGAATCCCGTCCAGCGTCGCGATCGTAGGCGTCGTGCGATCCCCGTCGCCGGGACAGCTGCGGGAGATCCTCGAGGCGGTGCCGTTTGACATGCTGCAGCTGAGCGGCACGATGCCACGGGGCTCGGCAAGGGCGATTCCGTTCCTGCGCACCGTCTACCTGGGAGCGGAGGACCGTCTTCCCTCCGGCCGCCTGCCGCGGGCCTATGCCCTGCATCTTGATCGGCGCAGCGGACAGTCGCACGGCGGTACCGGGGAACGGGTCAATACCCGGGCGGCGCTGCGCATCGCCCAGACAGGCCGACGGGTCGTGCTGGCGGGCGGGCTCACGCCGGACAACGTCCTTCAGGCGATCGAGGAGGCGGCGCCCTACGGCGTCGATGTGGCGTCAGGGGTCGAGGTCGGAGGGCAGCAGGACGCGCAGGCGATCTTCCGCTTCGTGCGGGCAGCGAAAGGAGTGAACGCGCAGTGAGTGGACGCTTCGGAGCCTACGGCGGACAGTTTGTGCCGGAAACCCTGATGGCGGCGCTGCAGGAGCTTGAGACCGCGTACCGCGAGGCGATGGCCGACCGCGCGTTCGTGGACGCGTATGAGGCACTCCTTCGGGAGTACGTCGGGCGTCCGACGCCGCTCACCCACGCGCGCCGGCTGACGGAGCGCTGGGGCGGCGCGCAGGTCTATCTGAAGCGCGAGGACCTGGCCCACACCGGTGCGCACAAGATCAACAACACGCTCGGCCAGGCGCTCCTCTGCCAGCGCATGGGCAAGCGACGCCTGATCGCTGAGACAGGTGCTGGTCAGCACGGAGTGGCCGCCGCAACGGCAGCCGCGCTCCTCGGATTGGAATGCGAAGTCTTCATGGGCTCCGTCGACGTGAAACGCCAGGCGCCGAATGTCTACCGGATGGAACTCCTGGGTACCCGCGTGCAAGCGGTGGAGAGCGGCAGCCGCACACTGAAGGATGCGACGAACGCTGCACTGCGCGAATGGGTGCACAGCGTGCGAGACACCCATTACGCGATCGGCTCGGTCGTCGGCCCGCATCCCTTCCCCACGATCGTAAGGGATCTGCAATCCGTGATCGGACGCGAGGTGCTGCACCAGTCCGAGGCGGCATTCGGAGGCCTGCCGCAGGCGGCGGTCGCCTGCGTCGGTGGAGGATCGAACGCTGCGGGGCTCTTCGCGCCGCTCGTTCCGACAGGGGTCTCCCTATATGGGGTGGAGGCGGCGGGCGCCGGCCTCGATGGGGACGAACACGCCGCGACGCTGACGCGTGGTCGACCGGGCGTACTCCACGGCGCGTACAGCTATCTGTTGCAGGATGGGGAAGGGCAGGTTCAGGAGGCCTACTCGATCTCAGCCGGTCTCGACTACCCCGGTGTCGGACCGGAACACGCCTACTGGCACGACAGCGGACGCGTGCGCTACCTCAGCGCGACCGACGAGGAGGCGCTTGAGGCACTGCATCTGCTCGCGCGCAGCGAGGGGATCATTCCCGCGCTCGAGAGTGCGCACGCGCTGGCGCGCGCCGGCGAGATCGCACGTGCACTGCCGAAGGACGCCGCGCTGGTGGTCGTGGTCTCCGGGCGCGGCGACAAGGACCTCGAGTCGATCCGAGAGCGGGAGGCGAGCGCATGACGCGGCTGCAAGAGGCCCTGCAGGGCCTGCGCCAGGAAGGGCGCGCAGCGCTGATGGCCTATTTGTGCGCCGGCGACCCGACGATCGAGGCGAGCGTGGAGGGACTCGTCGCAGCGGCGCAGGCCGGTGCGGACATCCTGGAGATAGGGTGGCCGTTCAGTGATCCCGTTGCAGACGGGCCCGTGATCCAGGCGGCATCGGAGCGGGCGCTGCGCCACACTCGCCGCGTGGATGTGATCAGCGCAGTCGCGGCGCTGCGCGCGCGCGTTGCGCAACCGATTGCGGTGTTGAGCTACTGCAATCCGCTCATTTCGTCCGGTCGTGATGAGACGCTGCGAGAACTCGCGCAGGCAGGAGCTGACGCGCTCGTGATCCCGGACCTGCCCTTGGAGGAGTCGGCGCCCTGGCGCGAGGCGGCAGCGGCCTTGGGACTTTCGATCACCCCGTTTATCGCGCCGACGACGGACCCGCAGCGCCTGCCCCAGATTGCGCAAGCCGCAGACGGATTCGTCTACGCGGTGGCGCTGCTTGGCGTGACCGGTGCGGCCGAAGACAAGGCCGAATCGATCCTCCCGGTCGTCGCAGCGCTGCGCAGGCACAAGGACGTGCCTGTGCTCGCGGGCTTTGGCATCGGCGACGCCGCCGCTGCGGCGCGTTGGCGCAGCCGTGGCCTCGATGGCGTCATCGTCGGCTCAGCGCTCGTCAAGGCGATGGCACAAGAGGGGGCAGAAGGCGTCCGAAATCTGGTGCGGCAGATCCGTGCCGGCCTTGACAACCTGGGGTAGTCTTATAATCATCGAACGGAGTGGATCTTCGTGGTTGTCGTACTTAGGCCAGGCTCCAGCCCGGAGGAGGTCGCGCAGGTCGCGCAGACGATCCGCGAACTTGGCTTCTCCGCGCATGTTTCGGAAGGTCTGGAGAGGACAGTTGTCGGCGTCGTCGGAAGTGCATCCGGACGCGATGAGGTGATGCAGGCACTCTTGGCGCTCGAGGCCGTAGAGCGTGTCGTGCCGGTCGGTGCACCCTACAAGCTCGCGAGTCGCGCCCACCATGCGGATCGCACGCGCGTACGCGTCTCGGCGGACTGCGTTTTCGGCGGCGACGCATTCACCGTGATCGCCGGCCCCTGCAGCGTGGAGAGCGAAGAGCAGATCGTCGCGACGGCACTCGCCGTGCGAGCATCCGGAGCCAGTGCCTTGCGCGGAGGCGCCTACAAGCCGCGCACCAGTCCCTACAGCTTCCAGGGCCTGCAGCAGGACGGTCTGCAGTACCTCGCGGCCGCTCGCGAGGCGTCCGGGCTTGCGATTGTCACGGAACTGCTCGACCCGCGCCACCTGGAGACAGTCGACCGCTACGCGGACATGTTCCAGATCGGCGCACGCAATATGCAGAACTTCGAACTGCTCAAGGAAGTCGGACGCTCGCGTAAGCCCGTGCTGCTGAAGCGCGGCATGTCTGCGACCATTGAAGAGTGGCTGATGGCGGCGGAGTACGTGCTCTCCGAGGGCAATGACCAGGTCGTCCTGTGCGAGCGCGGCATCCGCACGTTCGAGCAGGCGACGCGCTCCACGCTCGACCTCTCGGCCGTAGCGGTGGCGCAGCAGCTGTCACATCTTCCGGTGATCGTCGACCCTTCGCAGGCTGCCGGGCGGGCAGCGCTCGTTGCCCCCCTCTCGCGCGCCGCCTGCGCGCTCGGTGCCGACGGGCTGATCGTCGAGGTGCACCCTGATCCGCCGCATGCGCGTTCCGATGCGCAGCAGCAGCTGCGCTTCGACCAGTTCGCCGAGATGATGCGCGACGTCCAGCACATCGCGGAGATGCTCCATCGGCTGCCGCGATGAGCGACGTCTCGCTTGCGCCGCGTCGGCAGTTTCATTTCTCAGGCACGGTGCCCGGCGACAAGTCGATCACGCACCGCGCCTACCTGCTCGCGACGCGAGCAAGCGGTGAGACGCGGATCGAAGGTGCGCTGCGCGCACGGGACACCGATGCGACGCTTGGGGTGTGCAGGGCCCTGGGCGCCGATGTGCGGGCAGAGGGCGATCTCGTGGTGATTACGGGCCGGGAGAGACTGCAGGAGCCGATCGCGCCGCTCGACTGTATGAATGCCGGAACGTTGATGCGCCTCGCCGCCGGCCATTTGGCCGGTGCCGGGGTGTTCTGCATTTTGACAGGGGATGCGTCGCTGAATGCCCGCCCGATGGCGCGGATCTCGCAGCCCCTGCAGGCGCTGGGCGCACGCATCGAGGGCAGGGAGGGAGGGCGCTATGCGCCGCTTGCCATCCTGCCGGCACGCCTGCGCGGCACGAGGCTCTCGCTGCCGCTCCCCTCGGCACAGGTGAAGTCGGCGGTGCTGCTGGCTGCGCTGGATGCGGATGGCGAGACGATTCTCGAGGACCTCGTACCGACCCGCGACCACACAGAACGGCTTTTGCCGCATTTCGGCGCCCAGATCTCAGTGGGAGAGAGGGAGATTCGCGTATTGGGCGGCCAGCATCTGCGCAGCCCTGGGCATCTGCGGGTGCCGGGTGACGCTTCGCATGCGGCCTTCCTGCTAGCCGCCGCAGCGCTGGCGCAGCAGGGTGGAGTTGAGATCAGAGGGCTCGGTCTCAACCCGGGCCGCACGGGCTTTCTCTACGCACTGCGGGCGATGGGCGCGCAGATCGATGTGTTGATTGAGGAGGAGCAGCCGGAGCCCGCCGGCACGGTGCGGCTGCGCAGCGGCCGCCTGAGGGGCATTCAACTGGGCGCAGAGGATACGCCTGCCATGATCGACGAACTTCCTATTATCGCGGCATTGGCCCTCTGCGCGGAGGGGCGCACCGAGGTGCGGGGAGCACAGGAACTGCGCATCAAGGAGACGGATCGCATCAAAGCGCTTGCGGCGATGGCGCAGGCGGTCGGGGGAAGCTTCGAGCAGCTGCCGGACGGCTTCGTGATCGAGGGCACAGGAGGCGCTCTGCGAGGCGGTACGGTCGAGAGCTTCGGCGACCACCGCATCGCGATGGCGGCCGCGATCCTCAGCCTGCGCGCAGAGGAGCCGATCGAGATCCTTGGCGCCGATGCGGCGGCCGTATCCTTTCCCGGCTTCTTCGAACTCTTCGCGAAGGCGTGCGGGAGCAGCCTCTAGCCATGAGGATGCAGCGCTTCTGAAGGGGCCAGTTGTGCTGCCCCAAGGCAACCCAAAGGTGGGCGGCCTTTGGTGGTCGGCTGCCCGTCTAGATTGAAGGCGAAGTTCGGAGATCGCCTTCGCCCCGCGGGCTGCGGGGCTCTCAAGCGGGCGGTGCGATACGCGTCAGCAGGGCAGCGGCAAACTCGAGGCCAGGGATCAGCGACTGCTCGTCCAGCCACTCCTGGGGCGTGTGTGCCAGGGCACCGCGCCCGACGCCGCAGCAGATGCCTGGCACGCCCACGCCTAGTGCAGCGTTCGCATCCGTGCTGCCTGTAGCGTACGTCACCCGCTCTCCGACCTCCTCGAGCGCCGCGGCTGCCGCTGCTACTAGCGGGTGGCTGCGCGGCACCTTGCCGCCGGGCCGGTCGCCGACGCAGCGGAACTCGACGGTCGCTGGCGGACGCGTTTCGCCCTCGAACACTTCGCGAACGTGCCGTTCCAAACGCTGAAGCTGCTCAGCGTTCTCCGAGCGCAAGTCGATGAGGCACGTCGCCTTGCGGGCGATCGCGTTGACGGCCGTACCGCCGCTGATCACGCCGACGTTCAGGGTGGTGCGGGGTTCGCGCGGCAGGCGCATGGCGTCCAGCCGAGCGATGGCGTGTCCGAGCAGATGAACTGCAGACGGGCTTCCGTAGTCGCTCCAGCTGTGCCCGCCGGGTGTGTGGAATTCCGCCTCCAGCCTGCGCGACGCGATCCCCTCATGCACGATGTCGCCGAGACGTCCGTCGAGGGCGACCACCCCCGCAAGATCTGTCTCGTGGTCTGCAACGAAGCCGCGCGCGCCGCGCAGATCTCCCAGGCCCTCTTCGCCGACATTCGCGACGAAGTAGACCGGATGACGAGGCCGAGCGCCACTTTTGACCGCCAGTTCGGCGAGCGCTGTCAGGACCGCGAGTCCGCTGCCGTCATCCGCGCTGCCGTGGCCGTAGATGCGGCCGTCTGCACGGCGCAGTGAGATCTCGGGCAGGGCGAGGGCGGTGTCAAGGTGCGCGAGGAACGCGACTGCATGGTGACCGGACTCGCCCCAGCGCACGATCACGTTGCCCACGGCATCCTGGTACGGCGCAAGGCCGCGGGCCTGCAGGATCTCCACCAGGCGAGCGGCGCGCGCAGCTTCTCCGAATGGGGGCGCAGGGATCTCCAGAATCTGCAAAAGACGCTCTGCCAGCTGCTCAAGGGAAGGGGCGGGAGGGAGCCAGTCGGGCCAAGGCAATGGTGGACCTCCTTCAGGGTGAAGCCTGGCGCCGCTTGGCGCGGGCTTTCAGCCGCGGCACGTAGAGCCGGACGTAGAGGAAGCTCAGGAGTCCGATGATCACGAGCAGAACCAGCACCCACGGCACTGGGCCGGGCAGTCCCGAGGGAGAGGTAGCGGCACCGATCGCGAGTACGAGGAAGATGACGATCGTAAGCCAGGGGATGATTGTCCCGAAGGGCAGTTTGAAGCTGCGCTGGGCTTCCGGCTGGCGACGGCGCAGACCGATCACCGCGTACGCCGCGACGACGTACATCACTGCCTCAAGAGCGGCTCCAGTGTTGATCAGGACCTCATATGCCCGGGTCGTAAAGACGAGGACTGCCAGAACCATCGAGATGAAGAAGAGCAGATAGAGTGCGCGGTGCGGAACGAACCGGTCGTTCAACGAAGAGAACCAGCCAGGCAGCGACCGCTCGCGCGCAAGGGCGTAGAGAAGCCGAGACGCCGAGACGAAGCTGCCGTTGAACGTTGTGCCGGCCGTGACTACCGTGACAAGCAGCATCCACCAGAACCCGAGCGCTCCGAAGGCGGTGCGGCCGACGAGGAGTTGCGGAACGAGGGTCTTCGTTAGTGCCCCGGCAGGCAGAAGATGTGTCATCGCGAGGCTGAAGAGTCCGAACGCGATGGCGATCAGACCGATCGCTATGAACATGCCCTTCGGGATCAGGCGCGAGTCGGTGACCTCCTCCGCCAGCGGAGTGACCCACTCGAAGCCGACGAAGACGAACACTCCGACCGCGACAGCCTGGAGGTATCCGCCGCCTGGCGAGAACGGCGTGTGCCAGGCGTTGTGGCTATGGGCGATGGCAGCGATGCCAATGAGCAGCAGGGATGCGAGCAGGACGTACGTCGTGGTGTCCTGGACGCGCCCGGCCATCTTCACGCCGCGCAGGTTGAAGAAGAGTGCAGCGCCTAGGAAGAGGAAGATCCATAAAAGGCCAGGGATCTGTGGAACGCCCGCCTCGATGGCCTGGGCGAGGATGAAGCTGTCGGCTGCGATCACTGCGAGGATCGTCATGAGGTAGAGGAGCGTGAAGGTCAAGGAGAATCCGTCCGAAATGCCCTGCCTTGTCCACAGGCGGATACCGGCAGCGGACGGCATGATTGCATTCAGTTCACCGAAGACGCCAGCGGCGAGCAGGCAAAGCACGCCCGCCGTAATGATGGCGAGCCATGCGGAGTCACCGGCCATGAGTTCGGCGACCTGCACCACAGCGAGGAAGTTGATCGCAGCGAAGGCAAGACCGGCGCTCGTCGAAACGATCGTCGGCAGGCGCAAAACGCGCCGGAGTTCGGACAGGAATGACACCTCCCGAAGCCCATCGCTTCGCCAGATGGACAAGACCTCCTGCCATGCGGCGTTCGGCGCTATGATGGGCGGGAGGTGGAAGCGATGTGGCAGGTCCTCTCGGTGCAGGTGGGCCAGGTGCGTGAGATGTCGGGCTATGCGCCGAAAGAGCAGGCGCAGTGCTCATGGCGAAGCGCGACGCGCAAGGAGCCTGCCCTGGGGCCGGTCCGACTCACGAGGCTGGGATTCGTCGGCGACGAACAGGCGGACACCAAGAACCATGGCGGCGAGGAGAAGGCTGTCTTGTTCTTCCCCGCTGCGCATTATCCCCGGTGGCGCGAAGAACTGCCTTGGATCCCATTTGGTCCCGGTGGGTTCGGTGAGAACCTGACAGTCGACTGCACGGAAGAGGACGTTGCCATCGGGGACGTGCTCGCTGTGGGACGGGCGGTTGTGGAGATCAGCCAGCCGCGTGTCCCGTGCTGGAAACAGGCGTGGCGCTGGGGCGTGGAGGACCTTGTCGAACGGATGCAGCAGACGGGGCGCACGGGGTTCTACGGCCGCGTGCTGCAGGCGGGCGAGATCCAGGGCGGCGACACGCTGACCGTTTTGAACCGGCCGCATCCCGAGGTGACCGTGGCGCGACTCAGCCGAGCGCGCTATGAGCACGCACCTGCTGAGGAGCGCCGCTGCCTTGCTGGGTGCGCAGCGCTTGCCGAGGACTGGCGCAGATGGCTCCTGCGCCATGCGGGCGCCTGATGAGGCAAGCTGGGCAGCTGGGAGTCGGCAGCTACCGCGCATGCCGGCGTGCACTCGTCGCCAGACTATGGAGTCGGAGGCGATGACGTGGCGAGTTGGCGCACCGACCTCGCGATCGAGCGACATGAGGATGCGCTGGGTACGGCAAAGAGCGTGCCCGGCGTTCGCCACAGCGAATCGAGCGAAGGCGGACTGAAGATCAGCCAAGTTGTCGTGGAGAGCTCGGAGGGCGCGAAGGCGGTCGGCAAGCCGATCGGACGCTACATCACATTTGAGTCTCGAGAACTCAGGCGTCACGACCGCGAACACTCCGCCGCCGTCGGAAAGCGTCTCAGCCGGGAACTTGCGGAACTTTTCCCGGCTGAGGGAGGGCAACTCGGCGAGGCGCTGGTCGTCGGTCTAGGCAACTGGCAGGCAACGCCGGATGCGCTCGGCCCGCAGGTGGTGCAGCGCCTGTTGGTTACGCGACATCTGCAGAAGGTCGTGCCATCAGACGTGCAGCGCCATATGCGATCGGTCGCAGCGATCGCACCCGGGGTGCTGGGACTGACGGGCATCGAGACGGGCGACGTCGTACGGGCCATCGTCGACCAGGTCGAGCCGCGCTTCGTGATTGCGGTTGACGCGCTGGCAGCGCGGGACGTCGAGCGGATCGCGAGCACGATTCAGATCGGGGACACCGGGATCCAGCCGGGTTCCGGAGTTGGCAACCACCGGGCGGCGTTGAACCAGGAGACATTGGGTGTACCGGTGATCGCAATCGGTGTGCCGACCGTGGTGCATGCCGTCACGATCGCTCGCGATACCGTGAAGAGGCTGATTGCCGAACTGAAGGGCGAAATGCAGTTCTACGAGATCCTGGACGAGCTTTACGACAAGCACAAGGAGGCCCTCATCGCGCAGGTCCTGGGCGAGTTCGTCGGCGATCTCATGGTGACGCCGAAGGAGATCGACGCGCAGATCGAGGACCTCTCGCGCCTGATTGCGGGGGCGCTGAATACGAGTCTGCAGCCGGGGATCGACATCGGGGAGTTCGGCCTGTACTCCTGATGAACCGCCGCACCGTGGATCATGCCGCCTGAGAGCAAGGGCTTCGTCCTAAGGACGGAGCCCTTGTCTGTGCTGCACATAGCATCTAGATGTTATATAAGTAATATAACAAACAATCGGAGGAATCAGGATGCTTCTCTACGTGGATCTTGCCGACCGCCGGCCGGTCTACCAACAGTTGCGCGACCAAGTGGTCGAGGCGATCGCGCGTGGCGATATCGGCGAGGGAACGCGCCTGCCGACGACGCGACAACTGGCAGCGGATCTCGCGGTTAACTTCCACACCGTAAGCCGCGCGTACGACCTCTTGCGCCAGGAGGGATTCATTCAGGTCAGCCGCAAGAGTGGCGCCGCAGTGTACGTGAGCGGGAAGGCCGCGCCCCCAGAGTGGCGGGCCAGTTTGCGCACCCAGCTCGCGGAGGCCTACGCGAAGGACATGCCGCGGGACGACATCCTGGACGTTTGCAAGGAAATCCTTGCGGGCTTCGGACAGAGGGAGCCGCACCGCGGCAGTTCTCTTGCCTAACTCATCGCTCTGCGGGTGTGGGCTATCAGAAGGGGGCTTCTCGCCATGTCGATCGCGATCATCAACGCCTTCTTGATCCTGATGCTCGGGTATGTCTATTGGAGGATGCCCGATGCCGTCCACCCCACGTTGCCGTTCGGCGTTCGCATCCCTCCTCATCGCGCCGGCGACACTGCCATCGCACACGTGAAGCGCATCTACCGCACAATTCTCGTTGTCCTTGCGGCTGTTGGGATCTTGGCCGTTTGGCTGCTGCGCAGTGTCGAGACCGTTTATGTCGCGCTCTTGCCGGTGGCGTTTATCATCATCGTCTACCTCGACTACTACGGCGCGCACCGCAGCCTGCAAGCGGTGAAGGAACGCGGCGGCTGGTACGAAGGCCAGCGCGAGGCGGCGGTCGTGGACACGAATGCGCGCATTGCGCCGCGACGCTACCCGACCGGCCTATTGCTCATCGCCATCGCCGTGATCCTGATCACCGCTGCGATCGGCGTCGCGCGCTATCCGCAGCTGCCGACGATCCTGGCCACCCATTTTGGCCAAAACGGCCAGCCGAACGGCTGGATGCAAAAGACGCCTCTATCCGCATTTCTCCTGATCTGGATGCAGATCGGATTGACCGCCATCTTCGCCGTGATCGGCTATGTCCTCTTGCAGACGCGGCAGGAACTCGATCCCTCCGCACCGGAGGCTTCGGCGGCGCGCCACCAGGCGTTTCAGATAGCGATGGTGCGCGTCCTGCTCGTACTGGGCATCCTAATGAACGCCACGTTCCTTCTCAGCTCGCTGCAGATCTGGGGGATCAAACTTTTCGGCAACGGTCCTCGCGCCGTGATCGTCGTCCTGCCGGTGCTCATCGGCGTCGCGTACACATTCTTCGTGACGCTGCGCATCGGCCAGGGGGGAAGCCGCCTGCCGCAGCCCGCAGAGAAGCCGACCGGCTATGTGCACCGTGACGACGACCGATACTGGCTCTTCGGAAGAATTTACGTCAACCGAGACGACCGTGCCATCTTCGTTCAGAAACGGTTCGGCATTGGCTGGACGCTGAACTTCGGACACCCGGTGTCCTGGGTCGCCCTCGTAATGATCGTCGTCTTGGCGCTTAGCCCTACATTCCTGCACGCTATGGCACACCGCTAAGGTGCATGACGCTGTTGGGCGCAGACGGCAGGCAATGGGTGTGCTACACTGCGCACAGAGTTCGGTAACCACGTGGCGTGGACGATTTCGTCCTCGCCCCTTTTGTTTACATCACTGCGTTCCCAACCGAGCCGCTACGCCGGCCCCACATGGAGAGGGAGCGTGACAATACTGCCGTACCTTCGAACTGCCGCTGATGGGCTTATGATCCGGACGCCATCCAGGTGGCCAGAGATCATCCAGGGAGGCATGGGCGTCGCTGTTTCGCACTGGCCGCTGGCGCGAGCGGTTTCTGTCGCAGGCCACCTCGGCGTCGTGTCCGGAACAGGCATCGATACCGTGATCGTGCGCCGGCTGCAGGACGGGGACGCAGGCGGACATATCCGACGGGCGCTAGCCTCGAGCCCCTGGTCCGGACTTGCGGACCAGCTGCTTGCGCGCTACTTCCTTCCTGCGGGCAAGCCAGACGAGCAGCCGTACGCCCGGCTGCCGATGTGGACGCTGTCCGCCACCGCCTGGCGCAAGGCTGTTGCGATGCTCTCTGGCTACGTCGAGGTATGGCTTGCAAAGCATGGCCACGGCGGGCCCGTCGGGATCAATCTCCTGACCAAGGTCCCGCTGCCGAACCTCGCCGTGCTATACGGAGCCATGCATGCCGGCGTGGATGTCGTGCTGATGGGCGCGGGAATCCCGCGGGAAATTCCGGGGGCACTCGACCGGATGGCTAGGCACGAGGCGGCACAGTTGCGCCTGGAGGTCGTCGGGGCTCGGCCAACCGACCCGGAGCAATGGATGCACTTCGATCCGCAGACCTACGCGTCCGGCGTGACCGAGCCGCTTCAGCGCCCTGCGTTTTTTCCCATCGTTGCGGCGCACAGCCTCGCACACATGATGGCCAAGAAGGCGAGCGGAGCGATCCAGGGCTTCATCATCGAGGGCCCGACCGCCGGTGGCCATAATGCGCCGCCGCGCGGCGCGAAGACTGTCGACGAATCAGGCCAGCCGGTGTACGGCGAACGTGACGTCGTCGATCTGGGCGAAATCGCAAAGCTTGGGTACCCGTACTGGCTGGCAGGCAGTTTCGGCTTCCGCGGCAGCCTTGCGGCAGCGCAGGCGCTAGGGGCAACAGGTATTCAGGTCGGCACGCTCTTTGCCTACTGTCAAGAGTCCGGCCTCACGGAGGCCGTGCGCAAGAAGGTCCTGGAGCAGGTTAAGGCCGGGCACCTTACGATACGCACGGACCCGCTCGCATCGCCGACCGGCTTCCCCTTCAAGGTTGTGGAATTGAAAGAGACGCTCTCCGAAGAGAGCGTCTATTTGGAGCGCCGCCGCGTCTGTGACCTGGGATATCTGCGCGAAGCGTATCGCGAGCAGAGCGGACGGATCGGGTACCGCTGCGCGGCTGAGCCGCTTCGTGACTATGTCGCGAAGGGCGGCGAGGTGGAGGAGACCGAGGGGCGCAAATGCCTGTGCAACGGGCTGATGGCCTCTGCAGGCGTCCCTCAGCGTCAGAAGGACGGGTCGGTAGAGCTGCCGATCGTCACGAGTGGAGACGAGATCCTGCGCATCAGGGAACTCATCGGGGAGCGCGATTCCTACTCCGCGCAGGACGTCCTCTCGTATCTGATGGATCGAACGCAAGACGGTTAGGGGCTACTTGCGTACGTACGGAGCGCCCCGCCGCACCCAGGACATCATGCCGCCAGCCAGGTGGCTGACATCCTGGAAACCGAGCTGGATCAGTTCGTGCGCGGCGGTCTGGCTACGGTGGCCGCTGTGGCAGACGAGGACGAGCGCAGTATCCCGCGGCCAGTCTTTCACCACTTTCGTTGTTTGCCCGAGCGGCGCGAGCAGGGCGCCTTCGATGTGCCCCTGACGGAACTCGCCCGGGGTGCGCACATCGACGATGCGGACGTTGGGATTCGACGCGCAAAGCTGTTGGATCTCCTCAGGCCCAAGGTTCTTGAGTCCCGCTGGGTGCTGGAACAATCGCCGGAAATCCATTGGCCACCTCACTTCGGACAGACTAGTGCCGCGAGCGCAGCCTGTCCCTAAGCCCAGTGACCATAGCCGCCGCAAAAAACGCAGCCGGCACGCTCCCTGCGGGCCAAGGCTGCGCCAAGTCTTGCACTAAGACGAGCGTCGCTTGCAAGCGCCCTCCAAGGGGCGGGGCTGCAGCGTTCGCTCAGTAGCAGTGCCGAGCAGCGGATGCCTCGCTCAGCACTCTACTTCAAGATCTATTCGACCGTCGCCGCCGGGCTCCTGCGTGGAAGGACCGCCGCGGGCAGGCGATCTGTCGCCTCTCCGCGGCGGTCCCGTTGCGATGAGATTAGTGCCGGCCGCCCGCAAGCTGCTGCTCCGCGAGTTCGATCATGCGACGGACCATGTGACCACCGACCGCACCGCACTGACGAGCAGGCAGGTCGCCCCAGTAGTCGTTCGGGATGTTGAGGCCGAGTTCCGAGGCAATCTCGTACTTGAACTGGTCCAGCTGCTGCTTGGCGCCCTGAACCATCACGCGGTTGCTCGTGTTCGATCCCTGTGCCATTTGTCTTCACCCCCCTCTCGCTTGTTATCGTCTCCGCCACGGCCGGGGCTATGTCCGGCAAATTCTTGCGAAACAGGCGAACAGGGCGGATTTCCCCGCCCTGCCCCTGGCCGTCGAATTATCGCGTGGTCGTGTGGCCGGTTAGTGAACGCTCCGCCATCTCGATCATGCGGCGGACCATGTGACCGCCGACTGCACCGCACTGACGCGCGGGGAGATCCCCCCAATAACCGTCCTGCGGCACCTGAATGCCGATATCACGTGCAACTTCGTACTTGAACGAGTCGAGAGCAGGCTCGGCGCCCCGCACCACTGCGCGGTTGCCGGTGTTGCTGCCTTGCGCCATGCTCTTCTCACCTCCTTCGCTGACAGGCCTAGTGTTGGCGGTCTTCAGGACTTCATCCTAGAACGATCTGGTTCACCCGAAGAAGATCTGCCAAAGACCGAGCCCGAGTGCCGTCAGGCCAGCTGCGAAGATTGGGCCGATCGGCACCCCGCCAAGGAAGCTCGCGGCGATCACGGACCCGATCACGAGGCCGATCGAGACCTGCGGGCGGTGCGCGAGCAGTTCGATGCCGCGGGCACTCATCCAAGAGGCGATGATGCCGCCGAGGATGGCAAAGAGCCCGTCGACGCTCCATATCTCCTTGGCGAGGTTCCCGATAGGAACCCGACCCAAGGCGAGTTCTGCGAGGACTGCAATCATCAGCAAAAAGAGGCCTGCACGAATCCCATAGTTTGCAACCAGCGGAAGGAGTCTGTCGAGCGGCGGCACCATCAGAATCAACGTTGCGAGCGCTGCGACGGTAATCAGGCTATTGCGTCCGAACACGCCGAGCGCCAAGATCATCAGCACGACTGCGACTTCCCTGCTCACGGCGGTCCTCCCGGAGCAGGCTACGCCCGCTGGCCACAATTTAGAAACCTATCCGGAGCAGCATGCGGCAACGCTAACAGCCTGAGGAGGTGGCGTGGCGTGAAGCCGCAGATGCGGCTCTCGTTCGGTCTGCTGGCAGCGGTGCCATTCCTGATGGTTCTCGGCAACTCGATGCTGTTCCCGATTTTCCCTAAACTGCAGTCGGAACTGCAGTTGTCCGGGTTCCAGACGTCGCTGATCGTCACGGCCTTCTCGGTGCCTGCCGGGATCCTCATCCCGATTGCCGGCTACCTTTCGGACCGCTACGGGCGCAAGCCCGTGATGGCGCCAGCACTGGTGCTCTTCGGCATCGGCGCCCTCGTGGCCGGTATTTCCGTAACATTCCTCGGCTCCTTCGCGTATTCCGGCCTGATCGTCGGGCGCATCATCCAGGGCGCCGGCGCGGCTGGAATGGCCCAACTCGCCATGGCGTTGACGGCGGACATCTTCAAGAGCGGCGAACGCGCGAAGGTGATGGGACAGCTTGAGGCCGCCAACGGGCTCGGGAAGGTCGTGAGTCCGATCGCCGGCGCCATCGCCGGTGTCGTTCTCTGGCTGCTTCCCTTCTATCTCTTCGCCGCACTGTCGATTCCCGAAGGCATCCTGCTTTGGCTGCTCGTTCGCGAGCCGAAGAAGAGCGCGGAAAACCGGCCGTTCTCGCAGTACTACAGCGACTTCAAGGGCGTCTTTCAGAGCAAGGGCCGCTCGATCGGCGCGCTCCTTCTGAGCGGCACCGTCGTGCTGTTCATCCTCTTCGGCACGCTGTTCTACCTTGCGGAGGTGCTCGAAAAGCGCTACGGCATGTCGGAACTCAGTTCAGGATTCATCCTCGCGCTGCCGGTCGGTGCGATGGCAGGGACGTCGCTGTTCGTCGGGAACTACCTCGCAAAACGTGCGCAGTACGCGAAGCTCGTGATCATCAGCGGCACGGTCCTGATGGCGGCTGTGATGGTCATCAACGCCTTCTTCACTGATCGCTGGGTCCTGTTCGGGGCCATCTCGCTGATGGGGTTCGGCGGAGGGTTCGTGCTTCCAACGCTGACTCTGCTCTTCACTTCTGCGACGGCGAAGGCGGAGCGCGGCATGATCACGTCACTGTACGGCGGCGTGCGGTTCATCGGCGTCGCTCTCGGACCGCCGACGTTCGGCTGGCTGATGCACAAGGGAACGACACCGCTGTTTCTCGCCGCGGCGGGGCTGCTCGCCGGTACCGCACTGGCTGTCTCGGTGTTCTTGGATCCCAGGCAGATTCTCGGCAAGCGTGCCACGGCCCAGACGCGCGATCGCTACGTGATCGCGTTCGCTCCACGGCCAAGACCGCGCGAGAGCCAGTAGGGGAAGACGCCGAACTTCCCGCATTCCTTTCTCATACGCTGGCGAGCGTGAAGGAGGGGGTGCATTGGCAGCGGCGGAGAACGGCGCATTTCTTGGGATCGTTGACGACCCGCTGGGAGAGCGGACGGTGAAGCCCCGGCGCGACGGGGTGACGATGGTCATCGACAAGGGCATGGGCGTGCAGGCGACTGAGGGACTCCTGGCAATTGCGGCATCGTACATCGACTACTGGAAGTTGCCCTTCGGGACCTCGGCCGTCTACCCGCCTGAGATCCTGCGCCGCAAAATCCACACGATCCGTGCAGCCGGCGTCTCCGCCTATCCTGGCGGCACCTTTCTCGAAATCGCACACCTGCAGGGACACCTTGAGGCGTTCGTTGAACGCGTCGTCGACCTCGGGTTCGATGCCATCGAGGTGAGCGACGGGACGATCGATTTGACGCCGTCGGAACGGCGCGAAGCGATCCGCATCGCGCGCGCGAACGGCCTTACCGTGCTCACGGAAGTGGGACGAAAAGATCCCACGGAGCGCCTTAGCGCCCTGCAGATCCACCGCACCATGCTGGAGGACATCGCTGCGGGAGCAGAGCGGATCATCGTCGAGGGCCGGGAGAGCGGGAAGGGCGTTGGCATCTACGACGAGCAGGGCGAGATCGCAGAGGAGGAACTCCTCAAGATGGTGCGGGCCGCAGGCGACACCCACCGCCTGATCTGGGAGGCCCCGCTTAAATCGCAGCAGCAGGAACTGATCCGCCGCTTTGGCAGCAACGTCAGTCTGGGCAACGTCCCCCCCGAGGAGATCCTCGCGCTGGAGGCGCTTCGTCGAGGACTGCGCGCCGACACGCTGCGCTACGTGCTACCGGGACGCGCCGAAGGCGGAGTCTAGGGCCTGTGGTATAATCCGCCATGAGGTGGGGCGGGGTGCGTGTGATTGCGGGTTCGGCTGGAGGCCTTCGCCTCGACACCGTGCCCGGCAACGCGACGCGCCCTACCCTCGACCGCGTCCGCGAGTCGCTGTTCGCCATGCTCGCGCCGCGCCTGCCGGATGCGCGGGTGCTGGATCTCTATGCCGGCACGGGCGCGCTGGGCATTGAAGCGCTGAGCCGTGGCGCGGCGCGCTGCTGTTTCGTGGATGGGGAGCCGAGGGCGCTCGCCGTTCTGCGCGAGAACCTCCGGCGCACTGATCTCGGCGATCGTGCGGACGTACTGCGATTGCGCCTGCCAAGTGCGCTGCAGCGGTTGCGTGATGGTGGCCCTTACCAGCTCGCGCTGCTCGACCCCCCCTACGCCGCGGCGCCGTGGGAAGCGCTTCTTGCCGGGCTGCGGGAGTTGTTGGAGCCAGACGGCCTGGCTGTCTGCGAGCACGCCTGCCGCACTCCGCCAGGAGACCAGCCCGGCTGGAGCATGGTCCGACGCGCACAGTATGGACAGACTTGCGTCAGCATCTTGCGAAGGGACGGCGGTTAGTTGTCGCACGCACTCTACCCGGGCACTTTCGACCCGGTCCATCGCGGGCACCTGGATGTTGTGGAGCGTGCGAGCCGGATCTTCGACCGAGTGACCGTCGCGGTGCTCGAGAACCCGTCGAAGAACCCCGTGTTCAGCGCACAAGAACGCGTCGACTTCTTGCAAGAGGCGCTCTCAGAACTGCAGAACGTGTCGGTGATGCGCTTCGACGGATTGACCGTCGAGTGCGCCAAGAACCAGGGCGCGAGCGTCATCCTGCGCGGGTTGCGCGCTGTGCTCGACTTCGACTACGAGGTGCAGACCGCGATGATGAATCGCCACCTCGAACCGAGCGTCGAGACATTCTTCCTCCTGACCAAGAGCCGCTATGCCTACATCAGTTCCTCACTCGTCAAGCAGCTCGCAAAGTTTGATGCACCCCTCGACGACTTCGTGCCGCCATCAGTTGCGAAGGCGCTGAAGCGTCTTTCCTCCCCGAAGGCATAGATCTTCCCAGGATGGCCGAAGGATAGCGATGCACCGCAACCTATTGCCTCCGCAGAGGGGAGGGAGGGCACCGCCTGCGGGCGGGCTCTGATGGGAAGCAAACCGAAGGTTGCCCTGGCCCTGGGCGCAGGTGGAATTTACGGGTACGCCCACATCGGCGTGCTCCAGGTGCTTGAGGAGTATGGGCTGAGGCCGGACTTCGTTGTGGGCTGCAGTATCGGAGCCGTGATCGGGGCGCTCTACGGCGCCGGGCTCTCCTCCGGTCAACTGGAGACGCTAGGTACGCATCTGCGTCGCAGCCACTGGCTCGACGTGACGATGACGCGCATGGGCGTGGTGAGCGGGCAGCGCCTGGAAGGGGTGCTGCGCCTGTTGACGCGGGACCGGCGCCTCGAGGACCTCACTCCGCCGCTGGCCGTCGTAGCGACGGATATCGAGCGGGGGAGCAAGGTCGTGTTCACGCGCGGACCCGCCGCGCGTGCCGCGCGCGCCTCGAGCGCGATCCCAGGCATCTTCAGTCCGGTGCGGTTGGGCGAACATCTGCTGGTGGACGGGGCGCTGGTGGAGCGGGTGCCCGTCGATACGGCACGCGCACTCGGCGCCGACCGCGTGATGGCCGTGGCGCTGGGCACGATGCGCGACGGGGAAAGGGTACCTGTGCGCCACCTGTTCGATGTCGTGAACCAGTCGTTCGACATCATGCAGCGGGCGCTCGCTGCCGAGCGCATGCTCCGGGCCGACGTGCTCGTAGAGCCGCTCGCCTACGAGGTGCATAGGACGAGTCCGGCTCAGGCCAGCGGACTGATCGAAGCAGGCAGGAATGCGGCGACGGAGAAGATCGAGGAAATCAAGTTGCTCTTCTCGCGGGAGGTGGCGTGGCATGGCTAGGTGGGTGCGGTGGACGCTGGGCATCGTTGCGGCGTTGGTGGTCGCGGCTGCCGTGCTGTGGTGGACGCCGACCAGCGACTACGTGATCCTTCCGGGCGTGACGGAGAACCTCAACCGCATCGTCAACGTGCAAAGCGCCTTGGGCAACCTGCCCAGCGGCAAGATGCTGATGGTTGCGGTGGATATCGAACCTGCGAATCTCTTTTACTACCTGATTGGGAAATACACTCCATACGGCGAGATCATCCCGGCACAGGAACTGCTGGGATCGACCGGCAACGAGCAGCAGTACCAGCAGGTCAATATGCAGTTGATGACCGAGAGCCACCTCGACGCGAAGGTGGCGGCACTGAGGCAGCTCGGCTACTCCGCAAAGGAGACCGGTCAAGGTGTCTACGTGTACAGTGCGGAGAAGAACACTCCAGCTGCGGGCCGCCTCAAGCCGAACGACGTGATCGTGGCGGTCAACGGCACGCCGGTGCCGGTCGCGCAGGATCTTCTCAACTTCATGGGGCACGTGACGCCGGGGCAGAAGGTCACCCTCAAGGTCCTGCGCGACAAGAAGGATATCTCGGTTTCGGTAGGCACGATCAAGAGCACCCAACTCAAGAACCACGCGATGCTCGGTGTGTTGATCGCAACCTACAAGCCGAACTGGATCATTCCGCTGAAGATCAATATCAAGACCGGTGACATCTCAGGTCCGTCGGCAGGCATGATGTTCAGTCTATCGATCATCGATCACCTGCGGCCGCAGTTCGACCTGACCCACGGGCAGACAATCGCCGGCACCGGGACGATCGACGCGAACGGCAACGTTGGAGCGATCGGCGGGATCAAGGAGAAGGTCGTCACCGTCTACGACGCCGGTGCACGCATCTTCCTCGTGCCAAAGGGTGACTACGCCGACGCGATCCAGGAAGCGAAGGCGATCGGCATCTCGCAAAAAATGCGCATCATACCTGTCGGGACGCTGGCGCAGGCAGTGGCGGCGCTCGAGCACCACTAGTCTGGCCAGCCCATGCCAAAAGGCAGGGGGATGGCAATGCCCGAGATGAGTGCGCAGAACGTGCAGACGATCGTGCAGCAGGAACTGCAGCGTCTGCTTTCAGGGCCGTCCGGTCAGGCCTCCGCCGGAAGTTCGCCTGACTCCGGACAGGGCGGACAGTCTCAGGGACAGTCCATGCAAGGCACGCCGCAAGGACAGTCCGCACCGTCGCAGCAGGACGTGGCGGCGGTTCTGCGTGCGCTTTCCCAGGCGCTCTCGCAGGCGGTGCAGCCAGTGCAGGCGCAAGGGCAATCGTCGCAAGCTGCAAGCGGCGTGCAGGGGCAATCGAGTCAAGCCAGTCAGTCGGGGCAATCTGCGCAGATCGCTCAAGCGGGGCAGGCGCAGCAGTCGAATCAATCGGGACAAGCGCAGTCCGGGTCCTCGCAGGGTGGACAAAGCAGCGGACAAGGTTCCGAAGGCCAGGAACTCGCTGCGCTGCTGCGCGAGCACCTGGCCATGATGCAGAACCAGAACCAGTCCCAAGGCCAGAGCGGGCAGCAAAACAGCCAGCAGTCCGCACAGCAGTCAGGCTCTACAGGTGGTCAGGGCAGTCAGCAGCAGTCTCAACAAGGGGCCGGACAAGGGCAAAGCCAGTCCCAGCAGTCATCAGACGGCCAAAAAGGACAGCAGGGCGAGGGCACAGGCTCCTCGCTCCGCAAGCTGGCGAAGCGCGCGCGCCGTCAGTCTGGTAGCGTGATGGATGCGCAATCCCAGGCAGAACTGATTGCACAGGCCCAGGCAGAGTTCAGCCAGGAGCTGTCGCAGAACCTGCAGCGGCTGCGGCAGGTCATCTCGGAGAGCCAGGAGTTGGCACGGCGCATGCAGGCTGTTCTCGGAGGCGGCAGCCAGGGCGGCTCAAGTTGACGCTCCTCGGGACGCACCGTATACTAGGCAAAGTTGAGGTGGTGCCATGCTCGGCGTAGCCGTCGGCGCATTACGGCGCCACGAAGTCGGAGCGCAGGAAGAGATCGATCTACGCGTCGGAACGGAAGACCTGCCCGAGCTCGGACTCGCAGGCGACCTGCAAGTTTACGGGAAGATGACGAACCTCGGTGCGGAAGGCATTGAAGTCGCCATCGAGGTCGACGGATCCACCGCGCGGGAGTGCGCGCGTTGCCTTGCACCGGTGACGGTGCCCTTGCACGCGAGCGCCGAGGAGACCTTCGCGTTGTCCGGCCCGTGGCCGTCTGTCGTCGAGGATACCCTCGACGTGAAACCGATGGTCAGCGAGGCGGTGCTCCTCGAGGAACCCTTGCGGGTGCTCTGCCGACCGGAATGTGCAGGGATCTGCCCCAGCTGTGGCAAGGATCTGAACGACGGGCCTTGCGAGTGCACGGCCGAAGAGGTAGACCCGCGGCTTAAGCCCCTGAAGAAGCTTTTGGAGTCCAGAGAGGAGAAGCGATAGGAGATGGCCGTCCCCAAGCGCAAGCATTCCAAGGCCCGGCGTGATTCCCGCCGCGCGAACTGGAAGCTTCCGCCGCTGACGCTGACGCCGTGCCCGCAGTGCAAGAAGCTGCGTGTTCCGCACCACGCGTGCCAGAACTGCGGCTACTACGACGGACGCGAGGCGATCCACGTCGACTGATTTCACATAGCTCTGCCCCGGCCTCTGGCCGGGGCTTTCGCTTGCCGGCCGCCGGGTGGTTCCTCCGCCGTGGATTGCTGCCTGTTGCCACGCTTGTCAACCCGTTGGTATACTTGGTACTAATACTAGGTAGGAAGGGTCAACGATGGATCGCCGACAGCGCCGCGCGCAGGTGCACGACGCCCTGCTCGCGGATCCGTTCGTGACTGACCGCGAACTCGCCCGCAAGCTGGCCGTCAGCGTGCAGACGATTCGCCTCGACCGCTTGGCATTGGGAATTCCTGAGATGCGTGTGCGCGCCTTGGACGTGGCTGAGCGAGCCTACGGCAGCGCGCGTCTTCTGACCGCACGACAGGTGTTCGGTGAACTCGTCGACCTTGAGCCGGGCGACCAGGCGATCAGCCGGATCGCGACGTCGCGAGAACTGGCTTTTTCGGGCACGGACGAGGTGCAGGGGCACTATCTGTACGCCCAGGCGGAATCCTTGGCGCTCGCTGTGGTTGATCTCGACCAGCCGAAGATCGCCCTGGCTCGGGTCAAGTTCCGGCGCGGCGTGCAGGTGGGAGAGACCCTGATCGCCAAGGCGCAGGTCATCCGCCGCAGCCCTGGCCGCCAGGTCGTCCTGGCGCTGGTGCGGGCGGGCGGAGACGAAGTGTTCCGGGGCAAGTTCGAGGTGCTCGCCGGGGGGGCGTAGGGTTGCGGATTGCAGTCGACGCGATGGGCGGGGATCACGCACCGGCAGAGATCGTCCGCGGCGCCTTGGAGGCGTCACGTGAGCATGGCATCCCCATCGCACTCATCGGGCGCGAGACCGAGATCGCCCCGTTGTTGACGCCGGCGGCGACGCAGGGCGCGGACTATGCGCTCGTGGATGCGCTGGAGGCGATCGGGCCGGACGAGAAGCCGGCACAGGCCGTCCGTCAGAAGCGCCAATCCTCGATCGTGCTCGGCATCGAACAGGTTCGTGAAGGACGCTGCGACGCGTTCGTCAGCGCCGGGAACACCGGTGCTCTGATGACAGCATCGCTGCTTGGGCTCGGCAAGATCATGCGCCGCCCGGCGCTCGGCGCCGTGCTCCCGACGTTTGCGAGGCGTCCTGTGCTGCTTCTTGACGCTGGCGCATCTGTCGACGCGCGGCCGGAGGACCTCGTGGAGTACGCAGTGGTCGGCAGCCTGTACGCGGAGCACGTGCTGCATCTGCCGGACCCCGCGGTCGCCCTCTTGAACATCGGACTCGAGGAGTCCAAAGGCAATGAACTGGTGCGCGCAGCCTACCAGCGCCTGCAAAACCTGCCGATCCGCTTCGTCGGGAACATCGAAGGCCGGGAGGTGCTGTCGGGCGACGTGCAAGTGATCGTCAGCGACGGCTTCGCCGGCAACGTGATGCTCAAAACGATCGAGGGCTTCGGCATCGGCATCTTCGCGTTGCTGCGCGACGAACTGGCCCGCGGCTTCCAGACGAAGCTCGGTGGCCTGCTCGTCCGTGAGCGCTTGCGCGAAGTGGGGAAGACGCTCGACTATGCGACGTACGGCGGTGCTCCGCTCTTCGGCGTGCGCGGCCCTGTCATCAAATGCCACGGGAGTTCGCGTGCACTTGCGGTCCGCAATGGTGTCCGGGTCGCGAGCGAATACGTGGCCTGTGGCGCAGTGCGTCGGATGGAAGGCGCACTGCAGCAGGAGGGAGACGCATGAGCAAGACTGCGCTGCTGTTCGCCGGGCAGGGGGCACAGTACCCGGGGATGGGCAAGGAGATCTACGATGCGTTTTCGGAGGCTCGTGAAGTCTTCGAGCGCGCAGAAGAGATTGTTTCGCTGCCGCTGCGACGCATCTGCTTCGAAGGCACGCACGAGGAACTGCGTCGAACCGAATGGACGCAGCCGGCGATCCTCGCTGTCTCGGTGGCTACGTGGCAGGTGCTGCGGGCCGCAGGCGTCCAAGCGCACGCGGCACTCGGACTCTCGCTGGGGGAGTACGGAGCTCATGTTGCTGCCGGAACCCTCGACTGGCAGGAGGCACTGCCACTCGTTCGCCTGCGCGGCAAGCTGATGCAGGACGCGGTGCCGGAGGGCACGGGGGGCATGCTGGCGGTGCTGGGTCTGGAGGACGCTGAGATCGAGGACCTCTGCACGCAGGCGCCTGAGACGCTCGAGGCGGCCAACTACAACACGCCAGGTCAGGTCGTCGTGGCGGGACGGACCGCTGCGCTCGAGTGGATGGAAGAGCGCGTGGCAGACCGCGGAGCGCGCAGCGTGCGGCTCTCGGTGTCGGCCCCCTTCCACAGTTCACTGCTGGAACCGGCCGGTGCTGCACTGCGCCCTGCGCTCCAAGCCGTCCACTGGCATACACCGCGGTTTCCTGTGATTGCGAACATGACCGCTCGGCCGACCGCGATGGAAGACGTCGTGGATACCCTCGCCCGACAGGTCTACAGGCCGGTTCGCTTTTCGGACTCGCTCGCCTACCTTCTACAAGAGGGCTACAACCATTTCGTCGAGGTCGGGCCAGGCAGGGCGCAGGTCGGATTCCTACGGCGCCTCGACCGGTCGGCGCAATTCCACACCACAGACAAATTGCAAGACCTGACAGCCATGCTTGATTGGGCCAAGGAGGTTTGCTAGGATGATGCCTGCTTCCGCCGCACTGGTCACAGGTGCCAGTCGGGGCATCGGACGCGCATGTGCTTTGCGCCTCGCGAAGGAAGGTTTCGCCGTCGCGGTGAACTACCGCCAGGGAACCGCTCAGGCCGGGGCTGTGGTGCAGGAGATCACGGATGCAGGAGGCACGGCATTCGCACTCCCAGGCGACGTTGCCGTACCGGGCGAAGCCGATCGCCTCGTGCACGAAGTCACTGAGAAATTCGGCCGGATCGACGTTCTGGTGAATAACGCAGGGATCACGCGCGATACCCTTGTGCTGCGGATGTCGGACGACGACTTCGACGCAGTGCTCGCGACGAACCTGGCGGGTGCGTTCCGGCTTATCCGCGCAGCCCTGAAGCCGATGCTGAGGCAGCGCTACGGCAGGATCATCAACATCTCCTCGATCGCTGGGATGGTTGGAAATCCTGGGCAGGCCAACTATTCCGCAGCCAAAGCGGGGATGCTGGGGCTGACGCGCGCCGTGGCCAAAGAGGTTGCGTCGCGGAACATCACCGTGAACGCCGTCGCCCCCGGCCTAATCGACACCGACATGTCTTCGGACATCAAGGGTCGCGAAGCGTTGGTCGCCAGCATTCCGCTTGGGAGAGCGGGAACACCGGAGGAGGTCGCGGCCGCCGTCGCCTTTCTGGCTCGGCAGGAGGCGGCCTACATCACAGGGGTCACCCTTCCCGTCGATGGTGGCTTGACCGCAGGCTAGGAAAGGGGGTGAGCAGATGGCCGACGCAAACGAAGTTCTGGAGAAGGTTCGAGGCATCATTGTCGACCAGCTCGGGGTGGAGGCGCCGCAGGTGACGTCGGAGGCGTCATTTATCGACGACCTGGGCGCGGACTCGCTTGACATCGTCGAGTTGATCATGGCCTTTGAAGAGGAATTCGACCTCGACATCCCGGATGAGGACGCAGAGAAGATCAGCACGGTGCAGGACGCCGTGGATTACATCAAGGAGCGCGCCTAAGAACGCTCCGGACGACGGGGGGCTTTGGCTCCCCGTCGATCCATTGGGGGGGTGCAACGGATTTGCCGCACCGGGTCGTGATCACGGGAATGGGGGCACTCACGCCGCTCGGACTCAGCGTTGCGGACAGCTGGCGGGCCGCAGTGGCCGGAGAGTCAGGGATTGCTCCGCTCGAGAGCTTCGATGCGGCCGCGCTCGACGTTCGCTTCGGTGGTGAGGTGCGCGGATTCGATCCCAGCCAGTACCTCGACCGGCGGGAGGTGCGCCGCACCGATCGCTTTGTCCAGCTGGCAATCGCCGCAGCCGATGAGGCGATGAACGATGCGGGGCTTGCCAAGGGAGACTACGACGCCAACCGTGCCGGCGTGAGCTGCGGCACGGGCATCGGCGGAATCGAAACGCTTACCGAACAGCACAAGACCTTGCTTGAGCGCGGCCCCCAGCGCGTCTCGCCGCTCTTCATCCCAATGATGATCGCCAACATGGCGGCGGCCCAGGTGGCCATCCGCTTCGATATGCGCGGACCGAACATGACGACCGTGACCGCATGCGCATCCTCGGCACACGCCCTTGGTGAGGCCTTCCGGCGCGTCCAGTATGGCGAGGCGGACGTGATGCTGGCCGGAGGCGCGGAGGCTGTGCTCCTGCCGCTGTGTTTCGCGGGGTTCATCAACATGAAGGCGCTCTCCCAGCGCAATGACGATCCGGCGACCGCGTCGCGTCCATTCGATCTGGAGCGCGACGGCTTCGTGATGGGCGAAGGAGCGGGCATGCTCGTCTTCGAGGAGCGGGAGCGTGCACTGGCACGCGGCGCCCACATCTATGCAGAGGTCGTCGGCTACGGCATGACGGCGGACGCCTATCACATCGTCGAGCCCGCGCCCGACGGCGACGGCGCAGCCCGCGCGATGCGCGCGGCGCTGCGTGACGCAGGCCTGCCGCCGGAGAGCATCGGCTATATCAACGCCCATGCCACCGGCACGCCGAAGGGGGACACAGGGGAGGCGCGCGCGGTGCATCAGGTCTTCGGCGCCCACGCAGCCAAGCTTGCCGTCAGCTCGACGAAGTCGATGACAGGGCACCTGTTGGGTGCCGCAGGCGCGGTCGAAGCGATCTTTACGGTCCTTGCGCTCCACGAAGGCGTATTGCCGCCAACGATCAACCTGCACCACCTGGACCCGGAAGTGGACCTCGACTGCGTGCCAAATGAAGCGCGCAAGCAGACGGTCGACGCAGCGCTCACGAACTCCTTTGGCTTCGGTGGTCAGAACGTCACGCTCGCCCTGCGCCGCACCGATGCCTGATTCCTCGCCGCTGCTGCGGCTCGCCCTGACGCATCCCTCCTATGCCCACGAGCAGGGACTGCGCGAGACGAACCAGCGCCTTGAGTTCCTCGGCGACGCCGTGCTCGGCCTGTTCGTGGGGGAGATGCTCTATCATCGCTTCCCCGACCTGCCAGAAGGAGAACTGACCATGCGCCGCGCCGCACTTGTCTGCGAGGAGAGCCTCGCACAGATCGCGCAGGCGCAGGGACTCGGCAGTCGGCTGCGGCTCGGCCGGGGCGAGGAGCAGAGTGGCGGGCGAGAGAAGCCTTCTGTCCTCGCAGACACCTTCGAAGCAGTCCTCGGAGCCCGCTACCTCGAGCACGGCATAGAAGAGACGCGCAACTGGGTGAAGGAAACGTTCTCGCCGCTGCTCGATCATCCACCGCTACCGCTGCGCGACGCACGCTCGCGCCTGCAGGAACTGGCGCAGGACCGCGGTTTGGCGGTGGAGTTCCGACTCCTGGCTCAGGACGGGCCGCCGCATCGCCCCACGTTTACCATGGCAGCCCTGATCGACGGTGCGGAGCGCGGCCGCGGTGATGGGTCCAGCAAGCAGGAAGCAACGGCGAAAGCCGCCGCCGTTGCCTACCGAGCTCTCAAGGAACAAGGGTTCGCAGGATCCCGGTGATCCTGCCGATCAGGTCTCGTGGTTCCCCTTCCCGGAGCCCCGGCTCGCGCCCGAGCGGCGCGTGGCGCGGGGCGCCGTCGCTTAAGTAGAAATGGGCGAGGCGCAGCCGCCCCGCCTCGCGGTAGAGCAATAGGTCGCCCTCCCGCCAGGGAGTGAGCGCATTCCCAACCAGTAGATCGCCGGGCGCAACGAGCGGCAGGGCGTCGAGCGAGAGCCAGCGGTAGGCGAATGCAACATCTGCCGGTGGCCACGCAGCCTCGCCGCCGCCGGCATAGACCGCGGGATCCTCGGCCAGCGGGAGAGTGCGGTCCGCAGGGCGTAGGACGATTTCCTTGAAGTGGTTCAGCCCGCGGTAGCCGTGCTTGCGCAGGTGGTAGTAGAGGCTCTTGGGTTCCGCGAACCCGCAACTGGCCGCGATCTCCCGTCCGGAAATCGTGGGGCGCGCGCGAACGAGCTCGGCCATGTGGGCAACGGGGTCAATCCCTTGGCGATCCATATGCAGGGCGTTTCCCTGGCTGGCGGATGCTTCCTTTACCCAATGCGTATACAGTTCGGCACAGAAAAAGGGTATATCACGCTGTGCGGCAGGCGTCCTCAGGCGACAAAACGCCCGGTTCCAGCCGTTAGACGCGGCCGGAACCGGGCGCGACCCGCATCCTTCAGCGGGCGGTACGATCCTTGCGGGGCTGACTCTTCGGGCCAATGAGCGGTGTCTTGATCGGCACTTCCTGCAGCTTGCGTTCGGAGAGCTCGTATCCGGCGTCCGCGTGGCGCACCACGCCGATTCCGGCGTCATTGTGCAGCACCCGCCAGATGCGCTGCGCCGCATCTTCGCTGCCGTCCGCCACTACGACCATGCCCGCGTGGAGCGAATAGCCGATGCCGGTTCCGCCGCCGTGGTGGAATGAGACCCAGTGTGCGCCCGAGGCGGTCGACAGCAGTGCGTTCAGAATCGGCCAGTCGGCGATCGCGTCGGAGCCGTCGCGCATGGCCTCCGTCTCGCGGTAGGGCGAGGCGACGGAGCCGGTATCGTGGTGGTCGCGGCCAAAGACGATCGGCGCTTTCAGTTCACCCTTTTTGACCATTTCGTTGACGCGAACGCCAAACTCCTCGCGCTCGCCGAAGCCGAGGTAGCAGATGCGTGCCGGTATCCCCTGGAATTGGATGTGCTTTTGCGCGAGGGTGATCCAGCGCCGCAAGAGGGCGTTCTCCGGGAACATCTCGAGAACCAGGCGATCGGTACGGTAGATGTCCTCCGGGTCGCCGGAGAGGGCGGCCCAGCGGAAGGGGCCCTTGCCTTGGGCGAAGAGATCGCGAATGTAGGCGGGCACGTAGCCCTGGATCTCGAACGCCTCTTGGCAACCCGCGTCGAAGGCCTCGCGGCGGATGTTGTTGCCGTAGTCGAAGGTGTGGGCGCCGCTGCGCTGCAACGCGACCATCAGCGAAACGTGCCGCGCGATAGTTGCGCGGGCCTGCTGGAGGTACTCCTGCGGGTCCTTGGAGCGCAGCTCCGCGGCCGCTGTTACGTCCAGTCCGTCCGGAACGTAGCCCACCAGAGGATCGTGCGCTGCCGTCTGGTCGGAGAGGACATCGGGCGTGATCTTCTGGTCGACGAGATACTGCAAGAGGTCTGTCGCATGGCACTGTACGGCGATCGAACGCGCTTCGCCCGCTGCGCGTGCCTTGAGTGCAGCCTGTACGCCCGCCTCGATCGAGGGGGCCACCTCGTCGAGGTAGCCTGATTCGAGACGGCGGTTGATGCGGTGGGGGTCCACTTCCGCGAGCAGCGCCACAGCATCGAGCATCTTTGCGGCCAGCGGTTGCGCGCCGCCCATGCCGCCCAGGCCGGCGGAGACGAAGAGTCTCCCCTTCAGCGTGTCCTGGGCGAAGCTCTGGCGCGCCAGCGCGCCGAGCGTCTCGAAGGTTCCCTGGATGACGCCCTGTGACCCGATGTAGATCCAGGATCCTGCCGTCATTTGGCCGAACATCGTCAGGCCGAGCGCTTCCAGACGGTTGAACTCGTCGAGCGTCGCCCACTTCGGCACGAGGTTCGAGTTTGCGATCAGCACACGCGGCGCCCCTGGCGTCGTGCGGAATACAGCGACTGGCTTGCCGGACTGGATAAGCAGCGTCTCATCGCTCTCGAGGCTCTGCAGTGTGCGCACGATCGCGTCGTACGCCTCCCATGAGCGCGCCGCGCGCCCGCGTCCGCCGTACACAATGAGTTCATCGGGGTTCTCGCCAACTCGTCGGTCCAAATTGTTCATCAGCATGCGCATGGCAGCTTCCTGCGGCCATGCCTTGGCGGTCAAGCGGTTTCCGATCGGTGCCTGGATCTCGCGCCTGTCACCCATCGCGGCCCCGGCGCATGCGCCGGGGATGACCCCCCTTTGCTCGCTCCCCGGCGGCTTTGCCGCCCACTTGTCCAGTGTACGCGTTTTCCTGTGATGTTGCGATGCGCGACAAATCCGCATGCTTGATCGTCTGTCAGGGTACCAAAGGTGTATGGGCATTTTCACTCGCGACCACGCGACGCAAAGTCACCTCTCTAGCCGCTACGCCGGGAAGGAGGTGCGGGGTAAAGACCTCGGGACTCCCCAACTGACCATGATGACGATCGGCGGCATCATCGGCTCGGGACTCTTTCTGGCCAGCGGGCAAGCGATCCGGCAGGCAGGACCAGGCCTGATCCTCGGCTACCTGATCGGTGCGACCGCCATGGCGATCGAGGTGACAGCCCTGGCGGAGATGTCCGCCGCCGATCCTGAGAAGGGTTCCTTCCTCGTCTACTCGCGCCGCGCGCTCGGGCCCGGCTTCACCTTCGTCGGAGGGTGGGTCTTCTGGTTCTCCAGCGTCCTGAACCTCGCGGCCGAGGCGACGGCTGCCGGGGTTTTCACGCACCTTTGGCTCCCAAACGTACCAACCTGGATCACATCCACGACGTTTGCCCTCCTGATCGTCGGTATCAACTTCCTGACGGTGAAAGGGTTCGGCGAGGTCGAGTCGGGGATGTCGGTGATCAAGGTTGGAGCCATCGCGCTGTTCATCGTGCTGTTTGGCCTGATCGTCTTTGCCGGCTGGCCGGTTTCCCTCGGCCATGGAATGGCGAGTTGGAGCGTCGCCGGGGGATTCCTGCCGAACGGCCTCAGAGGCGTAGCTGCGGCGATGATCGTGGTGATGTTCTCCATGTCGGGCACAGGGGTGCTGGGCCTAGCAGCCGCCAGCGTGCGCAAGCCGGAGAGAACAGTAGGCTTGGCAGTGCGCTATAGCGTGCTGATGGTCTACCTTCTCTACATCGGCTCCATACTCGGCATCACCTCCGTCATCGCCTGGAACAAGGTGCCCGCCACAGGCGAAAGCCCCTTCCTCGCAGCGCTGCACCGCTTACCTTGGCCGATCGCGGCACAGATCTTCAACGTCGTGATCCTGCTCGCCGTACTGTCGGCGATGAACGCAGGCCTCTTCGCCACAGACCGCGTCCTGGCTGGCCTCGCAAAGGCCAAGGACGCGCCGAAGTGGCTGGAGGAGAAAGGGGACAAACCTCCTCGCGCTGCGAATGCCGCAACGGGCGCGCTGCTCGTCGCCGTGACGCTTCTCACCTACTTCCTGCCGAAGACCGCGTTTCTCTACCTCGTGACCGCCACCGGATTCCAGGCGCTCTTCGTCTGGCTCCTGATCGTGCTGACCCAGATCTACTACCGGCGCAACCTTCGAAAGGAGCATCCCGAGCGTCTGCGCCTCAAAGTCGCCTGGTACCCCTATCTCAGCATCTTCGAGGTCATCCTGCTGCTCGCGATCATCGCGACGGCGCCGCTGGCGCCGCACCAGATCCTGCCCCTCGTGCTGGGGGTCGTGATCACGGCACTCTTCACGATCGTCTACCTGTTCATCCGGCCGCACCGCCACCAGAATGCCTGAGCAGGAAGCCGAGGCGTCCCGGCGAAGCTAATTCACACTGAATCTGGGCCGGGAAAGGATTCATCCCTCTGTACCTAAAGGAGATCTACCTGTCTGGCTTCAAATCGTTCGGCGAGCCTACGACGGTGCAACTCGCGCCGTCGTTTACGGTGGTTGTGGGTCCGAACGGGACTGGCAAGTCGAACCTGACCGATGCGGTGCGCTGGGCCCTCTCCACGGGACGCCTCGCCGACAACCGCGCCGAGCGCCGCGAGGAGGTGCTGTTTGCAGGCAGCCCCACGCGCCGTGCGGCGGGACTGTGCGAAGTGCGCCTAACCTTTGACAACCAGGACCGCCAACTGCCGCTCGACGCCGAAGAGGTGGAGATCGTGCGGCGAGTCTACCGCGGCGGCGAGACCGAGTACCGGCTGCAGGGCGTCTCGTGCCGCGCCCGGGACATCGAGCGCCTGCTCGCGCACCTGGGCCTCGCGGAGGGCTATGCATGGATCGGGCAGGGGCGCGTCGAGGAGGTCGTCTCCCAGGATTCCGCTGGCAGACGGCGTCTGTTGGAGGACGCGTCCGGTGCGTCGGTCTACCGCGAGCGTCGCCGCGAGGCAGTATTGGAACTGGCGCGCGCCGACCAGGAGGCGGAGGTGGAGCGCGCCCGCTTCCAGGAACTCGAGGCGCAGCTGCCGGACCTCAGGCGGGACGCACAGCGCGCGGCTGAGGCCGCGGCGCTGAGAGAGCGCATCGCAGAACTTGAGATCGGCCTCGGCCGCCGGCGCCTGGAGCGCCTGCGCCAGCAGCTGCAGCGCGCGACGGAGCGCGAGGTAGCGGCCGACGCAAGCAGGCGAACCGGCAGTGCGGCAATCGGGCGCTACGAGGCATCCGCGCGTGCGATGGAGGCCAAGCTTACCGCCCTGTCGGCACGGCTCGGACACCTCGAGGGCCAGGCTTCGGCCGTCGAAGGCCGCCTGCAGGCAGCAGCGGCACGGGCGGCAGCGGCCGCAGAGCGTGAGCGTTCCGCGCTGACCCGTCACGGCGAGGCGCGAGACCGGCTGCGCCGGGCGGAGGAGTCGAACCAGAGCCTGCAGTCCGCATATGCCAGTGCCAGCCTGCAGCTTTCCCAGGCGGAGGCGGAACTGCGCGCCGCCGGTGCAGCCGGTGCGGAGGCAATGCGCGCACTCGCACGCCTGCCCCAGATCGAGGCGGCGCTTGACGCCAACGGACGCGACGCGGCCGCATTTGCGGCGCGTCTGCCGCAGCTCGCGGCGATGCGGCTAGCTCGCGAAGGCGAGGCGGGTGCGGCCGCCGATGTGTTGAGTCGAGCGCAAGCGGAGGAACAGGAGCGCCATGGAAATCTGCAGACTGCGCGACAGGTGGAGCAGGAGGCGCGGCAGGCGCACGACGATGTAGAGCGCCGGGTCTCCCTGCTGCAGGAGGCAGTGCGGGCTGCAGAGCGCCACGCGCCCGCGGCTGTGCGCGCGCTGCTGCGCGAGGCCGAGGCGGGACGGCTTGGCGGCGTCCTGGGTACGCTCGGCCGACTTGTCCAGCCGAAGGAGCAGCGCTTCGGGCTGGCTCTGGCAACAGCGCTTGGCGGGGCTGCGGCGGACGTCGTGGTGGAGCGCGAGTCGATCGCACGCCAGGCGATCGACTGGCTGAGGAAGGCAGGGGCTGGCCGCGCGACCTTCCTGCCGCTTGGCGCCCTGAGTCCCGGAAATCCTGCCGCGGCGCCGCCCGTCCCAGGCTGCCTCGGAGTGTTGGCAGACCTTTGCGATTACGCACCGGAACTTTCGGACGCAGTACGCCTGCGTCTTGGCCGCACACTGGTCGCGGAAGACCTGCCGGCAGCGCAGCGTGTGGCCGAAGCCACCGGTAGGCGGGTTCGCGTGGTGTCGCTCGATGGGCAGGTGGTTCAGGTTGGGGGCGCCTTGACCGGCGGTCAAGCGGTGCAGGCAGTGGTGCAGCCGCCTTCGCAAGCGCAATGGCAAACGGCCCGGGACGAACTCGCAGCGCGTGAGGCGGCGCTGCGGGAGGCGGCCGCAAAACTGTCGCAGGCGATTGCGGAGGAGCGCTCCTCCGCCCGCGTCCGCGAGGACGCCATGCGGGCGTTGGAGCAGGCAGCTGGGGCGGCGCAGGCCGCCCGCCAGGAGCACGAGCGCGCGGTGACGCAGGCGCAGTCCGCAGATGCGGAGCGCGCCCGACTGTTAGAGGAATTCGCCCAGGCGAAGGCACTCGCACCGGGCGAGCATGCAAAGGCTGCGCAAGAGGCCGGGCTACGCCAGGCCGTGGCCCAAGAGGAGGCGCGGCGGCTAGAGGGGGAGCTCGCACGGGGCAGCCAGGCGCTGACCGAACTCGAGGCGGCGGCGGGGGAGGCGGAACGGGCGCTCGCCGACGCGCGGCTGCAGTCCGAACTTACCCGCCGTCAGCGCGAAGCCGCTCTGGCCTGGCGCGATGTGCTGTCCGCGCAGCGACGCAAGGCACAGCGGCTGGAGTCCTCGCTGCGCACGCTGGAGCGCCTTCTCGAGCGCGGCATGCGGCAGGTGACGGCCGCCTCGGCCGGTGCCGAGGAGCAGGTGGTGCGCTCGCGCGAAGAAGTCGTGCGCCTTGGCGAGGAGATCCGCGAGCAGGAACGCACGCTGCGCGAAGGCCACGGACAGGACGCGCTCCAGCGTCCCGTGCAGGCACTGCCAGTGCAGGCGGAAGAGGTTCTCCTGCAGGCGCGCCGCAGTCTGCAGGAGATGGGCGGGGCGCCGCCGGACGCGCTGGAGCGCCTGCGCGAGGCGGAGGAGCGGTTTATTGCGCTGCAAGAGCGCCTGGCGGACCTTTCCGCCGCCAAGGCGACGCTCGTCGAGGTGCTGGCGCAGGCGGATCGCGCCGTCGCCGATCGGCTGCAGCACGGGATTTCGGTAGTGGGGGAACGCTTTGGAGAGATGGCCGCGGCGCTGTTTGGCGAGGGGGCACAGGCGGGCCTCGTCGCGGTCGCGCAAGGGATCGACATCGAGGTGGAGCTGCCAGGAAAGGAATCGGTGCGCCTCAACTGGCTCTCGGGCGGCGAGCGTGCGCTCGCTGCGATCGCCTTCCTCTTCGCGCTGTCGGCGCTCAGGCCGCCGCCCTTCTACCTGCTCGACGAGATCGAGGCGAGCCTGGACGAGCGCAACGTGGAACGCTTCGCGCAGTTTCTGCGCCGCCAGAAGGGGCGGCAGTTGCTGGTCGTCACCCATCAGCGACCGACCATGGAAGCGGCGGACCAGCTGATCGGCACGACCATGCAGGAGCGTGGCATCACGCGGCTGGCGGCCGTCCAACTGGAAGGAGAGCCAAGCGATGATCTGGGACAGATGGCGCAAGGGTCTTGAGCGTACGCGCGAAGCGCTGGGCGCTCGCCTGCGCGGTGTCGGGCGCGGCGCACAGCGCGAGGAAGTGCTCGATGCCGTCGAGGAGGCTCTCCTCACCGCGGACTGTGGACTGACGGTAGCAGGGGGGGTGCGCCGCGCACTGGAGCGCCGCGCGCCGGACGACATGCCGCAGGCCTTCCAGGAGGCGATGCTGCGCATCGCGGGTCCTGCCGAACCCCTGCGCTGGGCCGAAGAGGGGCCGACGGTCTGGGTGCTGGTGGGCGTGAACGGCGCTGGCAAGACGACGACCGTGGGCAAGCTTGCCATGATGGCGAAAGGGCTCGGGAGGTCGGTCGTGATCGCGGCTGCGGATACGTACCGCGCGGCGGCTACAGACCAGGTCGCCGTGTGGGCAGAGCGCGCGGGAGCAGAGATCGTACGCGGCGCGGAGCGTCAGGATCCCGCCAGCGTCGCCTTCCAGGCGATCGAGCGGGCCAAGGCCAAGGGTGCGGGTCTCGTGCTGGTGGATACCGCGGGACGGCTGCACAACCGCCAGGGCCTTCTGGACGAACTGGGAAAGCTCGTGCGGGCCACCGGTCGCGCGCTTTACGGAGCGCCGCATGAGGTGCTGCTGGTCGTGGACGGCGCGACCGGCCAGAACGCCGTTGCGCAGGCGCAGGGCTTCATGGGCGCTGCGCCCCTCACCGGCGTCTGCGTGACGAAGCTCGACGGCGCGGCGAAGGGTGGATCGCTGCTCGCGGTGCGAGAGGCGCTCTCGCTTCCGGTGAAGCTCGTGGGTCTCGGTGAAGGCATCGAGGACCTGGTGGCGTTCTCCCCGGAAGAATACGTGCAGGCCATTGCGCCAAACTGGGCGGAGATTGGGTCCGGCTCCTGAGAAGATGGGCCGGCTCGGCTTGCGATAGATTCGGGCGCGCTGCTGCGAAGCTGTTTAACGTAGATCGACGAGGGAACGATAACAGAAGTTGTCGTCCCTCGCATTTCTAGGGGTGATGAGCTTGTTCGAGACAAGGCAACAGGTGCGTGGACAGAGGCTCTGGGCCAGGGTGATCCGGTACATCGACAGGGTCCTCCTGGTGCTTCTCGCCTTCCGCTTTGTGTTGGCCGTCTTGGCGGCGAATCCCGCCAACGTGTTTGCGAACTTCGTCTATAGCGTGTCCACACCGTTCGTCGCACCGTTCTTCACGCTGTTCGGCTACCACGTGGCGTACGGCGTCTCGCGCATGGAGCTCTTCACGCTTGTTGCGATGGCCGTGTACTGGCTGATCGGCTTGGGACTCGTGCGGCTCGTGCTGATCACCCGGCCCGAACGCAGGTAGGAACCGAAGCGAAGGTCTGGAAGCGGGCCCCACAGCCTTCCGTCATGAGGTGCAACCCTCTCACCCACACACGCCCGAAACACGCCAGTCCCCAACCACCGTCAGGCAGCCGGACACCTACTTTCGAAATTTGGGTTTAACACAATACAAGTCCTTCAATGGGGCCGCGGCTGGAACGCCGCGGGCGGAAAACTTAGCGATACGATCTATTACTAAAACCCGTAAGGCTTCAATGGGGCCGCGGCTGGAACGCCGCGGGCGGCGGGCCGCGTGCTCTCATGGGTCACGCGCGACGGGGGCAGCTTCAATGGGGCCGCAGGGTACGCAATGCTTCAATGGGGCCGCGGCTGGAACGCTGCGGGCGGCTCCTACTTCAACCAGGACTCACTCGACATCACAGCGCTTCAATGGGGCCGCGGCTGGAACGCCGCGGGCGGTCGACGTAGAGGTTTCCGGCGGCCGCGAACGGCCACGGGCTTCAATGGGGCCGCGGCTGGAACGCCGCGGGCGGTCCGGCAGATGAGAGGCCTCGAACGCCCAGAGCACCACGCTTCAATGGGGCCGCGGCTGGAACGCCGCGGGCGGTTCGGGTAGCCGATGGCGTTCTTGATGTGGCCGCCAGCGCTTCAATGGGGCCGCGGCTGGAACGCCGCGGGCGGAGCTGATCGCGACCTACGAGCGTCCGCAGGTTTCCTAGCTTCAATGGGGCCGCGGCTGGAACGCCGCGGGCGGCGCCGCGATCCGCGAGGGCATCCCGGCGCAGGAACTCGCGCTTCAATGGGGCCGCGGCTGGAACGCCGCGGGCGGAAGGAGCGCATTCGCGAACTGATCGCGCGCAACACGGCTTCAATGGGGCCGCGGCTGGAACGCCGCGGGCGGTGGCCCCTGCCGGCTAGATTAGCCCTGCCTGTTAGAGCTTCAATGGGGCCGCGGCTGGAACGCCGCGGGCGGCGACGTTGCGAGGCCACAGCGGACTTCCATTTGTGGTGCTTCAATGGGGCCGCGGCTGGAACGCCGCGGGCGGGTCGCGGGTTCGGCCACGCGGTCGCAAGCGGCTTCCTGCTTCAATGGGGCCGCGGCTGGAACGCCGCGGGCGGGAGAACGCCTCTGCGGGACCCGTCAGCCACGTCCAGCGCTTCAATGGGACCGCCCGCGGCTGGAACGCCGCGGGCGGTCCCAGACTAAGCACTGCGCCCTGCGAACCTAGAGGCTTCAATGGGGCCGCGGCTGGAACGCCGCGGGCGGCCACACGTTCCACCCGAACAGGTGAAACTCTCCTGCGCTTCAATGGGGCCGCGGCTGGAACGCCGCGGGCGGGCACACCCGGTGCAACCTTCCCACGAGGATTGGTCGCTTCAATGGGGCCGCGGCTGGAACGCCGCGGGCGGTGGGCAGCGGCGGCCAAGCTGTCGGGGATCCGCGGATCGGCTACGCTTCAATGGGGCCGCGGCTGGAACGCCGCGGGCGGCACGAAGACCGAATGGGTGATCGAGGAGAACGAGAAGGGGCTTCAATGGGGCCGCGGCTGGAACGCCGCGGGCGGGGGCGCCTTGGCTAAACGAGTGGCCCACGCGGGGAGTCGAGCTTCAATGGGGCCGCGGCTGGAACGCCGCGGGCGGGGTTCTCGGGGATGCGTTTGTTGGCCGCCCCGTCACCGCTTCAATGGGGCCGCGGCTGGAACGCCGCGGGCGGCTTCTCCCCGGCAAGGACAGCCTCCTATTCCAGATCAAGCTTCAATGGGGCCGCGGCTGGAACGCCGCGGGCGGTACCGGGATTGGCACAGTAGTCAGTTCTATTCTTGGGCTTCAATGGGGCCGCGGCTGGAACGCCGCGGGCGGTGCCGTCCTGGCGGGCGATGTGCCATTCGCGCACAGAGGGCTTCAATGGGGCCGCGGCTGGAACGCCGCGGGCGGCGGCTCAGACGGTCGGTATCGGCGGCGTCGACTCGGGGCTTCAATGGGGCCGCGGCTGGAACGCCGCGGGCGGCGGGCACGGTGCGCGTGCGAAGGGCCCTCGTGCCGGTGCTTCAATGGGGCCGCGGCTGGAACGCCGCGGGCGGCGGGCACGGTGCGCGTGCGAAGGGCCCTCGTGCCGGTGCTTCAATGGGGCCGCGGCTGGAACGCCGCGGGCGGGGCGAGTCCACGCGGAGATGCGATAGCGGAGCGCGTCCTGCTTCAATGGGGCCGCGGCTGGAACGCCGCGGGCGGCCCGTTACCGCGGTTACGTCGCCCCAGGTTGCGTAGGGCTTCAATGGGGCCGCGGCTGGAACGCCGCGGGCGGATGGTGTCCACGCTCTCGAACCCGGACGCGAACAAGCTTCAATGGGGCCGCGGCTGGAACGCCGCGGGCGGGACGGCGCCGGCGGATGACCAGATCGCGCAAGTCACCGCTTCAATGGGGCCGCGGCTGGAACGCCGCGGGCGGCCGCTCCCTGACTGACAACAGGAAAGCTGTAATAGGCTTCAATGGGGCCGCGGCTGGAACGCCGCGTGCGGGCCGCTCGCGCTCACGTCCCCCCTGCAGGCTCCCACGCTTCAATGGGGCCGCGGCTGGAACGCCGCGGGCGGTCATCACCAACGAGACGGCCTACCCCACGTTCATCGAGCTTCAATGGGGCCGCGGCTGGAACGCCGCGGGCGGGCAGCTGTGGCATGTCCACTGGCCCTCCATCGCACAGCTTCAATGGGGCCGCGGCTGGAACGCCGCGGGCGGCTGGCAGAACGGGTCGATCTCCACCTGCCAACGAACCTCGCTTCAATGGGGCCGCGGCTGGAACGCCGCGGGCGGATGGCATCCCGGGTTAGTACTGCGGCGCTGAAGTTGCTTCAATGGGGCCGCGGCTGGAACGCCGCGGGCGGCAGGACCGAAAAGACTGCTAGGAGGGTTCAGGGATGCTTCAATGGGGCCGCGGCTGGAACGCCGCGGGCGGGCAAAGCCGGGAGCCGGCAAGAGTGCCCTTGGAGCGGCTTCAATGGGGCCGCGGCTGGAACGCCGCGGGCGGCAGGTTACACGGCGGCACAGCTTCTCGACCCTCTGACGCTTCAATGGGGCCGCGGCTGGAACGCCGCGGGCGGGCTGTCGGCGACACGCAGGCGCAGCAGGATCTCTAGCTTCAATGGGGCCGCGGCTGGAACGCCGCGGGCGGTTCGGCGCGCAACGCGGTCCAATATTCCTAGAGGTGATGCTTCAATGGGGCCGCGGCTGGAACGCCGCGGGCGGAGGGACTTCCAGCGGGGGCGGCTACGGCAGCGGCTCAGCTTCAATGGGGCCGCGGCTGGAACGCCGCGGGCGGGCCGAAATCGAGTGGCGAAAGCGACAAGTCCGTGTCGAGCTTCAATGGGGCCGCGGCTGGAACGCCGCGGGCGGTTGGTACTTCCCGCGACGCGCCAGATTCGACCGCACGCTTCAATGGGGCCGCGGCTGGAACGCCGCGGGCGGACGATGGCCGAGTTCTTCGTAAGAGCAGTGATGATGGAGCTTCAATGGGGCCGCGGCTGGAACGCCGCGGGCGGGGTGTTGCGGGATGCGCTGGACCCCCTGCTCGCGGAGCTTCAATGGGGCCGCGGCTGGAACGCCGCGGGCGGTTGGCGAGGCGGCCACTCTGAAGGCTCGCGCGGATGGGCTTCAATGGGGCCGCGGCTGGAACGCCGCGGGCGGCCGCTCAGTGCGAGCGAGGCGGCGCTTCTTCACGCGCTTCAATGGGGCCGCGGCTGGAACGCCGCGGGCGGCGCGAAGCACAAGCAGAGATGCACGGAACCATAGGTATGGCTTCAATGGGGCCGCGGCTGGAACGCCGCGGGCGGAACGACGACGAGCCGCAGGGCGACCCGAACCAGGACCCGCTTCAATGGGGCCGCGGCTGGAACGCCGCGGGCGGTGCGCATGAATGGATGAGCTGGACTGCCGGCACGCGCGCTTCAATGGGGCCGCGGCTGGAACGCCGCGGGCGGCGTCCAAGTTCCGCTAAATTCAGAATGCGTTGCTGTCGCTTCAATGGGGCCGCGGCTGGAACGCCGCGGGCGGAGGCGGCACCGCGGCTGAATCGCTTCCTGTGGTTCGTCGGGCTTCAATGGGGCCGCGGCTGGAACGCCGCGGGCGGCCATTGGATCATCGGGCGCATCATCGACGTGATCCCCGCTTCAATGGGGCCGCGGCTGGAACGCCGCGGGCGGCGCCGTCGCGGGCATCATGGGCTACGCGATGGGCGCGCTTCAATGGGGCCGCGGCTGGAACGCCGCGGGCGGGTTCTCGACGTGGGTGCAGAAAGCGCATGAGTTCGGGCTTCAATGGGGCCGCGGCTGGAACGCCGCGGGCGGAGTCGGGCTGGAAACCCGCTCTGGGAGCCGGGTTCGACGCTGGAGTGCGAGCACCTGCTCGGGTCGGAGCCTTAGAGGGGGGTGGTGGCGGGTTAAGACAAGTAGGCCCGCTCGTGGAGCGGGCCTCGGAGTGCGAGCGAACCCCGGAGTGTGGGCGGCACGTCGACGCTCGCAGTTAGATTACGATCACGCGCTTTCCGGCTTCCCAGCGGGCGAGGCCGAACGTTGTCAGGCGGGCCTTGCCCGTTTCGGCTGGACCCAGGTCGATGATCGCGAGCGCGTCTTCGCCGTGGTGCATGGCTTCGTGCAGTCGACCGAGAAGGACTTGGCGCTCCGTGGGGGAGAGGGCGCAGAGGAACACGGACAGTTGGACGGGATCGCCGTGACCAAGCATCATCTTGTGCACCTTGCGCCAGCGTTTGGGGTCTGCGATGTCATAGCACACGAGGTAGGTGTTGCGCATGTCAGCGGGTGAGGTACGCGGGGTAGCGGGGTAGCTCAACCGGTCAAGACGCGGGCGAAGAGGCGTGCCTGGACTTCGAGGGTGCGCCGGTAGGCGATGCGGTAGCCGAAGAGGGGATGTTCGGCCTCGGAGTTCATGCGGGACTCGTAGGCTTGGATCGCGGTCTTCCTTCCGGATGGGGTGAGCGACACGGCGCCGGCGCGGGCGATGAAGTCGGATGGAGTGAGCATGTGACGGTTGAAGAGACCGATGGCGACCGAGTCGACGATCAAGGCGCGGAACTCCTCCATGAGGTCGAGCGCGAGAGAAGGTCGGCCGTGGCCTGGATGGTGGTAGATGCCGACGTAGGGGTCGAGACCGACGGCGTGCAGCGTTACGGTCAGGTCGCGTGCCAGGAGGGCATAGCCGAGGGATAGTACTGCGTTGACTGGGTCTTTCGGAGGGCGGCGGTTGCGCTCGCGGAAGTCGAAGTCCGTTAGGGTGGTTTCCGTGAACATGTCGCGAAAGTGCGCGTAGTAGAGACCTGCCGCCGTTCCTTCGATGCCAAGAAGCTCGGAGGTGTTCTTCGCGGTGAGCGCGTGGTGGGCCAGGCCGCGGAGCTGGAGAACGACCCGTTCGGGAAGAGCGTCCGCGTTGCGACGCAGGAGGGTGCGCTGGTTGAGGATCTTTGCGCGCACGACCTCGCGGGCCAGGGGCAGCGAAGCCTGAGGGTCGGCGGCCGTCGCGAACTGGCGAATCCGCAGAGGCGCGGCTTTTCGCGGGAGTCCCTGGTAGGTGCCATAGAAGTAGCCGCCGTGGGAAAGGAAGCAGACGGGGACGTCTCGGCTCGCGAGCTCTTGCAAGACGGCGGTCGAGACCTGCACCGCGCCGAAGACCGAGAGTTGGGAGATGTCGATGAGCTTCGCTTCGGCGAGGACCTGGCTGTCTTTGCGGACGACGAGCCGTTCGCCCGCCTTGCCGACCCAGGCTCCCTGCTCGCTGACGTAGAGGGGGAGAGAGTCCGGGCGAGAGGGGTACAGGAGGCGCAGGCTGCGTCGCTGGATGCGAGGGCTCTCCGGGGTGCGGGAGAGAAGGTTGACCTCGTCCGGCAGGCAGATGCCAACGAGGGAACAGCGGGCGCACTTGGGGCTGTCCTGGAGCGCCGGCGGCGGCGCGGAGCCTTGGGCTGCTGCGCGCGCCTCGGCGAGAAGGGTCAGGGTGCGCTCTACGAGTGGGTCGTCGAAGGGCACCTCTACACGCTGGCGTGTGGCCGAAAAGTAGAGGATCCCCCGATCGCAGCGGTAACCGTGGCCGCGGAGGATGAGTCCCTGGACGCAGAGCTGCACGCGCTCGGGCTCCCAGGACCGCTCGCGGTTGTCCGGGGGTTGCCCGCGTTTGTAGTCCACCGGGATAACCGTTCCCTGGTCTCCTTCTACGAGATCCATCCTGGCGATCAGCCCGTGCTGTGGGTCGCTGAGTTCCACGGAGCGGGCGTGGATGGCGTCGGTATCCGAGCCGGGCGGCGGCATGGTGCCCCCTGCCTGATCGACGCGGCGGTGGACGAACCTGCCCTCCACGGTGTCCACGCTGTCGGCCCACTCCCCATCGACCCACTCGAGGTACATGAGCCGCGGGCAGTAGGCGAACTCATTGAGCATGCGGGCAGGGACGAGTGGTGAGGCGTCAAGCGGGAGCATTGCGTCCTCCTCTCGCGTGGTCCGACGGCAGGAAGAGGCCCATCCCGAAGTGGCAGGCTGCGCCGATCGCGATCGGGCCCGAGACGAGCTGCGGGAAGGCAATCTCCGCAAAGTGGCGGGGCCCAGGTGAAAGGTGGGCCCCGCTCACCTTGCGGAAGACTTCTGCGGCCGCGTCCACGCGCAGCAGCCGAACATCCTTCGGCGCCGGCAGGCCGCGCCGCGAGAGTTCCAGCAGGATCTGGTCGGTCGGGCTGTCCTGCTGGTGCCCCCGCACCGTCTTGGCATGGCGGATGGGAGCGAAGGGGAGGTGGCTGACCCAGTTCGCTGCGGGTCCCAGCAGCGCCGGGGGGGCCGCGTCGGACGCGCGCTTGAGACGGACGCGCGCACTGAGGCCAGGACCCGGGTAGATGACGCGGAGCTCCTCGAGCGCCGACACCTCCAATTTGCCCATGCCCGCAGCGGTGTAGACCGTAAGGTGGTCGATGAAACCATCACCATCCTCGTCCGTCGGGAGGAAGTGCGCGTGGCGGTGCTGCGGCGAAGGGGTTCCCGTCACCGGGTCCTTGCCGGAGAAGACGGCGGAGACCGCTCCGCCGTTTTGGCGTCCGTAGCGGGCCATTGAAGCGCGGCGTGCCTGTTCTGCGAAGGCGTAGCCTGCGTCAAGCGGGAGGCTCCCTGTGACGCGATAACGGAAGAGTTCCAAGAGGGGAGAACTGGGCAGATCGGAGGGCAGACGACCGCTGATCGCAGCCTTGGGACGGTAGTACCGCGCAAGGATCGCCGTATGGGGCAAGCCGTCCTCGGGGCGGCGGGCGTGCAGCGACGTTGGGTCCGCGTCGCTGCCGGCTGCCAGGAGAGAGACCTCGTCGCAGGGCAGGGGCCCTGGCGCGGTGCCGCAGGCGAGGAGGGACACGTCGGCCGGAGGACCCGGCGCGATGGACAAGGCGGTCCGCGTGTCGCTGCGCCCCAGGTACGTGACCCTGGAGAGCAGCGTCGCAAGGGCACGCTCTTGCGTCTTCATAAGCGAAAGCGTGGGCCACGACGCGTAGATCGTCGCCTGGGTGGGATCCAGTGCGACGAAGCCTGCGTACTCCTGGGGCGATCTGGTCGGGACGTACCCGACCGACGCCTGCGGCAGGTGGTAGAGCGGCGCTTCGCGCAGGCGCTGCAGCCACGGCCAGACGTCATCCACGACTCCGGCCTGCTCGGCAGCGTGGACAAGTGCGCGCATTAGACGCCAGGGCGCGGGGGGCCACTCGAAGAGGGCGGCCTCCGCGCCGGAGGTCCAGGGGCTCGGGTGGTAGCGCCCGTCCGTAAATGCGATGGCCAAGGTCAGCATGGCGGTCTTCCTTTCGGGAGGCAGCGGGCTTCGCGTCCGCGTCGAGTACTCTAGCCTCCGATCAAGCGGAGACAGCGCAGCACGGTCGGCGGTCGCCTTATGGTGCTGTGGCGGTGTTCTGCGATCCGCTCCGAACCTGCGCCTGCGCAAAGTTCATGAACTTGCCCACCGACATGCGTCTGGCGACCATGACATAGGCGACTCCTAGATGGCGAAGGCCGCTCTCTCGCAATTGCGGATGGCCGAGCAGGCTACGTATGGCCGCGAGCGACGCCGGTTCGCCCCATATGGGCCAAGCGAACGAGAACCCCGCGTGGCTTGACATGCCGCCAATCACCTGTGGTCGAACCCTTCCGGCGCGCGTTTGTGGGACGACGGTGAGCGCGGCAAGCCCGACCGCGGCGAGGCGGTTGGCTCCATGCTGGGTTCGCTCCTTGAAGGCCTGGTCGGTCGGGTCGCCGGCCATGAGCGCGTACCGCACGTCCTCTTGGGGATCCCAGCGGAAGGAGAAGGTAGGATCTTGGCGCAGCCAGGGCTTGAACAATGCTTCTGAAATGCACTCCGCAGCGGAGATGGCGACGGCCACCTCACCGTTGCGGCGCGGCGGCGGCGCGGGCAAAGCCGGCACACTCGCCAACCGGTCGAGGAAGTGCTGGTGTCCTTGACCGAACAGCAGACACAGCGGCGTGGGGTCGATCGTCTCTGTACTCTTCACCGCCGCGTCGGTCAGCAGAGATGCGAGGAGATCTACGCGGCCGCGTCTCGACGCATCGGCGGACTCCGTAGCGGCCACCAGCAGTTCGCGGGCATCCGTTTGCGGGTGATTGAGGTCCGACCGGCCGCCGAAGTCATGGTCCTCGGCAAGGAGTGAGACTCCTTCCGCGATGAACTCGGCGACTTGGTCCCGCGTTGTCGTGCAGGCAAGGTGAAGCATCGGGCGGTGAGGTTGCTGCTGGAGATCCCACGACGCGCGCGGACGGAGTCCCTTCTCCTCACGGCGGTCGACGGCGTTCAATGCCCGCAAAACGCCGAGCAGCGCCAGAAAAGCCAGCAGGTTGTCCGGCTCAAGCCCGTCGAGACGATGTGTTGCGTCGGCGCTCATGCCGTGCCTCCCTTGACTCCCTCTTGCTCCGCTTCAGAGACTCGATGGTCTGCGAGGCGCACGATGGCTTCCAACCGGGCGAGTTCCCACATGCCATAGCGAGCCTTCAGGTGTTCGAAGAGGGACGGCCAATCGAACCCGTTCCAGCAATAGGCGAGCGACTCAGGGCCGGAGTCTTTCGTAAGCAGGATCCGACTGCCGAGGACCGGTGGCAGATCCTCACGCGCCTCGCCGTCGGTTGGATCGTTGTGGGGAAAGAAGGGCCTGCCCCACCCGTGATGGGCGCCGATCAGCCACAAGACGAGTCCAGCGTCGTCGGCCTCCCGAAAGCGCGGATGGAGCGGCGCAAGCCGCACGGAGAGCGCCTCGTGTCGCCAGTCCTTCGGCAGTCCCACGCGCCCTTTGGCGTTGCGGGGTGCGTAACGGGCGGACTTGGCCAGCACGTGAAGCGGATCAGGCCCAAGTGGATCGCTATACGCCAGTAGAGCCTGGAACCGCGGGTCGGCTTTGCCAGCATCGTGCAGGTATGCGGCGAGTCTGAGATCGCCGATCAGCGCTTCCGGTAGACCGATACGGCGAGCGCAGTCCTCGGCTACCGCCTCTACGCGGCTGCAATGCGCTTGGAGGGGCACGGCCACGCCTTGCATGGAGCCGGCAACGTCATCTTCCGTTGCGCCACCCCGGCCATCCTCCGCCAGCTTGCCTCCCTCCACCCCAAACGGAGCGACGAAGACGACGCCGCGGGGGCGACCCTGCTCATCAGTGCCATACACATCGGTGTAGGCGACCACTCTTTCGTTGCGCCCCCTGACTTTGGCACCGTCGAGGGATGCAAGGTCCTCTTTTACCGACTGCGGCAGATCGAGCCGGCAAACGGCGTCCCGCAAGTCCCGCCAGTGATGCATCCCCTCGCTGGCAAGGACCTCCTGGAGGGGCTCTGATGCCGAAGGACCCAAGAGTTCTTCGGTGACCCGGACCGCAAAGCGGCGTCCTGAGAACGCCTTCGCGGCTGCAGCTGCAACGTCCGTAGCCAGGGAGCTGCTTTGCGGGTTCCAGCCGTACGCGTCGACCCCACCGTAGGCGGCGGGCACCACGACCGTGTCGCCCGGTCGTATTGCAGAGGGAGCAATCCAGTCCGAGCGGTCGACGTCGCCTGCCCAGCGGAAGACCAAGCGGCGAGTTCTCCGTGGCTGCAGCCGCGTGCCGTCCTCGTCGTCTGGGGGCGAAGTCGCGACGTCAGCCAACTGATCAAGACCCGCTTGGCCTGCTTCAAGCCAACGGCGTACGGCCCAGACCGGAAGCTCGATCGCTTCAGCAGAGCGCGGTGGGACGAGCAGCAGCAGGTTGCGCGCGTCGCGAGAGGGCTGGATGTCTGCCCGCCAAACTAGGGTGACTGATGTCGGCTGGCGGTTGGGGCCGTGCAGGAAGAGACCAACCTCGGGATCGGCAGACGGAATGGGAGAGGTCTGGCTCAGCAGGTCAAGATGTGCGGGCAGCAGGACAGGACCGCACGGTTTGGGCGACAATGCGTCCCCGGAGATTGGCCGCAGATCCGTCAACGCCTGGAACGCAGCAAGTCCAAAGTCGATGGTGCGAGTTGTCGCCTTCTTTATTGGAGGATCGGTGCTCTCGATCAGATAGCTCCAGCTGTTGCGGATGGCCTCACCGTAGACTGGGTCCTCGGTACGAGACGACAGGTCCGACTTGGCCGCGATGATGGCAGCGTAGGGTGTAATGGCCCGGCCGGAGCGGTTGAGCCGCCCGAAGCGCTGACGAAGAGCATCCAGTGGCGCGGCCTCGGTGATGAGCCCGTCGAGATCGATGTCCACGCCCGCCTCGAGGCACTGCGTTGCGACCAACACCATCGGCTTCCGCAGGTGGCGCACTTCGCCTGGACCCCAGGTTCGGGTGCGAATTGGATCGAGTTGCTCTGCGATCTCTGCGCGATCGATCGGGCGGGCAGGGCCAATCATCAGCAGCGGCTCTCCGATTTCAACCTGGGAGGCCTTCAGCGCTTCATAGACGTCCCGTGCCCGGCCAACGCGATTCACCACAACCCCGATAGCAGGATCGGGGATCCCGTCCTTCGCAAAGGTGTCAAGCCCGCGCAACACCTCGTTCACGATGGCGGCTACGCGCTGCTTGTGTTCGGCCTCGGCCGCTATCTCCACGCGGTCGTCGGATTCGGTCGCTTCCATAGTGTTCTTCGCTTTGGACAACTCGACCAGCCGCGTTGGCTTAGAAGCAAGCCAGCGCGCCGACAGAACGGGGTGGGCGTAGTCTTCGGACTCGAGGACGAAGGGCTTCGCCGGCTCGTGCCCGGGCGTCGCAGTCAGCAGCGTTACGCCCCACGGGCCGGTCGCGCAATCATCAGCATGCCACTTCCTCCCGCGGTAGAGCTTGATCCAGCCAAGCGTCTGCCGGAACGGCTCGGCCAGGTGCGCCTCGTCGAGCATGATGCGGCAGTCGGATCCGAGCAGTCCGGCATGAATCGGCTTCGCTCGGTCGGACACCCCGTAACCGCGGAAGAGCAGCCGTGAGCCGATCTGATCGACCGTGGAACACAGGATCGTCGGCTGCACCGGAGTACGGGCCCAGTCATCCTCACGCGGGATGCCTCCACGCAGGCGGCGGACGACGAGGGGATCATGCGTTCCCGCCAAGCGCCTGAGGCGTAGAGCAACAAGTTCTGTAACTCGACCTGGGGGAGCCAGGAGGGTCTTTGCGATTTTCCTCGCCCGCTCAAATGCATCATCTACCACGAGCCTGCGGTCTACTGCGAGAACAATGCGGACGGGGGCGCTGCGCTCGCTGCCGAGCTCCGCTTCGAGGGCAAGGTGAAAGACGGCGATGTCCAACACCGCGGTCTTGCCAGAACCGGTTGGCAGGTCGAGCACTTCCGGCCACTCACCCGTTTCAGCAACCGATGCCGCAAGGCGTCGCTGCCAAGGGAAGGGGTCGCATCCGTGGACCTCTTCGAAGAACGTTGCGAAGTCTTTTGGCGAAAGATGGGCGCTCATGCCACACCCTCCGGATCGCGGATCGGACGGCAAAGCCCGAGCCCGAGGTACCGGCCGGCACCAAGGATCACTGGTCCTTGGACCGGCTCGGCAAAGCGCACCACGGCATGTGTGAGCGCGCGGCCGGAGAGTGAGGGGGGCAGACGCCAGCGCAACCATCTCGGCGACTTGCCGGAGGGTTCGGCCGGCGGGGCTCCCTCAATCGCGGAGTGCTTGTCCGGGAACGCGGCGAGACGGCCCCCCCCACTTATTTCAATGGTCTCTGGTTCGGGTAGGCCGATGTTTCGGCAGGCGTCGCCTATTTGCTTGGCGATCTCCGCTTCGCGCTCCGCACCATGTTCCTTCAGGTGTCGGTCGAGCACAATCGGAGTGACAGTGGCAAACGTGCGTGTGGGGTGGCCGTTGAGGGTGATATAGAGCGTGGGATTAAGCGAGCTGAGGCTGGGATCGCTCGTTGGCGCCAGACCAATGGTGAAGCCGGGACCGCCGCGTTCCGCGCCGTCGATGCGCAGTATCCGTCGCCCTACTTCGGAGTCCAGCGGTGCGAGATGCCTGAAGGCGCTCAGGAAGTTGGCGTCCTTGAGGATCCAGTTGCCTCTTGGGGGCACCAACCCAAAGCCAAGTACGCGGCCATCCGAATGGGGGAAGCCGGTGAATGAGAGCGGCACGATCGCTAGGTGCGGCGCGCGCAGGGGAGTGCCCTCCGACGTGAGGCCGCTGACTGTTTCCGGAACCTGGCCGCGGAGGCCGATCTCTTCGTAGGCTGAGACCAGTTTGTCTCGAATCGCCTTGGCTACCATTGCTGCTGCGCGGAGGTCTGGCATTTCGCCGTCCACATGTTCGAGCAGGAGCCAGTCGGTCGAGAAGATGGTTCCTGGGGCTTCGATCGGGGATCTGGGTACTGGCGCGATGACAGCGCCGGGGTTCGGCCGCCGCCCGGCTTTGAACGCGGCTTGAAGTTCGGCGAACCGCCCTGGATACACTGCGCGCACCGCATTCCGACATGCCTTAGGGGGTGTACACGCATCCGACCGGCGAAACTTGCAGCGCGTGAGACTGGCGGAATGGCCAACGTACGCAGTATCTACCGCCAGCGCATCAAGCGCGGAAAAGGTGGCGTCGTCGACATCCGTGTCAGGCCAGAACAGGTGCACGACGGGATCCTCAGGACAAGCCGCAGGGAAGCTTCGCGGTTGACGCCGCCGCATTCCCGGAAACACCTCGGCCGCGTGCTTCCCTTTCGTGGATGAAGGATCGTTTGGCGGGACGAAGCTGACGTGCGACGTGCGGGGCGAAAAATCGGAAGCCAGCAGCAAGGGCGGAGGCAACCGCTCGAGCCATTCAAGGGCGCTCGCTTCGTTTTGAGACTGCCCACGTGCCGCCCAGGCGGCAACGAGAGCAGAGAAGATACGGTCGGGTTGTGGCGGCCAATCAGGAGCGTCACTGCCGAGCCCTGCCGATGCGTAGGCGATTCCTGTGAGGTACTCCACCTCGAGGGCGAGCGTCATCTCTCTTCGTCCGCCTCGCCGCCTTCACCAGAAAGCGCAAGCCTCTGGCTCTGGCGGACAATTGATACGAGCTTCTCCTGGGGAGTCAGACGGATGGGTTCTGGGGGAAACACGAAGCCTGCCTGCACTGCGACTTTCAGGGCTTCCTTATAGATCGCACGCGCCCCTTCGCGATCGAGTGCCACTTCATTCACAGAGCCGTCGGGGTGTACGAGCTCCAATGGCGCCTGCTCTTCCGGGACGAGGTCGCAGCGTGACCGAAGGGCGTACCCTTGAACGTCCTGCTCAGCCATTGCAAGAAGACCGAGTGCGGCCAGAAGTGTCCTGCCCGCGGCATTCCTCTCGTCAGAGCCGAACCTGAGGCGCCGAAGAGCAGCGAAACTCAGAACGAACATGTGCTCAAGGTAATCGCACGTAATGCCAAGCGATTGGATGGATGGAGCGATATTGCCGTGGTTGATCTCTGACGGACGGACCTTCTTAGCGCCATCGACCCGCTCCGCAGAAGTGTCCCAATCGCTCGTTCCCTTGTAAACTTCCACTTTGCGCAGAACGCCAAGGGGATCAATCCGGCTGCTTGTGCGCCGCCCCGCGTTGCGCGGCTCAACCTCGCCGGTTCTGGGATTGGCCCACTGGTCCACGGGTACGTTCACGGCGATGACTTCCGAAACGAGGCTTCGTGCAAACTTAGCGCCCAAACCGCCGCCGCCGCCGGTCGAGTGCCATGCCCCAAAGATCAGAGCGGTTGGCGAAATCTCCAGCAAGGCCGAGGCGTCCTCGAACTTTGCCTGTGCTAGGCGCTGGCCGACGTCGCTTACCATGAAGGGCTTTCCGTCCAGCAGACTGTCCCGCAGGATCGCGTCGTACACGCGGTGTGGGGCATCCAATGAGGTGACCTCGGAAATGCCGGGAAGGTTGCTGCCCCTGAAGTCCACCGTTACATATGGGATGTTAACCGCGCCGGACCGGATCGCCGAAAGAAGGTTCTCCTCCAAGCGATTGGCTTGGGACTGAACACTGTCGACGAGAACGCACCAGACATCCTCGCCCTGTACCCGACGACGTTCGAACACATGACGCGGTTGGGCGTTCAGCCCCTCGCCGGGATAAGTGGGGGGAAACACCTTGTCCCCCTTGCCCCCAATCGGCTGGAGCCGTTGACGCCGGCGGAGCGCAGCATCGCCGGATACCATTGTGGTGAGACTCTTCAGTTCGATGGAAACCGCCTCCGTTCGCTACCAAAGTATGGTAGAAGACAGGGAATGTCAACGGAGGGTGAGCGGAGGATGTCGAACCTCTTCCGCCGACGACTTGACGCGAAGCCCTGTTCGCCTGTAATCTCTGTTAACGTCGAGTCTTAACACCGAGGTGCTGCCGTTGGACCCGCTGGCGCGGCGCGCGCTACTCTTCGACTTCTACGGCGCAGCGCTGCGCGAGCGCCAGCGCAAGGCGTTCGAACTGCACCACCTCGAGGACCTGTCGCTCGCCGAGTGCGCCGAGGAACTCGGCTGCAGCCGTCCTGCGGCGCTTCTCCTGGTACGTCGCGCGGAACGCGCGATGGAGGAGATGGATGCGGCAGTCGGTGCGATCGCGCAGCACGAAGCTGAAGTTTCGGCCTGGCAAGCGGTGCGCGACGCGCTGCGGCGAGGCGAGCTGCAGGCCGTCCAGGCGGCGGCCGATGCAAGGCTGAGGGAGCTGGAAGCGGATGTTTGAGCAGCTGCAGGAGCGCCTGCGGCAGACCTTCGACCGGCTGCGCGGACGCGGCAAGCTGACCCCTGACGACATCAAGAAGGCGCTGCGCGAAGTGCGCATCGCGCTCCTCGACGCGGACGTCCACTTCTCGGTCGCACGCGACTTTGTCACGCAGCTTGAGCCGAAGCTGCTGGGCGAGGACGTGATGGCGAGCCTGACGCCCGGGCAGACCGTTGTGAAGCACGTGCACGAGGCCCTGCGCGAACTGCTGGGCGAGGATGTTCATCCGCTGCGGCTGCGCGGCAAGGCGCCGCACGCGGTGCTGCTGCTGGGCCTGCAGGGCGCAGGCAAGACGACCTTCGCCGCGAAGCTCGCGCTGCGCCTGAAGCAGGAGCAGCGCTGGCCGCTCCTGGTCGCCTGCGACCTCAAGCGGCCGGCCGCCATCGAGCAGCTCGCCGTGCTCGGCGAGCGCATCGGCGTGCCGGTGCAGCGCCCCGAGACGCAGGATCCCGTCGAGGCGGCTCGCGCCGGCCTCGCACGCGCGCGACGCGATGGCCAGGACGTCGTGCTGATCGACACCGCTGGCCGCCAGGAGGTCGATGCGGACCTCATGGCAGAGCTGCAGGCGATCCATCGCGCTGTAGACCCCGCCGCGACGATCCTCGTGCTGGACGCGATGACGGGTCAGGCGGCGCTCGGCACGGCGGAGACCTTCGCGCGCGAGGTCGGGATCGACGGCGTGGTGCTCTCGAAGGTGGACGGCGATGCGCGCGGCGGCGCTGCCCTCTCGGTGCGCGCCGCGACCGGCAAGCCGATTCTCTTCGCCTCCACAGGCGAGCGTCCAGAGCAGCTCGAGGCATTCAGTCCTGACCGCATGGCGCAGCGCATCCTCGGCATGGGCGACGTGATGGGCCTCATCGAGCGCGCCCAGGCCCAGGCTGCCGAGGGCGACACCCAGGAGATGGAGAAGCGGCTGCGCAAAGGCCAGGTCACGCTCGACGACCTGATGGCGCAGCTGCAGACGATGCGCAAGATGGGTTCCGTGCGTGAGATTCTCGGCATGATCCCGGGGCTCGGACGCAAGGTCAAGGACCAGGACGTCGACGAGAAGCAGATCGGAAGAAGCCTCGCCATCTTGCAGTCGATGACGCGCTTAGAGCGCCGAGACCCGCGTCTTCTCGACGCCAGCCGGCGCCGACGCATCGCCAAAGGCTCGGGAACGAGCGTCTCCGATGTGAACCGGATGCTGCGCCAGTTCGAAGAGATGCGCCGAATGGCGAAAGCCATGCGAGGCATGCGCGGCAAAATGCCGCCGATGCCGCCCCTTGAGAGGAGGTGAGCGAACTGGCCGTCAAGATCCGCCTGCGCCGCATGGGCGCGAAGAAGAACCCCTTCTACCGCATCGTAGTGGCCGAAAGCCGTGCCCCGCGCGACGGAGACTTCATTGAGGAAATCGGTTACTACGACCCGAAGAAGCAGCCCGCCGTTGTCGAGGTCAAGGCCGAGCGCGCTAGCTACTGGCTGCGCAACGGAGCACAGCCCTCGCAGACTGTCCGTGACATCCTGCGCAAGGCAGGAGTGTCCGCGGGCAAAGAGGATGGAGCCGAGTGATGGATGAAGCACTGGTGGTACTCGTGCGTGCGCTGGTGAAGTCGCCGGAAGCCGTACGCATTGAGCGCCACGATGAGGGACGCCGTCTGCTGTTTGTCGTGTCGGTGGACCCAGACGACATCGGCCGGGTGGTTGGCCGTAGCGGCCGGATCGCCAAGTCGCTGCGCGCAGTGATGCGCGCGGTCGGCGAGAAGGAAGGCCGGCAGGTCGTCGTCGAGGTCAAGTGAGGCTGGAAGTCGGCCGCATCGCGGCGGCTCACGGCATTCACGGGGAACTGCGCGTCGAAGTGTGGGACCCCGAGATCCCGCTCAAGGGACGTGAACTCTACCTCGAAGGCGACGACGAGCCCAGACGCGTGCTGGGCGTGAAGAACTGGAAGGCTGGAGCGATCCTGGCGCTCGAGGGGATCGTGTCGCGCAACGAGGCCGAAGGGCTTGCGGGGCGACGGTTGTACGGCGAGGCATCCCAGGCGCCCAGCTTGGGAGCAGGACGCTTCTATGTGCACGAACTCGTCGGCTGCCTGGTCTACAATGAACAGGAAGAACTCCTAGGCACCTTGCAGGACGTTCAGGCTGGGCCGGCGCAGGATCTGTGGATTGCTGAGGGGCCCAGTGGGCGCTACCTCATCCCGGCGGTCCGCGCCACGGTGCTTGCGGTCGACCTGATCCAGCGCCGCATCACGGTGCGAGGGGGCGGGGTGCTTGGGCCGGACGCTGCTCGTTGACCTCGTCGGGCTGTTCCCAGAAGCGGTCGCTGCGGCTCTGCGCGGGAGCGTCCTCGGACGCGCCCAGGAGCGCGGGCTCATTGCGGTGCGCGGCGTGCAGCTGCGCGACTACGCTGTGGATCGGCACCAGACGCTGGACGACGAGCCGTACGGCGGCGGCGCTGGCATGCTGCTCAAGCCGGAGCCCGTCCTGCGGGCACTGCGCGAGTTGCGCCGCCCCGACACGAGAGTGATCCTGCTTTCCGCGGATGGGGCAAGATTCCATCAGGGAATCGCGCGAGAACTCGCGGCAGAGCGCCACCTCGTTCTTCTATGCGGTCACTACGAGGGCTTCGACGCCCGCATTCGCCACTTCGTCGACTGCACTCTGTCGCTTGGCGACTTCGTGCTCACCGGAGGAGAACCCGCGGCTTGGGCGATCGTGGACGCAGTATCGCGTCTCGTGCCCGGGGTACTCAAGGATGCCTCGCTCAGCGAGGAGTCGTTTGACGGGGATCTCCTGGAGGCTCCGCAATACACGAGGCCCCCTGTCTTCCAAGGCATTGCTGTTCCCGAGATTCTGCGCTCCGGCGACCACGGCGCCATCGCTCGACACCGTAAGCGAACGTCCGAGGAACGCACGCGCAGGCTGCGCGGGGCCGGCTTGCGAGAGTAATTCGAATTCCCTGCAGGGGAGGTGCTACCGATGGATGAGTTGAAGATGATCGAAGACGCCCAGTTGCGCTCGGACATCCCGGAGTTTCGACCGGGAGACACGGTTCGCGTGCACGTGAAGGTCGTCGAAGGCACACGCGAGCGCATCCAGGCCTACGAAGGCGTGGTCATCGCGCGCAAGCATGGCGGCCTGCGCGAAACCTTCACCGTTCGCCGTGTCACCTACGGTGTCGGCGTCGAGCGTACGTTCCTCCTGCACTCACCGCGCATCGACCGCATCGAGGTCATGCGGCACGGCGTCGTGCGGCGCGCGAAGCTCTACTATCTGCGCGGACTGTCCGGCAAGGCGGCCCGTATCCGCGAGCGTCGCTAGCGGTGTAGACGAGGGCGGCATAGCCGCCCTCGTCTGCTTCCGGCGCACTGCGAAGCGGGAGGTGGACGTTTGTTAGGGCGACAGCGCCGCAAGGCGCTGCGAGATGCGGCGCAGACGATCGTCGTCGCCGTCGTGCTGGCGCTTGTGATTCGCACGTTCCTCGTCGAGCCATTCGTCGTGGACGGCGTCTCGATGGAGAACACCCTGCAAAACAACGAGCGTCTGCTTGTCAATAAACTGTGGTTTCATTTCAGCCCCTTGCACTATGGCGAGATCGTGATCTTCCAGCCCCCGATCCCCGGACAGCCGCTCTATGTCAAGCGGGTGATCGCGACCTCCGGGCAGACGATATCGATGGTCAACGGGAAAGTCTTCGTAAACGGTAGGGCGATGCCTCAACCATTCCTGGTACATCACGGCGTGAGTACCCAGGACCATTGGAACATGCCGCCGTTCAAGGTGCCCAAGGGCGACATCTTCGTCCTTGGAGACCATCGTGCAGAGAGCCGCGACAGCCGGTACTTCGGTCCGGTCAGTGTAAACGCCGTGCAGGGAGTCGCGTTCTGGGTGATCTGGCCCATACAGCAGTTCGGGCCGGTGCCTTCGCCATGAGGGGAAGCACTGCGCGCGAAGCGGGAGGTGGACGTTTGTTTGGGGGACAGCCCCGCAAGGCGCTGCGCGACACGCTGCAAACGGTGATCGTGGCCGTCGTCCTGGCACTTGTGATCAGGACATTCGTCGTCGAGCCGTACATCGTGGACGGGTATTCGATGCAGAACACCTTGCAGAACCACGAGCGTCTGCTCGTCAATAAGCTGTTGTTTCATTTCAGTTCGTTGCACTACGGCGAGATCGTGGTCTTCCAGCCCCCAATCCCGGGCCAGCCGCCGTACGTCAAGCGCGTGATCGCGACAGGCGGACAGACCGTATCGATGGTCAACGGACAGGTCTTCGTGAACGGCAAGGCGATGCCCCAGCCGTACCTCTTGTACCATGGCGTGAGCACAGAGGATCACTGGAACATGGCGCCCCTCAAGGTGCCCAAGGGCGATATCTTCGTCCTAGGCGACCATCGTGCGGCCAGCGAGGACAGTCGGTTCTTCGGTCCGGTGAGCGTCAGTGCAGTGCAGGGCGTCGCGTTCTGGGTGATCTGGCCGCTCAATCAATTCGGGCCGATCCCATGACCGGCATACCGGTGCACATGCAGCGCGCGGAAAGCGTGCTGCGCGAGGCAAGACACCACCTCGACGCCTGGATCGAGGTGGCTGATGCGCGTGCACCGGTTTCCTCGCGCCTTCCACGTCTGCGCCACCTACTCGATCACGTACAGGGCGCGCTTGTCCTAACCCATGCTGATCTCGCGGATCGCTCTGCAGTGGCTGCCTGGTGCCGTGCTCTCGAGCAGCCTTGCTTTGCACTCAATGCACGGATCGCGCCTCCGGCTGCGCTCACCCGCTGGCTGGAGGCGCAGACCGGGCGCCCGCCCTTGCGCCTGTTCATCGCAGGCATGCCGAACGTTGGCAAGTCGACCCTTGTGAACCGCCTGATCGGCTCGCGGTCCGCAGCGGTCGGTGCGAAGCCAGGCGTGACCCGGGCCGAGCAGTGGATCCGCCGCGGCGATCTCGCGCTGCTCGACCTGCCGGGCATCCTCCCACGCAAGCCCACCCTCCTGGCGGCGGCCATCGGCCTGGTGCCGGAGGGGGAGTATGACTCGGATGAGGCGGCGCGGACCGTACTCGAGGCTCTCCCCGGGCCAGCGGCACAGCGCTATGACGTCGTGGTTGGCGGAAGGGACGCTCTCGAGGCGGTGGCGGAGCACCAGCACCTTCTGAGCCGCGGCGGGTCCCTAGACCTTCAGCGTGCCGCGCAAACCGTGCTGCAGGATCTCAGACAGGGTCGCCTGCGCCCTGCGCAGCTGGAGTGGCCGAGCGATGGCGTGTGAGGATCTGCCTGCGCAGCATGCGGTGCGAAGTGCCGAGATCCGTGAGTGGGGCTATCGGCTGCTATGCGGTATCGACGAGGTCGGGCGGGGTGCACTTGCCGGACCGGTGGCGGCGGGCGCTGTAGTGCTCGACCAAGACCTCGGCATCGCGGGAGTGGACGACTCCAAGCGGCTTTCACCCCTTCAGCGCAGGCGCCTGGCGCCGCGCATCCGTTCGAGGGCAGTCGCCGCGGCTGTAGGCTACGCCGCACCGCGCGAGATCGATCGCATCGGCATCGTCCGGGCCACCCAGCTTGCAATGCACCGGGCGCTTGCCCGCCTCGGAGTGCAGCCGGACCACCTCCTGCTCGACGCATTCCTGCTGCCTGGCACCGACTTGCCGCAGATCGCGCGTGCGAAGGGGGATCAGCTCTACGCCGAGATTGCGGCGGCATCCATTCTGGCGAAGGTGGAGCGGGACGCGCTGATGCAGCGCATCGCCCAGGAGTTCCCGGCATATGGGTGGCAGCAGAACAAGGGCTACGGAGCGCCGGAGCATCTCGCGGCAATCGCTGAACACGGCTTGACGCCGTGGCACCGGCAAACCTTCTGTCAAAATTGCAGACCGACTGCGGCGGGAGAATAGCTCCCGGCTGAAGGGCAAAATGAAACCGGCCGCCCTAGGGCGGCCGGTGCGATCGCGGCTAGTTATAGATGCGGCGTGCCCCGATGTAGCTATTTGCCCAGTAGGGCTCGGAGAGAGTCGTGAGATGCACTACGGTGCCGGTGGTCTCCGCCTGAACGAACTGCCCGTTGCCGATGTAGATTCCGACGTGGCTCGCGTAGCCGTCGGTGTTGAAGAACACGAGGTCGCCCGGCTGGAGGTCGCCGGCTGGCACGGGCACGCCCACCCCGTACTGTTCACTGGCCGTGCGCGGGAGGTTGACTCCCAGCACGTGCGCCGCGTAGTAGACAAGCCCGGAACAGTCGAACCCGACCGCAGGATTCGCACCGCCGTAAAGATAGCGCACGCCGCCGTAGTTCATCACGAGCGCGGCGAGTTTTGCACCGAAACTAGAAGGCGGCGGCAGTTGGGAAACTGCGCTGGCGGAGGGGATCACAATAGTCTGACCTGCTTGCAGCGACGTCGCGCTGACGGAAGGGTTGGCCTCCTGCAAAGCAGACAGCGTGACCCCTTCCTTGGCAGCGATGCTCTCGAGCGTATCGCCGCTCTGCACCGTGTACGCGCTGCCGCGAGGGTCGTTGCCGCGGCTGGACGTCCTGGAGGCCTGCGCCAGAGCGATGAACGTTTGGTTGCCGACCACGCCGTCCGCGCTGAGACGGTGGGCACGCTGAAACGACTCCACAGCGTAGAGCGTTCCAGGACCGAACACGCCGTCGACCGTTACGCCGTACCCGAGACGCTGGAGTTCGAGCTGCAACACCTTGACATCTACGTGATCAGCGGTACCGTAGCGGAGAACCTGTTGACCAAAGGCTGCTTGGGAGATTCCGGGTGGAAGCAGCACGGCGAGCATCACACCGCCGATGGCAAGTTGTCTCAGGCGGTGAGTGCCCTTCGGAACCCGCAAGCGATAAACCCCCCTTGACTCGCTTCCGGGGTTAGCTCTGGGTTCGGACCTAGGGAGAAGGCCCGTCGCTTGCGCGATTCACCCGGCGGCCATGGCGCATTGCGGCATGGCGCAATTGGTTCCCCCGTACGCCGCTCACGCGGCGATTCAGCATGGGTTCATTCTACACTGTTGCCGAATTGCTGTCGACGCGGTAAACCCTGGCTGAAGTCTATCCCAGGAGGAAATAGTTTAACCGCGCGCGAATTGCGCCCCGCAAGCCGAGAGCCGTATCCTACGGCAAGCGGCCTAGCGTTTGGCCGCATGCCGTATACTGGGAGGCCAAGCTTTGCGACCGTTGATCATCGTGGAGAGTCCCGCCAAGGCGAAGACGATTGAAAAGTTCCTTGGGCGCACTTACACCGTGCGCGCTTCGAAGGGGCACGTGCGCGACTTGCCCAAAAGCCAGCTCGGAGTGTCGGTTGAGAACGACTTTGAGCCGCGCTACATCACGATCCGAGGCAAGGGAGACATCGTCAAGGAACTGCGTGATGCGGCCAAGAAAACCGACCGCGTCTACCTCGCCACCGACCCCGACCGCGAGGGCGAGGCAATTTCCTGGCACCTAGCCGAAGCGCTTGGCCTGGACGAGAGCGCGCCCGTGCGCATCGTGTTTCACGAGATCACAAAGGACGCCGTGAAGAGCGCCCTGCGGCATGCTCGCAAGATCGATCGGGATCTCGTCGACGCGCAGCAGGCGCGGCGGATCCTCGACCGGCTGGTCGGCTATCAGCTTTCGCCGCTGCTCTGGCGCAAGGTGCGTCCAGGCCTCTCGGCGGGGCGCGTGCAGTCCGCCGCGGTGCACATGATCGTCGAGCGCGAGGAGGAGATCAGGGCCTTCGTACCGGTTCAGTACTGGACCACAAGCGTGGTGCTGCGCTCGCAGGGAGGGGCATCCTTCAACGCCAGGTACCAGCAGGACGGCGAGAACGGAGAGCGCATCCTCGATGGCGATTTCGCAGCACGCTTGCCGCAGGAGGTGCAGGGGAAGGAGTTCCTCGTCGAGGACGTCGATCGGCGCCGGCGCCGACGCAACTCTCCGCCGCCCTTCACCACCTCGACCCTGCAGCAGGAGGCCTCGCGCCGGCTTGGCTTCACCGTCCGACGCACGATGGCCGTCGCCCAGGCGCTCTACGAAGGGCTGGAACTGGCTGGAGAGGGGCAAGTAGGTCTCGTCACCTACATCCGTACCGACTCCACTCGCGTCTCGGACGAGGCGCAAGCCGCCGCTGCCGACTACATTCGCACGATGTATGGCGATCAGTTCGCCCAACCGGCAGAACGCAAGGAACGGCGCCGCGCTGGTGTGCAGGACGCCCACGAAGCGATCCGTCCCACGTCGGTGCTTCGCCGTCCGGAGGATGTGGCCCAGTCGCTGACGCGTGAGCAGCTGCAACTCTACCGCCTGATCTGGCAGCGCTTTGTCGGCAGCGCGATGAGCCCTGCGGAGTACGACCTGACCACGGTGCGCCTGCGGGCTGGCGAACACCCCTTCCGCGCCTCGGGCAGCGTGCTCATCTTCAAGGGCTTTTTGGCCCTGCAGGGGACGACGGACGACGAGGCCGGCGAGGGGGGCGGCGAGTTGCCGTCGGTCGCGCAGGGGGAACGCTGCGCGTGTCTTGAGGCATCCAGCGAGGAACACGCCACCGAGCCGCCGCCGCGCTATACCGAAGCGTCGCTTGTCAAGGCGCTTGAGGAGCGGGGAATCGGGCGGCCGAGCACCTACGCCCCGACCATCCAGACGATCCAGGACCGCAGCTATGTCGAGCGGCGCGAGCGCCGGCTGCACCCGACGGAACTCGGAGAACTTGTGGACCAGATGTTGCGCGAGCACTTCCCTGAGGTGGTGGACCCTGAGTTCACGGCGGAGCTCGAGTCCCGACTGGACCGGATCGAGGAGGGCAAGGCGCCCTGGAACCTCGTGCTGCGAGAGTTCTACGAACCGTTCTCCAAGGATCTGCAGAAGGCCGAGGCAGCGATCGCCAAGGTTGAGCAGCCGGAGGAAGTCTCGGACGTCCAGTGCGAGCAGTGCGGCAGGATGATGGTCATCAAGCATGGCCGCTACGGTCGGTTCCTCGCCTGTCCCGGCTACCCGGAGTGCAAGAACACCAAGCCCCTGCGCGAACCCACAGGCGTGAACTGCCCCGAATGCGGCGGCGAGATCGTCGCCAGGCGCTCGCGTCGCGGCCGGATGTTCTATGGTTGCGCGAACTACCCGAACTGTCACTTCACCACCTGGAAGAAGCCCGTCAAAGAGAACTGCCCGACCTGCGGGGCGTTCCTCGTGGAGCACCCGCGCCGGGGCGGCAAGGGCGAGCTCGTCTGCGTCAAAGAATGCGGCTACCGCCGCCCGATGGCTGCAGAGGCCGAATAGGCAAGGGGGGTGGCCGATTGCGGGTCGACAACGAGGCGCTCGCACGGCTGGAACGCGAACTGCGCCTGCGCGGAGCATCGCCCCACACAATGCGCGCCTACCGTCAGGATCTGCAGCAGGTTAGGGACTTCCTGCGCGGTGAGGAACTCACTCCTTTGCGCCTTCGCGCGTACCTCGCCAAGCTGCAGCAGGAAGGGCGCGCGCGGCGCACGATCGCGCGTGCCCTCTCTGCGCTGAAGGCGCTGGCGCGCATGCACCGCCGCGCGCAGGAGGCGGCGCCCGAGTGGCTGTTCACCATGCGCGGACCTCGTCTGGAAAGGCGCCTTCCGCAGTTTTTCAGCGTGGAGGAGACGACACGCCTGCTGGCGCGGCCCGACGACCGCACACCGCTCGGCATGCGGGACCGCGCGCTGCTAGAACTCCTCTACGCAAGCGGGCTGCGCGTCTCGGAGGCCTGTGGGCTCGACGTTTCGGACCTCAGCCTGCGGGGGGGCGAAGTGCGCGTGATGGGCAAGGGCGGCAGGGAGCGCATCGTTCCCTTCGGTCGGGCGGCGGAGCGTGCTCTCTTCGCGTATCTTGAGCGTGGGCGCCCCCGCATTGCGCGCTCCGTTCAGGCGCTCTTCCTCAACAGCAGGGGCGGACGCCTCACAACCCGCAGCGTCCGGCGCATCCTCGCAGTGTACGAACTGCAAGCCGGACTGCCGCAGCGCAGTCCGCACAGCCTGCGTCACACGTTCGCGACGCACCTTTTGGAGGGAGGAGCGGACCTTCGCTCCGTGCAGGAGCTACTGGGACACCGCAGCCTCTCCTCGACGCAGATCTACACGCACGTCCAGGCTGGCCGCATGCGCGTGGTCTATCGCAAGGCGCATCCCCGGGCTTAGAAAGGAAGGATCGCATGGAAGCGCCGCAGTTCCGCTCCACGACAGTGATCGCCGTCGTCCGTGACGGGATGGCCGCGATGGCAGGCGACGGACAGGTCACGATGGGCGACGCGACGATCGTGAAGCATGGTGCGCGCAAGCTGCGCCGACTCCACGACGGACAGGTCCTCGGCGGATTCGCCGGTTCGGTGGCAGACGCGCTCCTGCTCTTCGATGCCTTCGAGCGCCAACTCTCGGAGCAGCACGGACAGCTCCGCCAGGCAGCTGCATCGCTCGTGCGCGCCTGGCGGCAGGATCGCATGCTGCGGCGCCTGGAGGCGCTTCTGCTCGTCTGCGACCGCCAGGACGTCCTGCTGCTGGCCGGGTCCGGCGAGGTGATCGAACCAGATGACGGGATTGCCGCCATCGGCTCGGGCGGCAACTACGCCCTCTCGGCTGCGCGAGCCCTCGTGCGGGAGACGAAGCTGCCTCCGGGCGAGATCGCGCGGCGCAGCCTGCAGATCGCAAGTGAGATCTGCGTATACACGAACGATCACATCACCGTCGAGGAACTTGGGGGAGGCGATCGCGGATGACGGCAGCGGAGATCGTCCTGGAACTGAACCGCTTCGTGATCGGGCAGGAGGAAGCCAAACGCAAGGTTGCGATCGCGCTGCGCAACCGAGAGCGCCGCGAGCGGCTGCAGCCAGGACTGCGGGAAGAGGTCACGCCGAAGAATATCCTGATGATCGGCCCAACCGGCGTGGGCAAGACGGAGATCGCCCGCAGGCTGGCTCGCCTCGTTGGAGCACCCTTCACGAAAGTGGAAGTCACGCGCTTTACGGAAGTCGGCTACGTCGGGCGAGACGTCGAGTCGATCATCCGGGACTTGGCGGAGGTGGCGGTGCGCCTCGTGCGTGAGGAGATGCGGCGCCAGATCGAGCCCGACGCGAACGTGCAGGCCGAGGACCGGTTGGTCGAACTGATGCTGGGGGAGACTCAAGAGCCTTCCAACCCCTTTGCGTCAATCTTCGGCTTTGGCCAAAACCAGCAGCCGAAGGCAGAGCGCATGTCCGAGAGCGAACGCCAGGACAAGCGGCGCGACCTGCGCGACCGCTTGCGCCGCGGCGAACTCGAGGACGAGATCATCGAGGTCGAGGTGGAGGAGCAGGGGAGCTCGGGCATGCCGTTTCTCGGCGACGGCCAGAATCAGATGCAGGAGATGCTGCAGCAGATGATGCCGAAGCGCACGCGCCGGCGGCGTCTGACGGTCCGCGAGGCACGGCCGATCGTCCGCCTGCAGGAGGCGGACCGCCTGATCGACCAGGACAAGGTCGCACAGGAGGCGGTGCGGCGGACCGAGCAGTCGGGCATCGTTTTCCTCGATGAGATCGACAAGGTGGCGGCGCACGGCGCCCAGGGCCCGGACGTCTCGCGCGAGGGCGTGCAGCGCGACCTCCTGCCGATCGTCGAGGGCACGACGGTCTCAACGAAGTACGGCCCCGTGCGCACGGAGCACATCCTCTTCATCGCTGCCGGTGCCTTTCATATCGCGAGTCCGCAGGACCTCATCCCCGAACTTCAGGGACGCTTCCCCATCCGCGTGGAACTGCGCTCGCTGGGTGTCGAGGACCTGCGGCGCATTCTCGTCGAGCCGGAGCACGCGCTCGTGCGCCAGTACGAGGCGCTGCTCGAGACCGACGGCGTTGCGCTCGAGGTCTCGGATGATGCCGTGCTGGCGATCGCGGAGTTCGCGCATCGGCTCAACGAGGAGACGGAGGACATCGGTGCACGGCGCCTGCACACTCTCCTCGAGCGCTGCCTCGAGGACGCGCTCTACAGGGCACCGGATCCTGCCTTCAGCGCGCTCAAGGTGGATCGCGCCTATGTGGAGCGACAACTCGGAGAAGTCGCCGCGAACCCCGAACTCTCGCGCTATATCCTGTAGGACGCGCACTGGCGCGAACTGATCGACGGGGCCGCAGCCCTTGCGGCAGCGGCTCTCTGGCTTTTTGCGCCGTTCGGCGCGGGCCCCTCGCGGCGCGAAGCGCGACGGTCGAGGGCGTCTGCATGACGACCGGTCGCACAGCGGTGTTCGGCGTGGACATGCGGGGGATGCGCCCCCTGGCCTCAAGTTAGGCTGGGGCGTTGAGCGGCCGAAACCGTGTCCGATTGAGACCTCTATTGCCTCGTGGTATACTGCTGGAGGCAATTTCGCACGCATGGGGATGCGTTGGGCGGTGGCCCGGCAAGTCCGGGTTTCCCGGCGTAGAGGAGCTATGCGGCGGCAAAACCGATGAGGAGGAATCCCGTGTCGTACATTTCGATGAAGCAGCTCCTGGAGGCTGGCGTCCACTTCGGACACCAGACGCGGCGTTGGAACCCGAAGATGCGACCCTACATCTTCACCGAGCGCAATGGCATCTATATCATCGACCTGCAGAAGACGGTCAAGAAGGTCGATGAGGCCTACCAGTTCATCCGTCAGGTGGCGGGCGACAACGGGCGGATCCTGTTTGTCGGCACGAAGAAGCAGGCCCAGGAGTCGGTTGCAGAAGAAGCGCTGCGATGCGGCGAATTCTTCGTCAACCAGCGCTGGCTCGGCGGCACCATGACCAACTTCGGCACAATTCGCAAGCGTCTGCAGCGCCTCTCAGAACTCGAGGAAATGGAGACCGACGGGCGCTTCCAGGAGCTCACGAAGAAGGAAGTCAGCGGGCTCTTGCACGAGAAGGAGAAGCTTGAAAAGTTCCTTGGCGGGATCAAGGGCATGAAGAATCTGCCGGCGGCCCTCTTTGTGATCGATCCGCGCAAGGAGCGGATTGCCGTCACCGAGGCGAACGCCTTGGGCATCCCGGTCGTCGCGATCGTGGATACGAACTGTGATCCTGACGAGATCAACTATGTCATCCCCGGCAACGACGACGCGATCCGCGCCGTCAAGCTGCTCACAGCGCGCATGGCCGATGCGGTGCTCGAGGGCAAGCAGGGCGTGCAGCTCGCAGAGTAGACGCATCGTTCGCGCCCCCGGTGTCTAAGCCGGGGGCGCCTTCGCACGAATACGGGAGGGAAGCGGTTTGGAGATCACGGCGGAGATCGTCAAGGAACTGCGCACGAAGACCGGAGCGGGGATGATGGACTGCAAGCGGGCTCTTACCGAGGCCGGCGGCTCGATCGAGCGGGCGGTCGAGCTGCTGCGCGAGCGTGGCCTTTCGCAGGCTGCGAAGAAGGCTGGGCGCGAGGCCAGTGAGGGTCTCGTCGAGACCTACGTCCACGCGAACGGTCGCATTGGCGTCCTTCTCGAGGTGAACTGCGAGACCGACTTCGTCGCGCGCAACCAGGAGTTTCGCTCTGTCGTGCACGAGATCGCACTGCAGGTCGCAGCGGCGCGTCCCCGCTATGTGCGCCGCGAAGAGGTCCCTGAGGACCTCGTGGCCGCAGAGCGGCGTATCTATGAGGCGCAGGCGGCAAACGAGGGGAAGCCGGAGAAGATCGCCGAGCGCATCGTGCAGGGCCGCCTCGAAAAGTTTTACCAAGAGACCTGTCTTTTGGAGCAGGTGTACATCAAGGACGACAAGAAACGGGTGCAGGATCTCGTCACCGAGATGATCGCGAAGCTTGGCGAGAACATTCAGGTGCGCCGCTTCGCGCGCTTCGAGGTCGGCGAGGAGGCCGGAACCACCCAGGAGGCATAGGCGTATGGAGGCGCAGCGTCCGAAGTACCGACGTGTCGTCCTGAAGCTTTCTGGTGAAGTGCTCGCGGGGGACGAAGGATACGGCATCGATCCACGCGTCGCGACTTCGATCGCCGAACAGGTGCGCGAGGTCGCGGATCTCGGCGTCGAACTCTCGATCGTCGTCGGCGGCGGCAACATCTGGCGCGGCACTGCGGGCAGCGCCCTTGGGATGGATCGGGCGACCGCGGACTACATGGGTATGCTGGCGACTGTGATCAACGCTCTTGCACTGCAGGACGCGCTCGAGCACCATGGCGTTCCGACGCGCGTTCAGACGGCGATCGAGATGCGCCAGGTGGCCGAACCCTACATCCGGCGTCGTGCCATGCGGCACCTGGAGAAGGGGCGCGTCGTGATCTTCGCGGCGGGTACGGGCAACCCGTACTTCTCGACCGATACGACGGCGGCGCTGCGGGCGGCGGAGATCGAGGCGGAAGTCATGCTCAAGGCGACCAAGGAGGAAGGGGTCTATGACGACGACCCCCGTCGTAACCCGGACGCAAAGCTGTTCCGCGAGATTGGCTACCTCGAGGTGCTGCAGCGCGGACTGAAGGTCATGGATACGACAGCCACTTCCCTTTGCATGGACAACCGCATCCCCATCGTGGTGTTCGACGTCAACCGCCAGGGCAACATCCGGCGGGCCGTCATGGGGGAGCCGATCGGCACATTCGTGAGGGGGGACTGAGATGCACGACCTGCTAAGTCAAGCGCAGGACAAGATGCAGAAGTCGGTTGCGGTGCTGCACGAAGAGCTGCAGACCTTGCGAGCCGGCCGCGCCACGCCGGCGCTCGTCGAGAAGCTGCCGGTGGAGTACTATGGCACCCCGACGCCCCTGCAACAGGTCGCGCAGATCTCGGCTCCCGAGCCGCGCCTGCTGGTGATCCAGCCATGGGACAAGCAGCTGCTGCCGCTGATCGAGAAGGCGATCCTGAAGAGTGAACTCGGGCTCTCTCCCGCATCCGACGGGAACCTCATCCGCCTGCAGATTCCGCAGCTGACGGAGGAGCGCCGCAAGGAACTGGTGCGCGTTCTGCACAAGAAGGCGGAGGACGAGAAGGTCGCGGTGCGCAACGTCCGCCGCGACGCGCTGGAGCACCTCAAGGCGGAGCAGAAGCAGGCAAAGATTTCGGAAGACGAGCTGCGGCGGCTGCAGGATGAACTGCAGAAGCTCACAGACCACGCGATTGGCGAGATCGAGCAGGCGACGGCGGCCAAGGAGAAGGAGATCCTTTCAGTTTGAGGTCTCCGCTGGTCGGCTGTACTCTGGAGGAGGCGGAGGCGGTCTGCCGCAGGGATGGCTTCACGCTTTTGATAACGACGACGAGACCGCCGCGGGCCTTCGCCGGAGATGAACTGCGCGTCGTCCGCGTGCGGCAGAAGGAGAAGGTGATGGAGGTCCTGGTGGCATCTTTTCAGGCTGCGCAGGATCCCCAGCCATGACGTACGGCGCGCGCCATGTGGCGATCATCATGGATGGCAACGGCCGCTGGGCGGCTTCCCGCGGGCAACCTCGCCCGTACGGACACCGTGCCGGCGTCGAGGCATTGCGCCGCATCGTTCGGGCTGCGCCGGGTCTCGGCATCGAGTACCTTTCCGTCTACGCCTTCTCAACAGAAAACTGGAAGCGCCCGCCGGAAGAGGTCGAGGTGCTGATGGATCTTTTGGTCGAGTATCTGCGCGGCGAGGTCGATGAACTCGACCGCGAGCAGGTGAAGATCGTCTTTTTGGGCGACGACCGCGCCATGCCCGCGCGCTGCCGACGGGAGATGGTGAAGGCGAAGGAGCGCACGGCGCGCAACCCCGGCCTTGTTCTTGCGATCGCGGTGAACTACGGGGGGCGCGACGAGATTGTGCGGGCCGTGCGCAGGGCCATGGAAGACCCGAAGAAGGCCGCAGAACTAGACGAGGAGACGTTCGGAGACCTTCTGGACACGGCCGGTATGCCGGACCCGGACCTGGTCATTCGCCCGAGCGGCGAACTGCGGCTTTCGAACTTCCTCCTTTGGCAGAGCGCGTACGCGGAGATCTACGCTACGCCGGTCTACTGGCCGGACTTCGACGAAGCGGAGCTGCGCCGGGCGCTCGAGCACTTCGGTCAGCGCGACCGCCGCTATGGTGGGCACGCATGAAACGCAGTGTGCTGCTCATGCGCACGGCGAGTATGGTCATCGCCATGCCGCTTGTGCTGGCGCTCGTCTACCTGGGCGGGTACTACCTGCTTGTGGGACTGGTCGGATTCTATCTGCTCGGAGCGCACGAATGGAGCCGCATGTGCGCGGAAGGCGGCTCCATTCCGGTCAGTTGGCTGAACTTTTTCGGAGGCCTGCCGATCCTCTGGGTGGCGTTCACCGGGCACATGTGGCTGATGTGGCCTGCGATGGCGCTGCTCTTGGCGGTGAACCTCATCGTTCCCCCGCTGATCGGTCTCTCTGGCGGCACAGTGGGGATGGACCTCTTTGGGCAGGTCTACATCGCGCTGCCGCTTGCGTACCTCTTCCTTTTACGCGCGCATGGCTTCGTACCGACGGCCGCAGCGCTCATCCTTGTGTGGGCGACCGACATCGGAGCATACCTCGTCGGCTCGCAGTTCGGGCGCCACAAGCTGTCGCCGCGGCTCTCGCCAGGGAAGTCCTGGGAGGGGACCGGAGGCGGGATCCTGCTCGCCATCATCGCCGGGGCAACGCTATTGCCCAGCCTGCTGGGCCGAAGCGTCGGCTTCGGCATCCTGGTGGGCCTCGTGACGGGCCTGCTGGCGGTGCTCGGGGACCTAGGTGAGTCAGCGATCAAACGCTGGGCCAACACGAAGGACTCGGGGAATTTCATGCCTGGGCACGGAGGCCTTTTGGACCGCATCGATTCCCTTCTTTTCGCGCTGCCGCTTCTATACTATCTCCTGAGATAGCCTGGAAGCGGGGGGTGCCTGTGCCGCAGGCGCGGGGTCTCCTCGTCCTGGTGGTTGGATATCTCGCGGCGCGCTTCATCCTGCCGAATCTCTACCCCGTTGTGCTGGCGCTGGCGCTGGCGCTCTCTGTCGAGCCGATCGTCGCCCGCCTTAACCTTCGCGGGATACCCAGACCAGTTGCAGCTGTCCTGGCGCTTGGCGGTTTGGGCACGGCCCTCTTCATTGCGCTGGGACTTGTCGTGCGCGCGGCGCTTCAGGAAGCGGTGCGCATGGCAATTGTCCTTCCGGCTGCAGCTCGCCTGATCTCGCAGCGGCTGAAGGAAATCTGGCCAGAGCACCTCTTGGGTCCGGCGCCGTCGATGCCGGTCCACCTTTTCAGCCAACTCACGACAGGGGCGGGCCGCATGGCCCTGCAACTGCCTGATACCGCCCTCGCAACCGTCGTGGCGGCGGTTGGCGCCTACCTCATCGCGCGCGAACTGCCCACTCTGCGCCGTCGCCTGCGGGGGGAACTGCCGGCGCTGCTGCCGCAAGGGTCCCTGCGGATCGGCCGCGTTGCCTTCTTTGCCACAGTGCGCTACCTCAAGGCGCAGATCCTGCTGGCCTCGGTCACGACCCTCGTGACCGGCATCGGCCTTCTCCTGGTCGGCGCACCGTACGCCCTTCTCGCCGCGGTGGCTGTGGGGGTGCTCGACATCGCGCCGGCGCTCGGCCCCACGACAGTTCTGGGTCCGTGGGCGGCGGGCGCAGCGCTGCTCGGCCAATACGGACTCGCGCTGCGTCTTACCTTGGTGCTCATGGTCGCCGCCACCGTGCGCCCAACACTCGAACCGCGGCTTGTTGGAGGACAGATGGGCTTGCACCCGCTCGCCGCGCTTGTCACCATGTACCTTGGAGTGCATCTCTTTGGCGCCGTCGGCTTGGCCGTCGGTCCCGTACTCGCCGCCACGGCATGGGCGGCCTATCTTGGGGAGGCCCAGCCATGAACCTCGCAGTGCTTGGAGCAACCGGATCGGTCGGCAGCCAGACGCTCTCCGTGGCTCGCAGGCGCGGCCATCGCGTCGTGGCGCTCGCGGCCCGCCGCGCGAGCCCGGAATTCTGGCGGCTCGTGGAGGAGTTCCGCCCGGAGGCGTATACCTTCGACGAGGGGAGCGGCGAAGCAGCCTTCGGGCGCCGCATCGCAGGGCCGAACGCGCTGACGGAGCTAGCGCTCTGGCCAGCCGTCGACACGGTGGTGCTGGCAGTCACCGGCTTCGCCGGCCTGGCGCCGATGCTTGCGGCTGTGCAGGCTGGGCGGCGCGTCGCGGCTGCGACGAAGGAAGCGATCATCGCCGGTGGCGATCTTCTGCGAGGCGCGGTAGCGGACGGCCTCTTGCTGCCGGTCGACTCGGAGCATGCAGCAGCCTACCAGCTCCTGCGGGGCCGCCCGCCGGAGACCGTCCGCCGCCTGATCATCACGACGTCGGGCGGCGCTCTGCGCGATTGGCCGATCGAGCGGCTTGCCGAAGCTGCACCGGAGGACGCTCTGCGCCATCCGAACTGGAACATGGGCAACCTGATCACGATCGACTCCGCCACCTTGATCAACAAGGGGATCGAACTGATCGAGGCTCACGTCCTCTTCGGACTCCCGTTCGCGCAGCTCGATGTCTGGATCCACCCGACCCAGATCGTCCACGCACTCTGTGAGACGGTTGACGGCGCGCTCTACGCATCGCTCGCGCGCCCTGACATGCAGCTTCCGATCGAGCAGGCCCTCGCGCACCCCAATGTCCCGGAGGGCGCCTTGCGGCCCTTGGAACCGGAGGACATGGCCGAATTGCGCTTTGCGCGGCCTGATCCACGCCGCTATCCTTCCTTGCGGCTGTGCCGAGACGCGGGTACAATAGGCGGCACGATGCCGGCGGTGCTCACGGCAGCGGATCAGGTGGCCGTTCGGGCATTTCTCGCCGGTGAGATTGGCTTTGCGTCCATTGTGCCGTTGGTCGCATCGGTCTTAGAGAGGCACGAGGTGGTAGAGTCGCCAGACCTTGAGGCGCTGACTGCAGCCGATCGGTGGGCTCGGCAGACGGCGGAGGGCCTCCTGCGGAGGAGTGAGGTACGGTGACGGCGCTCCTCTTTGTCCTGTTGCTGGTCGTGCTGGTTGTCATCCACGAGTTCGGCCACTTCATTGTTGCGAAGTGGTGGGGTGTTCGGGTCGACGAGTTCTCAGTCGGGTTCGGCCCGCGCCTGTTTGGCTGGAAGCGCCGCGGAACGGAATATTCCTTCCGCCTGTTGCTGCTGGGAGGCTACGTGCGCCTCTATGGCATGGAGCCCGGCCAGGAGGAGACCCCGGACAGTTTCAACAGTCGACCGATGATCGGGCGCGTATTGACGATTGCGGCTGGGCCCGTGATGAATTTTCTGCTGGCCATCGCGCTGTTCTGGGTGCTCTTCAGCGCGATCGGGGTTCCGCAGTACGTGCCAGGACCACCCGGCATCGGCGGACTGGAGCAGGGCATGCCGGCCCAGCGCGCCGGTTTGAGGACAGGGGACAGGCTGATCGCAGCGAACGGCCATGCACTCAGGTCGTGGAACGGCCTCCTGCACGTTGTTTCCTCCGCAGACGGTCACCCGATCCTCTTCACTGTGCAAAGGGGCAGCAGGCGCTTTGACGTCAGCCTCACGCCGAAGCCGGACCCGCTAACGCATAACGTGCGTCACATCGGCGTTCTGCCGCTTGTCCAGAACGTGCAAGCCCCCCTCCTCACCGGGTTTGTCAAGGGCGTGCAGCAGACATGGAATGGTGCCGGGATGCTCATCTCGGTCATCGCCGGCTCGCTCGCCCATGGCAAGGCACCGCCTGTATCCGGCATCGTCGGCATTTACGGTGCGGTGCAGCAGGCCGAGTCGGCCGGCATCGCGCAGGTACTCACACTTGCTGCGGTGCTGTCCGTAAACCTGGGTCTGATCAACCTCGTGCCGTTCCCGCCGCTCGACGGCGAGCGCCTCGTGATGCTGGCGATCGAATGGATCCGCGGTCGGCGGCTTGACCCGCAGCGCGAAGCCATGGTCAACTCGATCGGGCTAATGATCCTACTTGGGCTGGCCGTCGTTTTGGCGTACCATGATATCGTGCGTATGCACGGCACCTTGTAAGGGCGCCGCAGAGGAAGGGAGGCTGAGCCCCGCCGTATCGCGGCGGGTGCACAACCAATGCCGACAAGGCGGGTAACACGAGAGGTTCACGTCGGCGACAAGCTGACGATTGGCGGGGATCATCCCATCGTCGTACAGACGATGACGAAGACCGACACGCGTGATGTGCCGGCGACACTCGACGAAATTTTCCGACTCGTCCAGGCCGGATGCGAAATGGTGCGGCTGGCAGTGCTCGACCGACAGGCGGCCGAAGCGCTTGCGGAGATCAAGAAGGCCAGTCCCATCCCCATTGTCGCGGACATCCACTTTGACTACAGACTTGCGCTGATCGCTCTCAAGTCCGGCGTCGACAAACTGCGCCTGAACCCCGGCAACATCGGAGCGCCCGAGCGGGTGCGTGCGGTGGTGACGGAGGCAAAGGGCCGCGGTGTACCGATCCGCATCGGTGTGAACGCGGGTTCTCTGGAAAAGGACCTGATCGAGAAGTACGGTCATCCGACGCCTGAGGCGATGGTCGAAAGCGGCATGCGCCACCTCGCGATCCTGGACGACCTCAATTTCGACCAAGTCATTGTGTCGCTGAAGGCGCCGGAAGTCGCGTTGACGGTCGATGCCTACCGCCTCTTTGCCGAGCAGACCGACGTCCCGCTCCACCTCGGTGTGACGGAGTCCGGCACCGTATGGTCCGGTTCGATCCGTTCTTCCGTCGGTCTCGGCATTCTCCTCAGCGAGGGAATCGGCGACACGATCCGCGTCTCGCTCTCGGGGCCTGCGGAAGAGGAAGTCAAGGTGGCGCGAGAGATTCTGCGCGCAAGCGACCGGCGCGTCTTCGGCCCCACCGTGTACGCCTGCCCCACCTGTGGGCGCTGCGAGATCGACCTGCAGAAGGTCGCCCTCGAGGTCGAGGAACGCGTTTCCGGCTTCACCGTCCCGCTGCGCATCTCGGTGATGGGTTGTGTTGTGAATGGTCCGGGCGAGGCGCGCGAGTCGGATGTGGGGTTGGCCGGCGGGCGCGGCTTCGGCTTCCTCTACAAGGATGGCAAGATCGCCGGCAAAGTGAGCCAGGAAGAGATGGTCGACCGCCTCGTGGACGAGGTTCGCCGACTGGACGAGGAGGCCAAGGCGAGTGCCGAAAGCCGGTAAGGAGAAGGGCGCGTTCGTACAAGAGATCGCCGATCCGAACGTCGACTTCGCCCAATGGTACGTAGACGTGGTGACGAAGGCCGACCTGATCGACTACGCCCCAGTACGAGGCTGCGTCGTCTTCAAGCCATACGGCTACAACCTCTGGGAGCGGACGCAGGCAGCGCTGGACCAGCGCTTCAAGGCGACCGGTCACCAGAACGCGTATTTCCCGCTTCTCATTCCGGAAAGCTTTCTGCTGCGCGAGGCGCAGCATGTGGAAGGGTTTACGCCGGAGGTTCTCTGGGTGACGACGGGTGGGGACGAGATCTTGCAGGAGCGCCTTGCCATCCGTCCCACGTCCGAGGCGATCATCGGGCCGATGTACAGCCGTTGGGTGCAGTCCTACCGCGACCTGCCGATCCTGATCAACCAGTGGTGCAGCGTCGTGCGCTGGGAGAAGGCCACGCGCCCGTTCTTGCGTACGACAGAGTTCCTCTGGCAGGAAGGCCACACCGCCCATGCGACTCCGGAGGAGGCGCAGCAGGAGACGCTGCGCATGCTCGAGGTCTACCGTGACTTCTACGAGAACGAGATGGCCATCTGGGTCGTTCCTGGCCAGAAGACGGAGGGCGAGAAGTTTCCGGGCGCCTTGAAGACGTACTCCGTGGAAGCGTTGATGGGAGACGGGCGCGCTCTGCAGGCAGCGACATCGCACAACCTCGGACAGAATTTCGCCGAGGCATACGAGATCCGCTACCTGGATCGCGAGGGCCAGTTGCAATACGCCCACACGACTTCCTGGGGACTCTCGTGGCGGGCGATCGGTGCCCTCATCATGGTGCATGGCGACGCTCGGGGCCTTGTCCTGCCGCCGAAGATGGCGCCTATCCAGGTTGTCATCGTGCCGATCGGAACCGGCGCCGAGGGAGAGGCTGTGCGCACCCGTGCGCGCCAGATCAAGGAACAGCTCGGCGAGGTGGCGCGGGTGCATCTTGACGACCGCGACGAGTTCACGCCGGGCTACAAGTTCAATCACTGGGAGCTGCGTGGAGTGCCGTTGCGCCTTGAACTTGGGCCGCGCGACCTGCGTGAGCAGCAGTGCGTTCTCGTCCGGCGCGACACTGGCGAGAAGGCCGTTGTGCCGCAGGACGGGCTCGAGGGCACAGTGCGAGCACTGCTTGGCGAAGTGCAGGACAACCTGCTGAGCCGTTCACGCCAACGGGTGCAGGACAACACCACCGACGTTGCAAGCGTCGCCGAGATCGGCGAGTTGGTCTCGGCCCGGCGCGGGTTCGCCGCTGGCGGGTTCTGCGGCGACGCGGCGTGCGAGCAGAAGGTGCGCGACGAGACGGGGGCGACGATTCGCAACGTTCCCTTCGCAGAGCGCCCCGTGGAGGCGTGCGCGGTATGCGGGAAGCCGGCCAAACACTCGGTGCTCTGGGCGAGATCCTACTGATCCCGGGGCGGATGGAGCGCGTGGACGTGGAAAAGCCGAATGTGGTGGTAATCGTTCCGGCCTACAACGAGGAAGAGACGATCGGCGCCGTTTGCGCGGTGCTGGTCGGCCATCCGCTGGTCGACGAGGTGATCGTCGTCTCTGACGGGTCGAGCGACCGCACGGCGGAAGTCGCCCGTACGACCGGAGCCCGCGTTCTGGAACTGCCGGAAAACGCCGGCAAGGGCGCCGCCATGCAGGCAGGCATCAGCTCGACGGCAGCGGAGGTCGTGTTGTTCCTCGACGCCGACCTGATCGGCCTTCGGCCGGAGCACGTCGACCGCATGCTCGCACCGGTGCTCCAGGGCGAGTCGCAGATGTCGGTGGGCGTCTTCGAGGGCGGCCGCACCTCCACGGACCTGGCGCAGGCGATCGCACCGTTCCTTTCCGGGCAGCGTGCCGTCCACCGCAGCGTGCTGCGGGACCTCGACGACATCACAGAATCTGGATACGGCGTCGAGGTGGCGCTGACGAAGTACATGCGGCGCAACCATGGCAATGTCTGCGAAGTCGTCCTAGCTGACCTGACGCATCGCATGAAGGAAGAGAAGCGCGGTCTGATCAAGGGGTTCGCCGCGCGGATGAAGATGTATTGGGAGATCGTCAAGTACCTGCCGAAGGACAAGGTGCGCGACTGAAGCGGAGGGCTGAGTACGGATAGAGACGACGTGCCGCAGGCGGACTTCGCCGCGGTCTGGCGCAGTGCGGTCGCGGCGGCCGCACCTGTTACACTGCGCGGCTGGTTGCTGGGTGCCGAGGTGCAGCTCGTGGGCGAGACCGTCGCAGTGGCGGTGCCGACGACCGGAGAAGCGCTAGGCATCTCGCGCTTGCAGGATCCCGCTGTGCGCGAGCGCCTGGAAGAGGAACTTGCGCGGCAGTGGGGATCCCCACTGCAGATCGAGGCGAGCGCAGGCGCAGCGGCGAAGCTCCAGGCCCCACCGCCGTCGAAGGCGGCGCCCGGCCGGGCGCCGGTCCCGGAGCGTCTGATCTTCGGCAAGTCGTTCAGTGGAGCGGTCACGCCGCTGCGCGAGGTATCGCTCGATCTCAGCCGCGTGGTCGTCGAGGCCGAGATCGTCTCCGTCGACGTACGCGCGCGGCGCGGCGGCGGACAGATCCTGACGCTGGCCCTTTCCGACCACGACGACGGACTCGTGGCGAAACTGCTGCTGGATCCCGAAGCGAAGCTGGGGACGGAACTGAGGCCGGGCATGTGGATTCGCCTGCGCGGCAACGTAGGCAGCGATGAGCGTACGGGCGAGCCGCTCCTCTGGGCACGTGATCTGATGCAGCTCATGCGCTCGCAGCAGCGCAGCGAGGAGGCGTCGCGCGGACGGGTCGAACTGCACCTGCATACGCGCATGTCGCAGATGGACGGATTGCTGGATCTCCCCCGCGTCGTCGATGCGGCCGAGCGCTTTTCCATGCCGGCCATCGCCGTCACAGACCACGGTGTGCTGCAGGCCTACCCGGAGGCGCAGGACCTTGCGCGCAAATCGAAGGTGCGCCTCCTGTACGGCCTCGAGGCCTATGTCGTGCCGGATTCTCCGCGCATCGTCATCCGGCCGGTACCGGCTGGACTGCCGCAAAGCTTTGTCGCACTCGATGTCGAGACGACATCCCTCTCGCCGCAAAGCGGCGAGATTATCGAGATCGCGCTCGTGCGGTTCGTAGACGGCCAGGCGCAGGAGGAGTTCGTCACCCTGGTGCGGCCCAAGGGGAAGGTTTCACAGAAAACGGTGGACCTCACCGGCATCAGCCCGCAGGACCTGGAGGGCGCGCCCTCATTCGCCGATGTCCTGCCGCGCGTTCTCGAGTTCCTCGGCGACCTGCCGGTCGTCGCGCATAACGCCGGCTTCGATGAAGGCTACCTGCGCACCTCGCTTGTGCACCAAGACATCGACTGGCGCGCTTGCGTAATCGACACTCTGGAGCTCGGCCGTGCGCTGGTGCCGCACCTGAGGAGCCACCGCCTGCAAGACCTCGCCCAGCATTTTGAACTAGGCGACTTCGCGCATCACCGCGCCGGCGCGGACGCGGAGATCGCGGGACGCATCGCACTGCGTCTGTTCGACGCAGCGAAATTGCTCGGCGTGGAGGATCTTGCCGGGCTGAACGGTCTTGGCGAGAAGGTGCCGCTGCACTTGCGCCGGCCCTACCACGCCATGCTACTGGTGCGCACCCAGGAGGGTCTCAGGGAACTGTATCGCGCAGTGACGGAGGCGCATCTGCGCCAGTTTCACCGCGTTCCGCGCCTCGTGGAGAGCCAGGTGCAGGCCCTGCGACAAGGCGCCATGCTCGGGGCTGCAGGCTGCCTGCAGGGCGAACTCTGGCGGGCATTCCTGCGCGGCGCATCGCCTGCCGAGCTGCGGGAGATCGCGCGGCGCTACGACTATATCGAACTGCAGCCCCCCGGGCTCACGTTCCCCGTGGCCAGTGCGGAGGGCTATCTGTTCGCCGAGGACGAGGTGCGGCGTTATGCAGAACAGGTGATCGAGATTGCGGACGAGCTCTCGCTGCCGGTTGTAGCGACGGGCGACGCCCACTATCTCGAGCCCGAGGAGCAGGAACTGCGCCGCATCGTGCTGCGAGGGGCCGGGCGCGAGGCGCCAGGTGAAGCAGAGCGACCTTTGCACCTGCGCACCGCGTCGGAGATGCTGCGCGACTTCGCCTGGCTCGGCGCGGAGCGCGCGGAGCATATCGTCTTCGATGCGCCGGATGCGGTTGCACAGGAGCTCGGAGATCTCCAGCCGGTGCCTGACGAGCTCTCGGCACCGGAACTCCCGGAAGCGGCGGAGGAAGTGGAAAAGGGTTCACGCCGCCGCGCGGCGGAGCTATATGGCGACCCTCTGCCGGAAGTGGTCTCGGCGCGGCTCGAACGCGAACTCAAGGCCGTGATCGGCAACGGCTTCGCGAGCATCTACCGCATCGCGCAGCTCTTGACGCGGCGATCCCTGGAGGACGGCTACCTAGTCGGCTCGCGCGGGTCTGTCGGCTCCTCCTTCGTCGCGTACCTGATCGGCATCACCGAGGTGAACCCTCTAGCGCCCCACTGGCGCTGCCCCGGGTGCCAGCGAACGGATTTCAGCGGAGAAGCTGGGTCGGGATTCGACCTGCCGCAGCGCGCTTGCCCGGATTGCGGTGCCAGCATGGCACGCGACGGCCAGGATATCCCGTTTGAGACCTTTATGGGCTTTGACGGCGACAAAGTGCCCGACATCGACCTTAACTTTTCCGGCGATTACCAGCCTCAGATCCACCGCTACACGGAGGAACTGCTTGGCGGACAGGTGTACCGCGCAGGAACGATCGCAACTGTCGCGGAACGCACGGCGTTCGGGCTTGCCAAAGGCTACCTGGAAGAGCGTGGGCGCACCGTCCGCGCTCCGGAGATCGAACGGCTCGCGCGGGGCGTTACGGGAGTCAAGCGCACCACAGGACAGCACCCGGGCGGGGTGATGGTGGTTCCGGTGCACGACGACGTGCACCGCTTTACGCCTCTGCAGCATCCCGCCGACGACACAGACTCCAACATCATCACCACGCATTTCGACTACCACGCGATCTCCTCTCGCCTGCTGAAGCTTGACCTCTTGGGGCACGACGACCCGACCGTCCTGCGGCTGCTCGAGCAGTTCACGGGGATCCCCGCGCTGTCTGTGCCCTGCGACGATGCGCAGGCCATCTCGCTCTTCTCCAGCTGCGAGGCGCTCGGCCTCACGCAGCAGCAGCTCGGAACCTCGGTGGGGTCCTTCGGCTTGCCGGAGTTCGGCACGCGCTTTGTGCGCCAGATGCTGGAGGCTACGCGGCCGTCGAGTTTCGCCGACCTCGTGCGCATCTCCGGGCTCTCGCACGGAACCGACGTCTGGACGCGCAACGCGGACGAACTGATCCGCGCGGGCACGGCGACGCTGCGTCAGGTGATCGCGACCCGCGAGGACATCCTCCTGAACCTGATCGGATACGGCCTCTCGCCGAGCCGTGCGTTCCAGATCACGGAGCGCGTGCGCAAGGGCAGAGGACTTCTCCCGGAGCAGGAGTCGGAAATGCGTCTCAGCGGCGTGCCGGACTGGTACGTCGCATCGTGCCAAAAGATCGGCTACATGTTCCCGAAGGCGCACGCCGCCGCCTACGTGATGATGGCCGTGCGCATTGCCTACTTCAAAGTGCACCACCCCGCGGCCTTCTACGCCACCTATCTAAGCGTGCGCGCGAGCGAGTTCGACGTATCGCTGACACTGCTCGATGTCCAAGAGATGGAGCGGCGCATCCGCGCTGCGGATCAGGATCGTGGCGCTTCCCCTCGCGATAAGAGCATCGCGACCATCCTCGAGGTTGTGCGCGAGATGATCTTGCGAGGCCTCCGCTTCGCACCGTTCAGTCTGGCGACGGCCGACGAGCGCCTCTTCAAGGTGACGCAAGACGGCCAAATCGCGCCGCCGATCGCAGCGATCTCCGGGCTGGGGCCGAACGGTGCGCGTCAAATTGCAGCGGCGCGCGACCAGCGTCCCTTCAGCTCCATCGCGGACCTGCGCGGCCGCGGGCACGCGCCCAGGCCGGTGATCGAGGCGCTGAGGGAGATCGGAGCGCTCGCAGGACTTCCTGAGACCGACCAGATGACACTCTTCTGAGCGATGTGCAGACGACCGCCCACGGGACATCCGGCGGGTGCGGCTGAAGACAGACCAGCGCCTCGCCTCCTGGCATGGGCGGGGAAACCGTGCTATAGTGAGAACGCTGATCGTGGATCGTGTGCATGGAGTGGGGCCACCCACTCCTTTGGCCGTGTCAGGCATGGCCAAGGATTTGGTAGGGGGTCGCTGGTTGGGCGAGTCGGTAAAGGCCGTGCTGCAGGAGCTTGCCGCCGAGGCGTGTCGCCTGGAGGGAGCAGAGCTCTGGGATCTGCGGCTGGACGGCGGACGGGGTCGCAGCATCATACGGGTGACGGTGGAACATCCGGAGGGCGTCACGTTCGATCTGTTGGAACGTGTCTCGCGCCGATTCTCGCAGACGCTCGATGAACGAGATCCGATCGATGGCTCGTACACGCTGGAGTGCGAATCGCCCGGTCTAGACCGGGTGCTGCGCAGCCTCGACGACTGTCGGCGCTTCCTTGGTTCCAATGTGCGCCTGCGCTTGCGTCCAGAGGTCGAAGGGCAGCGAAACTTTCGCGGTGAACTCGCGAGCGTCTCCGCGGACGCCATGCTGTTGCGGCCGCAGGACGGCGAAGACCGCTGGATCCCGTGGGCGGACGTCCTCGACCTGCATCTTGACCCGAAGCTGAGTTAGGGAGCGTGCGATGACGAGCGAATTCATCCGGGCGATCGAGGATGTGGCCCGGGAAAAAGGCATTGAGCGCAATGTGCTCTTCGAGGCGATCGAAGCGGCGCTCATCTCTGCGTACCGACGCAATTTCGGTTCTGCGCAGAACGTGCGAGTCGAGGTCGACCGCCAGACCGGCGAGTTCCGCGTCTTCGCACTGCTGACAGTGGTCGATGAGGTGACAGACCCCCGCGCCCAGGTTTCCCTCGCGGACGCGAGGATCGAAGATCCACGCGCACAGCTCGGCGATGCGCGGGAGCGGGAGGTCACTCCTAGCGACTTCGGCCGGATCGCCGCCCAAACGGCGAAGCAGGTCGTGATGCAGCGGATCCGCGAAGCCGAGCGCGGCATCATCTATGAAGAGTTTCAGAGCCGCGAGGGCGATGTTGTCTCTGCGGTGGTCAGTCGGCTCGAGCCGCGCTTCGCGGTCTGCGATCTCGGCCGGGCGGAGGCGATCCTGCCGCTCTCCGAGCAGATTCCTGGAGAGAGCTACGTCCCCGGCCAGCGCATGCGCTGCTACGTGCTCGAGGTAAAGCGGAGTCCCAAGGGACCGCAGGTCATGCTCTCGCGCACCCACCCGGCGCTTCTGAAGCGCCTGTTCGAGCTGGAAGTGCCGGAACTGCACGACGGGTCCGTGGAACTCAAGGCGATCGCCAGGGAGCCCGGCTCGCGTTCCAAGGTCGCGGTCTGGGCACGGGTCGACGGAGTCGACCCACAGGGGGCCTGCATCGGTCCGAAGGGCGCCCGAGTGCACGCCATCGGCAACGAGTTGCGGGGTGAAAAGGTGGACATCATCCGCTACTCCCAGGATCCCGAGGAGTTCGTCGCCAACTCGCTCGCACCCGCCAAGGTGACGCGCGTTGCGATCGAAGAGGAGACCCGCACAGCCCGCGTCATCGTTCCCGAATACCAGTTGTCGCTCGCCATCGGCAAGGAAGGGCAGAATGCCCGGCTCGCTGCGCGCCTTACGGGATACAAGATCGACATCAAGGCGGAGGGGGCCTGACGGGCATGCAGCGCCGCAAGCAGCCGATGCGCCTGTGCCTAGGGTGCGGACAACAGCGCCCGAAGCGTGAACTGGTGCGCGTCGTGCGCAGCCCGGAGGGAGAGGTTCATCTCGACCCTACTGGCAAAGCGAACGGCCGTGGCGCCTACATCTGCCCAGATCCGTCCTGCCTCGAGAAGGCACTGCGCAACCAACGCCTCGGCCATGCGCTCGAAGCGGCGCTGCCACCCGAGACCGTCGCTGCGCTGAGCGCCCGACTGGCGGCGCCACAGTGAGGCGGTTCTACGACCTGATTGGTCTCGCGCGACGGGCTCAGGTGCTCGTCTTCGGCCTCGACGCCGTCCGCGTAGAGGCGCGCAGAAGCCAGATGCCGTTGATCCTCGTCGCACTAGACGCTGCGCCGCGCGCGCTGCGGGCTGCGCAGGCACTGCCAGGCGCGGTGTACCGCGCAGGCACGATGGACGCGCTTGGCGACGCGATTGGACGCGGGCCGACGGGTGTTGTCGGCATACGCGACCCGGGCCTCGCCCGCAAGCTGCGGGAGGCCATCGAAGAGATTGAGAGTCTTACCGGGGGTGATCGTACTGACCGAATCCAACGCGAATCGCCTGCGAGTGTACGAACTCGCAAAGCAGCTCGACCTGGACAGCAAGCGGCTCATCGACCTCTTGCGCCGACTGGGGATCGAGGTGCGAAATCACATGTCAACGCTGGAACCCGAGACCGTGGAGAAGGTTACGGAGATCGTCAAGGCGCCGTCCAAGGTGCCCGAGCCTCCGACCGACCCGCTGCGGGCCTCCGGCGGAAGCCCGAGCGGCGGCACAGCGCCGATGCCGCGCAAGCGAACAGAGCTCCAGCCGCAGGAGCGGGCGACAGACGGCGTAGCCAGCCAGCACCAGGAAGGAGCGGTGCCGGCTCCTCGCCCGCGGCTCGAGGGACCCAGACCCGCGTCTGGCGGCCCGTCGAGTCCACCGGGCCCGTTGCCGGCGAGAGAGAGCGCAACCCAAGGCATCGGCTCCCTGCCCCGACCGGCAGGAGCACCGCGCCCGGCGTTCGAACCGCGTCCGGCGCTCGAACCGCGCCCAGGCATCGGGACGCTGCCACAGAAGCGCCAGCCCGGCGCACCGCGCCCGTCAGCAGGCGGAGTGGGCTCCCTTCCCGGCCGGCCGAGTCCGAGCCGCAGCGCGGGCGCAGCGGGAACGCGCGTTCAGCCGCCGGCTCCCGCCACCAGCCGTCCAACGGCCCCGGGCTCCCGACCCCCGCAGAAAAGACGCGGCCCAGGGGACCGGCGCCGCGGCGAGGAGGAGCACCGCTTCGAGCGCCGCGTCCATCAGCGGCATCGCCAGCAGAGCGCAATCCGAACCGACCGGCCCGTAACCCTGGAGACCGCCCTTACCGTGCAGGAGCTCGGACAGAAGCTGGGCGTGTCGGCGGGCGACCTAATCCGACGCCTCATGGGGCTCGGCGTGATGGCGACCTTGAACCACGAACTGGACGTCGAGACGGCGGCACTCGTCGCAACGGAGATCGGGTTCCAGCAAATCGAAATCAAGCCGCCCGGCCCGACGCTCGAGGAGGAGATCGAGGCCGCGCAGGTGGACCCACCCGAGAAGCTGCGCCTGCGCGCCCCGACCGTCGTGGTCATGGGCCACGTCGACCACGGCAAGACAAGCCTGCTCGACGCGATCCGTGACACGAGCGTCACGACGCACGAGGCTGGCGGGATCACCCAGCACATTGGTGCCTCGGTCATCCACCACAAGGGCAAGCGCGTCGTCTTCCTTGACACGCCTGGGCACGAGGCCTTCACCTCGATGCGCGCCCGCGGCGCGTCCATCACCGACATCGCGGTGCTGGTGGTGGCGGCGGACGATGGCGTCATGCCGCAGACGATCGAGGCTCTGAACCACGCCCGTGCGGCCAGCGTGCCCGTGGTCGTGGCGATCAACAAGATCGACAAGCCGGGGGCCAACCCGGATCGGGTGAAGCAGCAGCTCACCGAACACGGGCTCCTGCCGGAGGAGTGGGGCGGCGACACGATCATGGTCGGCGTTTCCGCGAAGACCCACGACGGGATCGACCAGCTGCTGGAGATGCTGCTTCTGGTCGCGGAGCTGCGCGAACTGAAGGCGAACCCCGACAAGCTGGCACGCGGCACCGTGCTCGAGGCGCGCCTGGACCGCGGCCGCGGTCCGGTAGCGACGGTCCTGGTGCAGGACGGCACGCTCGAGGCGGGGGACGCATTCGTAGTGGGCAAGGCCTACGGGCGCGTGCGGGCGCTCTACGACGACCGCGCGAAGCTGATCCGCAAGGCAGGGCCGGCGACGCCGGTGGAGGTGCTGGGCCTCAGTGAGGTGCCAGATGCCGGAGACCACTTCATCGCCGTCGACGACGAGCGCAAGGCGCGTGCAGTCGCGGAGGCGCGGCGCCAGCGCAGCCGCGTAGAGGACCTTCGTCCCGAGTCGCGCACGAGCCTGGAAGCGCTGTACCAGAGCATCCAGGACGGCGAGTCGCAGGACCTCAACATCATCATCAAGGGCGACGTCCATGGTTCGGTTGAGGCGCTAAGCGCTTCGCTGGAACGCCTCACGACGCCGGAGGTGCGTGTGCACGTCCTCCATGAGGCGGTCGGAGCGATCAACGAGTCCGACGTCATGCTGGCGCAGACATCGAAGGCGATCATCATCGGATTCAACGTGCGACCGGATGTCGCAGCCCGGCGCGCCGCAGAGCGCGAAGAGGTCGACATCCGCACCTACCGCGTGATCTACGAGGCGATCGACGAAATCGAGGCGGCCATCCACGGCATGCAGCGCCCGGAGATCCGGGAGAAGGTGCTGGGCCACGCCGAAGTGCGCGAGGTGTTCAAGGTTCCGAAGATCGGCACCATCGGCGGCCTCTACGTTACTGAGGGCAAGGTGACTCGCCAGTCGCAGGTACGCGTTGTGCGCGACGGCGTCGTGCTGCATGAGGGCCAGATCTCCTCGCTGCGTCGCTTCAAGGACGACGCGCGCGAAGTGGAGCAGGGCTACGAGTGCGGTGTCGGCATCGAGAAGTTCCAAGACCTGCGGGAAGGCGACAAGCTCGAATTCTTCGTGGTCGAGGAAGTGCCGGTCAGCTGAGCTTCGTCCTCTATGCCGCCCAGGTGGTTGTGCGCATCCCCTGGGCGCGCTCATTGAAGGACAAGCGGCAGGTGGCGCAGAGCCTTATCGCCAAGATCGGCCGTCAGCTGCCGATCGCGATCGCTGAGGTCGACCACCTGGATGATCCGCAGCTGCTGGGATTGGGCATCTGCGCCGTCGCGAACTCGCGGATGCACGCGGAGCGGATGGTGCAGGAAGCGCTCGCGGAGATCGGGCGTGCGGGTCTGGATGCGCGCGCGGTCGAAATCGGCGAACGCTAGGCCGGAGGGGGAGAACAAATGGCGAACACGCGTCAACTGCGCCTGCAGGAGCGGATCATGCAAGAGACCGCACTGATCTTGCGGGGGCTCAAGGATCCGCGCATCGGCATGGTCAGCGTTGTACGCGCGCAGGTGTCGCCGGACGGCGAGTTTGCGCGCATCTACGTATCGACGTTGGGCGAGGGCAAAGAGGCCGCGGAAACGCTGAAGGCGCTCAGGCACGCCGTTGGCTTTGTGCGCACGCGGCTTGGCGAAGCGCTCGGCGTGCGCAAGGTGCCTGAACTCCGCTTTCAGCTGGACGAGTCCATGGCGGCCGGCCAGCGCATCGACGAGATCCTGCGCGACCTCGGACCGGAGTCCAGAACGTGAGGGAAGTGATCGCCGCCCTGCGTGCGGCCAAGACCGTCGTCATGTCGCTCCACCGCCAGCCCGACGGCGACTCGATCGGCAGTACCGCTGCGATTGCGTTGGCGCTGCGCCGTCTCGGCAAAGATGTGACGCTGGTGACGCCGGATCCCGTGCCGAAGGTCTACGATCTCGTGCCCACATACCAGGAGTTCGTGCCGTGGGAGTCCGTAGCGGAGCGCAGATTCGACCTCGTCGCTATGTTCGACTGCGCGGACGAGCGCCGCACCGGTGCCCCTAGTGATCTCACCAGCTACGGGGCGCGGGTCCTGAACGTCGATCACCATGCGACCAACACATGCTTTGGCGACGTCGTCTTCATCGATCCCCAGGCGGCTGCTTCGGCCGAAATTGCGGCCCGGGTCATCGACCAGCTCGGCGTCACGATCGACAGGGAGATTGCGCTCGCGCTCTACGTCGGACTTGAGACGGATACGGGCGGCTTCCGCTACGCAGCGACGACCCCGGACAGTCATCGACTAGCGGCGCGCCTCTTGGACGCAGGTCTGGAGCCGGGCGAGATCTCGCAGGCGCTCTACGAGAGGCAGGCTGTCTCCGGCCTGCGCCTCTTGGGCGCGGCCCTGCAGTCGCTGCAGGTGCGCGAGGATCTCTCGCTCGCCTATGTCGTGTTGAGCGCAGCGGACTTCGCGCGCTCCGGTGCGGCAGCAGCCGATGTGGAAACGCTGGGCGTCGTTGACTACGCGCGGCGCGTCGACGGCATCGAGGTAGGCGCTCTGCTGCGCGAAGAGGGCCCTGGACAGGTGAAACTCAGCCTGCGCTCCAAAGGGCTTGTCGATGTTGCACGCCTAGCTGCCAGCCTCGGGGGTGGCGGGCACGAGCGTGCCGCAGGGGCGACGCTCGCCATGAGCCTTCAGGAGGCCGAGGCGACGCTGCTTTCCCTGCTCAGGCCGTGAATCCGGACGGCGTGCTGGGCCTCGTGAAGCCACCGGGCTGCTCATCTCACGATGCCGTCGCACTTGTGCGCAAGCAGACGGGACGATCTGCCGGCCACCTCGGCACTCTGGACCCCCTTGCGGCCGGCGTGCTTGTCGTCGCGTACGGTCGCGCAACGCGACTGATTCGCTACGCGGAGGGCATGGACAAGGAGTACAACGCCGAGGTCTGGCTGGGGCGCAGGAGCCCGAGCGAAGACTTCGGGTCGCCCCTGGAGCATGGCGCCGATGCGTCTTGGGTCACGCGTGAGGATGTGGAGCGGGTGCTCTCCAAGCACCTTGGAACGAGGCCGCAACGGCCGCCAGCCTACTCCGCGCGCCAGGTCGGGGGGCAGCGGGCCTACCGCGCGGCGCGCGCTGGAGAGCCGATCGACCTCCCAGCGCGGCCAGCGACCCTCTACGCCTGGAGCGTCGACGCATTTGCGGCTGGAAAGCTCGCGAAGCTGCGCCTCTCCCTGCACGTTGGTGCAGGGTTTTATGTGCGCAGCCTCGCACGGGACCTCGGAGACGAGATGGGTACGGGCGGTGTGCTCGCGGCACTCGTGCGGACGCGTAGCGGCTTTTTGCGTTTGGACGACTGCCAGGCATTCGAGGAGCCTTGGCAACCCCAGCCGCCCGGCATACTGCTCAGCCATCTGCCTGTCGTGGCACTGTCGGACGCTGAGGCCCGGCGCATCGTCCAAGGACAGCGCTTGCCCGGCGCGGGCGCTCTGGGACCGCACCGCGCCGAGTGCAGGGGCCGGCTAATCGGAGTGGTCGTTGGGGACGAGGCGGGTGTCTGGCACCCCCAGACCGTTCTTGGCATGGAGGACTGATCAGTGTTCTGGCAGGACGTGTTCGCGCAGGCGCCGCTACCCGGAGGGGCGCTTGCGATCGGAAACTTCGACGGCGTGCATCTTGGGCACCAGGAAGTGCTGCGCGTATTGGCTCAAGCGGCCGATGCGACGGGCGCGCCGCCTGCGGTCCTGGTGCCGGACCCGCACCCGATGGCGGTGATCGGCAAGTCGCCGCAACTCCTGACGCCGCTTCCCGAACGGGGGAGACTGCTTGCACGCTTCGGCGCAGGCACGCTGCTGCGCCTGCCGTTCGACGCAGCGCTGGCGGCGATGGAGCCGGAGGAGTTCGTGGCAAGGATTCTGCTCGGCGTGATTCGCCCCGCACACGTCGTCGTCGGGTTTAACTTCACCTACGGCAGGGCGGCGCGCGGCGATGCAAACACGCTGCGGGCGCAGCTGGCTGCAAGCGATGTGCGGCTGGACATCGTCCCACCGACGCAGTTGGCTGGCGACACGGTTTCCTCAAGCCGGGTTCGCGCAGCCCTTGCGCAGGGCGACCTACCGCTCGTTCGCGCCATGTTGGGACGTGACTTCGCACTGCGGGGCGAGGTGCGGGAAGGCGCTCGACGCGGGCGCACCATGGGTTTCCCAACGGCGAACGTGCACTGTCCCGCGGAGCAGGCGATGCCAGGGCCCGGCGTGTACGCGGTGCGCAGCCTGGTCAACGGCAGGGTCGTCGCAGGCGCGGCCAGCCTTGGTCCGCGACCAACCTTCGACGAGGAGGCTCCACTGCTGGAGGTGCACCTGCTCGATTTCTCGGGCGACCTCTACGGACAGGAGCTCGCCGTTTCCTTCGCAGCGCGCTTGCGCGACATCGAACGCTTCGATTCGGTTGAAGCGCTGCGCATTACGATCGAAAAGGATTGCCAAGACGCGCGCAAGGTGCTTGGCGTTGCGGCTGACTTCGGCGATATGCTAGGATAACCAGGATAACAGGAGGTGGCTCGGCGCTGGACGAGTACGGGCCAGAGGAACTGTTGCAGCGCTTTACGTCGATCGTGCTGAGCCGCGAATTCCGCCAGCTTCGCCGGCGTCTCGAACTCTTCTACCGCGAGACCGGTGTGGAGGATCCGCGTGAGCAGGCCTTCGTCGAGGCGTTGTATGCCATCTGGGAGCCGGACCGGCCGCGGGCGGAGCTCCACTAGGATCGATTCACCCGCAGCGCGGCAGCAAAAGGCTGCTGCATGCAGGGCAAGTATGGGAGGAGCCAAATGGCGCTCGATCAGGATCAGAAGCAGGGTATCATGCAGAAGTACGGACGGCACGAGGGCGACACGGGGTCGCCGGAGGTGCAGATCGCTCTCCTGACGGAGCGCATCACCTACCTCACCGAACACCTGAAGGTACATAAGAAGGACTTCCACTCGCGCCGCGGACTGCTCACGATGGTAGGTCGGCGGCGGGGGCTGCTGAACTATCTGCGTTCGATCGACCCGGCACGCTATCGGGCGATCGCCGAGCAACTCGGCCTACGGCACTAAGAGAGGGAGCGGGGAGACCCGCTCCCTCCTTGCCTGCTCGCGGCCTTCGACGAATGAAGGGAGGCGCTGCCTTGGAGGTAGTGCGTGTTGAGAGCGAATGGGGCGGCCGCAAGCTGACCCTGGAGACGGGACGGTTGGCGAAGCAGTCGAACGGTGCTGTGCTCGTGACCTACGGCGAAACAATCGTGCTGGTGACTGCGGTTGCGTCACGCGAACCGCGCGCAGGTATCGACTTTTTTCCGCTGACGGTGGACTACGAAGAGCGCCTCTACGCTGTCGGTCGGATTCCAGGCGGGTTCATCAAGCGCGAGGGACGCGCGAGCGAGAAGGGAGTCCTGGCTTCGCGCCTGACGGACCGCCCGATCCGCCCGCTCTTCCCCAAGGGCTTCCACAACGATGTGCAGATCGTCTGCACTGTCCTCTCCGTCGACCACGACTGCCCGATCGAGGTGGCAGGAATGATCGGCGCCTCCGCCGCGCTGCACATTTCCGACATTCCCTTCGACGGTCCGATCGGCGGAGCCGTCGTCGGCATCTGCGACGGCAAGTACGTGCTCAATCCGACGCAGGAGCAGCAGGACACTGCGAAGCTGCAGCTCACGGTTGCCTGCAAGCGCGACGCCGTGATCATGATCGAGGCGGGCGCTGAGCGCGTCACCGAGGCCCAGGTGCTCGAGTCGATCCGGTTTGGCTACCAGCAGATCCAGCAGGTCCTCGACATGCAGGAGGAACTGCGGCGCCGGGCGGGACGCGAGAAGGGCGAGTACCCGATCACGAAGTCCGCGCCGGAGATTGGCGCCGCGGTGCAAGAGGTGCTGGCCGGCCGGCTCGAGGCGGCAATGCGCAACAGCGACAAGCTGCAGCGGGAAGCGGACACCCAGGCACTCGAGCAGGAAGTCACGGCAGCACTCTCAGAGCGCTTCCCGGATCGCAATCAGGAAGTGCAGGACGCGATCAAGGCTGCCCGCAAGGCGGTTATGCGGCGCCTCATCCTGGACGAGGGCATCCGCGCGGACGGTCGCCGCACCGATGAAATCCGGCCGATCAGCTGCGATACGGGCATCCTGCCGCGCACGCACGGGACGGGCCTGTTTACACGCGGCCAGACGCAGGTGCTGACGATCTGCACCTTAGGCGCCGTTTCCGATAAGCAGATCCTAGATGACATCGGCGTCAACGACAGCAAGCGCTATATCCACCACTACAACTTCCCGCCGTTCTCTACGGGCGAGGCGCGGCCGCTACGTGCGCCAAGCCGCCGATCGATCGGCCACGGCGCGCTCGCGGAGCGGGCGCTCCTGCCGATGATACCCCCGGAGGAGAAGTTCCCCTACACTATCCGCCTGGTGTCCGAGGTGCTGGAGTCGAACGGCTCGACCTCGATGGCGTCCGTCTGCGGTTCGACGCTCTCGCTGATGGATGCGGGCGTGCCGATTGTCGCGCCGGTTGCCGGCGTCGCCATGGGCCTCGTCAAGGAGGGCGACCGGGTCGCGGTCCTCACCGACATCCAGGGCCTCGAGGACGAACTGGGCGACATGGATTTCAAGGTCGCAGGCACTGCGGACGGCATCACGGCGATCCAGATGGACATCAAGATCGCTGGCCTCGACTGGGTGATTCTCGAGAGGGCGCTCGAGCAGGCACGCGTGGGGCGTCTATTCATCCTCGGCAAGATGCTCGCGGCGCTGCCTGAGCCCCGCAAGGAGCTCTCCGCGTACGCGCCGCGCGTCACGGTGATCCACATCAACCCGGACAAGATCCGCGAAGTGATCGGACCAGGCGGCAAGGTGATCAACAAGATCATCGAGGAAACGAGGATCGGCACCCAGAAGGTCGACATCGACATTCAGGAGGATGGTACGATCTACGTCGGGGCCATTAGCCTGGAAGCGGCGGAGCGGGCCATCGCCCGGATCAATGCGATCGTCAAGGAGCCGGAGCCCGGCGAAGTCTATCATGGTCGCGTGACGCGTCTGATGAACTTCGGCGCGTTCGTCGAGATCCTGCCAGGCAAGGAAGGGCTCGTCCACATTTCACAACTCGCACTCGAGCGGGTCGAGAAGGTGGAGGACGTCGTCAAGGTGGGCGACGAGGTGGACGTGAAGGTCGTGGAGATTGACGAGAAGGGGCGGGTCAATCTCTCGCGCAAGGCGCTGCTCACCCGCTGAGCACCTCCCTAAGGAAAGGGGGAGATCATATGGGACTTCTTTGGATCGCTGCTCTGGCAACGGTCGTGATCGGCGGTGTGCTCGCATGGCAGCTCGGGAAGAAGTACGCGCAGAAGCATCGCCCCTATGCCCTGTGGTGGACTGTATCCTTCGGACTTGCCACGCTCGCCGCCCTGACGCAGCTGCTCGCCTTCGCACAAGGCGGCTTCGCCGGCTTGGACTATCGGGCGTATCTCCTGTTTTCGGCCGCCGTGCCGGGATTCATGGGCGCTGGCACCGTGTACCTGATCTGGCGCCGCTTCGGCAGCTGGTTCCTTGGAGCCATCTGGGTGTTCACTGCGGTCGCTCTGGTCGGCGCCGCCACCACGGCACTTCAACCGAACCTGCTGAAAGACGTGCTTGCCGCCTCCGCGACCGTCGCGAAGGCCGCACCGGGAGTGCTCGTAACGATCGGATACGCTCTCTTGGGCGCATTCGGCGGACTTGCGCTAATCCTCGGAGCGCTCTACTCGTACATCAGATCCCGCCAGGCCTATAACCTGTTGATCGCGCTCGGAGGCATCGTCTTCTCGATCGCGGACACCGTAGGCCAGTTCGGCCACGGCGTTCTCTTCTTCCCGGCACAGATCCTCGGCATGCTGCTTCTCTACTTCGGCGTCGCCGGCAGCAATGAGGTTGCCGCGCGGCAGCGGTTGACGAAGAGCGCCTGAGACCACGAATGCTTCGCGCGGCTCCTCACCCTGCCGGGTGGGGAGCCGTTTTTGCGGATCGAAGGGGCGGTGTTCATCGTTGCGCTATCGTGGCGTCCTCTTCGACCTCTACGGCACGCTGGTACCACCCTTCCGCAAGCAGGAGCACATCGAGGCGATCGCCGAATGCGCCCGTCTGCTCCACGTCTCGCGGCAGGACCTCCAAGGCCTGTTCAACGCCGATTACCTGCGGCGCATCCGCGGGGAGGTCCGGTCCGCATCCGAGAACTTCGCAGCGATTGCGCGCTCGCTCGGCGCGGATCCTTCGCTGCCGCAGCTGGAGAAGGCCAAGGAGGTTTTCCTGCGTTTCGTCGCAGAGGGCCTTGAGCCGGTGCCGCAGGCGCTCCCGCTGCTTGGGGCGCTGCGAGATCGCGGACTTCGCCTCGGGCTTTGCAGCAACTGTGCAGGAGAGGTTCCGCGCCTTGTTGCGCGCTCCGAACTCGCTCCCTTCTTCCAGGGCACGGCATTCAGCAGCGAACTGGGCATGGTGAAGCCGGAGCCCGGCATCTACGAAGCCGCCCTCGCCGCGATGGGCTGCACTGCGAAGGACGTGCTCTACGTCGGCGACGGAAGTGACGGCGAGCTCACGGGAGCGGCCGCTTGCGGCATGCACCCTGTGCTCGTTGAGGTGGACCTTTCGAACACCTACGATGCTGAGCGCGATGACGTCAGGGCGTGGCAGGGGGACCGCGTCGCGCAGCTCGCAGAGATCACGCGGTTCCTGTAGAGCGCGGCCTCCTCGCACGGCAGATCGGCAGCGCGCTGCGCCGCATGGGCACCCTACCGGTCGGGAGGGATCTCATGCTGGCATTGCTGTTGCACCTATTGACCGCACCGGCGGGCTATCCGCCGGAGCTGCGGTCCGTCCCGACGACGAAACAGGTCGTGTCAATCGGTGTCAACGTCGTCTGGGGCACCGAGTACGTCCCGCCGATCGTGCAGGCGCTGAAGTCGCAGGGGGACAAGGCCACCTTCTTCCTCGGCGGCACGTGGGCGGAAAACCACCCGGACGTCGCCCGTCAGATCCGCGATGCAGGGATGGAGATCGGCAGCCATGGAGACCGCCACCGGCACGTCGGCTCGCTAGGAATCACCGAGAACGAGCAGGAGATCACGCGCGCCGCGGAGCGGATCAAAGCGGCCACCGGCGTCACGCCGACGCTCTACGGGCCTGCCTACGGCGAACTGAGTCCCGCCGTGCACCAAGCGGCGCAGCGCCAGGGCGTGCGGGTCGTCATGTGGTCGATCGACACGATCGACTGGCGCAAGAGCCACACGCCGGAAATCATCCGAAGCCGGGTACTGACCCGCTTGCAGCCCGGAGCCATCATCCTGATGCACCCGACCGATCGCACGGCAGCGGCGCTCCCAGGACTCTTGCAGGAACTCCATCGCCGCGGTTACCGAGTCGTCGGGGTGCACAAGCTCTTGCAACTGGCAGGACGCGCGGCGGCAACCAACGAAAAGAGAGGCATGCAGGAACAACGCGTTGGTTGAAGAGATCAAGCTTCCGAACGGCATGACGTTGGTCGCCGAGCAGACGCCCTGGCAGCAGGGCGTCTCGCTCGGCCTCTTCGTGCGCGGTGCAGTCGTCGATGAGCCGGCAGGTCAAGAGGGCATCGCACACCTTTTGGAGCACCTCGTTTTCCGCGGCACCGAGCATTACCCAAGCGCCGCCCTCTCCGCCGCCATCGAGGAGGGCGGCGGGGAACTGAACGCCTATACGACGAAGGAGTACACGTGCCTTTGGGGCCGCACGCTCCCCGAGGGCTTCGCGCGCTACATGGAGATCCTCGCGGAGCTCTTCGCGCGTCCCCTTCTTCGCGCGCGAGATCTTGCGCGCGAAGTGCAGGTGATCGAGGAAGAGCATGCGCTTTGGCTCGACAATCCCGAGGAGTTTACCTGCGACCTGCTCGAGGAGGAGATCTTCGCGCACAGCCCCCTGGGTCGTCGAGTGCTCGGCGAACCCGCTGCGCTGCGGGACTTGCGCGCTAGCGACGTTCGTGCCTTTCATGCCGCCGCTTGGCGACTGGATCGCACCGTGCTCGCGGTTGCCGGCCCGATCTCGCTGCAGGAGGTTGCGCAGCTTGCGTCCGGTGCCTTCACTGCGCCCGGTGCGGTGCGCAAGGCGCGCAGCGTGCACGCCGCGCGTACCGAAGAGCCGCTGCAGCCGCCCCAGATTTCTCAGGTTCACCTGGCGGTCGGAGGTCCTGGCCTGCCCTTCGGCGATCCTGGCCTCGCGGCACAGGAGCTCCTGATCCAGGAGTTCGGCGGCGGACCGAACTCACGGCTGTTCCAGCGCCTGCGCGAGGAAGAAGCCCTTTCATACGCCGTCTACAGCTACGAGACGGCGTATGCGGGCGCAGGCATGTGGGGCGCCTATGCGGACCTGCCGCCAGATGGACTAAACGCGGGCCTCCAGGCCATCGTCGAGGAGGCCCGCGCACTGCGCGCAGCGCGCCTTTCAGAGCGGCACGTCTCAGCGATGCGGCGAGCAGCACGCGGAGCGCTGCTGCTCGCCCTCGACAGTCCCTTCGCCCGCGTCGAGCGCTACGCCCTGCAGATCCTCCTGAGCGGGCAGGCGGAGGGAGTCGAGTCAGAACTTGAGCGCTTGGCTGCGGTCGACGCGAAGGCGGTGCGGAGCCAAGCGCAGCGTGTGCTTGATACGCAAACCTGGCGCGCGGTGGCCCTGCTGCCGGACGGTAGGGTGCTTCGGGGCAGCATCGATGAACTTTCGCTTGCGGAGGTGGGCGCGTGACAGTGGAGGTGCGGGTACGGCGGCTGCAGGAGAGCGCGCAATTGCCTGTGCGGCAGTCCGAGGGGGCCGCGGGCTACGACATCTACGCGGTGGAGGATGTGCTCGTGCCGGCGCAAGGCCGCGCACTTGTACACAGCGGCATTGCTCTGGCGATACCGCACGGGTATGAGGGTCAGGTGCGTCCGCGCTCGGGCCTCGCGCTGCGATACGGGGTACGGGCCCACCTGGGTACGATCGACAGCGACTACCGCGGTGAACTGCAGGTACTGCTGCACAACGATGCAGCGGAGGACTACAAGGTGCAGGCAGGCGACCGGGTGGCGCAGCTGGTCATCGCACCGGTCGTAGCGGCGGACTTCGTCGAAGCTGACCTCGACGAGACGCGACGAGGAGAAGGCGGTTTCGGCCACACGGGAAGCTGACTGCCGCATTCAAGCGGGGATCGGCGCATAGGCTTGTCACGGAGGGGACGATATGCGCCTTTCAGAACTGCACAGCCGTGAGATCATCAATCTGTACGACGGGGCACGCGTCGGTATCATCGGAGAGACAGAGATCCTGTTCGACCCCGAGACGGGGGAGATTCAAGAGCTTCTTCTGCCGGCGCGCGGTGGCATTTGGCAGCGGCGCCGCTCGCTGGCGATTCCCTGGGAATCCGTCCGCCGCATCGGCCCTGAAGTGATGATCGTCGAGGTGCAGCCGCGCGAGGGCCGGGGTTAGGCGATTTTCCGCCCGGGAATGCTACTTTCCGGGGGTGGTCGCTAGATGGCTCACACAGTGGTGGCAGCATTTCAGGACGTTGAACGCGCCAAAGAGGCCGTTCGTCAACTGGAGGCCAAGGGGTTCAACGACCGGGAAGTGTCGCTGATTGGTCCGGACGACAAGCGGGGCGGCGGCGGGATGCACCAGGATTCGGCCACGGACGGCGCGGCCTGGGGTGCGGGGATCGGTGGAGCGGCCGGGCTGCTCGCGGCCGTCGGCGCGGTCGCGATTCCCGGCATCGGCCCCCTGATTGCGGCGGGTCCGCTGGCCGCCGCCCTGACTGGCGCGACGGCCGGAGGCCTGACAGGTGCCTTTCTCGATCTGGGAATCCCGGCAGCCAGCAGCAGGCGCTATGAGGACGAATTGAAGAAGGGCCACGCAGTTGTGGCCATCCAATCTGACTCCGAGCGGTTGCAGTCTGCACGCAATGTACTGCAGGCACAGGGTGCGCACGATATCGAAGTCGACTGACCGACACACCGGAGGGCGGGCCGTGAACGGCCCGCCCTTTTCGCGGTACGCCCAGCTCGGGCGTCGAATTGGCGATGAATCGACGATTTGGCTTCATCCTCATCGCGAGCCAGATCGGGGCCGGGTGTGCGGGCAAGGGTGGCGCAAGGGCCACGCGCCGGTTTAGGCGGCCCGCAGCACAGGCCCTGCCGCGACCTTGTGCCAGATCGCTGCGTGGCGACGCAAGGTTTAGCCGGCTTCTTCCCCCGTTCGATTCGCGCCGCCTACCCGACCCGCATAGCATAACGTCGGAGCGGGGAGGTGGAGCGGGTGGCATCCGACCTCACAGGGCTCAAGGCGGGAATCATCGGCGGAGACCGTCGCGAACTTGAGGTGGCGTCTGTCTTCCACGGCCTCGGTGCGGAGGTGCGGGCAGTCTGCCTGCCATGGCCGGACGACGTGGGGTTCGTGTCGAACGGGCTTGAGGACGTACTTGCGTGGGCCGATCTGCTCTTGGCGCCCGTCGGAGGTGTCGATAAGTTCGGACAGGTTTCCTACACGATCGTCGAGGGGCAGGAGCCGCCGCGTCTGACCGCTGAGACGCTTCGGCACGTGCCGCAGGGAACGCCGCTCTTCATCGGACAGGCGACGCCTGGTTTGCGGGAAGCGTGCAAAGAGCAGGGGGTACGCCTCGTCGAGTTTCGCGAGACGGACGAATTCGCTTGGCGCAATGCCGTCCCGACTGCCGAGGGCGCGCTCGAGATGGCGCTGCGCCTGACCGATCACACCTTGCACGGATCGCGTTGCCTCGTTCTAGGGTTTGGCCGCAGCGGATCGGTGCTGGCACGAACGCTGCACGGACTCGGAGCGCGGGTCGCGGTACTGGCGCGAGATGGGGTCGACCTGGCGCGGTCGTATGCGCTCGACATTCCAGCGCAGCCTCTTTCCGAACTGCGCAACGCAGCGTCGGACGCAGACGTGGTGTTCAACACGATCCCCGCGGTAGTGCTGCGTGAGGACGTGCTGCAGCGGATGCACAGGGGCGCAGTCGTGGTCGACATCGCAAGCGCTCCGGGCGGAACCGACTTTGCGGCCGCGCGAAGGCTGGGCATCAGCGCCCACCTCGCCCCTGGCCTCCCAGGCATCACCGCGCCGCGAACAGCAGGGCGCATCGTTGCGGATACGGTGCTCAGCCTATGGCGTGACCTCTGAGAGAGGCTGTTGGCATTGACAGGCGGCGCACTCCGGCATAGACTCTCCTTGCCTAGGGGAGCAAACAGCTGAGAGTGCGCCGCAGGGCGCAGACCCTACCAACCTGAACTGGGTAATGCCAGCGTAGGGAAGGCGCAGCGGAACGATGGTTGACGCATGCAACCTCGCGTCCGACTCCTAGGAGTCGGGCGCCTTTGTGTTGCTATCGCCCCTGCCGCCCTTGGCAATCATGCTGATGGGAGGATTCAGGATGCAGTGGAAGCTTCGGGATATCGTGGTTGCTGCCGTGCTCGCGGTCGTGTCGGGCGCCGTGTACCTCGGCTGGGACATCGCCTTCAAGTTCGTGCCCTCATCGGTCAATCCGGTCGTTCTGGCCCTATTTAACGGGCTGTGGTGGATCGCCGCGGGCATTGTCCCGTACATCGTACGCCGGCCCGGCGCCGCGCTTCTTGCGGAGTCGGTCGGTGGTCTCGTCGAGTTCCTCCTGGGCAGCCCCTACGGCATTCAGGCGTTCACGATCGGGATCGCCCAGGGACTCGGCGTGGAGGTCGGCTTCGCCCTAGGCGGGTGGAAGCGGTACGGCTGGGGGTTCATGCTCTTCGCGACCGCCCTCGGCGGGATTGGCAATTACATCTACTCGTACTACTACTACGGCGTAAACGACTACTCCGCGGCACTGCAGGCGGGCTACCTGATCGCTTCGATGGTGTCGGGCGCCATCCTTTCCGGCCTGCTCTCGAAGCTCATCGGCAACGCGCTGCGCCGCACGGGCGTGCTGCGCAACTTCGCCATTGCGCAAGGAAACAGCCACGCCTCCTGAGCCGCAGGCGGGGGAGCTTCTCCTGCACATCACAGACGCCACCGTCGCATACACGGAAGGCCCCGCGGTGCTCTTCGGCGCTTCACTCGAAGTGCGCCGCGGCGACGCCGTGCTGCTGATCGGTCCGAGCGGCTGCGGCAAGTCAACGCTGGCGATGCTGGCTGCGGGACTCATTCCTGGAACCGTGGAGGCGTCGGTGCAGGGCGAGGTGTGGCGTGCGCCCTCCCTTGAGCGTTCGGGCGGCGTCGGCTACGTCTTCCAGGATCCCGAGGCACAACTTTGCCAGTTGACCGTCGGGCGGGAGATCGCGTTCGGCCTTGAAAACATGGGCATCCCGCCTGCGGAGATGCCGCTTCGCATTGGGACGGCGCTGCACGACGCCGGACTCGGAGTCGACCCCGAGGAATTCGACACCGTGCTCTCGGGCGGCATGAAGCAGAAGCTCGCGATCGCCTCCGCCATCGCCCTTCGCCCTGATCTTCTGGTGCTGGACGAACCAACCGCGAACCTCGATCCACGGGCGACGGCGGCAGTCTTCGCCCAGATCGCGCGCCTGCGCGCACAAGGGCAGACGCTGCTGGTGATCGAGCACAAGTTCTCCGGGCTCCTGCAGGCGCTGGACCGCGTCGTTGCGCTTGGACCGGGCGGGAGAGAGGCCTTCTCCGGCCCCCTTCCCGCAACGGTCTTGGAGCGGTGGGAGGAGATGCAGGAACTCGGTGTCGTCCCCCCCTGGGAGCACTCCCCCTCGCGCGAGGGCATCCGGTATGCGATGCGGGCCCCCATCAAAGCAGATGCATCAGACGCTTTCCGCGCGGAGGGCCTCGGCTACACCTACGCCGGCTTTGCCCTGCGCCGGCGACTGCGTCGCCGGGGCGAGCAACCGCGCTATGCCTTTCGAGGTCTCCACTTCGCGATTCCGCGCGGTGGCCTAACGGCAATCGTCGGAGAGAACGGCTCGGGCAAGTCGACGCTCCTTCGGGTGCTGGCCGGCTTCGACCCGCCGAGCGAAGGAAGCATTGCGCGTCCGGCCGCGAAGGGTGCGATCGCCTTCGCCTTTCAGAACCCCGAACACCAATTCGTCTACGAGACGGTGGCAGAGGACCTGCTCAGCCGCTACCTTGGAGACGGCCCGGTCCCGGAAGACGTTCTCGCGCTACTGGCCGAGTTCGGACTGGAGGGACACGAGCGGCAGAGTCCCTTCGCGCTCAGTCAGGGGCAGAAGCGTCGGCTTTCGGTGGCGGCGATGCTGTTGCAGGATCATGAGGCATACCTGCTCGACGAACCGACCTTCGGTCAGGATGCGCGTACGCAGGAGACGATCATGCAGCGCCTTCTTGCACTGCAGGAGACAGGGCGCACCGTTGTGGTGACAACCCACGACATGGACCTAGTGCAGCGCTACGCCACCCAAGTGCTCGTGCTGTCGGAAGGGAACCTGCTCTTCGCTGGATCGCCGGCGGACCTGTTCTCGCGGCAGGATGTCCTGTCCGCGGCGCACCTCACCGCAGAGGCGCCGTGGGGGCGGGCCGATGCCGCAGAGCGGGGCGCGGGGAATGACGGCGCCGCAGCGCGGTTTGTGCGCCTTGCACCAGAACAGGTGCTCTCACCGATCGGACGGCTGCATCCGGCCATGAAGCTCATCGCGACGTTTCTGGCGATGTTCGTGCTCGTCTTTACGGTGAACGTGCGTCAGGGGGTGTACCTGACGCTCCTGCCGCTCGCGCTGCTGCTCTTCGGTGCGCGCCTCACCCTGCGTCAGACGGCGGTGCGGCTCTTGCCCTTCGTCGCCTTCTTCGCGCTCTACACCTGGACGCTAACTGCCTACGCCCAGGTACCGCCGGGCACGCCCTACATCCGCTTCCTCTTCTTTCGCCTGAGTCTCTTCGGGCTTCAGGCCGGGCTTTCACTTGGCTTCCGCATGCTTGCCACGGTGGTGTTTGCCGTTCTCTTCGTCTCTACGACCGATCTCACGGATCTGCTTTCGAGTCTTTCGCAGAACTTCAAGGTGCGTCCGAAGTTCGCGTACGGTACACTCGCCGGGCTGCGATTCTTTCCGCTCTTCGAGGAGGAGTGGGCGAAGCTGCGGCGCGCGCGGGCGCTGCGGCAGCGCGATGGCCGCTCGCAACTGGCGCGCGTCGTCACCTACGCGCTGCCGCTGCTGAGCCAGGCGATTCGCCTTGGCGAGCGCGTCGCCATCGCCATGGAAGCCAGGGGCTTTCGCGGCGCGGCCGCGGAACGTGCGCAAGCGCGCAGCTACTACCGCACGCTGCGGGTAGGAGCCCGGGATGTCCTCTATGTCATTGCCTTAACGGGCGCAAGTGTGCTGCTGCTCCTCTTGGGCCGCTAGGTTGCGAAGTGGGCGGCGTCCTGCGGCGGCGGCAGGATCTGCCGCCGTACGGGCGCCGCAAGAAGGAAGGGGATCGCTGCGAACAGGAAGGCGCTCGCGAGCAGGAGCGAGCCCCTGACGCCGAAGCTGCCCGCGATCGCGGCCGCAAGCCCGGCGCCGATGGCTCCCACGAGATTCCCGAAGAAGCGGACGGCTCCCGTGACGCGGCCCAGCCAGGCGCTGGGCGTCGAAGACTGGCGCAGCACCGCCTCGCCGAAGCCAAAGAGAGTGCTGCTTGCGTCGCCGAAGAACTGTGCTGCGAAGAGGAACAAGAACGCGACGATTGTGGTGGACGGCGCGAATGGGACGAGCAGCGTCAGAGCGGCGTAGAATACCGCTCCTGCGATGAGGGCGGGGCCGCTGCCCAGACGGCGTGAGATCCTGGGCGCAAGCGCCGCGCCGAGAAGTGCCCCGACGCCCCCAGCCGCAATCAGGGCTCCGATCGCGAGCGGTGACAGGTGCAGGTCCTTTAGGGCGTAGAACTCATAGAGCGCGTCGAAGAAGCCGCCGCCAAGGCTCTGCATGGCGATCGCCAGGGCAAGCGGCCGCAGCAGCGGGTGGCCGAGCACCGCACGCGCACCCTGGAGCGCCTCGTGCAGCGTGCTTCCCGCGTCGGGCCGGACGGTCGGCAGGGGTTCCTTGCGGCGGATCATGCCGAGCGACACCGCAGATGCGATATAGCTTAGTGCGTCGACGCCGATGGCGAGGGGCCCACCGAGCGCTTGGACGAGCGTTCCCATCAGGGCCGGACCGCCTGTCTCCCCGATGGCGGACGCGGCGTTCAGCGCTGCGTTGGCCGGCTCAAGGCGTCCCCGGCCGACGAAGTCCGGCAAGAACGCTTGATCTGCGACGTCGAAGAGCACCGAGACGCCAGTGACGAGTCCGAACACGGCAAACATCTGCCAGAAGGCGAGATGACCGCTGAGTGCGGCCAGAGTGATCGTGAGAAGCAGCGCGGCGCGCACGAGGTCTGCCGCGATCAGCAACGGGCGCCGCCGCCTGCGGTCGGCGAGGACGCCGGCCAGTGGCGCCATGACAAGCGCGGCGACATAGGCCATCGCCGCCATGTAGCCGAGATCCTGGGCTGTGGCGCCTGCCGCGATGACGGCCACGAGGGGAAGCCCTTCGCGCGTGATGCGCGAGCCGAGCTCTGTTACGGTGCGGCCGGCAAGGTAGATGCGAACGTCGCGCTCTTTGAGGAGCGGCGTGGTTGCGTGCTGGGACATAGCGGTTAGACTTTAGCATAGCGGGGACGCAGACATGCGGAAAAGCGGATTCCTCGCGCATTTCTAAGAAAGTTCCGCTAAGATTGAACGCAGCCGGGGGACAGGCAGTGCGCCGACGCACCCAGGCGACGAAGGAGCTGAGAGGTTGAAGCGTTCCGCAGTGTTGGCCCTGGTGGGCACTGGTGTTCTCGTTCTGACCGCCGGATGCGGCTCGACGACGAGCGCTGCAGAAACCACTTGGGCGACTGTGAATGGACACACGATTACCCAACAAGACGTGCAGACGCGCGTGAACCTGATCAAGGTCCTGAGCCCGCAGTCCACGTCGCAGCTGAAGCAGCGGACGACGTGGGTGAATGAGACGCAGGAACTGGTGAGCGAGTACATCGTACAGCAGGAAGCGGCGAAGGCGAAATTCACGCTTACCGCCACGCAGCAGTCGACGGCGAAGTCTCAGCTGATGTCGTACCTTACGTCGACCTACGGCAGCAAGACGGCGCTTAACGCGGCGATCAAGAAGGACAAGACGAGTACAGCCGCGCTCGACTCCTTTGCGGTAGAGGCAACGCTTCTGCAGTCCTACCTGCAGAAGGTCGTCAAGGTGCCTACGGTGACCAGTTCGGCGGTGACCAAGTTCTACAATACGAATATGAGTCAGTTCCAGCAGCCGGAGGAATACGACCTCGCACACATCCTTGTGAAGACGCAGTCGCAGGCCGAGAGCATATTGAAGCAGCTGCAGGCAGGCGCCTCCTTCTCTGCGCTCGCGAAGCAGTACTCGACGGACACCGCTTCAGCGAAGAATGGCGGCGACCTCGGGTACGCACCGCTCAGCAATTACGTCACGCCATTCGCTGACGCGGCCAAGAAGCTGACGCAGGTTGGCCAGATCAGTGGGGTCGTCCACTCGCAGTTCGGTTACCACATCATCAAGCTGCTTGGCATCAAGAAGCCGACGACGCAACCCTTAAGTGCCGTCAGCTCTCAGATCCAATCCTATCTGCAGCAGCAGAACCAACAGACCGCCCAGCAGGCCTACATCAACAAGCTGCGCACAAAGACGAAGGTGAAGGTCACGGTGCCGAAAACCGTTCCGGCTTCCTAAAAGAGGCCGGCTCGAGCCGTCCGATCCGCCATGCGGCGGGGCGGGCGGCTTCTGGTTAGGCGCTTTTGTCTGCAGTGGCGCGCGAGCATGCATCCTGGAACGAAGCCTGGTGAGGTACGTACCTCGCCGCGCGGTCAACAACTACGAGGTGCAGTTCAACCTCAGAGAACCGCACGCGCCAGGGGGTTATCCTCGATCCATTCGCCATCGAAGGGATGCGCGGAACGTGGCCGGCGCCGCCCAGTAGAGTGTAAGTAACGCGCGAGACGCAGGCCCGCCCGCCCCAGCGAGGCGGGCCGTGTGATCGGCCGGCAGGTGTGTTCTGACCGAATGGCCAATTCCGCAACGACCACCACGCGCTGAGCGGGAGATGGGGGATTGCGATGCTCCAGGAGATCAGCCTTTTGCATGCCGGGAACTGTCTCATCGACCAGTCCGAACTCGTAACCGGGTCCGAGGAGGGCACGCTCGTGCGCGTGCCAATCTGGATGTACCTCTTGCGCACTGACGATGCCCTTCTGCTCGTCGACAGCGGCATGCCGACGGAGTGCATTGGCAACGAGCGCTACTTTTCGGGCGAGCAGGATGGCGACCACATCCTGCCGCAGATGCAGGCGGACGATGCGGTGGCGAGGGTCCTTGCCCGGCAGGGTTACTCCATTGGGGATCTCGATGCGCTGATCAGCACCCACTGGCACTTCGATCACGCCGGGGGCAACCGTCTGTTCCACGGCAAACCGGTCCTTGTACATCCCGCGGAACTCGAGCAAGCGCGGACAGAGACCGCTCTCCCTGTCTGGGTAGATCTCTCCCTGGACTTTCGTCCGGTGGCTGACGGGGACCAGCCCGCTGCGGGCATTACGCTCCTGCACACGCCCGGGCACACGCCGGGACACCTGTCGCTACTCCTTCACCCAAGTGGCGAGCGGCCCATCATGCTGACGATCGACGCGGCCTATACTGCCCGCAACTGGATGGAAAACCTGCCGGGCGCGATGGTTGATCCGGCGCTCGGCATGCGCAGCGTCTCAAGGCTGCAGGCCTTGGCGAGGGAGGAGTCCGCTGTTGTGTTCTTCGGGCATGACGCGGCCCAGGCTCAGGAGCCGTTGTGGCAAAAGCTCGCGCGCTGAAAACGCCGGCATGTTGGGGCGCCGAGCGCATCTCGCGTGGGACATGGTGACGGAAAATACAATCAAGCGGATAGGGGAAGCGAGCGCTGCTTCGTCCAAGTTGCTGATCAATGAGATCCGCGAACCTCCATTCTCAAAGGGCTGACACCCCGCCTCCACCTCGGGCAGTTCTGGCAACGAGTATTCGTCGGCAGGCTGGCGGGCCAGACCTGCACCGGCGAGAGTGCAGCACGACACTGCATGCGCCTGGAGCATGTGGTATCGGTGCGTCGAACGAGAGAGGGAAGCACGCTGAGATGTTCGTGACCCTTAGAGAAGCTGGAGCGAGCGCACAGGGCACACGGCCGGTCTTCGGCAGGTAGCCGCTGCGCAGATGCTCACATTTCTCAGCGACGAAGAGCAGGAGAAGCTCCAGTGCAGGCTGGCCGAGGTGCTGGAGCAGGCACCAAGTGGACTGGCGCCGGGCTGCCCGTCCGGATGCGAAGTGGAGGTAAAGCCATTGGCCAAGGAGACCGCGGCCACGGTCCGCAAGGGGCTTGCATTGGCCGTGATCATGATCGGAGTGCTCATCGCTGCCGTAGATACCACGATCGTCATCCTGGCCTTGCCGACGATGCGTGCAGACCTGCACGTCGGGTTCGCCTCCGTGATCTGGATCGTGCTCGGCTACCTTCTTGTCATCACGCTGCTTGCCACGCAGGTAGGTCGGCTTGGGGACATGTTCGGTCGGGTGCGCATGTACGAGATGGGTTTCGCCGTCTTCGTAGTGGGGTCTGTGCTCTGCGCCCTCTCGTGGAACGAGGCGTCCATCGTCGCCTTCCGGATCCTGCAGGGTGTGGGAGGCGCCTTCATCTCCGCAAACAGCGGCGCAATCATTGCAGACATCTTTCCCCCGAACGAGCGCGGCCGTGCCTACGGCTACAACTCGATCGGCTGGAACGCAGGGGCTGTCGTCGGCATTCTTGCCGGAGGCCTTCTCGTCACGTTTCTCTCATGGCGCTGGATCTTCTGGATCAACGTGCCGATCGGGATTGTCGCACTTGTCGTCGCCTTCTATGCACTACCCGCCGATCGCGGATTTGGCAAGCGCGGATTGGATGTGCTAGGCATGGCGACGCTCGGGGCGGCGCTCTTCAGCCTGCTCTACGGGATGGTGCGCCTCACCTCGTCCTCCCTCAACCCTGCGACCACCGAATGGCTCGTGGGAGGACTCGTACTGCTCTTCATCTTCGTGCTTGTTGAGCGCGCCACCAAAGATCCCATGGTGCACCTTTCCCTGTTTCGCGTGCCGATGCTCACGCCTTCCTTCCTCGCGAGCTTCTTCCAGGGACTCGCGAACTTTGCCGTCCTCTTTCTGATCACGATGTACCTCCAAGGCGTACGGGCGCTCTCGCCGCTGGACGCTGCGCTTCTGCTCATCCCGGGATATCTGGTGGGAAGCGCCACCGCGCCGATCTCCGGGCGCCTCGCGGATCTGGTGGGACCGGTGATCCCGGCGACCGTGGGCCTGGCGATCCAGGTCGTCGCGCTCCTGCTCTATGCTCAGCTTGGAGTCGCCACGCCGCTGTGGGCCGTCAGTGCGATCAGCATGGTCAATGGTCTCGGGAGCGGCGGCTTCTTCCCAGCCAACAGCTCCGCGGTAATGAAGGTGGCGCCGCCCGGCGTCTTCGGACTTGCGTCAGGCATGCTGCGCACATTCCAGAACGTCGGCATGGTCTTCTCTTTTTCCATGGCACTGCTCGTGGCCGCGCGCGCGGTAACCCAGCGCCTTGCCTTCCAGATCTTCGTCGGCACTACGGTGCTCTCGCGCGCCGCCGACGACGCATTCCTTCGCGGCATTCACGCAGCCCTCTACGCGTCGGTCGCGGCCTTTCTCGTCGCCGCGGTCTTGTCAGGCATGCGCGGAGTGCGCCGGTCGCCGGGTGGGAACTCGTCAGTCGCAGGCTAGGGGGAAAGCAACAACGAGCTTTGCCCTTGGATGGGAAGGAGACATGCCATGAGCGGCCGCGAGGAGGACCGCACGCCCTTTCTCACGTTCTCCAGATCGGAATGGTGCCGCCTGCGTGCGGCGACCCCCTTGACCCTTTCCAGCGACGACTTGGTCCACTTGCAAGGCCTCAACGAGCGTCTTTCCTTGGACGAGATCGAGGATGTCTACTTGCCACTCTCGCGCCTGCTCGATCTGGACATCGCCGCAGTGCACGAACTGCAGCGCGCGCGGGAGATCTTTCTGGGCAGCAGTACGGGCAGGGTGCCGTTCGTGATTGGCATCGCCGGCAGCGTGGCCGTCGGCAAGAGTACGACGGCGCGGATCCTGCAGGCGCTGCTGGCCCGTTGGCCCAACCACCCGCGCGTCGACCTCGTGGCGACGGACGGCTTTCTCCACCCAAACAGCGTCCTCACGGGGCGCGGCATCCTGCACCGCAAGGGGTTTCCGGAAAGCTATGACCAGCAGGGCCTTGTGCGGTTTCTCTCTGATCTGAAGTCGGCGAGGACCGGACTGTGCGTGCCCGCTTACTCCCATCTGCGCTACGACATCGTACCCGGCGAGTGGCAACTGGTGCAGAACCCTGACATCGTGATCGTCGAAGGGTTGAACATTCTACAGGGCGGGAGGAGAGTCAGAGGTTCCGGTCAGCGGCTGCTCGTCCCGGACTTCCTCGACTTCACCCTGTTCGTCGATGCCGAGGAGGAAATCATCCGGCAATGGTATGTGGAACGGTTCCTCACGTTGCGAGATACTGCGTTCCTGAACCCCCAATCCTACTTCCATCGGTATGCCGAGCTATCGGACGCTGCCGCGGTAAAGATGGCGGAGACGCTGTGGAGCGAGATCAATAGCGTAAACCTTAGGGAGAACATCGCGCCGACGCGCGATCGTGCCCAACTTGTGCTGCGCAAGGGTAGAGGGCACCGGGTGCAGGAACTGAAGCTCCGCAAGGTCTAGTGCAAGGGCTACTGCCCATACTCGGCCTCTGCAGAGTTGCTTCCATTCCAAATGCAGTATTCCGTGGTTACTCGCCGAAAGGCCGAGAGGCGTTCGGGGAGGCGAGGGACCGTTTACTACCAAGGAAAGGGCGGGTGGGGAGGTCCTGGAAAGTCGGTTACTGTTCCGTTCGGGGCACATGGCACCCGAAAGTCATGGCGTGCGGCGTGGTGGCGTGACGTGTGGATGCCGCTATCGCTCCTGCGTGCACGTACGACGCAGCCTAGGACGGCCTTTGCTCGGGGGGCGTCAACCCTGTAACAAAGGGTGGAGAGATCACTCCGGAAGGCGACTTTGAACCCGTAGGACAATACGAGGTTTACCCCCCGTCGCTGGTGTGATTGGTTTGCATGGCTACCTGGGGTCTGCGACCACGCGACAGGAAGATCGTTCCTATATCGCATGAATACACTGTAGAATCCCAGTAGCGAACGCCAGGGCGAGATGGACCGGACCAGCCTCGGCGCCGCAACTCCTGCCCGATCAACATGTTGAACACGCCGTGTCCGACGAGAGCGACGGCACCGTAAGCGTGAGCGTCACCAACTAGGACATCTACCGCATCTCTGGCTCGTAACTTCGCCTGTGCACGGGACTCCGGAGCATCACCGTGGCCAAGCATCCAGAGAATCCGTGCGATGATCATCCAGGTCTGCACTGACAATCGAAAGTTAGAAACCGTGAATACCCGGGGAAGCGGCACCTCTTGGAACAGCGGATTCGCGATGGCAGTTATGCCCGATGCCAGAAGAATGGCGGACTGCATGGATCGGCTTGCATCACTAGTGAAGACGCACTGTATTTCGGAGAGAGATCGCTTCGTCGAGTCAGGGGGTTGCGAAGCGGCAACGAGTCCGCGGTCTCGTTCCGTTTCGAGCCATGTTGAGAATTCGTGAGATGTGAGACGGGTAGCGACGGATTCGGGTTCCCCGTGCCGAACGAGCAGGATGGTGCACTTCCGTTGCATCGTTGACACCCCCTCGCGGCGCACCGTATGGCATTTCAGATCAGTCGCCGAATGCTGGAACCAATACGCATGGCTTTGGCGGTCCAGCCCTCAGGGAATGAGACCATCAGTCGCTCATGATGAACTCAAGGGCTCGATTCAGGCTCCGATGGAAGGTGTGGGGGTAGGAGTGCCCCATGTTGGGGTGAGTCTCCAGCTCGCAAGGGATGCCGTACTCCCCGAACAGGGACTTCGCCGTTTGCGCAAGCGTGGAAGCTCTTTGATCCCTATCGCCGACGATGAGGTACCCTCGGAGCTGGTTCGGAACATTCGCTTTCAAGAGTGAACGGATCTCTTCAGGGGTTTGGAGTGCAGGGGCCACGGCGATGAATCCACGTGCAGTGAGCTCACCGCCTAGTGCCAGCCGAATGGCCAAGCCGGCTCCTGCGGAGAACCCTCCGATCACCATTCGGTCGGAATCGACGGGGTGTTCTGAGGTCACCTCGTCGATGTGGTGGAGGGCTTCCCGCACGGCCCAGTTCCGGTCCCACCAGCTAAAGCCGTTCGGCGTTTCCACTTGGGTTGATTGTGGAAGTGTCAAGAGCCATCCCTTTTCCGTAGCGGGTGTCCAGTAGCCCAGCTCCGACTTGGCTCGACTGCCGTTCCCATGCAACGCTATTAGAAAAGGCAGTTTGGCTGTGGGTGATGTAACCTTTGGCATAATGGTCAAACGACGGAACTCGGCCATTGCCTGTGCGGCGTTGCGCAATTCTTCGCACCTAGCGACGAGTCGGTCAAACTCGGGATTCCCTTGAAGAGTCGCTAAGTCGGGATCTCGCCGCAGCATGCGAATCGAGAACCATTCTCCATTGGTTACCGCCTCAGCGAGGATTTGAGGTGACGTCTGTAGCGTGCTGTAAAAAGAATGGGGTCCAGGCTACGATGGAGTTGCTCAGACAACCATCGAGGAGGCCCGGACCGTATGAACAAGGTACCACCATCGGAACGGATCGGCGAGTCGATCGCGCAGCTTCTCAGCCAAGGGATCGAGGGGGACGGCTCGGTCGTCGGCGAGTTGATGCGGCTGGGCGCGCAGAAGTTCGTGCAGGAGCTCGTGGAGCGCGAAGTGACATCGTTCCTGGGGCGTGATCACTACGCGCGACGCGAGGACGGCGAGGAACTGCGGGGTTACCGCAATGGGTACCGCCCCAAGTCCATGAACACGGCCGAGGGCCCACTTCCGGTGCAGATGCCGCAGGTGCGGGGCAGCGCAGAGCGGTTCCATTCGCATGTGGTGACGTTCCTGGAGGGGAACACCGACGTGCTGGAGCGGCTGGTGGCGGAGATGTACGCCAGAGGGCTTTCCACCCGGGACATCGAGGACGCGCTGCGCGATGCAACCGGCGAGCGCCTGCTCACCCGCACCGACGTCAGCGCCGTCACGGAGTCGCTGTGGGCCGAGTACCTCAGCTTCCGCGATCGCAAGCTGGACGACTTCGACGTGGCGTACTTGTTCCTGGACGCGATCTTCGAACCGCTCCGCCGCACGGGAACCGTCAAGGACGGCGTTCTGGTCGCCTGGGGGATCCTCCGCGACGGCCGACGGGCGCTGCTGCACCTGGCGATGGGTAGCCGCGAGAGCCTGGAGAACTGGCTCGAAATTCCTACGGGACATGGTTCGCCGCGGCCTCCGGGTGCCCCTAAGCATCACCACCGACGGCGCTCCGGGCCTGATCACCGCAGTGGAGACGATGTGGCCGAAGAGCGTGCGCATCCGCTGCTGGGCCCACAAGGTGCGCAACATCCTCGACAAGGTACCCGACGAGACGCGTGCTGAGATCAAGGCCTACCTCGCTGCGGTGCGGGAGGCCCCCAACCCCGACGAGGGCCAGAAGGCCGCCGAAGTCTTTATCGGCCGCTACGAGCGGCAGTTCCCCTCCGCAGTACGCAGCTTCACCGACGACCTCCCGGCCAGCCTGGCGCACCTGCGGCTGCCGGCCGCCCATCGCAAGTTCGTGCGCACCACGAACCTCATCGAGCGCAGCTTCGAAGAGGAGCGCCGGCGCACCAAGACCATTCCGCGGTTCTTCGACGAGCACAGCGCCCTCAAACTCGTCTTCGGCGCCCTGACCCGGGCAACCGCCAGATGGCAGCGCCTTCGCATCACCGACCTTGAGCAGCACCAGATCGCACCCTTACGACACCAGCTCGGCCTCGAACCACCGCCTCAACCGCCTGAGGGCAAGCAGGACCCCGGAAACCAGAGCCTCGCTGCGTCCGAGGTTGCCTAGCTGCTTTTACAGCACCTCAGAGACATGACCAGGATTTGAAGTGCCAGTTGCTGATCTCCCAGAAGATTAGCGAGGCAGAGCGGCCAGTATCCGAGTTCATTCGCATGCGCTGGATGCTTGGCAGCCTCTTGCAAAATAAGGTTCACCGCCTCAGCGTGAGCTTCAGCATAGTAGAGCCCGTACAGCTTCTCCCTGAAATCAGGAAAGGTCATCGGTGGATACACCCCTCATCTGACGGAGGAAGGCGTCCGCCGAACTCCAGCCGGTATTCTTGCATGGAGTGGCCTCCTCCAAGTGCGCCGAACGGTCCAGGTAGTTGACACCTGGTAATTTCTGGCACTTGGAGGCACACTCCTTCCGAAATGGGATCGCGGTTTCACGCGTTGCGCGGTGCCGAATACGATGCGGCTGACCGCCGGGGAGCGATCCGGCACCGGCGCGCAGGGTCGCCTGGGCGCACCCGGCGGAGCATGGGCGGGCGATGCCCGCCGGGAACCCAGGAGGACATCCAATGCGCCTTTCCGGCAAGACCATCGGCTTCGCACTATACGGCTCTCACTGCACGCTGGAAGAGGCGATCGACCGCATCCTCCGCCTGAAGGAGGAGACGCGGACATCGTCCCGATCGTCTCCGCGATCCGAGAGGCTAACGGCAAGAAGCCGCTGAAAAGCATCCCCGAGGTGGAGCCCCTCGCCCCGCAGACGCTCGTCGACGCGGTCGTCATCTGCCCGTTTACCGGCACCACCATGGCGAAGCTGGCGAATGCCATCACCGACAGTCCGGTGTGGACAGCACTATGGCAGATCCCTGTCATGGTGATGACCTGATCGGCCATGGTTTCTGAGACACTTTGCCGCTCGTTGCCAATTCGTCGGCCGTGGTAAACTTCAACCCAAAGGGGGCGTTCCGATGATCCTGGACGTGCTGGACAGGCCTGGGCGCACGGTCCTCGAAGCCATCGGTTCGTGCCCGTGGGCAGCGGACTACTATCTCGCGGGCGGAACGGGACTGGCCCTGCATCTGGGCCATCGGAGATCTTACGACCTGGACTTCTACTCGCGCGAGCCCTCAGAGACGCTGTCGGATCCCGGCCTGGTCGATAAAGTCTTGCAGGTCTTCGGAGCCGATCGCGCGCGCATAACCCTTCGACAGGCCGACCAGGTCCACTGGTCGATCGATGGGACAAAGGTTAGCTTTATCGCATATCCCTTTGCTCTACGTTATCCATTGGTCCAATGTTTCGGGGCAACATTGGCCGATGCGCGTGAGATCGCGCTGATGAAAGCCTATGCCCTGGGCCGTCGGGCTACAGCTCGCGATTACATAGATCTCTACTTTCTGCTGCGCAGTGGTACAGCGACGATCGCGGAGATAGTTGCTCAAGGAACGGAGAAGTTCGTCTTGAACTCGGATCCTTTGTTCTCTACCCGCCTGTTTCTGAGTCAACTCGTGTACACAGCGGACGTCGAAGGAACGGAGAGTGCGACGCAACTTGTGCTAGGCGAGCCGTTGCCGTTCAAGGCGGTGGAGACCTACCTTCAAGGTGCCGTACGAGAGTACGTCCGCCATACGCTCGGAGGCTTTTCCGGACAAGGGGAAGGTCTATGAGTCGCCTTGAACCTGTCGAGAACCTCTTCCGCAACTTTCGTGTGGAAACGCTCGAACCTGACCGAGACGCCGGACTGATCATTCGGACCGTGCTGACGTTCGGCTCTTGGGAACAGATCGAGTGGCTCTTCGCGACTTACGGTTGGCAGCAAGTCGGTGCGGTAGTGCGGGAGGACCTCCTCGGCTTGCGAACGCTTCCGGAGTCCGTGCGAGTGTTCTGGGCCAATGTCTTCTATCCGCATACTGCTACGCCTCCAGTCCCCTCAAATTCGGCGGAACGCTGGCGACAGGCGCGACGGGTGCCCGATCTCTTTGGACCGCACGCGACGTAGGAAAGTCGGTGGATGCGCGAGGAAAGCAAATGGCACATCGTGGGGCATCACGGCTCTCGACGATGGGTTCCTGCTCTACGGCGTCCGCTGCGCTTGATCACCCCCTGCGCGGCAGCGCATACGATGCGGCTGACCGCAAGGGAGCGATCCGGCACCGGCGCGCAGGGTCGCCTGGGCGCACCCGGCGGAGCATGGGCGGGCGACGCCCGCCGGGAACCCAGGAGGATATCCAATGCGCCTATCCGGCAAGACCATCGGCTTCGCGCTATCTGGCTCTCACTGCACTCTTGAGGAGGCCATCGACCCGATCCTGCGCCTGAAGGAGGAGGGTGCGGACATCGTCCCGATCGTCTCCAACACCATCCTCACCACGCCGACGCGCTTCGGCACGCCGGAGAAGTGGCTCTCCACGATCCGGGAAGCGACCGGCAAGGAGCCGCTGAAGAGCATCCCGGAGGTGGAGCCGCTCGGTCCACAGAAGCTCGTTGACGTAGTCGTTATCTGCCCGTGTACCGGCACCACCATGGCTAAGCTGGCGAATGCCATCACCGACAGTCCTGTACTGATGGCAGCGAAGGCGCAACTGCGCAACGGTCGGCCCGTGGTTCTAGCCATCACATCAAACGATATTCTCGGGCTGAACGCGCGCAACCTCGGTACGCTGCTCATCACGAAGAACGTGTACTTCGTGCCCTTCGGGCAGGATAATCCC
>JAJYSJ010000054.1 GCA_021793645.1 Bacillota bacterium
GCCTCACCCCGGGAGGCGGGACGCCGTTCGGCGACGTGACTGCCTCCGCCTGGTATGCGTCCTACGTCGGGGCGGCGTACAAGGCCGGCCTCGTCGCCGGCACGAGTGCCACGACCTTCGACCCGGACGGCGTGGTGACCCGGCAGCAGGCTGCGGTGATGCTCATGCGCGTCATGGCCTACGTGAACGTGACCGGCTCGGCTCCGAGCAACCCTCCGACGTTCAAGGACATCTCGTCGGTAGGTAAGTGGGCGAGGCCGTCGGTGACAGAGGCAGCCCAGTACGGTCTCCTGCAAGGCTATCCGGACGGCACTTTCCGGCCGGACGTCACGCTCACCAGGGCGCAGGGGGCTGTCATGTTGGCGAACCTGCTGAAGTACGTGCAGGGGGCGCGGTGACAGAAGGAGTCCTGAGCGACAGGGCGAGGGAAACAGCCGCTGCAGCGGCGCACGCGCCCGGCCCGCCCAACTATCTGCGACGGTTGAGTTGCGTGAGAATTAGGGCTTTCCGACGCAATCTTCCGCCCCACCTCGTATACGGCGTCGCGCACCGCACCCAAAGTCGCGGCGATCTCTCGTTCAGCCGTCAGTGGTAGAGATGGTGGCTTGATCATCGTCTGTCGCCTGCCCGCTCAATGGCTCTGGCCTAAAGTCTACCCTTTACCCACTTCCGACCAGGGTTCCATCCGGTGCTTCGACGAGAACATGCAGGTCGTCGCGATAAGGCCATGTGGCCTGCACGCCTGCCATGCTGGCCTCGGTGAACGTCGACGGATGCCACGCGTCTACGTGCGCGCGGGTTGCGGCCAACGGGCCTACCTCGGCGGCGGTGCGGAAACGGAAGCCAGGCGGCAATGCGGGTTCCGGCAGATTCACAAGCGATCGACGGTTAAACATGTGCCAATCGCCGTCGTCGCCACCCATCTCCGTGTCGGGTTCGTAGCCGTACGCGGGCAGCCGGGCCAGCATGTCCGTGTCCGGAGCCTGCGGTACAATGCGCCGCTCTAGGCCTCGCGCCTGCTCGTCGTACCAAGCGAGGATCTCGTCCAGCCGATCCGGCCGGTCCGGGTGGACCTGCCAGACCAGGTTCGCGCTCTTTGACGTGGATGTGGATCCGTCGCTGCGCTTCACCGTGTACGGGAGCTGCACCCAGGCCCATGCGTCCAGTCGGCCGCTGCCGTCGGCGCGCAGCCACAAGCGGTGACGCCAGGTGTGGCTGAGCGCTGCCCGGTCTTTGCCGAATATCCAAGCGAGTTCCCCGACGGTTGCGCCGCCCTCAAGGAGTTCGGGACGCAGCGTCGTCACCGTCTGGGCCAGGCCTTGCATCAGCCGCACCTGCGCGGCTCCCAGGTACCGTGGCGTGTCCTTCACGCTTTCACCGCGTCCTTTCCTCATCAGCTGATCCCTGCCTCGCCCACGGAACCCCGTGAGCCCACAAAGAGCCTTCGCTTCACCCGGGGTGTTCGCACCAGGGAGCGTCTGTGCACCAGCAACTGGTCGGCTCGTGACTCTTAATCAGCGGGTCGTGGGTTCAAAACCTACCGCGCGCACCAGATTCTAAGCCAGAAACCCGCTCCGGAAGCGGGTTTCTGGATTTGTTCGGCAGGTCCAGCAGTGCCTGGGCTTGGTTTTCCCCATTACCACAGCACGTCGATAGGGTATTCCCTAAGGATAGAGTCGCGACTAACGAGGCTCAGACCCTCCGACTTTGCTTGGGACACAAGGGCACGGTCGAAAGGATCTTGGTGGTGTCTCGGCAGCTCTTGTACACGTAGCGCATGCTCAATGGACATCGGCAAGGGGACAAACCGATTCTCGAGAAGTTGTTCGTGCACGAACAGTGGAAGATCTTCGTTCAACTGCAGCTTGCCCAGGCCAGCCTTGATGGCAAGTTCCCACGCGCTTACGGCGCTAAAGAATACCTCGTTGCGGCTATCCCCAATGGCTGCGCGAGCCGAAGGCGATAACTGCGGGTCATCTGAAATCCACCAAAGAAAGGTGTGGGTGTCAAGGAGGAGCCTCATGATAGGGGTTTGGTCCATTCGGCCAAAACGTCGTCGGGCAAAGGCTCGTCGAAGGCCGGGTGGATCACAAGGCGGCCTCGAGCGCTCCCTGGCTGGCGCGCGCCGATCGGAACACAGGGAACGAGCTTAACCATCGGCTCGCCTGCACGACCGATCACAACCTCTTCTCCGGCCAGCACGAGCTGAACTAGGCGAGACAACTGCGTCTTCGCCTCGTGCATGTTGAAGATCTTCGCCACGAGAACACCCCCTGACCCGAGGTTAGCCAAGGTAATTGGCTAAGTCAACGTCCTCCTCTCGACCGCGTCGGAGGGAGGAGAGCCGCTCCTGGTGGTCACACCTGCTCTGGGGCGGTGGAAACCCGCGATCTGAGAGATGATCCACTGCATAAAGATGGGCACATTAATCACACCCGAAAATCAGGAGGTCTTAAGCCCATCAGTTGCACACGCTGATCTTTCCATCCAGATCGCGTGTAGCAAACCCGGGAACGCGCATTCCCAAGGGGTTTACCAGTCGCTGGTCGGCCCGTGACTCTTAATCAGCGGGTCGTAGGTTCGAGCCCTACCGCGCGCACCAAAGATCAAAGCTGAAACCCCGCTCTGGAAGCGGGGTTTTGCGTTTCGTACGCCCGGCATGGGCGTACGATTTGGCGTTGAAAGTCCACTGCGGGGGGTTGCCCAACCGTTAGCCCTCGGCGCCGAGGTGTTCGCAGGCAACCTGCTCGATTTCGGCTCGGGGCAGCGCGAAGTGGAGAGGGTCCCGTCGACCCACTTCGCCTATCCGGTCCAGGACGGGCTGCTCGACGCCATCGCGGCCATGGCTGTCGTGATGCGTGCCGCCTGTGTCTCCCCCGGCGTCATCAACCTGGTGATGTTGCGGTCGTCTCCGGACGCTCCCACCCCTGGGTCCTCCCACTCGTTCCGCCATGGGAGATGGGAGCCTCATTTCAGGTCTTACCGTTTGCGCCCCACACGGGAACGAAACCCGAGGCGTTGAAGAGTCCGCCGACCATAATTCTCTTGCTCCAGTTTGCCACCTGCCAACTCGAGTACGCCGTGCCAGCGTCCAGCCACCAGGCCAGTATGCTTACCAGCCAGTTCGCGATCCAAGCCAGCCTGACATCCAGCGGCATATCCTCCAATTCCGCCGCCACAAGCTGTGGCCATAGCGTTGAAGCCTGAGTGCGCCTGTACAGGCTGTCGGCGATATACTCAACCATTTTGGCGGTGAACCACGCGCTGCCACGCTTGCCCAGCATCGCCCGGTATAGCCTGTCATGCCTAGCGAAGTGCTCGAAGAATCCCGTCCAGGCGTGCTGGGCGGACTCCACCTCAGGACTGGTGGGGCTAGCAGAAGCTGCAGAGATGAACCCGATGACCAGCTGGTGCATTGCATCCAGGCTGTCCGGCACGTCCAGCTCGGCGACTAACGTATCGACAGCACCCCGAAAGATGCTGGTAACCAGGTCGTACTTATCCTGGTAGTGGCGATAGAATGTCGCCCGGTTGACCATCGCACGCTCCGAAATATCTCCAACCGTGACCGCATCGAAGCCCTTTTCGGTGATGAGGTCGATCAGGGCCTCTCGTAGGGCTGTGTTCGTGCGCTTGACTCGCAGGTCTGTATGCTCTTGCGTCATGTTCCCCTTCTTGTTGCATAAGCAACATCGCACCAGATCCGTTTCTTGTTTCTGGTCGACCGTCACGTTACGTTTGCTTCAGCAACATTGTAATAGATATCGCACAAGTGTTGCAAAACATAATGTTCGTAGCCGGCGGCGGACATTATGGTACGCATCGCTGTCCGGCGCAGTTCGCCTGTTTCAGACTTACCGAAGCCTTTGCGAAGCTGCCACCCGAAAATCATCACGTGGAAGGCCCGGAAAAAGAGGAGGTCTCGCTATGCCCAACAGTTGGTTTGTTGTCGACGCCCATAACCAGTATATTCCGCAGGAGGCGGTGCTGGCGTCCAAAGGCACTAAACTGGATCTAACACGCCCGGAACATGGCGCCGCCTTCGGGATGAACCGCGACATGGAAGGCAAATTGCGGATGATGGACGAGGCAGGCATCGATGCGGTGCTAAGCCACTGCGCCTCGCTCAACATACTCGGTTTGGATTTTTGCAAGGCGATGAACGACGGCAATGCCAGGGTTGCCCGTGATTATCCCGACCGGGTAATCCCCCTGGCCCACCTGCCACTGGATGGCGGGGCGACGCCCGAAGGACTGCGAGAGCTGGACCGCTGCATCCTGGAGCTGGGGTTTAAGGGCGTTGCCCTGGAATCGTCGACCATGCAGCATACCCTTGGTTCGGAGGATCTCTATCCGTTATATAAGCGGATCGACCAATTGGACGTGCCGATCGTAGTGCACCCAGGAGTCATGAAGCATATGCAGGAAGGTTCCTCAATCGAGTCCATCTTGAAGTCGGGAATCAAGTCTCAGATGCTGCTGCAGGCAAGTACTGAGATTGAGGACACTACCGCCTGCATCGAAGTGATGTTCGGTGTCCTGAACAGGTTCCCAAATCTGAAGTTTCTCATGCCGCACCACGGAGGAGCGCTTCCGATCTGGCAGGGTCGGATGAAGCTCACTTATGTGCCCGAGGGGTTCCAGATACCCGAACAGTTTAAGAAGTACTTTGCCAAGACGCCGCGTATCCGCCAGCTGGTCGGTTTGGATCAGCCGTTCCAGGAGATTCTCGACAAACTCTACTTCGATACTGCCGGCTTCGGCGGCTGGATGCCGATCACGACCACGGCGGTATCGATCATCAGCGCCAAGCGGCTCTGCTTCGGAACTGATTACGGCCTTGAGATGAACGAGGCTGCAGACGTCAAGCTCTTTATCGACAATATCAAGGGCTTGGACATTCCTGAGCAGGACAAGAGGGACATCCTCGGCGAGAATATCCGGCATCTCTTCAAATTGTGACAGAGCGCCGGCGCCATCCCCTGGCAGCGCCGACAACCCTAGGCTTCAACCGGCTGTGATCGTCGTCGGTGCGCTTTCGCCTCAAGGGTACAGTGCAGCCGGGTTGCCCGGCTGCACCCAGTGCCAGGATCCACGCCGGCGCTGTCGAGGTGCGCGGACACGGGGCTCTCGCGGCGTGGCTGGAGCGACAGCCCAGTACATAACTCAGGTCACCTACTGCCCGACGGTAACCAAGGTTCGCGCTGGGCGATCTGCGGCACCTTGGGGCCCTCCTGGCATGCCGAGCTTGGGGGAGCACCGGACCGCATGCCGATGCTGCTCGCGAGGCAGAGAGAGCCGTTTGGATGGAAGGGATATTCCGTGTGGGAGACATGTGTGAACGCAACCTCGGTGGAGCAGGTCCTGGATCTGCTTGCAAAGCACGGCCAGGACGCGCGCATCATCAACGGCGGCACAGACCTCATCCTCGAGATAGAGCGGCGGGTGCGCTCTCCAAGAGTGCTCATCGACGTGAGCCGCGTCAGCGGATCGGACGATATTCACTTCGATGACGGCGTCTTCCATCTCGGCGCGGGCGTGACCCACAACCAGGTCGCCGGGCGCAAAGATCTGGTCGAGAAGGCGTTTCCCCTCGCGTCCGCGTGTTGGCAAGTGGGTGCGCCGCAGATACGCAATCGTGCCACGATTGCCGGCAATGTGGTTACGGCATCGCCCGCGAACGATACGATCACCCCGTTGACCGCGATGGGTGCTCGGGTGATTCTGCAGAGCCAGGCGCACGGCAAACGCGACCTCGCGCTCGACGAGTTCATCCTCGGCGTACGCCACACCGCACTCGAACCGGATGAGATGCTGACGGAGATATCGTTTCCGGCGTCGAAGGAGAACGAATTCGGTACCTTCATCAAGCTGGGCTTGCGCCAGGCGCAAGCCATTTCGGTCGTTAATACGGCGGTGATCTTGGGGTTCGGGTCAGCATCGCGCGAGTCCAAAATCGTCCGTGCCTCGATCACTCTCGGAGCGGTTGCGCCGACTATTGTCGCAGCGGAGGAAGCCCAGCGCTTCTTGATCGGGAAGACACTGGACGATCACGTCATCGCAGAGGCCGCTCGCCTTGCCACGCGCGCGGCGCGCCCCATCGACGATATTCGCGGCAGTGCCGAGTACCGGCTCGATATGGTCCGAGTGCTTGTCGCCCGGGCGCTGGCCTCCTTGCGCAATGGGACCGAGCGCGACGATTTCCCTTCCGAACGGGTCATGCTGTGGGGCAAGACCGGAGGGGAATTCCAGGTCCAAGACCTGAAGTCACCTGGATCGCCAGAAGCAATCGAAACAACGGTCAACGGCAAAGAGTACGTGGTGGCTCACGCGAACGACAAGACGCTGCTCCGAATGCTTCGCGAGGACATCGGCTTGGCCGGGACCAAAGAAGGCTGTGCGGAAGGAGAGTGCGGCGCCTGCACGGTCTTCCTGGACGGGATCGCGGTGGATGCCTGTCTGGTACCGGCGCCGCGAGCGCATCGCGCGAACATCGTCACGATTGAGGGTCTGCAACGGGGGGAGGATCTGCACCCGGTGCAAGCGGCCTTCCTTGAAGCGGGCGCTGTCCAGTGCGGCTATTGCAGCCCCGGCTTCATCATGAGCGGCGCTAAGCTGTTGGAAGAGGTCGACCATCCGACGCGCGGCGAGATTCGTCAGGCACTGTCCGGCAACCTGTGCCGATGCACCGGCTACCACAGGATCATCGAGGCCATAGAGCTGGCAGCCGGTTTTTTGAAGGAAGGCGCTAACCGCACATGAACATCTGGCATCTCTTGATCGGTTTGGGTGTAGCGGTTATTGTTGTTGCCCTAGGGATTCTCGTCGCCTTGCCCGCGGCTCGGCGTAGGATCGCGTTGGCGATGGCGGGAAGTTTTTCTCTTCGCGAGAAGCAGCTCGACCCTCGGTCCTGGATTCAGGTGCTGCCGGATGATCGCATCCGCCTCTTCGTGCCCAAAGCAGAAATGGGTCAGGGAGTCCACACCGGCCTGGCTCAGATCGCCGCAGAGGAATTGGAGGTTCCCCTGGATCTGGTGGAGGTCGTCCACGCCAGTACGCGCCAGGCGGAGAACAAGTATCGGGGAACCTTCGGGAGCCAGTCGATTTCCAGCCTCTACGATCCGCTGCGCCGAGCCTCCGCCACCATGCGGGAGATGCTGCGGGCCGAGGCCTCGCTGCGCCTCGGAGTTCCACCCGAGAGACTAGTCGCGCACGACGGACGGTTTGAGATCATCGGCAGTTTGGAGAGGGGCATCTCTTACAGCGCTCTCGTGGACGAGAATACCAAGTGGCAGGTGCCCAAGGAGCCCGTGGCACTCAAGAGCCCGGATCAGTTCAAGGTCATCGGCCAGCCGATGCCACGGGTGGATGGCCGGGCAAAGGTGACTGGCCGGGCCGTCTTCGCCCAGGACGCCCACGTCGAAGGAATGCTTTATGGGGCGGTGGTCCGTCCGCCGACGATCAAGGCGGTGATGCGCTCCGCGCAGCCGGGCAACGCGCCATCGATGCCGGGCGTCTTGAAGGTGGTCATCGAAGACGGATTTGCCGGAGTAGTGGCCAAGACGCGAGACCAAGCTCGGGCCGCCCGCGATGCCATCGCGGTGACCTGGGACAAGGGACGACTTTGGCAGCAGTCTGATCTGGTAGAGCTAGTGACGGTTGGGGGACCGCATGCGATTAATGTCCAGCGAAAGGGAAATGCGCGCTCCGTTCTGGCGAAAGACACGTCCCTGAGCGCCGAGTATCGGACGGGTATGGTAGCCCACGCTTCCCTGGAAACCCAGGCTGCGCTGGCAGTCGTGGACAAGAGCGGTGTCAAGGCGTGGACATCGACGCAGGCCGAGACGAACGCCGCCAGGGATGCGGCAAGAGCACTCGGCGTCAACGTGGGACAGGTGGAGGTTATCCCGACTCTCCTTGGGGGCGGCTTTGGCCGCAAGGCAGGGAGCAGCGACGTTTCCGCGGCTGCGGCCGAAGCGGCGCGCCTCGCCCGCGCGGTAGGCGCTCCAGTCCACGTGGGCTGGGATCGGGGCGAGGAATTCCGCAACGGCTATGTGCGGCCGATGACCCATCACAAGCTTTCGGCCAAGGTGAGCGGCGGCCGGATCGAGGCCATCGCGTGGCAAGAGGCGAGCGGTGATTCCGTTCTCGGCTTCAGTCCGAACCGGGAGTTGTTGGCGCGCGTCGTGGGCTTCGACCCAGGGGCCGCCCGGGGAGCATGGGTCTACTACGACATTCCTTCCCGCGACGTCACCGTGTGGCGGCGGCATATGCCGCTCGCAACCGGTCAATGGCGCGGGCTCGGCCTGGTTCCCAACATCTTTCCCATCGAGAGCTTCATGGACGAAGCGGCTCACGCAGCTGGGAAAGACCCGCTGCAATTTCGCCTGGATCATCTCGCCAGCGATGCGGATGGCCGGCGGATGGCCGATGTTCTCAACGCAGCGGCGGAGCGAGCCGGATGGGGAACGGCCCCGCCGGCAGGGCGCGGCCGGGGCATCGCCTGCTGCTTCTACCATGGCACGGTCGTCGCCGAAGTCGCCGAGATATCCCTCGACGAATCAACCGGTCACATTCGACTCGACCGGGTCGTGGCGGCGATCGACTGCGGCCGCGTCATCAATCCGGATCAGGTGCGCAACCAGGTAGAGGGATGCGTAGTGATGGGTGCGAACGGTGCGCTACTCGAAGAGGTCACGGTGAAGGACGGCCGCGTGGTGGTCGGCGGTCTCGCCGAGTATCCCCTCTTCACCATGGGGGACACGCCTGACATCGAAACGATCATCCTGAACAGGCCCGACCTCAAGCCGTCGGGGTGCGGGGAGCCTCCGATCGGCCCGATAGCGCCGGCGATTGGCAACGCATTCTTCGCCCTGACGCGAAGGAGATTGCGGGAGATGCCAATGTCGCCGTTGCGCGTGATGGCGACGTTGAAGGGTTGAGTTGGATGCCTGTGTTCTCGCCGCTGGGGCGCCGTTGGGGGTCCGTGGCAGGTCGACTTGGGCACCGTGGACGTCCTCCTGTCGCTGGCCAACGCTCTCCCCGGCGTCTCTGCGACGACGGGGCCAGGGCAGGGGGGCAACCACACCGTGGTTTCCCCCGGCCCCCTTCCGTCCGGATGAAGATGCATCACCCGGACCAAACCGGAGCCTAACGTCGCCTCGAGAGCCAAGTCCTAGAAGGTCCACCCAACCGGGGCAGGCTCAGCCTTCCGATGACGTCCGCCCTTGGACTGTTCTGCTGTTGGCTGTGCCGATCGGGCTGCTGAGCATGAGGCCTGGGTCATCGCGTCAAGGATGATTGACTCGATGTAGCTCCCAGTAATCTATGGAAGCGAGCATGGCGTGAAGCGATCCAGCGGTCCCGCGCGCAGGGGCGGCCCGATCAGTGACGCCGGAGATGGCTGGGACCGATTTCAGGTGCCCTGCTCGTGGAGCAGTACGAGATCTGGTCCACCGCGCACAAGCACATGCACACGACGGCCTACTTGTGCAGGAGGGCCTGTTTTCAGTTGCGGGGCAGCGCACCGGATGCTATGATTCTGAAGAGAACGTTCTAAAGAGAACAAACGAGAGGTGCACACCTATGCAGGACCTCGAGGACCTGCTGCTGGAGCTGGTGCAGGCCCTGCACCGGCGCATGCTCGAATGCGTTCTACCGATCGCCCGCGAGCACGATCTTTCGCACATGGCCATGTTGGTGCTGCGGGTCATCCAATCGTCGCCCGGAGAGACTGTCAGCGACCTCTCGCGCCGAACGGAGATCGCCAAATCGCATATCTCGAACACGGTCGAACTGCTCAGTCAGCAGGGCTTTGTCGAGAAGCGCACGGATCCACAAGACAGGCGGCTCGTCCACCTCTTTCCCACGGCCCGGGCGCAGGCCTTGGTGCAGGCGCTCCTGGTCGAGACGCACCAGAGCCTTTCGGAGGTGCTCGACGCGGTGGATCCGCAGACGGTTGCCTCCCTGCTGAACAACTTGCGCGAAGTGCTCGCTGCCTTTGAGCAGCATACCGGGGTGGCCCGGTGCTTGACGCGAAACGAGCCTTCCATG
>JAJYSJ010000019.1 GCA_021793645.1 Bacillota bacterium
GGCCAGGCGTCTTCCTGGTGCCGAAACGGATCAAGTATCGCCGTCCGGTTCCCCTCAAGGGAACCTCAAGGCGTAGTTGCGGCTGAACCCCGCCAAAGTTGCCGCTGGGACAACCGGGACCAGTCAGGAGAACTACTCCCAGGGTCTTTGCACCCGTGACACATTCCCCGGGCTTCCCTTCGGAATCTCCGCCCTTCAGGGCGGGGAGGTTCAAGAGCCGCCGGGCCCCGTTTGCAGCGGTCTTGGAAGCACGTAGATGGTGCCGCTGATCCGCCGCACCTCGGCGACGCCGGACACCTGCGCCAGGTGGCCGCACAATGCTTCTGGGTCTTCCGCCTGACCGTCGAGGCGGTAGAAGCCCTGCCTTGCCAGGCCATGGCGGACAAGGAGGCCCGGCACCTTGCAAAGTTCGTCTGCGAGGGCCTCGAGCGGCCCAAGGGGCAGGGGCCCCAAGACCACGATGACCGGCTCTCCCAGCTCGGTCCGGGATGTCGCGACGAGGTGACGCAGGAACCGCTCGGCGACAGCGCAGTCTGTCTCGGCCAACAGCGCGACAAGCCTGTGCAGGATGTCCCGCTGGGCTGGCACGTCGAGATCCCAGCCCAGGGCTGCCGACCGTTGCGCCGCTTGCAAGGGATAGGCGGGATCAAGCATCGGCGATCTCCTCTCCGTCGTCTGCCGCATGCTGCGCGGATGCGCCTCTGGTCTAGCCGCACTGCACGAGCCAGGCGGCTGGCCAGCTGCGATCGCACCGTGGTCGCCCCCAGGATGAAGGGAGCGGGCGCGCGGAAGGGAGGAGGCTGCGCGCCCTGATCAGAGTAGAGCGGCATGGGCATGTTTACAGTCCCGCCTGGGGTATCGGCCGTTCGACGAGGCCGTGCGAAGATGCGGACGCTGTCCTTTCCCCGCGATACTTGTCGGCGTCCACTCGACAGGTATCCCGATGCAGCGCCGCCCAGGATTGCGATGATCAGGACAAGCATCGTTGAGGCGGGAGGCGAACAGCCGTGGCCCTTGAGCAAGCCTTCGTGGCCATCGAGTCGCAGCTCTACGCCGGCCGTGTCGCGCAGCGGCGAGCGCTGCTCGACATGCTGAGGCTCTCGGCCCAAAGCCCCATAGCGGTCTACATCTACGGACCGCGCGATGTGGGCAAGTCCGCTCTGCTTCGCGCCTTTTTGCGCGACGCCAAGCGACCGTCCGTCCTACTGCGCGGTGCGGAGGCCGCCGAGGGTGCACAAGCGATCCTCCAGCTGCTCGCGGTGCGGCTCACCGCCGTCGGCGTCCCGACCGACCAAACCTTGGCTTCGGTGCGGACAGGGCTGCAAAAGGCAGCACGCCGCAGCGGCCTCGTCGTGGCCGTCGACGGCTACGACGACCTGGGTGCCGCGGAACGCTGGCTGCGCGAGGAGATCCTCTACCACATTGGAGCTGGAGCGATGCTCGTGCTGTGCGGCAGGAGTGCCCCCGCGCAGCTATGGCCAGGTGAACGCGTCTGGCGTGCATTCGTCCGCCTGCTGCCGCTGGCGGAACTGCCCGAGCAGGAGGCGGATGAACTCCTGCTCCGCCAGGGAGTCGCGCAGGAAAGTCTGCGCAGAGCCGCCTACGGCACCGTCGGGGGCTGGCCGCGCAGCCTCCTGGCAGCAGCCGATGCCCTGCAGGCGTCCCATGCCTGCAGTCCCATGGAGGTGGCGGGCCGGGTACTCGAGCAGATCCTGCATCCGGGCTCCCGGCGTCGCCAGTGGCGGGCGGGCGGCAGTCCCGGCGATGAACTCATCGCGGCTGCCGCGGTGCTGCCGACTGTGCGAAGGGACGTCCTGCGTGTCGCCGTGGGCGGCAGTGTGCTCGACCAGGGCTGGGAGCTGCTGATGCGCATCGCCCACCCTGGTACGGACGGCTACGCCATTCCGGAGCGCCTGGGCGCCGCGCTGGAGCGCCATGTCCTGCGTGTCCGCCCCTGGCAGGCCCAGCACTGGCGCGATGCGGCGCTGCATGCCGCGATCGGACGGCTGCGCGCGCGCCGCGGCATGCCACTGCAGCTGCAGGATTGGCGGGAGATCGCCGTCCTCTGGCGCAACGCTCCCTGGCATGCGGCGCTGCACCCTGGCGCAGAGAAGAGCGGGCACTGGCGAGTCGAGCGGGCAGACCTGCAGCAGGAGGAGATCGCGGGGCTCCCCGGCGCGTCCCCCGATGCAGCCAAGCTCTGCATGACGCTCCTGGAGCAGGCCCCTGAATCGATCATCACGCTGCGCGACGACTCGGGACAGCTGCTGGCATGGCTCCTCCTGGTGCCCGCTGCGGCGCGCGGCGGGCTGCTCGCGGACCACCCACGCTGGAGTTCTCTGCCGTCTGGATCCGGCTTCGGGCACCATGCGCTGCATATGGTGCTGGCCGCAGCGGGGGAATCCCGGGCAGCTCCGGGCGGTGTCGCCGTCCTGGTGCGTGAAACCGTGCCGGATTGGCTTTCTGCGCGGCGCGTCTTCGCCGAAACAGGCTCCTTGCAAGGTGCGAACGGTGAGGATCTGCTGCAGGCGCTCGGCTTTCGCCCGATCCCGCCGCTCTTCGCGTGGAGCGAGTTCGAGGTTCCGGGTCAGGCGCACCAACTGGTGGAGCGCCTGCCGGCGGGAGCGCGGGTTTCTTCGCCGCCAGAGCGCGAGCGTGCTCTGGCGGTGAAAGAGGCGCTCGGGCGGCTGTTCGACGGCGATCTCTCCGGAACGGCGATCGCCCGCTTCCTGCAAGCGCGTGACGGCGAAGGCGCTGATGCGGCCGCCTATGTGCGCGACGCCCTGCTGTCTGCCGACCTCGGCAAACCGGCCAGCACGGGCCGCGAGATCCTGCGGCTCTACTACGTCGAGCGTCTCGGCTCGCACGAAACCGTCGCTGATCGACTGGAACTGCCGCGCGCCACCTACTTCCGCCTGCACAAACAGGCGATCGCGCGCCTTTCGTCCGCACTCTGCAACTGATCTTTGAAGGAGACGCACACATGACCCGTATGAAGCGGCGTGCACACCGCCGCGCCCTCTGGCGCGGCGGCCTCATGGCGTTCCTGCTCGTTCTGCCGTTCGGCGTACCGGCGGCAGCCGGCAGCTCGCAGAGCCTTTCTCTCAGCGTGAGCGCGGGTGCGCGCATTGGCAGCGAACGGGTATACACCGCGAACGTCGGCAGATTGTCGGCGGACATACAGGACGTCGTTCTCTACGAGGGCTCGGGGGCGGATGCGGTGCCTCTCGCAAACCAGACCTGCGTTCGTGCGCCCGGTGCGTCGTGGGAGTGCCTTTTCACACTCACGTCCAAGGAGCGCTCTGGAACGGCGTCCGTCTTCGCCCTCGCATTCCGGCCAAGCGTCCTGCAGACTCCCATGGCGGCGGATGCGGCAAGTGGGAGCGTTCGGGTTGAAGGCAGTGCTGCGGCGCCGGCGGCGCCGCTCGCACAAATCTTGCCGATTGCCTTCCTCGGCGTGCTACTCGCCGGATTTCGCATCGTTCAGCAACACAAGGTCCGCTTTTAAGCCATTCCTTAGCTTGCGGTGTTACGGTGCAAGTGTCGCAAGAGCTTTCTGAGGGCAAAAGGAGGTATCGCCCTTGCACCGCAAGATTATCGTGCCGCTCGTGGTCGTAGCCGTCATGAGTTCGCTCGCGACCGTCGCGGCGACATCGATCATCGGCAACGGTACGCCGGCGCCTGTCGTCTCGGCGCAAAGCGTGCAGCCGCAGCCCATTACGACTGCAACCGTTCCGGACATGGTCGCGCGCGTGAACTCCGCCGTTGTGCAGATCAACGCGACGCAGACCCAGCAGGTTTCTTCGGGCTTCTCCGGATTCCCGGGCTTCAGCGCGCCGACGACTCAGAATGTCGGCGTGCTCGGATCCGGGTTTCTGGTCACATCGACGGGCGAGATCGTCACGAACGATCATGTCGTGAACGGAGCGCACAACATCGAGGTGACAGTTCTCGGCTACAACAACCCGTTCCCGGCCAAGGTGATCGGATCGGACTACAACCTCGACCTCGCGGTGCTGCAGATCCAGGCGCCGAAGCCGCTGCCGTACCTGACATTCGCGGACTCGGCGGGTACGGTGATTGGTGAGCCGGTCGTCGCGATCGGCATGCCGTACGGCCTCAGCCACACCGTGACGACCGGTGTCGTCTCGGCGCTCGGCCGTCCGCTGACGATCGGGAACCGCACGTACCGAAACCTGCTCCAGACGGACGCGGCCATCAACCCTGGGAACTCGGGCGGACCTTTGCTCAACTACCAAGGACAGGTCCTTGGCGTCAACACCGCCGTTTCTACCCAGGGTCAAGGGATCGGCTTTGCCATCCCGACGAGCACGGTGACGCAGGCGCTGCCGGCCCTGGCGAAGGGGCAGACGCCGCCGGAGCCATGGATGGGTCTCAGCATCACCGACATCCAGGGGGCCCAGCAGGTTCCGCAGGGCTACACCTCGCAAGATGGCGTTCTCGTGGAGCAGGTCGTTTCCGGCGGCCCCGCGGCGAAGGCAGGCATTCAGCCCGGCGACGTGATCCTCTCCTTCAACGGGCAGCCGACGCAGACGGCGGACCAGCTGATCGAAGATGAGGTCACAACGCAAGTTGGCCAGAAGGTAACGCTTACGGTGTGGCGCAACGGCACCACCATCACGGTGAACATCGTGCTCGGCAAGATGCCCGCGACTGGCGGCTAACCGCAGCACACCAAGGGAGGACGGCCGTGCGGCCGTCCTCCCTTGGTGTGAGCTATCCGCTAGCGGGCGGGAGGCACACGGCATCTCCTTGGCTGCTGCGAACAGCAAAGCGGGAGATGGCGAAGGGCCTGAGCGCAGATGCGTCCGCGCGCCCACGACACCTGCCGCCTGAGCAGGACGCGGCACGCGCCTCAGAGAATGGACCGGATGCTCCAGTTAGGGGGAGATGCATTGCGCGACGTCTTCGCGTCATGGAGCAGGGTGCTGCGTAGGAGGCCAACCGTGATCGTTCAGATGGCGGTGCCGTACGCCGTGCTGCTGCTCACCGCATTCTTGGCAGGCATCGGGACGGTTTTTTCCGGCGTGGCTGCCGTGCTGGTCGAGACGGTCCTGATCGCAGTGGTGCTGGCGCTCCTGGCGTTCGCCCTCGGCGCTGCATTCGGAGCGATCGGCGAGGCGGTGCGCGGAGATGCACCCAGCCCATACTTCGAGCGCGCGCGCAGTTTCTTTTGGCGAACACTGGGGACCTTCCTCTTGGCGCTCCTTGCAGCCGTTCCCGCCCTGATCGTCGGAGCATTCGGCTTTCTTCTAGCCATGGCGACGGTCGTCGGTGCATTGATGACCCCCAGCGCGACCGCGGGACCGCTCTATTTATCGCTTGGCATCATCGTCGTCTTCTTCGCCCTGGCGATTGCCACCGTACCGTTCGTCTACAGCCTCGAGGCGGGCGTGTTCGTGGCGGGGCGCACCGTGCCCGAGTCCTTCCGCGCCGCCTTCTCTGAGGCATACCGCGGTGGCCGCCTGTGGCGCTGGGTCCTCATTGCGTTGATCGTTTCGGCGCTTGGTCTTCTCGGCGATCTGCTGCGCGCCATCCCGGGTGTAGTCGGCGTCGCGCTCGGACTCATCGTCTCGGTTGCAACACTTTGGGCAGGCACCACGCTGGCGTTCGTCAACTGGCAAGCGAACCGGAGCTAGCCGCGGCCTGTTCAAATGCGTGCAACACGTCCGCCGCAGAGCGGTGTTCGATGGCTGAGGCCAGCATCGGGAGGCGGGAGTGATGATCAAGCGGCGTCGCAGCGAGCGGGCGCCGATGGCCTTTTGGCTGCGCCTGCGCGCGTTGACGGGCATAGTGCTCGCGTCAACACTGCTTGCAGCGTGCGGCACCGCAGCGATGAAGCCGTAGCCACGGCCGCCCTGTGCTTCGTTCCAGTTGCGCGGCCGCTCTTCGTGCCGATCGGACGATGGGTGATGGGCTTTGCACCCTTCTTCTTGTGGGTGAAGGCCGCACTGGACGCAGTGGAGTTGGTGGCGCCCGCCTGCAGGGAGGCGGCGTCTACGGTCACCTTCAGCAGTTCGAGAGACGTCGCCATCGCCGCACGGCGCAACGCCGCGATCCTTGCGCGCATCATCAGTGCGGAAGGGCCAAGGGTCTCGGGGCATGCGAAGGTCGGCAGGGCCTGACGCCCGACCGACCGCTCTGGCTGCTCTGCGCGGTATGGCTCAGTGTCCCCCGACTCCGAAATAGGCTTGACGCACGGCGTCGTTCGCCTCGAGTTCGACGACGCTGCCAGCGAAGGAGATGCGCCCGCCGTCCAAGACATAGGCGCGGTCCGCGATTTCGAGGAACTTCACGTTCTGTTCCGCGATCAGCATCGTGATACCGTCCTCGTGCAGGCCCCGCAAGGTTGCGACCACCTCGCTGACGTAGCGCGGCGAGAGCCCGGCCGAGGGTTCATCCATCAAGAGGAGGCGCGGCGGCACGACGATGGCCTTGGCCACTCCGAGCATCTTGCGCTGTCCGCCTGAGAGGCTCGCCGCCGGCGCCCCGTGCAGGCGTCCAAGGTCCGGGAAGGTCTCATAGAGATTGCCGATGCGTTGCCTGAGATCGTGGTGGTGCAGGCCTAAGCCGCCCACCTGCAGGTTCTCGTCCACGCTGAGGTTCGGGAAGACGCCGAGTTCGGTCATGTAGTGGATGCCCCGCTGCACGCGCAGGTCGGTGCGCAGGTGCTCCATGTGCTGGCCAGCCAGCAGGATCTCGCCCTGGAGCACGGGCCGCAGGCCCAGAAGGGCCTTGAGCAGGGTGGTCTTGCCCGCGCCGTTCGAGCCGAGCAGAACGGCGGACTCGCCTTCGCGGAGCTCGAGGTCGACGCCCCAGAGAACCTGCAGCCTGCCGTAGCTCGCCTCGATGCCGTGCGCCACGAAGAAGGGCTCCATAGGCATCATCTAGCCTCCCAGGAAGACCTCGACCACCTTGGGGTCCTTGGCCGCGGTCTCGAGTTTGCCGACGAAGATCTCAGCGCCGGCGTTCATCACGACGACTTCCTCGGTAACCTTGCCGAGGAAGCCCATCAAGTGCTCGACGATGAGCATCGTGATGCCTTCCTGGCGTAGGGCGTTCAGCTTTGCGGCCACGAGGTCGAGATCGGCCGGGCCCAAGCCAGCGCCCAATTCGTCGATCAGCAGGAGATGGGGGTCGGTCGCGAGCGCCCGCCCGAGGTCAAGGAGCTTCTGCTGGGCGGTGTTGAGGGAGTCCGCCGGGCGACCGGCGAGCATTTGCAGGCCGACAAATGCGAGGATGTCGTCCGTCTTGCGTTGGCTTCGCCGGCTGTACATGCGGGCCACGTCGATGTTCTGACGCACGGTGAGCGAGCCGAAGGGCTTCGGCACCTGGAAGGTGCGGTTGACGCCGTGGTGGCTGAGGTGGTGCGGCGGCTTGCCCGTGACGTCCACGCCCTGCAGCTCCACCTTGCCGGCGTTCGGCCGGTAGATGCCGGAGATGATGTTGATCAAGGTTGTCTTGCCCGACCCGTTCGGTCCGACAAGACCGAGCGCCCCGCCCTTGGCCAGTTTGAGGTTCACGCCCTTGAGGGCCTGAGCATTCACTTGGCTTGCCCAGAATTTGAGGCCGGCAAGTTCCGGCTGCGAGGACGTGGCATATGCCCCCGAGCCAGCGTAGAGCGTCCCGATCGTGATCGCCTTCGGCACAACCGGCGCGGACGAGCTGGGTGTGGAGCCGCAGCCCGCGGCTAGGAGGCCCGCCGCCGCAGCCAGTACGAACGCGTAGCGCCTGAGATGCATCATCACCAATCCTGTCGCCTCCTCAGCAAATTGCTCACCGGCGATGAGCGCGTAGAGCATGGGGGCCATCCTTTCGGCATCCGCCGGGTATCGAATCGGTTGGCCCGGCTCGGGGCGCCGGGCCAACCGGAACGCAGGGTCCGCGGGCGGCCGTTTGTTACTGGCCGGGCGGCGTCACAGCCGAACCGGTCGCGACAGAGGACGGGTAGACGATGACGGTCTTGAGGCCGCTGCCACTCGGCTGGAGCTGGGCAACCGGCAGCTGCTCGCCGAGTTGGGCGCCTTCGCTGTTGATCTTGAACTGGCCATCGAGCGTGAACATCGAGATCTTGCCTGCGGCCGCACGCAGGTCGAGCTGCGAGAGCGACTTGGCGGTCTCAAGCGTCTTCTGAATGGCAAGACCCGTGTTGTAGCCGGCGACGTCGAGAAAGTTCGGTGCTGAGCCGGTGCTGGACTGGAAGGCCTGGCTGAATGCGGAAAGCGTCATTGAACGTGGTGGGGGCCTACATCAAGGGCGTGCCAGGCGCAAGGTAGATAACCTGGGGCAGGCGTTGCGCTTGCAGGCGTAGGCAACCTCGACGCAGAGGCGCGGGGCAGACCCAAAGGATCGAACCCGCAGCAGGCAAAAAGTACGGGCCATGACCTGGGCCGAAGGAACTACCTTAGTCGGCTCGGCTCCGCACGGCGACGAATGCAGCACGAGCCCAGGCGAGAGACGCCGGACGCGCCCGTCCCGCAGGCAGTCCCGCCGAACCACGCCGTGCGGTGAGTCGGACTAGTTCCGTTGGCAATCGACGACATACTTGCCGCTGCCGCGGCCGGCGGCGAGCAGCTGATGGACGGCAGGGACCTCCTCGAGCAAGGGGACCTCGGTGACCGCGACGTCCAGCCGTCCCTCGCCCAACAATGGCGTGCGCCTCGGTTACGCCGCAGCGCAGAATGCAGGATTCGCACGCACCGTTTGGCCACGACGGATGAGCTGAAGGCAGACGTCGTGGCTAGTAGATTTAGGTGTGGTCGACGCAGCGCATTGGCACAGTACGCCACCATGGACAATGCTGGAATTGCGCCCGCTTTAGTGTAACCAATTTGTGGGTAAGGGAACTGTGGATTTGGCATTGGCGTGCAGGTACATCGACACGAGGCCCGCCGTCGTAACCAACTGGTAGGTAGACGCGCCTTGATTTGTATAAATCTGGAATGTACGCTTCGATGAGAGCATGCTCTATTTTCCCTGAAAAGGAGGTTACTACATGTACGAAGCCCCATACCTCCTCGACATCGAGGAGTTAGCCGGCACGGTGACCGGCGACTGTGGAGGTTGCAGCACTGGCGGAAGCTGATCCAGCGGGAGCAGGCAACGGCAAGCGGCGGGGCAACCTGCCGCTTGCGGTTGCCGCTCCGTTTTACAGAGGTGAAAGTTGATGACGGTGTCAGTTGGGAGGACGCGCGACATTCTTGAACGCGAAAACTACACGGTCTATGTGGACATCCTTCCAGGTGATGGTGGTTTCGCGGGACGAAAGATTTATATCTCCCACTCAACTCCTGTCTTGATCCCCGAACCGGCTCACCATCACGCCGGTTTCGATCACGTGTTCATCTTGGTTCGGGGCAAGGCTCAGTTGGCCACGGAACAAGGGGCCAGGGTGGAAGTCGTTGAGATGAGTCCGGTCTTCCAATATCGAGTAAGTGGGGCGGTGTTACATCAACTCCGGCTTGAGCCAGATTCGATCGTGGAGAGCCTGTTCGACAAGCAGGCGTGGATGAATGCGAACATCGTGGTGGAACACACCCTCTTCCCGGCTACGGGAGGTGATCCCGCATGAGGGCACTTGAGATGATAGTCGATGAGCAGCCAGGTGGTGTTTACACCCTCCGCGTGCCGGAAATAGCGAGCGTCTTTGTTACTAACCAGTTGGGCGTCGACATCGTTGGGAAGCTCGTCGACGCCGACCTCTCTGCCGATGAGGTTGTTGCCTGGGTGCGCGTCAAGTACCCGGACGTGCCTGCCGCGCGCGCGGAGAGCGATGTGCGGGCGTTTCTGTCGAGAGCACGGGAGAAGGGCGTGGTACTATCCGATGATGCCGATTGAGCTGATCGGCAAAGAGGCTAAGCAGTTCCGTCCAACGGTTTACTGGTACCTGAGTTTTCGCTGTAATCTGGAGTGTGTGCATTGCTGGGTCAACTCATCTCCACATGTGGACACGTCCACGGACCTCGATGAGGAAGGCGCTCTTACCACGGCCAAGAAGATCGCCAGCTTTAACCCGACGGCTGTAACCCTCTCTGGTGGCGAACCCCTGCTCCGACGAGATGCTCCGGTGATCATCTCCACCCTTCTCGATGACGGGGTGAACGATCTCCGTATCGAGACCAACGGTATGCTTGCCCGTCCGGCGGTAATGAAGCCTCTCGTTGAAGCCAACGAACGAGGAGTGCACATCGTTATCGCTGGTAGTCTCGACGGAGGTACGGCTGCAGCGCACCAAGCGATGCGCGGTGAGGGCACGTTCGAGATCGCCTTGCGGGGCTACCGGCGTTTTCTTGACGCCGGGCTGTGGACAGAGCTTCAGTGTGTGGTAACACGTTTCAATATCCACTCCATACCTGCACTCTTGGATGTCGCCCTTGAGTTGGGAATCAACCGGCTAAAGTTCGTGTTCGTCAACCCGGTAGGACGAGCGGCCGACCACTTCGACGATCTGTCGATCCCTCATCGCGAGTACGGTGCTGCTCTTGAGTTCCTGGCCGACTCCGCTGAGGCGTATCCGAGCCTCCTGCGGGTCAAGAGCCCACCCGCCGCGATTCCGCCTCATCTTCTGACCCGCCTTACGTCCCTGGCTGCGCAGCGGGAAGCCTTTTCCGGCTGTGGCTTTCCTCTGTTGGGTGTCCTGCCCGACGGATCCGTCACGATCTGCGGCCTAACCCGCGACAATGCGGACCTGAGACTCGGACACATCCTCGAAGATGAACTGGCGGACCTATGGCGTAAGGGACAAGGTGCGCGGCTTCGGGAGATGTACATGCGTGCCGAGCTCACCGGCATCTGTGGTGATTGCGTATTCCGCACCAGTTGCAAAGGAGCATGTCGGGCCCACGCGTTCGGTGAGGGGGACTCGTGGAGCGCCCCCTACCCCATGTGCGCCGATCTTGAGCGGGAGGGACTGTTCCCCAACGTCTACCGAGCGAGTTTCTTCCGCCGGATTAACCCAGAAACTGCTCCCATCCCTAGCAGCCGCGATGCTTAGGCCACTTCGATCGGCCCCGTTTGCCTATCTGGTCGCCGGACAATCGCTGTCGCAGCTCGGAGACACGCTTCTCTTTGTCGGTGGGTTATGGTTCCTTCAGTCCGTGTCGCCCTGGCTGCTCGGCGTTGCGGGGATCGTAATCGCCATCCCGTCGTTTGTCTCTTACCTGGGTGGCGGCTTGGCAGATAGCTTGGGCGCTCGTGACCTAATGCGATGGACGGAAGTCGCGCGGGGCATCATCATTGTTGCAGCTGGCGTCACGGCCCTCATGGTGCCTGCGGCCGCAGCTGTCCTCATCCTGTTGGCCCTTGCCGTATCGGCTTTCGGGGACTCGCTGTTCGTGCCCGCCCAGATCTCATTGGTGCCTCGCCTCCTTAAGGGGGATGAGGATCTTAATTCCGGAAACGGCATCCTCTCTGGATTGACACGACTCGCTGATATGGTCGGGCGGTTAGTCGGTGGCCTGTCCAGTCTGGCGTTTGGCGTATTCGGCTTACTCGCCTTTGATGGCCTAACATTCCTCGGCAGCGCGGTATGCGTGGGCCGCTTGCCCGCTGACGCCCCACCCCCAGGCTCGTCGAACCGGCGGCGCTTGGCTTGGTCCGACCTCAAAGCTGGATTTGACTACAGTCGTAGCGTCGGGTGGTTCTTCAAGATCGTCCCACCCGCGGTCCTCATCAACCTTGCGCTGTCCGGAGCTCTGCTCACGCTCCCGATCCTCGTCCAACGAGGTCTGCATCAGGGAGCCGCTACCTACGGTGTCCTCCTTGCCATCTGGTCGGCGGGCCAGTTTGTGGGTTCCACATCGGCCGCAGTTATGAGGTCTAAGCCCCCTCGGGTTGTATGCGGGACAGCGGCAATAGTGCAAGGTCTTTCGTTGCTCGCCCTTGCTCTGACCGGTTCCATCTGGATCGCAGCGGTGGCCCTTGGGGTCGCATCCACCGCCAACGGGATCAGCAACGTGTCCCGGACGACGCTGATGCAACGGCTCGTCCCAAGCGAGTTCCGCGGTCGGGTATTCGGCTTGCAGAGCACTTTGGTTAGCATGGCAAATCCTTTCGGCCCGTTGCTGGCAACAGCCCTGGCCCTCAGTGTCTTCCCTGGGGCAATCTGGCTCCTTGTCGCCGCTCCGACACTTTGGTTGGCCATTCTCTACTGGACCTTGCCGGGCTTCCGGTTTAGTCCGGATGCCCCCGGGGTGCGAGCATGAATCTGTCCCGTGCCGTCATCCCTGACCATCCAGCTGTCGTCGCTCTAAGTGAGCGGTCCCCTCGTCGGATTGAGACGCTTGCTGACCTCGGGCTGACCGCCGACCAATACCGTGGTTGTCGCGGAATAGAAGCCGCCGTTCAGTCGGGACGGGTGAATTGCATCGACCTTGCCAACCTTGTCTGTTCCGTCATGCGACATCGCGGGTGGCGCTCGGATCAAGTCTACGCAGTCCTCGGCGTGCCAATCGCAATGCAAAATGGTGCTCACGCGGTAGCGGTGTGGCGGGAAGATGACCGATGGCTTTGCGCGGACGTTCAGAATGGGTCAGACCTCCGGGGTGCGCTACCGGAAGGGAAGTGGTTGGTTGCGTACAACGACTTGGTAATGAGGGGCTTCCATGAAATCGAGCCCGAGGTGGTACGGTGATCATCTGGATGGGTACGTTCCAACCCGTGCTGAAGGAGCTTTTTACCCTCTGGGTGTCTGGCGCGCCGCTGTCCGACATCCAGATGACGATCCTGACTCGGAACGGTCTGGCGTCGTCCGAAGGGCTAGGTCCACGGGTCAATGTGGTCGGAGATGAGCTTTGGGATCGGATGAGAAGTATCGCGCGCACCCACACCTATGAGGCCAGCCGGTGGCTAGCGGATCTGAACGATCGATTGAAAGGGGAGTTAGAACCTGGCCCCCGCCTTCTGGCTCTCCTTGCTTTCGGTTTGGACCTTGGATGGGGCGAGCACAGTGATGCGCCAATCGGACAGGATCTGGTCGTTCACGTCCTTCCGGATCATGAGGCCGATTTCGGTGTCAACGCTGACTGGAAGGGGAAATTCGGTTACCTTTGGTCCCGGCAGATACGACGGCCTGGCGAGCCCGCTCCAGGAGGCCGTACGATCCCTCTCGAAGATCCCCAAGGGATCCGCCTAGTGGAGATCGGACGAGAGATTGCCAACCACCTGCCTCCCCAACCGACGTCATGGTTGGAAGGCGCTGATGCACATCTTATGCGCCGTGTTGCGATGCTCGAAATGGCGTCCCAGATTAACCTTGGGGAGGTGCCCCTCTATCAGGACGATGCTACTTGGACCTGGGAGGTGGATTTGCCGTGGCGCCATCTGAGATGATTGCCGTGGTGACTGGATCCTCGTCCGGCCTCGGTCGTGCCATCTGCGAGCGTTGGCGTGACACAAACCGCCGCTGCTGGGGAATCGACCTTCGCCCGGGAGAGTACACTGACTTGGTGGGCGACGTCCAGGATGATACATTCTTGAAACAGGCTTTCGAGTGTGTCGCCCAGCTCGGGCATGTCGACGCCGTCTTTCTCTGCGCCGGCGTGTTAGGAGCAAGATTCCCTGATGACTTGGCTTCAGCCCCCGAGGTCCTGAGTGTGAACGTCGTTGGGGCATATGCGTCCTTCAGGACCTTTCTTCCACTTCTCGCAAGCGCACCGCGGGGTGGTGCGGCCGTGTTTATCTCATCGATCTCAGGATCGCGGGGCTCACCATCGCATCCGATCTATGCAGCCTCCAAGGCCGGCGTGGAAGCGATGGTGGGTTCGCTTGCGCCGCAAGCTGGCAGGCAGGGGGTCAGGGTTGTTGGCCTCAGTCCCGGGTCCATCTTTGGGACACGGTTCAGTGCGGAGAGTACGTCGGTCGACTTGAAGTTGAACCTGCTCGCTACCAATTCGCTTCCAGCTTTGCTTGGTCCGGAGGGGGTTGCACAGGTGGCAATAACCCTTGCCGGGCCGACGTTTTCCGGGCTCACCGGGACAACAGTGACCCTAGACTGTGGGGAAAGCTTGGCCCGGGTCGTGCCACAGACGGGAGCATCGGACAGTACCCGAACCTAGAACCTAAGATTACTCCGTAGTCGCGAAAGATGGCGTTCTTGCAGTTCTCTTCAGACCTAATCCGCGGTGCCGAGCGCCTTTAGGAGAACGGCTGGGATTCTCGCGTATCCTGACCCACGGATGGGTCAGGATACGCCGAAAATGTCCTCGCACCCCTCTTTGGCCGCCGAATAGAGCGTATTCGTAGTCATAATGAGGCACGGCTTTGCTGGAACAGGTCGGCACGTAGGTTCGTTCGGTGGTCGGCCGGTTCCGTCCTCTGACCTTGGATACTGAATCGTGTTACTCCTGAGGAGAGGGTCAACAGACGTAAAGTTGCACTCACGGTTGCCAAGTGGCGGCCCGTACATCTCGGCTGTACGGGGCGTCTTTCTCTTTGCGAGGTGACTGCGCAATGCCCGAGGCCCCAGGTGGACGCGACCCGTTTTTCGCACCCCTGGGTATGTGGAGTTGCCCCGGTTTCGTGGACAGGTCAAGAGCTTGGTCACGAAGCGCGTGATTCCTGCCCGGTCGTCTCTCCGGGGCAGCACCTCCTCTCAAACTCTGCAGGGCTGATCTGGCCAAGCGTGGAGTGACGACGCCAGCGGTTGTAGAACGCCTCGATGTACTCGAAGATGGCAGACTGCAGCGCCCTGCGCGTCGGCCAAGTACGACGGTCGAAGAGCTCGGTCTGCAGCGTCGCCCAGAAACTCTCGGCGGCAGCATTGTCGAGGGCGTCTCCTACGGTGCCCATGGAGCCGAGGATGCCAGCCTCGCTGAGGCGCTGGCCGAAGGCGAGCGCGGTGTACTGGGCGCCGTGACCGGAATGGTGCACGAGGCCGGGAGCCGGCTTGCGGTTGAAGATGGCCATGTTCAAGGCCTGGATGACGAGGTCTGAGCGCAGATGATCGGCCATGGCCCGGCCGACGACGCGGCGCGAGAACAGGTCAAGCACCGCGGCCAGGTAGAGCCAGCCTTCGGCGGTCGGATGCTGCGTGATGTCGGCCACCCAGACCTGGTTCGGTGCCGAGGCGGTGAATTGCCGCTGCACGAGGTCGGGGGACGGCGTCCGGCGTGGATCACGCCGCGTCGTGCCAGTTGTCTTCCTGCGGCTGATGCCGGCAATCCCGGCGCTGCGCATGAGTCTCGCCACCCGCTTGCGCGAGCAACGCACTCCGTCGCCGATCTGGAGTTCTGCGTGCACCCGCGGTGCGCCGTAGGTCCCGCGGCTCTCGCGATGGATCTGCCGGATCCGCTGTGCCAGATGCCTGTCGGCCTGCTCCCGCCGCGAGGGCCCGCGCTTGCGCCACGCATAGTACCCGCTGGGGGAAACGCCGACCACGCGGCAGAGGATGATCACGCTGTGCGACGCCTTCTCCGCGTCAACGAAGCGGAACGCCGCTACGGGTTCCGGCTCTGCTCCTTGGCGAAGAAGGCTGCGGCTTTTTTTGGATTTCACGCTCTTCCCGCAGAACTCGGTTCTCTCGCCACAGGCGCCTGAGCTCGTCGCGCTCCGCCTCCGTCAGGCCCTCACGCTTGCCTTCTTCGACCTCAGCTCGCTGTATCCACTGGCGCAAGGACTCCACGGACACCCCGAGGTCCCTCGCCACCGCCGCCATCGGCTTCCCGTGCTCCCGAACCAGCCGTACGGCCTCCTCCCGGAACTCCGGAGGATATGGCCTTCTCGAACTCGGCATCCGGACTGCCTCCTACCCGAGGGCTATTACCCCCTAGTGCCAGCCCGTCCACCGAACCGGGTCAACCTCGCCGGGAGGTGCTGTTCCAACCAGTCCCGGTCGTACTGCAGAAGCCATTTGTAGAGCGCATGTGCCACGTACCGGAGCCTGGTCCGACTTGCATGTGGGTTGGCTGAGCACACCTCTATCCAGCGTCGCCGTTGGTCTTCGACGCGGAACCGCGGTCCAGTAGCTGGGGACTGGCGCCGGCTCGGCGCTGGGAGGTGCTGTTCCAACCAGTCCCGATCGTGATGCCAAAGCCAATAGTAGAGCGTGTATGCCACCTCCCTGAGCCTGGTCCGATTTGCACCTGGGTTCGTCGAGCACACCTCGACCCAGCGCCGCCGTTGGTCTTCAAGGCGGAGGCGCGGTCCAGTAGCTGGGGACTGGCGCCGGCCCGGCGCTGGGAGGTGCTGTTCCAACCAGTCCCGATCGTGATGCCAAAGCCAGTAGTAGAGCGCACACGCCATCTCCCTGAGCCTGGTCCGCGTCGCATTTGGGTTGGCTGAACAAACCTCGATCCAGCGCCGCCGTTGGCCGTCAACCCGGAAGTGCGGACTGGCGCCCGGGCCCAGGCGCGGCGGAAGATGTTGTTCCAACCAGTCCCGGTCATGCTTCCAAAGCCAATCGAAGAGGGCTGGCGCAGCGCGCCTCAGGAGCTGTCGACTTGCATTTGGGTTGGTTGAGCACACCTCGATCCATCTCTGCCGTTGATCTTCCATGCGGAGACGAGTCGCGGTGGTCTCGGCGCGCCGTGTCTGCTGCACAACGTCTAGTCCCATACGGGCGTGCCGAGACTCTGTTGGCAAGTAGGCAGAAACGCCGCATGGCGAGCCCAGGACGCCAACGTCTAGTCCCAAAAAGTCTAGCAACACCAGGTGAAGCACTGGAGATTTTGCAAGTAAGGTGGTAGCCAAATCCGCCCACGCGGGTGTCTGCGAGCCGCGCGTGCTTCTGGTCAGCCACTCCCCTGCGCCAGCGGGCAGCCACGCATCGATGGCTGCAGAAAGTTCGGATCGGGCGATGTGCTCGTCTTCCGTGGCGAATCCCCTGGTTGCCAGCTCAATCCGGTACCGTTCCGAAACAGAGCGGAGGCCCGCAGGTCGTTGCGAATGATCTAGGAGTTCGCGACCGCAGGGCGTATCGAAGCAGGAACTGATCCAGAGGATTGTCCTCAACGATAGGGCGCGACGGCGGTACCGTTTCTACGGCTTGAGCGGCCGACACCACGGAGTAGCGCCAGTGCTGCAAGGGCAACGACGATGCGCACAAGTGCACTCGATGCTGAGGGCACACGACGACTCCGGGAGCTTGATGCAGCCTGTGCCAGTATGGAAAGCCAAGTATCCGCGTTTCATTGATTGCGCACTCTCCTGCGGGACGCGTTAGGCGAAATCGCACAAAGACAGAGCTATTCGCTAAGACCATGCACCCTTTGCCTAGCGAACACACGTAGCACTGCCACCGGGCAGTTGCTACCCTCTTGTTTGCGTTTCCAACAAACTCTTGAAACAAAGGATTGGCATAACAATCTGTTACCGATACGTTGCATACGGGATTTTGGGGCAAGTGAGAACGTCCCTTCGGACCACCAGACCCTTTGGCGGCCTATGGCCGCAGGCCCAAAGCCACGGCCGGGCCTGCGGCAAGCGCCAAGGCATGTCCTGCCGTGGCCCTGCATAGCGATGGCTACACCGTGCGGTGAGGCCGAAAAACGCCACCTTTTCCGGCAGGAGCGCCATTTGCTCTGTCGAAATAAAGCATTTAGGAAATTAGGACATACGGCGTGAGAATGCCGCAAAGGGGGGGACGCCGGCAGGAACCAGGAACTTGGTTCGGCGCGGTGTCTGGCCTACTCTCCTTGCAGTGTTTCGCAGTCTGGAGGTGCCCCGAGTGAAAGCGAACTGGCAACGTGTCCTGACCTTGGCGGTGGCCGTGCTCGTGCTCGGTGCCGCGGGGTGCGGCAGTCAGACGACCGCGCCGCAGTCGAAGGGCCCCGTAGAGGGCGGTACGCTCTCGATCGAGGTCTCCGCCGACCCTGTCGGCCTGGATCCGGCGAACACGCTCGACAACGACTCCGGTTACGTGCTCGGCACGCTCTACGACGGCCTCACGGCCTACGGCGTGGGCAACACCACGGTGAAGCCGGGGCTCGCCAAGAGCTGGCAGATCACGAACGGTGGCAAGACCTACATCTTCGATCTCCGCCAGGGTGTCAAGTTCTCGGACGGCGCGCCCTTCAACGCGCAGGCCGTCGCCTTCTGGGTCGATCACCTGATCAATCCGAAGAACCCAGACTACTACGCCAACCTCAAGGGAGCCGAGACGTTCGTGCCCTTCACTTGGGGCAACGTCACCGGCACGCAGATCCTCGGTCCGTACAAGATCGCCATCAACATGAGTCAGCCGAACGGTGAGTTCCTCGCCGACCTCGCCATGGTCTGGAACGGCGTGACGAGCCCCAAGATGCTCAAGACCTATGGTACGGACGCCTGGCAGCACCCGGCCGGAACGGGTCCGTTCGAGTTCGTGCGCTGGGTTAAGGGCCAGTACGTCGAGGTCAAGGCGAACCCGGACTACTGGGGCGGCAAGCCGCACCTCTCCGAGATCCTGTTCAAGATCATCCCGGACCAGTCGGCGCAGTTGCTGTCGCTCAAGACGGGCGCCATCAACATCCTCACCGACGTGGCACCGAGCGAGATCCCGACCATCAAGGGCGACAAGAGCCTCAGGCTTCTGGCCGAGCCCGGTCTTGACGACAACTACGTGTCGCTTCCCGTGCAAACCGGCCCGTTCAAGAGCCTGCTGGTGCGTCAGGCCGTCAACTACGCGGTCGACAAGCAGGCCATCGACCAGAGCCTCTACGGTGGCTATGCTCAGGTGATGAACTCGCCCCTGCCGACTGTGGCTTTCGGCTACGACCCGAACATCCCGGCCTACTCCTACAACCTGCAGAAGGCGAAGCAGCTGATGCAGCAGGCGGGCTACGGCAAGGGCTTCACCTTCACCATCGACGTCTACAACAACGCCCGCGGCTACAACCCGATCGGCGGGCCGGAGCTCGCGGTGGCGATCCAGAACGACCTCGCCAAGATCGGCATCACACTGAAGCTGAACGTGCTGGACCCCGCGACCTGGCTCGCCGAGGCGCGCTCCACAAGCTTCAACAAGATGTCGCTGGCCGGCTGGACCGGTGATAATGGCGACCCCGACGACATGATCTCGCCGCTCTTCAACGGCAACGCCTTCACCACGGGCAACTTCTCGCACTACAACAACGCGACGGTCAACCAGGACTTCGCTAAAGCCCTTCTGACGTCGAATCCGACGCAGCGCGCCGCGATCTACGACCAGGTGCAGAAGACCATCATGAAGGACGCGCCTGCGATCTTCCTCAACTACACGAACCTGATGCGCGCGGAAAGCACGAGCGTACACGGCTTTGTGCCGAACCCCACCTTCTTCTACGTCAACATGAACCAGGTCTGGCTCTCTAAGTAGCCGGCTAAGAAGCGAGGAGGGCGGCTGGACCGCCCCCCTCGCCGAGGGGGGGCGCGGAGCATGCTCACCTATGTCGTCCAACGGCTTCTCTGGGCGATCCCGGTCCTGCTCGGCGTGCTGATCGCGGTCTTCATCGGCCTGCATGTCGTGCCCGGCAACGTCGCCCAGTCGATCGCAGGCGCGCACGCGACCGCGGCGCAGATCCGGCTCCTGACGCACCAGCTCGGCCTCGACAAACCCCTCTGGGTGCAGTTCTGGGCCTACTTCACGCAGATCGTGCAGGGCCACTTCGGCACCTCGCTGCAATACCACAACCCTGTCGCCCAGGACATCGGCCAGGCCTTCCCGATCACACTGCAGTTGACGATCGCGGCCTTCCTGATCGCGAGCGTGGTCGGCATTCTCAGCGGCGTCGCGGCGGCCGTCTACCGTAACACATGGTTTGACAGCCTGATCATGGTGCTGGTGCTGATCGGCATCTCGATGCCGATCTTCTGGACCGGCGTCATGCTCATCCTGGCCTTCGGCGTCGACCTGCCGCTCTTCCCCTTCTCGAGCGTCCTGACCGCCGGCACGGTGGTGGCGCACATCACCGGCATGCCGATCCTCGACGCCATCCTGAGCGGCAACTGGAGCGCTGCGGGCGATGCCGTGGGCCACCTCGTGCTGCCAGCGATCACCCTTGCCACCTACCCTGTGGCTTTCATCACGCGCATGACGCGCAGCGCCATGATCGAGGTGCTCTCCCAGGACTACCTGCGTACTGCCCGGGCCAAGGGCCTGCGCGAGCGCGTGGTCGTCTGGAAGCACGCCCTGCGCAACGCGTCTCTGCCCATCGTGACCGTGCTGGGCGTTCAGGTGGGGGCCCTGCTGTCGGGCGCCGTCCTCACCGAGACGATCTTCTCCATCCCCGGCATCGGGCGACTGATGATCCAGGCCATCCTCTTCCGCGACTACCCGGTGGTGCAGGGTGTCGTCATCCTGGCCGCCAGCGTCTTCGTACTTGTCAACCTGCTCGTGGACCTCCTCTACGCGCGTCTCGACCCGCGCATCCACTACAGCTAGGGGGGAGTCCCATGGCCCTGCCGATCGCGCCGACGCCGGTGGAGGAGATCAAGGAGGCTCCCCTGACCAGCGAGGGATTACGCGCCTGGCGCCATTTCCGCCGCAACCGCGGCGCCGTCGTCGCCCTCTGGGTGCTGGTGGTCGTCATCCTTGCCGCCATCCTTGCCCCGCTTCTGAGCCATCAGAGCCCTGTCGCGCAGAACCTCTCCCAGGCGCTGCAGCCGCCGTCGCCGGCCCACCTCCTGGGCACGGACGAATACGGGCGCGACGAGTTTGCCCGCGTCCTCTTCGGCGCCCGCACGGCACTCGAGACCGGGCTCATCATCGTGGCTATCTCGCTCTCGATCGGCACGCTTTGGGGCCTTCTCACCGCCTACTACGGCGGCATCTGGGACATGGTCCTGATGCGTGTGGCCGACATCTTCATGGCTTTCCCGTTCCTGCTGCTCGCGCTGATGATCGTGGCCGCGCTCGGTCCCGGGCTCGTGCAGGCCGAGATCGCCATCGCCATCACCTACCTGCCCGTCTACGCTCGCCTCGTGCGTTCGGTCGGACTTGGCATCAAACAGCTCGAGTTCGTGCAGGCGGCGAAGTCCTTGGGGGCGCGCGACGCGCTGATTATCCGGCGCCACTTTCTGCCGAACCTCCTGCCGACACTGCTCGTGCAGGCGACCCTCAACGTCGGCACGGCCATCATCGACGTGGCGGGCCTTTCCTTCCTCGGCATGGGCGTGCAGCCGCCCACCGCCGACTGGGGCGCCATGCTTTCCGACGGCCAGAACTTCATCCTGCTGTCTCCGTGGCTGGTGCTGGCCCCGGGCATCGCGATCCTGATCGTCGTACTCGCGAGCAACCTCGTCGGCGACGGCCTGCGCGAGGCACTGGACCCTCGCAGCCGGCATCAAGCATGAGGGGCGGCTGCCCCTTGCGAAGGAGCTGAATCTCTTGTCCGGGAGCTTTGAGAGGCGCAAGGCATTCATCACCGGTGCCGCGCACGGCATAGGCCGCGCCGTCGCCGTGGAACTGGCCCGCCGCGGCGCCGAGATCGTCGCGACGGACGTGCTGACGTCGGAGCTCGAGGAGACAAAGGCCGCCGTGGCGGCCGTGGGCGGTCGGGTCGAGATCCGGGCGCTCGACGTGACCCAGAGTGCCCAGGTCGCCGAGGCGATGGCCGATGCGGCGCGGGACGGCCTCGACATCCTCGTCAATGTCGCGGGTGGCGTGCTGGGTCAGGTCGGGCGGCCGATCGAGGAGGTCACGGACGAGGAGTTCCTGGCCATCGTGCGGGTCAACCTGCAGGGCGTCTTCCACACGACCCGCGCCGCAGCGCCGTTCATGAAGGCCAAGGGCTACGGGCGGATCGTCAACATCTCCTCAGGCGCCGGTCGCGGCGTCAGCCTCACGGGCATCCAGGCCTATGCCTCGGCCAAGGCGGGTCAGATCGGCTTCACGCGCCAGATGGCGCACGAGCTGGGTCCCTTTGGTATCACCGTCAACAACGTGGCTCCGGGCTTCGTGCGCTCGAACCCGACGACGGAGCGCCAGTGGCAGACCTATGGCGAGGAGGGCCAGCAAAGCCTTCTCGCCGCGATCCCTGTGCGCCGGCTAGGTCGGGCTGAGGACATTGCCTATGCGGTGTGCTTCTTCGCCGCCGAGGAGGCGGGCTGGATCACCGGCCAGACGCTCAGCGTCGACGGCGGCAAATGGATGCAGTAGGGAGTCTTGACAGGTGCGGCTCGACGGCTATCTCGAACGCCTGCTTTCAGAGGTGGACGAGGGGCGACTGATGGCGGAGTGCCGGGAGGTCAGCCAAGAGGTGCGCCTCTCCGGCAGCCCCGAGGAGGAGCGGGCCTTCCGCTACGTCGCCCGGCGGCTGGAGGAGATTGGCTTCGCGGTGCGCCTGGGGCACCATCCCGGCTACGTCAGCTGGCCGGGGCCGGCCGCGCTCGAGGTCTCAGGCCTGGGCGCCCTGCCCTGCATCACCCATGCCATGGCGCAGCCCTGCGCGGCGCTCGAGGGGGAGATCCTCGACCTCGGCGCCATGCGCGCCGAGGAGGTGCGGCGCCAGCAGATCTCGGGCAGGATCGCGCTGCTCGACGGCGTGGCCAATCCCCAGAGCGTCCAGGCGGCCGAGGCCGGCGGGGCGATCGCCGAGATCTTCGTCAGCGGCAATAAGCGCCACGAGATGATCGTCTCGCCCGTCTGGGGCAGCCCGGGCCTCGACGACCTCGCTCGCCTGCCCAGGACCCCCTCCGTCTCGATCGATGTCGCTGCGGGCGAGCGCCTGAGGCTCCGGCTGCGCGGAGGCAAAGTGACGGCGCGGATGTGGGCAGAAGTGGACACGCGCTGGCGCGAACTGCCCCTGCTGGAGGCGGACCTGCCGGCACCCGGCGGCGACGGCAGCTTCGTCCTCTTCTCTGGCCACATCGATTCCTGGTACCTGGGCGCCATGGACAACGGCAGCGCCAACGCGTTGATGCTGGAGCTGGCGCGTATCCTCCAGCCCCGTCAGGGCGCCCTCGCGCGCGGGCTGCGGCTCTGCTTCTGGTCAGGGCACTCGCACGGGCGCTACGCTGGCTCGGCGTATTACGCGGATCTCCACCACTTCGAACTCAGCGACCACTGCGTCGTGCACGTCAACGTGGACTCGCCCGGCGGACAGGGCGCTGTGGACCTCGGCCACGCGATCGCAAGCGCGGAGCTGCGCTCCCTCGGCGGCCAGGCGATCGCGCCGGAGAGCGAGGAGCCGTACGAGGGTACGCCACCGCTGCGTGCGGGCGACGAATCCTTCCTCGGCTTCGGCGTGCCGGCGCTCTTCATGGAGGTCTCGGAGCAGCCCTTCGCCGGCGAGGGGAACTCAGGCGTCTCTGCCGGCGGGGGGCTCGGCTGGTGGTGGCACACGCCCGAGGACACGCTCGATAAGCTGGATTCCGCCTTCCTGGCGCGCGATGCGCGCATCTACTTGCGCGCCATCTGGCACCTCCTTATCGAGCCGGTGCTGCCCATGCGGGCGGCGGACGCTGCGGCGGAGGTGCTGCTTATGCTCAAGGCCCGTCAGGCGCAGGCCGGGCGGCGCCTGGATCTTGGCGAGGCGATCCTGCATGCCCAGCGCCTCGTCCAGCGCGCCGAGCGCGTTGATCTCGAAGCCGACCGGCTGCGGGCTACGGGCGATGCGGCCAACCCTCGGCAGGTGCGGAGGGCGAACGGACGCCTGATGGCTCTCTCGCGGGCTCTCGGTCCGATCCGCTACAGCCGCATCGGGCCGTTCGGCCAGGATCCGGCCCTGCCGCAGGGAATTCTGCCGGGCCTCGAACGGGTCGCTGCGCTCGCCGCACTGGCGGACGGCGATCCCTTGATCCGGCATCTGCAGGTTGATCTCGTGCGCGAGCGCAACCGGATCGTCGCGGGGCTCGCGGCGGCCCGGGCGGCGTTGCGTTGAAGGAGGGTGCCAGGGTGCGTTATCTCGTGGTGGGCGCGGGAGCGATCGGCGGCAGCATCGGAGCCTACATGGCACGCGCCGGCGAGGACGTGGTCTTCACCGACCAGGATGTGGAGCATGTCGTCGCGATGCAGCGGCACGGACTGACGATTCGCGGCTATGATGAGACCGTCACTGTCCCCGTGCAGGCCGTGCGGCTCGAGGAGCTCCCCGGACTCGCCGCGCCGGACTTCTTGCTGCTCGCGGTCAAGGCCCAGCATACGCGCGAGGCGCTCGCGGGCGTGCTCTCCTCGGTGGGGCCGAAGACTGCGGTCGTCTCGCTGCAGAACGGGCTCAACGAGCGCACCATCGCCGAAATGGTCGGGGGGGAGCGCACGATCGGGTGTTTCGTCAACTTCTCGGCCGACTACCTCGGCCCAGGCCTCGTGCACTACGGCTCGGAGGGTGCCCTTTACGTCGGCGAGCTGGACGGGCGGAATAGCGGCCGCCTCGAGGCCCTCGCGCGGGCGATGGAGCACTTCGGCACGGTGCACCGCACCGACAACATCTGGGGCTACCTCTGGGCAAAGCTCGGCTACGCCACCATGCTCTTCGCGACGGCCCTCGCCGACGAGCGGATGGGCGACGTTGTGGACCGCTACCGTACGCTGATGGTGGAGCTGGCTTGCGAGGTGTACGACGTGGCGGATCGGGAGGGGGTGCGCCTGATGCCCTTCGACACCATCACGCCGGCTCTCTACTGGCCGCGCGAGCGCCAGGACTGGGCCCTTCTCGATCTGGCCCTCGACCGCATGGTGCGTTGGCAGCTCGCCAGTGAGAAGACGAAGAGCGGCATCTGGCGGGACATCAAGGTGCGCCACCGCACGACCGAAGTGGACGAGCAGCCGGGCAGGGTGCTGGCGATCGGCCGCGGGCACGGCCTCAGGCTGCCCCTGACCCAGAAGCTCGTCGCGATGATCCACGAGCTCGAGCGGGGTGAGCGGGAGATGTCCTGGCAGAACCTCGAAGAGCTCGAGGCGCTCCGCGGCGGCTAGGATCCCGGAGGCCGGAACGGAGCAACGAAGGGGGACCCTGGCGTGCTAGAATCCCTGGAGGGCTATCTGCAGGCGGAGCGCGGGCGGCAGCTCGAGGAACTGCTGGACTTCCTGCGCATCGAGAGTGTCAGCGCGCAAAGCGCACACGGGCAGGACATGGCGCGGGCGGCCGGTTTCGTGGCGGCTGACTTGCGTCGCACCGGCTTTGATCGCGTGGAGGTGCTGGCAACAGGCGGCCATCCCGTCGTCTGGGCTGAGCACCTGCCCCAGCCCGGTGGACCGACCGTGCTGATCTACGGCCACTACGACGTCCAGCCGCCGGACCCCCTGGAGCGCTGGCATACGCCCCCCTTCGTGCCGGACCTGCGTGAAGGACGCATCTACGCCCGCGGCGCGAGCGATGACAAGGGCCCGCTGTTCATCGCCCTCAAGGCACTCGAAGCCTTGCGGCGGACGGCGGGAGAGCTGCCGCTCAACGTGCGCTGCCTGATCGAGGGCGAGGAAGAGCTCGGCAGCATCCACCTCGAACCGTTTGTCGCGGCGCACCACGAGATGCTGCAGGCGGATCTCGTCCTCAGCGCCGATGGCGCCATGTGGCGGGCGAGCGAGCCATCCCTGACGCTTGCCGCCAAGGGCCTCTGCGGGGTCGAGGTAAGGCTTTGGACGGCGAACCAGGACCTCCACTCCGGCCGGCACGGAGGCGGCGTGCCGAATGCCCTGCATGTCCTCGCGGAACTCGTGGCGGGCCTACACGACGCACTCGGCCGGGTGACCGTGGAGGGCTTCTACGACCGGGTGCGAAACCTCACGGCGGCCGAGCGGACAGAGATCGCAACCCTCGACTTCGACGAGGAGGCCTACCGCGGCGTCCTGGGGCTGGGAGAGCTTTGGGGTGAAGAGGGCTACTCGACGCTCGAGCGCCAGTGGGCGCGCCCGACGCTCGAGCTGAACGGCATGGGCGGCGGTTACCAGGGCGAGGGTGGTAAGACGGTCGTGCCGAGCGAGGCGATGGCCAAGATCACCTGCCGGATCGTGCCCGATCAGGATCCGGACGAGATCCGTTCGCTGCTGCAGGAGACTCTGCTCCGGCGTACTCCGCCCTACGCTCGCATCGAGGTCGCGGCGCAGGGTGGCAGCTCCAACTGGTACCGCATGCCCCCGGACCATCCGGTGCTCGCTCTCGCGGGGGAGGTGCTGCAGGAGGTAACGGGACGTGGTCCCGTGCGGGTGCGCATGGGCGGCACCGAGCCGTGCGCGGACCTCTTCCAGCGGGAACTCGGCGTTTCGACCCTGTTCTACTCCTTCTCCACCGCGGACGAGCAGTATCATGCACCGAACGAATTCTTCCGCCTTGAGCGCTTCGATCAGGGTCTGCGGGCCTGGGCGATCCTGCTTGCGCACCTGCCCGAGGTGCTCGGGGCGACGGACGGTATATCGCGCGAGGAGGGCAGCCGCTGATGGCCAAAACGCAGGGAACGCTTGCGGGCCGCAAGCTCCGTGGGTTCTTCGATGTGCCCGGCACGGAGGTCTCGATCCCCTATACCGACGTGCGAGGTGCGGCTGACGGCCCGACGCTCCTGCTGTCGGGCGGGGTGCACGGGGGGGAATACCCCGGCATCGCCGCCGCCATCGAGATCGCGCGGCGCCTCGAACCCGGCGAGATCAAAGGGCGTGTGATCGTGCTGCACCTGACCAATCCCCCGGCCTTCTGGGGCCGGAGCCAGTATTATAACCCGCTCGACGGCAAGAACCTCAACCGCTGCTTTCCCGGGGACGCCGCAGGCTCGGCCTCGGAGCGCATGGCCGCCCGCGTGATCGCGGTGCTGCGCGAGGCGGACTATTGGATCGACATGCACGGCGGCGACATTCACGAGGCGCTCGTGCCCTTCACCATCTTCTCCGACTACGGCAAGGAGGAGGTGCGCCGCACGGCCCAGGCGATGGCCGAGGCCTACGGCATTCCGCGCCTGATCCGCTCGGCGAGCGTCGCCGGGGGCAGCTACGCGGCGGCGGCGGAACTCGGCGTGCCTGCCATCCTGCCGGAAGCAGGGCAGTTAGGCCAGCTGGACCCGTGCAACCAGGGGATCCACGAGCAGGGCGTCCTGAACGTCCTGCGCCTGCTCGGCATGCTGTCGGGGAGCACCACCTTGCATCTCTCGCCGCAGATCTACACGCGCTTCGTCTGGAGCCGCGCCCCGCAGGCGGGCTTCTGGCGCAGCCGGGTGCATCCAGGCGAGCGGGTGGAGGCGGGGGCCATCGGCGGCGTGCTGCATGACGTCTACGGCGACTTGCTGCATGAGATCGCGGTGCCCGAGACGGGCGAGGTGCTGTTCGCCGCGAGCTCCTTTGCGATCGGCGCGGACGATCCGCTGTTCGCGGTGGCGGCGCCCTGAATTGCTAGGCCGCAGGTGCAGAGGGGTAAGGACATGATCAAGACGGTCGTCGAACAGATCCGCCTCGAGCTACGTCGGCGCGTGCTGGTCGGGACATGGAGCCTCGGTACGCGCCTCTTCGAGGAGGAGATTGCGCAGGACTTCGACGTCAGCCGCAGCGCTGTGCGGGAGGCCGTGCGCCTGCTGGAGCAGGAGGGACTCCTGGTACGCACGCCGCACCGCGGACTCTACGTTGCGAGTCCGTCGGGGCGTGACACCCTGGAGGTGGCGCAGATGCGCGCCATTCTCGAGGCCAGCGCCGTGCGCTACAGTCCACCGCCCACTGCGGCAACCCTGCGCGAGCTCGAACGCATCTGCCAGCGGTTTGACGTCATCCGAGATTCGGACCACCTCGAGGCGGTCAACCTCGACCGCACATTCCACGGCCTGATTGCGGCGGAATCGGTGAACCGTCTGCTCCTGCTCAAGTTCCACGAGCTCGACGGGCACATCGCGATCTTCTTCCACTGGGTGACGGCGCACGTGCCGGGCCGCCTGGAAGACATCGGGGCCCGCCACCGGGCCCTCATGGACGCCTATGCCCAGGGCGACCCGGAGATCTTCCGGGGGGCCGTGACGCAGCACTACGAGGAGGCTGCGGCGGAACTCGTGCGCCACCTGCCCCACGAGGGACAGGTGGCGCGGGGTGAGGGACAGCCCGGCTAGAGCCAGGGTCAGTCGTTCCAGGGGCCCTCGAGGGCGGCGTGGGTCTCCGCGACGCCCTCGGCCCATATCTCGAGCATCTCCGCGTCGGGCCTTTGGTAGCGCCCACCGTAGTTGCCGTCGACGAGGTAGGCGCGCACCTCGCGGGGGTTGAGCAGGCTTAGATGCACGGGATCCGAGAGGGGCTTCTCCCCGTCGGGCAGCCTGACGTTGGCAAGGCGTGTCCAGGGGAAGTTCTCCATCCAGGACGCGTGGGAGAAGTGCGGGTCGAAGGAGCGCACCTTCGCGATCGTGCGGGGTGCGTTCCACCAGTTGTAGAAGCGCACGCGTGCGTCCAGGTGGTCCGCCATCCACTCGCCCGCGAGTGATCCCGCCGGCTGGTTGCCGCCGTGGCCGTTGACGAGCAGGATGCGGCGGAAGCCCGTGCCGTAGAGGGCGTCTAAAAGGTCGCGGATGACATGGACATAGGTGTCGACGCGCAGGCTGAGGCTACCGGGGAAGTCGCGGAAGTACGGCGTCACGCCGTAGGGCTGGGCGGGGTAGACGGGGATGCCGAGGGGCTCTGCCGCCTCGACGGCCACGCGCTCGGAGAGCAGGGCGTCCACGCCGAGGCTGAGATATCCGTGCTGCTCGACGGAGCCGAGTGGCAAAGCCACCCGGTCGTCGTGGCTGAGGTATTCCTCGACCTGCATCCAGTTCATGTCGATGATGCGCACTGCCATTCCTCCCATGACGACGGCCAAGACGGAACGAAGGGACGGCTCAGGCGGATGCCGAGGGCGCCTTGCGCAGGGCGGTCTCAAGCCAGGAGAGGTCTTCGCCCTGCTCAATCGCGCGCCGCGTGCGCTCGTTATCCGCGAGCACGGCCTTTGCCCGCGCCAGGATGTCTCGGGCCTCCTGGCGCGGCACGAGGACGATGCCGTCCTCGTCGGCAAGCACGAGGTCCTTAGGCTTGATGCGCAGACCCAGCAGATCCACCGACTGCCCGAGGGATAGGAAGTCCTGCCGGCGGGGCTTGCGCGGACAGGTGCCGCGGGCGAAGACGGGCAGGGCGAGAGCCCTGGCGTCGCGGGCGAAACCGTCGACGACGATGCCGACCGCGCCGCGCACCTTGGCCCGCAGCGACAGCAGTTCGCCGACAAGCGCACACTCCTCGCCGCCGCCGACGGCTACGATCACGTCCCCCGGCTGCGCGCGCGTGGCGGCGGCCTGCAGGCCGAGGTTGTCTCCGGGACTCAGGTGCACCGTTAGGGCGTAGCCGCAGAGGCGCTCGCCTCCCCCGACCGCGTAGAGCCCGCACGGCAGGGCTGTCGCACCTGCATCGTAGGCGTCGCTCGACCCGAGCGCCGCGAAGGCCGCCCGCAGTTTCTCGTCCCCTGCCTCGGTCACAAGACATCGCTCCTTGCGGTACTGAATTACTCATTTCGGAATTTCGACAGAATTCCTGCGCCGGCCTACCGCCGTCTGCGCGAAAAGTGGCAAGGTCCGCTCTAGCGACATCTTTACCTGGACGACGGCTCACCGCAGCATCCGCGCGGATGGCGACTGCCCGCCGGACAGGCCCGAACCGCACCCAGCCGCACGCGAGCCCTAAACCCCTGGTCGTCGACGAGGAGGCCCCGCTCGAGCAGCAGTGTCGCGAGCGCGACGCCGACGTGCCCGGCCAGGTGGTCGTAGCAGGAGCGGGCGTAGCGGCAGTGGCCTCGCGCAGCAAGCGCACCGACGTCGTAGGCGCAATCCTCGATAGGGCTTCCACCGCCTCCGCCACCTCGGAGGCTACCAGGCGATACCAGCCCTGACGGCCCGTCCGCTCGCTGGTGAGGACTGTGGCATCCACGAGCTTTGCGTAAGTGCTGGCTGGCAAGCGAGGGGCTGACCCCCGCGAGCTGCGCCAGTTCTCCGGCGCTCAGGGAGCGGCGGGAGAGAAGCAGGGTGACGAAACTGGCTCTGGTGGGATCGCCCAGGAGGGCGGCGACCGCAGCGACATCCGCGTCTCCGCGCGAATTTCAACCTCCGCTAAATTGTTTGCGTCTACCCTGGACGTATGACAGGTGGGTCCGGCCGGTAAGGTGAACTGGCGGAGGGAGAGGGCGCGGTTGGACGACCGGAACTACAGTGAGCGGGACCTTGCGTACGCATCCACGTTCGCGGAACTCGAGGCGCTGTACGCAGCGACGGGGCGAAGCGCATCGGACGTCGGAGCGCGATCGGCGCAGGCCTCCTGCCACAGCCCGCGTACACCGGGGGCGGGAAGGATTGGGTACCCGTAGACTACTTCGCCCTACTCGATGCGGCGGGACGGGAGCCGGGGAGCCTGCGCGACGAGTTCCTGCGGCGCTATGCCGAGCCGTAACCTAAGTACCGACAAAAGCGAACCTCGGGTGTCAGACGCACGCGAGGCATGCGACCATCCATACGCACAATCCGGGGGTCCGTCCCATCATTGACGTGATCTTCAAGGGCGAACATGACCACTCGTAGGCACTTTGCAGTGGTGGGTACAGCCGTGTAAGGATCGTGAGGGCTGGCGCCAGGGCGGCAGCCTGCTTCTGCGCAAGCGAGGCGGCGGGTGAGATGACACTCGCCCCGCCGCCCCGTCGCTGTTGAGATTACTTCGTTCCGCGCTTCGTACCGCTCTGGCTGCGGGAGGTTCCGCTGTGCGTCGCCGTGCCCTTGCCCTTCGTGCCGGCGCGGCCGCTCTTCGTTCCGATCGGCCGGTGGGTGATGGGCTTTGCGCCCTTCTTCTTGTGGGTGTAGGCCGCGCTGGGTGCAGTGGAGTTGGTGGCGCCCGCCTGCAGGGAGGCGGCGTCTCCGTTCACCTTCAGCAGTTCCTGCCAGTAAGCCTGGTTCTCGTAGCCGACCTTCCAGATCGCGATGCCGTAGAGTTTGTTCTGCTTCGCGATCGCGACTTTGTCGGCGAGGGCCTGCCGACCGCCGTAGTAGGCGATGTGCTGCTTGCCGTTCTTTGTGTAGGCCACCTTAACTTCCTTGGTGACGGGGTTGTACGACTTCTCCGACGCCGGGGCCGTCGTCGCGACCTTCTGCGGGATGGTGATGGCCGTCTTTGCGCTTGTGTTCCAGTCGTAGCCGTAGTCGTTTACCCCGAGCACGATTTTGTTCGCGGGGACACCGGCGCTCAGGGCATGCTTTAGCGCGTTCACGACCCAGGCGTGCGGCGAAACGGGACCTGGGGCACTCGTGTTGTCGTGGTGATCGTAGGTCATCAGGATGAACTGAAAACCAATACATACAATGGGTTCCATGCTCAATGCAGTTGCTTACCCTCATGCTCGACTGAATTCGACTACCAAGATATACTAAAAGCATGCTAGTGCTGATGGACGAGTCAGGCGACACAGGCTTCAAGATCGGCAGCGGATCAAGTAGCCACTTTGTCATTATGCTGATATTGATTAGAGGTGTTGGCCAAGCCGAACTAGCCAACACTTATATGCAGGATGTACGGAAAGAGAGAGGATGGTCAAAGGAATTTCACTTCGTTCATGCTTCAGACAAAATAAGAATTGCGTTTCTATCGAAGATGGCAAAGGTTAAATTGTTGTATCGGGTTATTGTGTCTGATAAGAATGTGATATATTCTGAATTCCTTAAGGCGGACGGGGATAGCTTTTATAACTACCTAACATGATACTTGAGCATGATAATGGTTCGATTGAAGATGCGACTCTATTTCTTGACAAGCGCGGAGACAAAGGTTGGCGACATGCGTTTGCAAGTTACCTAAGGAAGACGGTAAATATGAATCCAGAAGGTGTGCGTAAAATAAGGGAGATTAAACTGAAGGATTGGCAAGAGAATAGTCTTGTTCAAATAGCAGACATGTATTCAGGTGCCGTGTATCGAATGGTTACAGAAGGGGATGATCGATTTTACAAGCTTATCAAGAAGCAGGAACAGGACTTCTGGAATTTTCGGTAGACAAAAAAGCACGGAAGCATCAAAAGCTTCCGTGCCCGAGCGACTCAACTAGACCTCCATGGGCCACGCGCACATACTGAGTGACTATTCGCTGAGACGCTCTCGGTGACATGAGTATACCCACGTTGTCAAAAGTTAGTCAATACCATAATGCGGAAGACTTGCTTGAGGCTTGGGTATCAGCGCGCTACGACGCCCGGTCTGGATGCATTGCTGTTCAAGTATTCTAGGCTCGCTACCGATTCCGGTGGTGTCGATCCACTGGGGCTGGTGATCTGGCATGCGCTTCTACCCTCCCTTCATCTGACCTTCCCTGATCTTAGCTAGTCTGGGTGCTTTAGGTCAAACGAGTTCTCGGGGAATGCGGTGGGAAAGATGGGCGAAGGGGCGCCAGTTAACACCGACCTGAGCGCCCTGAGGGTCTCGATCAAGCGCTCGCCATCTCCAGCACCTCGACCTCCGCCCCCAGGCCCACGCTCTCGGCGAACATCTCCTCTCCCGACGCGGGCGAGCAGGGTGGCGACGGGCAGGGTAGCCGTGGCATTATCCAAGCCAGCAGGGAGGCCGGCGCCGTCCGCGTCGGTGAACTCCGGACACATCGATCACCTCGATGCTCATGTCCAGTGAGATTCCGTCTCCGCTGCATCCAGCCACGTCACCATCTCCCCGAACGTCGCCGCGCGGGCCAGGGCGGCTTCGACGCGCTGGTGCGAGGGGTTGGGCCAGCCGGAGGACGTGGGGGCGAGGGAGTCGGGGGCCGTGGGATCGGCGTCGCGGTCCTCGTGCGCGAGTCGATCCCGGACTGGGTCGCGGCGCGGCGCGTCTACGCCCGCGCGGGCAGCCTGCGCGGGGCAGGCGCGAGGACCTCCTGCAGCTGCTCGGGTTCAGGCTGCTCGGCGCGCAGGGCGAGTGGGGCGCGTTCGAAGCGCCGGGCCAGCCGCACCAGCTGCTGGAGCGGCTCCCCGCGATGGAACGCATCCCTGCCCCGCCGAAGTGCGAACGTTTCTCGCCGTGAAGGAGGCGCTCTCGCGCCTTTCGGTGGGTGAGGACCTCTCTGGCACAGTGCTCGAGAACTACGTGCAGGCGCTCGAAGGCGACGCGACCGATGCCGCGAGCTTTCTGCGCGACGCCCTGCTCTCAGCGGACGTTGGCAAGCCGGCGGGCGCCGGCGGCGAGATCCTAAGGCTCTCCTACGTGGAGCGGATCGGCGGACACGAGGCCATCGCCGACCGGCGCGACCTCCCGTGAGCGACCTACTTCCGCCTGCACAAGCAGGCGCTCGCGCGGCTCGGGAGGGCACTGGGGGTCCTCGGCGTGGCGCTCGGGCTGATCGCCTCCGTGGCCGCGCTGTGGCTCGGCATCTCGCTCGCGTTCGTGAACTGGCAGGCGAACCAGACGCAGTGACACGCAGTTGGAGCGAAGGTGTTCGTTCGGCAGGGGATCACAAGACGCCTTCGGGGGCAGATCTTGCATAGGGAACTGCGGAGGTGAGGCGGTTGAAGAGCACAGCTCTCGCGTTCGGCGCACTTGCGCTCTTCGCGCTCGCAGGCTCTGCGTTGCTCGCGCCCCGGCCGCTGCCGGCGCGGGCACCCCTGCGCTCGTCAGCTCCTCTTGGGAAGCCGGCGGCGCCTGCCGTTGCGCTCGCCGCGATCCCTGTGTCGCCTCCTTTGGGGGCCGTGCCAAGCCCGGTGGCGGTGACGCCCTTTCAGCGTCCCGCGTCCCCCTACCTACAGATCAAGGCCGAGAGCTACGACGTGGCGATGACGCCGCAGGAGATCTACGACTACTACCTGCCGCTCCTTGCAAAGCTCGGTTTCAGCGCCAACATCACGGGAGAGTCCTGCGGCCCGGGCGCGCCGTGCGGCTCCGACTGGGGCTTTTCGCGGGGCCAGTTCGAGACGTTCCTTCTGACGGTGCAGCCCCGGGGATCCGGCGCGAGCCGCTACTCGGCCGCTGACGACCTGATCGTTCCGCCCGCACGGCCCAAGGACAGCTTCGTTCCCGCCGACGTGCAGTCTGTCGAGGTTTCGGTGCTGACGGGGATGAACAGCGCCTGGGTCTCGCGGACATTCACCGCGCGCGCCTTCTGGGAACCCCTGCGCACGATGGTCAACGGCCTTGCAGTCGACACGCGCGGCGCCCACGGCTGCCTCGCGGACTTCGGCGCCAGTGCGGTCGTGCGCTTCCAGGCGCAAGGCCGCACCTACACCTTCGAGATGAACCCCGCGTGCGCAAGCGTCACCGGCCCGGGCCACACAGGACTTTTGTCCGGCTTCCAGCTCTGGGACGCCCTGGTGCGCGCGTCGGGCGTCGCGAACCCATACCACGGCTAGACCGAACCCCGGAGTGCCGGTTACCCGGACTCCGGGCGAACGCCAGAACCCTTCCCAAGCGATTCGGGAGAACCGCGGCTGTGGGAGGAGGGCTTGAACGTGCGGACAGTCGCGTCATGGCTTGCGGGGGTGCTGCTGCTCGCGTCCGCGGGAGTCGGGTCGGCGGGATCGGCACGTCTGCCGCAGTTGCCGGTCCCTGGGCGGCGGCCTACTCGTCGCCGCGCAGCGAAGGCGCGGACATCCCCGTGCCCGTGATCCCCAGCGCGGTGCCGCAAGCCGCTGCCTGCCGGAGAGACCCTCGGCTTGCAGTACCTGCACATGCAGGTGCATACGTACGAGGCGCAGTTGACACCCCAGGAGATCTACGCCTACTACGCACCGCGCCTCACAGCGCAAGGGTTCTCCCCTGGGATGCCCTCCGAGTACTGCGGGCAGACGCCGGCGTGCTGGCAGTCCTGGGAAGTTTTCCTGCAGCCAACTGGAGCTCTTCATCCTCAGCACGCGGCCGCTGGGCGCGCATGACAGCAGGTTCTCGCTCACCATGGAGCGCATCATCGTAGTTGCCGGTCAGTGTCGAGTCCTGGGAAGAGGCGGCAGGTCGGGCTTCCTGCGCTCCACTCGATGGTCGCGAGCGTGCCAGGTTGACGTCGTCGGTGATCGCGGGGAGCCCGTCGGGACCGTCCGAGTACTGACGGATGAGATCGCGTACGTGTAGCTCGGATCGAGCCGGTCGGGCCTTGCGGCCACACAACGAACGGCGGCGGACGGGATTGCCCCGTTCGCTGCCGTTCGTTGATCTTGCCTACCGTGTCCGGGTCGTACCGGTGGTTCCGCGGGTCCCGGTCCGCGTGGCCGCGGGGTTGTTCGTCGCCGTGCCCTTGCCCTTCGTGCCGGCGCGGCCGCTCTTCGTTCCGATCGGCCGGTGGGTGATGGGCTTTGCGCCCTTCTTCTTGTGGGTGTAGGCCGCGCTGGGTGCAGTGGAGTTGGTGGCGCCCGCCTGCAGGGAGGCGGCGTCTCCGTTCACCTTCAGCAGTTCCTGCCAGTAAGCCTGGTTCTCGTAGCCGACCTTCCAGATCGCGATGCCGTAGAGTTTGTTCTGCTTCGCGATCGCGACTTTGTCGGCGAGGGCCTGCCGACCGCCGTAGTAGGCGATGTGCTGCTTGCCGTTCTTTGTGTAGGCCACCTTAACTTCCTTGGTGACGGGGTTGTACGACTTCTCCGACGCCGGGGCCGTCGTCGCGACCTTCTGCGGGATGGTGATGGCCGTCTTTGCGCTTGTGTTCCAGTCGTAGCCGTAGTCGTTTACCCCGAGCACGATTTTGTTCGCGGGGACACCGGCGCTCAGCGTGTGCTTTAGCGCGTTCACGACCCAGGCGTGCGGCGAAACGGGACCTGGGGCACTCGTGTTGTCGTGGTGGTCGTAGGTCATCAGCACAAGCTGGTCGGCGTAGTGCGATAGCGTCACTTCGTCGTATGCGCCGCCGGAGCCGGTCTGGGCCTGCGTCGGAATGATGTCGACTGCGACCAGTTTGTTGTGCGCGTGCAGCGTGTGCGAGAGGTCGTCGACGAACGCGTTCAGACCGCTGCGCGCAGTGGACGGAAGGCCCTGGAAGTCCACGTTGATGCCTGCGTAGTTGTTCTTCAGCACTTCGCTCACGATGTTGCTGACCGCCGCCTGCATCGCGGTGTTGCTCGTCAGTACCGCCGACTGGCCGCCGTTTGTCACGAGCGGCATCACAGGCAGGTTATGGGCCTTCACCCATGAGCGCGTAGCCGCAGTCGACGAGTTCTTGACGCTCCCGTCTGCGTGCAGCGTATACCACCACGGAGATAGGTAGGAGAGCGCCTTCGGGTCGCGGCCAAGCGCTGTGAGGCCCCTGCTGGATGCGTCCTCCGTGAAGAATCCGATGACGTGCAGCGGTGTGCCCGTCGTCCCGCCAGCGGCCGTACGGGTCCTGCTGGCTGCGGTGGAACCCGCTTTGCCCCCGCCCGCCATGATGCCGGTTGCGGGGGTGCGGCCCTTCTTTCCGACCTTCATCGTACCGGTGGTTCCGCCCATGCCGCCCTTGCTGGCCGACATCGAGCCGCCGCTTACACCCTTGCCCGCTCCGGTCGTCCCGCCGAGGGCCCCCCAGAGGTTTCCGGAGCGCGTTGACGCTGCACCGGTCGCGCCGCGGCCGGAGGTAACGCCGGTACCGGTCATCCGGTTCGCGCCGAGGCCGTTCGTCGTGCCCCTGCCGGTGTAGCCGGTGTTGGTCGTGATCCCCCTGCGCCCGGTCATCGTCCCCGTGCCCATGCGGTTCGAGGTGCGGGTGCCGCTCGATGAGAACAAACCGAACAGTCCGCCGCGGTTCTTCGTCGTAGTGCTGGTGCCGCCGCGCGCCGTAGAACCGCGAATCATGCGGTCCGTGCCGCGCGTCACGGTCGAAGCGCTCTTGCGCAGCGGCTCAGCCGCCGTGCCGCTCTTGTTCGGCGCGGCCGTCGGATTGCAGCCGCCCAGCACCACGGCGAGGCTGACCGCCGCTGCGATCTTCGTCCATCGCCCTGACATGCCGTCACTCCTCCCTTGATCGGTCAGGAGTTACGGTCTGCCGGAGCGTGCAGGGCTAGCCAAAAGATTGTTGGCAGGATAGGCGTGTTTGTGCAACCGAAAAGCCGCGCGCGGATCGTCCGGGTCCGGGGCGTGCGGTGCGCATTCGACTCTCTGCGCTCGGACAGACTGCGCCGGGGGGGAAGCAGTTGGAGATCGAGGAGATTCCCGAGCAGCGCCGCGCGGAATTCGACGCGTTCGTCGGCGCGCACATTTGGGGAGACGTGCTGCAGGGCTGGACGTGGGGCGAAGTCAAAGGAGCCTTCGGTTGGCGTCCGCACCGATTTCTTCTGCACGAGTACGGGCAGATCGTCGGTGCGGTCTCGGTGCTCAGGCGAGAGGTGCCGCTCTTTGGCGAAATTCTCTACGCACCGCGCGGTCCCGTGCTGGATCCCGCGAAGCGCGGTCAATGGCGCGAGCTCTCGCGCCTTCTTAGGCGCCGCTTTCCGCGCGCGATTGCCTTCATCTGCGAGCCGCGCATCGACGAGACTGCGAAGCGCCCGCCAGGGTTCTGGCGCGGCCGCCGGCGCGGGCTCTTCCAGGGCATCCAGCCGCGGATCGTCGCCGAAATCCCTCTGAGCGGCGACCTTGCGCAGGATTTTGGTCGGCTTCATTCCAAGTGCCGCTACAACCTGCGGCTCTCGGAGCGCCGCGGCGTAAAGACCCGAACGGGCGAGCCTCCCGACCGGGCGACCTTTCTGCGACTCTTGCAGATCACCGCGCGCAGAGACGGCTTCGGTCTGCGCGCACCGCGCTTCTATAGCGCTGTGCTGCGCGCGTTCAGCGACGCTGGACAGGGCGCCCTCCTCCTCGCCGGACGGGGCGAGGAGGACTACGCCGGGGTCTTCGCCGTGCGGCTGGGCCGCCACGCCATCTACCTCTACGGCGCGTCGGATGACGCAACACGGCGGGACATGGCGGCCTACGCCTGCCAGTGGGCGGCGATCTCCTGGGCCGCGAATGGCGGCGCAGAGCGCTACGACATGACAGGCATGGCGCCTTCGTCCAGACAGAGTCATCCCCTGAGCGGCCTGCGACGATTCAAGATGCAGTGGGGTGCTGTGGAACGGCGCTACCTTGGCCCCTTGGATGTGCCGCTGCGCCTGCCGCTCTACCTTGTCTACCGCGTTGCCGAGCCGATCTTTGCCCGCATTTCCTTGTGGCGTACGAGGTTCGTGGCGAGACCGGCGCAATGACCTGGACCGAATGCCTGCGCCCAGCCTGGGCCTTCGACGAGGCGGCAGCGGAGCTCGGTGGGGACATCCTGCAGTCTGCGGCGTGGGGGCGCCTCAAGGAACAGTTCGGCTGGCAGCCTTGGCGGTTTTGGCATACGGCGCGCGGCGGCGTCGACCAGACTGCTCTCATCCTTGTGCGCGAGCTCTGGCCCGGACTGCGCATCGGCTATCTTCCGCGGGGACCAGTCGGGGTGGGAGCGGGCGGGTATGCAGAGTTCGCGCAGTTCGCCAAGGCGGTCGGCCGGCGTCTGGGGTGCTTTTTGTGGCGCATCGACCCAGACCTCCCGGAAGGTTGCCTGCCGCCTGCAGCGCTGCGATCAGAGGGGTTTCGGCTGCGCCAGGACACGGGGGAATTCGGCGGGACTCAGCCGCGCCTCGTCTTCCGGCGCAAACTGGGGGAAGCTGCGCCAACCCCCGGAGCAGACCTGCGCCGCAAGCTGCGCCGCGCACAGGAGGCCGGCGCTTGCCAAGTCGAGGGGCATGAGGGCCTTTCGGACCTGTTGGAGCTTCTCTTGGACACCAAAAGCCGTCAGGGTATCGAGCTGCGGGCTGAGAGCTATTACCGTGAACTGTGGCGCATCCTCAAGGCACACGGCTATGGAGAGCTTCTCGTCGTGCGCCGCGCGGGGAAGGCCACGGCTGCGGGCATCGTCGCACGCTTCGGCAAGCGGGCGACCTACCTCATCGGTGCGTCGTCGAGCGAAGAGCGTGCGCACCTACCCGGATACCGCCTGCAAGAGGGCATGATCGACTGGGCGACCGGGGCGGGCTGCACGGAGTATGACCTGCGCGGCGGCTCTCTCTACAACCGGGACTACGGGCTGAACCGCTTCAAGCGCCAGTTCGGCGAGGAGACGCGGCTTGCCGGAGAACGCGACCTGCCGCTGCGCATGCCATACCTCCTTTTCCGAGCCGCAGAGGCAGTGCGCCCGCGCATCATCCCCTGGCTGCGCGGGCATGGCGCGTGGCCCGCGCAGGGACGGCTGCTGCCGGAGCCTGGCGGCGGTGGAACCCCGTAATCTTGCCCCGCCGGCAAGTGGTGCTGGACGGCGCGCCTGGCACGCGAGCAGAAGCGGCAGGCGCTCGAAGCCGCAGGGAAGCCCCCCGCGGACAGCATCCGCGGAGGGCTTTTATAACGATGTCAGTCTGCCGGACTCGCCGCTTCGCGACGGTACCGGAACGGCCAGCGCAGCCCCTCGCCGACGATCGCCGTAGCGGCCGGGACGAACAGGCCAAGCAGCACGGCCGCGTAGAGGAAGAGGCCGATCACGACGGCGACGCCGTTCTCGACGAGTGCGGCGACCCCGGAGAGCGCCATCGAGCCGATGGTGCCAGCCATGATCACGACGGCGGAAAAGATCACGCCGCCCATCCGCTCCATCGCTTCACGGATGGCGTCCTCTGGGGATTTCCCTTGCGCCAGGATCTCCTTGAAGCGGGACATCAGGAAGATGGAGTAGTCGACACCCAGCGCAACGAGCAGCAGCAGGGTGAAGAACGCTCCACTCCACGCCGCCTCGGTGCAGGAAGTGTACGAACACCTCCTGCACGATGCCCATCGCGACGAAGTAGGTGGCGAGGAGAGAGGCGAGGATGTAGAGCGGCGAGATGATGCTGCGCAGGAAGATAGTAAGCAGCAGGAAGATCGCCACCAGCACGAGCGCGATCGTCCGCGTGAAGTCGGAGTTGGACGTCGCGGCGAGGTCGGCCTGCTGGCCGGGGATGCCGCCGGTGTAGAGGCGGCCGCCGGGAACCAGACTGGAGGCAAGCGCCGCCTGGGCGCGCGACTTGAGAAGGTGCGAAGGCCGGTCTGCAGCTTCGTTGCGCCCAGGGCCTCCGCTGCGCTCCCTTGCGCGAGGCCCTGCGCGCCGCTCGCGAGCTGCTGCGCACCAGTCGAGATCTGCGCGAGGGCGCCGCCCTCCGCACCTGCTGCCTATGCGACCTGGGCTGCGCCGGGAGCAGTCTTTTGTAGACCGGATGCGAGCGTCAAGGTCTGGGGCGGCAGGGAACCGCAGCACCGCATGACGAACCGGATGGCGATGGTTACGTATGGGATCCTGCTGCTGCCTGCCCTCTCGCTCGACACGCTGCTTGTGGCGATGGCGCTTGCGCGCCATGGTCCGCCGCTGCGCACTGTTCTCTCCCTGACCCTTGCGGAGGCGCTGGCGCCGCTCGTCGGCTACGGGCTGGGAGCACTCTTCCTGGGGATCGCGCCGCACCTTGGAGACCTGCTCGCTGCCGTGCTGCTCTTGCTGCTCGGGGTGCACCTGCTGCGCGAGGCGCGGGAAGGAGGGGAGGCGCCGGGGGAGCTGCTCTCCCGCGGCACCACGATCCTAGGGATGGCCGCCGTCGCGCTCGATGAACTTGGGGTGGGCGTCACACTGCCGGCGCTGCATGTCAGCCCGCTGCCCGCTGTCCTCTGGCTTCTCGTGCAGGCGCCCGTGATGGCGCTTTTGGGGCTTTGGCTCGGGCTGCGGATCTCTGCTTGGGAGCCGCTGCGGTACGTGTCGGGCGGACTCATCCTCGCACTGGGTGTCGTGCAGGCGGTGCAGGCGGCGTTGGCCCTTGCACATTGAGGTTGCGAAGACGTGCGATAATATGTCGATCGGCCGAAGAACAGCGACTGGAGGCGAATCGCGGTGGACCTTCGCGTGCTGCGTACGTTCGTCTCGGCGGCGCATCTGCAGAACTTCCGCGAGACGGCGGAACGCCTCTCGCTCAGCCAGCCGACGGTCAGCGCACAGATCCGGGAGCTGGAAGCGGAGATCGGCGAGCCGCTCTTCGACCGGGCTGGACGCCGCGTGCGGCTGAACCCGGCGGGAGAGATGTTCCTGCCTCATGCGGAGGAGATCCTGCGCGACTATTCCGCCGCCCTTCAGGACCTCAGCCAGCAGCGTCGGGGGGAGGTCGAGCGGGTGGCGATCGCCGTCTCGCCCGAGCCTGCGCGCAGCCTTTTGCCGCGTGCTTTGCGCCACCTGCTGGCGGCGCGACCCTCGGCCATGGTCTCGGTCGAGGTTGTGCCTTCGCGCGAGGTGGGCGGGATCGTGGCCAGCGGGGAGGCCGACGTCGGCATCGCCCAGGCGCCCGCGGACCCGAGCCAGAGCCGGCTGCGCTGCCGCGAACTGATGCGCGATCGCGTCGTGCTGGCAGCCCGGCACGACGGTCACGACCACGATCAGGCCCCGGCCTACTGGCGCCAGCTGCTCGACGAGCAGATTCTGATCAGCCATGGCCATCCAGGATACTGGAACGATCTGCTGCAGCGGCTGGAGGATGAGGGCATCCACCCGCGAACGATGCCGGTAACCCAGGTGGAACTCACGAAGCGTTTCGTCGAGGAGGGGCTCGGCGTCTCGTTCCTGCCGGAGCGCTCGGTCCGTCGCGAGCTGCTGGAAGGCAGGCTGATGGAGGTTCCCGCCCCAGGACTTTCGCTGCCGGACGCCGTAACGTTCCTGCTGGTGCCGGATGCACCGCTGCCCGAGTCGGTGCGTCAGTTCATCGAAGCGGTGCGCGACACACTGCACCTGCGGGGCGAGCTCGCGGAGTAGCAGACTGGTCGGTCGATGGGTGTGAGGCGGGACAACTGGTGCCGAGTGCAGAGGGGTGTGTGTGTTGCGCGAAGTGTTTTCTGAGGCCTGGCGCATCATGGCGAGGCGCAAGAACGTGATCTGGCAGTTCCTGGCCCTGATCCCGGCAATATTCATCGTCGTACTCGTTGGGGTCCTGATCGCGATGGCCACAGGCAGCTCTGGGCTCGCCATCTTCCTGAGCTTTTTGCTGATGCTCTTTGGAATCATCTTCATCTTCGGTGCAGCCTACGGTGCGATCGGGGAGGCCACCTGGGGGAATGCGCCGACGCCGTACTTTTTGCGCGGCTGGCATCTCTTCGGCAAGACCGCTGCCTATCTCGGAACAGGGGTCGTCGCTGGACTGGCCGTCCTCCTCGTGGCGGACGCTCTTTCTGGCGCACTGTTCGGTGCCACAATGTCGCAGACCGCCCTCTTGCATCAGCTGACGCCCGGCGCCAACCCCGCACAGGCCATGTCCGCCATGCTCGGCGTACTGGTCAGGGTAGGCATCGTGACGCTCGTCGTCAGCGTTGCGGTCTTCCCGTTGCTATATGGCCTGGCCGCAGGGCTCTTCGCAGGCCGCATGACCTACAGCGCCGCCTTCGACTCCGCGGGTCAGGAGTATGTCCACGGCCGCTTCCCGCAGTGGCTTTTGGTGTGGGCCATCTACACCGTCGGCATTGCCATCTACGAGGGGGCCTACCTCTTCAGCATTACCCTGCTCATTCCGGGCAATGCGGGCGGCTTCGCGCTGTTCGAGTTGATCTCGGTCGTCTTCGTATTGCTGCTTGGCTGGTACATTACCGCGCTTGCCTTCGCTCTTTGGTCGTCGCACCAGCCGAAGCAGGCGGTCGCCACCGACAATGGGCCGGTGTCTGAGCCCGCGTACTAATCCAATGCGCGAGAGGCCGCCCGCCATCAGGCGGGCGGCCTCTTTTTGCGCCCAGGGCGGTCCACGCGACGAATGGCGCGAAGCGCCTGTTCGGCTTCGGCGACGTCCCGCTCAGTTGGCGGATATCGCCCATAGCGGGCCTGTTCGAGTAGCAGCAGCACCGGCATGAGCGATTGACGCAGAGCGGGGGACTGCGCAAGCAGTCGTTCGCGCAGAGTCGGCGGAATGCGTCGTTCGAGTGGGCAGAGTCTTGAGAAGCCATTTTCCAGGTGCTGGATGCGGGAGCGCAGACTTGGCGGGCGGCGCCAGACGATGAAGCCGATGGCGGCCAGTGCGAGCACCAAGAGCGTTGCGAGGCTGTCGCCTCGCGGGTGTCCTTGTGCGGGCGGATGCGCCGGCGGCTTCGGTGTCGGCTGCGGTGGCGCAAGCGCGGAAGGTGTCGGGTCGATGGGCACCCACCCGTACGGTGCCACATCGATCTCCGCCCAGGAGTGCGCGTCCTTCGCCAGCAGCGTCTCGCTGTGGCTTTGCGCATCGTAGGGGCCCGGCGCGAACCCGACAACCCAGCGGGCGGGCAGCCCGTCGAGGCGGGCCAGCATGATGAACGCGGTCGAGAACTGGTCGCAGTAGCCGAGGTGCGTGCGCAGGAGGAAGCGCCCAATCGGGTCGTCCCGACGGCTCGGCGAGAAGTTCGGATCGTAGGCCTCGTGGCTGTTAAGATAGTCTCGGATATGCGCCGCAAGCTGCCAAGGAGTGCTTGTGCCGGCCTGCAGGCTCCTCGCCAACGGCCCGATCTCATGGCTGAGGCTTTCCGGAACCATCAGGTCCGCCGGCGGTACGTCTGTCGCAGGCAGGTAGCGCGCAGTCTCCAGCGCCTGCGCGGTGAAGGTCGGGACAGACAGCGTCAGGCTGTAGGAGGAGACGCCCGGAAGGTAGAGGGCGCGGGCAGCCGGTACCTCGTAGGGAGGTCCACCGTCCGACTGCAGACCAAGGGGCGTGCCGGCATAGATGACCGGCCCAATGCTGCCGGGGACGAACTGGGTTACCCGCACATGCCACGTCGATGTGGGGATGCCGGTGGCGGACGGCGGCAGCAAGGGCGCAGTCAGCGGCAGCGGCGTGCGTGCCCCGGGCGGTGCAAGCCATGCGTCCCCGTTGAACTGGTTGTAGATCGCCTCCTGCCAGTAGGACGGGCGCGGTACGCCCGCGATGGCAAGCAAGGGCGTGCTGGGGAGCGACACCGGCTGGTTGATGTTGACTTGGCTTGGCAGGTTCTCCGGCGTCACGGCGACGCGCAGCCCCGCGAGGTTCAGGGCCCGCGTGTTCTGCGCGGGCAGCGTCGTCGGCACCGCTGGTGCGGCCAGCAGTCCCACGAACGCGCCGGCGAGCGGCAGGAGCGAGGCGAGCGCGATCGGCATGCGAATCTGCTCGTCTTCCGGTATGCCCAGCAAGAAGAGTCCGATGCCGATGTACGCGAGCGTTGGGATGTCTGCGGCGACGCCCCAGAAGCGGTGGTTGATGCCCAGCACCACCGCGCCCATCAGCCAGAGCCACAGCAGGCGCGTGCGCGATATCGCGTCGCGGAATACCTGCCAGCCGAGCAGTGCTGTGAACCAGAGCAGCACCGACGTCACGAAGGAGGTGAGTACTTGCGGGTCTTGTGCAGTCAGGAGGTGGTGCACACCGGGGATGGAGAGCGTCTGCAGGCTTGCGACGCTGCCTAATAGGAGCGCTGCCGCGATGCGCACCGCGAACCGCACAAGGCCGTCACCGAATAGAAGCGCCAGCACTGCAGGCAGCGCGGCGAGCGCGAGTGGACGCGGTACGCCGCTTGCCACGGCGTAGGGCCACACAAGCAGACCCAGCCAGATGCCGCGCAGCAGCAGGAGGTTGCGCGCGCGGCTCATGGGGAGAGCCTCGCGAGATGCGCCGGGAGGTCCTCAAGGCGCAAGAGGGCGCCATCGCCGGCAGCCTCGCCGACCCGCAGCACGCGCACTGCGCCGAACATCGGCACGTCGGGCCGCGTCGACAAAAGCCAGAGGTCGCCGCGCTCTGTGATGCGCGGCAAGGCGTCGGCAGAGAGTTCTTGCGGGGATAGCGCCGAGAGGCGCGCAAGGAGCCTACGCTCCTGTTCTTGTCCCCGCAGAGGCGCGAGGGTCCGGTCGGCAGCGCCTGCAGCGATCAGTCCGACTGCCTCGCCAGCAAAGAGCCAGCTCGCCGCAAGCGACGCGGCGCAGGAGAGCAAAAGCTCCACACAGAGCTCCTCCGCGTCTGGCGCCCACAGGAGGAGGACGCGCGGCCGATTGCCGATCCGCTCGAACTCGCGGACCTGCGGAAAGCCGCGCTGCGCCGTGCGGGCCGCATGCAGCCGGCCTGGCGCATCGCCTGGCTGGAAGTCGCGGGTGCCGCGCGGCAGGCGGTCTGACGCCTCCGGCCCTCCAAGCGGTGGCGGGGGTTCGAGTGGAACGCGCTGTGGGTATACGAGCAGTTCGCCAGGACATGGGAGCATCATCCTGCGCTGCGCGAACAAAAGCGCGTCACCCGCAGAAAGCGAGACCTCGCTGAAGCGATGCAGCCCGCGCGGTACGGCCCGCAGTGTGTAGGAGAAGACAAGGCGACGCCTGAAGCCCGCGAGGACGCGCAGCGCAGGCGTCTGCCCAAGCACTTCGGGCACAACGTCGCGCAGCGAGAGCACGAGCAGGGGCCAAAGGCGCGGCAGGTCGACCTCCACCGCTACGGTCACGTCGCGGCCGGCTTCGATGGGGTGATCCGGCAAGGAACGCTGGGCACGGCCATGGCGAGCGCGCAGGCTGCCGAGGGCCCCTGATGCTCCCAGCAGCAATATCAGCGCGACGACCCCGCCGATCGCCGCACCGATGCGCCCGCCCGCGGCGAACGCAGCTGCGGTGAGCGCGAGGATGGGCACAATGCCCGGGAGACGAGGCGGGATCTTCATGCGCGGCTTTCACGCGGCACGGGCAGGGAGGCGAGCACATCATCGAGGCAGGCCTCAGGCCGCCCGCTGCGGACGTGCAGCCGATGCGCGAGCGCATCATGCGCCAAATCCCGGATGTCGTCAGGGAGTACATGGCCGCGACCGTGAAGCCGAGCCCAGACCTTCGCCGCGCGAAGGAGCGCCACGCCCGCACGGGGGCTCGCGCCCAGTAGAGCCTCGGGATGCACGCGGGTGGCGCGTGCGATCTCCTGGACGTAGGAGAGGACAGGTTGGGAGACGTGGGTCGCGAGCGCCTCGCGCCGCAGCGAGAGGACGTCCTGCCGCGTGATCGCCGCCGTGAGCGGCTGAGGCCGTATTTCCGACGACATCCGGCGCAGGAGTTCTTCCTCCTCACGCGGCTGTGGGTAATCCAGGTGCAGCTTGAAGAGGAAGCGGTCCAGCTGCGAACTCGGCAGCGCATACGTACCCTCGTGCTCGGCGGGATTCTGCGTCGCGAGCACTGTGAAGGTGTCCGAGAGCGGATAGGTGTGTCCCTCCGCAGTCACCTGGCCCTCTTCCATCGCCTCGAGCAGCGCGGATTGGGCGCGAGGCGACGCGCGGTTTATTTCGTCGACGAGCACGATTTCGGCGAAGACCGGACCCGGCCGGAAGTCGAACTCCTGTCTGGAAGGATCGTAGATGTGCACGCCGACGATGTCTGACGGCAGGAGATCTGACGTCGCCTGAATACGCGAAAAGCGCAGGTCGAGGGAGCTCGCAAGCGACTTGGCGAGCAGCGTCTTGCCGACGCCTGGCACATCCTCGAGGAGCACATGGCCTCCCGCGACGACCGCGCAGAGGATGCGCAGCGCCGCATCGTGCTTGCCTACGACCTGACGCGATACTTCGTACAGAACGCGCTCGACGCGCGGATCAAGCTGACTGGATCGCTCGCGTTCTGCCATGGGCGCCTCCCGAAGGTCAGTCTCGAAACATCCCGCATCGACGATATCTTGAACCTTCCCGCCCTGAAGGGCGGAGATTCCGAAGGGAAGCCCGGGGAATGTGTCACGGGTGCAAAGACCCTGGGAGTAGATCTCCTGACTGGTCCCGGTTATCCCAGCGGCAACTTTGGCGGGGTTCAGCCGCAACTACGCCTTGAGGTTCCCTTGAGGGGAACCGGACGGCGATACTTGATCCGTTTCGGCACCAGGAAGACGCCTGGCCGGATCTCACCGCCGTGGACGCCCTTACTGAGGATGTTCACGGATCCTACCGCATCGCGGTGTGCTTTGTATCCGCACGACCGACAGCGGTAGGTTCTTCCCGCCACCCTGCTAAGGTGGCCACAGTGCGGGCAGGTCTGCGAAGTGTACGCTTCGCTCCCTTTGGTCAGGGTGATGCCGTAACGGCCCAGTTTATAGCCAAGGTAGCCGAGCAGACGACCAAACTCCATGACCCCGATCT
>JAJYSJ010000055.1 GCA_021793645.1 Bacillota bacterium
CGCAGCGTCGGTGGCATGGCCTCGACCTCCTCCGCGGGACCTAGGTCCCGGAGGATTCTCAGCATCGCATCCAACTCCTCTGGATACGGTTTCTTTCCGAGGCAACGTTTGATCTCGAGTACCTTTTCTCTAAGTCAAGTCGCTTCCTTGACGCGTCAGATCGGCGACGGTATAGTGAATTGCGTGTCTGGGCGGTTGCTGCAAGCCGTTCCGGATCTTTGGGGCCGTAGCTCAGTTGGCAGAGCGCTTGAATGGCATTCAAGAGGTCAGGGGTTCGACTCCCCTCGGCTCCACCAAGATCAATCCCGCTTCCCGTCAGGGTTGCGGGGTTTCCCTTTCTTCTTCGCAAGTGCACCCTCGACGCTTGTCCCTGCGAATGCCCCCACGTCACCTAGGTACTCCCTCAGACCCGCGCGCACGGTCTGCTCATCGGCATCCGGCATAACGGACGGGGGCGGAGTCCCCACGAGCAAAAGGGCTTTGTTGCGAAGAGCCCACATGTTGTCGGCCGAGTAGTCGCTCGGACGGAACGTGGGCTCAGTCCCCGGCTCAACGGAAACGAGGTCTCCCTTAATGCCCCACGGTCGAAGGTGACCCGCCGCGGCGTAGCTGCCTGCCAAACAACAGCGATAAATAACGGTTCATTATTGTGTCTCCTGTTGCCAGTACACGCCAAGGCTACAGTAGCCTTGGCGTCGTGGTAACACCCGTAGCAGGTGGCTGTGATCCAGGAGGCAATTCGCCACCGCGGGAGCTGGAGCAGTATGGCATCTTCCGACCCGTATTCGGGGCGCAACGAACGCAAGTGAGAATGCCCCGGCAATGCTCGAATTCGGGGACGTTCGCAGACGTCTTCTATGAGTCCCGACTGGCCCAAGGATCGACGAGCGGTAAGTCGAGCGCCTCAAAGTCGGAGACGTTACGGGTGACGAGCGCGAGCTCGTAGTGGATCGCAGTTGCCGCGATGAGGGCGTCCATCGAGGCAATCGGTCGGCCGATCGCGTATCCACGAGCAAGGACCTTGCCCCACATGTTCGCCACCTCGGCGTCGGCCACCGCAATCCGATGCTCAAATCGATTGGGCAGCTCGTCGGCGATCCATCTTTCAAGACGATCACGACGGCTGCCGGGCTGCATGCGCTCTACGCCATACCTTACCTCGGCAAGAGTTGCGACACTGATGAATATGCGATCCTCATCCGCATCAGCGAGCCATTGGACAACTCCGGGATCGGGGCGGGGCTTTGTCCATTCGGACACTACGTTGGTGTCCAGGAGAAAGTTCAAAGTCCTGCATCCCTCGGTTCGTCCTTAATGCGTTCGATCGTTATGCCCGAGCCTCGCAACGGTGACTCGGCGAAGAATTCGGCGAGGTTACCTACACGTCTAACCTTACGTTCCCATTCTTCCGTGCTAACCACCACGACCGCCGTGCGGCCGTTCTTCGTGATGGTCTGCGGCCCCTTGGACTGGGCATTATCGATCAATTTGCTGAGTCGCGCCTTCGCTTCGGCAACAGTCCAAATCCCTTCCACGCAACTCACCCTCTCCGATGGTCCTTATGGTCATTATGGTCTAACATCTCTGCATCCGCAAGCGTCGGCTGCCGGCAACGTGAGAGGGGCGGTGCAGCCCTGAGTCTCGTGACCTCGCTCGTCCGGACCCTCCGCGCGTTGACAGCGCTGCGACAAAGTGGATACTTTATAGCAACGAGGAGCGATCCCCCGTTAAGAGAAACGCTCCCCGTTGCCCAGACGGTCCGATCCGTCACAGAATCGGCTGGTTCGAGGTCCTTCAAGGGGTAGCCTGCTGTGTACAGGCTACTTCCTCATTTTATAGGACCCTCCCGCGACCACAGTGCCGACAAGCGCGAGAGCTACCAGAGCAACCTTCGCGGAGAGCACCAGGTGCAGAGCCAGACGATCACCTCCCGTCGTTTCCGTCTTGCGACGGGCCGGCCGCTGGAGGCCGACGGGAGGAGGGTTCGCGAGGGTTGTCCCCTCAAGGGGAAGTTCGCCGCGCGACGGCTGGAACCTTGTGGAAATACGACAAAATGCTGCGGTTTGTGACGAAAACCGGGGAAGTCCGACCCCTTGACTGCACTTCAAGGGGTCAGGTTCGACGCCTTTGGCAGGACCTCATCGAGATCGACTCGAACTCGCCCAAAATCACCCGTGACGTTGACGGACCCACCACTGAGGCGTGCAGAGTTCCTTCCAACCTGCGTTGCGAAAGCTGTTCCGCAGGACTCAAGGCGTTTGGCGGTCCAGCGACCTACGAGCTTGAGCAGGGAAGGGTCGAGATGGATCGCCCGCTACCTGCTTCTCAACCATGGCGAGCCGTGCACGATCTCGATCGACGAGGGGTCGCATTTGCGGATCCTCCCCGCTATGTGGTGGACCTGGGCAATGTCTCGGTGCGGATGGCGTTCTTCCGCGACACAGAGGGAAACACGCTCGCCCTACAGTCCGAGCGGCCAATCTAAGCCTTCAAGGCTGCGTCGGTTGGAGGATGCGACACGCGCAGAGGTCGCGTCCAGAGGTCGCGTCGGTCCTGCGGGACCCATCTTGGGCTACACTGTGGACACGTCCTCGCAGGGGTGCCAGGATGTCCACGATGTGGAGCGAAGGTCACTTGCGAGAGCAGTATCGTCGTGTTAAAGCGTCGCCGCAGGAGGAGGAGTGGCATGCTGATGGCGGACGGCCTCGTCAAGCGGTTTCAGAGCCGGACCAACGTGATCACCGCAGTGGATGGCATCGCCATCGCGGTGGCAGCGGGCGAGGTCCTGGCGTTCCTGGGACCAAACGGGGCCGGCAAGACCACCACGATCAAGATGGTCGCTGGCCTGGTCCGACCCGATCAGGGACGGGTGACGATCAGCAATATCGATGTGACAGGACGGCCCGCATTGGCGGCCGCTCACCTCGGGGCCGTTCTGGAGGGCAGCCGCAACCTCTACTGGCGTCTCACCTGCCTTGAGAACTTGATCTACTGGGGGACGCTCAGGCGGCTGACTCCCAGGGCGGCAAGAACGCGCGCGGTCGAGCTGCTGCGGCTGGTGGGCCTTGAGGATCGCCAGCACAACACCGTACAGACGCTCTCGAGAGGCATGCAACAGAAGTTGGCCCTTTGCCAGGCCCTCATGCATCGCCCAAAGCTGCTGCTGTTGGACGAGCCGACCTTGGGCCTGGACTTCGCTTCGTCCGAGACCATCAAGACGACGGTCCGCGACCTCGCGCGCGATGGCGTTGCCATCCTGCTCACGACCCACCAGATGGACGTCGCCCAGCAGCTCTCCGATCGGTTGGCCATCATCCGCTCCGGCAAGCTGGTACTCAGTGGCACGACGACCGCGATCTTGACCCAGTACAGCAAACCGATGTGGCGGATCACCACCGCCAGCCCCCTGCCCACCGACCGAATCGCTGCCGTCCGTGCCCTCGGCTGGCAGGTCGAGCAGCCGTCGGCGGAAGCGATCTTGGTCACGCCGCGCGAGGACGACGCTGACGGCATCTACCAGCTGCTGGACGTGTTGCGCCCCGAGCCGATCCGCCTTGTGGAACGTCACCGGGCGGACCTCGCCGAGGTGTTTCAGCAGGTGGTCGAGGAAGGAGCGAATGCGCAGTGACTTCGCTCCTCGTCGCTGAGTGGCGGCGGATGATCATCGACCTCGTGCGCTACCCGCTAGAGACCATGTCGATGATGGTCGTCATGCTGGCCGTCTTTGCGGGCATGTTCTTCGGCGCGCACTATTTGACCGCCGCTCCGATCGGTGGCACCACGCTCTCTGGGGTGGTGATCGGGTACGCCGTCTGGTCGCTCGTGATGAACGCCACGGGTTTCATGGGCTACAGCATCCAGAACGAGACCCAGAACGGAACGCTTGAGCAGGTGATGCTGGCGCCTTGGCGCACCGTTCAGATCTTCCTGGTGCGTGGTGTGATGGACATTCTCGAGATGCTGATCCCGGTGCTGTTGGTGCTCGTCGGCCTTGTTGCGCTCACCGGCGCGCAGTTCAACTGGCGACCCATGGCCCTCTTGCCGGTGATCATGATCATCGTCACGGCTTGGGGCATCGGGTTGATGATGGCCGCATTGGCTCTCCTCTTCAAGCGCATGACCCAGATGCAGCTGATGATTCAGTTTGCCCTGCTGTTCATTATCATGGCGCCCATCACCGCCCTGCACGGGGTGACCGGCGCCGCCCTTGGCGTCCTTGCGCCCCTCACCGTCCAGGTTGGCGTGCTGCATGCGGCTGTCGGAGTTACGGTCCCAAGCGTGTCCGCGGGCATGTGGTGGGAAGCTGTTGCAGACATGGCGCTATGGTTCGGAGTCGGCTACTGGCTGCTCACGTCGGCCGACGGCCTTGCGAGACGGCGCGGCATCGTCGGTCACTATTAGCTCAGCATCGGCTCGACCAGATGGCGTCCGAGGAAGCGGAGCATCCCCGATGCGATCCCCCAGAAGCCTTGCCGCCTCAGCGAGGCGGAGTTCGCCTCCAGCTGCAGAACTGGCAAGGCATCGAGTGACGCGTAGGGCCCTGGGAGGTCTTCGCTGGCCGCAGGACGGGCCCACGTCAGGGACATGTGCAGCGACGCCGTCGCGCCCGCTACACCTGTCGCTTTGCTAAATGGAACTCCACATCAGCGCGGCTTGCGCACGCCCATTCGCTCGAGCCGCGGCAGGACCTCCTGGGCGAAATACTCGAGCTCACCGACGTAGTCGACGAACGACAGCGTCATGCCCGAGAAACCTGCCGCGGAGAACTTGGCGATCTCTGCGGCCACCTCGTCCGGGGTGCCGATCAGGGGACAGCTGCCGTGGCCTGCGGCGAAGCGGGAGCGGAATGCCTGGAGGAGCTCCTGCTTGTAGGACTGTGCGTGCAGGCCGAGTTCGGCCATGAGCTTGTCGACCGCAGGCCAGTCGGCGTTCTCGTCCGCGTAGTAATGCAGGTAGTCCAGGGCCTCCTGTCGCGTCGGCCGGCAGACGACATGCCCGTTCGTCAGGACGCCCGCGCTGCGCCCGAAGCGCTCCTTCGCCGCCCCGGTGATCTCCGGGACCACGTCCTTGCCAGCCTCCGGCCCGCCGACGATCGTGAAGATGAAGTCGGCATTGCGGGCCGCAAAATCCCTGCCTTGCCGGGATGACCCCGCGTTCAGCACGGTGATGCGGCCTGTGGGCTTGGGGGCTCCGCCGGGGTAGTTCACTTGGAAGAAGCGACCCTCGCAGCGCACCGGCCCGTCGGACGCCCAGATGCGCTCAACGATGTCGTACCATTCCTGGGCCAGGGCGTAACGGTCGTCGTGGGCGGTCGGGAGATCCACGCCGAACGCGTCGAACTCAGGCTTGTTCCAGCCTGCGACGATGTTCAGCGCGACGCGGCCCCCGGAGACCCGATCGGCCGTCGCGAGCTGCTTCGCGGCGACGATGGGATGCGTGAAGGCGGTGTGGATCGTCGTCACTGCGGTCAGCCGACGGGAGTTGGCGGCCATCGCCGTGGCGTACACGGTGGGATCGAGGACGCTCTCCTGGAAGTTCGTGTCGCCGCCGAAGCCCATCCACCGCGCGATCGGCAGGACGAAGTCGATGCCAACCGCGTCGGCGAGTCTCGCGAGGGCGAGGTTGTCCTCCCAGCTGCCGGACCAACGCTCCGGGATCTTGGTCACGGCGACTCCGCTCGAGCAGTTGGGGCCGAAGAGGCCGAGGAGGAAGTCGTTCTCACGCAAACGCAGCATCGAGGTCCACCCCTCCGCGAAGGCTGTGCGAATGCCCGTGGGCTTCGACCCGCGCAAAGGACTTTCCTGGGAGATCGGAGGCTTCAGGAGACCGAGGTTCGGTCGCCTGAATATGTTCCCTATAGGGGCTTCCGAATAGGAGTGGTGTGCGTGGCCCGTTTCGAGGAGACATTCCCTCCGTACGTCCCCTTCGGATCCAGAACGCTGCGTCTTCAGTCCCCAAACCTGCACGGCACGGATGTTGCCGTCCTGCAGGCCGTGTACGATCTCATGCTGCAGACGATGAACCCACCCCGGGGACCGATGGGATCGCCGATCCCGATCACCGGGACGTATGACGCTGCGACGCAGCAGGCCGTGCGAAACATCCAGAGCTTCTTCGGCCTCTCTGTCGACGGTGTGGCCGGCACGAACACGTACTTCGTCTACGGGCAGGGGGTGGGGCCGAACACGACGTACGGCGGGCCGGTCTATGGAAGTCGCTCGCTCTCTGAGGGCGACGCGGGCGGCGATGTGACCATCCTTCAGAACCGGCTGAACTGTTTTCGCTACTCCCTGTTGATCGGGGCGCCGGCGAACGGGAGCTTCGGCGCGGGGACGGCTGCTGCCGTGCTCGCCTTCAAGCAGGATGCGGTGAGCCACGGCGACACTGGGCTCAGCCCAAACTCGGTGGTCGGCGACGGCGCCTTCGATGCGACCTGGCTCTACACGTTCGCCGGTGGGCGAGGCATCTTCAGCGGGCGCAACGGCTTCGACGTCGTCTTCGTACAGGTGCTTCTGAAGAAGCTGGGCTTCTACTCCGGGCGGAGCACGGGCTACTACGACTCCGCCACGATCGCTGCGGTGCGGGCGTTCCAGTCATCCGAAGGCATCGGCGTCGACGGTGTCGTCGGCCCGGTGACGTTCTACCACCTGGGGCTGCACAACCGTGAGGCGGCGCCGAGCCCCCTGGGCATCGCCTGGCCCCCGTCTGCGCCTCCAGCCGTCACGACCTGCACGACCGGACTCAGCCCGGTGAGCCACCTCGTGAGCGTCGGATTCGGCTCCGCAACCATCGTGGACGCACCCGGACCCAACCTCGAGTCGCTCAACGTGATGATCGACAACGTCGCGGACCCCTCGATCTTCGGCACGAAGTACTCCGCGTACGCGTTCACGCTGACGGACCCGTCGACCGGACACGTGGTTCTCAAGGTGATCATGGATCGCGTCTCATCGGGAGTGAACGTGTGGGCCGGCAGCGGGTTCGGACCCTCAGCGGGCTTCTTCCCGAAGGGAACGGTTGCGATCTACCCAAGCACCGCCACCGGTACCCTCGGGCCGCTTGCGCTCACCGGCAACCTGGCCGCATGCCACTAGTCTAGGCCCGCTCCGAGACGCCCGCCGCGGTGCCACCGCACCGCGCGCGGGCGCTTTTGCGGACGTGGACGGACGGGGGCATCGCGTCCATCTGGGCGACCGCGCGGTCCAGCCAGGCGGGACTCCGGTGCCGCGATGACGAAAGGGTCCAATCGGGGTTCAATGGTGACAGGGGGCTGCACATGGCTTCTCGGTTCCGCAGGAGCGGGGACCGCGCGCTGAGGCAGGCGCCCCAAGATCGAAGCGGCCCAGCTTCTCAGTAGGACAGGGTCTACCCGAAGCGCCGCGGGCGCCACGAGAGAAGGTCGAACATGCGGCGGTGGGTGGCGACGGTCGCGCTTCTCATGCCTCTTCTGCTGGTCGGTTGCGGATCTTCACATCCCCGTACCGCGGCGCCGCCCAAGCGGCCGCATCCTCGAAGCGTCGTGGCCATCTCGGGGATGCAGTTCAACGTCACCGGCGTCGGTTGGCTCTGGGGCTCGTCCGTGACCGGACTCTCCGCCCTGGGTGTACAGGACCCTGGCGAATCGGCGTGGACGCCCTTCCGCACGCCGGAGGCGGTGCCCAATCCGCAGAGAGGCGTCGTAGTGACTCCCTACTTCCTGACACCACGCGTGGCTTGGCTTGCGTGGATCGGGAGCTCCGCCGCACACGAGGTGCTCCACACCGCGCGCACCGAGGATGGAGGGGCAACGTGGTCGCGCTTCGAGAGCATCCTTGCGGACCCATTTCAGAACGTCGACAGCCTGGCGTTCACGAGCCGGACGCAGGGGCTCACCCTAACTTCGACCGCGATGTCCGCAGGCCAGATCTCCTTCGCGCTCTTCGCCACCAGCGACGGAGGACGGCACTGGAGCAACACCGACAGCTCCGGCGCGCTCGCGGGCCTGCACGGCGATGCGGCGATCACCCTCTCGCCATCCGGGCAGGACTGGATCAGCGGTGAGGACGTGCATCCCATCCTGCACGGCACCACGGAGGTCTACCTTGCGACCAGCAGGAACGACGGCCCCTGGCGCAGGCTCTCGCTTCCGGTCCCCCGCGCGCTCGCGCGCGGCTACTACACCGTCTCCCAGCCGCCGACGGAGCACGGCAACCAGGTCGAAGTGACGGTGGACTTCAACGCGAGCGACTCGACGAAGGCGTACTTCGTCTCCTACAGCAGCTCGGACGGAGGCGCAACCTGGGTTTTCGGCCAGCCCGTCGCGGGAAGCGCAACGACGAGCTTCCTCACGCCGCTGCAAGGGATCGCGCTCGTGAACCACGGCCTCTACTCCACAGCCGACGGGGGATCCACGTGGCATCTGGTCGCTGCGCACGTGGCGTTTCAAGGTGTCGCAACCGGACTGCACATGACCACATCCGAGAACGGCTGGGCCCTCTTCACCTACGACGGCGAGTCCGGCCTGGTGCGGACGTCCGACGGGGGGCGAACCTGGCACGCTGCACTGTAGAGCCGGCGAATGCGCGTCGCCGGAGATCTGCAAGACGGTTGACGGCAGCGGTCAGCCAATCGAATGGCGGCCATCGCGATATGCGATGGCCGCCGGCGATGGGCCCTGCTACGCTTGCCCCAGGGGGAATGGACGATGCCCAGCGACGTTCAGGATTTCTTCGCGCGTCACGCCGCGGGGTACAGCGCGAGCGAGAGCCACAGGTCCGGCAATGACCTCGTTCTTCTGACACAGCTTCTGCGCCCCACGCCGAGCGACCGCCTGGTGGACATCGCCGCGGGCACCGGGTTCACAGCGCTCCATCTGCGTCCACTGATCGCGCAGGCCGTGCTGGTGGACTTCACGCCGAAGATGCTCAAGGAGGCCGAACGGCTGGCGAAGGAGCGCGGACTCGAGATCGAGACCTTGGTGGCCGACGCCGCATCCGTCCCGCTGCCGGATGGAGCGTTCACCCTGGCGACCTGTCGACGGGCCGCGCACCACTTCGAGGACATCCCGGGCTTCCTCGGAGAGGCCAGGCGACTGCTCGCTGCGGGCGGCAGGCTTGGCATCTCCGACATGACGGCGGACGAGCCGGCGATCGACTGGTTCAACCGGCTGGAGCGCGTGCGCGATTCCTCGCACAGGGCAGCGCTGTCCCCTCGGCAGTGGCGTGCAGCGGTCGAGGCGGCGGGCTTCGCGATCGAGGTGCTCGAGGTGGAGCCCGAGGACTACGCGCTCCTGCGTTGGCTGAGTCCGGTGTCGCGGGAGGAAGTGGACTTCGCGGCGCTCGAGGACATCCTGCGAAGCGCAACCGCCGAGGAGCGGGCGGCACTTGAGATCCGCGAGGAGTCTGACGGCTGGCACTTCGTCAAATCGCGGACTGTGCTCGTCGCACGCCGCACCCAACGGAAGTTCTGACGACGTGGACCGGCAAAGCATGAGGGCCGCCTGTGCAGGCGGCCCTCCGTCGCTCGCTTGCTCAGGCCGACTTGGAGTACGGCCAGACGGGTGCGACGACCTT
>JAJYSJ010000056.1 GCA_021793645.1 Bacillota bacterium
TGTCGTCCTGCAGCCCTCTCGTCATAGACACCACGCCGAAGCCCCGGACCTCGCCACCACGGCTGAGTCCGGGGCTTCGCGACCCACGGTTTGGTCAGGAGACCCCCAAAAGTGGGCGTCTGAACGAGCGGGGGGTGCTCTGAGCGCGGATTGGCCGGATAACCAGCAGGCGAGGGCGACGGCGCGCTCAGGGCCGTTGCCCTTGCGCGTCTGGGGATCTTCGAGGCCGAGGAACTGCTTGCCGTTTCGGAAGGAGTCCTCGATGCTCCAGCGGTCGCCGTAGCGGCTGGCCACCTGGGCGCCGACGTCGGCAAGGTTCGTCGTGAAGAAGTAGTCGTCCGGCCGAACGCCCGCCGGGTCACGGATGATGACGAGGAGGACCGGGCGGTCGCGCAGGACGTCGTACCAAAGCACCCCGCGGGTATAGAGGAGGAGTTGCTGGGTGGCGCGGCGCACCGCAACCTGCGTGGGCGTCCACTGCTCTTGGATCAGGGCGACGGCGAGTTGCGGCAGGGCGGGCAGCCGAGACCGCTTCTTTCTTGGCCGCCCCCGTTGTCCGTTGCGGCGCGGCGCGGGCAGTTCGTACAGGGCGGCGTCCCGACGCAGGCGCGAGGTGACGTGGGTGCGTGGCAGGTTTCTGCCGGCCAGTGGGGCGTAGGCGCCGTCGCCGCAGAGTTCGGACGCGCGCTCGGAGAACCATTCGGCCTCATCAACGCGCATGTGCGTGCGCTCACCTTCTTCGGCGGCGTGCTGACGGTGTTTACCCGCGACAACCTGAAGAGCGGCGTGAACCAACCTTCATCAACCTTCTGGTGCGCGAGGTCCACTCCGAGCAGAAGGAGATCGTGGAACCGGCGAGATGCTTGAGGCCCTCGGGCATGATGCGCACCTGGCTTGGGACGTCGCGCGTGAGTGAGAGGGGAACGGAGCGTTCTGCGTCGAAGTCTACATAGTCTGCAATTTTGGCAGCGGTAGGGCCGCGTCCTGGTGATGGCGAGCCTCAAAGACCGGTATCGCGCCATGGAGGTGCATTTATGGAAGCCGAGATGGACTTGGACAAACAGACCGCCTTGGTGCCGGTGGACATGCAGGAGACATGGAAGACGTTGGGACGGGCGCTTGCGAAGGAGCGACGCCTCTCGCAGCAGGTCATGAAAGCGAGCGAGCGCTGGGATCTGCGCCAGCTGAGGCAGCGACTGCCAGAACTCGAGGCCGCTGCCGCGGAGGTGGCGGCAAGCGCCCAGAACGCGGAAAGGCTGCTCGCCGACTGGAGCGCAGCCGCTTCTTCGGATGGCGTTTCGTCCTACGCCGTTGCCCTCGAGCAGGCCGTACGACAGTCGAGGCTGCCGCTGAACGGAGAGTTCCCAGAGTATGAAGTGTTTCCCCTTGCGCTGCGACTGGACCTCAGCGGGGAGCAGGCGACGATCGGTCGCCGCAAGACGTCGACACTGGAGCCGTCGGCGCTTGCACGCGAGGTGCAGCGTCTGTACCAGGCGCTACACTCTTCGAGTTTCAACGCACGGCGATTCATCGAGGCCCTCGTGGAGAGCCACGAGCTGCTGAAGGCGTCGGGCAAGGCCAAAGGGCGTGCGGTCCAGCTCTCGCAGATCTACGGTCTGCTAACCCTGCGCACGGGAAGCGCGGGCTACACGAAGCAGGAGTTCGCGTTCGACATCTACCGGTTGCGCCGCGAGTCGGACCTTGTGCATGCGGGGAAGAGACTCGCGTTCCAGCACGCGAAGAATGGCGGCACTGCCGTCCCTAACGCGCAGGGTGGGGTGGACATGTTCGGCACGCTGGAGGTGTGGGAGGTAGAGGGGAGTGAGTGAAGGGGCGCCGTTCGTGGATCCCGCCGGGATCACAGCATTCTGGCGCGAGCAGTACCTCGACTCCTACGTCGCGCAGGGCGGATCTGCCGTGAAGTGGCTGCGTGGCAAGGAGGGGAGCGGAAAGACCGCGCTGCTCGGGGAACTCCGGCGCTCGGCGCGCGCGGACGGCTACTTCGTCGCAGCCGTGTCGGCGCGCGAGGTGCAGATCGGTCGCTTCGACGAGTTGTACCGGGCCATCCTCGGCCAGCTGCCGATCGAAGAACTCGGGGGCCGTTTCGCCGCGGAGGCGGCGCGGCGGGCGGGGGCAGGCTCTTTTCGCCCCGGGCTCGACGGAGATTTGGACGCGTACCTCAGGGCTCAGGGGCGGCCGGACGAAGCCGTGCAAGCGGAGCTCGCCAGCGCGTTCGACTTCCTGTACACCGATCGGAACATCGCGCCGCCCGTGGCCACGGCGCTGCGGCACATCGCGGCTGGACTCCTGCGCCCGTCGCTTGAGACGGATGTCCGAAGGGAAACCGCGAGCATTTGGATCAGCGGCGGCAAGGTTTCCGCGTCGGACCGCCGTCGGGTGGGGATCGGTCTCGCCCTTGACCGCTACGGAGCGCGCGAGATCCTACGGTCCCTGCTGTATGCCAACCGCATGGTCCGTGGGAAGGGACTCGTCGTCACGATCGACGATCTCGACGGCCTGCTGGGCGGGGAGGGGGCGGTGCGCTACACCCGCCTGCGTCGCGACGACGCCTACGAGGCCATCCGCGAACTGATCGACGAAGGGGCTTCCATGCCGGGCCTGTTCGTGGCGTTCGCGGGGCGTGGCGAGGCGTTCGCGGACGAGAAGGCCGGCTTGCGCAGCTACGCCGCGCTTGCGATGCGGGTCGAACCGGAGGTCGAGGCGGACCGCTGGAACCCATTCGACGACATGCAGGACCTGGACGCGCTGTGGCGCGAGGACTGGCCACGCTGGCGCAAGAGTCTGGAGCAGGCGTACGGGGTCGCGTCGGCGGAGGCCGTCGACGCGCAGCTTCTCGTGTCGCTGGGTCCCGTCTCTCCGGTGAAGCTGCTGGTCGACGCCATCCGGCGGCAAGGAGGCAGTGCCGATGGACAGTAGCGCGGCGCGCACAGCGGTCGAACATCTAAGGGCGGGGGTGCCTTCCGCCGGAGCGGCGCAGATGCTGTCCGTGGGCAGACGGCGCATCCTGGGCGAGATCGAGGGGGAGCTTGCCGCGCTGCAGGCGGGCCGCCCGGGTCGCCATCTGCGGATCATCGCGGCGAACTACGGCGAGGGCAAGAGCCACACGCTGAACGCCGTGCGCGCGATCGCCGCGCGTGACCACTTCCTCGTCAGCCAGATCACGGTCAGCCGCGAGACGCCGCTCGACCGGGTCGACCGGGTATACCGCAAGCTCGTCTCCCGGACCTACTACCCAGGTGTGGAGCGGCCGGGCATCGACCCGCTTCTGCACGAGATCGCGGACCGCCCCGAGGCCGTTCAGCGCCTGCTGCGGTTCGCGCAGACGAAGCTGCACCCGAAGATCGGGCACTTGCTCGAGGCGCGCCTTGAGGGGAAGCGCGGCGACATCGAGCCGCTGGACGGAGACCTTTCGGGCTACCTGTTGCCGATGCCCGCCCTGCGGCGCGCGTACGACGACAACATGGGTCGGCGCCTGCCCAAGATGGACCGCTTCGTGCTGGCCCAGAGCTTCGACTACCTGCGACTGATCGACGAGATGGCCGTCCTGGCCGGACTGGCGGGCTGGCTGATCCTGATCGACGAGGTGGAGATGATCGGCCGGATTGGCCGGCGCGCCCGCGCGCTTTCGTACGCGCTGCTGAGGGACTTGAGCGATCCCGCCCGACTGCCCCACACGTACAGCGTCGCGGCCGTGGCGGCATCCTTCCAAGCAGACCTGGCGGACAGATTGGACGAGGCGGAACAGCTTCCTCTCTGGCTGCGAGCGCGGGGGCAGGACGAGTTGGCTGATGCGGTGCCGGGTATCGTCGGGCTGCTCGCTGGTGCGCCGCACCTGCCGCCTCTCTCCGAGGCGGACCTCGCCGAGGTGTTCGACGGGATCGCGCAGGCGCACGCTACGGCGTACGGCTGGTACCCGCCGCTGACGGGCGCAGAACTGCTGCAGCGCATCCGGGTGCCGCTGCGGGAGCGGGACATCAAGGTGCGACAGCTCGTGCGTGCCGCCGTGCACTTCCTAGATCTGACCATGCGCTACGGCGATCCGCCGAAACTTCGGGTGCACGGTCTTGAGGAGCCGGTCGCAGAGCCGTCCCCAGCGGACGACGCCGAGCTGCCCGAGGGCGACGATGTTGTGCGCGGCTGGTCTGGCTGATGGCGTCGGGAGCCGGGCTCGACGACCGGGTCACGCAGGTGTTCGGAGCGCTCGGTCAGGCGGTCGTGCTGCCCAAGGGGCTGGCGCTGCAGGTGCAGGCGCAGGGCATGGTGCCGCGCTACGTCACGGAGTTCCTGCTCGCGCAGCGCCCTGCCACGGAGGCGGTCGCGGCGATCCGCGACTACTTGGAGCAGCACCATCCCCTGCCGCGTGACCGCAACCTTTGGCGCCACCGGCTCGTCCAGAAGCGGGCGATGCGCATCGTCGACCGCCTTGACGTTGCGGTCGACGTCGAGACGGGCCAACATGTTGCCAAGATCACGAGCCTGGGGCTCACCTGCCGGATCGCTTCAGAACTCGTCGGCAGCCATCCCGGCCTCCTGAGTGGCGGCATGTGGGGGCGGATCGACCTGGTCTGGGATCCGGTGGGCGACGATGTGCCTGCGACCGCGGTGCTAGACTTTCGCCCGGTACAGGTCCAGGCACGCCTAGACCAGTACCTTGAGGGACGGCACTACTTCACCGCAGACGAGTGGATCGACCTTCTGCTCACGTCGGCGGGGTATGAACCCGTGGCGGTCACGGATGGCCTCGATGCGCAGGCCGCGCTGCGGTGCAAGCTGCTCATGCTCATGCGACTGGCGCCGCTGGCGGAGTCCAGTCTGCACACGCTGGAACTAGGGCCGAAGAACACCGGCAAGACGTACATGGCGCGCAACATCTCGCCGGACGCGTTCGTGATCTCGGGGGGCGCAGTGACACCTGCGAACCTTTTCGTCCACCTGACGACGGGAGTGCCGGGCCTTCTGGCGCAGCGGCGCGTCGTGGCGTTCGACGAGGTGGCGCGGGTGCGTTTGGGTAGCCCAGAGATGGTCGCCGCCCTCAAGGATTTTCTGGAGAGTGGGCAGTTCACGCGCGGGCGGTACGAGTTCGCCTCGGATTGCTCGGTGGTGCTGCTGGGCAACATCGACGTCGAGTCGGGCATGCCGTCTCCGCGATACCGCCACCTCTGTGAGCCTCTGCCTCAGGAGCTGCGAGACAGCGCCTTCCTGGACCGCCTGCACGCCTACCTGCCGGGTTGGGAACTGCCGAAGCTCGGGCCCGACTCGTTCGCTCGGGGTGTCGGCTTCGTGTCAGACTACTTCGGCGAGGTGCTCGCGAGGCTGCGGTCGCTGCCCTTCGACGCGCACTACCGCGAGATGGTCGACCCGTACCCGCTCCTGCCCGGCATGACGCGGCGGGATGCCGTAGCAGTGGAGCGGGTCGCGCGTGCCCTACTAAAGCTCGTCTTTCCGACCGGATCGGCGCACACAGACGACAACGTGGTCGAGGCGATTCTCTCGATGGCCGGCGAACTCCGCCAGCGCGTGCACGACCAGCTTTGCAGGATCGCGCCCGGGGAGTTCCCGCCTCGTGCGGTCGGGTTCGCGGGAGTTCCAAGCTCCCCTGCGAGGGATTTGGCGCACAAGGGGCCGACTCCAGTGCGCATCGGGGCGTCTCCTGGCGAGGCGTTGTTCCTCGACCGGGAGGTCGCAGCGGAGGAGGGAGGCGGAAAGGTCCTGCAGGTTGAGGCGTCAGTCCTCGCGACGGGCCGCGGGCTCAAGCTGCAGGGACGCCTGGGACCGGATGCGGCGGAGGCGGTGCGCATCGCTTACAGCTATATCGTCGCGAACGCCCGCGCCCTGCGACTCGAGCCGCACGCGGTCACGGAGCGGGCGATCGCACTGCAGGTGTCGCTCGGGGCGGTGGTCGATGGACGCACCCTCGCGTTGCCTGCGTTCTTGGCCATGATGTCCGCCCTGCGGCGAGAGCCCTACCGCCTGCCAGTGGCCGCGCTGGGAAGCAGCTCGCTGCACGGGCGTCTGCAGATGCCCGACGACGTAGTGGCACGGATCGGTGCGCTGCAGGACCTGGATCCGGGCATGCTCGTCCTGCCAGGCTTGTCCCCTGGCGCGGAGGAAAAAGTTCGCGAACTCTTGCGCGGTTGGAAGGTCGTCGTCGTCGGCGACCTCGGGTCGGTCGTGCGCAACCTTAGTCTCTGAGCCAGGACTTCGGGCGCGCGCGTGTGATCGCCTCAGCCATCTCACACACCTCTCGTCGATCTCGCTTGGGCGACCGATGTAGATTGGCTGGTGCGCCTGCACGTACGCAGAGACGCTCCATGTCGATCCGGGGCAAGATCCGCTCCACATCGTCACGACCTGTTCAACGTTCCATATCGGACGCTACTTGCTCGACAGTGCGGGGGAGGTGGCGTTTCGTGGGCCGGGTAGCGCCTGACGTCGCTGGGCATAGTCCGGAGATGACGTGCAGATCGACCCCCCACGAGGGACGCCGGCGCAGCGCGCACGCTGTTCGACGATTCTTGGGACCGTGGCACCATGGCCCCAGGCAACTCCGCGACCGCTTGACTGGTGATCAAGCGGTAGTGGATCTGTAACCGAACCACACTCGCCTTCGAGCGCAAGGCAGGGCGGTGCGCCGATACTAAAGAAGGTAACTGGCGGGGGTGGTTCCGCACGTTGCCGGCGCAAGTTAGAGAAGAAGCGGGAGCCAAACTGAGGCGGTTCTGCGACAAGGTGTTGGCTCTCCATAACGGAGAGGAGTACCGCCTCGAGTTTACCTTCCGAGGCATGAGCGCGACGTTGTTCGAATTTCGGCCGCCTTGGGCTCCGCACGTCTTGGGGCCGGAGTGGACGAAGATACCCATTGCTCAGTTCCGGTACGACCCGGGAACGGCAATCTGGACACTGTATTGGGCTGATCGTAATAGCAGATGGCGAGAAGATTTCGAGAGTAACCCATCTTCTAAGCTGGATGACCTATTGGCAGACGTTGAGGAGGATCCGACGGGCGTCTATTGGGGATAATGGTTCCGTTTGGTGCTGAACGGGCAGCCGCTAGGCGGTCACGAGAGCCACGGACTCAGCACGTCGACGCCTATGCCTTGAAAGTGCGCTACGTTTCTGGTTACGACAGTGAGTCTGTGCTCGGCGGCCGTCGCTGCCAGCAGGAGGTCCAGCACGGGTAGTGGGTGGCCGGCTTGTTGGGAGAGAGCGGACAACTCGCCCCAGCGCTCCGCGATGTCATCGGTGATGTCGAGGATGCGGCCGGCGAACCAGTTCGTGAGAACCTCCCGTTTCCACTTGTCCAACCGCGCACGCCTTACAGGATCGGGATGTAGCACGATGCCCTTTCTCAGCTCACCGACGGTAATCACGCTGATAAAGAGGGAGTCGGGGTCAGTCTCCTGCGCCCATTGGCGCACGGCTGGTTGCGGGGAGGGCTCAGCCAGCTCCGAGATCACGTTTGTGTCGACCAAGTAGCCCTCTGTCATAGCTCGACGTCTCGACCAACATCTTGAGAACGCTCTAGATCTAAGTCCAGTCCCTTCAGCGGTGACGAGGCAATCAACTCGTAGAGCGTGGTCGTCGGTCGACGGCGCATTGAAAGCCGCTCATATTCCTCGGTGGATATCACCATTACGGAGTCCTTGCCGCGGCGCGTCACGCGTTGGGGACCAACGGTGCGCGCAAGTTCAAATAACTCACTGAACCTGGCCTTGGCCGACTGCAACTGCCACTCGTGAGGCTGCATGCTGACACCCTCTTCAGTCTAGTCTGTCTAGTCACAAGATGATCACTGCACCATGCGGAGTCAAGCGAGTCCTGGAGAACAGCAACCGCGCAAGCCCTTCAACAACGGTCGCTGTCGTTGACCTCTTAACAGGAGATGGGCGCGCGGCGGCGGAACGTCCCTCGAGCGAAGCCTCGCAGTAGGCACGGCAGCCAGCCAAAACTTCTGCATTAGGTCGGTCCCACAACGGGAAGTCGAGCGGTCAACCCAAAAGAAGGCTGAACAGGTAAGAGGTGGAACACGAATCGTGTCGAAATAGAAGGGTGACCAGTCGGGACAAGTGGTTTTGAGGGCAGCGCACTCCCGCCGTAGGTACGGTTGGCGGCCAGCCGGGGTGATTCGCTCCGGCGAGGGGGTGAGAGCGTGCACCTCACGGCGATCGTAGTCGTGATACCGGTGGTATTACCCTTCGGCATCAGGGCGTGGATCGCAAGCAAAAAGAAGAAGTAGCTCGCGAGAGCTACTTCCCCCGACCACAAGGTCCCCGGCTCCGTACCCCAGCGGCCAGGCTGGGGGTCCAACCGGCCCGGAGGCTCGCCGAAAGGCGAGCTTTCGTCATTAGTATGGGGATATGTGGGACTAGAAGTCAACCAGAAGACGGAACAAGAGCATGCGGCCGATCAACGCACAGTTCAGAGACCACCTGAGTTATTCGAGGCGCATCGTCGAACGTCGCCATCTTGGCCCGCTGCCTCTGCCAGATAGCGATTGTGCTCTCGAACGAGATCCTTGATGCCTGCGTCGAGATGCTCAACGCGATGCTTGAGACGTGCCACGTGGTCGCGACGCGAGTCTGAGGTTTCCGCACGAAGTCGCCTATCGACCCCGCGGCGAATGAGCTCCGCTACCGACACGCCCTGTTCTTCAGCCATGCTCTTGAGCTCCCCTACCTGAGCCTCGGTGAGCTGAGCTTGCAGCCGAACGATATGAAGACACCCCCTGTCGCGATGCCACGATGGAGTAGACAACATGAGGTCGTTGGCTCCGCAGGAGCCGCCCCTCGGAGGTTACCTCTTGCGGTGACCCGTGTGCACCAGTGACCCCTTGACACGAGGTCAAGTGGTCACATTACAGACGAGTAGAAGATGGAATTGGCGTGGTAAGCCACGCCGCAGTTTCATTCAGAGGGCATACGAAGAATGTGGCGAACCGAAGTGCCAATAGGCGCGGCACCGTAAGAGGTCTTCGAAATGCTCGTCGACCGACTGCAGGAACTGGCACTCGAGCAGATAGCATGGCAGCTGGACGCCTACAACTCACTTGAGATGAAGGCCATGGGTCTGCTCGCGTTTGTAGGCACTCTTA
>JAJYSJ010000020.1 GCA_021793645.1 Bacillota bacterium
TTCGCTATCGCAGCCAGTTCAGCACCTGCAGCCACCGCAGCCGGTACGAACACTCCCCACTACGCTGCATCCTTCACCATCCAGCCCGACTCCGCTCTGGCTCCAGGCGACCCCGGTACGCTGTAATCCAACACGACAGGAGGTATCCGCCATGCGCCATCTCTTTGACGACTTGATCACTGCCGTGCTCGCAAATCCTTCGACTAGCAACACTGAAGTATCCGCTTCGGTCAAGAATCAGTGCAGCAAGTCGCGCATCCAGGTCGACTCTGCGTGTGACCCAGCTGACCCCGGCCTCCTATAACACCTGCGGCAAACTAAGAGTCGCAATACAGCCCGTGCTCCGTCACTCCTTGCTAAGTCCATCCACGCGGAGAGACTCCGCACTCACCCATGGAGGTACAAGTATGGCCGCAACACCTACTAGCTCCGGACCCTCTGTCCGTCTCGACGAGTTGACGGTTGCCCTACAGCCCGTCCTCAACCTGCGGACAGGCGGCGTATACGGCTTCGAAGCGCTGCTTCGCGGTCCGGAGGGTTGCGATGTCAACCCTCCGGCGCTCTTCCGACGCGCAAGGCGTGAAGGTTGGGCCGAGGCGCTGGAATACCGTGCACGGGGACTGGCCGTAGAGGCTGCGAACCGCTACCTCCGTGACAAGGAAGTCCTCTTCCTGAACGGGGATGTCCGCTACCCAGTCGACCCCAGCTGCTACCCACACCTCGTGCTGGAGATCAGTGAAGCACGCAACGTTGACCGCCGGGTGATCGACAAGCTGCAGCGCAACGGCTTGGCTTTGTTCCTTGATGACTACGGTGTCAGCCACGGCAACCTATCCCGTCTGCTCGAGATGCAGCCCACAGGGATCAAGGTGGACCGCGCGATCATCCAGGGCATCTCGACGGATCCCCGCCGCTACGTTGTGGCGCGCGCCTTGGCGACCCTTGCTGATGACCTAAGCATCGCCATCGTGGCTGAAGGCATCGAAACCGCAGAGGACCTGGCTGCCGTGCGCCGCGTCGGATTCGGCTATGGACAAGGATACTTCCTCGGCCAGCCTAAGCTTGTGCCGGATCGGCGCTATCTCAACCAGTTGCGCCACTCGCTGCGCGAGGCATCGGACGCTCCCAGTCGGGAACGCGGCGCCGCTATCGCAGCCATGTTCTAGGCCGTCGCGACCACTGTTGCTACGGCCCGCACTTATACGAGAAGCCCGGCCAAAGGCCGGGCTTCACTCGCTTCTTGCACAGAGGAACATCTATCATGGCAAATCCTCGAGGTCCTGCATCAGGTCCAGAACCTCGACCTGTGCTTCGAAGTCCAGGGACTGCTGTGCTGCGTCCAAAAGCCGCTGCAGCACCGCTGCAACCAACTGCGGGTTCGGTGGCTGACGAAAGTCCGCGCCGCTGACGACTGCGACACCGTGGAACTCCAGCACCCCGGGGAAGGGCTGGTACGACGGCCCCTTCCGGCGCAGGCGCTGTTCAAGCGCAGCACAGCGCCGCCAAATCTCCTCGAGCGTCAAGGCCTGATCCATGGCTACTTATCAGGCCCGCGCCTGAGATTTGGCCGCTTCAATCGCCCGTTTGGCAAACAGTCGGCACATGTCACTGCGGTACTCCGCAGAGGCATACGCGTCGGCGGCAACGTCAACACCCTCCAGGATCGCACCCAGTGCCTTCTCCACGTCCGCATCTCCTACCAGCGTGCCGAGGAGGATCTCCTCCGCCGCGCCCGCACGGTATGGTGCGAGTCCGACGCCTGTCACGCCGATCCCCGCTGCCTGACAGGTTCCGGCCGAGTCAAACTGCAGCCGGGCAGCCACGCCCACGAGCGCGAAGCCGGAGGCCTCCTGCCGCAGCTTGCGATAGGCAGAGCCGCTGTCCTTGCCCTCTGCAGGCACGAACACGGACTCCAGCACCTCATCCTCTTGCGCTGCCGTCATCAGCGGTCCGACGAAGAACTCGTCCAGCGGCACGGAGCGGCGGCCGCTCGTCCCCATGAGTTCGACCCGTGCGCCCAGTGCCAGCAGCGCTGCGGGCAGGTCGCCTGCCGGATCGGCATGGCTGACGGCGCCCCCGATCGTACCGAGCCTGCGCACCTGTCGGTCTCCCGTCTGCTCCGCCGCCTCGCGCAGCGCCTGCCAGGGCGCCGACGCTGCGACATCGACATGGCGGGTGAATGCTCCGATGCGGATCTCGCTGCCGCGTTCTTCGATGCCCTTCAGTTCCGCCACATCCTGCAGGTCGACAAGTGCCTTGGGCGCTGCGAAGCGCAGGCGCATCAGCGGCAGGAGGCTCTGTCCTCCCGAGAGGAGCTTCGCCCCGGGTTCCGCAAGCGCAGCGACCGCCTCAGCGAGGTTACCGGGCCGCATGTAGCGAAATTCCTCGGGCGTCACTTGGCCACCCCCTCGCGCGGCGTACCAAGCGGCGTGATGCCAGCGTCGCGAAGGCTCTTGCCGGCGCGACGCACCCCGATCACGATCGGCTCGTATCCCGTGCAGCGGCAAAGGTTGCCCTCGAGGCCGTGGCGGACCTCGTCCGGACTCGGATCCGGATTCTCCAGCAAGAGATCGCAGGCGGACATCAGCATGCCTGGCGTGCAAAAACCGCACTGCAGCGCGTGCTCATTCCAGAAAGCGGCCTGCAGCGGATGCAAACCCTCTTCGCGCAGCTTCTCCGGCACGAGGTCTTTGAGTCCCTCCACTGTGACCACGTGCTTCCCCTGGGCCTGCACCGCAAGCAAGTTGCAGGACTTTACCGCGTGCCCATCAAGGAGCACCGTGCAGGCGCCGCACTGGCTCGTGTCGCAGCCGATCTTTGTCCCCGTTAGGGCAAGATCCTCACGCAGAAAGTCTACCAGCAGCGTGCGCGGTTCGGCGTCCCGCCGCACAGCGCGCCCGTTTACCTTAAGTTCGATCATCACCGGCGAGCCGCACCTCCCAAAACTCCGGCGGGTTCATCCCGCCACTTCTTCTCCATGCTTCTGGCCCAACCGGAAGAATCCTGCGGGCCTGCCTCTGCTATCATGGGCCTGATCGCGCGAAAGGAGCCAGGGCATGCGCTGCGCCATTCTTACAGTGAGCGACCTGGGCGCACAGGGCAAGCGCGCCGATACGAGCGGAGACCGGATCGAGGCATTCTTGCAAGAAGAGCACCACGAGATCGCCTGGCGTGGAGTCGTGCCAGACGAATCGGAAGAGATCCAGCGAGCGCTGCTCACCTGCGCGGACGAACTCGGGGTCGACTGCGTGCTGACAACGGGCGGCACGGGCCTCTCGCCGCGTGACGTGACCCCGGAGGCGACACGCGCGGTGTTGACGCGCGAGGTCCCGGGGATCGCAGAGGCGATGCGCCTGCAAGGACTACCGAAGACACCGCGGGCAATGCTCTCGCGCGGCCTCGCCGGCGTACGCGCTAGCACCCTGATCATCAACCTGCCGGGAAGCCCCTCGGGCGTCGCGGATGGACTCGAGGTTCTTCGCCCCGTGCTCCAGCATGCAGTGGAGATCCTGCACCGCGCCCCAACAGATCACTGAGTCCGGCATGCTGTCTGTCCTCGCATAGGCAGAAAGCGGCTGCGCGTAGTAAAAGCGCAGCCGCTTCTCTACCGTCCGGTTCCCCCGGGCGGCTCTTTTCGTCTATCCCATCATCCCGTCCGCGATGAACTGCAGCAGGTGCGCCCGATCCTCAGGGAACGAAAGGTTCAGGTGGCTGATGTCCTCCGCGGACCTCCAGGCGACGTCGTGGATGAGGCCGTCAGGGTCCTGGATGCGGGCTTCGCCGCCGACTGCCACGACATCAAAGTAGTGCACCTCGACGCCCTGGCCGTCGAACTCTCCGCGCTTTTCGAAGAGCTTGCGCCGGATCTCGACCTCGTACCCGGTCTCCTCGCGCACTTCGCGTACGCAGCACGCCTCCAGAGTTTCGCCCTTCTCGCAGCCACCCGCGGGAATAGACCACAAGCGCTCCTCGTCGGGTTTCCCCTGCAGCACCATCAGCAGCTCCGCCCGCGCGTTCAGGCAGCAGGCCGCCGCGCCGATCCACGTCATGCCGCTTGCACCCCGTCCTCGCACAGCGCTAGGGGCGCTGCCAGGTCCCGCTCTTGCCTCCGGACTTGCGCTCTAGCCGAATATCCAGGATCTCCATGCCGCGATCGACCGCCTTCAGCATGTCGTAGATCGTCAGGGCTGCGACCGAGACGGCGGTGAGGGCCTCCATCTCGACTCCGGTGCGGCCGACCGTACGGGCGGCGGCGGCGATCCCGACGCCGTCCTCCGTCTCGTGGAAGTCGACGCGGACGTCGGTGAGGGGGAGGGGATGGCAAAGCGGGATCAAGTCACCGGTGCGCTTCGCGGCCTGGATGCCGGCAATGCGCGCGACCGCCAGCACGTCTCCCTTCTCCGCCATGCCGCGGAAGAGGATCTCACGGGTTGCGTCGGCCATGCGCACGCGCCCGGAGGTCTCGGCGAGGCGCTCTGTCTCCGCCTTGCGCGTCACGTCCACCATTTGCGCGCGTCCCTGCGCATCCAGGTGGCTTGGCTTCATCTCCTCCACAGGCCGTTCCCCCTCCGGTTCAGGCGTAGGTGTAGAATCCTCGCCCGGACTTCCTGCCGTAATAGCCCGCCTGGACATACTGGCGCAGTAGCGGGCACGGCCGATACTTCGGATCGCCGAAGCCCTCATAGAGCACCTCGAGGATGTAGAGGCAAGTGTCGAGGCCGATGAAGTCGGCGAGCTGCAATGGGCCCATCGGGTGGTTCATCCCCAGCCGCGCCACCGTATCGATGTCCGGGGCGCTCGCAACGCCCTCGTAGAGGGTAAAGACCGCTTCATTGATCAGCGGCATCAGCACCCGATTGGAAACAAAGCCCGGGAAGTCCTTCGCCCGCACGGTGATCTTCCCGTACTCCTTCGCCTCTGCCTCGACCGCCTGCGTAGTCTCCTCTGCCGTGGCGAGGCCGGTGATCACCTCGACCAGCTGCATCACGGGCACGGGGTTCATGAAGTGCATGCCGATGAACCGCTCTGGATGCGCCACGTTCGTCGCAAGACGGGTGATGGGGAGCGACGAGGTGTTGCTCGCGAGAACTGCTCTCTCTGGCGCGACCGCAGAGATATCGCGCCAGAGCGCCGCCTTCTCCTCGTAGCGTTCGAGGATCGCCTCGATGCAGAGGTCCGCTTCGCGGGCAGGCTCGATGTCCAAGGAGAAGCGGATGCGAGAGAGGGCTTCGCCGGCCTGCTCCTCAGTCAAGCTGCCACGCTTTACGAGGCGCCCGAGCGAGGTCTCGATCGTCTTCTTGCCGCGATCCAGAAAACTCTGCTGGACGTCCCGTACCGTCACCTCGCGGCCGGCCTGGGCAGCGACCTGTGCGATGCCGCTGCCCATCTGTCCCGCGCCGACAACGAAGACGCGGCGCATCAGGCGTCCACCCGCACGAGCGTAGCCTCTCCCTGGCCGCCGCCCGAGCAGATCGCCGCAACCCCATAGCCGCCGCCGCGGCGGCGCAGTTCGTAGATGAGCGTCATCAGGATGCGGGCGCCAGATGCCCCGACCGGGTGGCCGAAGGCGATCGCACCGCCGTTCGGGTTGACGATCTCCTCATCGACTCCCAGCATGCGCGTCGACGTGACGGCGACGGCAGCGAACGCCTCGTTGATCTCCACGAGCGCCAGATCCTTCGCCGAGAGTCCTGCCTTCTGCAGGGCTTTCTGGGTCGAGAGCGCCGGTACGGTGGCCAGGTAGGGTGGCTCTTGCGAGACCTGGCCCTGGCTGATGATCGTAGCCAGTGGACGCAGGCCGCGACGCTGCGCCTCTTCCTTGGACATCAGGAGGATTGCCGATCCACCGTCGTTGAGACCGGGTGCGTTCCCTGCCGTTACATCGTAAGTCGGATCGAAGACCGGGCGCAGCTGCCCGAGCTTCTCGCGCGTGGAGTCGGGCCGGGGTCCCTCATCGCGCAGCAGCTCCGACTTCTCGAAGCGCACCGGCACGACCTCGTCGTCGAGGCGCCCGGACTCCATTGCGGCCTTCGCGCGCATCTGGGAGCGGTATGCCCAGTCGTCCTGGTCCGCCCGCGTCACGCCCAGTTCCTTCGCAACCTTGCCGCCGTGCACAGCCATGTGGCAGTCTGCGAAGGCGCACCATAGGCCGTCGTGCACCACTGCGTCGACAAGTTCGCCATTGCCCATCCGGTAGCCGTAGCGCGCATTCTCCAAGAGGTAGGGTGCGCGCGACATGTTCTCCATGCCGCCCGCCAGCACAACCTTCGCATCGCCAAGGCGGATCATCATATCGCCAAGGTTGACGGCCCGCAGCGAGGAGGCGCAGACCTTGTTGATCGTGTCCGACGAGAGCTCCACCGGCAGCCCAGCCCGGATCGTCGCCTGGCGCGAGGGGATCTGCCCCGCACCCGCCTGGACGACCATGCCCATGTACGCGTAGTCGATCTCGCTGCCCAGGACCTTGGCCCGCTCCACGACAGCGCGGATCGCCTGGGCGCCCAGCTCCACGGCCGGGACGTCGCGCAGCGCGCCGCCGAACTTTCCGAACGGAGTGCGGGCCGCAGCAACCACGACGGTTTCAGACATGAAAACCGCTCCTTTCGCTATGCGGAAATGCTCAGTCCGCGACGATGCGGATCTCCGCGCCGATCGCGCCGAGCTTCTCCTCCAGATGTTCGAAGCCGCGTTCGATATGATGCACACCCGCCACCTCGGTACGGCCCTGCGAAGCGAGGCCTGCGATCACGAGGGCCGCTCCGCCGCGGATATCGTTCGCCGACACCGGTGCACCCGTAAGGACATTCGTGCCGCGCACAAGTGCCGTGTTGCGCTCGATCTTGATCTGCGCCCCAAGTCGCACGAGTTCGTTTGCATAGCCGAACCGGTTGTCGAAGATGGTCTCCTCGACGACCGAGACGCCGTCCGCAAGGCAAAGCGCCGCCACCACCTGCGGCTGCAGGTCCGTTGGAAAGCCGGGGTGGGGCAGCGTCTGGATGTCAACCGCCCGCAGCCGATCCGGGGCGTCGATCGTGATCGAGTCGAAGTCGGTGTCGACCTTGGCGCCCATCCCCTCCAGCTTCGCGAGCAGCGTGCGCAGGTGCTCCGGGATGACGGGGCCGACCGTGACACGGCCTCCGGTAGCGGCGGCCGCCAGAAGAAACGTACCGGCCTCGATGCGGTCCGGGATCACCTCGTGGCGGATGCCGTGCAGCTTCTCGACGCCCTCGATGCGGATCGTGTCGGTGCCCGCACCGCGGACGCGCCCGCCCATCGCGTTGAGGAAGTTCGCGAGGTCGACGATCTCCGGTTCCTGCGCCGCGTTTTCGAGCACTGTTGTGCCGAACGCCAAAGTGGCCGCGATCATCAGGTTGCAGGTTGTCCCGTGCGAGCGGCGCTCGACGTAGAAGCGGGTGCCCTGGAGTCCTTGCGGCGTCTCGGCGATCATCGCGCCGTGCTCGACCCAGGCTCGCGCGCCGAGGGCCTCGAAGCCTTTGAGATGGAAGTCCACCGGACGCGCGCCGATGTCGCAGCCGCCGGGTACGGCCACCTCGGCCTTGCCCATCCGCGCCAGCAAAAGGCCGACGATGTAGGTCGATCCGCGCAGGCGCGCTGCGCGCTCGTAAGGGGCGACGTGATGTTCAAGGCGCGTTCCGTCCACGCGCAGCGTCTTCGGGGCGATGAATTCCGCCTCGGCGCCAAGCGCCCGCAGGATCTCGATCAGGTCCAGGATGTCGGTGTAGCTCGGGATGTTCTCGAGCACCGATTCGCCTTCGGCCGCCAGCGCCGCAGCCGTGATGATCGGCAGAGCGGAATTCTTGGCGCCGTTCACCGGCACCGTACCGATCAGGCGGTTGCCGCCCTCGATCTGATACAGGGACAACGCCGCATCTCCTTATCGCTGGTAGTTCGGAGGCTCCTTTGTGATGTCGACGTCGTGCGGGTGGCTCTCGCGCAGTCCGGCGTTCGTGATGCGGATGAACTCGGTGTCGTGGCGCAGCTTGTCGATCGTCGGGACCCCGAGGTAGCCCATGCCCGCCCGCAGGCCGCCGATCGCCTGGAAGATCGTCTCGGAGAGCGGTCCGCGGTACGGGACGCGCCCTTCGATGCCTTCCGGCACCAGCTTGCGCTGGTCCTCCTGGAAGTAGCGATCGCTCGAACCGGCGCGCATCGCGCCGAGCGACCCCATCCCCCGGTAGACCTTGAAGCTGCGGCCCATGTAGATCTCCATGTCCCCGGGGCTTTCGTCCGTTCCCGCAAGCAGGGAGCCCAGCATTACGCTATGCGCTCCGGCCGCAATCGCCTTCGTGATATCGCCTGAGGCGCGGATGCCGCCGTCGGCGATGATCGGAATGTCCGCTTCCGCAGCTGCCTCGACGCAGTCGAGAATGGCCGTGATCTGCGGTACGCCAATGCCTGCGACGACGCGCGTTGTGCAGATGCTCCCCGGTCCTACGCCCGCCTTGACCGCATCGGCACCGGCCGCGATCAGGGCCTTCGTGCCAGCGCCCGTCGCAACGTTGCCTGCGACAAGCTCGACCTGCGGGAAGAGTCCCTTGATCATCTGCACGGCATCGAGCACGTTCTTCGAGTGGCCGTGCGCCGTGTCGAGCACGAGACAGTCGACGCCGGCCTCGACGAGTGCCTGCGCCCGCTCCCGGTTGTCCTTGCCGACCCCGATCGCCGCAGCGACCAGCAGGCGTCCCTTGTCGTCCTTGGCCGAGTTCGGGAACTTCTGCGCCTTCTCGATGTCCTTGATCGTGATCAGCCCGCGCAGGCGGTACTCGTCGTCCACCAGCGGCAGCTTCTCGATGCGGTACTTCGCCATGACCGCCTTCGCCTGGGCGAGGGTCGTCCCAACGGGCGCCGTAACGAGCCCATCGCTCGTCATCGCATCCTGCAGCATACGGTCCAGGTCCTCTTCGAAGCGCAGGTCGCGGTTCGTGATGATGCCGACGAGCCGCTCGGCTTCGACAATAGGAACGCCCGAGATGCGGTACTTTGCCATCATCTCGAGCGCATCGCGGATGGTGTGGTCCCGGCTGAGGAAGATCGGGTGCCAGATGACGCCGTGCTCGGAACGCTTGACCTTGTCGACCTCGACCGCCTGCTGCTCGATCGTCAGGTTCTTGTGGATCACCCCGATGCCGCCTTCGCGGGCCATGGCGATGGCCATGCGCGACTCGGTGACGGTGTCCATCCCGGCCGAGATGATCGGGATATGGAGGTTCAGCCGCCGCGTGAACCGCGTATTCGTGTCCACGTCGTGCGGCAGCACCGACGAATGAGCGGGTACTAGCAGCACATCGTCGAACGTCAGGCCCTCGCGAAGCGCCTTCTGGGCGGCCAAGAAAGATCCTCCCCTTGAAAATGCTTAAGGTAGCATAGCACGGGCAAATATGTCGAACAACCGGCCCATGGAGCAAGCGAAGGCAGGCCGGAGTTTTTGAACCCCGTCCCGCCGAGCTGCTGGAGCATGGAATGGAGAGTCTAGAGCGCGCCCGTCACCCGCGCGGCGCGATGGTCGCCTTCCACTGGAGACACGGCTTTGCCGACATCCACCGCCAAACGGTAAATGTCCCCTGCCCCCATCACCAGCACGAGGTCGCCTGGCTGCATATGCCCCGTCAGCCAGGTGAAGGCCTCTGCAAGCCCCGCAACGTGCGTGACGGCCTTTCCGCCCCGGCGCACGTCCTCCGCGAGGCGCTGGGACGAGACGCCTGGTATCGGCTGCTCTCCTGGCGGTGCGTAGATGTCGAGCAGCACCACTTCGTCCGCAGTGCGGAAGGCGTCGGGAAACTCGCCGAACAAGAGCTTCGTACGGGCATAGCGCTGCGGCTGGAAGACGGCGACCAGGCGCTTGGGCTGGAGTTCGCGCGCTGCCTCCAGCACTGCCGCGATCTCCGTCGGGTGGTGGGCGTAGTCGCTCACGACCGTAATTCCGCCACCCTCTCCAACCACTTCGAAGCGACGCGCAGCGTTGCGGAAGCGCGAGAGGGTGCGCGCCATGCTGGCGAACGGAACGCCCAGGTGATAGCCGATGGCGATGGCCGCCAGCGCGTTGCGCACGTTGTGCAGACCGGGAAGCGGCAGGTCCAGGCGCCCGAGGGTTCCATCCGGGCCCTGCACGCTGAAGCGATGTCCGCCCCCCTTGCGCGCGGCAAGCCGCAGAGCGCGGAAATCGCTGCCGCGTCCGAGCCCATAGCTGAGGTGCGCGGCCGTCGTGCCTTGCGCAAGCGGACCGATGAGCGGCGCGTCATGGCAGGTGAGCACGAGGCCGTGGCAGCCGTGCAGGAACTGCCGATAGGCCTGCAGGACGTTTTCGAACTTTCCGTCGTAGTGGTCGAGGTGTTCAGGGTCCGCGTTGGTCAACACTGCGATTTCGGGATGATACCGAAGGAACGAACCGTCGCTCTCGTCTGCCTCGGCGACGACATACGGCCCGTGCCCGATCCGCGCGTTGCCCCCCATCCAATCCAGTTCTCCGCCGACGACGACGCTCGGATCGAGTCCCCCATCGATCAAGACGGCGGAGATCATGGAAGTCGTGGTGGTCTTGCCGTGGGTGCCAGTGACACAAATCCCGCGCCCCTTTGCAAGAATCTCCGCCAGCATCTCGGACCGGTGGACAACGGACACGCCGCGCGCGCGCGCGGCCTGCAGTTCTACGTTGTCTTGCGGCACGTCAGTGGAGTAGACGACTTTGTCCGCACCAGACTGGTTCACCACCGCGTGGCCGTAGACGATCTCCACCCCGTGTTCCTCGAGGCGCGCCGTACGCGAGGAGGGGCGCACGTCGGAGCCGGTCACCTGGACGCCCTGGCCCTGCAGGACGAAGGCGATCGCACTCATGCCGTAACCGCCAATCCCGACGAAGTGCACGTGCAAAATGCTACTCCTCCCGCCAGGGCTCTTCGCCGCAGGGCATGCGCATCCTGGCTCGGCCTATTCTCTACCCGGATCCTGCGCAAGAAAACGCAAATACTCCCGCGCGAGGGCAGCATAGTGCTCCGCGGAGAGTCGCAGGCGCGCTGCATCCTCCTCCGTCAAGGAACGGACGACGCGTGCGGGAACACCCGCCGCGAGCATCCCGGGCGGAATCTCCTTGCCCTCAGGCAGCAGTGCGCCCGCCGCGAGGACCGCGCCTTGGCCCAGCACGGAGCCGTTGAGCAGCGTCGCGCCCATGCCGACGAGCGCACCATCGCCAACCTTCGCCCCGTGCACAATCGCCCGGTGGCCGACGGTCACGCCGTCGCCGATCACCAGCGGAAATCCGGGATCGGCGTGGCACACGGCGCCATCCTGGATGTTGCTGAGCTTTCCGATGAAAAGGTCCTCCGCGTCGCCGCGCAGGACTGCACCGAACCAGACGGAGGCGCCGGCACCCAGGTGCACTCGGCCGATCACGTCGGCCGACGGCGCCAGGAAGACGCCCTCCGCGATGTCCGGATAGAACTCCCGGAATGGATAGATCGCCAACTGTGCTGCTCCTCCTCGAACACACGGGCCGGCACGCCGAAGGCCCGGCGTCCGTCGGGGATGTCGCGCGTCACGACGGCGCCCGCGCCAACCTGGGCGCCGGCACCGATCCGCACGCCAGCCAGCACCGTCGCGTTTGCGCCGATCAGTGCACCTTCCCCGATCTCCACCGGGCCGACGTAGACGCCGTCCGGGCGGAACTCGTGGGTCAATATGGTCACATTGTATCCGATGATTGCCCCTTTGCCGATCGAGATCAGGTCGGGGCGAAAAATGTCAAACGTGGCACCGAGCCCCACGGCGGCATAGGGATCGATCCGGCTGCCAAGCCCGCGCAGCATGGCGTTCTTCACAGCGGACCAGGGTACGTAGCGCGTCAGGAAGATCACGAAGGCACAGGCTGTCGGGCGAAAGAGCCCGAAGACCTTCTGCCATTCGTACATTGGGTAGGGAAGATCGAGATCGATCCTGGAAAGCCTGCGCATGGTGGACCTCCGGCGCCGCCGATTGGACGCCGGGCCTATCCTGCCCCAGCGCAGGAAATCGGCTCAGGGCTTGAAGGGATGGATCACGGGCTCAGCGTTGAGATCCTCCGGCGAACGTTCCCCTGCGGCGTAGAGCGCAAGCCCGAGCCGCGCGATCATCGCGGCGTTGTCTGTCGAGTAGCGCAAGGGTGGGACGAGCAGTTCGACCCCGCTCTTCGCCAGCTCTTCCGCCAGGCGCCGGCGCAAAAAGCCATTCGCCGAGACGCCGCCCGCGAAGACGAGGCGGCGGGCGCCCGTGCGCTCGAGCGCGGTGCGCGTGCGCGAGAGCAGTTGCGAGAGCACAGACTCCTGGAAGGCCGCCGCGATGTCGGCCGCCTGGGCTCCGGCGAGAAAGCGCTGCTGCGCTGCCGTCTTGAGGCCTGAAAAGCTGAAGTCCAGGCTTCCTTCGAATGTGCGTACCTCCGGCAGTGGAGCGCGCCTGGAGTCTCCATCGCGCGCGATCCGCTCGATCAGCGGGCCACCCGGGTAGCCGAGGCCCAGCGCGCGCGCCACCTTATCGAAGGCCTCGCCGGCCGCATCGTCGCGCGAGCGGCCGAGCACCTCCACCTCCTGCGCAGCGTGCAGCTGCAGGAGGACTGTGTGCCCGCCCGAGGCGATCAGCGCGAGCTCCGGGTAGCATAGGTCGGCCCCGAGGAACGCCGCGTAGGCGTGGGCGACGACGTGGTTCACCCCGACGAGGGGCAGATCGCGCGCGAAGGCGTAGGCCTTGGCGAACGAGAGCCCCACCATGAGGGCTCCTGCGAGGCCAGGTCCGCGCGTCACCGCAACGAGGCCCACGTCCTTCGCAGCGATCCCCGCCTCCTGAAACGCGTGAAGCACTGTCGGCGAGAGGCGCTCGAGGTGGCGGCGCGCCGCCACCTCGGGAACGACGCCGCCGAACGCCTCATGCAGATCGATCTGCGACGCGACGCTGGAGCCCAGCACGCGGCCCTCGTCCGTCACAAGGGCGGCCGCCGTCTCGTCGCAGCTGGACTCGATGCCAAGGCAGATCACTCCGCACCCTCCCCCGGCATGCGGCCCCAGACCATGATGTAGGCGTCCTCTCCGTTGTCCGTGTAGTAGCCGCGCCGCACGCCGACGCGATGGAACCCGAGCGATTCATAGAGGCTCTGGGCGATGGTGTTCGAGATCCGTACCTCGAGCGTCACCCGTATACCCCCGGAAAGCCTTGCAAGGTCCATCGCCGCCTGCATCAGCATCCGCCCGACCCCGCGCCCGCGGAAATCCGGGTGGACGGCGACGTTGGTGATGTGCCCCTCGTCGACGATGAACCACATGCCGCAGTAGCCGACGACCCGCTGGCCAGCCTTCGCGACGAGGTAATGGGCATAGGCGTTCTCCGTCAGTTCGGAGACGAAGGCCCGGCGCGACCAGGGCGTCGCGTAGGACTTTCGCTCCGTCACGAGCACCTGCTCCACGTCCGGAAGACGCATCTCCTCCACGTGCACGGGCTCATCGAGCATCTCGTCCATCTGAGACCGCCGGCGGCCGGAGATAAAGCGCAGCGGTGGAAAGCGCATCGGCGATCGTCGCCTCCTCCCTCGCCCGTAGGGCGTACCGGCCGAGATCCGCGGCGCGTAGTTCCGCCGTCCCCAGCCGTGCGTATTCGCAGGTTTCGAGGATGGCCCGGTGGGCGCGCACGGCGTCCCCCAGGAAGAGCACCGGCCGGCCATGGGCCTTCAGGTCCTCGCAGAAGTCGGGCAGTCTGCGCAAGGCCGGCTCCATCAGTTCACGAGGAAGCGCACCGTCCCGCACCTCGTAGAGTGCGCAGAAGGCGTCTTCGCGCCTTGCATCGAGCGCTGGCGCGACGAGGCCGTCCTGCGCCTGCGCGAAGGCTGCGGCCGGTAGGCCGGGAACACCGTAGACCGGGATGCCGAGGCCGTCGCGCAGTGCCTCGAGGGCCGCAAGTCCGATACGCAGGCCCGTGTAGGACCCTGGTCCGCGGTTCGCCGCAGCCGCCCCGAGATCGCTGCGGCTGACGCCTGCGAGCCGCAGCGCCTCGGAAATCGTCGGCACCAGCATTGCCGAATGCAGGCGGGGCGCATGCCGCGAAACCTCAGCGAGCAGCCGCCCGTCCCGTCCCAGTACCGCTGCGGAGAGCATCTCCGTGGAGGTGTCGAAGCACAGCCACGGGCCCTTCACTGCGGCCACCGCAGCCGCTCTTGCGCCCGCTTGGCGCGGGGGCCGCGGGCAAGGACCTCGGCAGCCCGCTCGTCGCCCTCCCGCCTCAGGCGCACCTCCAGCCGATCGTCTGGCAATGCGCCCTCTGCCCGCTCCGGCCACTCGATGAGCAGCACCGCGTCCGGTGCGAAGATCTCCTCGATGCCGAACTCCTGAAGGTCGGTGCGCTCCAGTCGGTAGAGGTCAAGATGATAGAGTTCGCCAGGGTAGGCCTGCAACAGGGTGAATGTCGGGCTTTGAGCAAACGCAATGCCGGTGCGTGCCGCGATGAACCCCTGGCAGAGCGTCGTCTTGCCAGCTCCGAGTTCGCCAAAGAGGCAGATCGCGAGTCCCTCCTCGACGGCGTCCGAAAGCGCGGAACCCAAGGCCCTCGTCTCCTCCTCGTCACGCAGAGCAATGCGCCCCGTCACGCGTCACCCCCGCTGAAGTGCTGGTAGCCGCGTCCGACGAGCGGCTCGAGTCGCCCCTCGCGCCGCACCTCGAGGCCGCTTGCCGCCTGTGTCACCTCGCCGATGCGGCAAAGCCGCACGCCTGACTTCGCTGCAGCCGCAAGGTCGAAGTCCGGCCCGGCCGTAAAGAGGAGTTCGAAATCCTCGCCGCCATCATAAGCGTACCGCAGCGCCTCGTCCCTGGGAACGCCCGGCTCAAGCGGCAGAGCGCTCTCATCGATGCGTATGCCGACCCCAGACGCCTTCGCAATAGCCTGCAGTTCCGGGAAGAGACCGTCGGAGACATCATCGCATGCGCCCGCACCGAGGCGGGCCAACGCTGCACCTAGTGCAACCCGCGGCAGCGGCCGCAGGAAGCGCTGCGCCTGCTCGGGCGGCTCTCCGCGCAACAGCCGCTGCAATCCTGCTGCTGACGCACCAAGGGTGCCCGATACATAGACCTGATGGCCGATCTCCGCCGCGCCGCGCAAGAGCGGCCGCTCCACTGGCGCGAATGCGGTGATCGAGATGAAGGGGACGGCTGACTCAACCGTGTCGCCCCCGATGAGTCCGGCCCCGGTCTGCTCGCCAAGGTCCGCCATGCCGGCGTAGATCTCCTCGATCTCCTCGACGCGCAGCTGGCCAGGTACGCCAAGGGCGACGACGTAGCGCGCTTCGCCGCACGCACCGCTCGACGCAAGGTCTGAGATCGATGCGGCAAGCGAGCGGTAGCCGATGTCGCGCCAGGACATGAGGGCGGGATCAAAGTGCACGCCGCCCACCAGTGCATCTGTCGTGACGAGCATTTGCGCCCCGCCGCCAGCCTGGATCACCGCGCAGTCGTCCCTGAATCCCATGCCTTCCGGCGCCGCGTACTGCCGCAGGCGCTCGATGAGCCCCCATTCACCCAAAGCGTCCACCCGCACGGCTCGTCCCCCCAGCAGGGTTTCCCCTGTGCGCCCCGGAATGAAACAGCGTGGACAGTCTTTCGCGGCGCAAGGTCGCCGCCCTCTATCCTGCACATCTTGCCAGCCTCTTGCCTCGCCGCGGAATTCCCGGCTGCGACGTGATCGCGAGCGACGACCTCGCTGCGATCGCGGCTGCGCAGCCCGCGGTGCTCGGCGCACTCTACCTTCCAGAGGAGCGTCCGACAGACCTGCCGCCGCTCTACGCGCTCGGTCCCGCGCTCTGGCAAGACCCGCCAGCGGCGCTGGTCGGCCGGGCAGATCAGGGACAGCGCCAGGTCGCCGCGCGTGCGCTTGAGACGCTGCTCGGTATTCTCGGACCGGGGCCCCTGCCTCCGAGCCCTCGGGGCCTGCGGCTGAAGACGCTGCAGAGTGCGCTCGGCGGCGGCGGCGTCGCAATCGCCGGCGGCGGCAAGGTCGGTCGGGCGGTCTACACCCTGGCCCACCAGGGGAAACTGCGCGCCCGGCTCATCTCTGACCACAAGTCCGCGATTGCCAACCCAGTCCCTTGGTCACGCGCAAGCGACCTGTTCAAAGGGGCGCGAGCGGTGCTTTGGGCGTCGGACCGCCCGCTGACGCCGATGCTCAGCCACCTGCCGCCAGAAGCGGTGCTCGTGGTGCTATCCGCACTGTCTTCGGAGGAGCGCCAGGGCCTGCTCGCGACGCTCGATGGCCGCGCCGCCACGGCACTTGTCCTCTACCGCCCGCTCGCGCTGCCGACGCATCCCGGCCTTGTGGTGCTCAGCGACTCTCCGCGCCGTCAGGCGCTGGCCATGGCTCAGTTTCTGCGTCATCTGCAGCGCCATCCAGGATGAGCCGGTAGTCCTTCGCGATGCGCTGGAAATCGTGCCAGACCGGACGCTTCTTCGAAGGGTCGCGCAAAAGGGCCGCCGGGTGGAAGGTCGGGTAGTAGGCCCGCCCGTCCTGCACGATGCGGCTGCCTCGCACTGCAGTGACCGATGTCTTCGGCCCGAGCACGGCCTTCGTTGCCGTCGCGCCCAGGAGGACTACGATCGGCGGATCGAGCACGGCGAGCAGGGCGCTTCGATGGCGCGCGCAGGCCGAGACCTCCGTGGGCTCCGGCGCGCGGTTTTTGGGCGGACGGCAGAGCACGGTGTTCGAGATGTAGACATCCTGCTCGGAGAGGTCGACCGCCGCAAGGATCTTGTCAAGGAGCTGGCCTGCCGCCCCGACGAACGGCAGGCCCTGCAGGTCCTCGTCCTTGCCTGGACCCTCTCCGACCAAGAGGATGCGCGCAGCCGGATTGCCACGGCCGAAAACGACCTGTGTGCGCCCCTCGTGCAGTACACAGTCGGTGCAGGCCTGAGCGGAGCGGCGCAACTCTTCGAGGTCCGCCACGGCTAGTCTCTCGCGAGGGTGATCATTGCGCGAAAGGCCTTGAAGACTTCCCGATAGTCGTCGTGCGCAAAGCGCACGCTCAGCGGCGAGGTGCGCTCGGAGCCCGGACAGAGCGCGGCAAGGCCTGCCTGCGCCGCATTGAGGAAGGTCACTTCGACTTCCGGGCGCCCCGGCAACGTGAAGACCTGCATCTGCTTTGCGCCACGCACCGCCGCCTCGGCGCCCTTGGTGATCTCCTCGCAAGCACGGGCGTGCGAAAGGTTTCTTGCCGCGTAGCGGCTCGCCGCCCACTTCACCAGTGCGAACTTTGCCCACGGCACGATCTCGGCAGTCTCTTTCTGCAGCACGTCGTCTCCGGTGACGAGGCCCACCGGCACACCGAGCAAACCGGCATAGGCAGCGTTCAGCCCAAGTTCGCCCACAGGCCGACCGCACAGGCGAGAGGTGTGCACGAGTCCATTGTAGGTGTGCGCCAGCGTTCCAGCGCTGCCCGCCATCGAGTGGTAGCCCGTGCAGAGCATCACGTCGAAGCCGGCTTCGATTCCCTCGACCATGCTGAGAGGCTTCGGCGCTCCGGACACCAGTTCGGCACGCGGGTCGAGTGCGTCCAGCAGAAGGTTGCGCATGCCATCGTGGGAGTCGTTCACCCGCACCTCGGTCGCACCGCCCTGGAACGCACCCTCAATCGCGGCGTTCACCTCCGCGATCATCAGGCTGCGAGCCGCGTCGTACTGCTTTTCTGCGGGCATCGTCTGCAGGATGCCGGTCACCCCGGCGGTTCCCTCCATGTCAGCGCTGATATAGACGCGCATCTGTACACCCCTCTCTAAACTCAGACCGGCTCGCCACAGACATCGTAGAGAAACCGAAGGGCCATCGCGGCCAGCTGCACGGCCTCTTGCCGCATAGCACCTGGGTCGCGCTTCGCGGGAGACTTCCAGACCTCTGCCTTGAGTTCATCCAATTCTTCGAAGATCACCGCGAAGCCTTCGTGCGCACTGGCCATCGGGCCATACCGAGACATCGCACGCAAAAGTTCCGCGGCCGCCTCTTCAATCGTCCGCGCAAGACGCTGGTCTTCCGAATGTACTGTTACGGGATGCAAGCAGTCACCTCACCTCGGGTCACTCGAGAGTTCTGAAGGCTCCTACGCGCGGAGCCGGAAGCTTGGCCGGATCTCCCCGACCTCGCGCCCAGCGAAGTTGTGCTGCACGGGCCGGTGCCACGCCTTCAGTGCTGCCGCCTCCGCATCGCGCAGGAAGCCCGCCTGCAGGAGCGACTCGACAAGGGCCGGGGCCACCGCGCGGTGGCTGCCGTCCATGAGCTTCAGCGCGAGGCCTTGACCACGTGAGCGGTCCCCGACGCCGTAGACCGCCTCGGCGCCCGTCTTCGCGACAAGACGGCCCGAAGACGCCTGCATCAGGTCAACGCCAATCCGGCCACGCCCGGCGACCAGGTAGGGATGCTCCACCATCGCCTCCTGGACGCGCCGCGCAGCGAGGGCGTAGTCCTGGGGCATTCCGCTCGGGTCCGCAAGCCGTGCGAACCCGAGTGCCAGCGCCCGTACCGGCACCTGGAAGACGGGTGCGCTGCACCCGTCGACGCCGATGCCGATCTCCTCCTCAGGAACACCGCAGAAGGCAGACACGATACGGCGCACGAGCCGCTGTCCCGGGGCATCCGGCGAAAGGTAGCCGCCAATGTCTGCGCCCAGCGCCTTGGCGACGCCCAGCATGCCGGCATGCTTGCCGGAGCAGTTGTTGTGCAGCGCCGTCGGCTGGAGTCCCTGACGGCGCAGCTCCTCTGCCGCCTCCGAATCCGCAGGCGGATGGGCGCCGCACTGCAGGTCTTCCACCCCCTGGCCGACGCGCGACAACAGACCCGTCACCTGCTCCTGGTGCACCGCTTCCGCAGTGTGGCTGGCGGTGGCGATCGCGAGGTCGGCGCTCGTCATCTGGTAGCGATCCGCCGCCCCTGAAAGCACCACAGCCATCGTCTGGAACGGCTTCGCACTCGAGCGCAGGTAGATGCGATGGTCCGGGTCACCAAGCGAGAAGAGCAGGCGTCCATCGTTGTCTACCACCGCGGCGTGTCCATAGTGCTCGCTTTCCACGCGGCCACCGCGGACGACCTCTACCATCAACTCAGCGGGCATGCGAAGAGACCTCCTGTGCGAACTGAACGAATGCAAAGAAGAGTGCACGTGCAGCGGAATCCTGAGGGTAGAGAGCCTCGGGGTGCCACTGGACGGCGAGCCAGTACGGATGGCCAGGATCCTCGAACGCCTCGATCACGCCATCCGGCGCGGTCGCGGCGGTCACCCAGCCCGGCGGCAGGCTGCGCACCGCCTGATGGTGGAAGGAGTTGACGCGCAGTTCCGCTTGCCCGCCGCAGATCGCGGCGAGGCGGGTTCTTTCCACCACGGACACAGCGTGGCTCTGCCACGAGCGCGGGCCGCGCTGGTAGTGCTGCATGCTCTGTGCGCGCTGGCTCGGAAGGTCCTGGTACAGGCTGCCGCCTCCCGCGACCGCCATCACCTGGGCGCCGCGGCAGATGCCGAAGACCGGCACTCCCAGGCGCAGCGCCTCCTTGGCGAGCGCCAGTTCGAACGCGTCGCGCGCCGGGCTTACCTCGCCTAGCGCTTGGTGCGGCTCCTCGCCAAAATATCGCGGGTCGACATCGACGCCGCCCGAGAGCAGCACGCCATCAACCCGCGCGACCACCGCGCGGGCCGTCTCCTCTTTGCCGGCGAGCAACACCGGAACGCCGCCGGCCTCCTCGATGCCCTGCAGGTATGAAGAATTCAGCTTCAGTCGTTTCTCCTCGTCGTCGACGCTGCAGGAGATCCCGATCAGGGGGGGCATGGACACCATCCTTAGTTGCGGGGTCGGTAGACGCGCGGAAGCCGGGTTGAAAGACCTGTGACGATCTCGTAGTTGATCGTGCCGAGGACGCGCGCAAGCTCTTCTGCACTGACTTCGCGATCTCCTTGGCGTCCGATCAGAACAGCCTCGTCCCCCGCGGCAACGGGAAAGTCGGAGTCCACCGCAATGGTCGTCTGGTCCATCGATACGCGCCCCGCCACGCGCCAGTGCATGCCACCCAGAAGGACGCGCGCGCGGCCGGACAGCCCGCGGCGGTATCCGTCGGCATACCCTACGCCCAAGGTCGCGATCTGCATCTCTCGCTCCGTGACGAACGTCCCGCCATAGCCGATCGGCGTGCCGCGCGGCACACGTTTTACGAACGTGACGCGCGCATGCAGCGAGAGTGCGGGAGCGAGACCCGTCGGCGGCGGACTGACCCCGTCGGGGTGCAGCCCATACATCGCGATGCCCGCCCGTACGAGGTTGACGCCGGGAATGGGCCCGAGCAGGATGCCTGCGGAATTTTGGATGTGCCGCCACGGCGGCAAAAGCTCCTGGCGCTCCAGCTTCTGCAGTGCGGTCGTGAACTGCGCCGTCTGCTTGCGTGTAAAGCCGTCATCTTGACCCGCCGACGCGAAGTGCGAGAACACGCCCTCCAGGCGCAAGTGCTCACTGCGCGCTACCTGCTGCGCCAATGCGACTGCGTCGGACGGGCGTGCACCGATCCGGCCCATGCCGGTATCGAGCTTCAGGTGAACGCCGACCGGCCGTCCGCCGCGCATGGCGCCGCGCTCTGCCATCGCCACCTGCTCCGGTTCCGAAATCGTCGTGCTGATGGCGCGGCGTGCGCATAGTTCGTACTCTTCCGGCCGAACGTGCCCGAGGGTCAAGATCGGCGCGAGGATGCCGGCGTGGCGCAGCTCCTCCGCTTCGTCGATGGTCGCAACGCCCAGCCACTCCGCGCCCGCCTGCAGCGCCGCCTGAGATACGGGGACTGCTCCGTGTCCATATGCGTTTGCCTTGACGACCGCCATCACGGAAGCCCCCGGAACATGCCCGGCGAGGTTCGCGAGGTTCAGCGCGATCCTGCGCAGGTCGATCTCGATGAAGGCGGCGCGCATCAGGACTCCTCCCCAAGCGTCAGCGCCGCGCAGTCGGCGATCTCGGAGGCGAGGTGGCCGCGTGCGGCCGTTGAGCGCAGCCGCTCGCCAGCGCGTGCATGCGCAAGGGCAGCGCGCTCTGCGGCCGGCCGTGCGGGCACGCCCTGGGCCAGCTGTGCGGCAATGAGACCCGTCAGCACATCGCCCGTGCCGGCGCTCGCAAGTTCCGGCCCGCCCGCGTCGATCAGGCCGACGCGCCCGTCCGGCGTAGCGACGAAGGTGGGCTGGCCTTTGAGCAGTGCGACGGCTCCTGTGCGCCGTGCGAGTTCTTCAGCGGCCGCCAGCCGCTCGTGCGGCGCGTCTCCCACCGCGTGCCCGAGCAGGTGGCGCGCTTCGCCCAGGTGCGGCGTGATGACGGTCGGAGCAGTGCGGCCAGAAAGCTTCTCCGGGCAGCCGGCGAACGCGCGCAGTCCATCCGCGTCAAGCACGAGCGGACGCGCGATGGCAAGGATCGCCCGGCGCCACGCGGGTGCATCCTCCATTGCACCGAGCCCTGGCCCGATCGCAACAGCCTGGGCGTCCTCGAACTGCTCGCGGAGTAGAGCAGCCGGGTCGATCCGCCCGTCCCTGCCGTGTAGATGCCGCAGGATGACCTCAGGCAGCGCCGCCGGGTGCGAAAGAACAGCCTCTACGGAGGCGAGGATCGTCATACCCGCGCCGCCGCGCGCCGCGCCTCGGGCCGCGAGCCATGCCGCGCCGGGATACTGGGCGCTGCCCGCGATCACGAGCGCGCGCCCGTAGGACTGCTTGGGTTCCTGTGCTCCCTGCCCGCCGCCGGGCGGCATACGGCCAATGAGCGACAGCGGGAGGTCGCGCGTCCACGCGGGCAGGAGTCCCATTGATTCGACCACCACTTTGCCGACGTATCCACGGCCAGGCAAGAATACGTGCCCCGGCTTCAACGCGCCGAGCGCTACTGTGCAGTCGGCGCGCACCGCGCTGCCCGCGACCTCCCCCGTATCGGCGCGCACGCCGGAGGGGAGATCGACCGCGACGACCGGCAGGTCTCGCGCCGCAAGGAAGTGGACGGCGCGCAGGGCGGCCCCGGAAAGCTCGCCGCGCAGGGAGATGCCAAAGATCGCGTCGATCGCGGCGTCAAACATCCCTTGCGGCGTCTCTTCCTGGTCAACCCAGCGCACAGCCGCGGCGCCCTTCAGAATGCGGTACTGGTCGAGTGCATCGCCGCGCAGCCGTGAAGGATCCGCGAGCAGCCAGACGGTCGCCTGCATGCCTTGGGCCAGCAGGTGGCGTGCAGCGCAAAGCCCGTCGCCGCCGTTCTGGCCCGGTCCGACCACAACGAGGCACGAGCCGCCCGGCGGAAGATGCGCAGATGCCGCTCGAGCGACCGCGCCTCCGGCCGTCTCCATGAGAACCCGCGCCGGGAGTCCTGCGGCGAAGGCGCGTCCCTCTGCATCGCGCATTTCCTGGGCGCGCGCGATCTTCATCGTTCGATCACCACCATCGCCACCGCATAGTCCCGCTCATGGCTGATCGTAAGGTGCCACGCCGTCGCTCCGAGCGAGGCTGCGGCTGCTAGCCAGTCCCCAGCGAGTTCAAGCCGCGGTGGCGCACCCCGCCCGCCGGACACAAAAACGTCCCGCCAGGCCCCGCCTTGTGCCGAGGCGCCCAGTGCCTTGCGCAAGGCCTCCTTGGCGGCGAAGCGTGCCGCCAAGGAGCGCATTTCGCCCTGGGCATCGGGTGGCCCGAGCTCCTCTGGGCGGAACAGGCGCTCGCGGAGCGCAGGGCGGCGGCTGAGCGCCCGCTCCACCCGAGTTACGGAGACGAGGTCCACCCCGATGCCAAGGACCAAGACAGTCCCTCCTGTGCGGCTTTCGTGGTGCGGTATGAACCGTTGCCAGTTTCTGCAGATTGTCCTTGGCTCCTTCGTCTTTTCACGCGAGAGCACCTGCCAGGCGATTGATCTGCACATGCCCTCGGGGCTATGATGGCAGTGAAATGAACGGTCATTCAGTCGTGTCTGCGCATCTTGCGCAAACCCCATCTCGCCTGCGGCTGATCGAGCGCAAAGCTGCTTTCGGCCGCCTGGACCCGTTCGCTGCTGCGGAGCGGGCCCAGGCGCTCTCCGAGCGTTTCTTCCTCTGGCAGTCGCCCGACCGGAGCCGCACCGTGTTCGGTGCGGGAGAACTCCTGCGCCTTACGGCGGACGGCCCAGAGCGCTTCTTAGAGATCGGCGCCGCGTGGCGGGCGCTCGACCTGAGGGATGCCGCGGGTGCCCTGCTGCTCGGCGGCTTCGCCTTTGCCGACGCGGCGCCCGGCGGGCCTTGTGGCGACCTGCACGCCGCGGACTTCTTCGTCCCCAAGGTGCTGGTGGAGTCCGACCACGCCTCGCAGCACGCGTCCCTCTTCGACCTTGGTGAGGCGGAAGGCGGCTCCGACGCGGAGCAGCTGCTTTACCGGCTGCAAGACGAGAGCAGCGCAAAGGGGTGTCATCTACGCCTTCTCGACCCCCCTGGCGCCAAGCGCTCTTGGAGCGCACGCATCCGCGCGGCCGCCGCGGAGATCGAACGCGGCGGCTTCGAAAAGGTCGTTCTGGCACGGGTGCGCATTGCTCTCTACGACCGCCCTCCGGCCCTTAGCCAGATACTGCGGACCCTCTCGGAGCGCGAGCCGGATTGCCGCATCTTCGCGTTCGGCGACGGGCGGCGTGTCTTCCTCGGCGCGACGCCCGAGCTGCTTTGCCTTTGCCGCGAAGGAACGGCGCGCGTTGATTGCCTCGCTGGATCAGCGCCGCGCAGCGCCGATCCAGCCGCGGATGAGGCGATCGGCCAGACTCTGCTCCGCAGTGCCAAGAACCGTCGCGAACATGCACACGTCGTACGGGCGGTGGAAAGCGCCCTCGCGGGACTCGGCCTCGCAGCCTCCGCCCCAGACGGGCCGAGGCTGCGCCGTCTGGCGCATGTCCAGCACCTGTACACTCCGATCACCGCACTCCTTTCCGGGAACCAGGACCTCTTTCGGCTGGCGCGCGCGCTCCACCCCACACCGGCCGTAGGCGGCGCACCGCGCGATGCGGCGCTCGCCTGGATCGCACCGCATGAAGGCCTGAGACGCGGCTTCTACGCTGGCGCCGTCGGCTTTGTCGATGCGCGGGAAGATGGTGAGTTCGACGTGGCGATCCGATCGGCGCTGCTGCTGCGCCGGAGCGCTCGGCTCTACGCCGGTTGCGGCATCGTGCAGGGTTCCGACCCCGACGAGGAGTTCCGCGAGAGCGAAATCAAGATGCGGCCGCTCGAGACCGCACTGCGGAGGGACCGCTAGTGGACCAGTACGCTGCACTCCTGGACCTGTGCGAACAGCTGCTGCGCAGCGGACTGCAGGATGTCGTGATCAGCCCCGGCTCGCGATCGACGCCGCTCGCGCTCGCGTTTGCGGCCCACCCGCAGATCCGCCGCCGGGTGCTCCTCGATGAGCGCTCCGCAGCATTCTTCGCGCTGGGTCTGGCGAAGGAGTCCGGGCGGCCAGTTGCCATCGTCTGCACATCCGGGAGCGCCGCCGCCAACTTCCACCCGGCTGTCGTCGAGGCGCGCTACGGCCATGTGCCGCTGATCGTGCTGACGGCTGACCGTCCGCGTGAACTACGCGACGTCGGCGCTTCGCAGACGATCGACCAGGTGGGCCTCTATGGCCGCGACGCGAAATGGTTCGTGGACCTTCCGCTAGGGGGGACCAGTGCCGAAACTGCGTACGCCCGCATGGTGGCGGCGCGCGCGGTGGCGCTCTCCCTTTTGGCGCCAGCCGGGCCCGTACATATCAACGTTCCGCTGCGCGAACCCCTCTTGCCCGATGCGCCGCTGGCGGAGCGCAATGACCTGCCCGGCGGGAGGCTGCCACCTTCGATGGAACGCCGCCCGCCGCGCGATCTGCTTTTGGAGGCGTCTCGTCTCCTCTCCAAGGGACGCGCGGTGATTGTGGCGGGTCCCCTGCCGCCGCACAGACCTGCGCCGGATCTTCATGCGCTCGCTGAGCGGACGGGCCTGCCGCTGCTCCTCGACCCTTTGTCGAACCTGCGCTTTCAAGGGAAGGGTGCACTCGACGCCTACGACCTCTACTTGCGCGACGAGGACATTCGCAGGGTCCTACAGCCCGATGTGGTCCTGCGCCTTGGCGACCTGCCCACCTCGAAGTCCCTCGGGGCGCTGCTGAGCGGAGCCGGGGAGCAGATCCTGCTGAGTGGAGAGGAGGCTTGGCGCGACCCGTTGCTGGCGCCGGGCATCGAGGTGCCCGGCGACGCACACCTCGTCGTCCAGGAACTCCTCGAACTTCTGCCCAAGACGCAGGCAGGTGGTTACTCCCACGCCTGGCAAGCGGCGGACCGCGCCGCCCGGCGCGCGGCCGAGCACTGGCTCGAGGGGCTCGGGGAGCCGTTCGACGGAGCGGCGATCTGCACGCTGCGCGAGCTTCTCGGTGAAGATGACCTGCTCTACGTCGGCAGTTCGATGCCGGTCAGGGACCTCGACGGGTTCGGCCGTGGCGGCGCCGGGCCGCGGGTGCTCGCGAATCGGGGCGTGAACGGCATCGACGGCGTCGTCTCCTCCGCACTTGGCGCGGCGGCCGCCCATCGAAACGGTCGTTCCGCGCTCGCAATCGGCGACCTCTCCTTCTACCACGACCAGAACGGACTGCTGGCTGCGAAGCGCTGCGGGGTGAACCTTGCCGTCCTCCTGTTGCACAACGACGGCGGCGGGATCTTCTCCTTCCTGCCGCAGGCAGGGATGGACGCCTTCGAGGAGTTCTTCGGCACGCCCCACGGCCTCGACTTCGCTCCAGTGGTACAGATGTACGGCGGCAGCTACGTGCGCCCGCGCGGTGCGGCAGAACTGCGCTCCGCGCTCGAGGATGCGCTTTCAGCGCCTGGACTCAACGTGGTCGAGGTGCGCACCGACCGTCAGCGCAACCTCGCGCTGCACCAGGAGGTCTTCGCCCTCGGGCAGGAGGCGGCGCGCAGAGCGCTTGGGGATGGCCAACATGCCTGATCTTCGACGCGCAGGCGCGTCCCTGCACTACGAACTCGAGGGCACGGGACCTCTCCTGATCCTGCTGCACGGCTTCACCGGCAGCGTCGAGAGCTTTGCAGATCTCTCGCGCAGACTGCAACGCCGCTGCCGCGTAGCGCGCCTGGAGCTTTTAGGACATGGCCTTTCTGACGCTCCGCAGGAGTATGCACGCTATGGCATGTGGGAGGCGGCGCAAGACGTCCTGGCCTTGATGAAGGAACTGGGGGAAGCGAAGGCGCACCTCCTGGGCTACTCGCTCGGCGGGCGGGTCGCGCTGCGGGCGGCGCTGCTCGCGCCGGAGCGCCTCCATTCCCTCATCCTCGAGAGCGCCTCGCCGGGCATCCCCTCGGATGCCGAACGCGCGGACCGCAGAGCGAGCGACGAGGCGCTGTGCCGTCTGCTCGACGAGCAGGGAATCGAAGCGTTTACGAACCGCTGGGAGGCTGCGCCGCTCTTCGCGACCCAGGCGCGCTGCCCGCCCGAGCGCCGCGCGCAGCAGCGGGCAGTGCGCCTGGGGCAGCGGCCCCACGGTCTCATCGGCAGCCTGCGCGGTGCCGGAGCCGGTGCGACCGACGACGTCTCGGGGCGCCTGCAGGAGATCCGCGTCCCGACGCTCCTGATCGCCGGCGCGCGCGATCCGAAGTACCGCGGCACGCTGCGCCAGATGGCCCGCGCAATGTCGACCGCCGACTACAGGGTGGTGACAGGCGCCGGCCACAACGTCCACTTCGAGAAGCCGCGCGTCTACGCGCGGATGGTTGAGGAATTTTTGGTGCGCACGGCGCGCTGAAGAGAAAGGGGTAGGGTTATGTCGTACGCGTGGGAGACGGTCAAGGACTACCAGGACATCCTCTACGAGCGCTTCGAGGGCATCGCAAAGATCACGATCAACCGGCCGGAGGTGCACAACGCCTTCCGCCCGCAGACGCTCTTCGAACTGGAAAACGCATTCGCGCTGGCGCGCGAGGACCAATCCGTCGGCGTGATCCTCCTGACCGGAGCGGGTGACAAGGCGTTCTGCTCCGGAGGCGACCAGCGCATCCGCGGCAAGGCGGGCTACGTCGGAGAAGACGGGGTACCGCGCCTGAATGTGCTCGATCTGCAGCGGCAGATCCGCACGCTCCCGAAGCCCGTCATCGCGGTAGTCGCAGGCTACGCGATCGGGGGCGGACATGTACTGCATCTCGTCTGCGACCTGACGATCGCTGCCGACAACGCCGTCTTCGGCCAGACCGGTCCGAAGGTGGGGAGTTTCGACGCGGGCTACGGCGCGACGCTCCTCGCACGCACGGTGGGCCACAAGAAGGCCCGCGAGATCTGGTACCTGTGCCGCCAGTACTCGGCACAGGATGCGCTCGACATGGGGCTCGTGAACGTCGTTGTGCCACTCGCGGAGCTCGAGGACACGGCGGTGCAATGGTCGCGCGAGATCCTTGAAAAGAGTCCCATCGCACTGCGCTTCCTGAAGGCGGCCTTCAACGCGGACACGGACGGCCTCGCCGGCATTCAGCAGCTCGCAGGCGACGCGACCATGCTCTACTACATGACCGAAGAAGGACAGGAAGGGAAGAACGCCTTCCTTGAAAAGCGCAAGCCGAACTTCGGCAAGTTCCCCCGCCTGCCCTAGATGACCGGTCATGGAGCAGGGGCCTATGGCCCCGACGAGACACCGGACTGGCTCAGCCGCCGCGCGCAGCGATCTCCTGGTGCCCTTGCGCTGAGGGCAAAGGGCCGTGACCTCACCTACGCGGACCTCGATGTGCTGGCGGGCCGCGCTGCGGGCACGCTGGCCGCGCAGGGCGTGGCGCCGGGAGACCGCGTCGCCGCCCTGCTGCCGAGCGGCATCGACTTTGCAGTGCTTCTGCACGCCGTGCTGCGCCTGGGCGCCACGCTGGTGCCGGTGAACACGCGGCTCGCGGCGCAGGAGATGGCGTTCGTCCTTCAGGACTCCGCCCCGCGGGTGCTCGTCCTCGGGGATCGGCTGCGTGCGCAGGGGGAACCCCTCGCCCAAAAGGCCGGCATCCCCGTGCTGCGGGCAGGAGAACCGTTGCTTGCGGGCGCCACCGCCCCGGAGCGCGGCCATTGCCTGTCCGACCTCGCCGCGCTGGTCTACACCTCAGGGACCACAGGACGCCCGAAGGGTGCGATGCTGACCTGGGGCAACTTCTACCATGGCGCTGTGACGTCTGCCCTCGGAGTCGGCACCGTGCCAGAGGACCGGTGGCTCCTTTGCATGCCGCTCTTCCACGTCGGTGGGCTCAGCATCCTCCTGCGGGCGACGCTCTACGGCATCGCCGTCGTGGCGCAGGACGGCTTCTCCGAACAGGCGGTTGCGCGCGCCTTCGCAGACGACGGCGTGACCATCGCCTCGCTCGTGCCAGTGATGCTGCGCCGCCTGCTCGATGCGGGCGTCGTTTTCCCAAGCGCACTGCGCTACATCCTCCTCGGCGGAGGGCCAACACCTCGGGATCTGCTGGAGCGCGCCACGACACAGGGCGTGCCGATCGCCCCGACCTACGGGCTCACCGAGACGGCGTCGCAGGCAGTCACGATGCCGCCTGCGGAGGTTGCAGGTCACATTGGAGCCGCCGGGCGGCCGCTGTTCCTCACGGAAGTCCGCATCGGGGATGGAGAGCATGGCCTTGCGCCTGGGGAGCCGGGCGAGATCCTGGTGCGCGGACCGACCGTGTCGCCCGGCTACTGGCAGCGTCCCGCTGCGACAGCGGCCGCGCTGGCGAAGGGCTGGCTGCATACCGGCGACGTCGGCTACCTCGATCAGGAAGGGTATCTTTACGTCCTCGACCGGCGCGACGACCTGATCGTCAGCGGCGGCGAGAACGTCTACCCGGCCGAGGTGGAAGACGCGCTCTCGCGCCACCCTGCAGTGCTCGACGCTGGCGTCTACGGCCTGGAGGATCCCGTCTGGGGCCAGGCGGTGCACGCGGCGGTGGTGCTGCGGGAAGGGGCGCAGGTGACCCAGGCGCAGCTGCTAGACTTCCTGCGAACGCGGCTTGCGGGCTACAAGGTACCGCAAACGGTCTCGTTTTGGGATGGGCTGCCGCGCAACGCCGGCGGCAAGCTGATGCGGCGGCTGCTGCGTAAGAAGGAGGAGGACGCGTGACGATCCAGGCGCTTTGGCGCCTTTCAAGGCCCCATACGCTCTCGGCAGCGATCGTGCCGGTGCTCGTCGGGGTCGCTGCCGGAGCGCTCGGGGGAAAGCCTTCCTTCCTCCTGGCGCTCGATATGCTCGTGATCTCACTCCTCTTGCAGATCGCCACGAACATGGCGAACGAGTACTTCGACTTCCGGCGCGGCGTGGACCACGCCGGTCTCACCGGCATCGCCGGCGTGATCGTGAAAGGCGAGCTGCAGGCGAAGACTGTCCTGCACTACGCACTCGGGACCTTCCTGCTCGCATTCTTCTTAGGCTGCGTGCTCGGCTACATTCGCGGACTCATCCTGATCGGACTGGGACTTCTCAGTATCCTCGTCGCGCTGCTCTATTCCGCGGGACCGAAGCCAATCGCGGCAACCCCGTACGGGGAGCTCACCGTCTTCCTGCTGATGGGCGTCCTCGAGACCCTGGTCAGCGAGGTTGCGGCCGTCGGGCGGATGAGCGCCGCGGGCTTGGCCGCTTCCTTCTCCGTCGGGTTCCTTGTCGCCGCCATTCTCACGGCGAACAACCTGCGCGACCGCGAGAGCGACCAGGAACGCGGCAGGCGTACGCTGGCGATCGTCCTCGGAGAGGTGCGTGGTCTGCGCTTTTTGCGAGCGGAGGCACTTTTGGCACTGCTCTGGCCCGCTATGGCCGCGCTACTCGGCCTTTTGCCCTGGGCTGCTGCGCTGACCCTCCTACTCCTTCCGCTCGCGGCGGGTATCGGACGGGGAGTACCCCTGCGGCGCCTGTTGCCCCAGACGTCGCGCCTGCACCTGCTGAATGGCGTCTTTCTGGCAGCCGGCCTCGCGCTGTGGCTGGCTGTGCGCTGAAGCCACACAATGGCGAAAGGGCGCTTGCCGCAAAGGCAGGCGCCCTTTCCAGTGCCGGAATGCAATCTCATCGCGCCGCGTGCCAAGGCATTTCTCGGACGTCACTGGGGGCGATGCGGATACGGCATGACCGCAAGGGCCTGTCCCGCGACGAGCCGGATCCACGCGGCGTCATCGACGACCCGGTTGGAATTGCCGCGCATCTCATCCCATCGCAGCGTCACGCCATCCAGTTGCCAGCGCAAGCCAGCCGACTGCAGACGCGCCCTGGGAGTGAGCGGGATGATGGAGAGCGTTCGCCCGTGGGGGCCGACCGCCATCCGGTGCCGCGGCACGAGCAGCGCGGCCTGCCTGCCGTCGGTGAGGAGCGCCTCTGCCCCTTCTCTCGCTGCGTACCGTAGCAGGGCCACATGGCCGAACGACATGTCGTAGCGTCCGCCCATGGCACCGACGATGGTGATCAGCCGCGCACCTTCCGAGAGCGCTGTGCGGACCGCGATCTCACCGTCGGTCTCGTCCTTCTCCACCGGGTAGGCGACCACCGCGACGTCGGATGGCGGCGCGGCCGAATCGAAGTCGCCGACGACGACATGGGGCGCGATGCCGCGCCTTGCTAGGCGCCGGTATCCCCCGTCCGCCGCGATGACGAGGGCATTCTCCATCTCCGCGGCGAGGCCTGGACTGACCTGAAAGTCCCCGTTGAGGATGACGACGCTGCGCAGGCGTTTTACCGCGTTTCCCGCCTGCACCGCACCCTTGGCATCTTGCACCGCATCACCCACCATCCGACGTTTCCTCTCGCCGCTAAGATCCACAGTACACGTCTTGGCGTCAGGCCATCCCCCCGGACCCGTCCACACCGTCTCCCCCATATCGCATCTTCCGCGGGTTCTTGTGCGGCACTCGACGCCGATCGTACCAACGCGGGCGGGTCCGGCACCCTCAGATGCGCCGGAGGATCGCGCTGCTTCTAGCCGCCGAAGAGCCCGCTGTTTTCGGTAAGCCGATAGCGGCGGCCTCTGCGCTCGCCGGTCGCCTCGACCCTTCCTTCACGGATGAGCTCCTCGACCCGCCGCCGTACACCCTCCTCCGGCTGGCCGAGCTCCTGTACAATCGTTCGAAGCGGCATCGCACCGCCTGCGAGGACCGCGAGGACTTCGTCTGGGTCCTTCTGATCTGGCGCATCCCCCGGAGCCAGCGCCGCCGCGGCCTCCCGGACGCCGATGGGCTGCGGCAGGCGCAAGGTCCGTATGCCCTGAAGACCCTCTTCCGCCATCTCCCGCACGAAGGGGTGGCAGGTGAAGAGAAGTGCCTGTCGGTCAGGCGCCGAGGCAAACTCTCCTAGGATGGAGAGCACGGCGCGGGCCCGAGTCGGGTCGAAGTTGACCAGTACGTCATCGAGTACCAGCGGCAGCGCGGCGACGCGTTCCCCGTACGACGCGGCAAGGCCGAGGCGCAGCGACAGGTAGAGCTGCTCTGCCGTACCTCGGCTGAGCTCCTCGGGTGGACGCAAGTCCCCGGACGCCTCGACGGCCATGAGGCCCTTCTCGTCGGCGCGCTGGCGCACTCCCACGTATCTCCCAGCGGTGATGCGGGCAAGGGCGTCCGACGCGAAACGAAGCACCTCCGGCTGGCGGTCGCGCTCGTATACCTCCAGCGTCCGCTCGAGGAGGCGCTTCGCCGCGAACACCGCGCGCCACTCCCCAACCGCCCGCCGCAGCTCAGTGACGACACGCTCCTCTTGGGCCGCAAATTCCGCGACGTCCGCCGCCTGTGAAACCTGCTCGCGCTGCTTGCGAAGATCGAGGGCCTTGCCGAGCGCCTCCTTGAGCTCGATGTCCTGGATGCGCTGCAGGCGCTCGTTGATCGCTTCCTCGCCCGCTCGCCGTACGATCGGATCGCCATGGCGAAGCTCCGCTATGATCTCCGCCGCCGCCGGCCCCGCTTGATCTGCGAACTGCGCCCGCACCTGCGCCGCCTGCATCAGCAGGCGAAGTTCCGAGGCATCCCGTGCGCCGAGTGACGCGAGCAGTGCCCCGATGCGTTCCTTTGCGGCCTGCTGGTGCTTGCGCATGCCCTCCAGCCGCGAGCGCAGGTCGTCGAGCTGGACGCATAGCTCCCTGACCTGCGCCGCGGCGCTGCGCGCGTCGCGCACATCCTCGCCCAGTTCCCGCAGCGCCCTTCCAAGGGCGGGACCCTCCGAAGGGACGTCGCGCTCCGCCATGCGCAACTGCTCCGCTGCCTGCTCAAGCCACGTCTGCGCGCTTTGCCACGTCTTGACCGCCTCGGCCTCGAGACTCGCGAGGTCTGCCTGGACGCGGGCAAACACCTGGAGCTCCGACGCGTATGAGGGGAGCAGATCCGGCGAGAGCCCTGTCGGCAAGCCGCGTTGGCGCTTGAACTCCCCAAATGCCTCCTGATCCATCAAGCTCTGCGCCTGCTCGTCGGCGAGGGCTGCCTTTGCCGTCTCGGCGTCCCCCTGCCGCCGCTGCGCCAGGAGAACGCTCTCAGACGCCCGCTGCGCGAGACGGTCGCGTTCTGTGGCAAGGGACTTCTGGGCCTCCGCTTCCCGATGCAGGCGTTCCAGGTCGCGTTCGGCGACGGGAAATGCAATGCCAGCTTCGGCGGCCGCATCTCTTGCGTCGCTCATCGCCTGGCTGAGGGCCCGACCGGAACCGCCGAACGCGGTAAAGAGCAGAACCAGTACCCCGACAACGGTCGGAGCGGCGAGGTAGAGGATGTGCGAGAGCAGCCCGATGGCGCCCGCCAGCAGAAGCGCGATACCAAGAGCGCCAAGACCGAGGAGGCGGCTGCGGCGCGCGTGGCTCCGCTCGAGAGAACGCTGCAGCGATATGATCGCCGCGATGCGCCGGTCCAAGGTGGCGGCATCGGGCATCTCGGCATAGGGGGCAAACGCTGCCTGTGCCGCTTGTGCCTCCAGCTGCGCGTCGGCCGCTTCCCGTGCAGCGGCTTCCGCGGCCTGCGCCAGGTGGCGAAGCTTCTCCTGCCTGTCCCGCAAGCGAGCCGCCCAGTGATCGATCTCCTGGTGGATGCTGAAGTCGAGTGCGACTGCGGGCTCCTCCTCCGGGAGGTTCAGTCGGGCAGCGGTCTTGCTGCGCTCCAGCCGCCTCTCGCTGATCAGACGCGCCAGCTCGTCCAACCGGCGCAGCCGCTGATCTTGCAGCGTGAGATCCTGCACCAGTTCCTCGACGACCGGCGCAACCGCAACGAGTTCCTCGGGCGGGGACAGTGTGGCCACGCGGGCTGCGAGACCGCGTTCCTCCTCCTCACGCTCCTCGATCTGCAGGCTCCTGTGCTGCTGCCCCTCGATTAGCCCCGCGGCTTCCTCCGCGAGGGCCATGTCGATCGCCTGCGCCGGCCGGCCGAGCTCTTCCTCCAGTCGGCACAGCCGATTCCATGTGCTCTCCAGCGTCTGCAGCTTCAGCAGCCTGTCCCGCTGTTCGCGCAGCTGGGCAGCCTCATGCTGCAGGCGCTGAACCTGTTCCTCGGCTTCGCCCTCGCGATGCTCCAGATCCGAAAAGTCCTGCGCTTGCAGTTGGGCCGCCTGCAGCTTCTGACGGACTTCGGAGAGCTGTGCGAGCAGCTTGTTGATACGCCCCTCGCTGGAGCGCTGCCGCAAAAACTGCTCCAGGCGCTGCTCCAGCGTACGTCGCGCCGCTGAGGCGCTTTTGCCCGCACCTGTGAGGCCGACCGAGTAGAGCCTATCGCGCACTTCCTCCTGGGAGAGCGCCTCGAGGTTCGATAGCTCCCAGAGGCTGAAGGCAAAGACGTCGCGATAGATCGCGCCGTCGATGCGGCCGAGAAGCGCCGCCAGCGCATCCTCTCCGAGAACGCTCCCGTCGGGCGCGATCAAGCGCGGCGGCTTGCCCTGGAACCGCTCTAGCTGCCAATCTCCCCTCGCATCCGAGAAGTACAGGCGACCACCGTGGCGGCCGCCTCCCAGTGGCGGGTACTTCTGAGACTGTCCGCGCTGGAACCCGAACAGCATGAAGCGCAAAAAGCCGAGCAGCGTCGACTTCCCCGCCTCATTCGGTCCCTCGATCACGGTGAGCCCGCCCAACAGGCCCCCAACCTCAGCGTCGTGGAAACGGCCGAACCCCTCGATACGCCATCCGCGCAGGATCATCGGCCGTCACCTTCCTCGACCAATAGGCGAAGACAGATGTCTTCCGCCTGCCGCAGCAGTTCCTCAGGCTCCGGGGGATCGCCCAGAGGCCCAGCCTGCATCTCCACCCTGCGCAGCTCCCGGGCCTGTTCCGCGAGGAACGCCTCTATGTCCTCCGGAGACGCGAGGATGCGCCTCGACTCCTCGAGAAGTTCCGAAAGGAGGTCTCCCCGTCCCACGATCTCCTCGCGCCGCAGCGGCGTCTTGGTCGCAACCTCCAGCTCATCCCACCAGAGGAAGGGCGAGAGGCCCTGCGCTGCGGCGCGCATCTCCCCTAGGACTTCCTCCATGCGCTCCTTCAGTTCGCCATGCCCGGCGAACTCGCCCACGAGACGCAGACGCGCGACGAGACCCCTCCCCTCCTGAGCCGCATGGAGCGAGTGCACCTCCCGGTCGATCAAATCGAGGGCGGCGCTCAGGTCCGAAAGACCTGAGAGGTCGACGGTCCTGGTGGCGAAGCGCACGACGTCCAGGGCGACGAACTCCGGCGGCGAGACGATGCCAAGCGCGCTGTCGCAGCGCAGGACGTACGCTCCCTTCGGTCCGGCATCCCCGGCAGCGGGGCTGCGTCCTTGCAGCACGCCGGAGTATGCCGCCCATGGGCCGCCTTCCAACACAAGGCGCGCCTGGTGGACGTGCCCGAGCGCCCAGTAGTGAAGGCCCGCGGCGTGCAGGTCGTCTGGCGTGCAGGGTGCGTACGGGGAGTGGGCGGTGTCGCCCACGTTGCAGTGCAGTAGACCGAACTGCGCTCCCTCGCCCTGCCTGTGGAAGCGGCGTGCGAGGTTTTCCCGCTCCTCACGCTGTGCGAACGAGACGCCATGGACCGTCGCGATCGTCTCACCGCTCCGCACCACCGGGTGGCTCGTCACGTCGCCAGGAGGGAAGACGTGCACAGCCTTCGGCCAGGCGCCGATCGCCGACCAGCCGTCGAGGGGGTCGTGGTTCCCGTGGACGATGAATGTCTCGCAGCCGGCCTCCCCCAGCCGAGCGAGGCCCTGCAAGAGTCTGCGCTGCGCGCGGATGCCGCGCGCGGGGCCGTCGTAGATGTCGCCCGCGAGTAGTAAAAAGGCTGCCTGTTCTTTCAGGGCCAGTTCAACCAAGTGATCAAATGCCGTCAGCGACGCCTCGCGCAGGGCTTCCGCCACCTGCGGCGCCACTTCGCCGAGCCCGCTGAAGGGCGTGTCCAAGTGCAGGTCCGCGGCGTGCACGACCGTAAAGCGCAAGCTGCATCCTCCTGAAGGATTCCTGCTCGTCCTGTGCATGGAATTCCAGGGCCGGGCGCAACCTCCTGTCGCGGTCCTGTCGCAGACTGCGGCTTGCGCTATGTCTCTTGAAGCGGTATATATTGCATTGCGACATCGACCAAAACGGGGGAGGGATCGCCGTGGAGAGGAAGCTGCACATCATCGGCATCTCGGGAAGTCTGCGCAAGGCGTCCTTCAACCGGATGCTGCTGCGCGCCGCCGGCGAACTGATGCCTGCGGAGGCGGAGCTGGAGATCCTGGAGATCGGGGACCTGCCGTACTACAACCAGGACGTCGACGAGGCGGGGGCGCCGCCTGTCGTCCAGGAGTTCCGCGACAAGGTGAGGGCGGCAGATGCACTTTTGTTCGCCGTGCCGGAGTACAACTACTCTCTCACTGGCGTCTTGAAGAACGCGATCGACTGGGCCAGCCGCCCGGTGGCGACGTCCGCACTGAGGGGCAAGCCGACCGCCGTCATGGGCGCGTCCGGCGGGGCCTTCGGCACTGTGCGGGCGCAGCTTCACTTCCGGCAGGTCGCGGTGTTCTGCGACATGCACATGGTCAACAAGCCGGAGATCATGGTGCGGGAGCCCAGCCGGAAGTTTGGGCCGAACGGTCGCCTCGACGACGAGGAGACGCAACAGCTCGTGCGCCAGCTCCTCGTGTCGCTTGTGGAGTGGACGCAGGTGCTCCAGCACGGGCGAGCATACGTCAGCCGCTAGAAGCGCTGCTGGATGACGCGCGCCGTGCTCTGGCCGAGCAGGGTGGCCATGATGCCGACCACGGGCTGCCCCGCCCCCAACAGGACGGCCGGCAGAAGGAGGCCCTCGCGCGCCAGCGCCGTGACCTGCCCCATCATGGTACCGAAGGTCGTGAATCCGCCAAGCAGCCCGGTGGTCGCCGCAAGGCGGATCCGCGGCGAGCCGTGCCCGCGCTGAAAGAAGATCTCCATCAGGAGTCCGATCGCGTATGCACCCACGAGGTTGATGCCAAGGACCTCCAGCGCCGCACCGGGCAGGTGCGGCGCTGCCCGTTCAGCGAGGTAGCGCAAGAGCGTTCCCACTGCCCCCCCGAGGCCGACCGCCAGGCTGTCGCGCAGGGCCGTCATGCGACCAGCGCTCCGAGCAGAGCAAGCCCCGCCCCGCCCAAGGCGCTCAGGGCGAGGTTCCAAAGCGCCTTTCCGCGCTCGCCAGAGCGCAGCAGGGCGACCGTCTCGTACGTGAACGTGGAAAACGTCGTGTAGGCGCCAAGGAACCCGGAAAGCACCACTACTGTCGTCGCATGCGGCAAACCAAGACCGACCGTACCTGCAAACAGGCCGGTCAGGAATGAGCCGCTCCAATTGACCGCGAGGGTCCCCAGCGGGAATTCGGACGGAACGAGACGTGCCGCAGCGCGGCTTGTCCAGTAGCGAGCCAGGCTGCCGAGGAGCCCCGCGACTGCGAACCAGAGAAGCAAGTCGGGTCTCCCCCTTCAAGGCTGGAACGGGTGAACGCAGGAATCCCTTAGTGCTGCGGGCAATACTTCGACTGAAGCGGGGGGATCGTCATCGCGGATAACTTGCCGCGCATCAGCGGCCAGGCAGAGCGGCTCCGCGTCTACGTCGGAGAGTCCGATACGCACCATGGCAAAGGGCTCTGGCATGCGATCATCCTGGCTGCGCGCAAGGCAGGCCTCGCCGGGGCGACGGTATGTCGGGCGATCGAGGGCTTCGGCGCCTCGAGCCGCATCCACACCGCGGGACTGCTGGACCTCTCCTCGGATCTGCCGATCATCGTGGAAATCGTCGACTCTTCCGAGTATATCGAACGCTTCCTGCCAACACTCCTGGAAATGGTCCAGGACGGGATGGTAACGCGTGAACCTGTCGCGGTTGTGCACTACGGTGTGACATCGCCCGCGGCGCAGACCAGTGCGCCAAGGGACGAGACGCCATGACCATCCCGGAATTTTCGCTCTCCGACCACCGGGGAGCCCTCGTTACCCGCGAGGTCCTGCAAAGAAGCTCCCCCGCGCTGATCATCCTGCTGCGAGGATTCATGTGACCCTTCTGCCGCAAGGAGCTGGGCGAGCTCCGAGACCGCTACGAGGACATACGGGCGCGCGGTGTTGAGGTATTCGCTTTCGGTCCGGACAGTCGATCAGCCTTCGAACGCTATTTCGCCAAGGAGCAGCTGCTCTTTTGCGGGGTTCCGGCGCCCGCACCGCTGCTGAACGCCTTCGGCCAGCCATGGAAGCTGATGCAGTTCGGCCGCCAGCCGGCCCTGCTCGGCCTTGACCGCACTGGCGCTGTCGTCTACTCACACAGCGGATCGAACCCGCGGGACCTGCCCGACATCGACGCCGCTCTAGACGCCGTCGCTCCACGCTGACAAGCGCAGCTCCGTCCGCACCTCCTGTACCGAAACCGCATAGGCTGGTCCATCAAGGCCTTTACGGTCAACGCGGGAGGGTTCCGCTATGCCGAATCTCGGCATCGACACGACCATGAACGTCACGCCGTACCTCAGTTGCCTACGCGCAGCCGGCGTGACGTTTGTCTGCCGTTACGTCAATCCGGCTTGGGTTTCCTTCGGACTCTCGCGCATCGAGGCGATGCAGATCACGCAGGCCGGCCTGTCCACCGTGGCGCTCTACGAGTGGGGGACGACGTCCTATACAGCTGGCTACTTCACCGATCACCAGGGCCAGCTCGACGCGGAGCGCGCCTTCGCGAGCGCAAGGAACGTCGGGATTCCGGGGGGCAGGCCGATCTACTTCACCGTCGACATGCCTGTCAGCCAAGGAGACCTTCCGGCCATCGGAGCCTATTTCGATGGCGTCTCCGCAGAGCTGGCGGCGCTTGGCAAAGATGGTCCCAATTATGCCGCTGGCGCATACGGCAGCTATGCGACCGTCTCCTACCTTCGGAAGACGCATCGCGCCGCCTACCTCTTCCAGACCTACGCATGGAGCGATGGCCGCGTGTTGTCCGGAGTGAACCTGCTGCAGGAACTGAACAACACGAATCTCTGCGGCTTCCCGAATGATCGCGACGTCTCCTGGGGCAACGGGGGAGGCTTCAAGGTCGTCTGAGCCGAGCTGCTTTGAGCAGGGGGTCTGCACGCATCATGTGCAGGCCCTTTGCGACGGCCCCCGCAGGTGGACGGCTAGGGGGGCAGAAGTAGAGAAGGCAAGAAGGCGAGGCCCTGCACTCCGAGCGAGTGTGTCGCCAGCCCCTCGGAGGAAAGGTCTATGAAGGAAAACAGCGGCGACATCACACGTATTCTCATTGCTGCGGCATTGCGCAATTTTGCCTTTGGCCTGCTCTCGGTCGGCATCGGGGTTGCGCTCGCGCAAGCGGGGCTTGCGCTCGTATGGATCGGTGCGGTGTTTACCGTGGCACTCCTCGCTGCCGGTATTTTGAGTGGAAGTTCCGGCCGCATCGCACACCGCTTCGGCCGTCGGCGCACCCTGCTGATTCTGGCGTCTGCGATGGCAGCCGGCTGTCTTTTGCTCTCTACCGGCAGCCTTGTCTTGGTTTTGGTCGCTGCGCTCTTCGCGACCTTCAGCCCTTCGGGCAAGGACGTCGGGCCGATGCTTCCCTTGGAAGTCGCCTCGCTTGCGGAGGTGCTCCCTTCGGCCCGGCGTACCCACGTCTATTCCCGCTACAACATGCTGGCGGCGCTGCTCTCGGCGCTCGGAGCGCTCGCGGCCGCGTACCTGCCTGCGGGCAGGGTCGCTGCGATGGTTGCCGGAGGCATCGGCCTCGTTCTCCTCGTTCCCTACGCCGGCCTCTCGCCGTCCGTCGAGCCGCAGCACGCACAGGCGACGAAATCGCCCGCAGGCCTGCAGCGAAGCCGCAAGAGAGTCTTTCAGCTCACAGCGCTCTTTGGCGTCGATGCCCTGGCGGGCGGCTTTGTGGTGCAGGGCATCGCTGCCGTGTGGCTGCACGCGCGCTTCGGTGCGCCCCTTTTATGGATCGGTCCACTGTTCTTCCTCACGAACCTGGGGTCCGCACTCTCACTGCTCGCAGCGCCCTGGCTCGCCCGCAAGATCGGGCTGCTGTCGACAATGGTCTTCACACACCTGCCGTCGAACGTCCTGCTCCTGCTCGTCGCCTTTGCGCCAAACTTCCCCATCGCCGCCGCGCTGCTGATCGCCAGGGGTCTCCTCTCGCAGCTTGACGTGCCGACGCGCCAAGCCTACACGATGGCCCTGGTCGACCCTGCGGAGCGCACCGCAGCAGCAGGGGTCACGGCGTCCGTGCGCGGAACTGCGCAAGCCGTATCCCCGCTCCTTACAGGCATCGCCATGGGCATGGCGGCCTACGGCCTGCCGTTTGCCCTGGCAGGCGGTATGAAGGCTCTTTATGATCTCGCGCTCTACTTCGTCTTCCGGCGCGTTCCTTTGGCTGAGCCCGAACGTTCCTAACGGAACCCGAGGTGCGCAGGGATCAGGCGTACTTGTGCTCGAGGCGTCGTCCGTTCGCATCTGTCGTAGAATCAGTGGCGATCAGGATGATGTCGACGAGCCACCAGATACCGAATCCCCCGATCGTGATGAGCTTCAGGATTCCGGTACCGATCTTCCCGAGGTAGAAGCGGTCCACGCCGAGGTGGCCAAGGAAGCAAGCCAGGAGCAGCGCCACGAGCCAGTCCCGCGCACCGGGATCATGCATATGCAAGACATGTTGTGCCGCTCCACACCGCGCGCAGTAAGCCGCGTCCACGCTCATCGGCTGCCCGCAGCTTCGGCAAAATCCCGTCGTCCCATCCGACATCGGCGCTCCTCCTCGCGTCCGCACGGCGGTCCCCCTGCGCCAGCGCACTCTCCCATCATTCTACGGTAGCGGTCCATCGCCTGGAACGTCGCCGAACAGCGGCGAGACAAGCTCCTGATCATTGCGCCGCGCGAAAATGACGTGATCCTGCCAATGGCCAGCGATCTTCAAGTAGCCTGGGGCGTATCCCTCCTTGCGGAAGGAGTTCTTCTCCACGACGCGGATCGACCCAAGGTTCCATGGCATTACGGCAGCCTGCAACCGATGCAGCTCGAGCACAGAGAACGCGACCTCGCAGCAGATCCCGACCGCCTCAGTCATCAGTCCCTGCCCTGTGTGCCCTTCGTCCATCGAATACCCGACGTATGCATTCTGGAAGACGCCACGCACCACGTTGTTGAGGTTCAGCTGTCCGACGAGCTGTCCCCTCTCGCGCAGAAAGATGCCGAAATGGTAGCCTTGGTCCCGCGCTGCGCGCTCGAGGAAGCCCGCGATCAGTGCGCTTTGCTCGGCGACCTGCAGCTCGCGCTCATCCTGGGCCGGGGAGAAGGGGCGGTGATAGGCAAGGTTGCGGCGGCGATACGCGAGCAGTTCCGGCGCGTGGGCGCGCTGCAAGAGCTGGAGGAAGACGCGCGAACCGCTGTAGCGACGCGTCGGTTCCGGTACGTGCATCTCTTCGCCTCCTGGCTGTACGGCAGGTCGGATGTGAGACGCGGCGAAACGCCTGGGGCGGGAGGTTGTCCATGGAGTTCGAAGTGCGCCGCGCGGGGGCCGAGGACGCGGCGATCATACACGCCATTACGAGGAAATCGTACGCCGAGTACCTGGGCGTGCTCAATCCCCCGCAGAAGGCGCAGTCGGAAACGGTCGAGGACGTGGCGCAGGCGATCGCCCTTGGAGGCGCCGGCATCTTGTTCGCGGACGGGCTTGCGGTCGGGTCGGTGCGCTTCGCTCGCGTCGGGGAGGACGTCCTGATCGAGCGGCTCGCCGTGCTCCCGGAGCCCCGCCGCCAGGGCGCTGCAAAGGCGCTTCTCGCGTTCGCGGAGGCGCAGGACCGCGCTGCGGGCGCGCGGATGGCCCGCCTCGGGGTGCGCCTGCGCCTCGCCGGGAACGTGCTCCTCTACCGTTCCCAGGGTTATCAGCGGCGCCGTAAAACCTCGTCGTTGAGGGCCAGGATATAAGGCGCGGCCGGGAAGCGTTCAATGCGGGGTCTGCTGGTGTTCGATGTACTGCCGGATGATGGAAAGCGGTGCGCCCCCGGCCGACGCAGCGAAGTAGCTCGGGGACCACAGGCTGCCTCCCCACAGTGCCTTCTGGATGGATGGGTAGTTCTTCTTGCGGATCAGCCGGGAAGAAACACCTTTGAGGCTGTTGACCAAGCGGGAAACTGCCAC
>JAJYSJ010000057.1 GCA_021793645.1 Bacillota bacterium
TAGCACTCGTCCCCGATAGCCCGAGGCCCTCAAGAGAGTGGCCTCCAGTCTGCCATGCCCTGCGGGCGCCCTCCCGAAGGCGGGGTTTTCGAGTTAGTCGGCGAGGATTCTGGGAGAACTCGATCGCAGCGAGGTTGTTGTGACTTCAAACGGCGCGCCGGTTGCCATCCTCACTCCGGTGACTGCGGAATCCGTAGACATCGTACTGAGGGCACAGCGCCAAGCTAGAGCTGCGCTTGCGCTGGCGGAACTGCAGAGTGGGGCAGCGCGACGCGGGCTGGACCGGCTGACCGATATGGAGATTGAGTCCGAAATTGAGTCAGCCCGCAGGAATCGGAAGCGAACGGAATGACTCCGCCTAACGCGACGCCGATCGTCGTTCTCGACACCAACGTCGTCGTGTCAGCGCTTCTGAAAGCGGACAGTCTGCCCGCGCGACTCCTTGCGGCCGTCCTGCGGGGAGATCTGAGAATTGCGTTCGATGCCCGCATACTCACGGAATACCGCGATGTTTTGCTGAGACAAAAGTTTGGGTTCGAGCCGACTCGTGTAGACCTGGTGTTGGAGGCCGTTGAACGCGATGGGATTGCTGTCGCCGCACTGACGTGGACTCTCTCTCTGCCCGATGCTGATGACGTCAAGTTCCTTGAAGTGGCCTCCGCTCTGGAGCCGTCAGCAGTGGTGATTACAGGCAACATCCGGCACTTCCCGGAGGAGTCCCGCGGAAGCGTGCGGGTTGTAACGCCCCATGACTTTCTAGAGCGACTTAGGTGAAGACCCCCCGTTGCTCTGTACCACGGACTGAGCGGGGTCCGTCCCTTCCGGGGCGGAAGTACGGCGTTGCATATCTATGGGCATCCTACTCACGCCCCAAATTTGCCGTACGGACCGTGGCCGGCGCGGCAGTAGGCTCTCTTCTGGCCGTCATGGAGACACAGGTCAACGACCCAGGGGCTGACCTCGGAGCACTGATTGACGCAGCCTTCGCCCATTTGGAAACCGGGCTACGCCTTTGAGACCCACGGAACCACCCGCGTGGAGGAAGGGGGGCCAGCTACTGCGTCAGCCTGCATATGGTGGCATATTCATGGAACGCTACTGCAGCCCCCAAAAATCAGGAGGTCAAAACGTCGCCAACTACAGACGCTGACCTCTCCACGGAGATCGTGCCGGACAAACCCGGAAACCCGCATCACAAAGGGATTTGCCAGTCGCTGGTTGGCCCGTGACTCTTAATCAGCGGGTCGTAGGTTCGAGCCCTACCGCGCGCACCAATCCCTTTCGTAGAGCGGGTTTCCGGGCGCAGGCACCCCAAGAGTTGGGACCTGCGCCCCCGTTTTTGCTGCGAAGACACGCTGATTCGGGCTTGACCTCCTGATTTTAATCAGCGGGTGGTATCGACGGAGGTATGCAAGTTAGCGCATAAACTAAGGTTTATATGTGCATGCAGTCTTCCTGAGCTAGATGTCTCGGGGGCAGGCAAGGACGCCCCTTCTCCGGCGGTCTCAGCGGAGCATTGACCATAGCAAGAACGTACAGTATTCTGTACGTAAGGGGGGGTGCCGCATGAAGACCATCAGTTACACCGAGTCGAGGGCAAAGTACGCCGAAACGCTTGACGCTGTCATAGAGGATCGGGAAGAGATCATCATTACGCGAGCGGGGCACGAACACGTGGTGATGGTGGCGCTCGACGACTATGAGTCGCTGAAGGAGACGGCGTACCTCCTGAGGAACCCCGCAAATGCTAGGCGGCTTCTCAATTCCATCGAGCGGCTTGAGCGTGGCCAAGGAACCGCTCACGATCTCGTCGAGTGAAAGTTGTCTGGGACGAAGACGCGTGGGCGGACTACCTGTGGTGGCAGCAACAGGACCGAAAGATCCTTCGTCGCATCAACGGTCTCATCAGGGACATCCAAAGGTCAGGGAATCAAGGGATCGGCAAGCCCGAGGCCCTGGGGTACGGACTGCACGGGTACTGGTCGCGTCGCATCACCCAGGAGCACCGCCTCGTCTACAAGGTAGTCGATGACGAGATCCGAATCGCGAGCTGCCGATTCCATTATGACGATTGACTACTGATCAGTGGGTCGGAGTCGCGCACCAATCCCTTTCGCAGAGCGGATTTCCGGGCGCAGGCACCCCAGAGGTTGGGTCCTGCGCCAATGTGTTTGCTCGCAGAGCCGTCGGTTCGGGGAGGACCTCCTGATTTCATCAGCGGGTGCAGATAAGGGCGGTGCATAGACGTTGCATTAACTCAGGGAGCTCGTCCTCCGGATTCCCATCAGAGTCCTAACGACTTGTCCCCGCACCGCCGCTAGAATCGAACGCGCCGGAGGCGCCACGCGCCCTCCGAGACTGCGACGTGGCGGTGACGCATGCGCCGAGCGCTGCAAGGACTTCTCTTCCTCTTACTTGGTACCGTCCTGCTCCTTTCGACTTCCGCCGGCCCTGCGCGCGTGCAGGCCGCGAGCCGCAGCCTGCCGCTGGAGACGCGCGGAGAGTTCACCTACGCCGCCGCGCTAGCACTCGGCCTGCAGCCTTCGACCCAGTACTCGCCCTTCAAGGACCTGCAGAACGACCACCTCCTCGGCCCCTGGATCACGGCGGCGGCCGAGGCGCACTGGTCCGACGGCTACCCGGACGGCACGTTCCGTCCCGACACCTCCCTGACGCGCGCCATGGCGGCGAAGATCGAGGTGAACGCGCTCGGGGACGGGGCGCTGGCCGCCGCCCTTGCAAGCCAGAAGAGCGTGTTCCGCGACGACGGGCACATCCCAGCCTGGGCACGCGGCTACATCAACGAGGCCTACAAGCTCGGCATCTTCCGCGGCCAGTCCAACGGCTACTTCCTGCCGCAGCAGGCCCTGACGACGTTCCAGATGGGACACGCCATCCTGCAACTCGACGCCTACGTCGCGCAGCGAGCGAACAAGGCTCCCGCCACTACCCTCACCGCCGCCCAGTTCGTCGAGGAGCTGACGGCGCTGATGGGCGATCAGCCGACCGTCCTCTACATCGGCGATTCGCCGCCGAGCGGCCTTCCGGCGTTCGGCGAGCAGACGGCCTACTGGGAGGAGGCGCTGAACGCCGGCTGGGCCTTCCCGGTCGGCGCAAACCCCCAGAAGACCGTCACGCGTGCCGAGGCGATCGCGATGACCGTGATGGCGCGCAGCGCCGTTGCTACGAACGCGCAGCCGGAGCTCGCGCAGGCGCTCGCGAACCGGCCGACGCCCTTCAAGGACAACGCCTCGATCCCCGCCACCCTGCGCGGCTACGTCAACGAGGCGCTCCTCTACGGCATGCTGCCCTGGCGCAGCGGCGACCTCTCGCCCAATGCGGCGCTCACGCCCAAGGACGCCATCGCCCTTTTGGACCTCGCAGCAGACCGCCAGATGCAGTCCTGGACCAACCCCGCCCCGGCGGGGGCGCCTGCCTACATCGGGATCGGCTACGTACCTTCCACGTTCATCTACGACGGCTCCCCGACCAACCCGGACGCCGCGACCGACATCAGCTTCGGCGTGTTCGACGCCCATGGACAGGGCATCCCGTCCGGCACCGTGCGGGTAGAGATCGCGAACCTGTCCATCCTCCAGGTTGTGGGCAATGCGTGCAGCCCGAACGTCACCGGCACCTGGTGCGTTCCGGTCGGGAAGTTCTTCCTCCTCATGTCGGGCAAGACGACGGGAACGACCTCGGTTACGTTGCGCGACGGCGCGGCGAGCAACACCTTCCAGGTGACGGTGGTGAAGACCCCGCTCACGATCGACCTCTCGCCGAAGACCGCGTCCCTCTACCCCGGCCAGACGACCCGCTTCACGGTGCTCGGGGTGCACGACGCAGACGGGACACCCGTGAAGGCCACCGTGAAGATCTCGGCGAACGTGGGGACGCTCGCCGCAGACGGCACCTACACCGCGGGCAGCGCGACGGGGCGCAGCCAGGTTGCCGCAACGGCGACGCTGGGGGGCCAGACCTACACCGCCACTTCGCAGGTCCTTACGCTCTCCAACGCCGCACAGCTCGTCGTCACACTGACCGACGCAAAGACGGGTGCAACGCAGATCAGCGACGGCGATCCGATTGAGGTCGCGATCGGGGCGCTTACCGCGTCCGGCAGCCCAGTCACAACGGCCGACCCGATGTGGATCACGGTAGGCACGAACTCCTCGCAGTTCACACTGCGCAGCGGCTACGCCAAGATGCAGGTGCCGGCGCAGACCGGCACCACGGTGACGGCTACCGTGACGGATACCGCCGCGGGCAGCCTCCACCATCCCCTCACGCAGACCGTCAGCGCGCAGATCGTCGGCGGTCCGGAGGTGGGCTATGGCATCTTCGACGACCAGGGCCAGCGGATCACCTTCGATCACCCGGCGTCCCTGCAGGCGGGCGCGCCGACGCCGCTCACGCTGAAGCCCATCGATCAGTACGGCAACCCGACCACCGTGTCGGCCGCCTCGCCCGAGACGGTGACCCTGATGAGCACTGACCAGACCGGCGGCTTTCTCACCTCCCAGGACGGCAAGCCCGTCACGACCGCCACACTGCAGCCTGAGAGCGCCGGCATCCCCATCTGGTACGAGACAAGTGCCCAGGGGGTAACGTCCGCCATCCTGAGCGCCGCCGTCGGTCCACACGTCGTCGCGTTGCACCCGACGGTGTCGGTCTCCACTGGGCAAGGTCTCGCGATGGGGACGTTCGCCGTGGAGGACGCGAGCGGGCACGACGTGCCGTGGGTTCCCGTCGCCATGACGATCGGCACGATGCAGGGAAGCGAGGAGGCGAGCACCGCTGACGAGGGCGGCAGCGGACTTGCGGCCCTCTCCGCCTACCCGCTCTCCGGGGTGACCGGATCCGACGGCTCCACCGCCTTCATCCTGCAGATGCCACAGGGGGCGGACGGCGACGCGGACTTCTCACAGCCAGTCACGTGCGAGATCCCCGGCGTGCCGGGCTCATCTGCGGAGATCACCGTCACTTGGTGAGACGCGGCAACCCGGTTGGGACATGCCCGACAAGAGGGCACCGTCCGCGCTGGACAGTTCCCTCTTTGCTTCATGTCAGTCGTGGGGCTTCACCGAAGGCGCATGCCCTCGTCGCTCGCGATCCGGAGCTCTCGTCCGGTGATCGAGATCTCGTGAGATGCCCTTGGCCTCGGGTTTTGTACGTTGGCCTGTCGGAAGGCGGCAAGGCGCCGCGTACTGTCCGCTATGTGCACGCAACGGGCGCTCAGGCGGCCGCCAGCCCTGGCTGCCTAGAACTGGATCGTTGTACCACCACAAATCTGCACCACACCCTTCACGGACGCCGCATGGGGGCCTACTGTCGCTGAGCCCCGCTTGCCACGCCAAGGTTGCCGGGGAGCGTTGGCGGTAGACGGCGGGTGTCTTCGCCACGAGCCTGGGGTCTACGCTCAGCGAGAGTATGCGGGGGGTCGCATCTGACCGATCAGAGACCGCCCGTGCGGCCGTGGACAAGGGTGTACGACACGCCAGCTGCAAACGCACGAGCCCTTGGTGGTATACTAAGCATGATAGTTACCCCAGATGAGGTGATTACCGTGATTAGGAAGAGTCCGGCCATGGAAGTTCGAAACAACTTGGGCGAACTCCTGAACGAGGTCCAGTACCGCGGAGACCGGATTGTGATCACCAAAGCGGGCAAGCCCATCGCAGCGCTTGTCGACTATCGGCTGTTCGAGCGCATCCGACTGATGGATCGGGAATTCGAAACCCTCACTGACGAACTCGCCAAGGTGTACAAGGGGCTTGATAGTTATGCCGCGCTCTCGGAGATTGACGAGGCAGTGGAGGCCGCTCGTCGGCGATGAGGGTCGTCATTGACACCAAGGTCTTTGTCTCTGGGCTGCTTTTGCCAGAGAGCACTCCCGGCCGCATCGTGCAGGCTTGGCGTGACTGGCAGTTCGAGGTTGTAATGTCCAACCTGATGCTCGATGAAATCGAGCGCGTGTTGCTGTACCCCAAGATACAGAGTCGTCTCGGCTGGACAGTTGACGTTATCTCCCGCTACGTAGGACTCTTGCGATTTAGGACAGATGTGGTATCGGTCGAGCCCTCGGCCGTGGCATCAACGATTGCCAAGAACCAATCGGTGCGGGACCCGGGCGATCTGATCGTCCTCCAAACTTTTATCGCCGGCACCGCCGATGTCATTGTGTCGGGAGACAAGGATCTCCTCGCTCTAGGTGATGGGTATCCTGTGGAACGTCCGTCAGAGTTCAGTCAACGTCTCTAACTCTGGCTCTCGCGGCTGAGCCCACATATACCTGAAGTCGAGATTGGAATTGCATAATCATGGAGACGCTAACCGTACCCAAAAATCAGGAGGTCACCTCGACGCGGTTACAGACGCTGATCTTTCCGTCCGAATAGGGTCCAGCAAGCCCGGAAAGCCGTATCACGAAGGGATTTACCAGTCGTTGGTCGGTCTGTGACTCTTAATCAGCGGGTCGTGGGTTCGAGCCCTACCGCACGCAGCAAAGCCTTTCGTAGAGCGGGTTTCCGGGCGCACGCACCCCACGGTGTGGGTCATTGCGTCCCGCTTTTTGCTCTCAACAGCCGCTGATTCGGGTTTGACCTCCTGACTTTAATCAGCGGGCGGTGACGACAGGTATGCAAAGAGGGGGTCCAGGGCCACCGGGAAGCGCCTGCGCAGGGACTCACGGCGTCACTGTTGCGACCGTATCAGCACCCGGTTACGATGAAGTGCAGGAGAGGGTCATAGTGAGAAACGAGGCAAACGCTGGTGTTCCCCACGTCCGTTTGGACGCGGGCAAGCTTGCGTCTGTCTGCCATAAGCATAAGATTCACGAGCTCGCTGTCTTCGGATCTGTCCTCAGGGACGATTTCCGTTCCGACAGCGACGTCGATCTCCTGGTTGAATTCAGCCCGGATGCGATAATTTCACTGCTGGACCATGTCCGCATCCAAGACGAGTTTAGCTCGCTGTTCGGACGCAAGGTGGATCTCGTGTCAAAGCGAGGGCTTAAGGGACTCATCCGAGATGAGATCCTGGCTTCGCGGCAGGTAGTCTATGTCTCGTCGTGACGAAGCCTACCTTGAGCACATTCTGTCAGCGTGCGAAGCTATCGTGTCATACGTCAAAGGAATGGACAGGGAAGCGTTCCTAGTGAATTCAATGGCTCAAGATGCGGTTACCCGACGAATCGAGATTATCGTTGAGGCGGCAGGGAAACTCAGTGATGCGTTTCGCCAAGCGCGCCCAGAGGTTCCGTGGTCGAGTATCGTCGGAATGCGTAACATTCTCATCCACGAGTATTTCGGTGTCGACGTTGATGAAATATGGCTGACTGCAACACAAGACGTCCCGCAGCTCAGGCGAGCCTTGGAGCGTCAGACTTGACCACACGGTCAAGCCGGTCATGCGAGTTTCACCGCTTGCGTGGTGCGCATATCAGGAGTGGAATGCAAAGTTTGCCCAGCAATGCCGAGTTCGGGCCCACGCCTCCGACATGCGGCATACTGATTGACGTGGCGGATGCACTGCATACTTATGGGCACGCTACTCACGCCCGAAAATCAGAAGGTCAACCCCGGCTCCGCTACACACGCTGATCTTTCCGCGAAAGTCACGTGCTGCAAGCCCGGGAACCCGCGTCAGGAAGGGATTTACCAGCTATTGGTCGGCCCGTGACTCTTAATCAGCGGGTCGTAGGTTCGAGCCCTACCGCGCGCACCAATTGAAACCCGCTTTCCGCAAGGGTTGCGGGATGTTTCTTTGCCAAAGCCTAGCACCATGTAGGGGCACATCAGTACGAGCCATCAGCACGAGAGGAGCTACGCGTTTGAGAGGCCACTGTCCCCACCGGAAGGAAGGGGCCTCTGCGGTTCTGGCGAACTCCTGATCGAGGGGACAACCCTCGCGAACTCGCCTCCCGTCGGCCTCCAGCGGCCGGCCCGTCGCAAGACGGAAACGACGGGAGGTGGTGCCGCTTGGCAGTACATCTGATACTGTCCGCAAAGGTAGCGTTGGCTGCACTTGCGATCGCGGCGACGCTTCCACAGGGCCAGCAAACGCGGGAAGTAGCCTGTTCGCAGCAGGCTACTTCCAGGTCGCTGGGTAAGCTAAGCTGATCTGCGACGAGTCGGACCGCTGGCAACCGGGAGCGTTCTTCTTCACGGGGGAGCACTCTCGGCTGTTGGCTCCGTCTCTATGCGCAGAGTACCCACTTCTGCGCGCTGATGTCAAATTTCTGCCCGGTGGTCCGTCTGGGCGGATGCGCGACAAACGGGCTAGACTGCAGCCTTAGTTCCGATCACGGTTGCTATGCACTGGCCCAGCATGTTTTTGAACCTCCCCGCCCTGAAGGGCGGAGATTCCGAAGGGAAGCCCGGGGAATGTGTCACGGGTGCAAAGACCCTGGGAGTAGATCTCCTGACTGGTCCCGGTTATCCCAGCGGCAACTTTGGCGGGG
>JAJYSJ010000021.1 GCA_021793645.1 Bacillota bacterium
CAACTTGCGATTATGATCACATCGTCAAGAAGTTCGAGAATACCGGAGAGGACACGGACGATCTGATCTCCATCGGGACGGTCGGCTTGATCAAGGGAATCGACACGTTCAATACGGAGCGGGGGACGAGGCTCGCGACCTACGCCGCACGCTGCATCGAAAACGAAATCCTCATGCACCTTCGGGTTACCAAGCGCCGCCGCAGCGAGGTGTCGATCTACGACCCCATCGGCTACGACCGTGAAGGCAACGAGATTATGCTGATCGATGTGCTGGGCAGCGAGCCGAACGTCATCCCCGACCAGGTGGTGGCCAGGGAAGAGGTGGAGCTCCTGCACAAGGAGCTTCGCATCCTCGCACCCAAGGAGCGCAAGGTGCTGGAGCTGCGGTTCGGTCTCCGTCACGCGCCGCGCAAGACCCAACGGGAGATCGCGCGGATGCTGGGGATCTCCCGGAGCTACGTCTCCCGGATCGAGAAGCGGGCAGTGACGAAGCTCGCCAGGGAGGACCTGCGGTAGGGGTTGCCCCACGGCCGTCGCACCAACGGTGCGGCGGCCTTCTACTGGTACGCCCGGCACGGGCGCATGACTTGGCAGTGGAAGTCCGCTACGGAGGGTGGTTGCCCCAACCGTTAGCCAAAGGCCAGGGTGTCCGCCGCGAGGCGGAATCTGAAGGGAGCCGGAGGCAAAACCCCGACCCGAGGGACACGAATCGCATCTGAGGCTGTTTGGAGCGGGCGAGACTGCCAGACAAGTCGAAGTCCGATGCAACCAAGGTTCCAGGCAGTAAATGCGGCGGGTACATGGGGTGAAGGTCAGCGTTCTTATCCGGGGAGGTCTCCCGGGAACGCCAGGTAACCGGGCAACTTCGGTTGAGAGGCCGAGGTTGACCCGAGAGAAGTCAGCCGAGGGAGTAGTACCGGCGGAGCTAGCGAAGCCGGGAAGGCCCGAACGTGGAAGCGAGGGATTCTCATGGAACGACCAGTGGCAAGGCAAAGAGTGCAGAAGCCGGAAGCGGCCGGCCTGTGGGAGGATGCGGTGAAGCCGCTGGGGACCCAGGACGGGCAGAGCCTTGCTGTGGCGCCGAACGAGGAGAAGCCCGGCGCGGCCGAGGGATTGCTAGAGCAGGTCCTCGATCCGGAGAACCTGTGGCTCGCGCTTGCGCGAGTCAAGGCGAACAAAGGTGCAGCCGGAGTGGACGGGATGCAGGTCAGCGAGCTCGATCAACACCTGACCGAGCACTGGGACGGCATCCGCGAAAAGCTCCTGGCGGGGACCTACAGACCGGCGCCGGTGCGACGGGTCGAAATCCCGAAACCCGGAGGCAACGGCGTCAGATTGCTAGGTGTGCCCACCGCCCTGGATCGCCTACTCCAGCAGATGCTACACCAGGTGCTGAGCCCGATCTTCGATCCTGGATTCTCGGACTCCAGCTACGGCTTTCGACCGCTGCGGAGTGCGCACCAGGCCGTGGTGAAGGCAAAGGCACATATCGACGAGGGCTATGCCTGGATGGTCGAGGTGGACGCCGAGAAGTACTTCGACCGGGTGAACCACGACGTGCTCATGGCGCGCGTGGCACGCAAGGTGAGGGACCAACGGGTTCTCCGACTTATCCGGCGCGTTCTCCGTTCGGGGGTCATGGTGAACGGGATCGTACAGGAGACGCCGATCGGCACTCCTCAGGGAGGACCTCTGAGTCCGCTCCTGGGAAACATCCTGCTCGATGACCTCGACAAGGAACTGGAGCAGCGAGGGCACCGATTCGTCCGCTACGCGGACGATATCACGGTCTTCGCGGGCTCTCGGAAGGCGGGGGAGCGCGTCCTGCAGAGTCTTCGGCGATACCTGGAAGAGCGGCTCCGGATCAAGGTAAACGTGCAGAAGAGCCATGTCGACAGGCCGTGGAAACTGACACTCCTCGGGTTCAGCTTCTTGCGGAGCCGAAATGGCATCCGCATCCGGATCGCGTCGAAGAGCCTACAAAGGGCCGAGGACATGATCCGAGAACTGACAGCCCGTAGCTGGAGCATCGCCATGGAGGAGCGGATCCGACGCCTGAACCGCTACTTGCGGGGCTGGGTCGGCTACTTCAAGCTGGCGGATGCGGCAAAGACGCCCCTGGCGGACCTAGACGGGTGGCTACGCCACCGCCTGCGCCAGTGTCGGCTGAAGGAGTGGAAGAAGCCCAAGACCCGCTATCGGGAACTGGTGCGGCTTGGCGTCAACAGAGAAAAGGCCAGGAAGATCTCCGGTAGCCGCAAGGGCATCTGGCGCCTCTCCCTGACCCCTCAACTGCATGTGGCCCTTGGCAACGCCTACTGGCGAAGCCTCGGACTAACCTTCGCGTCCGATCTCTACGGCAAGCGTTAGTTTTCGCGAACCGCCCGGTGCGGACCCGCATGCCGGGTGGTGTGAGAGGACGGCGGGGTGACCCCGCCTCCTACTCGATTATTCCTGGGTGGAGACCGCCGACGTGGTGGCGTTCCGGGAGACGGGGCAGCCCTGGCTGTTCGGCATGACTCTGCAACGCTTCAAGCTGTGGCTCGACGGCGCTGGCCTGCGCAGGCAGGCGGTCGCCGGCGCGATCGCGGCGCTGAACCACGGTGCTGCTCGGGCGCAGGTCGGCAAGAGCGTGGTCGTCGAGGGCCACGAACGGAAGTCCGGCTTCAAGGCGATCCGGCAGTGGCTGGCCGCGGAGAACGCGGACGCCCTGCTATTCAAGGCTGACCACAAGGACTGGCTTGTGGTCATGGACGAGAAGCATCTGAGGGAGCTGCTCGAGGGCGCAAACGGACAATCGGCGGTCTGAGGGAAGAAATCGTAATGGGAAACGAGAATTTGGTCTTTGATCGGACGGTGGGCCACACCGGCGACCAGCTTGGGTGTCAAGGGACAGCTCATCCGATGCCGGTCGAGCGGCGGATCGTGTGCGAAAGAGCGAGGGCGCGGATTCCGACGCCGAGATCTTCACGGCTGGCGGGGCTCCTGACGCCTCCGCTCACGCAGCCGCTTGAGTGCGCGCCAGGCTCCGTACGCTAGCCCTCCCACAGCTGCGAAGGGCAGGAGCCAAGCCACCGCCAGCACGAGGCGCCCCAGAACGTATGTCAGGGTGTCCCATCCAACCGTTAGGACCTGCCACAGTTGCGCGGCGAAGCCCTGACGGCCGGCCTGGGAAGCGATAGACGGCGCAGCGGCCCGTATGGCGACGTCGATCGTCGCCATGGCGACCTCAGTCGACAGCGTCTTCTCCTGTGCCTGTAGCTCCTCGATCTGAGTCCTGGTGCCCTCAAGCTGCTGTTCGACCTTCAGCATATCCCCCACCGTCTTGGCCTGCTGTAGGAACTTGACCAACTGTGACTCCTCAGCCTGTAGCACCTGCAGCCGGGCGTTGACGTCCACCACCTGCTGCGTGACGTCGCTGCCGCTCTGACCTGTGCTGTCGACGTGACCGAGGCGGGAGACCGAGGCCAGAAAGTCCGACAGGTCGGCCACCGGAACCTGCACCTCGAGGCTCGCTGAGCTCTGTCCAGTGACGTTCGTGAGGCTTGAACTCACAGCGTAGCCCCCGCTCTGCGTCACGAGTTGCAACACCTCTTGGTACACCGTCTGTACGTCCTGCACGGAGAGCTGGACGTTGGCACGCCGGACGATCTTGCGCCCCTGAAGGATGTCCACGGCGCCGCTGCTGCTGTTCGCCCCGTAGCTGCTCGACCCCGCAGGCGCAGGCACGGCGGCTCTGGAGGATGAGGCCGTGGGCGCTCCGACGGACTTTTGGGCGGGGACTTCGGACTGCTGCGAGGCGGACCCGGCGCCGATTGTCTCCCCCAGCGACAGCGGAACGGCGATGATCGCCGCCATAACTACAGCGACGAGCACGCCGGCTGCCAGGTACTTGTGTCGGATCAGCCACGCAGACCACGGTCTCGCCACCGAAAACACCCCCAGCGAATACGGTTCCGAATCGCCTGTCTGGCCGCTGCCGAGCGTTGCAGCTTTGGGCGTCTGGTGGCGGATTCCCACCCCCGAACCCCGTCCGCTCGCCGCCTTCCCTTATTTGCGAACTTAAACCCCTTCGGTGGATCGACGTGACGGTTGGATGCCTGCGCCCCACCGCCGTGCCATCGGCGCGGAGACGGAGCTCATAGGCACTTTCGGCATGGGAGTGGGGGATACATGCCGGCGTCGCAGCCGTGGTAGTAGCGCGCCCCCTCGTGTGCGATAAACAGGGCGTCGATTGCCGGTGACCATTGTCGGTTGAGCCGCTGCCCGTATTAGTGAGGGGTTGACACGGCTGGTGCTGGCTCGGGCTGACTCCCTCATCATTCGAGCTCGAGGGGGGGCCGGTGTGGAGCGGTGGTTCCGGGTAGGTGGATCGGTATTCGTCATCGCAATTGTGGCCAGCGTCATGGAAGTGGTCGGCACGGCAGCACTGCTTCTCGGCGCAACCTCGCCGGCGTTGATGCTAGCTGGGGCGGCGTTTGGACTGGTCGAGATGTTCTCCGCCTGACAAGCGCAACTTGAGTAGCGTTTCAGATTCACGATGAGGCTCGGAGGTCGCCGCATGTGCGTCCTCCGGGCCTTTGCGCCGGAAGGGGGTGCTCAGAACGAAGTACGCGACGCCTTTCGCGGAGGAGATTCGCCTGTCGCTCGCGGTGCATCTTCTGCGGTTTGTGGGAGAGCCGATCACGGTTCTTGTGTCACTCGGTCGCAAGCAGGTAGGCGTCCACACGGGGAGGATCACCGAGGTTCACCGTCACGGCTTCCTTATGGAAGGCGACCGACTCGGTACGAGGAGCTTCTTCTCCTTCGTCGACCTCTTTGCCGGGCACGCAAAGGTCGCCGACGGGCCAGCCGCTCACGCCGTCCAGGCTACCCTGGCCAGCTTGCGCCTCGAGCTCGCCGACCTCGCACCTGGTCGGTCGGTGCAGAGGGAAGCCCAAGCGTCTGCCTGAAGGCGCAACGTTCTTAAGGAGGGGACGACCACGCTGATCCGCCGAGGGTATCGCTTCAAGCTGAAGACCACTCCCGATCGTGAGGTCGTCTTCCGCACGATGGTGGGACATGCTCGCTTCGTCTGGAATAAGGCCCTGCGTCTGAACCTCGACCGACTGGCACAGGGTCTGCCGATCGTCCGGTACAACGATCTCTGCGGGCTGCTCCGGCTCTGGAAGCAGTCCGAGGAGTACGGCTTTCTGGCGGAGGCAAACGCCCAGGCCCTGCAGCAAAAGCTCCGTGACCTGGACCGGGCCCTAACTGACGCCTTCGACCCCGCCCAGCGGATGAAGCGTCTCCCTCGGTTCAAGAAGAGAGGCGAGGGCGATAGCTTTCGCCTGCCCCAGAACGTCAAGGTGGAGAACAGCCACGTCTTCCTGCCGAAGATCGGCTGGGTCTGCTTCTTCAAGAGCCGAGACATCATCGGTGCGATCAAGCAGGCAACCGTCATCCGCGAGGCGGACGGCTGGTACGTCTCCATCCAGACCGAGCAGGAGATCTCGGAGCCCGAGCTGCACGCCGGTACAGCGATCGGCGTCGACCGTGGAGTGGCGGTTTTTGCGGCCACCTCTGAGGGGGAGATCGTCGAACCGCTGAGTGCCGGGGCCAGGGAACGGAGGCGTCTAGCGCGCCTGCAGAGCAAGCTCGCACGGCAGCGGAAGGGCTCCAAAAACCGGGCGAAGACGAAGGCCAAGATCGCCCGGCTGCACCAGCGCATCCGGCGCCAGCGTGAGGACTTCCTGCACAAGCTCTCGACACGGTGGAGCAAGAGCCACGCTCTCATCGTGCTCGAGGACCTGCGCATTGGGAACATGACGCGCTCGGCGAAGGGGACGGTCGAGAACCCTGGGAGCCGCGTCTCCCAGAAAGCCGGCCTCAACCGGGCCATCCTGGACCAGGGGTGGGGCGAGTTCGCAAGGATGCTCGACTACAAACTCGCTGAGTGCGGCGGACATCTCCTTCTCGTCCCGCCGCAGCGTTCGAGCCAAGAGTGCTCGAAGTGCGGGCATGTGGCCGCGGAGAACCGCCCGACACGCGATCTGTTCCGCTGTGTTGCCTGTGGCCACACCGGGCACGCGGACGTCAATGCGGCCAAGATCGTACTCCGGCGTCGGCTCTGGATCATGGGAAACCAGTTGGCGAGCTAAGATCACCTCGCCGCCGGGCGGGCGGTGACTGCCTGCTGAGGGATAGGGCGTTGGCCTCCTTGAGAAGCAGGAACCAGCGGGAAACCGTGAGGGAGTACCGCCCCTTGGGAACCAGGGAATCCCCTAGTCGTGGGGAGGACGTCAAGTGAACGGCTACAACGGAAACGAGGATCCCGCACAACTGACTGAGATTGGAGGTCGCACCCTTTTGTCCAAGAACCTCGTTCGCGCCCTGCTCGCCCTGGTCGGGGCGATCTTGGCCGGAATCGTCTTGAGTGTAACGACCAAGCAACCGACCCTAGTGCCTGTGATTGTCGTATCGACCACTATCACCCCCGGACAGACGATCCAGGCTACGGATCTCGCGACGCAGCGGGTGCTCGCGCCTGCACCGTCCGGTACCTTCTCGTCTCCCTCCAACGTGACCGGCATGATCGCGCAGATCGCCCTCGAACCAGGGCAGACCGTCGTGCGGCAGGACGTCGCGCGCACCTATGAAGGCGTACCCGCCGGCATGGTCCGCATCGTTGTGCCGGTTTCTGTCGGACAGAGCGCGATGGTCTCCCAAGACGAACGAGTGGACGTGCTCGGTGAGATGAAGAAGAGCGACGGCAGCGTGCAGACCGCCGTTCTGGCGAACCACGTCCTGGTGCTTGCGGTCTACGGCGCGAACGGGGCCGCCCCCGCAACCGGCGCCTCGGCCACCGCCCCGGCGTTCATCGCGCTGTCTCTGAACCCGAAGGATGTCGCCACGGTCCTCCCCTACGTGATGCAGGGCAGCGGGACGTCCTACTGGCTCGTGCTCGACCCGGCCGGCGCTCTGTAACAAGGGGGGGTCGACATGCGGCTGGACTTCATCGCTTACGCAAGGCTCCTGGCTCGTACGGTCTCCTTGCACGAGGACGGGGCCGAGGGACACTCACAGCGCATGGAGACGCTCGTCGAACGGATGGTGGCCGTTCTCCGGCAGACCGAACCCCTGCCTGAAGACGCTGCACTCTGGCCGCAGGCTGTGCTGGTCCACGACTTCGGCAAGCTGTTCGTCCCCAGCCAGATCCTGCGCAAGCCGCAGGGCCTGACTCCATACGAACGCGGCCTCATGCAGCAGCACACCGTCATGGGGCGGGAGGAGCTCAGCCGACTGGCGGGAGACTTCCGAGGGGGGGCTCCGCTGGCACATGCCTTCTGGGGGGTGGCGGCCAAGATCGCCGGGGGCCACCATGAGCGCCCAGATGGGATGGGCTACCCCTTGGGCCTCAAGGGTGACGCCGTACCGCTGGTGCTTCGCGTCGCGCGTACGGCGGACGTCTACGATGCCCTGACAGCCGGCCGCGCGTATCGGGAGGCGCTGACCTCCGAGGAAGCCTTCCGGGTGATGCGCGAGGAGATCGGCGGGTTCGACGACGACCTGCTGGAAGCCCTTGCAGCCGCGAGTGAGCAAGGGCTCTTGCATGCAGGCGATTGAGAGAGGTGGGGAACGTGATGGCGGTCGAGTTGGACTCGGGCCGTGACGTGGTGTTGCGGGTCGGCGAGGTCGACCCTTTGGATGCGGCTCGGGACTACTCGAGCTGCCATCCCGACTTCAGCGGGCGCATCGAGGTCCATTCGACAACTGCATCGGAGAGCCGCAGCGACACCCCGGTACACCTGTGGGGAATCTTCGAGGTAACGGCACCGGGAAAGGTCGAGTGGGTCTTTGCCCAGTTCAGATCCGAAAGGAGGGAGTTCTCCGTCCGGTGGCGGGGAACGCAGGAATGATCAAGCGGATCGCGGTCGACGTCGGCTACGTCGATGTGAAGGCGCTCTCCGGCGGCGGGGATCGCGTCTTGTTTCCCTCGGTGATCGCTCCTGACGAGGAGGACCTGGCGCTCGACGACGCGCTGGGCACCAAGCGCTCGCGGCAGCGCATCAACATCCAGCGCCCCGGCAACCCGCAGCAGACATGGCTCTTCGGACAGGCGGCGCTAGTCGCACCTGGCGCCACGCGCCCGTGGGCGGAAGAGGCCAGCTCGCGCGAAGGTTACGACGTGCTGGTGATGGCGGCGGTCGCATCCCTGATCCGCACAACGGCCGTGGAGACCGTAGATGTGGATCTCGTGCTCGGTCTTCCGCTCGGCGTGTACGGGGCGCAGCGAGAGAAGTTGCGCGACGCTCTCAGGGGGCAGGGAGCCTATGTGGCCGTCAACGACCGGGTGCCGGTGCGCCTACGCTTCTCCTCGGTGCTAGTGCTGCCGCAGGCGATCGGGGCCTACTACGCCGCGGTGCTCAACCCGGACGGCAGCATGCGCTCGGAGCTTCTGAGGCGTCCGACCGGCGTAATCGACGTCGGCGGCCGGACGACGGACTACTTCGTCATGCAGCGGGATGACAACGGGCTGCGGCCCGTCAAGGCCCTCTCCGGCAGTCTCGACACGGGGACGATCGGCGTCTATGAGGCGCTCAGGCGTCGCGCGCAGACGGCCACGGGGCACATGATCGACAGCCTGCGGGTGGAGGCGTCGCTGCGCGAGCAGGGCGGGTTACTGCTCGACATGGGCAAGGAAATCGACCTGCGCCCCTGGCTTCAGGAGGAGGCCCGTGCGGCAGCGCGGCAGATCGCAAACGAGTTGCGCGTCGCCTGGGGCAACATCTCGCTGGCCTAGGAGCGGTGCTTCTGGCCGGCGGCGGCGCCCTGCTACTAGGTGAGCATCTGCGTGCCCTGCGCCCGTCGTTAAACGTGGTTAAGGATCCTGTGTTCGCGAATGCGGCGGGATTCCTTGCAGCACGGGCGATGGCGGTGTAGATGTCAACGACGTTGCGCTCATCCCTGCACCCGTCCCTCAAGGTCAGCCACACTACGGCCCTGAAGCCGTGGGCTTGCTAAGGCAAGCCCGAGGTTGACCAGCCCCAGCCAGGGCCTTCGGGCCATCGGGCTACGTTATCTGGGTCACGACACCGGCGGGTGCGCGAGCCAGCCTGCCGCTCTGTCGTCCAGGGTCAAACAGGCATACGGGGTTGAAGCTAGCGTCCTGGACGCGACAAGCCCGGATAACATCGGCGAGGCTCACTTCACTGGCCAGGGGTTGCGCCCCTGGCTGAGTTCACTCCGTAAGGAGGTCAACACGTTGCGCGTCTTCGTCCTCGACAAGAACGGGCAACCGCTCGACCTGTGCCACCCGGCTCGGGCGAGGCGGCTGCTCCAGGCGGACAGGGCAGCGGTCTTCCGCCGTCAGCCCTTCACGATCATCCTCAAGGACCGGGAACTCGCGACCTCCATCGTCCACTCTCACCGCATCAAGCTCGACCCTGGCAGCCGGATGGCCGGTGTCGCACTGATGAACGAGAGCACGGAGGGCGTAATCTGGGGTGCTGAGATTCAACACCGAGGCGCGCAGATCCACCTTCGCATGACCGCGAGGGCTAGTCTTAGACGGGCACGGCGGCACCGCAAGACACGCTACCGCTCGCCGAGGTTCCTAAACCGCCATCCTGCGCCTTGCGTCGTCTGCGGGAGGAACGCGCGGCACGGGCATAGGACGTGCCGCCTGCACACGCGCGTTCGACCCGAGATCCCGGCTGCTCCTCGCCGTCTGCCGCCGTCGCGAGTCGGGTTGCCAATGTGGAGACCTGGACAAAGCGGCTGTGCCGCCTCGCGCCCGTCTCCGCGATCTCCATGGAGCTTGTGCGGTTCGACCTGCAGAAGGTCGAGCACCCGGAAATCCAGGGAGTGGAGTACCAGCAGGGCGAGATCGTGGGCTACGAGGTGAAGGAATACCTGCTGCTCAAGTTCGGCCACCAGTGCGCCTACTGCGACGGGCTCTCCAAGGATGTCGTACTTGAGGTTGAGCACATGACGCCGAGGAGCCGAGGCGGGACGAACAGGGTGTCGAACCTCGCCATCGCCTGCCATACCTGCAACCAGACAAGGGGGAGCGCACGCCCGAGGAGTGGGTGGACGCTCTGCGCCGATCACGGAAGGCAATCGACCAAACGCGCATCGCAAACTGCGGCAAGGTACGGGCGCAGGCCAAGGCCCCGCTCAGGGATGCGGCGGCGGTGAACACGACGCGCTGGGCGCTCTGGCACCGGCTCGTGGCGCTCGGAGTTCCGATTGAGGCAGGTAGCGGCGGCCCCACCAAGTTCAACCGAACGCGGCTCGGGCTGCCGAAGGAGCACTGGCTTGACGCGTCCTGCGTCGGGACGTCGACGCCCGATGGGTTGCGGATCGAGGGCGGGCCAATTCTGCGAGTCAAGGCGACCGGGCACGGAAAGCGGCAGAGGTGCGGCACGGACAAGTACGGCTTCCCAATCCGCCATGCACCAAGGCAGAGGCGGTTCTTCGGCTTTCAGACCGGGGACCTGGTACGTGCGGTCGTGCCGTACGGGAAGCACGCGGTGGTTCATGTCGGCCGCGTCGAGATCCGCTTCCGGCCGCAGTTCGTGCTCAAGGGTTTCGACGTTCATCCAAAGCATCTGAGCCTGCTTCAACGGGCTGACGGATACGAGTACGCCATCAGAAAAGGGGGAGGCGCTCCTCCAACGGTGGACTCCCAGCGCCTGGCGCGGGCGGTGGCGGCTTGAGGGGGCGGCACACCGTCCCTCTGACCGAAGGGCGATGGTGATGGGAAGCAGGGCGTGGGTAGCGCCGCGCGGTGCGGGGTGCGGCCCGGCCCAGTCTGGTCTGCCCTGAAAACGCGCCGTTGGTGGCGCCGTGCGGGATTGCTCAGTACGCATCCGGAGGCCACTCCGTACTCAGGCGGCTCGCGCGTGCAAGACTGCGTCAAACGGCCGCACGTCTGATGCCAACCGAGAGGTTGACGCGGCATCTATAATGGTGCCAAAATGGCACCATGAAACTCGAGGTGTTTACCGAGAACCTGATGCGTCAAGTCGCCGTGGCCGCAGAAGCGGACGGCGAGGCCGGGAGGGCCCTGGCCGAGCGCCTCTTGGCATCGCTGGACGCGGCTCTCTGGCTCACCTTGCAGGACGTCGTCGCAGGCGCGGCGGCAGAGATCACCTGCGAGCTCGCGCCCGGTTCGGTGGATGTCCGCCTGAGGGGGAGGGATCTTGAATTCGTCGTGACGCCCGCCACCGCGGGCCAGCAGGGCGCTGGCGCTCTGCTAGGCGAGGACGCAACCGCCGGCAGTTTGCCCGAGTCCAGCCTGCTGAGCAGCGAGGGCGAGGACGCAGCGATGACGCGGATCAACCTGCGCCTGCCGACCCGCCTGAAGACGCGGATCGAGCGCGCAGCCGACAACGAAGGGCTGTCCGTGAACGCTTGGCTGGTGCGGGCCGCGACCGCCACGGTGGACCGCACGTCCCCGAGACCGCGTCCGGACCGGTCGCCGCGCGGTGCCGAGCACTACCGCGGCTGGGTGCGCTAGGGCTGAAGAGGTTTGCGGCAGCGACGTGACCGCCGCGAATGACAGGAGGAGTCTTTGTGCCCACGTTCGAGGCGCCGGAACCGATCTCCCTTGACCTCAAGATCGGCATCGCGAACATCTGTCTCACCGCGAGCGAGCGCGCCGACACCACGGTCGAGGTGCTGCCGACCAACCCCTCCAGTAACGGCGACGTCGCCGCGGCCGCTGAGACGCGCGTCGACTATGGTGACGGCAGGTTGTCCGTCCAGAATCCGTTGTCCTGGCGGCAGCGCGGCTGGTGGGGGTGGGGCAAGAAGGGGTCCGTGGACGTGCGGATCGAGATGCCGAGCGGATCGCGCGTGAACTGCGATGCCGTCATGGTCACCTTCGAGTCCGTGGGCCCCCTGGGCGAGTGCCGCGTGACGGTCGGCGCCGGTGAGATCCATGTCGAGCAGGCGGGGCCCGCGCAGCTCAAGACTGGGGCGGGGGACGTGACTGCGGATCACATCCTCGATTGGGTCGAGATCAAGACCGGCACCGGTGCTGTGCGGGTGGGCAGCGTCGACGGCGCGGCGACCATCCACAACTCCAACGGCGCGACGCAGGTCGGTGAGGCCACTGGCAAGGTGGACGTGCATGCGGCCAACGGGCGGATCACCGTGGACCGCGCCCGCGATTCCGTCCTTGCGCGCACGGCCAATGGGGACGTCGAGATCGGACAGGTGGAGGGCGGCGCGATCACGGCCCACACCGCTTGCGGCAGGGTCGAGATTGGCGTCCGTGACGGCGTGGCCGCCTGGCTCGACCTGACGACGAACTTCGGTCACGTGCGCAACGACCTCGACACCGCCGAGCAGCCGGATGGAGCGCAGGCGACCGTCGAGGTGCACGTGCACACCGGCTACGGCGACATCAGCGTCCACCGCGTGGCCACAGGCGGCGCCCAAGAGGTGACGGCATGAGCGCGATGGCAGATCGCTCGGCGCTCCGGGCCTCGGGCCTCCGCAAGTCCTTCGGCCGGAAGCTCGTGCTCGGCGAGGTGGCGCCGGGGAGGATCTGCGCCCTCTTAGGGCCGAACGGCGCAGGCAAGACCACCACGGTCGAGATCCTCTCGACGCTCGTCGCGGAGGACCCTGTGGAGTTCGCCGAGGCGTTTCTTCGGAACTACCCGGAGGGTCAGTGGATCAGCCGGGAGCGGGAACGACTGACCAACGCCATCGATCGCGTCGTGGGCAACGAACCGTAACGCAAGAGAGAAGGGATAGCCAGATGACAGCCAATCAGGTCCAGGGGCCTGCGATCCACGTGCAGGGCCTGGAGAAGTCGTACAAGAAGTTGGAGGTGCTGCACGGCGTGGACTTCGACGTGGCGCGGGGCAGCATTTTCGCCCTGCTCGGCTCGAACGGGGCGGGCAAGACCACGGTCGTGAAAATCCTGTCCACGCTGCTCAAGGCCGACGCGGGGACTGCCAGCGTCAACGGCTTCGACGTCGCCACGCAGGCTGCGGACGTGCGGGAGTCCATCAGCCTCACTGGACAGTTCGCGGCCGTCGACGAAATCCTCAGTGGGCGGGAGAACCTCGTGCTGGTCGCCCAGTTGCGGCACCTCAAGGACCCGGGCACAATCGCGGATAACCTGCTCGATCGTTTCTCGCTGACCGACGCGGCCGCGCGGAAGGTGTCGACGTATTCGGGTGGCATGCGCCGCCGCCTCGACATCGCGATGAGCCTGATCGGAAATCCGCAGGTCATCTTCCTCGACGAGCCGACGACAGGGCTTGACCCCCAGGCGCGCATCGAGGTGTGGCGGGCCGTCAAAGAACTCGCCGAGCACGGCACGACGGTGCTGCTCACGACGCAGTATCTGGACGAGGCCGAACAGCTCGCCGACCGGATCGCGATCCTCCACGAGGGTCGGATCATCGTGAACGGCACCTTCGCCGAGCTCAAGCAGCTGCTCCCACCCGCCAAGATCGAATACGTCGAGAAGCAGCCGACCCTCGAGGACGTCTTCTTCGCCATCGTCGGTGACGACGGCCGGCACGGCGACGCTGGCAATGAGCGTAGCGTCGGCACGGAGGAGTAAGGAACAACGATGACCAAGCATTTCTTCGGCGACGCCGCCGTCCTGCTAGGACGATCCCTGCGCCACATCACGCGCAGCCCGGACACCATCATCACGACCACGATCATGCCGATCGCCTTCATGCTGCTGTTCGTCTACGTGTTCGGCGGCGCGATCAACTCAGGGTCGCATTCGTATGTGAACTACCTGCTGCCCGGCATTCTGCTCATCACGATTGCTTCGGGCATCGCCTACACCGCATACCGGCTCTTCCTGGATATGCAGAGCGGCATCTTCGAACGATTCCAGTCCATGCCGATCGCACGGTCGTCGGTGCTGTGGGCGCACGTGCTGACCTCGCTGGTCGCCAATCTGATCTCGCTCGTGGTCGTCGTGCTCGTTGCCCTCCTCATGGGCTTTCGCTCGGGGGCGGGAGTGCTGGCGTGGCTTGCGGTTGCCGGCATCCTGATCCTGTTCACCCTGGCGTTGACGTGGATTGCCGTAATCCCCGGTCTCACCGCAACGTCTGTGGACGGCGCGAGCGCGTTCTCCTACCCGCTCCTCTTCCTGCCCTTCATCAGCTCGGCATTCGTGCCCACCGACACCATGCCCGGCCCGGTGCGCGCCTTCGCCGAGCACCAGCCGGTGACATCCATCGTCAACGCGATCCGCGACCTGTTCACAGGGCAGCCGGTCGGCACCGACATCTGGATCGCCCTTGCCTGGTGTGTCGGTATCCTCATCGTCGCGTACATCTTCGCCATGGTCACTTACCGCCGCAGGATCTCCTTTCCGTGAACTGGCCACGTGGTCCGGCGCGCACCGCCAGACGGTCGTCCGTCTCTCTTGCGGGCCGGTGTCGAACTGCGCTGCAGAGGGGTCTGGAAGGCGGGCAACCGAGCATCGGGACCGGAACACAGTGGCACTTGAGAAGCCTCAAACCTTGATCGCGCCGCCATGCGCGCCGAGATGGTGGCTCGCTACGAGGCCGGGGCGACGATGAGCCGACTCGCCCGAAGCCAGTAGGCCCGATCAAGACTCCGACTCCACTGCCGTAACACACACAGCCGGCTGACCGCCCTGGTCAGCCGGTTTTCGTATGTCTAGGAGGAGGTGTTACGTTGGAACATGTGCCCTCTACCCCACTCGGGGCGCGCATTTATGTGGAGCGGCAGATCCTAGCAGGATCGCGCGAGGAACGGTTCCTGCGTGGCACATACGAGCATCGGCTCGGCCGGAATCTGTCGTTCGAACATGCGTTAGAGACGGGGGTCGCGATCTTTCGCGGCAGGGTCGTAGAGAAAAAGACAGACACCTGGACGGTTAAGCTCGACAACAGTCCCGATGCTGTCTCCTCGCTGTTTGCTCGCGGAGAACGCCTTGGCCTGCGGGACGAGGCGTCTGACGGTACGACGCTATTCGCGTCGGGACATCGACCTGCGTCTCGACATTGCGCTGTGTCGGACCTTGAACGTGTCCGGTTCTGGCATCCTCGCTGTTTGTCCGAACACACTGCCACTTCATGTTGGCGAGATCGTTCAGGTGCTCTTGCACCTCCCCTCTGGGCCGCCTGTTGCGGCCGCTGCTCGTGTGATGCGCGCAGGACGTGATGCCCTTCCTCGCTAGTGAGGTGAAAGCCGTGCAGATCGTTAGGGAACGGGATGGCGCCGCTCTGGCAACGCGCGGCGTCTTCGCGAGAACCGCCCGCGAGCGGTCGCGAGGTCTGCTTCGAACCCGGAGCCTTCCTGAAGGCGAAGCTTTGGTGCTGGACCCGTGCAACAGTGTCCACATGCTAGCCGTCTACCTCGACCGTGACAATCGGGTGGTGTGGGAGGGTGCGCCCGTGACGGTTCGGACCTTTCGTTCGCAGGGCGCGCAAGGTGATCGAGTTGCCGGCCCGCGCGGCTGGCGCCCTGGAGAGCGGAGACACAATCGGCTTCTTCGGGGAGGGGTAGGGCATGGCTCCAGGTCGATCGCGCCGCAGTAGGGGAACCTGGCTTGCGGGAGTCACGCTTCTGACATCATCCATCCTGATCATCGCGCTAGCCCACCATGGCTTCTCTGGCGACGTGCTCATGGACATCGCAAACGGCCGCTTCATCTTGGCGCATGGGTACGTCCCCCTGCGCAACGTGATGACCCAGGCGATGTACGGGCATCCCTGGTCGAACAGCGAGTGGCTGTTCGGCGTGATCGTGGCCGAGATCTACGACCACTTCGGGCCGCAGGGGCTGGTCTGGGGCCCCGCGCCTGTGCTGGTGGCGACGAGCTTCCTCATCGCCCTCCTCGTGCAGCGTGCGGGGCAGCTGTGGGGCCTCGTCCTTGCGGTGGTTACGGCGTTCTCGCTGACGATGGCCATGGCGCCTCGTCCGCAGCTCTTTTCGTATCTCTTCTTCGCCTTCGGGATCTGGGCGGTGCTGCGCCACAGGAAGGGCGTCGAGTGGCCGCTCGTCGCGTTTGTGGTGGCCGTCGTTCCGCTCTGGGCCAACCTGCACGCCTCGGTCTTCCTGGCGCCGGTGCTGCTGGCCGCGGAAGCCTTCTTCGGCCGCAGACGGGATCTTATCTGGCTGACGCTGGCCTCCCTGGCGCTGTCGTTCGCCCACCCTGGCGGCGTGGCGACTTCGGGCAGCTTCCTCGCGTCGATCTTCTCGCCGGGCGTCGTGAACCGCATCCAGGAGTGGGGGTCGCTGAACCTGCTGCAGGCTGGCTCCTGGTTGATGGCGCCGATCGTGCTCGTTGCACTGCTCTACACCGTCCGCCGGGCGTCCCGTAGGGGCGATGAGACCGGCAGCATGTGGACCCTCGCGTGGCTTGTAGCGACGGCGATTTCCGCGAGGTTCGCACCGTACCTCTCCTTGACCGTCCTCGCCGTCACGGCGCCCCTCGTGCCGCTCAGGCTGCGGCGGATCGAGCGGACAGCAGGGAGGATGGGCACCGCCGCCCTGCTTGCGGTGCCTCTGGTGTTCGGCTCGTTCTCCGTAGCCGCCGCGATGTCCGTGACCATGCAGGTGACGCAGCCCGTGGGGGCTTTCGCCTACCTGCGAGAGCACCACGCAACCGACGTGCTGCCCTTCTACAGCCTCGGCAACGACATGGACCTCTACGGGCCGCGTCCGTTTCTCGACAGCAGGGCAGAACTCTGGACGCACGCCCCCTGGTGGAGAGATTACGTGAAGGCCAACCTGGGGTTCGTCTCGCCTGTGGCGTTCGTCGCACGTTGGGACCCGAGCGCCCGCTACGTCGTCTGGCCGCTTCACTATCCGGGTTCGCGATCTCTGCTGCGCTCGCCGCGCTGGCACCTCGTCTTCGTGGACAGGGCGCCGGACGGGACGATCGGCGTCTTCCGCAGGGTGGGGGAAGGAGCGTGATGCTCCATGGCCCGCATCAGGAAAGCGCTCGGCATCTTCCTTTCGCGAGGCTCGCCCGAGGTCGACGTACCGTATTCACGGGAGCTGCTGCCGGCGTTCGTCGCAATGGGGACGGCACTGATCGTACTGCTCCTCGAACACTGGTTTTGAGGAATCGAGGTGGTGTCGTTGTCGAGGCATCTCACCCTGCGGCTCACCGATGAGGAGATGGCGGTTCTCGACGCTGGCTGCCGATCGCTCGGGCTAAACCGCTCTGCGTTCCTGCGGTTCGCCTTGCAGCAGACGGCAGGGGCCTCGGACGTCGGGAGGCGGCTTTCGGACATCGAGGATTCCATAGCGGAGATCCTGGGGCTTCTGCGCAGCGGGGGAGTCTCCGTAGCGTCAGGCCCGCCAGCAAGGACGGAGCAGGACGACGGCATGCGTGAGGAGCTTGCGCGGAGCGTGCGCGGCATCCTCGACGGCGAAATCTAGAGAGGAGGCGCCTCCGGGGCCGCGAGCGAACGCACCGGTATCGACAACTGTCACCTGAGACACGCTTCGCTCACCCCCGGTACCTGTGCCCCAAGTATAGGCAACTCGGCGGCGCGATGGGTTACCGCAGGCGGTTGATTGCCACACCGCCTGCATGACAGAGGAAGTTGGACGGTGCCCACCGCATGGTGCTAGAGGTCAAAGGCTCAAGGAGACCGGGACGGAGAACGGAGTGCGGATCCTCGGCAGGGCCAGTGACCAAAATATGCCACCTCCCCTAGGGGAGGTGGTGCTCTGCTCCCCGTCCCCCGCCGTACGGACGAGCACCGTTGCGACCCAGGCCGAACATCAGATCAGAGCTGCCTAGAACGACTCTGTGAGCCCCCCCAGCCTCCAAGGCCAATGTCGCGACAGATCGAGCGTTCCGTAGCCTGCTCGACGCGGCGCAGACGCTCGAGCGGCTGCGCGGCTGGAAGGTGGGTATTCGCAGCTACCAGGAGCCATGGATCGACACGACCTCGCCCTTCGGCGAAGCCATGTCCGGCATCACGGCGGTCTGGGCACAGCTGGAGCGGGCCATCCTTCGGGAGCGTGTGAAGGCGGGAATGGAACGGGCCAGGCGCGAGGGGCGAAGGCTGGGGCGACCCAAGGTTACCGACATGCCGAGCGTTGCGCGGGACTGGCCGATGGTGAGGCGTCGAATCGAGAGCGGGGAGCTCAGCCGGCGCGAGGCAGCGCGACTGCTGCACGTCTCCGAACAGAGTGTGCGAAGGATGCTCGCCGCGGGCGACTGAGCCGACTACAAGTGCTCTGCGTCTCGCCTCGGGTTATAATGCGACTGAGAGGTGACGGCTTATGAAGAGCGCGCGGGAAGCGGTCCACGTTCCTGTTCCCGTGGAAGCGGTGGCCGACTTTTGCCGGCGGCACCGCGTGCGGGAGCTTGCGCTCTTCGGTTCCGTTCTTCGTGACGACTTCACCGACCACAGCGATGTGGATGTCTTGATCGACTTCATGCCCGACACCCGCATCACACTGTTCGGCCTCTCCAGGCTTCAGACCGAACTAGAGGCAATGTTCCGTCGTGACGTAGATCTCGTCATGAAGGATACTCTCAAGCGGCGGATTGCCGCCGAAGTGCTGGCAAGTCGAGAGGTGCTCTATGTCGCGTCGCAATGACCTGCTCTACTTGGACGACATGGCAGACCATGCCCGTCGCGCCCGACGCTTTGCGGAGAAGCTGGGCTCGTACGAAGCCTTTGAGGCGGACGAGTTTCTCAAACCGGGGCTTATCCGTGAGCTGGAGGTCGTCGGCGAGGCGTCGATCCACGTGAGTGCAGAGTTCCGCGCTGCGCACCCGCAGTGGCCATGGAAGGAGATGCGCGACACCCGGAATCGACTGATCCACGGGTACGCAGACGTCAAGCTCCGCGTCGTCTGGGATACGGTTCAAGACGACCTTCCTGGCCTGATCGAGAAGATCGAGCAGGTGCTCGGAAGGCAGGATGCTCCGCAACCCTCGGCAGAACCGCAACCGGGGAAGATTGCGCGACATGCTCCCCTGCGGCGGCAGACGCCACAGAACAAGAAGAGGGAAGGCCCCGACCTTGATCGTTGATATGGACCCGATCATTGTCTCGGTGTCGGTGCGGGCGGGCAAGATACGCGTCGCACTACGTGACGGACGCGATGTCGCTATCCCGCTCCGATGGTCTCCTCGACTCCTTGCCGCGACGCCGACACAGCGCCGTAACGTGCGGATCGTTGATGACGGGCAGGCGCTGCGTTGGCCAGATGTGGACGAGGACATCGAGGTAAGTGCCTTCCTGGCACACGAGTCCATCGTGGTCTTCCCGCCCGGATCGCTGATCATCAGCGACGACGGGTCCCTTGCCGGCAAGGTGAGCCACGCCTAAAGGTGCACCCAAATGGGGACGCCTCGTGTACCACGAAAGTTGTGCTGAGCTAGCCGGTGGAGGTCCGGCCACGGTAATGACCAAGCAGCCGTGTAGCTGGTGGGCGACGGTTGGGGAGACCCAGACGTCGAAGCCCCACGACAAAGTCACCTCGGGTGGCGAGCAAAGCCGCGGTTCGTACGATGAGGAATCCTGCGTAAGCGTCGAAACCCCATAGGAGCGGGAGCCGAGCCCTTGAAGCGAGGGCGAAGGCCATGCGAGGTGCGAAGACCTTGGAGGCGCAGCACCGACGAACCCGCCGGCGTAGTGGGATCGGAACGTGGCGACAGTTCAGCACGGAACGTGGGAGATCCGTCTCGGCCCTGCGAGATGTCCTCGGGTAGCCGACCTGAGGTATGTCAGGAGCAGGCGACGCCTATAACCGTAGATCGGGAAGTGGTGGAGCGCCGAGCGGAGGTCGGAGGAGGCCATACTAGCGAGATCGGCGTGGACAACATAACCCGCCGTAGCGAAGGGCCTCCAGCCAGGTGCGCGATCAAACAACGGCCAACGCGGTCAACGCGGAGGAGCCTCGCGGGTCGCTAGGACTAGGCGCCAACACCCGTGGCAAGGTGGAATGCGTCTAGTCGACTGCCTGGGGGAGAGCCGTGTGAGGGAGAACCTCAAGCACGGTTCGGAAAGAGGGCATTGGAAACGGGGCCGTCCTCGGCCGCCGCGCCAGTGCCCTACTTTACCACTCGGGTAACAAACTCGCTCGGGAGGCGGCCCTTCTCGTTTGCTCCGCGTGCGCCTAAAGGATTTCTTTGTGGCAGGGCCCGCAGTTCAAGAGGATCGGGCAGCCGCTTCGTGGTGGCCGTCGGCGATCTCGTTCGCCTCAAAGTAGACATGCCAGTCGACGCCACACGCGTCGGCTATGCGGCGCAGCAACGACACCTCAACGGGATGCTTGCCCGACTCCGCTCTCGCAATGACGGACTGAGACGCGCCGATCTTCTCGGCGAGCTGAGTCTGGGTGAGGTGCAGCCGCGCACGCAAGCCCACGATGGCATCGGCAACAGGGCGGTACGGGAACTCCTCACGCATGGCTCGCAGATACGCTTCTTCAGAGTCGAAGAGACCCTTCCGTACATCCTCCCAGCGCACGTCCGCACCCCTCTCCACTATCTGCCGTCACGATCGGTAGTATGTCCGTGGCGATCGAGGCTTGCCACATAGGCTCGCACCGTTCGCTCGGCCCAGTCGTACACACCCGGAGGAAACCGGTCTGCCTTCTTCGTTCTGCCGCATGCAACCTCGAGGGTGCGGCCAGAAGCAATGCCGAAGAACAACCGATATGCGCCGGTAGAATCGTCGACACGAATCTCCCACAGTTCTCCTCGCACATGGCGAACGTATGGGTAACCGATGTACGTCCCGTGCTGTTCCAGGAGATGAACTATTCGGCCGAAGCGCGCGTTGATTTGATTGCGGACGCTGCGTTCGTTGTGGCAGGCGGCAAGGTACTTCGCCGCGTCCGGGGAGATGTTCACGGTCCAGCCCTGCAGCTGATCGTCTCCCCGCGTTCAACCCTAAGCGCACCATAGCACCTGCGCTATAACCGCGCAAGGGCAGCCTACTCAGCGCGTCGTGGAGACGTTCCGTGATTTCCTTTGCATCTGGAGGAATAAGATACGGTGCGTCAGGAGCACAGCCGGGCGGAACGCCGCATCTTGGTAGGATCTCGCCGCTTCGCTAGCGAACCCAACGGCAAGTGGAGGGAGTGGCGCTGGTGGACCCGGAGTTGAAAGCGTATCTGGACGCGATGCGGGAGAGCCTCCTCACGCGAATGGTTGACCTCAACAAGGAGACCCGCGAGCACGCGGAGCGGCTGAATGCTGAGAGTCGCGGGGAGATCACCGATCGCATGTTTGCGGTGAACACCGAAACTCGTCGCCTAGTCGCCGACCAGGTGAGCATGCAGATCAACGAGGTTCGCAGGGACCTTACAGCCCGTATGGTGACACTCAACTCTGAAACACGTGCGCACGCCGAGCACCTGCATACGGAAGCTCGGGTCCTCATCGAAGACGTGAGCAAGAACGTAGGGCTGGTCTGGGAAGGTGTCCAGGGAATCAAGGAAAGTCTTGACACCAGACTGGACGACAACGAGCAACGCATCCAGAAACTCGAACGCAAGGCGCTGTAACCCTGCCTCAACAGTACGCAGACGGCCTATCTCGACTTGTGGTTATGACCTTATCGTCAAGAAGTTCGAGAACACGGGCGAGGATACGGACGACCTGATCTCCATCGGGACGGTCGGGCTCATCAAGGGCATCGACACGTTCAACCCGGAGCGCGGAACGCGCCTTGCCACCTACGCGGCGCGCTGCATCGAGAACGAAATCCTCATGCACCTTCGGGTCACCAAGCGTCGCCGCAGCGAGGTCTCGATCTACGACCCGATCGGCTACGACCGCGAAGGCAACGAGATCATGCTGATCGATGTGCTGGGAAGCGAGCCGAACGTCATCCCCGACCAAGTCGTGGCCAGGGAAGAGGTGGAGATCCTGCACAAGGAGCTTCGCATCCTCGCGCCCAAGGAGCGAAAGGTGCTGGAACTGCGGTTCGGCCTACGGCACGCCCCGCGCAAGACCCAGAGGGAGATCGCCAGGATGCTGGGGATCTCCAGGAGCTACGTCTCCCGGATCGAGAAGCGGGCAATCAAAGACATAAAGAAACACTACTTCAGTCTCAGCACAGGACGCTGACCACCAGAAGCTAAATCGAGGCAGTGCCGGTCAGGGCACGACAGCGACTTGTTGACCGTTCACGGGTTTCAGCTCGACCCCTTTAGTGTGACTGGGAGGGAGGGCTGGAGGCTGGTGGTGTGCCACTACCGGTGGCCCTCGGTTTGAGCTGGCCGATCCGGAAGCTGTCAAGCTGTTTTGGACAAGTCGGTAAAGTCATTGTGTGACCTTCAGGGCGTGTCCTCGGGTCGGTTGATCCAGGCTGTCTGAGGAGGTTTTGGGGGCTCGGGCTGTCCGTTGACGAAACGGTCGGGATGGGTCGCGTAGGCGGCGCTCAGCACGCGAGCGCGCTGCTCGATGACGGCGTCGGCGCGGCCGTAATGGACGGTTTCGGGCGTGAGCAGGCCGATGCCGCCATGGCGGTGGTCGTGGTTGTACCAACGGAAGAATGTGCGGCAGAACTCCCGCGCGTGCTCGATCGAGCCGAAGCGGTCCGGGAAGTCTGGCCGGTACTTGAGGGTCTTGAACTGGGCTTCGGAGTAGGGGTTGTCGTTCGAGGTGTGCGGACGGGAGTGGCTCTTGGCGACGCCGAGGTCTGCGAGCAGCAGGGCCAGGGGCTTGGATGCCATGGAAGACCCGTTATCCGCATGGATGGTCAGCGCACCGGGCTCGACGCCCTCGCGGCGGACGCACTCTTCGAGCAGCTCCACCGCTAGTTCGGCGGACTCTCTTGGCGCGATCAGCCAGCCCACAACGTAGCGGCTGAAGACGTCGAGGACGACGTACAGGTAGTAGTAGGTGCCTATCACGGGGCCCGGCAGCATGGTGATGTCCCACGACCAGACCTGGTTCGGCTGCTGCGCCAGGAGCTCCGGCTTCACCCTGGGTGGATGCGTCGCCTGGGCGCGCCGCTCCCGTACCTCGCCCTGGCTGCGCAGGATGCGGTAGAAGGTGCGGATCGAAGCGAGATAGATGCCCTCATCGAGCAGCGTCGCGTAGACGGTGGCCGGACTCATGTCCCGAAAGCGCTCGGAGTGCAGGTGGTCGAGGATCGCCTGGCGCTCCTGTGCGGATAGCGCCCGCGGATGGGGTTTGCGGTTTGCCTTCGCCCGACTGGGCCGCGGCGTGCTGCGATGCTGCATGTAGTAGGTGGCGCGCGGCTTGCCGATCGCGCGGCAGGCGCGGCGGATGCCGACGACCGGCTTGAGATCTTCCAAAGCGTCTTCCGTTATCGCTTGGGCTTGTCTGGCGCGCTCCCGAGGGATAGATCCCGCAAGAGCGCGGAGACTTTTCCCTGGACTTCGATGACCTTCTGGGCCTTCTCCAGTTCCTGATTCAGCCGCGCGTTCTCCCGGCGCAGCCGATTCACCTCCCCGCTCAGCGGGTCTGCCGGCTTGCGGCCTCGCTTCTGGCCCAGTGCGGCCAGTACGCTCTCTTCACGCTGGCGCCGCCACTTGACCAGGTGCGAGGAGTACAGCCCTTCGCGTCGCAGCAGTGCCCCGATCTCTCCGGGCGCCTGGCAGCGATCCGCCTCTTCGAGGATCCGTAGCTTGTACTCGGCGGTGAACCGCCGCCGCTCTGCTCGCGGCACGACTTCGATCTCCCGTTCCGGCCGCTCGCCGTCTCTCTGCTGTACGATGCCCGGTTTGCTCAGCACGATTACTCTCCCTTTGGCTCGCCGGCTGCGAGGGGGGCAACCTGACGGTTTCCCCCGACCCCTTCCCTTCTTCGCGATCAAGATCACTCATTCTTCGAACTCCGGCGGCCTACCTCGATTATGGCACAGAGGGATCCAGCCGAAGAACCGCTGCTCCTTGAGCCCCGCCGTGAAGGCGACGATGAGTGAGAGGAGCAGGCTGTGACTACCGCTGATTGTCCCGACCGATACCAGCCCGACTTGCAGCAGTCCCGCAGCCACTAGTCCCGTGACTGCGCCGAATGCGGGCTTGGCCACGTTCCACCACCAGAAGGACGGCAGCATGTCCTTGTAGAGGAATCCGTGAGTGTACCCGTACAACGCCATGGACGCTCCACCGAGCGCCCCCGCCCAGGCGATCACGAGAGACGGGTGGGAGTTCACACGCACCAGCCACGCGTGATGGGCCAGGACGTAACCTGTGACGCCCAACAGTAGGACCGTCATGGCAAGCAGCTCCGCACCAAGTCCCATGCATTCCCTGGACGCCTGCCACTTGGCCCGAGCTCGCTCGCCTTCGACGGTAGCCGTGACGATTGCCTGTGTGAGAGCGTCTCCCACCCCAGACTGGTTGCCCAGCGCACTCTGGATCTTCGACAGAACGTGATCAGCGTTGTAGTAGCGGGCCAGTCGTCGTGCCACCTGACGTCATCGGCATCGACGCCAGAACTTCGGGCAGCCATTGAGGCGACCCATTCGGCGACGAAGGCAGAGGTATGGGGATCGCCGCGTGTTCGGGTCGAGGCGCCGGCACCTGATGTGAGTTCAGGCTGGATTCCGCGGCTGCAGCTTCCTCTTCCGCTATCGTGATCCCCACCTCTACCAGCGGAAAGTTTTAGGAGTCGCCTGTTGTTTCACCACCACGCGCGGAGCTCCTGCGTCCCTCGGAGGGTGCCTCGCGGGTGGAGCCTATCGGCGGGACTATCATTGTTCCGGTTGGGAAGATGCTACTCCAAGGGATCGGCCCCCTTCTGAGTGCAGTGAACGTGCGAATCCCAGCGTCCAGGCACCGCCTGAAGCGGTGCGGGAGGGCTCCCAGGACGGTAAACAGGATCAAGTCCCCGGACGTGGTGTAAAGTCGGGCCCCTGCGGTAGGGCTCAATTTACGGCGCTGAGAGCTGGGTTGTTCGCGGCCTCGCTCGCTCGATCGGCGTAGAGCTTCGCCATGGATTCCTGGGAGAAGTAGCGGCGAGTGGCAGCGGCCCACTCGTCGTTCTGCTCCATCAAGACGGCGCCGACGAGGCGCAAGACCGACGGGCGGTTAGGGAAGATGGCGACAACGTCGGCGCGCCGACCGATCTCGCGGTTGAGGCGTTCGAGCGGGTTGGTGGAGTGGATCTGGCGCCAATGCTCGCTCGGGAAGCTCATGTAGGCGAGGACGTCCTCCGAGGAGGTCAGCAGCATCTCGGCCACCTTGGGGAAGCGCGGTCGGAGCGATTCGGCCACCTGCGCCAGTTGGCGCAGGGCGTCCTGCTTGGTGGGCTGGACGAAGATCGTGCGGATCAGCGCCGCCGTCACCGCCTGGGCCTGCTTCGGCACCTGGCTGAGCAAGTTGCGCATGAAGTGCACTCGACACCGCTGCCAACTGGCGCCGACGAGCACGGTCTCGATCGCCTGGCGGAGCCCCTCATGGGCATCGCTGATCGCGAGCTTGACACCCTTGAGACCGCGGCGTTTGAGGCTGCGCAGGAACTCGGTCCAGAACGGTGCATCCTCGCTCAGGCCGATGTCGCAGCCAAGGATCTCGCGCTCACCGGTGCTGCGCACCCCCGTAGCCACGACGAGTGCCATGCTTACGACGCGGTCACCTTCACGCACCTTCAGGTACTTGGCATCGAGCCAGATATACGGGTACTCGCCGTCGAGTTGACGCTGCCGGAAGGCCTCTGCCCGCTCATCGAGCTGCTTTGCTATTCGCGAGACCTCGCTCTTGCTGATGCCGGTCATACCCATCGTCTGGACGAGCTCGTCCACCTTGCGGGTGCTCACCCCGAGCACGTAGGCCTCCTGGATCACCGATGCCAAGGCCTGTTCGCTGCGCCGGCGTGGCTCCAGGAACCGCGGGAAGTACACTCCCTTGCGCAGCTTCGGGATCTGCAGCCGCACGGTACCGAGCCGGGTGTTCCAGTCCCTCGGTCGCCTGCCATTGCGGTACGTGGTGCGCTCGTCCGTCCGCTCGTGGCGCCCGGCTCCGATCTGAGCCGCAACCTCCGCCTCGATCAGGTCCTGCAGAAACGCCTGCAGACCCACGCGCATGAACTCCGGTTGATCGATCCCCGCGTTGCGCAGCAGCTCAAGCAATGCGATCTTAGACTCAGCCATCATCGGGCATCCCCTGTTGTGTCTGAACAACCACAGGAAACCCGATGGCGGCGCTTCTTGTCCAGGAAGAACCTGGGGATCGCCAGGGGACTACGTCCCCTGGGACCCCGACCCTTCTCCCGTCAGATCACCCCCTCGTTTACACCACTCTACGGGACGCGAACGCCGCCTGGGTCCGCGCGGTGGAGAGCGTAGAGCCGGGCGCCGCGGTGCAAGTATGGCGGTCTCTATGGATGTTCGCCGAAAGCCCCCTCGAAGAGAGTGAGGCATGCCTTCCTGCCAGACTATTTTGGGAGGTAGAAGAGTGAAACCAAAGATACTGCTGTTCGATCTCTTCGGAACGCTGGTTGATGTGGGTGGCGTGGCGGACGAATGTGAGCGCGTGTTTCCTGGACATGGTGAGCAGCTCAGCCGGGTCTGGCGCGACAAACAACTCAAGTACACGTGGCTTAGGACGCTGATGGGCCGTTACGAGAACTTCGAGCGTATTACCCAACACGCACTTGTGGCTGCTTGCAACGACTTGCGTCTGCATCCGGATGATGCGCTCAAGGAGGACCTCCCGGCGGCGTTTGAGCGCCTGAAGCCGTTTCCCGAGGTGCCGACGGCGCTTGCTTCCTTGGCGTCGGACGGATTCCACCTCGGTGTGCTGTCAAATGGAACCCGTCAGCAGGCGAGCGCGGTTTTGGCGCAGTCGGCGTTTGGCGTGCCAATTTTGATCTTCAGCGCCGACGACGTTCGGCTATACAAGCCAGCACCTGGCGTTTACGCGTTTGGAGTCCAGCAGGTCCAGGCAGAAGTCGGCGAGGTGCTCTTCGTCTCTGCGAACGCCTGGGACGTCGCAGGTGCTCGCGCATTCGGCCTTTCGTGCGCATGGCTGGACAGGGCACGCGGCTCATTCGAGGAACTGGACGTTACACCGACAATCGTTGCGCATGATCTCGACGACCTCGTCCACGAGCTGAGACAGCGAGAGGCATAAGCCAAGATCTGCGTCTGCGGGCAATTGCCTGTTGCAATCGAGGCGCATCGCAACGACTTCCCTGAACGGCGGTGCGATGCGACGTTTCGATTCGACGGATGCGACGCACTAAACGCAAGGCACTGCCCGAAAACGCGAATACGACGCCCTACGCGCGATGCCAGACGCTTCGCATCTCAACACCGGCCGCTGTGAACAGGTTGTGCACGGGGCACCGGTCCTCCACCTGAAGGGCCAACTGCTCGAGTCGTTCTTGCGGCTCGTCCGTCTCCACCGCGACGTCCAGCTCCACGCGTTGGAAGTGACGCCGTACACCTGGGACACCAAGCATTCCGTCGCGATCGAAGACCCCTTCGGCTGCGAAGGCCAGGGCACCGTGCTGGAATCCCATAGACTCTGCGACCAAGGGTACTACGACTGCGAGGCAACCAGTGAGGGCGGCCAAGGCGGCTTCCAAAGGGCTGGGTCCCGATCCCTCACCACCGGCTGCCGGTGGCTCGTCGGTGCGGAACTTCACTTGCCGCCTCGTCGTGTGTTCGGTCTTGATGCCATACGGTGACCTGCTCTGGATCGCAATCTTCAATGTCTGAGCCACATGATCGCCTACCTATCTCAGGTTCTCGTATCCACTTCGACGAGCGAACCGCCCGTTTGAACGTCCTCTATAACTTGAAGCGCCGCTAGAACGCGCCGTCGCTGAGTAGTCCCATCTCCTGGAGGTCCGGCCGTCTGCCCGCGGGAACCGGGCACGACCAGAGCCCGCGGTAGGAGGACGCGTTCAGTAAGCTTGCGGTTGATAGAGATCGAGGTCGTTAAGATACCGGCCTGTTCCAAAAAGCGCGCGAGCAGTCCCACGGACTGATGGCACACCGGTCAGACCGGTACGAGCAGCACCGCATCGACACCGTCTGCTTGGAGCTGCGCCGCGATCTCGGGGGCGGACGTCTCCAGAAACGGTTGGGGATCAGGCTGGTAGCCCATGAAACTCACGTGGCGAGGGGCAACCCGACCGATCGCTCCCTCATCGGCTAGTTGGCGCACTACATCCAGCGGGAACACGCTGTTGTAGTCCTGACGGGCTGCGGTCGTGTCGTAATGGGAATGGTGGACATGCCATGACTGCAATGGCCCCGAACTGGCGATCCACCGGAAGCTGGAATCGCCGTATGGGCTTGCTTCGTCAAACGGAGGCTGTCCGGGGATCACCACACCGCCGGAACTGATCACCGCAATGGCCATATTGCGCAGCGGTTTTGACGGTATGGAGAGCGGTGCCTCCGTGAACGTGATCCATGGGTAAGTACGGAACGCTTCGCAGTACCTTGCTTCTTGCAGCAGTGGTTCAACCTCGGTTCGCCAGGCGGCGAAGCTTTGCGACCAATCGGATGGCAAGAGATCAAGCCCTCCTTGCGGTCCCACTTTAAAGTACCGACCTCGCCCGCGATTTGGAGATTCTGCTGCTACCGCAGCGGAGGGATGATTCGCCGGCCGGCCGTACCTGAGCCCTCACGCATGGCATCCGGACGCAGCCATGCGACGAGAACCCAAATGGCCCCCACGCGCAACGCGACATCGGCCAAGTTGAACACCGCTGGCCATGGCCATACCTGGAGAAAGTCGGTGACATGGCCAGACGCGAGGCGCGAAAGGACGTTTCCCGCAGCGCCTCCCAGCATCAAGGCAAGGCCGATTCGGCCACGGGGAATACGCATCACAGCGACGACCAGCCCCAGGACAGCCAGGGCGCCGACCAACAGCCAGAGGAGAGGAACCCGTGCGCCGAGCCCGAAGGCGACGCCCGGGTTAGTGATAAGGCGAAGACCGAACCAGGGTTGGACGACCCAGGTCACCACACCTTTGGCGAGTCGACTGGCTGCCCAAGATTTCGTCGCCCAGTCGACGCCGAGCACGAGGGCAGGCACAGCGAATGCTACCGCCAGATGGCGACGAGTACCGTTGGCGTTTGGGCTATGCACGCGCACTGTGAGTCGACGTTTCAACAGTTACGCCGCCGTAGATCGCGCCCAGCACGGCTCCGAAGATCAGGTGAGCGACAAGGCTGCCCATGATCGCTCCAGCGCCCAAGTTGGCGAAGAAGAATCCGGGCGGCATCTTGGCCATCGACGGGTTGAGCATCGGAAGCATCGGCGCCACCATCACCATCATCACGATCCACGGTACCAACCCGAAGAGCAGCCCGCGCAGCCAGCCCTGTCCCGGAAGGAATCGGGCGAGCCAGTACACGTACACGAGCGCCAGGATGAGACCGATCATCAGATGCATGATCCATCCGAGCGCGATGGAGTTCATGCCGAACATACCGCCCAGCATGGCCGGCACGTTCATGGCAGGCAGTCCCATCAAGGGAGCCATGTAGAGCACGACCGTGAACACGACCCAGGCGACGAGGCCAGCAAGCATAGCCCGACCGAAGTCCGGCTTTCTCATTCGGAACACCTCCTGGCGGCAGGATACCGCCGTGAAGACATGTGTTCCGTAGCGCGCCTTACATTCGGCGACGAGAGGATGTGGTGAACTGATCACATGGAAGGCAAGAGCGTGACGCTTTATGGACATGACTGCTGCCCCGGCACAGTGCGCGCGCGGGAGTACCTGCGCAGGCGCGGTATTCCGTTTGTCGAGCGGGACGTGACACAGCCGGGACCTTTCGCGGAGATGGTTCGACACGGCTCATACGCGACGCCGTTGCTGGTCTTCGGGGAGTCGCGTATGGTGGGCTTTGACGCGAAGGAGTTTGAGCGCTTGTGGGACCAGGCATGATGGATTGGCTGGTCGAGCGCTGAACACGGACGGGATGTGCGACGCATGATCGAACCCCTGACGCGCTATCGCTTGCGCACCATGGCAGGCGAGATCGACGTCGGGCTCTTACGGTTTATCAGCTCCAGAGACATCATCCGGACTTCCGTGTACACAGCTTTGGTTGTGGGAACGATCCTCACGCTCATCAACCAGGGCGACATCTACTTGGCGGATCACGTAACAGGCATTGTACTCGTCAAAACCCTGCTAACTTACGTTGTGCCATATTGCGTTTCAATTTTTGGGGCCATGTCCGCTGCTCGGGTGCGACGGACGACCGACGACGCCACCCGGTAGACCTAGATTGGAAGGGGGCAACCCGAGTGGAGGATGAGAAGCTAAAGTACCTCTCACGGATCAACATATTCTCGGACCTTGACAAGGACACGCTGCAAAAGTTGGACAAGATAACTCCCATGGTCACGGTGCCGCGCGGAGCAGTAATCACAAGCCCCGGCGACGTGGACTCCGTCCTCTACCTTCTGAAGCGTGGGCGCGTTCGACTCTACAAAACGACGCCGGACGGGAGCGAGATCACACTTGCCATGCTTGGCGACGGGAACGTCTTCGGGGCAACCGGCTCGCTCGGCCTTGGCAATCCCGACATGTATGCTGAAGCCATACAGAGCTCTCTCGTCTGCGCCATGCGCGAGGAGGACGTCGCAAGCCTCATCCAGAGGAACCCTGCGGTCGGGATGCGGCTGATCTCGCTCCTCAGCCAACGCGTACGCGAACTGGAAGAACAGGTCGAAAGTCTTTCACACCAGGACGTGGAAGGCAGGGTTCTGCGTCTGCTGGTGCATCTCGCGGATGATTTCGGCGTGGCCGACAGAGGATACACTCGCCTCGATGTACCGCTAACACATGAGGAGATTGCCACGATGGTCGGGTCGACGCGAGAGACCGTCACCACGACCTTGTCGCACTTAGGACGGCTGGGGCTTGTTCGCACGGGAAGGCGCGAGATCGCCATCAACAGGGAGCGCGTCACAGAGTGGCTGAACGCGAAGAGCAATTAGTTCGGACATGTAAGCGCCCTTACAGTTCTTCTGATGCCGACGGCGCACGATCGACAGGGAGGTGTTAGAGCATGAGCGAGCACGAGCACCAGCATGTTGACTTCGGCGCCGCCTGTCCCTGCGGGTCCGGCAAGACCTACGGGGAGTGCTGTGGCGCAAACGAAGCCTGTGGCTGCGGGTCAGGCAAGCAGTACAAGGAGTGCTGCGGAGCCAAGTAGCACGCCAGCCGGCAGACGCGGAGTGTGAGCCAAGCCGCGTCTGCCGGCATGATTAAACGCCTGAGTCGGCGCCGCGTTGTGATGCGGCCCCATTGGCTCGCATTCGGTCGCCGCAGAGGACTACGAAAGGGGGCGCGGCCGCGTGGTGAGACCATACGCCTCTTATCACGGCATTCCGATCCCCTGCGTGGACGCGCACGAAATGCGGCGTATCGACCAGATCATGGCGGATGACTACGGCATCGGTCTCGCGCAGATGGCGGAGAGCGCAGGGCCGGCACTGGCCGCACTGGCGCTTCGTATGTTGCGGGGCTGCAAGGGCCTGCCGGTGGTCGTGCTGGCCGGCAAGGGCGGAAACGGCAGTGGCGCCCTGGTGGCCGCGAGGCGGCTTGCAGCGTGGGGCTTCACGGTGCAGGTCGTCCTGTCGGAGGCAGGTCTCGCGGAGCCCTCCCGAACGCTCAGGGCGACGCTGGACAGCATGGATATCCCCGTTACCGCCTACGCGGCATCAGACGGCCAGCGCGTCGAGGAAGAGATCGGGAGCGCGCGCTCGTCATCGATGGGCTCGTCGGGTACAGCCTGCAGGGCGTCCCCCACGGGAGTGTCGCTGAGCTTATCCGACTCACGCATGAGACTGCGCGCGTCCTGTCGCTGGATGTGCCCTCTGGCCTGGACCCCACGACTGGCGTGCCGCGGGACCCGGCGGTACGGGCAGAGGCGACGCTGACAATCGCACTGCCCAAATCAGGACTACTCCGTCCGGCGGCGGGGGCGCATGTCGGCCGACTCTACCTGGCGGATATCGGGGTGCCTGCCGAGGCGTATTCCCGTCTCGGCATCGAGGTACCGCAGATCTTCGATGGACGGGCTTTCCTCCGCATCACTGGGGGATCGGCGTTCCCGTGACGGGCATCGGATTCGGAAGAGCACAGGCCAGCTTCATTCGGCGCCCCAACAAGGTTCCAGTTCCACGCCCAGTCCGAGTGCGATTCGGTTCACGTAGTTGAAGTAGGCGACGACCTGGGCCGCATCGTGCACCGCTCGCGCGTCCAGGCCGGCCGCACGCAGATCGGCGACGAGCCTCTCGCATTGGCCATGGCCCAGCACGGTGAGTTCTCTGCTGAAGCGGACGAGTGCCCGCAGACGCTCACTCGCCGCAATCGGGACCTCACCGCTGGCCAGCCTGTCGACCAGCGCAGGTTCGCCACCCTCGACACGGAGAGCCTCCCCGTGATGGCGCACTCAGTAATGACAAGAGTTTGCGGCGGACACGGCGACTGCCATCGCCTCTCGTTCGAGACGCGTGAGCGGCGAGGGGGCAAACATCACGGCGCGGTACAAAGAGACATGCGCCCTCGCCGCGTCCGAACTCCAACCGCAGATGCGGAGAATGTGGTCTGCCTCGGACAGTGGACCATCTGTGGGATAGGGTATGTAGGCCAAGGTATCCCTCCTGTATGGGCTCAAGCGTAGTCTTGCGTCGTGTGCTACGGAATCCCTGTCAAAGGGAAGCGCTCGCCTCCTGTACGATGGACACGACGCCTCAATTGTAAGCCGCGCTACTGTGCAGTTTTCCGTAGAACATCATGCTCAACAGAGCGGCGATGACCGCTGCTGCACCATTCCTTTGAGGGGGTTCGAGCGACCATGATGACGCTGTACCAAATCGAGGGATGCCCTTACTGTCACATGGTACGGCAGAAGCTCTCGGATATGGAACTGACGTACGTTTCCGTCTGCGTCTCGCCGGATCGCAGTCGCAGGCAGAAGGTGTTGGAGGCGTCTGGTCAGCCAACGGTGCCTGTGCTCGTCGACGGAGACGTGGTGCTGGCTGACGAGAACGAGATCATCGCGTACCTCGCGAAGACCTACGGTGGGGTGCAGCGCGCTTGATTTGCACCTTGCACGACTCGCGGTGGAAGCGACCACCAAACCGGCGGTCGCTTCCACCGCCTTGCTCGAAGAGTCGTTATCACCGAGGAGCTGCTGAAGCCTACCCCGATCGAAGCCGATGACGACTTCACGCCCAGCGTCGGTCTCGACGACGGTCGTCGGTGTCGCATGCGAACCCAGGCGTTGGAGGTCTTGGATCCAGCCCTGCTGATCCGCGATATTCCGGTCCTGCATCTGAGGATGCTCGGGTCTCAGAGCACTGCGGGTAGACGGTGGAGTATTTCCTCCGCGCTGGGTCGGTCGGCAGGAGTTCGGCTATCGTGGGCCATCTGAATCCGTTCCTGCGGCGTAACGAGGAAGTCGCCGCCCATTTGCAACAGATCATCGCCGAGAAGTGGCCGGTGAATCACTTCTCCATGATGCCAAGCCTGCACGTAGCGCCAAAGTGCCATGGGATGGAACGCCTGCCTCCACGGGGCCCGCTGGAGTCCATACAGGCGATACACCTCGCGCTGCGGATCACCGAGCACCGGGAATTTCAGGTCGTGCGCCTTTCGAAATGCAGCGAGATCCGGAATCGCGAGAAAGGTGATGAGGACGATTTCACACTGTCTGTCGCGGAACGGCTGCTCGAAGTGGCGGAACTCCGCCACATGCTCAAGGCACGGCACTCAGTGGCGATGGCGCAGGAAGATCAGCAGGCGCCATTTGCCCGCCTCCTTCGCAAGGGAGTACGGCTGGCCCGCGTGATCTGGAAGGGTGAAACGAGGCGCCAGATGGGTGCAAGCCGGCCGCCCAAATCCTTCATGTGAATTTCGTACCTCCGCTCCGGTCTGGAAGACCTAGACGCGTACGGCCGTGATCTGGCAGTAACCCAGGTCTCCTTGATCGATCATTCGCCCGATCGACTCCATGAGGTCTCGAGCGCTGTCGGCAGTCCAGGCTGCGACGGCGGCGTCAGCAGCTCGGAACGAGAGCCATGCGACAAGGGCGCTGCCCACGCGATTCACGAGGTTCTTGAGATCCCCCGATCGATCTTCACAGGTTGTGATACGAAACCCGTGCCCTTCAAGCAGATCCCGACAGCCGTCAATGGATCTGGCTCCAGAAAGGCATCCGACCCAGCCTGCGAGGTTGTTCAGGTCCTGCGGAAGGGCGCCTCGCCGGGTGACATCACTGAGCCCGACTCGTCCTCCGGGTCGCAGTACTCGCAGCCAATCTCGAACGGCGTTCTCGGCAGATGGGAAGGTGCAAAGGGAGCACTCGCAGACGACCGCATCGACACTCCGATCCTCAAGCGGCAGAGATTCGGCGTCTCCCCTGCGAAACGTTATCAGATCGCTAAGTCCGTGGTTCTCGGTCAGTGTCTGCGCCCGTGCGATCTGGGCCTCCCCATAATCCACACCTGCCACCCGGCACCCGAAGGTTTGCGCCAGGAGCCTAGCTGTTGCTCCCAAGCCGGATGCGACATCCACCACTGTATCTCGGGGTGTCAGCTCCAGCGATTGCCCCAAGCGCTTTGAGAGCACTGGTCCGCCGGGGTGCCAGTACTCCCCTAGAATGAGCTCGACCAGAGGGTTGCCGTACGCGATCGCGCAGCAACTCTTCAACGTGTCGCTGTCGGCCTTCACTTGTGGACTCTCTGAAGGTTGAATCGCATCTGTCCTTCGCGCCCTGCGCGGCGCCATGCGGCTATTTGCGTTCGCGCCTGCTCGCGGTACCCGACCGTGTTGTAGGCACAGAACGGGATCTGGCGGCCATCCGGCAGAAGAACCGCCTTGCAGCATTTCATGACGTTCTTCTGTGTGAACGTCCAGGGGTCCAGGAAGTCCTGCAACATGATCATGAACAGGTTGTCCGCGGCAGAACCGAGATCCTGGGGCCCGGTGATCCCGCACGCCGTGCACGCCTGCAACACGTCCTCACCGAAGGCCGGTGTGCCTGGGACCGCAGCGGATGACCACAAACGTTCGAGGGCTCCTCGCACCTCCTCCTTGTCAGGGAGCACTCTATTCGCGATGTAGTCCAGGTACTGTTCCATGTCGATCAGTCGCGCGATCGGAAGGACCTCCGACCCGCTGACGAACGCATAGCTCACGGAGTTGCACGTGGGAAAGCAGCACGGCACGGGAATGAAGTCGGTGCTTAAGAACTGACCGTGCGTCTGCTCGGCAATGCTCTGGATCACATCAGGTATCGTGATCCGCTCCAAAGGATCGTGGGTCAGATGCCGCCCAGAGTGGAAGGCCGGCTGAAAGTTGATGCCGCGCACCGCTGGGTGCGCGAGGCCGAACTCCACTATGCGGCCCACTTCGTGTAGATTGACCCCGCGTTCGATCGCCGGCACGAGGATCACGCTCAGTCCCGCTTCGGCCAAGCGATCGAGGGCCCGCAGCTTGACTGGCAGAAGATCCGGCTCTCCCCGAAGTGCTTCGCACGTCCCCGGTTCAAACCCGTCAAACTGGAAGTAGAGCGACGGACCTAGTGCGGCGATCTCCGCGAGGAACTCGTCGTCTGAGGCCAGCCGCTTGCCGTTCGTGTTGATCATCACATGACGGACGTTGCGTGCTTGGGCAGCCTCGATCATGGACAAAAGCTGCGGATGGATGGTCGGCTCGCCTCCGGAAAACTGGACGACCTCTGGTTGCCCTTCAGTCTCCACTAGGTGGTCAAGAATGCCTTCGACTTCCGCCAGAGTGAGACTGAAACCCGCTCCGGCATTGGCGAAGCAGAGCGGGCAGTCCATGTTGCACGCGGTGTTCACCTCAATGATCCCGACGCAGATGTGCTGGGCATGATCTAGGCACAGGCCGCAGTCGGCTGGACAGCCGTGGTTGATCGCGGTGGAGTGCTGGAGTGGGACCGTTCCCGGTTTGTTGAAACGCCCTGCGCTGACGTACGCCTCGGCATCGCCGTAGATCCTCGCCTCGAAGAGGCCGTGTTCGGGGCATCGCTTCCGCAGGTAGACTTGGTTGTCGCGCAAGAGGATCTTTGCGTCGATGCTGCGTCGGCACTCAGGGCAGATGCTGCGGGTGAGTTCGTAGAACACCTCTCCGCTCGATGGCGCCCCCTGGATGGTCATGAGATACCTCCTTGAGGGATGCGTTCTTTGGCAAGGACCCCCCGCAAGAAGTTCGTGAGATCTGGAGCGCTTGGCACTACTCCCTGGCTGTAGACCTTGCCGTCGATCAGGACCACCGGAGGGTGATGGGCGCCTTGAGGCAGGACCTCGTGCAGATGTGTGAGCCAAGGTTTGATGGTTAGCACATCGTCGCAAAGTCCAACCTGTTCGCATGCCTGTCGCACAGCGGCGATCGTGAGATCACACTCATGGCAAACCCAGTCGGGAACGCGCAACCAGCCCTGCTGGCCGGTGATGCGGTAGACAACGATTTGCACAATGTCCCCTCCTTCTGGCGACGGCACCGATGCTTGTCCGCGGACTTGGTGGTGTACAACTCGTCGTTGCACGAGTGGTGAGACCTAACCCGTGCTTGAGAGCGTCTGCCTACCGTCAGGGTATGGTCGTGGAAGCCGTCTCACAGTAGGCTGCCTTACAGTACGTGCACGTTGGAAGCGCCAGGTGTCTCCGCGCTCATGTTCGCTGACCGTGTGGAGCCATGGCATTGTAGTGGGCGGTACATCAAGAGCGGCTGCCCGACCAAGGCCGTACAGTCGGATTCTCTTCAGGTGGAGACACAGGGGCTACACTTACCTACTGTCCAGCAGCCACATGGGAGGAGGGGGCTTGCCCCTGATCACGGAACGCGATCACCTCGCGCAGCTCCCCGAGCGTGAAGCAGATGGCGCGACCTGAACGAATGAACGAGATGTCGGGCACGTCCTCGCCGTAGTCGCGGTACTCTCCGGCCATTTGTCGCGGCTTTTGGAGCAGCCCCTGCGCTTGATAGAAGCTGTTGGCTTTGGTCGACTGTCCAGTCCCACAGGTCCCACAGGCCAGCTCCCGCATTGACCTTGCAGCATAGGGGAAGGTGTACTGTGGTGGTCGAGGGGGACTCCAAATGAGGACGAGTGTGCTGTCACGGAGCCTGCATATCGGACAACTTGCCGAGTGGATCGGGGTGAGCGCACGGACAATACGCTTCTACGAGAGCCAGGGCGTCCTGCCAGAACCTCAGCGGGATTCCGCCGGCTATCGTACGTATGGTGAACGCGATCTGGAGCGTCTGCGCTTTCTGCTGCGCGCCAAGGACGTGGGCCTGAGCCTTCCGGAGATCCGCGAGATCATTGCGCTTCGCGACGGAGGCGAGGAGCCCTGCGATCGCGTCCGCAGCCTACTCGATGAGAAGATCGCCCGTGTGCGGTCTCAGATCGAAGCCCTTCAGGCCATGGAGCAGGAACTCATCGCCTTGCGCTATGCCCCACCCCAGATTGTGCAGGACACCGCATGCTATTGCGGGATCCTCGAGCAGAGCCTGGCGTCCAAGACCTGAAGTTAGCCGAGCAGTAGCCCCCAACAAGGTTCGCCTTCCGACGCGGTGACGAAGGAGACGTCCTGACGCACGCTCTTGCCCTTGACCTTCCACTCGCGTGAAAGGTTTAAGGTCGGCGCGAGGGGCGATTTTGGATATCTACCCTCGTCCACTGAGTGTTGGGGGGAGACAATCATGACCGAGAAGTGCGTGTTCGTCGTCGTCGGTGAGGAGACGATTCACTGCGAGAGCTGCGAGGCCCGCGTAGGCAATGCCTTGCGGCGCTTGTCTGGCGTGAAGGCGGCAGAGGCGAGCCACCGGACGCAGGAAGTGCGCGTCCAGTTCGATCCTGGGAAGACGTCCAGAGAAGCGATCCGTGAACGGCTCGAGGAACTGGGCTACGAAGTGCGCGCAGGAGAAGTGTCGTGAGCGCGGAGCGGCTGCAGCTCAAGATCGGTGGGATGGCCTGCTCCTTTTGCGCTGCCAGCATCACCAAGGGGCTTGGTCGGATGCCTGGCGTGCATGGCGCGAGCGTATCGCTCGCGCACGAGGAGGCGCTCATCGAGTACGACTCGGACCTTGTGACCGAGGAGAGGCTCCGGCAGACACTCCTCGACCTCGGCTACACGATCCGCGACCCGCGCCGGGTGAAGGCGTACGAGGAGCAGCAGAAGGAGATTGACCTTCAAAAGGGCCGACTCATCCTGGCTGCAGTGTTTACTGGGATCTCGCTGGTCGAGATGGCCCTCATGTGGTCCGGTCTCGTACCGAAGCTGGTGCTGCAGCCCGTCCTGGCGGTCACCATGCCGCTCCTTGCGTTGCTCACCATCTTCGTTCCGGGCCTCTACGTCCTACGTATGGCGTGGCACTCTGTGCGACGTGGCATCCTGAACCAGCACGTGCTACTCGAGTTCGGCGCTTTCAGCGGCCTCCTGGGTGGCGCGCTCGGGCTGGTCGGTCAGTACGGGCATATTGCGTCTTTGCGCTTTCCCGCGCCGGACTTCTTCGCCGTCGCCACCTTCATCACGACCTACCACATCCTCTCCGGCTACGCCTCGCTGCTCGTGCGCACAAAGGCGTCCCGCTCGGTGATGAAGCTCCTCGAACTCCAGCCGGCGATGGCCACGGTGATCCGCGCCGGCGTGGAGCAGGAGGTATCAGTGGAAGAGGTGCGCGTCGGCGAGCGCGTGCGCATCCGGCCGGGTGCGTCCATCCCCCTTGACGGACGCGTGTTGCAGGGCGCCTCTGGCGTAGACGAGAGCCTCGTGACGGGGGAGTCCCTGCCCGTCGACAAGGCGGCGGGCGCTGAAGTGATCGGCGGATCCGTGAACCTCACCGGCTCCCTGATCGTCGAGGTCACCCGCGTGGGCGATGAGAGCTTTCTCCAGCAGGTGGCGCGCCAGATCGAGGAGGCGCGGGCGCGCAAGCCCGGCATCCTACAGCTCGTCGACCGGGTGCTGGCCGTTTACGTTCCCGGCGTACTCACTGCCGCCGCGCTGACGATCCTGATCTGGACGCTCGGTGCCTACCTCGCCACGGGACACGTCGAGATCGCGCGCGGCGTCTTTGCCATGCTGGCCGTCTTCGTCATGGGCTACCCGTGCGCGCTCGGGATGGCGACGCCGCTCGCGATGATCCGAGGTGGCGGTATGGCAGCCGAGCACGGCATCCTGATCCGCAGTGGAGAGGCATTTGAGGGCCTCAAGGATATCCGGCGCGTGGCCTTCGACAAGACCGGCACCCTCACGGAGGGTCGTCCGTCCGTCACACAGGTGGTACCGCTCCGGGACGCCACCGAACAAGATACGCTGCGGCTGGCGGCGTCCGCTGAGGCGCCGTCTGAACACCCGCTGGCCCAGGCTATCGTGCGGCGCGCCGATGCCGAACGCCTTGACCGTCTTGATGTTCGGGACTTCGAAGCGATTCCGGGGAAGGGCGTTCGGGCTACCCTCGAAGGAGGACGGCTTTTGGTGGGCTCGCCGCGCCTGCTGAGGGAGGAGGGTATCGATCTCAGGTCGCTGCTACCCCGCGTCGACGCGCTGCAGGACGCTGGCAACACCGTGGTTGTGGCGGCGGAAGACGGGCTTCCGGTCGGGCTCATTGCCATCGCGGATACGATCAAGGCTGATGCGCGGGAAGCTGTGGCCCGCATGCGGGCTCAAGGAGTCGAGCCCATCATGCTCACCGGCGACAACGAGCGGACGGCCAGGGCCGTGGCGCAGGCGGTCGGCATCTCGGAGTTCCGGGCGGAGGTGCTGCCGGAGGAGAAGGCGATGGAGATCCGGCGCCTCCAGGCGGGCGGGCGGCGCGTGATGATGGTCGGCGACGGCATCAACGACGGCCCCGCCCTGACACAGGCCGACGTCGGCGTCGCGATCGGCGCGGGCACCGACATCGCGATCGAGTCGGCCGACGTCGTGCTCATGGGTGAGCGGCTCGCGGCGGTAGCCGATGCGATGGAGATCGGCCGCAGTTCCTACCGCAAGACGGTCCAGAACATCACGCTCGCCTTCGCCTTCAACGGTGTCGGCATCCCCCTCGCCATGACGGGGCTGGTCGCTCCGATCTGGGCGATGCTAGCGATGGTGGTAAGCGTGAGTACGGTGCTTGCAAACTCGTTTCTTGGCATGCGATGGGTTGACACATTGCAACATTGAAATATAATGTGCCTAAATCCTTCGGGGAGGTGAACAGTGTGAGCGAGACGCCACGTCCCAACGATGCGTGTCCCTGCGGTTCTGGCCGCCCTTACGGGGAGTGCTGCGGGAAGATGAAGACAGCGGAGACGAACGCCGAAAGCCGCGGTTGCGGCTGCCGCTAAGAGCAGCTCCCACCCGAGGCACCTTTCCCTTTTGGAGGGTGCCTCGGGTACCGTCCCAGAGCGCGGGTGATATCCGACTTCAACGTCTGTGATGCGTGGTACCGAGACACCATTGATGCCAATTGTTCAGCGACAGCGCGACGGGGATTGGAGGTGACCTGCAATGG
>JAJYSJ010000022.1 GCA_021793645.1 Bacillota bacterium
GAAGCCCCACAGACGTACCGACCTCCGCAAGGCGCACCAGAGCATTCAACGACTGCGTTTTCATCCCTCGTGGCGGCCGCAAGGCCGTGGGGAACTGACTACGTAACTCGCGTACAGACACAAACCGCATACGAGGCACCCCCGTGTACACATATGATACTACGTTTTGGACTTTCGTGCTCACCGCCGGAAACCGAATAAGAGTCACGGGCCGACCGATTCTGGTCAATCCCTTCGTGATGCGGGTTAGTGCCAACGCATGGCGCTGCGGATCAGGAACTCGTCGAGCCGTACTGCGGGCCGGCGAAAGTCACTTCGTAAAACGCACCGCCGGGTCCGAGTGCCCCGTTGGGGTTGTATGAAGCGAGGCCGATGAGCTGGTGGTTACCTTTCGTCATGTAGCTGTAGAGAAGGGTGCTTAGGTTCAATAACCGCTCACTGCTGGGCCCTAACGCAGGCAGCACCGGCCCGTCGTAGCCCCTATAGCCTGGGCGTCCTTGCGCGCCGCTGCAAAGAACGGCCCTCCGCCGATAGCGGAGCAGCCGCGGCAGACTCCGTCGCTGCCCACCTGAATGGCCACCTGCGCGGACGAGAGATATACTTGGAAAGAACTTTTGTCCGTTGTTGAGGATTACCAGGTAGGCCGCCACTTCAGGGCGATCGGCTGCGGGACAGGCAAACCGACAGTCTGCGGAGTGCCACGCGAGGTGACGGGTGCACTAGCGTAAGTTGTTGGGACCGCCACTACCGGTACTTGTGTTGGTGCGACCGGTGTGGGCAGAACAGGCAACTGGGCCGGGCCGCCTGTAGGATTGCCGCCTGGGAACTCGGTGCCGCCATTCTCGATGGACGGAGGCGGCTTCCCAGTGTTCGAGGAAGAGACTTTGGGCTGTGCATGATGGGTGCTGTGCGCTGTATGAAGGCCATGGGGCGGTGATGCGCTCGGCTGCCTACCGCATCCGGTCGCTAGCAGAAGCACACCAACCAAGCCTGCCCAAAGGCCCTGTCTCCGCGCTCGGATGGAGCGGTCGCCGAGCGGCCCTGGAGTTACTCCGATACCCTGCGGCGGGGCGCTATTGCGGGGCATAAACGCTCCCTGATGCCGAGGCTCTCTGCGGCTCACACGTTCGGTGGGCGAGGCATGGATCAGATGGATGGGGGAAGGACGCGGTGAGTGAGACAGTGAAGGGCACGCCGCAGGACCTGGGAGCCGCGCAGGTGCGGCTGATGCAGGGCCTGGCCCAGGAGGTGACGACGCTGCGTCCCGAGCTCCTTGAGGGCGGCGCGACCGTCGGGGAACTCGCTTGGATATTCGGCAAAGACCGGGCGGCGCTCGGCGATACTTGGCGCCACCGCTTGTGGCGCCGCGCCGACGGCAGCGGCCGACTGGACGCCTGGGCCTGGGTGTACCTCCCGTACACGGTGAATCGCAGCGACGGCTCCACATCCAAGTCAAACAGCGCGAACCTGGTCTGGCAGGTCCATCCGGACCGCCCGGATCTGCTGGACGAGATCCTCGACTGGTACGCCGAGCATGCGGCAGGTCTTGACCGGTTCATCACGCCGCAGGATCCGGACACGCACATGTTGGCCCGGCTGCCCGCGTACGGCTACGAACCCGATACGGAGATGGGTGGCGACGACGGCGATTGGCACCAGTTTAACCGTCGGTCACTTGTGAACCTGCCGGAACCCGCATTGCCGCCCGGCTTCCGTTTCCGAACGGCCGCTGAGGTAGGCCCGTTGGCCGCAACCCGTGCGCACGTAGACGCGTGGCATCCGTCGACGTTCACCGAGACCAGTATGGCAGGCGTACAGGCCACATGGCCTTATCGCGACGACCTGCATGTTCTCGTCGAAGCACCGGATGGGACCCTGGTTGCCAGCGCCATCATGTGGTTCGATCCCTACAGTCGCACCGCTGAATTCGAACCGGTGGGAACGCATCGGTCCTATCGCCGTCAGGGCCTGGGCACCGCCCTGTTGTGGCACGGCATGCACCGGGCCCGCGACGCGGGTGCGGAGACGATGCTGGTCGCGTGCATCGGCGCGCCCGCACATCCGGCGGCCCGCGAACTGTATTACGGGGTCGGTTTCGAACCGTTCACCCGCGATGTCCCGTATGTCAGGCGAGAGAAGTAGTCGTAGCTCGAGTGGTCGGCACCGAGAGCTCCGCAGGCGACTCAGAACTCTAGAGAAGATCCTCATCGGTCAGTGCGGCGAAGGGGTTCCCCATCGGCCGAAGGGCGCCGGTGGGGCTCAAGGTGTGAATGCGCACCGGCCGAACATGTTGATGCGCTCGTGCCCCAGGGGGACTGGCGGGCCGCGTCCTCATCGGCGATCTGCTGCCCCTCCGCCCGCAGTTGGGCGAGCAAAAACGGGGGCGCAGGACCCACATCTTGGGGTGCCTGCGCCCAGAAACCTGCTCTACGAAAGGGATTGGTGCGCGCGGTAGGGCTCGAACCTACGACCCGCTGATTAAGAGTCAGCTGCTCTTCCAACTGAGCTACGCGCGCACACACTGTTTGGTAGCGGCGGCTGGACTCGAACCAGCGACACTACGGGTATGAACCGTATGCTCTAACCAACTGAGCTACGCCGCCGCAAAAAAAATTGGTTGCGGGGGCAGGATTTGAACCTGCGACCTCCGGGTTATGAGCCCGACGAGCTACCAGACTGCTCTACCCCGCGATGTTATCCGCAAACGAAAGTCTAGACTGGTTGGACGGCCGTGTCAAGCGAAGATGTGCTTTTAGAAGCTGGCAATCGCGGACAGCATGCTCCGCCGCACCGCGCCTGCATCAACTGCCATCGCGACATCGCAGTTCGCGTCTTCGATCTTCGCCCGATCATCGACCACGGTCTGGCCATAGGTTAGTGCGCTTGCAGTTTCGACAGCGACGCTGCAAGGGACGGTGCCGCAAATGCCGGGCTGGATCGCCTCAAGCACCGCGACCACGTCGTGCAATTTGGCTTCTCCCCAGCCTTGGCGCCGATAGACCTCTTCGTAGTAGGCAAGCATACGGTCCGCTGCCTGAGCGACCTTCCCCGGCATGCGCCGGATCTCCGCGTAGTCTTCCTTGGAGCACGCCACCTGGTGCGTTACGTTGAGGCCAACCATCGTCAACGGCACGCCAGATTCCACAGCGACGCGCCAAGCCTCTGCGTCTGCCCAAACATTGAACTCGGCTACAGGTGTTATGTTCCCTCGCAAGGTGCTCCCGCCCATCACAACGAGCCGATCAACCTTTTCACGGATGGAGGGATCCAGGCGCAGTGCCAAGGCCACGTTCGTCAGCGGCCCCGTCGCGATCCAAGTTACGTTGCCTGGCGCCTCGTGCAGCATGCGGCAGGTCGCGATCACAGCATTCTCAGTCTGCACGGGCGCACTGCTCTCCGGTAACTCGGCTCCCCCCAATCCGTCCTCGCCGTGCACCAGCGGGTCGAAGGCGTAGCCGCGCACGAGCGGCAATTCGGCTCCGCGGAAGACCGGGACGTCCGATCGCCCGGTAAACGCCGCAAGGTTTCGCAGGTTGCGATACCCAATGTCGACTGGAACGTTCCCAACAGTGGCGCACATACCAAGAACCGCGACATCGGGCTCGGCCAACAGAGTGAAGATGGCCAGCGCGTCGTCGATGCCGGGATCGCAATCCAGAATGACTTGTCGCATCAGTGAATGATGACTCCTTTAGAGAAGGTCTATTGGCCTCACTTCGGCGGCTCTTCAACGGATCCCTTGCGTAGCGCCTGCCGCGCATCACGCAAGGCCCGTCGCAGTTGCGGGTCCTGTTGGCTCGCGCGACGCACGGCGTCCACTCCTTGGATTGCTTGGGGCGGCATGGCTGCCAGCAGATCTGACAACACCTCGGGTGGCAGCGCCTCCGCATTGAGCAGGCCCGCAAGCCCTTCAAGCGATTCCTCCGGCACGAAGACGGCGTACGCCCACCGAACGCGTTCAACAGCTTCAGGCTCCTTGGCGCGGCTCAAGCGGAATACCCTTACTTCGCCCCCCTGCGCTTTGCCCAACGCACACCTTCCCTTCGCCTCGAGGGTACGGCCGGGACAAACGCGACGGCACGCGGGGACTCCCGGCAGTCAAGGCGCAAGAAGGCAATCCTGGCGATCTGTACCTGCAGGTATGGTTGAAAGGCGATCCTCCCGTGCCGTCGAAGAGGGAGGGCGAAAGGAGCGAGCGGATGGACCTGCGCTCCCGATACCGTGGCGCGATCTACGGCCTCGCGGTCGGCGACGCAATGGGCGCGAGCATCGAGTTCGGCATCTACCCGGACTACCACCCGATCTTCGATCTGCGTGGAGGCGGACCTCACAACCTGGAAGCCGGGCAGTGGACCGATGACACCTCGATGGCACTCTGCCTTGCCGACAGCCTCCTCCATCTCGGCGAGTTCGATGCACAGGACCAACTGCGCCGGTATCTTCGCTGGCTACGCGAGGGCTACCGCTCGAGCACCGGGAAATGCTTCGACGCCGGCGGAACCGTAAGGACGGCGCTCCAGCGCTTCGAGCGCCGTCCTGCCCCGTACTGCGGCAGCGAGGATCCGAACTCAGCAGGCAACGGCTCGATCATGCGCCTTTGTCCGGTGCCGCTCTTCTTTCGCAGCGATCCCCGCGTTGCGATCGCCCGCAGCGCCGACAGTTCGCGCACGACCCACGCTGCCCGCACGACCATCGACGCTTGTCGCTACCTCGGCGGGCTGATCGTCGGCGCACTGGAGGGCCGCACGAAACGAGAGCTGCTCTCCCCTAGGTTTACGCCCATTGCAGGCTTGTTCGACGCAGAGCCACTTTGTCCCGAGATCGAGCGCATCGCACTAGGCGCTTTCAAAAATCGCCGGCCGCCAAGCGAGATCAAAGGCAGCGGCTACGTCGTCGACTCCCTCGAAGCAGCCCTCTGGGCCTTCTATCACGGAGAGACCTTCCTCGGCGGACTCTACCTGGCCGTCAACCTCGGCAACGACGCAGACACCACCGGTGCCGTCTTTGGGCAGCTGGCTGGTGCACACTTCGGTACCGAAGAGATCCCCGCAGACTTCCGCCGAAGCGTCGCCCAGTGGGCCGACCTAGAAGCAGTCGCAGATGGACTGTACGAGGCCTCGCAGTCGCTGGCCCGCTAGGGCAACCGCACCAATGGGCCCAGCAGGTCGCCCCGCCAGTCACGATGGAACTTCTGGCGCCAGCGGGAGCGGCGGGACGCCGCGAGGTCGACGTCTGCAAAAAGCAGCTCCTCCTTGCCGCCTTCCTTGGCTAGTGCGAGGAAGTTCCCGTCCGCGTCGCACACGTGTGATGCAACTCCGAAGCGGGCCACGGCGTGCTCGCCGCGGAAATTGTACTGCTCCTCGCCGCAGCGATTGCAAAAAGCGATGGCCGTCCCTGTGTCGAAGGCGTGCACGCGGGTCGTCAGCGGAGTGATGTCGTCCTCATGCGTTGTCTTGATGCGCGGCGAGTTGCTGACCTGCACGACGAGGTCCGCGCCCTGCAGTGCCAAGGCGCGCACGAATTCGCCGTAGACGGCATCCTGGCAGATCAGGATGCCGATGCGCCCGAGTGCAGTCGGAAAGACGGGAAGGGCATCTCCCCGGCGGAAGATCTCCGCTTCCACGCAGGCTCCGTCGCCGAGGTCGTTCCCGTACAGGTAGAGCGGCGGCACCGCCTTGTCGTACACGCCGATGAGGCCCTGCGGCCCCAAAAATAAGGCCGAATTATACACGAGACCCGAGGGTGCGATGCGCGCCATTCCGCCGACGATGTACAGGTTGTGGCGGGCGGCCAGCTCGGACCAGAGGCGGGTGGTCTCGCCGGGAACCTCCTCGGCGAGTTCCATAAATTGTTCTCCGAGCGTGTAGCCTGTCGTGGCGAGTTCCGGCAGAAGGACGAGCTGCGCCCCTTTCGCAGCTGCACGTTCGATCCAGTCCACCGTCCGGCGGCGGTTTTCTTGGACGTCCCCCTTGGCGAGATCCATCTGACACAATCCAATCCGCAAGGAAAACACCTCTCCTTATCCCGCAGGCGCTTTGGGCATCAGCGGCGAACTTTCGAAAGCCTCATAGGGAGGGCGCCCTTTGCTGGTCCTCTACTCGCTGCTGCTGATCCTGTTCTGGCTGCTCGTCCCCACGCTGCTTGCGACGCTGATTCGCCCGCCGCGGCCGCTTGGGCGGGATGGCTTCGCCGCACTCATTGCGATCGCCTTCTGGGTCCTGATCGCGCTCCTTCATCTACCGATCCACCTTGCACCGCATCCGATGCGGTCGCACTGGATCCTCGTACTACTGCTCTTGTCGCTCGCAAGCTATGTGTACCTCTTCGTCCGAGGACTGCGCATGCCGCCAAACGGCTACCGGCCGGCAGGGCTGCGCGGCGACTTTCTTTCCATGGCTGTGCTGTCTCCACTGGACGAGGAGCTTCTCTTCCGCGGCCTCCTCTTCGCGCTGGCCCTGCCCGCGTTGGGTCCCTTCTTCACCATCGTCTATACGTCCATCCTGTTCCTCCTGGCCCATGAAGCAGGCCGACTTGGCGGGCTGCGTCGGAGTCGGCAGGAGAGTCTTGCGGATCTTGTCTTCGGACTGCTGGCAGGGGCGCTCTACGCCTGGACCGGCACCATTGCCGCTCCGGTGCTTGCCCATGTGCTGGTGAACGCCTGGTACGCCTACACCCGCTCTATCGACGAGGTGCGGCGCTAGACCTGTGCGGGCCGACGAAGGGTCCGCCCCGGAGGAGCGGATCCTCAGCGGTTCCGAAGCACCGCGTCGTACAGCTCTTCCATTCGGGCGATCAGGTCCGCGCTGGCCTGCGTGAGTTCGAAGGACTCCTGCGTCGCGCCGTCCTCGTCTCCGTCCGCCTTGCGGCGAAGCATCTTCAGGATGGCCCCGTGCAGTTTGCGGTGCAGCCGGTCAATCTCCTGGAAGACCGGCAGACCGCCGAAGTTCTCGTATCCCAGTCCGCTGCACCAAAGGCCGAGACGGCAGCGATCCACATCGGGCAGATTGCCGCCCGGGACGTCATCCTGCAATGCCTCGAGCGCTGAACGCACGAGGCGAGCTTCCTCCTCCTGCCAGCCCGCCAGCAGAAGGAGATAGTCCCATTGGCGCATGTTCACCCGTGTGCGCTGCCAGGCTGGGTCCGGGCGCCAGTCAAGGAGCCACCGCTCGATCTCCGCTATCGGCAGCGGGCGCGCGATGGCGAAGCCTTGGCCGATCGAGCAGCCAAGGTCAAGGAGCACCGTACCCTGCGAGACCTCCTCGACCCCTTCCGCCACGAGCATTCGCCGCATTGGCAGGATGGCCGCAGCCAGTCCGTTCATGATCGAGAGGCTGGTGATGTCCGCGAGCGCCGCCTTGGTAAAGCTCTGATCCATCTTGACTTCGTCCACCGGCAGGCGCTGCAGGTGCGTCAACGAGCTGTATCCGGTGCCGAAGTCGTCGAGCGCCCACCGCACGCCGAGCCGTGACGTCGCCAGCATCGCGGCGATCGTCCGCTCCATATCGTCGACTGCAGCCGACTCCACGATCTCCAGCGTCAGGTTCCCAGGGTCCACTGCGGGATAGCGCATCAGCGCTGCCCCGATGCGCTGCGGGAAGTCTGCGGCCCTGAGTTGGATTGGAGCGATGTTGACGTTCATCCGCGCACGCAGTCCGCCCTTGATCCATGCCTCCATCTGCTGCAGCGCAGCGTCGAGGACATACTCACCAAGAACGGCCATCAGTGCGTGGCCTTCGATCGCAGGCAGAAACTGCCCTGGCGCGAGCAAGCCGCGCTCGGGGTGCTGCCAACGGACGAGTGCTTCGAAGCCGATGAGTCTTCCCGTATGCATCTCGACCTGAGGCTGGTAGTGCAGAACGAACTCATTGCTCGCGAGGCCCCGCGCGATCTGCTCGCGCAGTGTCTGGCGGTTGACAATCGCTTCCTCGATCTCCGGCGTGAAGCAGACGAGCTCGCCGGGACCCGCGGCAACGGCGCGGTAGGTTGCCATGTGGGCGCGGCGCAGCAATTCCTCTGGCGTATGGCGCTCGATTCCCTGGTCACGCGCGATGCCGATGTTAACCTCCAGTTCCAAGCGTTCGCTGCCCATGGCGATGGGCTCTTGCAGGCGCTGCGCGACCGACTTCCCGAATGCCTTGGCACTCTCTTCGTCCGCGAGCCCCCCGATCAGCAGGGTAAACTCGGCGCCGCCGACGCGCGCCACGAGATCCGTCGGCGACACGGCAACGCGCAGCCTTTGCGCGACCTCCCTCAGCACCGCATCTCCTTTGGCATAGCCGAGCCTGTCATTCATCTCCATGAAGTCCCCGATCGCGACGTGCATGGCCGCCAGGTGCACACCCTCGGTGCGTGCCGCGGTCAATCGTTCTTCGATGGTGTTGCGCAGCAGCACTTCGTTTGGCAGGTTCGTCAAGGGATCGTAGTGTGAGAAGAAGCGGGCGCGGTCCTGGGTCTCCATATCCTGGATAGCAAAGCCGATGTCGCCTGCAAGGCGCCTCAGCAGCAGCAGCAGATCGTCTGCGAAGAAGTCTGGGTCGTTTGCATAGACTGCGAGCAATCCTGTGACGTGCGCTCCCTGGTGAAGCGGGAGGCATGCCGTCGCCCGGCCAAGCCCGGATGCGGTCGCATTCTCGAAGAAGGCCTGCTGCAGGGGATTCTCGGATGCGTCCTGCCATACAACAGGCTGCGCGGTATGCGCGCATTCCACCGCGGGGCCGTACCACTCGGGGCAGAAGGGTCGGCTCGCGAGCAGAGCGGCATAGGGACCACCCTCGCCTGCGTAGGTCACGAGGCGGACTCCCTCTTCTTGCAGCAGTCCGATCCAAGCGAACTGCAGCCCCATCTTGCGAACGAGGATCGAGCAGATCTCCTGGAACAAGCTCTCTACCTGCCCGCGCTGAACGAGGACTTCGTTGGCCGAGAGCAGGGCCGAGTGAAATCTCTCTAGGCGCGCGCTGCTCGACTCCGCCTTGGCCAGTCGCTCCAGCAGGGTCTGGCGCTCGAAGGCGGCGCCGAGCTGTTCGGCCATGCTCTCCAAGATAAGCGCCCTCTGTCCGGCAGGACGTTCGGCGGGCGTCTGCCACCCCAGGCTAAGAGCACCCACCAGAGAATCTCCAATGCGAATCGGAAGGTGCAGAACGTTGGCGACGCCAAACTCGCGAAAGAGTGGCTGCGCCAGTGAATCTGTCTGATAGTCCTCGATGAACAGTGGCTTGCCTGAACGCACGGCCGCACTGGCGCCTGGCGACAGCGAGTGCAGAGTCTTGGCTTCAATCTCAGGTGGAAAGCCGATGCACTGCTCATAGAGCAAATCTCCCTCCGCGCCCACCAGCGACAGCGCGGCGTTGTCGGCACCGGCCAGCTCCATGGCCGCCTGCACCGCCACGTCCAAAAAGGCGACGCCCTCGTCGCCTTGCTCGAGTCTTTGCAGCGTACGGAGAATGGACTGCAGTTCCGATGCGCTCTCTGCCGCGGCTTCGTCGTGCACTGCAAGCCACCTTCGATCGATTTTCGGGTGTCTTGCTATGGCAATTCTTGCTGAGACGGCTGCTTTCCTGCCGCACGCGCTTCCGAAGGCGGCCTACCCCTCCCCGCGACGCCGTCCCACAGGACGGCGACCAGAACGCCGGCCGTGCGGTCGATGTCCGCGAAGCGGGGCTTGCCTCCTCATTTTCGGACCTGTCCGACGCGGAGGAGCGCAAGAAAGGCATGCGCAACCAGCACTGGATCCGCCGTGCGGATCTCGCCTCGCTCGGCAGCAGCAGGGAAGGCGCATTCGATCACCGCTTCGCCGCTGCGCTCCTGTGCGCGGATGTCTGCCAGCCGGGTCGCAGAGAGATCCAACGTCGCCTCAGGCATCATCGCGTCGAATCTTTTGCAGGGGTGCGGCAGCGCGAGCACGATCTTGGCGATTTCCTCAAGCCGCGCCCGCAGCGGCCACCCTGCTGGAGCAGGCTCTCGGTGGCGTGACGCGCACGGTTCCGCCTGCAGGCGCAAGCCCCGATCGCGCACTAGAGAGGAACCAGCCATCTGGCGGCGAAGGTCGGGTCTCACCGTGGAGGTGGTTTCTTGGCGTCTTTCCACATCCCGCGCTCGAACTCGCACTTCACCTGGAACCGCGACCTGGCCCCCGCAGTCACTGTAGACCCAGGAGCGACCGTCTCCCTCGAGGTCGCGAATGCATCCGGCGGGCAGTTCGGTGCCGACGCCAGCGTCGACGACGTCGCGCGATTGGACTTCTCGCGCGTGAACCCGGTCACGGGCCCCGTCTTTGTGCGCGGCGCGGAACCTGGCGACAGTCTCGTCGTCGACATCCTCTCGATTGACCTCGACACCTGGGGCTGGACTGCGAACATCCCTGGCTTCGGCCTTTTGGCCGATGCGTTCCAGACGCCGCACCTGCGCATCTCAAAGGTCTCCGCGCATACGGCGGATCTGATGCCGGGCCTGCGCATCCCCGTTGTGCCGTTCATCGGCACGATCGGTGTAGCAATGCCCTCTTCCGGAGACCACCCGATCGTGCCGCCAAGTCCCCAGGGCGGCAACATGGACATCCGCCACATCACGCCCGGTGCGCGTCTGCACCTGCCGATCGCGGTACACGGTGCACTCCTTTCGCTCGGTGACACGCATGCCGCGCAAGGAGACGGCGAGGTGTGCGGCACCGCGATCGAGACGAGTTCCGTCGTGACAGTCCGCGTGCACCTCGAGAAAGGCGGGGCCCGGCCCTACCCGATGGTCGAGACGCACCCCCGCAGCGCGCGCCAAGGTCGGGCCATCGCAACGACCGGCATCGCGCCCGACCTGTTCGAAGCTGCCCGCGCCGCCACCCGCGGGATGATCGAGGAGATCGTCCGCAGGACCGGGGTTACGGCGCTCGACGCCTACCTCGTCGCGTCGGTCGCGGGCGATCTAAAGATCTCGGAAGTGGTGGATGCGCCCAATTGGGTCGTCTCGATGCACCTCGAGAAGGACATCCTGAACGGCTGATCGGCGCGGCTGGTGCACCCTGCCGCCGTGCCGTTGATGCGCAGATGCGTCCTTGCAGGCCCCGCACAGAGGGGAAGGCGCCCGCCGGATGCGGCGGGCGTCTTCTGATCCACTCTCTCCCGTATCGGGAGGTTGCGCAGCGGTACAATCGTTGAAAGGGAGGTCTTGCCGATTTCAGAGCGGAGCTGCGCCGTCGTCACCGGCGCATCATCGGGCATCGGTGCCGCCTTCGCCGCCGAACTGGCCGCCCAGGGACACTACGTCGTGCTGATCGCGCGGCGCACAGAACGCCTCGCCGAGGTGCTCGGCGCGCTGCCTGAGGGTGCAGGCGAATCGCTGGTGCTGGACGTTGCAGCACCGGGCTCTGCCGAGGCTGCCCTGGCGCACCTCGCACAGCGCGGCCTAATCCCCGATCTGCTCATCAACAACGCCGGCATCGGCGATTACCGTCCCCTCCTCGACGCGGACCTCGAACGTCTGCATGCCATGATCGAAGTGAACAGCCGCGCGCTGCTGGACTGGACCTACGCCTTCCTGCTCGGCATGCGTGAGCGTCGCCGCGGCGCAGTCATCCAGGTCGCTTCCGGGATCGTCTTCGTCCCTGCGCCGAAGATGGCCACGTACGCTGCAAGCAAGGCGTTCGTACATGCGCTCGGAGAGGCGCTGCCCTTTGAACTGCAGGGCACCGGCGTCTCGTATCTGACGCTCTACCCGGGTTCGACCGAGAGCGAATTCTTCGTCGGTGCGGGGATGAGCCGTCCGCCGGGCACCGTTCCCGCTCGTCAGGTTGCGCGCGAGGGGCTGGCAGCCCTCGCCCGCGGCAAGACGCGCCACGTCGTCGGCGCCTTCAACCGGTTCGGCACTCGTATCATGCCTTTTCTGCCGCGGGGCTTCGTCGCCCGCATGGCGGCCAGGATGACGCAATAGGGCCCGTTGCAGCCAAGCCAGGCGGACCCGTGCGCGCCGCGCAGTACCGGCGACTTTTAGGACGAAGCGGCAGCGGAACCGGCGCGATCCGCGTTGCGATGCAGGAGGCTGTACATCACTGGCACGACGACGAGCGGACGCTACTCCGATCGCAGGAAGACGGCGATCGTCGTGACGGTCGAAGATGTGACCGCCTTCGCGACCTCGCGGACCCCGGCGATGATCGTGTCCTGCGTTCGGTCGCGAGGCGGCGTCGCCTGGATTTTTCGGAAGACGTTCTCGAGCAGCACAATACTGTCGTCGACGACCCGCCCGACCGATACTGCAATGCCGCCAAGGGTCATGACGTTGAGACTGATTCCCAGTGCATTGAGAACCATCAGGCTGATCAGGATCGACAGCGGGATGGAGACGACGGCGACGAGCGTCGAAGCGGCGTTCCTAAGAAGAAGGCGATGATCAGGACGGCGAGCAGGGCACCGAGGAGAGCCTCCTGCAGCATGCTGTTGACCGACGCCTTGATGCTGGTCGCCTGGTTGTCCAGCGTGACGATATGAATGCCCTTGGGCAGGTTCTGACGGACGGTCTCACGTCAGCGGGAACAGACGTGCCCATCCGGGCGACGTGCGCAAGGCGGCGCTAGTTCGTGCCGCCACGTTGCCGAATGGCTTCTTTGGCCAGTTCGTCGCAGCGATTGTTCAACGGATCCGAAGCGTGGCCTTCCACCCACTCGAACTTGACCTTGTGCTGCCCGATCGCGCTCAACAGCTCTTGCCAGAGGTCCTGGTTCTCGACAGGTTTGCCGGTGCTCGTGCGCCAGCCGTTTTTCTGCCACTTGTCGAGCCATCTCTTCTGAAAGGCGTTCACCACATACGACGAATCGGAGTGGACGCGCACATTGCACGGCTGGGTGAGCGCCTTCAAACCTTGGATGACCGCCGTCATTTCCATACGGTTATTGGTCGTATCCGCGGCGAAGCCGGAGATCTCCCTGCGCCTTTCCCCGGCAACAAGGACGGCAGCCCAGCCGCCCGGACCCGGATTGCCGGAGCAGGCGCCGTCGGTGTAGATGGTAATATCCATGCTTGTACTCCTCGCAAAGGTTTGGAAGTCAACAGGCTTCGAATCTGCCCGTTCGTGATGCGTCTCCCGCCATCCTGCAGAGTTCCATGCAGCCTGTATCGCTCCGGTTGGCGCCTCGCCAATACGACGCGTCCAGGAGGGGGAGCCTGCGGCTCGGACGGACCTCCTGTGCGACATAGCGAATGGTCTGGCGCCCTTCGGCAACGCGCGAGGCGCTTCCCAGCGAGCATTTCAGCGATTTGAGCATCCTCACGGCGACCCGGCACGACCCCCGGCGACTCTGGCAGAAAGGCAGCAACCAGGGCAGCAAAACTCAATCGTCTACCAGAGTGTCGAAGCGATCGAATGCAGCCTGGAGGGTTGCATCAAGGACGTGCGCGTACACCTGCGCCGTGAACGCGAAGCTCTTGTGCCCCCGCATCTTCGAGATGACCACGATGTCGATACCGGCCCACGGTGCCGCTGTACCTATGGGTTTTTGAAGATGTTATGATCGCCTATTCTCCTCCACCTGACAACCGGCCACTTTTTCCCTTCGGAATCGATTGCTTCAGTCCATTCCCAAGTGGCTCTGCCATCGGGCCCACTAAAGTGCCAAGTCATTTCCCAAACACCTTTGGCACCGGTAACAGACTGGACGCGGAGGCTATCCTGCCAGGCTGACGGATCCTTACTGAGAATGTAACGCTCGCAACCTTCATTAAAGTCTTTTACGGCCGCACGGAACAGCTTACGCTCGGCCTCTGAGAGCCGGCGATAATCAGCCTTGAAAGACTCTGTTCGTTCGTACCTCACGACTCCAGATCGGTCAGGAACTCGTCGACGTCCTTGAAGGATCTTACTCGCCCGGCCTTGATGTCCTCATCCGCCTCGTGCTCCATGCGCTGCCACTTGTCGGTCCAAAACCAAGTCTGCTCAAATGGTATCGCGACGTAAGGGCGCAAGACGATCTCGCCATCCCTCTCAACGACTTCGACCTGCGCTCCGGGCTCATCCAAACCGTAGCGCCGCCGCGTGTCGGAAGGGATAGCAATCAATCCTCGATTCCGTACGGTTACGAAGACCTTTCTGTCCATCAGAACCGCAGCGCTGAGACCCCGGCGTTCGAGCCGGAGAGGAAGCGCGGCTCCCCCCTTTCTCCTTCAGCAGCAGTATGGACGAAAAGCCGAAAAGCTGCAAGGCTGATTTCTCGCTTCTTGCACCTTCTGAAGCGTTGCGTGCCAAAACGGCGCCAAGGACACCGAACCGCCGCTGGCACAGTGCCGGCGGCGGTTCTCACAAACCTCTGTTTCAATCTCCTGTGGGAAACGGACAGGCAAAAGCGACATCGCCTGTGCGGTGCCGCTATCACTCGGCTATCGTCAGCATCGTACGGCGCGACGGTTTCAGGGCACAGGCACCACTTCACCATTGTGGTATGGGCGGCAACCCTTGGGCGGAGAGACGTTCGTCGAAAGAAAGGTAATGTGCCCGTTAGAAGTACATACGTACGTGTGCGAGACATAACCTGGCACCCGCTGCGAAAGTGCGACGGGTATCGACAGCAGGAAGATAACCGCCAACGCTATCGTCATCGCGTGCGGTCTGGTGCGCTTCACTAGACCCTCTATGAGCCCATAGATCATAGCTGCCATTGCCACGTATCCTACGATTGCACTTCCCGTTATCGTGCGCACCGTTGGTTCAAAAGAACGAAAAACTAACAGTAAGTCAATTGCAGGAGTCGCGTGCACAAGAAGTAACGCAAGCCCCAATGCAAATATCATGCCGCCATATCCCTTGCGGCGAGGTTCGATGCCGCCGCCGTCACTATTTGATTGCATCATCATTCCTCCCATTTTCCAGTATACTCCATTTTTCGTTAGGATCAAGGTTAAAGAAGTTGTTTTGTAGTGGTGAACACCATTGGCGTGTGACTGTGATTCAGCAGACGATTGGCAACGACGTTGCGGGGAATGTTATTCGTGGAATCTATACGCTGGAACCAGACAAGGTAGTTCGGCAGGTACTTGGTGCTCACACCGTTGAAGGGACGAATCCATCGCTTCAAACGGCTGTGGTAGCTGTTCACGTTGCCCAGATGGTAAATGCCGCGCTTCTTCACACCGAGTCTAGCGTTCAGAGCCTTGAGTGGGATGTTCTGCGCCGTGGCGTACGTGCGGTACGCACTCGCCGCATCAGTACACAGTACGCAATCACCCAGCACGCCGTTCAAGACTGTCCCAATCTGGGCTGCTGACACCCGTCCCCGACCGACGACCTCCGAGACAGTCGACGTCTGTCTGTCCCGAGCTACGAGTACGCACACCTGGTGGCGGCTGATGCCGCGCAGCGGTGCCTTGATGCCTGAGTACCTGGTAGGTCGAGTTAGACGGTGGGACCCCTTCTGCGATTCCAGGAAGAAGGTCTCATCGGCTTCCACAATGCCCGACAAGGTGGGCTTCGGGAGGTTCCGAAGTGCGGAGAGGATCTTATGCCGCCAGTAGAAGGCGGTCGGCACGCTGATGCCAACGTCCTGGGCGGACTGGCGTATCGTCATTCCCTGGCTCATGCACTTGGCGTACTTGAGCCATTTGTCTATGCCGTAGTGGGTACCTGCGAGCGGTGAAGCTGTCGCATCGTTGAAGGTCTTCCCGCAGTCAACGCAACGGTAGCGCCAACGGTCCTTGTACTTGCCGTGACGGTGGATGTGGGGTCCCTGGCAATGCGGGCAACTGAAGCCGTTGGCGAACCGTTTCTCCCTGAAGTCTACGACCACCTGAGGGCTGAGTCTGGGCTGGAGAAGCCTCTCAAGGCGACGGTATAGGAACTCTTGGTCGAGCGGCGGAAGCTGGGTGATGACTTGCGCGAGCTGCTGTACGACAGGAACTACCACGTGGTCCCACCTCAGGGATCAGTATACCCAACCCCCTCGGATTTCCACTTTGAACTGAGGTTCTCACAAACGGCTTTGTGAAGCAGCTTTTCGTTGGTGCCGGGGGCGGGACTCGAACCCGCATGGTGTCGCCACCGGAGGATTTTAAGTCCCCTAGGACCCTGGATCCTGGATCCTGGGGCTAGTCGTCATTAGCCGTGATTAGCCGCGAAGTCCCAATATCCCGCTCCACAGGCGCGGTTGGAGCCTCTGCGATCTGACCCTGGTTATCCACCCTTCGCCGCCCTTCGCCGGGCAAGATGGCGCCATCTTGCCGGTGGCGTCCAGCGGGTGCGCATAGGTCTGCGTGGTGAACGCAGACCTCTTGTGACCCAGCATCTTCGAGATGGCCACATGTGGTTGTAGAAGCTGTCGCCGAGGACATACATCGTGCTCGCATCGAACGCGATCGCCCTGACGGTGCCGAACGAGGACACACCATTGCTTGACGTCGAAGTGCCGGTGAACCGATCGGTGAAGGGTTGGCGCGTTCCGGTCGAAAGGTTGTAGAGGTAATACGCCACCGGGCCTCCGTCCACTCTCGACGACACCTAGCCCCAGAGCACCCAGTGGCTGCCCGCGTAGACGCAAGCAGCCTCGTCATACGGCTGTTCTGCACCCATGAGATTTCGGGCTGCTCCTGTTGCAGGGTCGACGAGCCAGAGGTTCCCTGGCGTCACGGTTCCATAACTGGGGGATGGAGACGACGGCCACCCCCGCACCAGCAGCCCATAGGCGGTGCTCGGAGAGGCGCAGCGCCGTCAGCTGCTTCGTTCCGCTGTGGAGGCGCTCCTGCTCGAGGCCGAGCGCCTGGGCTTCAGTCCGGGCGAAGCCTTGGACGACCTCGGGCGATCCTTGCGCGAGCGGGACGGAAGCGTCGAGCCGGATGGGGAGGGGAAGCGCGATGTTGGCCGTTAGCCTCCGGAATCTGCAGAAGCGCTTCGGTCCGGTTCCCGTCCTTGACGGGATCGACCTCGAGGTGCCGGAGGGCAGCATCTACGGTCTGCTTGGCCTCAACGGAGCCAGCAAGACGACCTTGCTGCGCCTGCTGATGGGCTTTCTCCATTCCAGCGCCGGCGAGGGCAGCCTGCTGGGCCACCCCCTGGGACGGCTCGATGCGAAGGCAAGGGCGTGCGTCGCGTACGTGCCGGAGCAGCCCACCTTCTATCCGGGAATGCGCGTTGGGGACCTCTTGCGCTTCGTCGGCGAGCTGCACCCGCACTGGTATGCCTCGACTGCGGAGCGCTACCCTGAGACCTTCGAGCTGCCCCGCAGCCGCAAGGTGGCAGCACTCAGCACCGGCATGCGTACGCAGCTCGCTCTTGGACTCGCGCTCTCGACGCAGCCGGAGCTCCTGATCATCGATGAACCGGCGGCGGGGCTCGATCCGGTGCACCGCCGGCGCTACCTGCAGGTTCTGCTCGAAGCAAGCGCGGTTCCGGAGCGCACGGTGCTGCTCACATCCCAGGACCTCGGTCTCGTCGAACGCACTTGCGACCACTTCGCGCTCATCCACGACCGGCGCGTGCAGATCGCGGGGCCGATCTCCGAGATCCTCGACGCGGAGCGCCGACTGCTCGTCTCGGCACGAGCCGACGCCTCCGCGGACCTCGCGGCCCTCGCGGGTGTCCGCACCGTGCGCTCCGAGGCGCACGGCTTTCTCGTCACGGGCAGGGTGGAGCCCGAGGCGGTGCGCGGTCAGGGGTGAAGGGCGTTCAGGTGCTCGGCGTCTCGCTCGAGGAACTCTTCTGGAGTTACGTCGGCGAGTGAGCGGTGCGGGGAGCCGGGATTCGCTGGAGGAACGCGGATAACCGGCGGCCGTTCCGTTCCGCGGCAGTGCTGGCGTCGGCAAGTCGACGATGTCTACCGCGGTATCGAAGGCGCTGTCGCTGCACCGGGTTAAGCAACGCGCGGTCTGGTACGACGAAACTTCTCAGGCAGACTCGCCGCGGGTGGTGCGATCCAACGGTGCAGCCTCAGGGAGTCAACCCCTGACCGGTTTGCTGCGGTCCAAACTGCGCGATCAGGTCCCTGCCGGACATAACCTTCAATACACCATACCCCACCAACGGCTGGTAGTCCGCCCCGTTGTTCGTAATGAGGGTAGCCCCCTCTGTGACCGCCGTCGCGGCGATCATGGCATCGGGGAGTTTGAGCTTGCCGCCTGTGACTTTCCCGCACGATGGGCAACGTTGGCCAACAGAGTGACTACTCAGCCGGCGTAGTTCGCCAGCTTTCCGGCTGATCGTACTGTCAACATCTAGGACGGCGTCAACACTAGCCAGAAGTGTGTCGGCTTTGGCAAGATCCGGAGCAGAGGCGCTCGACCAGGAATGCAGTTCTCCTCTCGTCGCCTCGGAAAAGTAGACACGGTCACCCCGACGCTGAAGGTTTGCCAAACTGGACGCTAGGTCCCAGTCCCCCAAAAGGATCTCGCTAGCAATGTCCGTGTCCACGACAAAGGCCGCCATTATTAGCTGTTATCCCGGTCTTCAGAAGCCTCCCGGATCTCCTCCACCAAAGTCTTGTTGTTGGCCCACACGCCAACATACTCAGAGGGGTCAGGCTTGCGGGAGGCGGGCTCAGTACCAGACTGAAGACCCTTCACGACATCTCCTTTGGAAATGCGGTAGGTGCCGCCAGGCGTGCGGACATTGCGAAACTTGCCCGATTCGCACCACCGACGGACCTGTTGCTGACTAACTTGGAACATCTCCGCAACCTCCGCGGTGCTAAGCCATTCCCCTTTGTCCGTCTGACCAAAGGCCACTACGAGAGAGTACGACCGGTTCTCCTTCAGCACGCTCGGGTCCGTGCGCACTTCGTCAACCACGCGGCGGACGAACCTTGCAACCAACTGTCGAGTCACCTGAGTAATCATTTCGTTAACGTGCGCAGCCCTCTGATCGGACTCCGCAACTGCCTTCAGTTCCTTGATCACCTCGGGGGTGAGTTCAAGAGTCTCTTCCACGCGTACGCCCCCCTCTCCTGGCTGTAGTCTATCACTCGTATCCCACATGTGCAACATCCCCCACATCTACCATCACTGTTGCCGGCAGCAGTACAAGTTATGCACATCTGAGACTACCCAGGATCCTCGGTACGGTGGTCTTCCCAAAAAGGGGGCGCTTGCGGTTGGTCCGTCGACCCGCTTAAGGAGGCCACTTTCATCGGTGTATCTGCGTGCGTCGATACCGTTCCAAACTGCATCCAAGCCCGTAGCGAGGTTCTGGGAAAAGGCGACGAACGGATGTGATCGAGGCCGTCAACCCTCGTGAGAACGTATCCTGGTTCGGAGTCGTGTGTCGTTAGCGACCCTGCAGACTCTCGCTCTGGAGTGAGCCATCGGCGTCCCTCCGGTCGGGTTGGTCGCTACTGCCCCCTGCCTAGGCTGTATTTTCGCTGTGGTCGCTTGAACCAGAATGGCGCCAAAGAAGTTACATCACCCTCGGCCATCCGCCGGGGGTGATGCTAGTAAACGGCTTCGTGATGCGGTTTTGTTTGGTGCCGGGGGCGGGACTCGAACCCGCATGGACTTGCGCCCGGAGGATTTTAAGTCCCCTGCGTCTGCCGTTTCGCCACCCCGGCGCCACATCAAAGTATAGCATCCATTGCGCTGCGGCAGTCCTAAACTGCGCGTTCGTCCAGGCAGCCCGGCGATGCCAGCCCACGCTCCATAGCGCGTGCGCTCAACGCAAAATCAGCGGTTGACGGACTTCATCGCCTGCTCGGGATAGCGCTGGCCAGAGGCAACGCCTTCCGGGAAGGCATCGCGGATGTTCTCGAGGTCCGCCGGACTGAGCTGCACACTGAGTGCGCCGAGGTTCTCCTCGAGGTACTTGCGGCGCTTGGTGCCAGGGATCGGGGCGATGTCGTCCCCCTGCGAAAGCACCCACGAGAGGGCGAGCTGGGCCGGCGTGCAGCCCTTCTCCTTTGCGATCTCCTCGAGGCGCTGCACAATCAGGAGGTTCTGCCTGAGGTTCTCTTCCTGGAAGCGCGGGGCATTGCGGCGGAAGTCTCCCTCCGGCAAGTCGTCCACTTGGCGGATCCTGCCTGTCAAGAACCCTCTGCCGAGTGGGCTGTAGGGTACAAAGCCTATCCCGAGCTCCCGGCAGGTGGGCAGGATCTCCGCCTCCACGTCGCGGGTCCAAAGAGAGTACTCGGTCTGCAAAGCGGAGATCGGGTGCACCGCATGCGCGCGGCGGATCGTCGCCGGGGACGCTTCGGAGAGTCCGAGAAAGCGCACCTTCCCTCGGCGTACGAGGTCCGCCATGGCACCGACAGTGTCCTCGATCGGCACACTCGTATCGACGCGGTGCTGGTAGTAGAGGTCGATGCAATCGACGCCAAGCCGCTTCAGACTCGCATCGCAGGCGGAGAACACATACTCCGGTCGTCCGTTGATTCCGAGCGGCTTGCCTTCCGGGGAACGCACGTTGCCGAACTTCGTGGCGAGCACAACCTGATTGCGGTGTCCCCGAAGCGCCTTACCCACGAGTTCCTCGTTGCGTCCGACCCCGTACATGTCCGCGGTGTCGAAGAACGTGACCCCCAGTTCGATCGCATGGTGGATGGTCGCGATCGACTCCTGATCGTCCTGTCCTCCATAGAAGTCGGACATCCCCATGCAGCCAAGCCCGAGCGCAGATACGGAGAGGCCCTGCTTGCCGAGTTCTCTCGTCTGCATCCTTCATGCCTCCCTTGTTCGATGCACCGACTGATGCATTTGGTGCTATTTCCTAAAAAGCCTTCTCAACATCCGGGCGGACCGCGGTGCCTGGATCGAAAAACCGCTCGAGATCTAGACGTGCTCTTTCAGGAAGCCGGTGCGAGACTCTGCCACTTTGCGCTTGAGGGCAATGCCTCGCACGGAATGCCGGGATTCCGGCAGCACCTGCACCTCGAAGGGCCGGTCCGCTTCGATCAGCGCGGAGATCATCCGCGCGGAGTGGCGGAAGTGAACATTCTCGTCCACGAGTCCGTGGATGATCAAGAGGTCGCCGCGCAGTCGATCGGCGAGCGGCCAGAGCGCCGCCCCGTCGTAGCCGTCCTTGTTCGGCCCCGGCAGCCCCATGTAGCGTTCTGTGTACGCCGTATCGTACCAGCGGAAGTCTGTCACGGGCGCTCCCGCAACCCCCGCCTTGAACACGTCCGGCGCCTTGAGGAGCGCTGTGAGCGTCATGAACCCGCCGTAGCTCCAGCCGTAGATGCCCACCCGCTGCGGATCGACGTTCTCGTGCTGGGCGAGGTAGCGCACGCCTGCGACCTGGTCGTCGAGCTCCACCGTGCCGAACCGCTCGAAGAGCGGCGCCTCGAAGGCGAGTCCGCGGCCATAACTGCCGCGCCCGTCGAGCTTCCAGACGACATAGCCCTGCTGCGCCATGTACTGCGCCTCGAGGTCCGCTGTCAGTTCCCAAGCGCGTGTGACCATCTGGGCATGCGTGCCGCCATAGACCGAGACCACGAGTGGCAGCTTGTCCGCGGATGGCGTCGTCGGCCTGTAGATCGCGCCGTAGAGCGGCGTGCCATCAGCCCCCGGAATCCGCACGATCTCCGGCGGCACAAGGCCGAGTTCCTGTGCCGAGAAGCCGTCCTGCGTGTGGATGACCGTTTCACCCGCTGCGCCGATTCGGCGCAGGACCGTGACGGCTGGGTGCTCTGGGCTGCTGAAGCGCTCAACGTAGGTACGCGCGTCCTCCGAGAAGGTCGCGGCATGCCAGCCGGGGGCATGGGTCATCCTTTCGGCCGCACCACCCGCCAAGGCCGCCGCGAATATGTGGCGCTGGGTCGGGTCATCGTCCCAGCCGAGGTAGTAGGCAACGCGGCGATCTTCATCCAGTGCGAGGAGCGCATTCACATTTCCCGCGTCGCTTCCCAGTGCGCGCTCTGCGCCGTCAGCCGAACGCAGGTAGAGCCGGCGCACTCCTGTGCGTTCGCTGGAATAGAGAATCTCGCCCGTCTTGAGGAATCGGGTGTCGTCGTTCACGTTATACCAGGGAGCACTCTCTTCGCTGAAAAGAGGGTGCGCTTTCGGCTCTCCCGGGCGGTAGAGCACCCATACGGCGCGGCGCTGGAGCCTGTCGAGCCAGATGGCACAGAGATCTCCCGATGGCGTCCAGACTGCGCGGGCAAGATACTCTCCGGCACTTTCGTACCAAGTGGTCTCGCCGCCTGCGGCGGAGACGGTGCCGAGACGCACGCGCGCGTTTTCCGCTCCGACGAGGGGGTACCGGTGCTCCTCGACCCAGACGGGATCCCCCGTCTGGTGGCTGATCGGATAGAGCGGCACGTGACGTTCGTCGGCCTCGGCGTACGCGATGATGGCACCATCGGGCCGGATCCAGTAGCCCTCCGGGCGGCCAAGTTCCTCCTGCGCCGCGTACTCCGCAAGTCCATGGGTGAACCCGGGCTCTGCGCCGGTAGTCAGGGCCTGCACCTCTCCCGTGGCGAGATCGAGCACGTGCAGGTCGCCCTCGCGGACGAAGGCGACGCGCCGTCCGTCCGGGAAAAGGCGCGGGTCGACTGCGTCCGCGGCGTTCTGGAGCGCCATAAGCGGCTGGCCGACGCGGCCGTGCCAAAGCTGGCCGCCGTGTGGCACGAGCAGGGTGCCGCCGGTGATCTGGTAGGACGTGATGCCGCCCCAGGCCTGACGAGAGCGCTCCCGGCGCAGCTCCTCCTCTAGCGAGTACGCATCATCCTCGCCTGGCGGCTTCGTCAGAAGGCGGCTTTCGTTGGCGTTCAGATCGTATAGCCAGAGGTCGAGCGTCGTGCTTTCCTCGCGCGGCAAAAGGTATGCCACTGCGCCTGCGTCCTCTAGGAACTGCAAAGACTGCGGCCCCGCAGTTCCGGGCGGCGGGAAGGTGGCGATCTGGTCCAGGGTCAGTTGGCTATAGCGCACCATGCGTCGAAATCCTTTCCTGTGCCTGGCTAAGGGAGTGGCTTCGCCGCTCCGAGCAGCGAAGCCTGCCGAAAGGGCTCTCTCAGGCGACCTCTCGCGGCTTCCTCTACTCCATCTCCGCGAGGATACAGCTCTCTTCACGCAGAACGGCGGCTGTGCTGTGCAGGATCTCCCGCGCCCGCTCGAGGTGCTGACGCAGGGTCGGACGCGTCACGAGCGAGACCGTCGCCTCGGCCTCCCCGCCGGGCGGCTGATGCACGATGCGCAGACTGACGCCGGCTTCGGAGAATGCCTGTGCCACCGACGCCAGTGCCCCCGCCACTTCGCGCACGCGCAGGCGCAGGTAGTAGGCGTTCTGGTGCACCTCGGCCGGAAGCAGCGCAGCCGGCTCGAGCGGCAGGGCGACGCTCCGCCCACCCACGCGCCTGGCCCTCGCCGCATCCAGGATGTCCCCGATCACCGCTGAGCTCGTGGCAGGTCCACCAGCGCCAGGACCCTCGAAGAGCAGCTCCCCGATCGGTTCCCCGCGGACGTACACGGCGTTCTGGGCGCCCCCGACATCGGCAAGCGGGTGACTTTTCGCAATCAAGGTGGGCGCGACACCGACCAGGAGTCCCTCCGGGGTCGCCTCCGCCCGCGCGATCAGTTTGATCACCGCGCCGAGTCCCTTTGCCTCGCGCACGTCGTCCGCCGTGATCTTGCGGATTCCTTCGCGACGCACCAGATCGACGTCAACCCAACCGCCGAACGCCAAACTTGCCAGGATGGAAATCTTGCGGGCGGCGTCGACCGCGTCGAGGTCATCGGAGGGGTCCGCTTCAGCGTAACCGCGGGACTGTGCTTCCTGCAGGGCCTCCTCGAAGCTCACGCCGTCCTCGTGCATCCGACTCAGAATGAAGTTCGTCGTTCCGTTGACGATGCCGTAGATCGCCTGCAGACGGTTGCCTGCGAGCGATTCCTGCAGCGAGCGGATGATCGGGATGCCGCCTGCGACCGCTGCCTCGAAGAGGAGGTCTGCACCGGGCCTGCCATTCGCAGAGAGCTCCGGGCCCGCACGCGCGATGACTTCCTTGTTCGCCGTCACCACCGCCTTGCCGCGGCGGATCGCTTCCGCTATGTAGCTGCGCGCGGGTTCGAAGCCGCCCATCAGTTCGACGACCACCTCGATGTCGGGGTCGTCCAATACGTCCCGTGGATCATAGGTGAGGCGCGAGTGCATGCTCTCGGGGCGACGCTTGTCCTGATCGTGCACGAGGATGCGCGCAACCACGATCTCCTCGCCGAGCCGCGCGGCGAAGAGTTCCCGCTCGAGATCCAGCACCTCGACCACCTGTTTGCCTACGGTACCAAGTCCCAGCACTGCGATGCGCAAGCCGGCCCACCGCCCTGACCTGTAATGGGTGCTATTGTAGCCGATCCCGCTGGCAGAGGATAGGTAGAGGCCCGCGGGGCGCCGCCGTGCTAGGATGTCCTGGGGGGTATGGTTGATGGCTCTTCTGATTCGCGAAGCCGATGTAACGAAACTCCTCTCGATGGGCGAAGCGATCACGGCTGTCCGTGAGGCGCTGCAGGCGCAGGGGCAAGGCTCCCTCTCCGAGCAGCCCCGGCGTCGCGTCATGAGCCAGGATGCTGTGCTTTCCGGACTCTTCGCGAGCCACCCCAAGCGCAACCTGATCGGCGGAAAGGTCTACGTCGCGTCCAAGGCCGGTGTGGCGCGCTTTTTGATCCCCATCTGGGACCAAAGGGACGCGAAGCTCCTTGCCTTGATCGAGGGAGACCACCTCGGGCAGATGCGCACGGGCGCCATCTCCGCCGTAGCCACGGATCTTCTCGCCCGCAAGGATGCAGCGCGTCTCGGCATGATCGGCGCAGGCTACCAGGCAGAAACCCAGCTAGAAGCGATCGCGCTCGTACGGCCGCTGCAGCGTGCGACGGTCTACGCACGCAACCGTGAACGCCTCGAGGCGTTCTGCCGGCGCATGACCGATCGCATCGGGGTACCCGTTGCGCCTGCCGTTGACGCACGGGATGCGGTCGTGGGCCAGGATGTCATCGTCACGATCACCGGTGCCAAGGAGACGGTGCTGTTCGGCCGAGACCTCGCCCCCGGCCAGCACGTCAACGCCGCTGGCTCCAACCGTGCCCACGACCGGGAGATCGACGACGACGCGGTGCTGCGCGCAAAGGTCGTCGCCGTTGACTCGCGCGCCACGGCCGAGATCGAGGCGGGTGACGTGATCCCGCTGCTGCGGCGGGGCGCCCTGCGTCTCGAAGACCTACCGACGCTCGGCGAGATCCAGGAAGGCGTGCGGCCCGGACGGCAAAGCCCGGAGGATGTCACCCTCTTCCTGTCCCAGGGCATCGCCGCACTTGACCTCGCCGCAGGAGCCGTCGTCCTCGAGAAGGCGCGCGCCGCAGGCTTGGGCCAGGAGGTGGACTTCCTCTCGTGAGCACCCTTCTCAGGCCCGCCCTGACGACGGGCGGCGCGGCCAGCGTGCAGGAGTTCGGAGAAGGGCCGGACGTCGTGCTGATGCTGCCGGGATCCGGCGCGGACAGGATGGCGCTCGGCCTGCAGGGGCGGTCCCTGCAGGCGGCGCACATGCGCGCCCTCTCGCTCGACTACCCAGGGCTCGGTCTGTCTTCGGATCTTCCCTTGCCCAAGAGCATGGAGGAACTCGTCGACTATTCCTTTTTTGCACTGGACGCCCTCGGCGTCGATCGCTGCCACCTGCTCGGCCATTCGCTCGGCTCGGCCTTGGCGCAGGAGATGGCGCTCCGCAGCCCAGACAGGATTCGCTCCCTCGTACTGCTCGCGACCTGGGGACGCCTCGATCCCTTCCTCGCGCTGCGGGCCCGCATCGTCGGCCAGGTGGTGCGCCTGGGCTACGAGGAACGCACGGCGCTTTTACCGTACTTCATGGCGAGCCGCCCGCTCGTGAACGCGATGCAAGACGGCACGGGGGCGCTTGGCCTTCGCGGCAGCCGGGCTGTCACCGATGAGACGATGCGGCACTATCTCGAACTGGCCCGCGACCCCGACAGGCTTCCACGCCTAAAGTCGCTGCAGATTCCGGCGCTGGTCGTCGCGGGGGAGCGCGACCTGATGACCCCGCCGGAGTATGGGCTGGAAGTCGCGCAGGCGTTGCCCCAGGCGGAGTTCCAACTCCTGCGCGGTGAACGCGCATCACACCTTTTCCATTACGAATTGGGCGAGGAGACGAACGGGCACATCGTGCGCTTCCTTCGCTCGCTGCCCGGTCCCGGGCCAAACTGAAAGGAGGATCCGTATGGCATCGCTTTCCGATCTGCCCGAAGCCCAACGCCGCCGCGCGCTTCGACTAGGGTACTGGACCTGGGTGGTGCTGATCCTCGGGGCCACCGCGGCCATCATGTTCGTGCGCGGCGTGATGCCCGCCTTGACCGCACCGCTCTCGGCCCTGCTGGTGCTGGCCTTCGTCGTCCTGGAGATCTACCAGCCCATCTTCGTCCGTCGTCTGGCGCACGAGGCAAAACAGGAGAAGTAGCAAAAGCTCGGACGTGGTCACGAGGCATACCTCGTGACCACGTCCTTTGTCTACTCTGCTGCATCTTCTCCAAAGAGCCCTTGCGCCGCAGGATCCCGCAGGTTCAGGCCGTCGTCGAGCTCCGGCGCGAGGCGCTCTTTGCTGCGCGGCGGATCTCCTCCACCTCTTCGTCCGGGATCGAGCGCTCGAAGCGCCGGAAGCCGGCCACGGAAAAGCCGTGCTTGTTCGCAAGTTCGCGAATCTCCCGAACGCGCTCCGGCCGGATGTCGAGACCTAGTGTGTACGGCTCGTAGCGCCGCTCGAGCGCCAGAATCATCGTCTCCGCGATGCACGCCTCTGCGTAGCCGGGCGGAAAACCGAAGTTGAAGTGGAAGTCCACAGGGCCCGGAACCTCGATCACGCCGCCGTCGATCACCAGAACGTCGCGGCGTTGCTCGTACACCTTCTCTGAGACATTGCGCGGACGCGCCACGTCGCAGACGACCGCGCCGGGCCGAAGGTCTGCAGGCTCCAAGATGACACCGGTGGCAGAGGAGACGGTCAGGAGGATGTCCGCGGCGCCCGCGGCACTCTTGGCGTCGGTAGAGATCTCCACCTCGGTCCGCGTGCCAAGGTCTTGCATACTGCGCGCAACCTCCTGCAGCTTCGTCGTCTGGCGCCCTACGAGCACCAGGCGGCGAACCTCTCCCGCCAGCGCGGCCGATGCTGCGCGGCCGATGGCACCCGTGGCGCCCACCACAACTGCGGTGGCGTCATCCGGTGAGATGCCCATGCGCCGGGCTCCGAGCAGCGCCCCGTCGACGGCCGACGCCGTCGTGTAGGAATTGCCGGTCGTCACAGGTATGTCGAGCCCCTTCGCGACCGAAATGCCGCGGTCGCCAATCACCTTGGTGAACGCTCCGAGGCCCAAGATGCCTGCTCCGAGCTTTTCGGCGATCTTGCCTGCCCGCAGGAGCTTTGGCAGCATCACTTCGCGGAATGGCAATTCCAACATCAGGTGCGCCGAAACCGGCACCACCACGAACCAGCCCTCGGCCTCCGCACCCGTCTTCGAACGCGCACCGGTGATGTGCGAGATCTTGAACGGCGGAAGCCGGCTGAACCCCTTTTCGACGAGCGACTCCGGCAGACTGTTGAGCAGTGGGAACTTGCGCGTGAAGTCATCGAACCGCAGGGGATGCAGGACGAACGCAAATCGCTCCACGCGCATCCTCCTATGTGCACAAATCTGTGCACATCGTACCATGCCGGCAGCCATGCCCGCAAACCGACGGCGACCAGCCCGCCGGGCGCTCGCGAGGCATGCCTCCCGCACAGCGCTGCGCGCGGGGCGACGCCCGCGCTGGGCCTTTGCAGTTGCCGATCACACCTTGAAGACGCGCAAGGTCTCCTGCAGGTCGGTGGCTTGCGTGCGAAGATCTCCCGCGAGGCTGCTCACATCGCGCATGGCCTGCTCCATGGACTTCGCGGTCGCGGACACCTCTTCTGCGGACGCGCTCGTCTCTTGCGCCACTAAAGCCACATGGGAGACGGCTTCCGCGACCTGGCGCGTCGATGCGAGCATCTCTTCGGCGGCCGCCGACGCCTCTTCGGTCATCGCCGCCGCGTTTTCGATCATCACCGTGATCTTCTGCTGTGACGAGGCAACCAGGGACGCGCCGTCGGCCAGCTCGTGCAGGCGGTCCTTGATACCCTGCATCGATTGCAGGATATCCTGCAGCGCCACGCTTGCGCTCTCGCCGAGCGCCGAACCGCGACTGGCCTCTTCCGTCCCCTCCCGCACCGCGGCGCTTGCCGCTGCCAGCCCTTCCCGGATCTGACCGACGATCGCCTCGATCTCCTTCGCGGATTCCGTGGAACGGGTGGAAAGTGCCCGCACCTCGTCCGCGACCACCGCGAACCCCTTGCCGTGCTCGCCGGCCCGTGCGGCCTCGATCGCGGCGTTGAGCGCGAGCAGGTTTGTTTGCGAGGCAATATTCGAGATGACCTCCACGATCATCCCGATCTGCGCAGAGAACTGCACCGTGCCCTCGACCCGCTCCGCCACCGTTTGGATCGCCACGTCGGTGCGCTTCATGGCTGCGATCGCCTCGGCGACCGATGCGCTTCCGGAAGACGCAGAGGTAAAGGCCGATTGGGCTGCCGTGGAGATGTCGCGGGACATGCTCTCCATCTGGACGATGGCTTGCGAAGTCTTCTCCGCCGCAGCGGCCGTGGCTTCCGATTCCGCCGCCTGCGACTGCGCGCCGACGGCAACCTGGTGGATGGCGAGGTTCAGCTGCTGGGTGTTCTCACTGATGGTCGCGATGCTCGAAGTCTCCTGGGAGACGCCGGTCGCCACCTGCTGGATGGAGCCGGAGACCTGCGTGGCTGCCGCCAACGCTTCGTTGGCAGTGCGGTCGAGCGCATGACCCGCCGCGGTGACGGAAGCGGCGACCGAAACGGCTTGGCTCAATACCATCCGCAGGTTTGCCTGCAGCGCATTGACCCCACGCAGGTACGCGGCGATCTCGTCCTTTCCCTTCACCTCGATCGCTGGTCCGCTGAAGTCGTTTTGGGCCATGCCGGCGATCGCGCGGATGGCGATCAGGATGCGCCGGAGCACCAGCGCGTAGATGAGCCAGAAAATGACCACCCCAAGCACCGCGACGCCCGCGATCGCAGCCAAGAACGTGACCCGCATGACGTCCACGCGGTGCTGGGTGCTCTGCACGGCGCCTTTGAACCCTTGGCTGGCGGTATCCGCCGCAAGGACATCGAGCAGGCGGCCCACCTTGCCCCCAGCTGCCACGCTGCCCAAGAATACCTTGCTGCGTCCTGCGGCCACCTGCCGCTGCTGGATGTCCTGAAGGCCTGTACCAGTGACCGATGCGTACTGCCTATAGTCGCCGAGGATCTGCTGCACGTCGCCTGTTACGCCGGGAATGCCCAGGCGTTCGAGCGCCTGCGCATCGCGGATAAACGCCGCGCTGTCCGCACGATAGGCACGATAACCGCCGCCGTATCCGTAGGCATAGAGACGCGCCGCGTCTTGCAGTCCAGAGAAATCGGCCCGCATGTCGAACGCAAGGCGCTGCGCCGCGAAGTAATTGGACGCATCGTCTAATCTTGTGTAAACAGGGCCGATGTAAAAGTACAGAAATGCGGCGAGCGAAGCCACTCCTATCACAGCCAGAGAGATTGCAATGAAGAACGTCCTACTTAATGACGTGTTTCTGGCCCATAGTATTAATCTGCTCACAGGGCAGTTCTCCTGTATCTATCAGTCCGATAACCATTGTTCTCCATCGCCAAATGTCCAGTGCTACATGATCTCCCTTTTCATGTCCGCACCTCCCGGCTAAACTGGAGAAACTTTACCATCTCCAACCATTGTCTTCTATATCATTAAGCATCATCTTCGCTGTGCTTTGTGACCGCCATTCGGTCTTCCCTATGGTCCATGCAGAATACTCTAGGCTTCGCACGCTGCGCCTTGCCGGGCCGATTCTTCGGTAAGGGCCGGCCCCTCAAGCTCCGTTCTCCCGAACCGCTGGACCCGGCGCCGCGCAAGACCTCTGCCGCACCCCATAACCGGCCGCCAGCGACGGACGATGCGGAAAATCGAAGGATGCCCCCGGGGAGGCGGTCAGCCCAAGGCACTTGCGATCCCGTCACCCTCTAGGATCACGGCGCGCATGCCGCCCTCGCTCTGCGTCTCGTGCTCCTCCCCGCGGGCAAAGAACACGGCCTCGCCAGCGCGGAGGAGCTCCTGAGCACCCGCCTGCCCGCGCACCATGGCACTGCCGTCAACGACCAAAAGGAGCTGCTCTGACGCCGCCTCGTGCCTGCCGATGCGTCCACCTGGCGCAAGGTAGCAAAGGTGGGCGTGCAGCGCCAGGGTGCCCGAGAAAAGCCGCGCGAGCGCGAATCCGCTGCTCCCGTAGTGCGTGACCGGCTGGGCCGTTTCTTTGGCGAAGTCAAGCACCCGCATTCGTCTCCCCCTGTCTGCATGGGACAGAAACAAAGGGCGCCGGATGGCCGGCGCCCCGCATCGTTTCAACCTTATAAGGCCCCTGCTCCGCCTCGCCCGTGGCCTCCGCGGTGCGTGTCGTGGTGGCGGCGCAGGTCCGCCTGCTTGTCCTCGCTGTCCTTCATGAACCGGGCCAGCTTGTCTTCGAAGTTCTGCGGGCGCCCGGGACTGCGGCGTCCGCCCATGGGGGGCCGTCCCTCACTGCGGCGCGGACCGGCGGCAGCACCGGGTTGTGCTTGGCGGATCGAAAGTCCGATCTTCTGGTTGCCGTCGAAGGACAGGATCTTGACCTTGACCTTGTCCTGCTCCTTCAGGAAGTCCTTGATGTCGTTCACGTAAGCATCCGCAACCTCGGAAATGTGAACAAGCCCGGTCTTGCCAGAAGGCAGCAGCACGAACGCTCCGAAGCGCGTGATGCCAGTCACAACACCCTCTACCACGGCACCGACCACGATCTCTGTATCCGCCAAATTCTCCCCGCTTTCCGCATATGGCAGAGGCGTACAACGCCACTACCTCTGATAGCGATTCTAGCGGGGAAAACGGCGGGGCGTCAAGCGGTGATGCTAGGGAACCGTATGAATGACCAGCGGCGTCGTGCCCGCAGGGGCATAGTGCAGTTCACTGCGTACGGCGGCCGCCTGGCCAGCGCTCGACTGCAGGTAGTGCAACTCTTTGGAGAGCACCGCATTCTGCGCATTCGTGTGTGAGAGCTGCTCCGTGATGACATGCTCATCGGCCTGCACGTGCAGCAGCTGCAGCTCTCCGATGGCGCCGGCTCCGATCAGGTAGAGGACGACGCCTGCGAACATCATGCGGCCGAACCGAAGCTTTAGCCGCCTGCGCCGCTTGCTGGGCGCTGGCGCTCCGTCCCGCCGGACCGGCGTTGGGCGCTGGGGAGCGGGTGAACGCAGAGCTGCCAGCCCGATCGCATCAGCTGCCTTCGTCAATCTCTTCCTCCTCCTCTCCAACGGCCAAGGCGAGCGGATCTCCGTCGATTACGATGACGACCTGGTATCCCTTCTGCTTTGCGCGGTGCAATAGCGTAGCGACGCTGGACTCGCTCAGCTTGAGCTGACGAGCGATCGCGTCGAGCCGCACTCCTGTTTCCTTCAGCGTCACCGTCTGGCGCTCGCGAAAGCTAAGCCGCTCCGCGCCGCGGATCTCGATATGCACCGCGCCGCCTCCGCAAGGTTTGTCCACAATTTGTCCACAGTTTGTGGATTATTTGTCCTCGCTAGGTTCTACGCCGCTTGCGGGATTCCTGCCACGGCATACGAAGCAGCCCGAGCAGGGCTAGAGCAAGCCCGCATCCGGCTGCGAACCCCACGAACACGTAGGCACGCAGGTCGCCCAGCGTGCCAATCAGCAGCGCAGCCCCTCCCGCCACGCTCAAGATAAGCAGCAGCGCCGCTTCAAGCAGCATGCGCCACAGTCTGCGGCGGCCGCCGAGCAGAGCGATCAGCTTCCAGGCGGGTACGACGAGCATGCCGACGAGAGCAGCGAACAGCATGCGGTCAATCTGCTCCAGAATTGGCAGGTCGATCATTTGAGCAGTCTCCGCCAGGCGCCCTTGCGCTTGGTCTCCGCCACGTAGAGCAGCGCACCCACATCGCCGTCCAGGACGAGATCGCCCTGTTCAAGATCCAGGTGCCGTATGTGCAGGTTCTCGCCACGGACCGTCAGCATGCCGAGGTGGGTAATCAGCACGATCTCGCGATCATCGAACGACTCCACTTTGGCAACGCCGGTCATGGAGAGCAGGCTGCGGTCCACGAGCTCCAGGCCGTGGTGCTTCTTGGGCGCGTCTGGCACGCCGCCACCTCCGTTCCCCCCATGCTATGCGGGCGAAGTGGCCCACGTGCCAAGGAAGGTACGCCGTACGTGAAGGAGAAGATCATCGGCGATGGCGGCCCAGAAGCCGCACGACTGCGACGGGGGAATGGCGTATGATTCGGCACCTATTGCTCCTGACGCTGCGCGACGATGTGACGCAAGAGGACCTCGAGGGCATCTCCGCCGGCTTTGATGCCCTGGCCCGTGAGATCCCGGAAATCGCCGGGCTGCAGCACGGAGCCGCGTTGCAGCTGCCTGGCAGCTCTGCGCAGCCTGCCGACTACGCGGTCGCGCTCGACTTTGAAAACGAGGAGGCCTTCGCCCGCTACATCGATCATCCAATCCACCGGGAGTTCGTGCGCACGCGTCTCCTGCCGGTGCGCACAGGAGGCATGTCGGCTCAGATCAGGATCCAAGACGGACGCTCCTGAAAGGAGTGGCCCCTTGCCGGTTGCCCTGGTCGGCCTGGCGATTGCGTCTGCCGGGCTGCACGTTGCCTGGAATGCCGCAGCGCGGGCGCAGGGCGGACGCCTGCGCTACATGTGGCTGATCATGCTTGGCGGCGGAAGCCTCGGCCTGCTGATCGGGTGGCCTTGGTTTGGCGCCCTCGATCTGGAGCACCTGTGGCCTTGGCTTTTTGCGACCTGGGTAATCCATGCCCTCTATTTCACCTCGTTGGCGCAGGCCTACCGCAGGGCGGAGCTCGCGTGGGCATATACCCTCTCGCGTTCCCTCGGGGTCCTCTCTACGGCCCTCGTCGCTTCTCTCTCCTTCGGAGAGCACCTCTCCCTGCTCGCCTGGTGCGGCATCGCGCTGGTCATCCTCGGCAGCCTCCTCGCCAGCGGCGGCGCCGGCCGGCCGCAGGCGCTTTGGCGCGTCGCTCTGATCGGCCTCCTGATCGCCGCCTACAGCGTGGTCGACAGCCACGCAGTGCGGATCGCACCTCCAGTTGCCTACATCGCCCTGCTATACCTTGGCTCCGGCGTGCTCGTCGCACCCTTCGCCCTGCGGGAGTCCGCCGCTCCTGGCGACGCACGGGCCCTTCTCTTCGGCGGGCTCAGTCTAGCCTCGTACCTGCTGATGCTGTTCGCCTACCGCTCTGGACCCGTCGCCCCACTGCTCGCCGTGCGCCAGGCTGCTCCCTTGCTGGCGGCGCTCGGCGGCTACCTCTTCCTGCGAGAGATGCCAAGCCGTGTCCTGATCGCTGGGACGCTCCTGATCGTGCTCGGTGCGGCGCTGTTCACACTCGCGCCCGCGTAAGAGGCAAGGCAGCTGTGCGCGCACAGAAGACGCCTGCACATTCCGCATCCGCGGAATCCTGCGCAGGCGTCTTCCGTGTCAGAGGATCCTGTGGCGCAGCTGGGTCCAGACATCCGGCGATTCGTAGCCGAGGCGCCAGATTGCGATCCCCCCGATGTGCGCCTTCCTGGCGACGGCTAGCTTTCCCGTGAAGGACCGCTGGTCTTCATACCAGACGTCGTGGGAGCCGTTGTCGACGTAACGGAAGTGATACTCCTGCGACGCCGCGTCCCAGGTCGGCTGGATGCCATACTTCTTGAGGAGCGCCTGGGCCTGCAGGGTGGAGACGGTCGTCGTCGCTCCCCCCTTGGTCCAGTCGTATCCGTAGGCCGCGATGCCGAGATAGATCCGCTGCTTGGGGATGTAGCGCAGGGCGAACTGCAGGTTCTTCTGTACCCAGGGCAGCGGCGCAACCGATCCGGGAGGCCCCCCGGAGTAGTGGTGGTCGTAGGCCATGATCACGACGGAGTCGGTGACGTGGCCCAGTGCCGGGTAGTCGTAGGGATGGGTGATGTCCATCGTCACGCCGACCTTGGGGAAGACCGCGACCCCGAGGCCCTTCCCCATCGCGTGCAGTTCCTTCCCGAGGCTGTTGAGGAAGGTCGACAAGTCGTCCCGCGAGTAGGGCGCGAGCAGTTCGAAGTCGATGAAGGCTCCGTCGTAGTTGTGCTTGCGCACGAGGTCGACGATTGTCTTTGTCATCGCAGCACGCGTCGGCGTGGAGTACATCGGGTTCTGGCCCGCGTTTCCGATCAGCGGCCAGATCCGGATCTTCTTCTGGTGCGCGAAGGTGACGACATGCTGGTCGGTGTTGTCGGTCGTCAGGCTCCCGCCGGCGTCGATGCGGTACCAGTAGGGACTGACTATCTGCATCTGCGTCGCATGCGCCTGAAGAGACGGCCAGGAGCCGGGATCCGACCCGCCGCCGTTTTCATAGAATCCCATCACCATCGGCCGCCAGAAGAGATGCCATGATTGCCGCGGCAGTCCATTGCTTGCGCTCGGCGCCCGGGTGCTGCGAACCGAGACCCCGATCACGATCAGAAGAAGTAGCGCCGCGCCGCCAATGATCTGGTAGCGCCAGCGCTCGAACAGTTCGCGCATGGCGAGCCTCCCCCTCGAGTAGGCTCAGCCTTTGCGCCTCGATTCATGCCTTCTCTGGCGCGGCCTTCTCTTGCTGCGAGAGGACTTCGTAGAGCTCCTTCGCGCCCTGTGCCGAGGCGTGTTCCGGCGTTGCGAGTACCCGGACGCGGGTGATCCTGCCGCCCAGGTCAATCTCCAGAAGATCGCCGACGCGCACGTCGCTAGCGGGTTTCGCAGGCTTTCCACCGATGCTGACGCGTCCGGCCTCCGCCGCATCATGCGCGAGCGTGCGCCGTTTGACGAGCCGGGATATCTTCAGCCACTTGTCGAGCCGCATCGCTTGCCCCCACCAACGCAAAGGGGGCCGGGAATTCCCGGCCCCCACTTGCCCTGAGATTACTTCGCGACGGAGTCCTTGAGCTGCTTACCCGCCTTGAAGGCCGGAACCCGGCTTGCCGGGATGCTGATCTCCTTCTTGGTCTGCGGGTTCAGGCCCTTGCGCGCAGCGCGCGAACGAACCTCGAAGGTACCGAAACCAACCAGCGAAACCTTGTCCCCGCCCTTGAGGGCTTCTTCGACCGAGTCAACGAACGCGGTGACTGCCTTCTCAGCGTCTTTCTTGCTGAGTCCCGCACGGTCGGCTACCTTCGCGACCAGTTCGGTCTTGTTCGTAGGTACCCCTCCCTCTGCCGATTGTCGACGCCTAGGATTCGGCAATCTGGCCAGCTTTCCTGCTGGGTTAGGCTTCTTTAGGCCATTTTTGCCTCATTCCAGGCAGTCTGGACGTCGTTTCGCGTCGCTTCCGATAGTTTCCTGCCGAGAAGTGCCTCTGCGCTCGCGCATTTGCGGCGAAGCCGTTCAAGTTCCGCACGCGTCTGAGCCTCGAGATCCTCTCCCTGTGCGATCCTCTCCGCAAGCACAGCGCTGAAGCCGCCCTCGGAAATGTCCGTGACGCCTGCCCGCAGCAAGCGCTGTACCGCCTTTTGCAGTGCGGCCAGCGAGGAAAGAGAACGCGGGATGCCGGAGAGCTCGCTTTCGCGGCGTAAGCCTTCTTCCGCCTTCAGCTCCTCCCAACGCGGCAGAACCGCTTCGGCGGTCGCATAATGCTCGGCGCCGAAGACGTGGGGGTGCCTGCGCCGCAGCTTTCGGCGCAATGCCTCCGCGACCGCACCAGCGTCGTACGTGCCCTCCTCCTGGCCGAGTTCGGCGTGAAATAGTACTTGTAGGAACAAGTCTCCCAATTCTTCCACTGTTTCATGCAGGCTTCCATCCTGCAGCGCGTCGTACGCCTCGGATGCCTCCTCCAGCAGATACGGCAACAGGGAGCCGTGGGTCTGCTGGCGGTCCCAGGGACAGCCTCCCGGCGCCCGCAGGCGTGCCATAATGGTCTGCGCGCCCACAAAGCATAGCGCCGCGTCGCCGCCGAGCGGCGGCACGTAGAGGAAGCCACGATCAGAGCGCCTCTTCGCCAGTTCGAGCACGGGACCCTCGGCCCGCTCGGCGCCTTCGATCAGGATGCCGTGCGGTGCTTCCTCCAGCGGACTCGGCAGCTTGTCCCCGGAAGGGCCGTAGATCAGCACCGCCTGTGCCGCCGGCCAGGGCTGCGGCGCGTCCGCCGGTCTGCTGAGGGTGCCTTGCGGAAGGCCCAGCGCGACGGTCAGGGGTGCAGCCCACATGACCGTCGCACCCGCTTCGAGCGCCCGCCAAAGCCAGGGATCCGATGGCTCAGGGCCACCGAACAGCAGCAGCACATCGTCGTTCCCGCCACCCCGAGGGAAACCCTCGTGCACGCCATCTGTGCCATCGAGCGTGCCCGCGACGCCGGGCCCGCAGTAGATCCTCTCACCGCCCGTCAGGGTCCTCGGCAGGCCGCCCGCACCGACGCCGATCACCAGCAACCCGTTCACCTCCTGAGCAGCCCTAGCCACTCCAGACCGCGCCGTAGGCGTGGACCGACCATTGGGATGTCTTCCAGGTCCGAACCTCGCAGACCTCCCGCTACGATCAGGCCCGCGAAGTATGCCGCAAGGCCGACCACAACGGCCAGCACCGCCCGGATGCGCGATGCGCCAAGCGGAAGCGCCGCAAGCACCGCTGCCATCAGCAGGGTTGCAACGATGGGGCGCGCGATCTGCTCCTTGAGAGAGAAGACGCGTCCGAGTCTGCGCAGCGCTCCGACATTCAGCAGCGCCCAGACAAAGTACGCGCCAACCGTCGCGAGGCCGGCTCCCGTTACACCGATCTGGCCCACGAGCAACCAGGTGAGCCCGATCTTGCAGAGCACCGCGTACCCTAGGTTGCGCAGCGGCAGCCACGTTTCTCCGGCGCCCTGCAGCCCTGCGGAGGAGACCTGCGCCAGCGCGAAGAAGAGGACGCTCGGCGCAAGCGCCTGTACGATCGAGCCGGCGGACGCACTGTCGAAGAGCGCACGTGTCAGCGGAGTCGCCAGGATGTAGAGGCCAACAGCGGCCGGCAGCGTCCAGAGGATCGTCGCACGCAGCGCGTCGCGCATGGCCTTCGCGGCGCCTGCACGGTTGCCGCTCGAAGCGTACGCGGCGACCGACGGCACGAGCGCGACGGCGATCGCTCCCGAGATGATGCCGGGCAGTGCGACGAGCGGCATGCCATACCCGGAGAGTTCCCCGTAGAGACCGGTGCGCGTGCTCTCGCCAAGTCCCAGTGCCGCGAGGCGCGCCGGCACCAGCACGAGGTCGACAAGCTGCATCAGCGGGACGCCGAGGCCCGCGACGGTGATCGGCACCGCCAGCACCAGCAGCGTCCGAAGAAGAGGCTTGAGTGACGAGGGATTGCCGCCCGTGCGCGGCAGCCGTACGGTGCGTCGCACCGCGAACAGTGCCAGGAGCCCCGCGAGCGCGCCGAAGCTGGCGCCCGATGCCGCACCGGCTGCCTGCGCCGCGATACCCTGGGGCCGCAGGAGCACGACGAGTGCGATGAGCGCTCCGACGCGCACGACCTGTTCCACGACCTGAGAAAGCGCCGTCGGCCACATGATCTGATAGCCCTGGTAGAAGCCGCGGAGCGCCGACATGCCCGCCACGAGGAGCACGGCCGGCGCGACCGCCGCGATGGAGAGGGCCGCTCGCGCGTCACGCGTGACGTGCTGCGCAAGCCACGGCGACATGAAGTACAGGGTGATGCCTCCGAGCAGGCCGAGGCCAGAGAGCAGGACGAGCGATACTGTGAGCACACGGCGCGCCTCTTTGTGTGCACCGCGCGCAGCCGCGTCTGCAACCATCTTCGAGATCGCCACGGGCAGGCCCCCCGTCGAAACGGCGAGCGTCGCGGCGTAGATCGGATACGCCATGTGGTAGAGCCCTACGCCTTCCGGCCCCAGGAGGCTGGGAAGCAGCAGGCGGTACAGTCCCAGAAGGCGGCTCAGCAGCCCGCCCAGTGCGAGCAGGGTCGCTCCTTGCAGAAAGCCGCCCACATGATCCCTCCCTCTGCCCATTGCATGCGGAAGGCCGCGCGATATGCGCCGCCGCACCGCGGGGGATCCGCCAGGACCAGTGGGACGGTCGTCGCCCGGCCGATGCAGCGAAGTAGCTCTTGGATCACAGGCTGCCTCCCCACAGTGCCTTGAGCGAAGCGTACACTTCGCAGACCTGCCCGCACTGTGGCCACCTTAGCAGGGTGGCGGGAAGAACCTACCGCTGTCGGTCGTGCGGATACAAAGCACACCGCGATGCGGTAGGATCCGTGAACATC
>JAJYSJ010000023.1 GCA_021793645.1 Bacillota bacterium
TCTAGCGCCCCATTCCACGACTTCCTTATTCTGCTGCCTCCCCTAGGGGAGGCCCCCTCGCCGGCCCCCGTAGGACTGGTATGGTTTTCGATGAACACACTGGTATGGTTCTCGGTGAGCGTCCGCACCCGAAGGCCTCACGCCAGGGCGAAATGTAATGGCCAACAAACTCTAAGAGGCCCCTCTATGCCGCTTGCAGAGCGGATCCTGCAATGGAGCCTGTCAAACTCGGGCCTGATCCAGCCACCGCCAGAACGAAAGCAGGTCGAATGCGTAGGCTCGCACCGTGTGGGGGGAGAACGCCTGCGATGAGATGCGTTGGAGATACCCCTCCACGAGCGCCAGCGGTTCCCCGGTTTCGTCTACCACTGACCAGCCTGTCCGACCTTCTCGTTCGGCCACCCTGAGCATGACGCGCCTCCTCGTCCCCTGGGGCCTTCAGCCTACGGCCTCCGGCCCCAGGGGATCCTCCTTCACCCTCCATCCCTCGTAAGGCTACGCACTCCCCTGGTACTCCGTCAAAGCCCGCATTGGCCGGTTAACAGTAGAGCGGCTGCTAGATCGAGAAGCTGCAGCTTAAGACCCAGCGCCGTCTCGAGAACGCCATCGCCACTACTGCATCGTCGCCTGGCGCGTTCTCCACTTCGCCTACGTCGCGCGCGACAACCCCGACGCCCCCTGCACCCTGGTCTTCACCGATGCCGAGTGGAAGGGGCTCTATCTCGCAATCTACCGCAAGGCCTTCGCCGCCGGGATGGAGATGCCCGCAGAACCGCCCAAACTCTCCACCGCCGTCATCTGGCTCGGTCGCCTCGGCGGCTTCCTAGCTCGCAAGGATGACGGCATGCCAGGCGTCAAGGCCCTCTGGCGAGGCTTTCAGCGCCTTGAAATCTTCACGGCGGCCTGGATCGCCGCTCACCCTAGGCCGGAAGTGGGTAAACGGTAGGTCTACCACGGCCTGGTGGAGACGCCACTGGACGTCTAATCCAAAGAATGGGCTAGATCTCGTGACGGGCTGTTTTGGCAATACCGATAAGCCCAATCTCGGCCCAAGTCTAATGACTAAACACGAACATCGCAAATCCGTTCTGCCGCGACGGCATAGTCGGAGTCCAAGGTTTAGGATAAGGGAAGAGGATCTGCTTAACGGAGCCCTTATATAAGTCTGCAAGCCTCTGAACTGTTTTGGAATTCGTGGTCAGGCCAATAGCTGCTTCCCCGCCTGTCCATGGTCCAATCCATCCTCCGGTAAATGTCCAGTTCCAATTAGGTTGAGCTCGGGCGTAGCCTCCAAACATTGGGGAAAGAAGGCCAGCATCTTCAAGTGTCAATGGGCTAAGATCCTGAGGATTCCCGTGTGCATGCAAGTATTTGGCTGTTGCCGCGTCGAACCTCTGGAACATAGCGATGTCTGTTATAGAGTGAAGGGAATTCAGGTGTCCGACGTTAACGCGGCAGGACAACAAAAAAGCTCCACGGTTATGAACGATTAGTCGACAGTCCGGAATAGCGACTAGAAACTTGATAGCGGACTCGTTTGCATGGATTAGTGACGAATTCATATAGTAGAGCGGAACATTACGTAACCCTGTCTGCCCGCTGTACTGCGATATAGCAGACAGGAGGCCTGACACACCACCCCACGTAACTTGTACATATGGATAGCGATATACCCGCCCACCGAATGCATTGGGTACGATCAATAGTGACTGTCGCGGGACCCTGGAAAGCGTCGACGTTAAAGCGTTTGACACGCTTGAGGGAGCCCTTCCAAGTGCCCATTGACGCAACATTAGATAACCTGGATATATTGAAATCAGTCCAAATACGGTTACATAGAGAATACCAAGGATACGAGGCCGATGTTCCGTACTTAGGCGACGCAAAAAGGAAAGGGCATACGCAAGCGACAAATAGATGAATGGTAGCGTAAAATAGGTATATTCGTCATAGACGACAGTCGACATAGACCAATGAGACAATATGTTAGGTAAAAGCGTTGGCATAGATACAACTATACCAAGTGGGCTGATAAGAGAAAATGGTAGTAGAGGGCCAATGACTCGAAATAGATAGGGTAGATTGTGCATTATAGCGAGAACAACTGACATGGGGTGTGTAGCCACGAAAGACAGCTTCGCCATGATGCCGTTACCCATATAACCCCATGCCGTTTGAGCAATAGGATCGACTCCATGGTGGACCGAAGGTAATAAAATGGCTTCAACAAAAATGAACCAGGCTAGAGACAAGGCAAGTGTCAATGCACCCAAGCGTATGTGTCTCCTGGAGAATAAGAGTAGCCACAGTCCTATACCGACACCTATGAGCGCAGATTCATTTTTACTGAGAAGAGCAACTACTGCGAGGAGAACGTTTGATAAGAGGGACGGGAGTCTTGCCGGGTCGTCAAGTCTGACGAAGAAGTAAGTCCAAAGCAGCATTGCAAACATGATAGGATCAAAGCCCCACGCAGCCTGTGAAATGATCAGGGGTGAGAGGAGAAAGGATGCTGTTAGAAGCAGGGCCTCCCAAAACGCTAGGCCCTGTCTCAGTGAAAAACGATGAATCAAGAATGCGGTAAAAATGATTATAGCTGGAGAGAGTATAAAGAAGACGGTTATGCCGAAAGCGGCAACGAGCGGACCGATAAGCACGAGGGAAAACGAAGCATCTGTAGACCAAAATGGTAGGCCTCCGGCTGAAAACATTCCTTTCCATGTTGTAGCCGCAAGGGATTCCTGTGAGATAAAACCGATATTACCCCACGGCAGATTCCAATGTATGTACATGGAACGCTCATAGACTACAAACGCACAGAAGTACAATATGAAGAAGGCCACAAGAATAGCGCCTGAGTAAGTGGTCCTCGTTGCATACGTCTTTAGGTGACGCATTGCTCACTCTCCCATTCAGACCAGTGGTGGAATATGGTACTAAAGCTGTGGGTGGGCAAGGAATAACAGGGTCAGGACGGTAAGTCCCCAGAGGGCGAGGTTGAGGAGGGTGGGCCAGTCGGTGACGAGGAGCTCGTCGGGGTTCTCGGAGCGGGCGTTGACGGAGAGGAGGTAGAGGTAACGGAAGAGGCCGTAAATTACGAACGGGATCGTAAGCATGAAGGCATGAGCATGGAGGGGTTGGTCGAAGGAATAGATGGCATATACGGCGATCGTGCTTGAAACCAGCACCCCTAAGATCTGATCCAACAGCCCCGCTGTGTACCGTCCTAGAACCTGGCGGTGTTGTTCCGGAGCCAGCGAAGCCCGCAGTTCGCTGCGGCGCTTGCCGAAGGCCAGGAAGAGCGTCAGTAGCAGCACGAGAACGAACAGCCACGGGGAAAAAGACACTTGGATGGCTGCAGCACCTGCAGCGGCCCGCAATAGGAAGCCTGCCGAAATGCCGAAGGCATCAACGAAGAGGTGTGCCTTCAGGATGTAGGTATAGAGAACATTCACCGCCAGGAACAGCGCGGCCGCGATGAGCACCAGTCCTCCACTATAGAGCGCTAGCGCGAGTCCAACCATCACGAGCACGCTCAAGAGCATCCCAGCTGTGCGCAATGAAACTAGACCACTCGCCAAGGGGCGCAGGCGCTTTTTCGGGTGAAGCCGGTCTTCATCGCGATCGCGCCAGTCGTTCGCCACATAGACCGCGCTCGAGAGCAGGCAGAAGGCCAGGAATGTCGTGATTACGGGGGACCAGCTGCCCACGTGTAGAAACCTATCCGTGAACATCAAAGGTGCAAAAATGAGAAGGTTCTTGATCCATTGGCGCGGTCGCATTAGCCGCCAGACCAGGACCACAGGTGCGGTCGATGTCGCTACTCCCTGCTCGAGCCCAATCTGTGCGTTTCGCATGAGATGCACCTCCTCTCAGATGCGCAGCCGGTTGAAGATCGCCTCAGGCAGAAGGCGGAGCACGAACATAATCAGTCCCCAACGTTTTGGAACATGCGCGCGCGATCGTCCCTTCGCTACCGCACGTGCGATGCCAGCAGCCACTTCTTCCGGATCCGCTCCAGGCATGCCAGCATCCATTCCCCACGTCATCTGGCTGTCAACTACACCGAGTTGCACAACCGTGACCCGCGGACCGTGGCCGGCGAAGCGGTGGTTGAGTCCCGCGCCGTATGTGGTTAACGCTGCCTTGGACGCACCGTAGATGTAGTTGCGCGCGCGGCCGCGCTCCCCGGCCACCGAGGAGAGAAGGACGATGAACCCAGATGGCGCGACGTGAGGCAGGAGCCCTTCCACCGCTGCGACTGCTGCGCCGAAGTTCACCCATGTACTGGTGCGCAGCAGAGCGGCATCCGCCTCCGCGGCAGCAGCGTGCATCGTCCCGAGTGCCCAGACGACGCCCCTGAGGGGTGCCACCCCCGATGCTGACGCGAGCAGGGCTTGAGGGTAATCAAAGCTGTCCGAGTCCAGGTGCACCGCACGGACACTGCAGCGATAGCGCGTTGCGAGGTCCTGACCAACACGGTGAACCTCGTCCTCTTGGCGCCCCGCAAGCAGGATGTCAAAGCCTTCTCGGGCGTAGTGCGCGGCGAGTGCTCGTCCGACCGTCGAGGTGGCGCCGAGAATTGCCACGTATCCTTTGCCCATCTACCGCACCCCCGACAGCCCGACGCGCTCTGAAAGCTGTGAGCGGAAGCGGTCGTGCGGATCCAGGCGGGTTTTGAGATGCACGAACGCTTGCCACTGCGGATACATCCGCCGAAAGAGCTCTTGCGTCAGAAAGGCATCCTTTGCAAGGTAGACGCGTCCGCCGAGGTCTGCGGTCATGGCGTAGAGGTCGCGGAAGAGTTCCACACTGCGCTCCCCCTGCATCGGCAGGTCAAGCGCCAGTGTGAGGCCGGCTCTCGGGAACGAAAGAAGACCTGGCGATCCTTCTCCCATGCGCTTAAGGACCCCGAGGAAATTCGGGTGGCGGGCCTTGTGGATGCGTTCAAGCAGTGCGCGCAGTTCGCGCGCCCCCACCTCCGGCGGGTAGACTGCCTGGTACTGCGCGAAGCCTCGCCTTCCGTAGAGCTTGTACCAATCGTCAGCGACATCGAGGGGGTAGAAGAACTTCCACCACGCCTCCCGCTTCTGGCGCTCCGGCCGATGCATGCCATAGTACACAGCGTTGAACGCAAGGCCGACGCTCCGACTGAGCGTGCCGGAGGGGAATTCGAACGGCACGCCGATTGCGCCGCGCGGCATCGGATAGACTTCCGTTCCCTGCTGCAGTTCCCGGCGCTCGGTGATCCGCCCGCCCATCAGGACGGCGCGACCGAGGCTGCGTCCAGTTGATAGCCCATCGATCCAGGCGACCGTGAAGGGGTAAGCCGCATCGTTGCCGGAGAACCACTCCAAGGTCTCCTCCAGACCCTGCGTCCGCTCGTAGTCCACGGTGAGGTAGCCTGTCTCGGCAGCGACCAGGCGAAGTGATGCCTCTACAATCACGCCCGTCAGGCCCATTCCGCCGACCGTGGCCCAGAAGAGATCCGGCTCTTGGTCCGGCCCGATCCGGTGCAGATCCCCGTCGGCGGTGCATAGAATGATCTCTGTCACGTGCTGACCGAACGTGCCGACTTCGTGGTGATTCTTGCCGTGCACGTCCGCAGCGATCGCACCGCCCAACGTCACCCACTGGGTACCGGGAGTCACCGGTAGGGTCCAGCCCTGCGGCAGAGCCAGGCGGATGATCTCCCCCAGACTGACCCCTGCCTCCGCCGTCAGGAGTCCATCGGCGCCCAGCCTCAGCATGCGGTTCAGTCGTGTCGTCTGCCAGACGCGGTCGGTTGCGAGAGCCGCGTCGCCGTACGCCCGACCGAGCCCCCGGGCGATCCCGTTACCGCTGAGGAGAGACTCCCGGAGCCGTGTCACAAGCTCCGGACGCACGACCTCTGCTTCTGTACGCAGTGCGTGCCCCCAACCTGCAATCTCCATACGTCGCCCAAACTGAGAAGTCACGGTCAAACCCCTCAACTAGGAATAAATCTTGGCTGAATGATAACGGCAACTCAAAGACGCGACGCGAATTCCCGATGACTCCTACACGCTTCGTGGGGAAAATTGGATTGGTCATAATTTCTACATTACTATCCAGACTCCTCCGCAAGAACTACCGAATTATCCCTGAGGCAGAGATGGCTACCGTCTAAACATCGCCCAAATCCCCACTATAATGAGCACGAAACCACCGGCCTTCTGCCAAGTCATTCCTTCATGCAAGTAAACGGTAGAATACAAAACCACGATCGCAAGTCCTACACTCGTCATTAGAGGGTAAGCAGTGCTCAAATTCAGTTTGGACAGGACGTAGCTATATCCACCGAATGATGCGACAAACAGAAGACCGCCGAACCATATGGCCGGTTCAGCAGCTGCCCTGGAAATCAAAGTGCCCATCGACGTTATAGAAGCTCCTCGCATCGCTATTTTGATAAGAATGTTGGCTGTTGCGTTGGCAATGATAGAGGCCGCCAACACCCAATAGACGTTCACTCTGATAGCTGCCCCCTACGCGCCGCCCAATAACCAATGTTTCGCTACATATGAATCCCCGCCCTGCCGAACCTCGGCAGCGTCCCGTTCACCGATGTGGACCAGCAGAGCTGGTACGCACCGAACGTCGACGCGATGTACGCCCAGGGGGCACTCGCGAACCTCGGAACCACGACCTTCGCGCCGAACCAGCCGATGGATAGGGAGGACGTGGCGGCGCTGAAGATCCCCGCAGGAGGCACCCTGCATTTCACGGACCTTTCGCAGATTGCACCGGCTGACGTCCCAGCGGTCGAGGCCGTGGCTACATGGCCGGCTTCACGAACGGCAGCTTCCAGCCGCTCGGTGAGGTGACGCGGGCCCAGACGGCGAGGCTCCGTAAGGCAACCTCGAACTGCAAGGGGGGCCCCGGCTGCGCAAGCGGCTGGGGCCTCTTCTATGGGCGGGTGATGCCTTGCCAGATTGAAGGACAAGGGCCAAAGGGCGTAGAGTCGACCTTTTGCACAGGTCCACCGGTCTCCTTGTTCCAGGGCCGTTCGGCCGATATTGTCGAAATGGGCCGAAAAAGGGAAGTAATGTGCAGGATAACCCTTCCATCCACCGTATCCAGTATTGGAAGTCTCAGTAAGAGGAAGGGGTTTCATCTGAGCGTTTTACGACGGGTCTTCGCGGGCGTCCTCGGCACTGTGCTTGTCCTAGCCGGAGCGGCAGCGGCAAGCGCCTCTCCGGTGTCGGCGACTATCTCCGGTACGGGTACCTCGTCTACATCAGGCGGCACCTACACCTTCGACTACACGACCGATTCCGCCCTCAGTGTAGGGGACGCCGTCTACCTAGACCTATCGAATGCTCCCATCCTGTCGACGACACCGACGAGCCTCACGGTGCAGGACGCCACGTACGGCACCGCGGTGTCAACCTCAAATATTTCGTACAGTTCGAGCTCCTCGACCCTCGAGATCGACCTTGGGGGCAGCGTTACAGTGGGGACAGATCTCTCCATCTCGTTGCCTGGGAACCCCATGACAGCAGGGAACTACCCCGTCAGCGCCTGGAACAGCGCGAGCGGGCAGACCGTGGCCGCGAGCGGCACCCTGACGGTGACGAGCGCCAATGAGGTGTCGAACCTCATCACCTCCGCTTCGAACCCAGTCCAAGGCGAGTTCTCGAGTTTCACCGTAACCTTCACAACTCACACTGACCTGCCTTCCGGCGGGACCGTCACCTTATCCTTGCCAGCGTCCATCTCGAACACCCCGCAGTTCCCCGCGGGGGACGTTACGGTCAGTGCCAACAATACCTCGGTCCCGATCGGCACACCGAGCGTCGACAACAGTGGGAATCTCGTCGTCCCGGTACAGACGGCGATCAGCGCGGGCACAACGGTAACCGTTGTCGCAGGCGTGCACGATGACTTCCAGATCTTCAATTCTGGGAACACAGGGGCCACCTCGGTATCTATGCCAGTGTCGGTCTACACCTCGGCGGACACAGCCACTGCGACTGTCCAGCTCCCGCTTGACGTCAGTGGCGGCACGCAGGTGCAGTCGGCCAGCGTCAACCCGTTCACTCTTGGGGCGTCAACCCCGTACAGTGTGTCTTCGCCGTACAGCGTAACCTTCACGCCGACATCCACGGTGACGGGCTCGGTCTACGCGGTCCACATCGCCGGCATCCCCCTGAACTACGGCTACACGCCGACGATCACTGTGTCCCAGTCCGGAACAACCTACACCCCCTCATACGTCAGCGTGGTCAACCAGATCGTTACGGTGGCGGTTCCCCAGTCCCTAGTGGCAGATTCCCCCGTCACGGTCACGATCGGTTCCCTCGACGGCAACTCGGCGTTCGATCCGTTCAACCCGAGCAGCGGGAGCGTTGGCCCGTTCACGATCAGTACGGACGCGGATACGGCGCCGGTGCAGGTCAACGCCTTGAACGTGGAGACATCTCCCCAGGCGTCCGGTTACCTCGGGAACCCGGTCGCGGGTCAACAGGACTCAGTCTCCGTCTCGTTCACGGCGCCGACGAGCGGCAGCACCGTGACGATCGATCTCACGCACAGCGGGCTCTCCTGGTCAGGCAGTAACCTGCCTGAGCTCGTACTCAGCGACGGCTCCTCACCGTCTCTTCTGCCGTCCGGCAGCTACTCGCTCACCAACAACGTGCTGACGCTGCAGTCTACGGCGCTGAGCAACGTCACTCCTGGCCAGACCGTGACCTTGCAGCTGCCGATGGTGAACGGGGCCACAGGGTCCGGCTACATCACCGTGTCCTCCTCTGACACGCAGGCGGCTGGCTGGTTCGGCTACGACATCGTGCCTCTACCGACGCTCACAGCGACCGATTCGTCGAGCGGTGCATCCGATACGCTGACGGTCTCCTTTGAGCTCGGAACCGCCGCGACATACATGCAGGGATATCCTGCGAGCATCCAACTTGATGTCTCGTCCCTAGCGCAGGCCGGAGTGACACTCCCCGCGCAGGCGACGCTCTCGCTCGGCGGGGAAGCACCCCAGACCGTAGCGACCAATGAGGCAAACGGGCAGATGACGCTTGCCGTCAATGAGAACCTCGTGGCAGGTCAGACGGACACGCTCAGCTTCGCGATCACCAATCCGACCTTCGCGTCGGCTGACATCGGAGTGGATGCTGCATACAGCGCCTCCGTAGTGATCGGCCAAGCGAACTTCGCAGGTATCGTGGAGGATGCCGCGGGCAACCCGGTTCCAGACGCCCAGCTCCAAGTGGCGGCTACGACCACGGACTCGCTCGCGACGGTGCCGAACATCACGACCGACGGCAGTGGTCACTTCGCCGCGCAGGTCGGGGCGGGCACCTACACGATCACTGGGTACTACGTACCGCAGGACCAGCAGTACGGCAACCTCTACGCACCAATCACCGTGACGCCGACCCAAACTCCCGCGACGAATCTGGTTGTTCAAGCAGGCACTCCGAACGTCGCGGGACAGATCACGACCCCGTCGGGGATCAGCGACTACGATATCTACGTCTACCTGCAGAACAGCCAGGGCCTCGCGGAGACCCTCACGACAGGAGAGGGAGGCACGCTGTCCGGCGTACTTCCGCCTGGAACCTGGGAGATCTACTCGCTCTCCGCCTCGACGGCGACGGTCAACCTGAGTCCGACCCAAACACTCGTGGTACCGACCTCCGGCAGCGTAACGTGGAACTACGTCTGGCCGACGCCGAACGCGTCGTTCACCGTGACCCAGAACAACAGCCCGATGCAGAACGCGTGGATCGAACTGGCGCCTTATGCGAATGGCCAGCCAGACCTCTCGCAGATTCAGTGGCTGGGCGGCACCGACTCGACCGGCGTGACAACCGGAAGCCTCGCGAACGGCACCTACGAGGTCGTCGCAGTGCAAGGACCGGACAGCTCCGGGAACTACGTCAACTACGACCTGACATCCCAGACGCCGATCATCGTCTCGGTACCGATGACGGGATCCCAGACGATCCAGCTGCCCACGCCGAACCTCAACATTACCTTAGGAACCGGTGGCCTGCCTCAAGGAGAGTCCCTTGGGTACGCCTTCGTCGAAGTGGCACCGGACAACGGCAGCGGTGCCCCGGACCTCTCGCAGGCCGAGTGGCTGCAGGCAAACGCGAGTGGTGCACTATCCACGACGGTGCCGTCCTCGCCATCCACCTGGTACGTCGTCGCCGTGCAGACGGCCGACGGGGTGTACCAGGCGAACTTCGGATCGAATCCGGTTCCCATCATTGTCGGATCGTCCTCGACTACGGTCGCCTGGCCGGCAACATTGACGATCACGCTGGAGAATGCAGCCGGATCAGTGCTTCCCAACACCCAGGTGCAGATCGCCGCGCCGAACGGCGATGGGGCTTGGTTCGCCATGACGACCGATGGGAGCGGCACCTTCCCCTTCGATGAGCCGGCGGGAACCACATGGCAGGTCATGAGCTACGGCGGCGTAGACCTGAGTGAGGCCTCCACACCGGTCACCTTCACCGTGCCGAATGCCTCCACGTACACGCTCCAGGTCCCGAACGCTACCGTCCAGGGTCAGGTGTTGGATGCATCCGGACAGCCGATCCCGAATGCCTGGATCACCTTCGCACCGCTAACCGGGGGCTCCCCCGACTGGAGCCAGGCCACGGGCACCCAGGCGGACGCCCAAGGCAACTACGAAGCGGTGCTCGGCGCCGGTGCTTGGCAGGTGCTCGGCTTCTGGGACCCCGCGACGACGTCGTGGGTGGATCTCAGTCAGGACGGCTTGACCTTCACCGTCTCGTCGAGCCAGACATCACCTACCGTTGAGCCCGTGCAAGTTCCGCAACCGAACGTCACCGGCACTGCGACCGGGCCTGACGGCAACGCACTCGCCAACGGCTACGTTGTGTTCATTGACTCCACGACGGGCAACAGCGCTGTCCTGCCGACGGACGACAGCGGCGTGTTCAGCGGTGAGCTACCGAGCGGCACCTGGTCGGTGGGCTATCTGGTCTCCCAGGGCGGTGCCGAGGTGGCACTGCCAAACGTACCCATCTCATTGCCCACGACAAACCTCACCGTGAACTGGCCGACACCGAACGTAGTCGGGCAGATCACGACAGCCAGCGGCACGCCAATTCCGGGCGCCGTGCTCTTCTTTGCACCGGCGGGAACCGCCAGCCATGCCTCGACCTGGGTGCCGACCGTGGCCGACAGCCAGGGCGACTATTACGTGCAACTCTCTACAGGCGACTACCAGATCGTCGGTCTTTGGAACGACGGCCAGTTCCAGAGCATGGCCGAAACCGTGACCCCGCCCCAGACGGGACAGATCACGTTGAACTTGCAGCTCTCAAGCACCCAGTTGGCGCTGGGGTCGAGCGGGGCGAACGCCGTGCTACAGATCGAGGCCGCAGGGAGCACATCTCCCTTCTACGTCCAGGCGGACGCCAGCGGCAGCGTGACACTGAACCTCCCGACCGGCTCCTACACCATCGTCGGCTACTGGGCCCAGGATGGCAGCTTCGTTCAGACCAACCAGGCAATCACCCTGCCGACGTCAGGTCCGGTACAGGTGAGCGCCACCACCATCACACCGCTTCAGATCGAGGTCAACAGCGTCGTGGTACCGTCGGTCGATGTCCTGCTCGAGAACACCGTAACGAGCCAGGAAGCGTGGTACGCCACGAGCGCCACGGGGCAGCTGTCCGGCCTCCCGGACGGTACATACCAGGTCCTTGAGGTGGCCCAGCCCGACGGCACGACGACCACTCCGTCGACAACGCTAACGTTCAAGGTCTCGGGCGGCACGGCGGACGCCAACACGCTGAACGTCCAATGAATTGCCGCGAAAGGAGCCCTCACATGCAGCGCGCCGCAAAGGCACTCGCAACCTGCCTCTCGCTTGCCCTTCTCCTGGCGCCCGCCATCCCGGCAAGCGCCGCAGGCACGATCACCCTGAATCCCGGCGCGGTCACGGTCGGCTACGGCCCGACCCAGATCGCGATCGATACTCAGGCGGACTTCGGCACCACACCGCCGCCCGTCTTCCTCCTGAACGCGAGCAGCCAACCCCAGGCCGAGGTCTCGGGCGTGCAGCTCCTGACCCCGAGTGACCTAGAGTTCACGTTGGAACCAGGACTCGCGGCCGGCAGCTACACCGTGGAGGTGGATCTCGCCGGCGGTACATCGCTCACGCAGCAGCTAAACGTCTTGACTCCGTCGTACACGCTGTCGTCCCAGACTCCCGCGATCGCCGGGTATACACAGGCGATCCAGTTCTCCGCCGCCGGCACGAACACCGACTTCGGTAGCCAAACGGCGGTGTCGCTGATCGACCAGAGCGGTGCGACGGTGTCGGGTGCGATCAGCGGAGTCGTCGTCCAGTCGCCGACCGCGCTCACGTTCAGCCTGGAGCCGGGCGTTCCCGCAGGCTCCTACGAGGTGGCGATCTCCGGCGTGCCGGGGCAGCAGCCGCTCACCGTGCAGCATTCCGGGGTCACTTTTAACCCCTCGCCCGTCGCGGAGGGCTACTCCGGCCTGATCCAGGCCACGGGCACGAACACCGAGTTCTCGAAGGGGATAACGGTCAGCTTCGAGACGGCGAGCGGTGCCCAGATGCAGGTTACGAACCAGACCGTGCAGACGGCCACCGCCATGTCGTTCGGGCTGCCGACGGGGCTGCCCGCCGGCACCTACACCGTGGTGTTCCAGGAAGGCCAGCAGACGGTGAAGCAACCCTTCACGGTCCAAGCGGCGCCATCGTTCTCCTTCAGTCCCGCGCTTCTACCAAGCGGCTACCAGCCGATGCCTCTCTCGCTGACCGGAGTCGACACCTTCTTCTCCAGCGCGACGACCAAGGTCAACCTCCTTGGTTCCTCGAACGCCTCTGAAGACTCGTACCTCGCCTCCGTCCAGTTCCAGAACGGGACGCAGGCCACGGTCAACCTGATGAAGGGCTTACCCGCCGGCACCTACACCTTGCAGGTCGCAGTAAGCTCCTACCCGACGCTCTCCACGACGCTGACCGTGTCCACGAGCAGCAGCGTCTCGAGCGGCGGCACCTCCTCGAGCGGCGGCACCTCCTCGAGCGGCGGATCGACAGGCGGTTCCTCCGGCGGCAGTCCGTCCTCAGGGGGCGGTCCGACACCTCCTCCGAGCACGAGCAGCAGCGGCACCGTGAACGTGACGACAGCGACAACCCAGGCGACGCAGGCATCTACCACGTTGTTCACCGTAAACCCCCAGCTGCTCGCGGACGCGCTCGGCAGCGCCCAGGGCCAGACGGCGCAGATTGAGTCCGCGTCTGGGGATGCCGCACTGGTCCTTCCATCCCAGTCAGTGCAGACTCTGATCCAGGACAAGGACCAGATGGAGTTCTCGACGCCAAGCGCTTCCTACAACCTTCCGCTGCAGGTTCTGCCCATGGCGCAGCTCGCCGCGGCCCTCGGCACGGCGAGCGGTTCGGACGTGTCCCTTGAGATCAGCGTCCAGCCCGCGTCGAGCGCGGATCAGGCGGCGCTCACGCACGCCTTCGGCGTAAAGGATGTCCTCGTCTCGCCGGTGTCCTTCTCCGTAACGGCGAGCGCGAACGGCAAGACGGTGCCGGTCGGCAGCCTGGGCGGTTTGGCGCAGAGCACGCTGACGCTGCCGTCCGGCACGGTCGCCGGGTCCGATACTGTCGGCGTCGTGCTCGTGAACGGCACACCGCAGCACGCCAGGACCACGATCTCGGGAAACACCGTGACCTTCTACTCTGAGACCGTTTCCACGTTCGCCGTGGTCGCACACCAGACGAACTTCTCCGACATCGCTGGCCTGCCCCAGGCGACAGCGATCCAGGCACTCTCGGATCAGCTCGTGATCGACGGTTTCACCTCGTCCCTCTTTGAGCCGCAGGGAGGAGTCACCCGGGCCCAGTTCGCGGCGTTCATGGTGCGTGCGCTCGGGCTCTGGAACATCGGCGGCGTCAACGCGAAGTTCTCCGATGTGCCTTCGAGCTACTGGGCGGCTTCCGTGATCCAGTCTGCGGCTACGGAGAAGTTCATTGACGGCTTCCCAAGCGGCAAATTCGAACCCGGTGCCCAGATCACGAACGAGCAGATGGCTGCGATCGTCGCACGCGCGATGGCATACCTCGGCATCGGCCAGGGCAAGGAGACGGCCCAGCCGAAGGACGCCTCGCAGATCCCATCCTGGGCGCAAAGCGACGTCGACCTGGCGCTGTCCCAGGGCATCATGTCCGTCAACGCGCAGGGCGACTTCGCACCGCACGCGGTGACGACCCGCGCGCAGGCGGCGCAGATCATCTGGAACCTGATGCAACAGGCTGGCATTCAGTAGGAACAGAAGCGAAGGAGCCGACCCGCATAGGGTCGGCTCCTTCACGTCATGGGGGTACAGCTTGATGAGTCAGGAGCGTCCGTAGAGGTCTTTCACCCGCACCACGTCGTCGAGTTCCGGCGTCGACACCTCGAGGACCGAGAGGTCGATGTGCGCCTCGAGGCGATGCATCGTGCCGGGCAAAATTGTGATCGTGCTCCCGGGGCTGATGGCCCGAGGCGCCCCGTCAATCTCGAGGATGCCGGTGCCCTGCAGGACCCACATCGACTCCATCTTCTTCTCGTGGTACTGCAGGCTCAGGCTGTGGCCGGCCTTCACGAAGAGGAGCTTTCCGGCGTAGCGCTCGGTCTCTGCCCAGATGTACTCCGCTCCCCAGGGCTTCTCGACGACACGGGCGCCTTCGGGGACGAAGGACGGTCCTTCGGGCTGCGGCGGGCGCACCTTCGCCGATGCCTCGAGCGAGGCGACGAGCGTGCCCGCGGGGGTGGAGCAGACGATGAGGTCGTCCGCGCCTAAGACCTGCACCGGCGGGGAGCCGGGTTCGCGCCACTCTAGCGGTGTCTTGTCGCCATCCGGCCCCTCGCGGTGGAAGCGGACGAATTCCGGCCAGTTGCCGAGATCAGACCACCCGGCGTCGCACGGGACGACCCGAAGGTCTGTAGAGCGCTCCAGCACGGCGCGGTCGAAGGGCTGCTTCGGCGACGTCTCGTAGGCCTGCGATAGGGCTGTGCGATTACCCAGGAGCAGGGCCTGGGCCGCAGCGCGCGAGGACTTCGAAAGCTCCGGGGCGACGATCTCCGCTGTGCCGAGGAGCGACCGAACGTCGCCGATGAAGACGCCCATGTTCCAGAGCGCGCCTTCGGAGATCAGGCGGGTTGCGTGGGCGGGATCCGGCTTCTCGACGAACCGGTCGACAATGCGATCGCCGGGGCCGTCCTCGGAGACGATATAGCCGAACTCTGGTCGGGGACCGGTCGGGAGGGCACCCATAAGGCAGATGCCGTCGCGCTCCTTGGCAAGGCGCACGGCTTCGCCTGCTGCACGCGCGAAGGCGTCCTCGTCGCGCATCACGTGGTCCGCGGGCAGCACGGCGATGACGGCGTCTGGAGCGGCGCTCGCCACGACCTGGGCGGCGCTCAGGACGGCCATCGCCGTATCGCGGCGCAAGGGCTCGCCCAGGAAGTGCTCCTTAGGCAGTTCGGGAAGGGCCTCCAGCATGCGGGCGCGGTCGGCCTCGAGGCCGATCACGTAGATTCTGGCTGCCTGGCCGCTAAGACGCATCGCACGCCGGTACGCCCGGGAAACGAGCGTTTCTCCCTGCACCTCGACGAGCGGCTTCGGCCTGCCTGGACGCGACAGCGGCCAGAGCCTTTCTCCGGGACCGCCGGCCATGATCACCGTGATCGTCGGACGCGTCGTCTCCACGCACAAACCGCCTCGCTCATCTGAAATTGTCAGGGGGGGTAGGTAGCCTCAAATGCACGTCGCTTCTGTCTCGCGAGCATTGTAGACGCTTTGGGGGGCGGGGGTCGATAGGAGTTGTCTGAGGGTTTTTAGGGAGCGTAACTGATCTTCGGCGCGGGTGCGGCGCCCTGGGGCGCTATGACCCTGGGCACCGAGCCGAGTGCCGTCAGCTGGAAGCGGTCTTCGAAGGTTACGGGTTTGCCGGACGCGTCGAGTGCCTTGTAGGAGAGGTCGATCTGAAGCGGCGCGCCGGTGCCCTGATCGGTGCAGGCGGTGCCGTAGGCATACGGCTTGACGCCCGCGCTTTGCGGCATACGGAACTTCACGCGCCAGGCGATGCCTGTGCGGCCGATCGCGCTGCAGCTGCCGGTCCGTTGCGCTGTGCTGCCCGCCAGGCGGTCTCGCCAGGCGGCGCCGATCTGGGCGTAGTTCTCCAAGATGATGCCGTAGGGACCCGCCGCCTTCTTGCCGAGGTCGAACCATCCGACCGAGAGGCCGGAGTTCGCCGGTACGGCGGTGATGTCGATGTAGTAGCTGCCGCTTGTGTAGATGAGACTCGTGACGCCCATGAAGGCGCCGGCCTTTGCCGTTCCGAGCACGTCCTCGCGGTAGTTCTTGCCCCGATGGGATGCATCCTGCGCGTAGGAAAGTTCGCCCTGGCTGTCGATCTCGAGGGTGGACGCGCGGTCGGCGTAGTTCGGCAGACGGTTCAGCGCTGAGAGGAGCAAGGGGCCCTTCCATCCGGACGCCGAAGCGTGCGGTGGCACCTTTTGCTGTGCGCCGCAGCCTGCAGCGAGCAACGAAGAGGCCGCAAGCAGCGCAAGTAGGGGAATTCCCGGATGTCTACGCAAGCGCAGTCCTCTTTCCAATTGGAGGTGGGCCATTAAGTTTGGCAACACTGGCAATAGTTCCTCCCGGCCGAAGGCCTTGCGCATTCCTAGGAAAAAGCTCATCTAGGCTTGTTACACTCGGAACGAGGGCCATGGCCTGCGGTCGAAGGAAAGGAAGAGAGACCCTTGCTGCGGACGCTTCACCCCATGATCGTGCACTTCCCGATCGCGCTCTTCTTCACGACAGCGCTATTTGAAGTGCTCTACCTGATCTACCGCAAGGAGTGGCTGCGAAACGCCGGTCTCGTGCTCCTGACGCTCGCCGTCGCCTCCGGCGTCGCGGCCGGCATCGCCGGCTGGATCTCTGAGCACTACCTGCCGGCGAACCTGCCGGCCCGCGACTGGGCGCTCATCAACACGCACAAGAATTTCGCGGAGCTCTCCGTCTTCACGTACGGCCTCGCCTGGCTCCTGCGCATCCTGAGCGGCAAGCACGGACCACACGGCATCATGGCCTTTGTGTATGTGATCCTGTTGCTGCTCGGCCTTGCGCTGATCAGCTATACGGGGTTCCTCGGCGGCGGGCTCGTCTACGGTCACGGCATCGGCGTGCCGTAGGATCCTAGGCAGGGTAGGCGTCGGAGTCCTTTTCAGCCCATGGGACGGAGGCGAAGGCGTCGGACCTCAGCGGCATTGAGATGCGCGAATCTGCACACGCCCGAAGAGATGGCGGACGTGGTGCATACGCAGCACAAGTCCTGGGGCCTTACGGATGCGACGCCCCCGAAGTTCCACGTCTTGTCCGGTTCGCGTGGCCGTAGGTGATCTTGATCGCCCCTGACCGCATCGCCAAGGTCGCTATCACCCCCTGGGCACCTGTGGCATGCAGATTGTCCAGGGCCCGGGCACAGGGCGTCGTCGTTGAAGTCCTCGCTACGAGCGGCCCGCCTACGGGCAGCACCACGGTAACGATCACCGGCACCGGTTTCTTGGGTGTGACGGCGGTGGATTTCGGCGCCAGCTGCCCTGGGACGAACCTTGCAGTGGTGTCGGACACGTCAAACACGGTCACCTCGCCGACTGGAACACAAAGCGACGGTGATCGTGACGGTGACGATGCCTAGTGTGATGAGCGCAATCAACTCGGCTGAACAGTTAATAGGTTCGCTCTTAGAAGACCGGACAACTTGCCATCTCGGCGCAACCCCGCTGTCTCTCTCCAGAGGGATTGTGGGGTGCTGTCGGCGTTTTGAGTCCAGACTAGGGCTACTCTAGATCACACACCGCGTAGCAATGCAGCAAGGTGCGGGATGCTGAGGGACGAGGGTGGTAGCATACCAAGGTTCAAGGTGATCCAGGGAGGTTTATCCAACCGGGCCGAAAGTGTGCTATCCTGGCCACGTATACCCCACTCAGACCATGGGGACAAGCGTCGGGACCGACCCAGGGAAGGGGACGTCAAGATGACAGGAGACGCCGTTGCTCTGATGGCGGGAGGAAGAGACCGAACAGATGCAAGCGAACGTGCGCGCACTGCCAAGATTGAGGTCACAGCCCTGGCGCTTCTAGAGAGGCACGACCTGTTGCAAGAGCCCGTCGACGTGATCGCGTTGGCGCAAAGAATGAATATTACTGTCTACAAGGCTACCTTCGAAGCCAACGGGATCTCCGGTGCAATTGCCAAGCGGACGGAAAAGAGTGGACGCATCTGGGTCAACCGGCTAGAGGCACTCACTCGCCAGCGGTTCACCATTGCGCATGAGATAGGGCACTGGGTTTTGCACATGGTCGCGGGCGACGCTCTCAGCGACCCTCAGAAGCTAATCGAGTGGCGCCTTGATGTAGACGAGATGTCTATTCGTGAGGTGGAAGCGAATCGCTTCGCAGCTGCGCTCTTGATGCCTGCACCCTTAGTTCGGAGTGCTCTAGAGCAGTTGGGCTCAGACGTCGAGCGGTTGGCTCAGCGGTTCGATGTGTCTACTGTCGCCATGACGCGACGTCTCACCGACCTCGAGAACCTCGACTAACGGCCAATGGATGAGCAGGTGGACGGACAGTCGCAAGTACAGGACGCCGGTGGCGCTCGCCTAGGGCAGGACGAGGCAGAGCTAGCCGACGCCATTGCAGGACTGCTGCCTAGGACAACCGAAGAACCCATAGCCATCAGGGAACGCGAGCAGCGGCTAAGGCTGCGGGATTGGTACGCGAAGTCCATCCTCATTGGGCTGGGCGCCGAGGCGTTTGCGTCGCTGGTCGCCCTGTTCCTGCTTGGCCTAGGGATCCTTCATTTGGACCGTTGGATTGCGGATGCATTCTTTGTGACAGTGTTTGGCGAGATTGTTGGTCTCGCTAACATCGTAGTAAAGCACCTGTTCCCGTCCGGCTGAGGCCATTCGCCGCCGTAGCAAGCCGGGCGCACCGATCCTATCCAGAAAGCCCCCCGCCCTCCACCGAGAGCGGGGGGCTATGTGTTGTTCATCCCCTCCAATCAAGTCCATTCCGTTCGCCCCCGGTCTGACACCGGGCTGTTGGGCGGCGGGCCTGTCTACGGTCACGGCATCGGCGTGCCGTAGGATCCTGGGGGGGAGCGCGTCGAAGTCCCTTGATAGCCATGGGATGGAGGCGAAGGCTTTGGACCTCAGCGGCATCGAGATGCGCGAACTGCACACGCCCGAAGAGATGGCGGAAGTGGTGCAGCTGCAGTACAGGACCTGGGGCCCTGCGGATGCGACGCCCCAAAATCAGCTCGTCATCTCCGTGAAGGCGGGCGGCCACGTGATCGGCGCGTTCGACGGCAAGAAGCTCGTCTCGTTCGTTTACGGCTTTCCCGGGATCGTTCCGGGAGAGGCGCCCTGGATCGCCTCGCATATGCTCGCAACGCTCCCGGACTACGCAGGGCGCGGCATCGGGCGTGCCCTCAAGTGGCGTCAGCGCCGCTGGGCGCTGGAGCGCGGCTTTGATCGCATCACCTGGACCTTCGACCCCCTCGAGGCGCGCAACGCGCACCTCAACCTGAACATTCTTGGCGCAGAGGCCAAGGAGTACATCGTCAACTGCTACGGCGAGATGGACGACCAGCTGAACCGCGGCTTGCCGTCCGACCGCCTGATGGCCGACTGGGACCTTCGCTCTGCGCGCGTCGAGACGCTGGCGGAGGGTGAGGCGCAAACGCTCGAGGGCCCCGCCCTTGAGGTCGCCGTGCCGCCCGATTTCCAGGCGATGAAGCGCCAAGACCTTGGGGAGGCACTCTCCACCCGTTTGCGCGTGCGTGAGGAGCTCGCATCCCGACTTTCTGCCGGGATGCGGGTCTACGCCTTCGATCGCGCAAAGAGCGCGCTGCTCCTACGCTGACGCTAGGGATGCGACTGGGGAGCTTTCGCACCAGGGGATGCGGGCCCGCCCCGGGTCGCCTTCTGCCATTCCCGCATCTGGCGTCCCATCTTCACTTCTACGTCGAGAAAGCGTGCGATTCCCGCCCTTAGGCGGTGCGGTCCGTCCGAACCAGCGTCCTCGACGGCCATCATCAGTTCCCACTCGTGCGCTTCGCGCAGGATCGTCCGGGCCCGCACCGCGAGCGCAACTCCAATCGCAAGCAGCACAGCGGCCAAGAGGCCGAGTTTGCTCACCGGCAAATAGGGCCTGAGCAGCACTGCTTGGGGTGCCGCGAGCAGGGCAGCCAACGCGGAGGAACTGAGGCCGTGGTAAAGCTGCCAGAGGCGTCTCGCCCGATGTAGGTGTCCCTCGGGCACTTTGCCGCCGTAAACCCAGTCCTCCCAAGCGTAGTAGGCGTGACGAACAGCTGCCGCGCTGGCTTCGCCCGTCACATTGTGATCCTGAACGATGAAGGCCAAGTTCGGCCGCCTTAGGGTGACGTATCCCCCGCGCGCCTCGAAGAGCGCGAACCAGAGCTGGTGCACGAGGTAACCAACGGGGATGAGCGCTCCGGCCGCGAGCACGTCGAGTCCGCCGGACTGCAGACCCTGGATGTTCGGATCGAGGAATACGAGCAGAACTAGCGGCGTTGCGAGGAGCGTCCCTGGAACGGCGTACCGGACCAGCACCTCGAAGTCCAGACCTGTTCACCCCCAGGCAACCATTGGTTCCACGTTTCTTTCACGACACAAGATTACCTGCACATCCAAGGCGCGGGAGCAGTTGGTCGTCTCCAGCGCCTGCAGCTGGAGGGGCGTTGGGTCAGAAGAGCTGCTGCGGGCTCTGCAGCGCCTGCGCGAGGCGCAAAACCCAGATCGCGAAGGCGCCGCGGCTGACGGGGCTATCTGGACGGAAGGTGCCGTCGGGATAACCTTCGACGATGCCGTCTTGCTTCGCCGCCGCAACGTAGCCCGCGAAGCCCTGCGGGATCTGCGCTGCGTCCTTGAAGTTTGGGGGCGTCGTTAGGGCGGGGATCCCATAGGCGCGCAGCATCCAGGTCGCGAGCTGCGCGCGCGTCGCGCTCGCGCCGCTCTGAAAACCGTCCTGCGGCAGAATGACGCCCTGGGCATCTGCCCAGGCGATCGCATCTGCGGCGAAGGCGGGCGCGTCCTTGGGCAGCGGCGTCCCGGCGGGCAGGGCGGGCGAGCCCAGCGCGCGGTAGAGCATCGTGATCGCCTGGGCATCCGTGACCTCGGCGTTCGGCCGGAAGGTGTGGTCGAGGAAGCCCTGGACGAGGCCGGCGGCGCTTGCGCCGTCGACGGCGTACTGGAAGGCTGCGGAGCTGGAGGCGTCCGTGAAGGGCGCCTGCGACAGGTTGTAGTTGCCGAGCACCTGGCTTTGCGCACCGTCCGTGACCTTCACCTGCGTCACGTCGCCGGACACCTGGTAGGCGAGGTAGTGTGAGCCCGCGTAGACGGGGCTGCCGATCGACGCGCTTCCCTGAAGCCACTGGTAGCTCAAGATGTATGCGTTCTCGAGGTTCTGGCCGACGACGAAGAGGTACCCGCCGTCCGAGAAGACCTTCGCGACGCGGGGCGCCAGGGCCGTCGTGAAGGACCACTGCTCTTCAAAGGGCTGCACGGCGCCTGTCTTGAGGGTGAGGGATCCCTGCATGTCTGCCGTATAGGTGGTGCCGTAGGCGAGCGGCGCCTTCGGGAAGAGGGCGACGCTCGTGCCCATCGTCTCCCCGCCGTACACAGTGTTCGTATCCTGGTAGTCCTGGCTGTCGACGAGGTATGCCGGCACCTGCGCGCCCGAAGGGCCCGTGAGGGTCGCGGACGAAACCGAGACGCCCGATACCTTGCCTGGATCGAAGGTCACGCTCACGGGATAGCCGGACTCCGGCGATGCGCCGCCCGATGTGACGCTCCCTGGCGCGATGCCTGCGAGCGGGTCGGGGTCCTCGCCTAGGAAGGCCGTCTGCACGTGCGCTTCACCGTTCCAGGGGAACTCCACCGCGAGCGGCCCAGTGCCGCTGAAGACGGTCGTCATGTCCGAGACGTAGGCCTGCGTGGAGTTCTCGGACGTCATGGGGGATGCGGCGTAGCCTGCCCCGAGCGCACTGAGGGTGGGGTCCAGGAGCGCGAAGCGGTGGAAGGTGGTGTCGTAGAGCCCGAGGAGGCTCCAGGCGGCGGTCAAGGTGTTCGTCGACATCACTTCGTTGCCGCCGCCCACGGCGCCGAACGCGCTGTCGCGGTCGCTCGGCTGGTTGCCCGTGTACCCCGGGGCGGTGCTGCTCGGCTCGCTGTGCACGCTCACCGACAGCGGATAGAGGCCGCTGTTTTGGACGTAGTACTGGGCATGGGCCTGCGACGCCGCCTGCAGCGCGGGGTCGAAGGCGACCGTGGAAAGGCCCTCCTGCGAGCGCACGTAGTTGACCATGCGCAGCGACTCAAGGCTCGTGAGCGACTGCGGTGAAAGGCTCTGGGCAGCGCCTTGCGCCACCGAGAACTGCAGTGTCTGCGTGAGCGGATAGTAGCCGGGCGCGGTGACCGACAAGGTCGCCTGGTAGCTGCCCGGCTGGAGCGCCGAGGGCCAGGTGTAGACGCATGCGCTCTGCTTCGGGTCGTACGGCATCGTCACTGTCTGCCCTTGGAACTGCAGCGTGCAGGTGACGGCAGTATTCGTGCCGACTTCGATCTGTTCGGAGAAGACCGGCGTCGACACCTGCAGGGTGACTCCGCTCGGCTCCGGCGGGTAGTAGCTGTAGTCCGCCTGTGCGACGCCGGCGCAGGAGATGAGCAGCGATAGGGAAACCGCGGAAGCGAATAGAATATTAATGCGCACCATGTATTCCCTCTCTTTTTGGGCGGCCCCCACAAATCGACACGGTATGACGTACTCTTCTACTACCACGGGTCCCGTTTCCTGTCCAGATGGACGAGCAGGAGGAGCGTGGCGGATGCTCGGCAGGCTTTCACCGGGGCAGCAGGCAGGCGGCGTCTTCGCACTGCTCCTCGCCCTGCTCGTCCTGACCGTACGGGCGGTGCCCGCGACCCCGTACTACGAACGCTTCTTGCCCTGGATCGTCGCGCGCGGGGTCGGCCTCACTGCACTTGTCCTCCTGACAGTCCTTGTTTCCTTGGGCATCCTCTTGAGCCATCCGCTCAATCGGAGCGTCTGGCGCCAGACGAAGGAGCTCCTCGTCTGGCACCGCTATCTGTGGACGTTCGTGATTGCGCTCATTGCGGTGCACGTCGTCGCGATCCTGCTCGACCGCTACGCGCACGTCAGCCTCTTCGGCGCCCTCGTGCCGGGCCTTTCGGGATACCGCGCGCTGCCGGTAGCGCTCGGGACGATCTCCCTCTACGCCCTCCTCTTGACCGCCGCAAGCGCAGCGTACGCGAAGCTTTTGCCCGCCGGCCTTTGGCTGGGGATCCACCGCTGGGGCGCCCTCGTGTTCGCGCTCAGTTGGGCGCACGCCCTGCTGACCGGCACGGACAGCCTTGCGCTGCGGCCTTTCTACCTCTTTCTCCTGGCGGTCGTCGCCGTGAGTGCCGCCGTCCGCTACTGGATGGCGGTGCCAAGGCCCCAAGCCCCGCAGGCCCGGAAAGGAGACAGCCCATCGTGAACATCATCGCCCGGCGCACCTTGACCGCCATTGGTACAGTCTTCGCCCTCATGGGAGCGACAGCGGCGGTGCACGCCGTGTCCCCGCCGCCTGCGGTCGGGAAGGGTGTCCAGCACTCCCTCTCGAAGGAGCTCGCGGCGCAGCAGACGACCGGAGCTGCACTGCAGTCGGCACTGAACAAAACGGAAAGCGCCCAGCTGACCGCAAGCGCGACCGTGTCCGCCCTGAAGGAGACGCTTTCCGTGGCGCAGCAGCAGGCGCTTATCCGCACAGCGGCCGCAGCCGCGAGCGCGCCCGTCGTGCACGCCGTCACCGGCGCCTCGGGCGGCGGGGACGATGGCGGCGGGGGTGGCGATGACTGAGAAGGCCCCGGCGGCGAAGCCCACCACCGTCCACTGGTGGAAGCTCTTTGTCGCGATCGGCCTCACCGCGCTCGGCTACACGCTCGCACTGCGGCCGGTGCTCTCTTCCGTCAACAGCGAAGCGGCGCAGGCACAAAGGGCCGCGAAGCTCTACGCCAAGGTGCGCGCGCTTGCTGCGCGCAATGCTGCGCAGAGCCGCCTCTTGCATCAGCAGGCGCTCAAGCTGACGGCCACCCTGCGCGAGGAGAACGGCCTGCGCAGCGAGATCGCAAAGGTGGAGTCGCAAGCGCCCCCGCCCGCGGCTTCGGTCGCCGTATCGGGCGTTTCGGTGCCAGCGGTGCATGCGACGAGCGGCGCATCGGGGCTCCCATAGGCCCCCACCCCCACACGCCCTCTCTGAGCGGGAGGCCGGGCAGAGGTCCCATAATGAAAGGGCGCACCGCTCCTGGCCGCCGCGAGTCCGGTTCTGAGGGGGAGGGGGCGCACAAGTGCCATGCCGGCTTGGTGAGGGCACCGGCCCGAAAGGGGCGGCTACTGCACCCAAGCCCTGCGCCGATCGACTCTTGAGCGTCCGCGACTTTGGGGCTAAGAGCTGTAGACGGCACACGAGCGGCAAAGGATCCGGCCATCCTTCACAGCGGCTTGCTGCTCGAAAACATACTCACCGCAGTCTTGGCAGCGGATCCTTCCGGGGCTTGCGGGCGCCGGGCGGAAGCCGAACGCCGGAAGGTGCTCGAACGTGAAGAGTTCCTGCGCGCTGAGGCGCGTCACATAGCCGACGGCGTTGGAAAGCGCGGCCTCGGGCACCGCTGACGCCAACTTCCCGCCTCGGCGTTCCGCAGCATAGCTGCCCCGAGCCAGTTCGTCACAGACGTCCGGCCGCAAGGCGATGCGCAGCGCTCCCTCACCAGGGCGGGCGAGGACGGCGGCCACTTTGCCCAAGTCGTGGCTGCGCAGCGTCCCCTTGCCCGCAGTGCAGCCGGTTGCGGCCTGCAGGCCATCTGTGTAGCAGGACTGGGGCCTTAGAGCATCGCCGCCCAGCTCCGTGAAGACAAAGAGCCCTTGGTCCCGCTCGCGATCCACTTTGAGCTGGGCAAGAGCCTCCTGCCCCATCCGCCAGCCGACGACGAGGAACGGACAGAGGTGGCCGTGGAACTCCTCGAGCCAGAGCGGCATTCCCGTCGCGATCCCGTGTTTCACCATTTTGCGATCCCTTTCCGCCATACGTGTTCAGCCCAGCCCACAAGGGCGTTGCGCGGACAACGAGGCGAGTCTAGGATGGATCTTGACTGGCTGATCAGTCAATATGCAAGCTGGAGGAGTTTCCTGATGCGCACACCTTGGATCCGTCACTTCTCGCCGGCATGGTTCGCGGCCGTGATGGGCACCGGCGGGGTTGCGGTCGTCCTCAACGCATGGGGACAGAGCATTCCGTGGATAAGCAAGCTCGCCGTCGCCTTTGCAGCCCTGACAGCCGTCCTTTTCGTGGTGCTGCTCGTGCCTTGGCTGTGGCGATGGATCGGGCACTTCGATGCGGCGCGCAGCGATCTCAACCACCCCCTTCTAGGCAACTTCTACGTCACCATGCCGGTCGCGGCGATGATCGTGGCGCTTGACGCGGACGTGACGGCAGGCTCGTGGCTCGGGCCGTCAGCGCTCTACGTCATCACCCTCGTCGGATGGCTCGTCGGCGTCGTGGGGGTCGCGGTCCTCAGCGTTTACGTAGGTTTCACCCTGATGCGCCAGGACGGTCCCAGTCCAGCCCTCATCAACTTCTCGTGGCTATTGACGCCCGTCGCCGCCATCGTCATCCCGCTCCTCGGTGACCCCCTAACCCTGATGCTCCTCGGCCGCCACAGCGCGTGGGCTGGCACAGTCCACCTCGTGAATCTCGCCTTCTACGGCATGGGCCTCCTGCTCTTCGTCCTGATGGCCTCCTTCGTGATCGGCAGGCTTCTGCAGCATTCCCTGCCAGGAGCCGAGGCCGCGCCGACGTTCTGGATCAGCCTCGGGCCGATCGGCGTCGGCACGCTCGGGTTGATGGGACTCGCGGATGTGAGCCGGTCGATGCACCTCATCGCGGCAACAGGCACTCTCGACCTCCTGGCGCTTGCGCTCTGGGGCTTCGGCATCTGGGCGATCGGCATCGCCATCGCCGTGATGCTCCACCACCTATGGCGTGGCGGCATCCCCTTCTCGCTCTCCTTCTGGGCCTTCACCTTCCCCCTCGCCGCCTACGCCTTGAGCACCATGCACATTGCCGCATACCTGCGTTCGCCAGGGATCGTCTGGTACGCGGCGCTGCTAAGCATCCTGCTTCTCGCGTTCTGGCTCTGGGCGGCAGCAGGAACGCTGGCTGGCCTCTTCAACGGCAAGCTCTTCGCTGCCCCATTCCGACAGAACACTGCGCGGGTGCGGGAAGCCGCCAAGAACGGCTGATGCTTGCCTGGTTGACGCGACCGCGTTCGCAACGACATGCGTCGCCCGCACCCTCTTGACAGCCGGAGGAGATGCAATATATTGGATGCGAGTTGACCGATCAATCAAATACGGCAAGACTTTAGCGAGGAGGCTGCCAACGTGCGTCGTTGGACGTCTTCCCATGATCGGTCCACTCTTGTCCTTCGCGCCCGGCTCTTCGGATTCAGCAGTCTCGCCGCCCAGGCCTGAAACATGTGGATCGTCGACGCACTGCTCATCAACCTGTCCCTCTGGAAGTACGCCACAGCCAGTTCTACATTCTGAGGTCGTGCCAAGGGGGCCCTCGCCGGAGGACCCCCTCGCGCTGTCTCCCAGTGTGCTGCGGCCTACACGGAAACCGCACTCCACGCTAGCGATCTCCAAATGAGGTGAAGCTTTGCCCGGCAGGACTAGGCGGCCTGAGTCCGCCTCCCGGCAAGGGAATTCAGGGAATCCTGCCCACGAACCTGAGCGGACGCAGGCGCGGCAGAGCATCCTCGACGCCGCGCAAGTCCTCTTCGCTCTCCAGGGCTTCGACGCGACCTCGACGAAGAGCGTTGCGCAAGAGGCCGGCGTGCCGGCCGGTCTCGTCTTCTACTACTTCACGAGCAAGCAGAAGCTCCTCGAAGACCTCGTCCGCGAGCGCAGCTTCCTCCCCGAGCTCGAGCAGATCCTTCGCTCCGCGCCCGAGGCCGACCCGAAGCAGGCGCTCCTGGACCTGGGCAGGCGCTTCTTCGCGGTCGTGACACGGCGTGAAGCCATCGCTCGCATCCTCGTACGCGAGTCGGCGAGCCATCCGCAGGTGGCGGCGCGCTGGCACGAGATGCGCGAGTCGGCAATCGCCGTCATAGCGGAGTACCTTGACGGCACGGTAGCCCGCGGCTGCCTAAGGGCAGTGAAGACCGAGCGGCTCGCGCGCGTCTTCCTCTACAACCTGATCTTCGTTGCGTTGATTGACGAGGCACAGGATCCGGAGGCCTTCTTGGCGGACATGGTGAGCGCCTTGCTTGAGGGCGCGCTGCCCCGCTGAAAGGACCGACTGCCCAAGAGCGGATGCGCGCCACAGTGACCCCTTTTGGCCATCATGCATCACGCCGCAACCATATCGAACCCGGTGAACAGAGGCGCTGCAGGAGTGGAGAGCACTTCTATGCGGAATGCGCAGTGCGGCGCAGGACATGGGCAGCCTCGTGGGCGCCCGCGTGTGAAGGGCGGAGACAGGCGAGCAACTGCGCCGCGGGCCTGAGCGCATCTCCCAGATCGTCGCCCTGATCACCGAAGTGGCACCGGACGAACCTGCTTGCTGACTGCGGCCACCAAACCAGCGCGAGCGCGGATAGAGACTGCATGCAATCCCTTGATGGACGACTGAGATGGCTGAGCCGCGCCGACAGGGCGGGGCGGTGTGATGTTACCTGCCCATGGAAGTCGCAGGGTCACCTCCATGCAGGAGACGTGCGACACCGCAACGCGAACCCCACAGCCGTCTTGCGGTAGGCACACGCGCACGGCCGATGCGCAAGGCATCTACACCGCACCGTCAGCCGTCGCCAGCAAGAGGTATCACACGCGTCGTCTTGCGTTGCGCAGAGGGAGGCTATGCATTGCGACACGCTGCGAACTTCCCTTGACGACTTCGACCTTCTGGTCGAAATCCGCCCCAGACCGAACCCGTCGGCACGCCATCGCGCCTCCTCGCCGTCAAACACTCGGAGGAGCGACACCCGGCATAAGGCCAGTTGTCCTTCCTGTTAGGTCGGATGGCGGAACATGCGCGACCATTGCTTAGCACACGCAGGCCGGAATTGCCGTAGCGGCAGAGCACGGCCTCAACCTATATTTCAAACATGCTTGACACAAGAAATTTTGATGCGATGTATGCGGCGCAGTTCCAGGCGCTGGCCGATCCGGTACGACTGCAGATCGTGGCCGTGCTGCATCGGCGGCCGCGCTGCGTCTGCGAGATCCAGTCAGCCGTTGGCCCGATCGCCGCGAACCTCCTCTCCTACCACCTCGGCATCCTACGCAGCGCCGGGCTCGTGGCCTCCCAGCGAAGGGGTCGCTGGCTGGACTACCGGCTAGAATACGCCGCTTTCGAAGAGCTGCGCGCCAGCTTGCCGCAGCCTCGGGCGCAAGGAGTAGACGACGGCCCCACCTGCGCGGTCGCACCACGCCGAACCACGCACTGTCGTGCTGCGCAGCCGGCGCCAAGCGACGCGGCATCGCGTTGAACGGTTGACCCCCAGTTGCCCTTGCCATCACGGCGTGGCCCACTCCACGTCCACCCGAGGTGAGGTGATGCTCATGTCCGGCTGTGATCCCTCTTCGCTGTTACAGCACACTGTCGCTCCCAAGCTGAAGCGCCGTGCCATGCAGGCCATCGATGTCCCACTGCTTACGGCCGTGACTCTCGGAGCGATCGCATGGGCCTGGCTCTACATGCACCCTACAAGTCTTCGCCGACCGGCTGGCGTGCGGCGTCTTCCATCCGCGGCGACGCGGCCATCGGGAGGTGAGGGATATCGGGGAGATCATGGGTCACGGCGTCATGTATACTCCGGCGCTCGTCATCGACGAAGGGCTGAAGTGCAACGGCCGCATCCCATCCCGGCAGCCGACGCCCCTGCAGCCGACGCCTAGGAGACCGCCCAAGGTCGTCGCGCCGGACCATCACCAAGTCTTTCAGGAGGGGAACCGATGCCAGCGAATACCGAGGAACGCTTCATGCCGCCTCAGTGGGCCTTCGACTTCCACGGCCACCGCTGCCCTTTCATGCCGCTCGGCTACCGCATGGGCATCTTGGCCCTGGAGCGGCTCGCGGTCACGCGCGAGATGGACCACACCCTGCACGTCATCTGCGAACTCGGCGAGGGGCACCCGCAGACCTGCCTGATGGACGGAATCCAGGCCGCGAGCGGCGCCACCTTCGGCAAGACCCTGATCGAGAAGACGTATTGGGGCAAGCTCGCGGCCACCTTCTGGTACCCCGGCAAGACCGCGGTGCGCTATGGCTTGCGCAGTTCCTTCCTCGACGCCTTCGGCAGCCAGGAGTTCTTCGCCTACCGCAAGCGCGGCATCGAGCCGTCCGGAATCCCGGCCGCGGTGACCGACGCCGCGATCGCGTGGACGCTCGCTCAGCCGGACGAGGCCGTGTTCGACGTCGCCGAGCGCGCGGACTTTTCCTACCAGCCGCCGAAGGGCTCGTTCAACCGCACCGCCTGCTCGGTCTGCGGCGAGTACGTGTTCGAGCGCTACGTGCGTATGAGGGACGGCCAACCCGTCTGCATCCCGTGCTCCGGCTACAAGGGTTGAACTGAAAGGCGCCCTCCTGCCGACTTCCCGCCTGGGAACTTGCAGGAGGGCGATCACCTGGGGCCGATCGGTACGCCTTGGTCTGAAGGAGGTCCTTCGGAATGATCGCTCTGGCAACACTGCTCGTCTTCGTCGTCTCCGCGATCTTCGCCATGCTCGGCCTGGGGGGCGGCATGCTCTACGTGCCGATCTTCCACTGGCTCGGCTTTGGACTGAAATCGGTGGTGATACCGCTCGGGCTTCTGCTCAATGGCCTCAATACTCTGCTCGCGCTGATCCCCTACGGGCGCAAGCGTCTGGTGGACTGGACGGGCGGGCTGCCCATGGCCCTTTCGGCGCTGGTCTTCGCACCGCTCGGCGCGCTCGTGGCGCCATCTGTGCCGAGCAAAGTACTGCTCTGGCTGTTTGCTGCGGCGGTGATCGTCGCAGCGGCGCGCACGCTGCTCGTCGCCGGCAAGCCCGACCCTGCAGAGATCATGCCGCTCGGGCGGCGGATGCTGATCGGCAGCGTCGTCGCCGCGGGTGCCGGCTTCATCGGCGGGATGCTAGGCATCGGCGGCGGCTTCATCATTGGTCCGCTGCTGATGTGGATCGGCTACGACACGAAGCGCGCGGCGGCCACGACCGCCTACATCGTGACCTTCTCGAGCTTCTCCGGCTTCCTCGGGCACGTCGGCCACATGGCGATCGACTGGCCGCTCCTCATCTCGCTCGTCCTGGCGGTGATCGTTGCGTCCCTGCTCGGCTCCTGGTTCATGGCAAACCGTGCCAAGCCGTCCTGGGTGAAGTGGTTCTACGGTGTGCTCCTACTGGGTGTCGCCGCAAAATTGGTCGCCTGACGCATCGCGCGAAGACCGGGACCAGGGGCGAGGTCTCCAGGCGCCGTCTGCGGATCCCGCGCGGGCAGGCAACGCAGGTGCGAGAAGTCGAGTCGCAGGACCTAGCCCATGGACTCTTAAGGGAGGAGCGCCTCGGCAATTCGTTTCACTGCACCGGCGGTGATGGCCAGACGTCGCGGGGTTGAGCACTGGGGTCTCAGCCGAGAAAGTGTTGATCCTGACCATGGATTCCTGGCTGAAGCCACGGCGGGTGGCAGCGGCCCACTCGCCGTTCTGCTCCATCAAGACGGCGCAGACGAGGCGCAGGGCCGATTGGCGATTGGGGCGGAGGGCAGCCGTCCTAGGGTCGCCCGCTTACGGGTAGTTTGGGCCAGATCAGGTGACAAACCGAGTCGGGAGGGCATTCGGCAGGATCAAGGTGGGCCGCGCGGTCGCGGAGTTCTTGCAAGGTCTCCTGCAGTTCAACGAGTTCTGCGATGCGCAAAGCTACCTCTGTCGCCTTCTGCTCCAGCAGTGCGGCTACGTGGACGCACGGCGCCTGGCCGTGATCGCGAAACGCGATGATCTCCCGCAGTTCTCCCAACGTGAGTCCGATCGCTTGCCCGGCGCGAATGAACGAGATCCTCGCCATGGCATCCTCCCGGTAGTCGCGATAGCCGCCAGCCGTCCGTGCAGGGGATTGGAGCAAACCCTGCGCTTCGTAGAAGCGAATGGCTTTGGTCGTGAGGCGAGTCTTGGAGGCCAATTCTCCGATCAACACGTCCTGTACGCCCCCTCTTGACCTTACAGTATAGGGGAAGGTGTATGGTGACGGTACGGAGGTGTCGTGAGCGATGGACGTGGAGATCGTGTACTTCGATGGCTGCCCGAATTGGCAACTGGCCCGACAGCGGGTGCTGGAGGCTTTGACCGCAGTCGGTCGATCCGACACCGCTGTTCGACTGCACCTGGTGGAAAATCCGACCGAGGCGCAAGAGGCCGGTATGCACGGATCGCCCACGATACTCGTGGATGGGAAAGACCCGTTCCCCAAGGCCGCAGATGACGTCTGGTCGTGCCGTTTGTACCAGAGCGATTCCGGCTTCGAGGGTGCCCCGAGTGTATCGGCCCTGGTGGGAGTGCTTCGGCAGGTGAAAGCGTGATGCTGTCCGCCAATCAACCGCCACGAGCGGGACTGACGCCTTCCGCCGTCGTCAGCGCGTCGGCACAAGATCGAAGCTACAGATCCTTGACCGGAAGGCGCGCGGACCAGAACCTGTTCACATCGAGTTCCTTAGTCCAATGACGGGGGATGCCGATTCCGACCTGTGCCATGACTTGTTGGGCGCAGCGTACGGATTGAGGCTGGACGGCCGAGGACTGAGCCGATTCGTTCAACCACTTCCACCCGCTCCAGCCTGAAGTGGCCGCTGGACGTGTGCCATCGGGCTCGTAAGGCAGAAGACAAAGGAGGATGGCATGCTCATCGTCTACGGTGCTACCGTAGTTACCCTCATGATGGTCTTCTACGCACTGGAGTCTCGTTCTTCGTGGTTCACTTTTGCGTTTGGCCTGGCGTGCCTGGGTTCGTCTCTCTATGGCTGGCTTGCTGGAACGTGGCCGTTCGGCGTCGTGGAAGCCGTCTGGGCCGTCGTGGCGTTCCGCAAATGGCATCTGCGACGTTCCGGCTCTTCATCGGCGTGAATGAAGAGGTCTTCGGAGAGCGTGGGCAGTCAGGGGGTTCGGGCCCGCTGACGCCACGCTCCGCTCACCAACTACGGCCGCGCCGAGAATTCCGTCAGCCGCTCGCGGATCTCGTCCCTTACGGCTCGGAATATGGTTAGCCGCTCCTCCTCAGTGCCAGTGGCCTTGGCCGGATCGCGTAGCGGCCAGTGCAGGCGCAGAACGCCTGGGGGCGTCACTGGGCAACGCTCTTCTGCATCACCGCACAGCGTCACCGCGACACGGGCGGACCACAACAGGTCTACGTCGATCGCCTTGCTTTGCTGCGCAGAAATATCGATCCCCACCTCTGCCATCACCTGGATGGCAAGAGGGTTGACCGTGCTGGGCTCAAGCCCGCCGCTCATGATGTCATAGCGGTCCGCCAACATCACCCGTCCAAAGCCTTCCGCCATCTGGCTCCGCGCAGAGTTGCCCGTACAGATGAAATACAGAATCGGCTTCTCCATGGTTGGAATCCCCCTGTCACAATCTATCCCGACGCGCTGATCGATCGCTGGTGTTGGACACGGCGATGCCGCCGACATGGGAACTGTCTAGAGCGAACGCTACTGTGGTCACCTCCGAGACGCAAGCGAAGATTGTGTTGCGGTATCAAAGATGCACGAGCAGGACGCCCGTCAGGGCGAGGAGGGTTACCGCCAGCACGGGGACGGTCAGCGTGATGCCGACGCGAAAGTAGTACCCCCATCCGATCTTCACCCCGCGGCGCTCCAGCACGTGCAGCCAGAGCAGCGTCGCGAGCGAGCCGATCGGCGTGATCTTCGGCCCGAGGTCGCTGCCGATCACGTTCGCGAGTGCCATCCCGAGCTGCTGGACGCCGTGCGCGCCGGAAGCGTGCACGGCCAGCGCGTTGACCATCACGGTCGGCATGTTGTTCATCACGGACGAGAGCGCGGCCGCTAGATACCCTGTGTAGAAGATGCCGGCCGCAAGGCCGTGTCCTCCCGCCCAGGCCATGGAGCGCGCGAGGAGCGCGGTGAGGCCGGCGTCGCGCAGCCCGAAGACCACGACGTACATGCCGATCGAGAAGACGACGATCTTCCACGGCGCCTCCACGACCAGGCGCCGGACGTCGACGGCGGGGCTGCGGTGTGCCAGAAGGAGCAGGAGGATTGCCGCCGTTCCAGCGACGACCGAAACCGGGACGTGCAGTGCTTGACTGAGGAGGTATCCGAGCAGCAGGAGGCCGAGGACCAGCCATGACGCGCGGAACAGCCGCGGGTCGCGGATGGCGTCGCGGGGCGCCTTGAGGCCCTGCACGGCGACATCGCGCGGGAGATCCCGCCGGAAGTAGAGGTAGAGTGCACCGAGGCTCGCCGCCACCGCCACGAGGTCGACCGGGACCATGCGCACGGCGTAGCTCACAAAGCCGATGTGGAAGAAGTCCGCGGAGACGATGTTCACAAGGTTCGAAACGACGAGCGGAAGCGAGGTGGTGTCAGCGATGAAGCCGCCGGCCATGACAAACGCGAGGATCGCAGCGGGGCGGAGCCTCAGCGCCTTGACCTGCTCGTAGACGATCGGGGTGAGGATGAGCGCGGCGCCGTCGTTCGCGAAGAATGCGGCGACGAGAGCCCCCAAGAGCAGCGTGTAGACGAAGAGACGAAGGCCGCTGCCGCGGGCGAGGCGCGCCATGTGGAGGGCGGCCCACTCGAAGAAGCCGATCGCGTCGAGTACGAGCGAGATCAGGATGATGGCGACGAATGCGAGCGTCGCGTCCCAGACGATGCCGACGACGGTGCGGACATCCTGGAGGGAGACGACGCCGAGCAGGACGGCTAGGAGACCGCCGACCGCTGCGGGCCAGCCGATCGAGAGACCGCGCGGCTGCCAGATCACGAGCACCAGGACGGCAATGAAGAGGAGTAGGGCAAGCGCGGCGTGGGACATGCGAGTGGAGCCTCCTCGGAGGAGATGACGCCGCAGAGGGCGTTCACTTGACACAATAGCAGGCTAACACATATAAGTGAATCACAATGAGGTGATGCGCTTGTACGAGAACGAAGCGGAAATCTACCGGGCGCTGGGCGACCCGGTCCGCCTGCGCATCCTGGCGCTGCTGCGCGTGCGCGAGGCCTGCGTCTGCGAACTCGTCGCGCGGCTGCCCGTCAGCCAGCCCGCGGTCTCGCAGCACCTGCGCAAGCTGCGTCAGGCAGGCCTCCTCAGTGAGCGGCGTCAGAAGTACTGGACCTACTACGCCATCCGCAGCGATCTACCGCCGCACCTCGCGGAGATCGTGGCGACCTTGCCGCAGGATGTGGAAGACGAGGCGTGGCTCAGGGAAAACCACGTCGACACGACCTGCGCCGTCGTACGGGAGCCAGCAGGCGGTGCTGCATCTGGGCCTGAGATTCTCGAAGGGGAAGTGATCATTCGTGGACGCTAAGGTGAAGGAACTGATCGGGATCGCGGCGTCGGTTGCGGCGGGATGTGACAGCTGCCTCGAGTACCACGTAGAGGCCGCGCGCAAGGAAGGCGCGGACAGCCGCGAGATCCAGACGGCCGTGCAGATCGCGCGCGCCGTGCGGTTACAGGCCGTGACGAAGATCGACGATCTCGCATCGAAATTGGAGCGGGGCAAGAAGATCGAGCTGGTGGCGGTCGGCGGCGAGAACTCGGGCTGCGGCTGCGGCGCAGGCTGCAACTGCTGAGGAGGCATCGATGATGAGATTGGACGTGTTCGACCCCGAGATGTGCTGCTCGTCGGGCCTCTGCGGCCCCGCGCCGGACGACGGGCTGATCCGCATCGAGGAGGCGCTCGAGCGGCTGCGCGAGGATGGTGTCGAGGTATCGCGGCACCAACTCAGTCACGATCCCCAGGCGTTCCTCGGCAACGACAAGGTCTATCAGAAGATCCTCGCCCAGGGCACGGGAGCACTGCCGATGGTCGCTGTGGATGGCGATCTCCAGTTTGCGGGTCGCTACCCGACTTACGAGGAACTGCGCGAGGCCCTGCAGATCACCACGTGAGGAAGTCGGTCATATGCGGTACCTGTTCTTTTCCGGAAAGGGGGGCGTCGGCAAGACGTCCCTCGCCTCCGCGACGGCGGTGCGGCTCGCGGACAGCGGACTTCGCACGCTGCTCGTGACCACAGATCCTGCATCGAACCTCGCGGACGTCTTCGAGCAGGCGATCGGGCCGCAACCGGTGCCGATCGCATCCGTCCCGAAGCTTGACGGGCAGGAGATCGACGCGGAGGATGCCGCTCGCATCTACCGCGAGAAGGCGCTCGGGCCGCTCAGGGGGCTCCTGCCGGACGAGATGCTGCGCACGATGGATGAGCAGATGAGCGGTCCCTGCACCGTGGAGATCGCCGGCTTCGACGAGTTCGTGGCATCGATGTTCCACGAGGAGTACGACGTCATCGTCTTCGACACTGCCCCGACCGGCCACACGCTGCGCCTTCTCGAGCTGCCGTCCGCCTGGTCTCTGCACATCGAGGAGAGCGCGCAGGGGTCCGGGCAGACCTGCATCGGTCCCGTCGATCAGTTGCAGACATCGAAGGAGCAGTACGACCGGGCGATGGAGCTCCTTCGGGACGGCGCCTTGACGCACTTCGTCTTCGTCGCGCAGCCCGAACGCACATCCGTGGCGGAAACCCTGCGGGCGTCCGGGGAGCTCAAGGAGCTCGGCATCCTGAATCAGCGCCTGATCGTGAACGGTGTCATCCCCGAGGACGCCGCGAAGCATCCCTTCTTCGCCTCGCGCCGCGCCATGCAGCTCGCGCAGATCGCGGAGATTTCCGCATCCTTCCCCGCGGGAACGATGCAGGTGCCGCTGCTCGATGGGGAAGTGAAGGGCGTCGCCATGCTGCGCACGCTTGGAAGGTGGGTGGACCTTGATGCCTACGCCATCCTCTAAGGCAGCCGAGCGGCTGTTCTTCGCCGGCAAGGGCGGCGTCGGCAAGACGACGATGGCCGTCGCGGCTGCGGCGTTCCACGCGCGAGAGGGGCGCAGGACCCTCCTCATCACCACGGACCCCGCTGCGCACATCGGCAGGGTGCTGGAGTGCGAGGTGGGCGACGAGCCGAAGGCCGTCCCAGGCATCGCGGGTCTCGATGCCGCCCGCATCGACCCGCGCCACGAGACGAGGCGCTACAAGGACATGGTGCTCTCCGACGCGCGGGCGCGCTACGCCGCGGATACGGTGCAGCGCATGGGGGAGGAGCTGAACTCGCCCTGCACCGAGGAGGTGGCCGTCTTCCGGCGCTTCCTCGACTACCTCCTGACGGACCGCTATGAGACGGTCGTCTTCGACACCGCCCCGACCGGGCATACCCTGCGCCTTCTGGAACTGCCGCTCAGCTACAGCCAGCAGATCGCCGCGAAGGCGCTAGGCGGCCAGGAGACAAGCGCGGACGAGGACGCGGAGGCGCGGCGGATGCAGGAGGCGCTCCAGCTCCTGCGCGACCCCGCTCGTACGACGTTCGCCTTCGTCGTCTACCCGGAGGCGACGCCGATTGCCGAGGCGGCAAGGGCGTCCGAAGAACTGCGAGAGATCGGCCTCGGGACGTCGCTCGTGATCGTGAACCAGGTGCTGCCCGAGGAGGCCTGTGTGCATCCGCTGTTCCGCAAGAGGTACGAGATGCAGCAGCGCTACCTCCAGCAGGTTCCGACGGACTTCCCCGGCGCCGAGATGCGGCCGGTGCACCTGCAGGAACGGGACGTCATCGGTCTGGATGCGGTCCTACGCGCGGCCGATGAGGCATTCGGCGGGGCATCTTACGCGGTGGCGCACCAAGGCCGCTAAAGTTAGCGGTGGACCATGTGGCCAAGATCGCGGTCGTGGTGCTATCGGGACAGGACAATCCAGGCAGGGCGCGCGCGGGACTCCACGTGGCGAAGCGCATGTACGACGCACGTCAGGAGAACGGCATCGATGGCTCGAGGTGTTCCTCTTCACGCAGGGCCTGCGGCTCGTGGGCGAGCCCGAGACCGAGCTTGGGCAGATCATCCATGAGTTGATCGAGGCGGGGCTCGTGGTCGGCGGGTGCTCGAACCAGCTCAACGACTGGGGCCTGACGGATGCGGCGAAGAGCTTCGGGGTGCAGGCCGAGTTCGCACGGGATGCCTTCTCGCGCAACGCGCGCGAGGGCTACACCGTGATGACGTTCTGAGATGCCAGCGCAGCACGGGGCGTGCGACAGCGCACGGGACTGGTACTGGCCGGAGTGGGCGGCGAACGCGAACCTTCCGCGTTTCGTCGTCCGCGACAAGGAGTCGAGCCACGGTGGGTACGCCGATCAGGTGAAGTGCATCACTCTGAAGGATCTCGTGAAGTTCCACGGGCACGCCTGCGACAGTCTCTTCCGCGGCGCGATCGCCCTCTCGCGGGCGCTCAGGCTCCTCTTTCCAGACGGCATCGTCGACCGAACGGACCTGCGGATCCTTTCGCGCAACAGCCTTGCCTGGGCGACGTCGCCGCGTACCTGACCGGTGGCCGGCTCCGCTTCGGCACGCAGGACGTGCGGGATGAGGTGGGCGTGTGGTACGTCGTGCAGAGGATCTCGAGCGGCGAGGCCGTGCGCGTCGCGGAGCGTCCAGGGCTCCGGACAAGGCAGGTTCGACGGAGGCGTAGTGAGGGCTTGAACAGTTTACTTGAAAACTGTGCTAATCTCTCTTAAACTGTTCAGTATGGAGAGGTTAGTTGGAATCGGTGAGGCAGCCAAGGCATTAGG
>JAJYSJ010000024.1 GCA_021793645.1 Bacillota bacterium
GGCGATCGGCGGAGATCTTGCCGCGTTTGGGGATGGCGACGTTGCGTACGCCCAGGTCACGACAGCCGGTATGGTTGGCGGCGGTATCGTAGCCGCGATCGGTAGCAACGATCGCAGGCGCTCTGCGGAAGCGTGTTTTGTGCCGCCGCACGGCAGGTAGGAGAGCATCGGCATCGGCATCCGGCGGGTTACCCCGCTCGACCGTGTAGTCGGTGACAAAGCCGCCCTCGGCCTCGATGATCTGGGTCTTGTAGCCAAACTGTACCGGCTTGCCGAGTTTGCCTTTGACGATGGGTCTGGCGTCTGGGTCGGCGAGGCTCACAACCCGGTCCGGGATGTGGCGCTCACTCGGAGGACGGCCTGGTGCTGGGCGATGACCCGCCCGAGCAGAGATTGAGACCGTTCAAGCTGTTCGGCAAGCCGCCTTGCCGGGCGAGCCGCCTGATCCGAAGCGGCAGCGAGCGCCTCGTGCACCTGCTGCCCGACACGCCTTGCAGCACGCATTTGGGACTCAGCGATCCGTGCGATCTCACTCGTGACCTTGCGCACGGTCTCCACCGCCTGCCCCGTTCGGCGCCGGAGGTGCTTGGCGATCAGGAGCAGCCGCCGCTTGACGCTGCGGCCGTGATCCACAAGCCGCTCGACGCCGTCACCGAGTAGCTCTCGGATCTTCCGGCCGACACGCGTGACCTTGAGGAGGCCATCGGTGATGAGCTGACTGTCTGTAGGGTAGTGGATGTTCGCCTCCACGACAGTCGAGTCGATGCGCAACCTGCGGCCGCGGATGACCTTCTCGTCACGCAGGCCGTCGATCACCTCCGCGTTGACCTTGGCGATCGCCTCTGGACCAAGCCGGTGACGCCACTTCGTCAGGCTCGTCGGATGCGGCACCGGGTCTGTGAGCCCCAGGCGGCAGAATCGCCGCCAGTGGATGCTGTCCGACACTTCCTGCAGCAGCACCGCGTCGCTGAGCTGGTAGCGATCCTTCAGATAGAACAGCCGCAGCACTTGGGTCAACGGCAGCGATGGCCGGCCCTGGTCCGGATCCAGCACCTCCGCCAGTGGCCAGAGAACGGCAGGGTTATTGAGCAGCCCGTCGACTTTCCTCAACTCTTCCGGCAGGTCCCATATTTCCGCCGGCAGCACTGCGCTCCACAAGTCCAACTGCATCGCGTCTGTCCTGATCATTTGCTCCCCACGGAAGGAACGGCGCTCCGTTTGCAGAAGCCCATCCCTGTGGGTTTCCCCCCTCGCGAACGATTGGCTTGACACCTACTCATTCGCTATCAGGAGGGGAAACTCCTTAATTTTTGCCGCCCAATCTCAAACTTTTTCAGTGGGATCTATCTATTCATCGTCATGATATTGGGCATGGTTGCCGTCGGCTTGTTCAAGTTTCATGCTGGCGCTCCCAGCGTGCACGACTATCTCCGTCCGCCCGTGGCCAGCTCCATCGGCGTCTTGATCCTCTTGCGCGCCTTCAGTTCGGGATCTTCGGCACTGACTGGAGTCGAGGCGGTCTCCAACGGGGTTCCCTTGTTCAAGGAGTCGGCGACGGGGCGGGCCCGCACAGCGCTCGCGCTCCTTGGGCTTTTCCTCGGTTCCATGTTCATCGGTACCTCCGTCATTGCCTATCGTTACGGCGTCGTTCCGAATGCCCATGTAACCGTGCTCCAGCAGCTGGCCTCGGCCGTCTTCGGCAAAGGGATCTTCTTCTATCTGCTTTCTCTTGTCACCATGGCCATTTTGGCCATTGCTGCGAACACCAGCTTTGCCGGATTCCCGCAGTTGGCCAGCATCATGGCGCACGACCAGTGGATGCCGAGAATGTTCATGGCGCGCGGCGATCGCTGGGTCTACCAGAACGGCATCATCGCCCTCGGAGCCGTGGCGATCTTGCTCATCGTCTTGTTTGGTGGCGATACGAGCAGACTGATCCCGCTATATGCCATCGGGGTCTATATGAGTTTCACCATTGCGATGCTCAGCTTGGCGAAAAAGCATTGGGCTGCACGCAAATCCGAACGAGGGCATGGGTTCATCATCGTGATCGGTGCAGTCGGCGCGATGCTGACCGCTACCGTGGTGGTGATCTCCACGGTGACAAAGTTTGTAGAGGGCGCCTGGATCGTGGTCCTCGCCATCCCCCTTCTCATCTGGTTCTTCCATCGGGTTCACCACCACTATCAGGAGGCAGCCGAGGTGCTGCGCATTTCGGACCAGGCGATGAAACTAGAGCCCCACGGCTTGCTGGTGGTCGTCCCCATCAGGAGTATCAATCGGATGGCGCAAGCCACGCTGGCGTATGCTCTGTCCATGTCGCCAGAGGTGATCGCGCTCAACGTGGCGTTCACCAAAGAGGAGGAAGCCGCTACGTGGTGGTAGCAAAGGTCCCCTATCGGATGGTGCCGATGGAGTAGGATCCTAAGAGGTCAGGGGCCACCGACAGGCCATGCCGCTTGCACGCCGCCGACAGCACCTAAAGCGCAGATGCGCACACGATGCACGAATGGCGGCGCTGTCATCGACGGCGATCGTGCCGTCGTCGGTTACGAGGACGGTATCTCGGCAGCAGTTCACAGCGCATCCCGAAGTGAAGGCTGCGCCTGCACAGGCAATTCCCTCCAGGTCACGCCACGGCGGCAGAGCGACCTCAAGGTATACCCCACTCCGAAGCCGAGCGTTTACACACCTCAGCCCGATCACCATGCTTCGCTCCGCCCCGCCCCGCTCACTCGCCATGATGGGGCCAATTACTGCCGCCACCCGCGGATCAAATTGATCGAGCACTGTGGCGGCTCTCCACCATCTGCCTGCGACTCGGCTGGGTTTCCCAGGATTCAGCCGCCAACGACCAACGCAGCGGTACGCTCCATCGCAACATCGCGATAAACGGCTTCGGTGCGCTCCGCGCAACGGTCCCATGTGTAGTCGCGCGCCCGTTCGATGCCGCGACGTGCGAGGTCTTGCCTCAGCCTTGCATCGGCCAGAATGCGCAGGAGCGCCTCCGCCAGGCCGGCGGAGTCCGCGGGCGGCACCAGGACCGCAGCGCCCTCGGCGAACTCCCGCAACCCTCCGACATCGCTCGCTACGAGCGGAACGCCCCATGCGAGTGCCTCGAGGGCTACGAGCCCGAAGGGCTCGTAGACGCTGGGCACCACGGCCACCTCCGCTACCTCGCGCTGCCGGGCTACCGCATCCGGCGGTAGTTGCCCGAGGAACTCGACGCTTGTCTCGAGGCCCAAGCGCAGCGCTTCGCGGTGCAGGGCGGAACGTTCCGGACCCACGCCAACGACGATCAGGTGTGCCTGTGGCCGCACCGCACGTAAACTGGCAAGCGCATGCAGGAGATGCCAAAGGCCCTTCTCTTGCACGAGTCGCCCGACGAAGAGAAGCCGACCCGGCACGCGGCGGGAGTATGTTGCGGGCCTGGGCAGGTCGATGCCGTTCGGCACAACCAATGTGGCGAGGTCGCCGTAGGTGGCGTTGATCTCCTGTGCCATCGCGGTGCTGGGCGCGACACGACGCCAAGCGCCGAAGAAGAGCTCCCGCTCCAGCGTCTGGATCTGTAGGTCGGGGCTCGGTGGCCGGAAGAGATGGCCGGATCGCCCACGCTCCGAAGAGTGGAAGGTGGCGAGGAGCGGCAGGTTGTGGCGTACGGAAAGGGCACAAGCGGCTTGGGCCGTCATCCAGTCGTGGGCGTGGATGACCGTATCCGGCCCCACAAGGTTATCTGCCAAGTTGAGGAATGCCCCGTTCATCTCCGCTGCCGCCTGCACGTGCGGGAGGTGCTTGAAGGGATTGCTGCCGAGGCGCACAATGCGCACCCCCTCCTCCTGCACCAGATGCGGACGACCGTGGCCACCGGGCGTCAGAACGGTGACACGGAAGTTGCCGCGCCGGGCCAGAGCGCGACTCAATCCCGCCACGTGGATCGCAAGGCCGCCCACGATGTTCGGCGGATACTCCCAGGACAGCATCAGTATGTCGGTAGGTCCCCATAGGCCCGGCGTGCTCATTCCTGCGCCTGCAGAGCGCGCAGCTTGTCGGCCCAGTCCTGGACGGTTGCGACGAAGAAGGCGTGGCTCCAGGTGAGGGGGGAGACGGAAAGCGGCGCGTGGGTACGTGGGTGGACCTGTTCGGCCATCACGCCGGAAGGGAGGGCGTGCTCGACGTTCCAGCGCACAAGGCCAAGCGCAGCATCCAGCTCCTTCTTGTTCATCGCGCGCGCAATGCGCCACCGGGCGACCCAGAGCGAGGCGATATCCCAGGGGTTGCCCGGCACATCGACCGACTCCTCCGTCCGCTGATAGACGTCCCCGGGATAGCGAGCGAAGCCACCGACGTCGGTGTGCACCGCCGTCGCTGTGATGGCATGCTCCACGGTGCGCTGCAGGCGCTCGTCCTCCGGTGGTAGGAAGCCGAGTTCGACCAGTCCGAGCAGGCTGATGTCGGGTACCGGGTCGTAGCCGGTGATGCGGCCGGTCTCGGGGTCGATGTAGGCCATGCGGCTAAACCGCCCGTCCTCTGGGCGGTAGAGGTATTGCAGCGCCGCATGCCGGATCCCCTGCGCCGCATCACGGTAGCTTTGCGCCAGCGTCCCTTCGCCAAAGGTATCGGCGAAGCCGGCGGCCGCTTCGAGACCTGCCCAGGTCGCAGCGGCGGTGAAGGTGGTGACGCCCCAGCGCTCCTCCCAAATGTCGTGTGAGGGGAGCGGCAGACCCGTGTCGGGGTCGCGATAGCTCGCGAGGAAGTCTGCCGAAAGCACGATCAGCGGGCGGAAAAGGCGGCGGATCTCCTCGACGTGGCGATGGCGACGGAAGTGGCGCCAGAGCGCCCAGAGCACGAGCGCTGTCTCGTCTTCCTGGATCGGAAGGCGAGGGCTCGTGCCGATCAGACGGGCGTGCGGGGTGGAGCCAGGTGAGCCGTCCGGGTTGTACTTCTGCAAGAAGTAGCCACCCTTGCTGATCGTAGCCAGGCAGAAGTCGAAGAAGCGGCGTGCCACCTCCTCGTAGCCGGCGCGGTCGAAGGCGTCGGCGGTGATTGCCGCGTCGCGGGACCAGACGTAGCTGTAGGTGTCGCTGTTGAAGTGCCTGATACTCCAGTCGTTGCCCGCGAGGATGCCGCCATGCTGGTCGATCTGCGTCCGCGCGATCAGTAGGCAGCGCAGATAGTGCTCATGGATCTCGGCAGGAAGGTCCGCCGGCAGCTCGTGCCCCTCGGTGTGGAGCCAGGCTCGCCAGTAGTCCGCTGTCCGCCGCAGGAATTCCTGCGGCGACTTGTGCAGTACGCCCTCGTGGAGGCGCAGGACCTCGTCCTCGCTCGTGCCGAGGCACACCCAGAGATACGCCGTCTCGCCCGGCTGGACACTCAGACCCACAGTGGAATCGACCGCTCCTAGGCTGACAGGGTTCCCGTCCAGGACGCCATCCTCGGCATCGCGCCAGGTACCATCTAGATGATTGGACTCCTTGACGCCGATGCTGTACTGGAGGATGCCCGAAGTGCCGCCGGAACTACCGCCGATCAGGGCGTAGCGGTCCTCCTTGTACTGGATCACGACCTGCTTCGCTGGGTCGTAGAAGGCGCAGTCGCCGATCGCGGTCTGCAGCAGATGAAAGTCGTGGTGGAAGAAAAGGCGTACCTCGCCGCTCTGATCTGGAGAGAGGTCCTCCACTCGCAGGGCGCGGATCAGGATGTTCTCGTGGAAGTCGACAGCGTCCGAGATACTCAGCCGAATCCCTAGACCGTCGTGCTCGAAGCAGCAGTCGCTGACCATGGTGCCTTCGGCGTACTGCTGGCGCACTCGGCGCCAGCCATCGTCGGGCAACCAAGCGAAGCTGCCCGCGCGAAAGACTCCCAACCGGCTGATGTGCCCGTCGGTCTGGTTTTCCTTGCCGACGTACGGAAAAAAGATATCGACGAGATGGTAATCGAGATCGAAATTGACCAGTAGTTGCCCGTTTCCCAGAGGAATATCCCTCGGCATCGCGCCCGTACCTCCTTTCAGCCCGGAAACCGCTGTTCGCGACTCTGCCTTGTCCTCGCAAATCGCCTTAGGCCGTCGCGTTCGGGATCGAGTAGTTGATGAGGCCGATTACGGCAGCGGCGAGCAGCGCAGCGGGCAGCGATACGTGCACGTGCCGCAAGACGAACTGCCCGAGCCAGATCACGACCCCCGCGACGATGAATCCGATAAAACCGCGAACGAAGGTGGAGTTCTTCGGGCCAAGGAAGATCTGGATGCCGTACCCCAAGACACCGATGACGATCGCGGCCAAGACCGCCTCACCGAATGTGAGGTGGCCGAATCCCGGGATGATGTAGCCGATCAGCGAGAGGACGATGACGGCAAGGGAAAACCGTACGACAGTACCAAAATATGTCACATGAACACCTGCCTATCGCTTGGAGGAGTTGCGGAACGAAAAGCCGATGAAAACACCGTCTGCCGACTCCATTGCACCGCCAGCGCGGGAGAGAAGACCGCGAGGCGTGGACCGCATCGCCCACACCTCGCGCATATGGAAAGTTGCACTTCTTGGTCAACTCGTGAGTGGTAGAGCCTTAGCGGCCTCCACAGCGTCTTATTTCACCGCTGTATAACGGGCGAGTGCGTGGGGGTATGCCCCGACGATCGCCTCCCATAGCGTTCCTCTTCATGGTTATGCAGAACCTGCTCTGGTTCTTGGTCGTCATGCGCCTCAGCGCCTTCCATCACCGACCTACTGACAGCGTACCATGTCAAAGAAATTATAGATACTCTTGTAAAACTTTTTTATACCATACTATCTTTTGGTTCGCAAGTGCTGATACCTTTTCACGCCTGGGATCGCCTGTCCTCTTCGCACTTCGCCGTGGCAGCAGTTCCTCGTTGCAGTATAGAACTTTTGTTCTATACTCTGCTCATGGAGTATCGTAAGCAGCCGGCGAAGTCTGCCCTGCAGCGCGTTGACGGCATGCCGTTTCGCTGGAGCCTCAATCCATACCGCGGCTGCCGGCATGCGTGTCTCTACTGCTATGCACGCATCTACCACTCCTACATCGGGTTCGAAGATCCCGCAGACTTCGATCGGATCATCCTGCACAAGGATGATCTGCCCGATCGGCTGCGCGCTGAACTCCACGCGCGTCGCACTCCCCTTGAGGGTGAGATCGCGATCGGCACCGCGACAGATCCCTACCAGCCGATCGAGGCGAAGGAGCACGTTACGCGACGCCTCCTTGAGGTGCTGCTGGAGGCTGGCCGCAGCGTGTCAATCACGACAAAGTCACCCCTCGTGACGCGAGACCTCGATCTCCTGCGCGCGTTCGCCGCCTACGGCGGCGTTCGCGTGAACGTGACGGTGACGGTGCTGGACGATGGCCTTTGGCGACTCCTGGAGCCGATGACCCCAAGTCCAACAGGGAGACTCGCCGCGCTTTCCACGCTCGCCGATGCAGGAATCCCGACCAGCGTCTTTCTCGCACCTGTCGTTCCGCAGATTGGGGATGAAGACGCCCTGCGGGTCCTGGCCGCTGCCGCAGAGGCCCACGTGGGGCACGTCATGGTGCAGGTCCTGCGCCTTGCCCCTGGGGTGGGCGAATGGCTGCTGCCACGGCTGCGCGCACTGCGGCCCTCTGCGTCCGCTCGCCTAGAGAGTCTTTACAGGCACCGGCAGACGTTGTCCACCGAGGACCGCGATCGCATCCTGGGGCCGATCCTCGAACGCCGACGCGCATATCGGCTGGAGCGTCCTCTCCCAGCGCTCCGCACACGGGAGGCGCAGCTTACGCTCTTCAGCGGCTCAGAAGCTTCCTTCGCGTCTGCTGCTAACTTTGGCCCGGGCCCGTTGCGTCAATAGAAAGGTACTTGAACGCTGTTCGTTGCCTCAGAACGGAAAGATACTTGAGCGACAAGGCGGAAGGGAGGGGGAAACCCGAAGGTGTCCCCCTCCCGCTGGCCCTGGGGACGCCGGCCCGCGCCCTGTAGCTGCGGTTGTAGCCGAGCAGCTTCGTTGCCTCGGTCGAGCAGGGCGCCCTTCTCCGACTTGCGCGCCTTGCCATAGCGCTGCGCCAGTTCTCTCAGCACCGCCTGGCGCTCCTTGAACGCGAGAGGCAGGTCCAGCACCTCCTTCTAAGGCAGGCTTGAGACCCCTCTTTCGACCCACCGTGTTCGCCCTCCCTTCGAGTACCTTTTGCTTCTGAGGCAACGAAGCCGTTTCGAGTACATTAATTTTGAGGCAAGTCGCCGGGTTGACTTCACTCCTCCGCCGGGGTACGGTGTGTGCAGATTTCCGCGATCTGTAAAGGAGGGAGAGACCATGGCCAACGACGTCTTTTGCTGCACGCTTGGTGCGTTGTCGGCCGGCGTCTCCCACCCAGCCTAAGCAGCGCAGGGTTAAAGACCGCAGGCCGACAGCCTGCGGTCTTCTTTGTGCTTGCTGCGGTATGAGGGCCTGCCTTCCACTACACCGATTGCGGAGGGAAACACTATTTTCGACGAAGAGGCAATTTCGGAGTTCTACGATCGTGATCTGATCACTGACGTGATCGGCCAACTTAAGGCCGGCAAAGAGGCACAGGTATTTGTCTGCCGCGCCCATCCAAAGACAGGTTACGATCTCCTCGCCGCCAAGTTGTACCGCCCGCGCGAACAGCGTGGCTTCCGCAGCGAGGCGCCCTACCTCGAAGGACGCGGCAGCCTCAGGTGCGGCAGGGCGCGCGATAGCAGCGTGACCCGCGCGATCGATCGGCGAAGCCGTGCCGGCAAGACCCTGCTCTCAGAGACCTGGGTCCGGCGCGAGTACGACGTGCTGCACCGGCTGAAGCGCGAGGGGGTGCAGGTACCTGCACCGGTCGCATGTACTGAGCATGCGGTACTGATGCAGTACCTCGGCGACGAGCACGCCCCCGCCCCCCGTCTCCTCGCGCAGTCGCTGACAGCAGGAGAGGCTGCAGCGTTCCGCGCGGCGCTCCTGGAAGATGTGGAGCGCTGCTTGCGCGCCGGTCTCATCCACGGTGACCTCTCGCCGTACAACGTGCTGGTCTTCCAAGGGGCGCCTTGGATCATCGACCTGCCACAGGCGGTTGATGCTGCCGTGCATCCGGATGGCCGCTCCCTGCTCCGTCGTGACGTGACGAACCTCACACGTCACTTCGCGCGCCACGGCATCCCGGATGACGGTGCTGACTATGCTGATGCGCTGTGGGAGCAGTATGAGCGCGGACGCATCTAGAGAGGGACCGCTTCGAATGCCGGCACGCACACGTCCGGGGCTCCAACGCTTGGTTTACTGTCCACCGTTCACATTGGCGTTTCCCAATCTGTCATTGGTCTTGGCGGGCCGACGCGGATAGGTCGGCCATCCGGCGACGCGCCGACTCAGAACCGCGGCGCTGCCCACCGCAACAAGCGTGAATGCGGCAACGGGAATGAGCGGGAACAGGACCGACGGACGAAGGAGAAGCGGATACATCGACAAGGCCAGAGCAGGGGGGTGGTAAGTTCGCAGAGCATTGAGCAGCACGAACGTGGCAACTGCGGCTACCACGGCCCAGACGGGTCCGTGCACGGAGAACGAGAAGACCGTGCCAATGGCAGCGCCGAGCGTCGATCCAAGCACCACAGGCAGCGGCTGCGCCACGTCCTGTTCTGAAAGTCGTAGAACAATGCTTAGCGTTGCGGCGAACGGTGGCACCAGCAGTACCCGCAAAACTCCTGGCTGCCCATCGGGCAGTGCAACGAGGGCGAGCATCAGGACAAACCAAATGTATCCGGACCAGAGGTGCGATACTTGACCTGTACGAACGGGAGCACTCGGCACAAGCGAAGCCTCCTACCTACCCCTGCTATGCCTGGGCTGGAATTGCGGCTTGAGGGTAGCTGGTGTGGATTCGAACCCACGTTTCCACGTCCACCGGAAGATTTCTGGACGGTGAGGGATCGCGCACGATGTTGGCGAGAGCGGAGGTCACATAGGCCGACCCGTTGCCCACATCGCCACCGTAAGGACATAGCAAGTTGATCTATGAACAAGCAAGGCTGTTGTGGCGAGCAAGCTGAGGTGGGGCAGAAGGGGATTAGGATCGACGCGCCAACATGGGTGCTGCGGGAGTGCGGTGGATCTGAGTTCGGCGATGGGCGGCTGACGCAGCGGCTCGACACGGTGGTATCGCCGCTGGCAGAGCATCCGAATGCGTCGTTGCGGGAGCGGCGTTCGCCTGTCGGGAGGCAGCTATGCCGTCCTGTGCTCACCCGTCGCACGCAGGAGCGGGCCGATGCTCAAAAACGCCAGCACCAGCAGCGCTGCGCCGAGCCCAAGGCCGAACGCTATACTGATGTGCTGCGCCGCGTAGCCGATCGGCAGGACGAGCACCGCGCCAAGTCCGTTGCCCAGACCGAGCGCGATGCCCGACCCAAGCGCAGGGTTCTCCTTGAAGATGTCCTGCCCGATCAGGGTAGTCACTGGCGCCGTGCTGAACAGTGCAATGCCGAGCAGCGCGAGGATCGGCCAGAAGGCAGCTCCCTGCACGAACTGCAAGGCAGCCAAGAGCAGTGTGCCGATCACCGAGGAGCCCCACAGCACCGTAGCGCTGCCGAGCTTATCCCGCATCATGCCGCCCACCAGGTTGCCGACGATCCCGATGCCGATCATCGTCGTGACAAGAGAGGCTCCAAGGACGTACGAGCCGCCCTCCCGATGCCAAAGCACCGGAATCAGGGTCACGACCGTGAGGATCGCGCCGGCGCGTAGACCGGCGAAGGCACCGAGCGACACCGCCGGCCAAAGGTGCTGGCGAAAGTTCACCGGTGCACTGGCTGCGGGGCGCGCCGGAAGCTTTGGCACAACCCGCAGCAGCCATGGCCAGGTCACGACGACCCCGAGCCCGACGAGCCAGAGGTGGTCAAGGCCGAGCGCGCCCGCGAGCAGCGTCGCGACGAGCGGACCGATCGCGCGGCCGAACTCCCCTCCGACCAGGAAGACGGACATCGAGAGGCCGACGCGCGAGCCCGCCAGTCGACGTGCCGAAGCGATCGCCTGCGGGTGAAAGAGCGTCGTGCCGACACCCGCGAGCAGCAGGCCGATCGCCATGCCCCCGTAGGACCGTGACAGACTGACCAGCACGACGCCGGCCACGGAGAGCAGCGGCCCGCCGAGCACGAGTGCTCGGCCGCCGATGCGGTCCGCGAGCAGCCCAGAAAGCGGCTGCAGCATCTGTCCGAACATCAGAATGGTCATGAGCGAACTCAGAAGGAAAAGCGGTACGTGGCGCTGCAGGGCGATCAGAGGCAGGATGCCCGGCAGGTAGTTCGCGAGCGCGTCATTGGCGAGATGTCCCCACACGAGCGCTGCGAGAGCGGATGGGTAAGGTCGGCGCTGGGCGAGCGGTTCCGTGGCGGTGCTTAGCATCTGGAAGGCTCCTTTGCAATGCCGACGGCGCCCTCCAGGGCGCCGTCGGGGAGTGCATGTGCGTCAGGGACTGTCTGCCGCGCATGGCTGTCAACTTGATTCTATTCCGGTCGTCAAGATCTACCGCCCCACTGTGCGGCGGCGGGCTAATGCAGATCTGGGAACCAGCGCTTGCGAAATCGCCAACCGAGCGCCACGACCACGAGGAACAGCGCGACTCCCGCGATGCCCTCCGGCAGCGCACCGTAGCTGACGCCGTAGTAGACGCCTGCCAGCGCCACCTGGAATGGCAGCGTACCGACCGCTGTCGTCCAGATGAAGGCCCATAGGCGCACGCGCAGGATGCCCGCGGCGTAATTCACGAGGTGGTATGGCACGAACGGCAGAAAGCGTGCAATCAAGAGGCCGAACGTGCCGTGATCGGATATCCATGGCTGCACCTTGTGGAGGTAGCGGCCCGCTGCGCGCTCCACGATCGGCCGCGCGAGCCAGCGCGACGCGTAGAGCGCTATGACTGCTCCGAGGATGCCTCCAACCCAGGAGAAGAGCGTCCCCCAGATGACCCCGTAGAAGCGCAGGAGAAAGATGCTGAGGAACTCGGACGGGACCGGCAGCACTGACGCGAGCGCCATGAGCGCAATGCCGAACGCGACGCCAAGCAGACCGAGCCCGTGCACCGTGCGCATGATCGCGTGGACGCGCCCTGTGTGCAGGAAGTAGAAGTAGACGAAGACCAAGGCCACGACCATGAGCGCTCCGATGATCGTGGTGATCAGCGTACCGGGTCCGATTGCCGCAAGACGCCTTGTTCGCATGCGTGACCGCCTTGTCTGTGTTCTCACCGCATGGCGTAGCCTGCCCACGCCTAGCCGCCGGACACGCGCTTCCAGGAGAACCTGGCAAGCGCGACAGGCAATCACCCTCTTCATCGTACCGAAGAGAATGTCCAATGGCCATGCACGGTTGCGCCGGAGCGCGCCCGCTCGGTGCGCTGCGGCTTGAAGCTGTGCCGGACTGCGGGGCGCCATGATCTCATGCCGAACCGGTGAGCGCCTCCCAGAGGCTTGCGCGCATGACCGGTTCGCCGTGCGCAGGGCAGACGAGCTGAAAAGGAAGACGCCCCACTTCCCGCAGTGAGCGGCGGAGCGCAACCCGATCCGCCGTCAGCATCCCCGGCGCGGGTACAAGACGCCCGCCGCGACTTGTTACGAGATCCCCTGCGAACAGGATGTCCCCCAGGCGCAATGAAACGTGACCCATCGTATGTCCCGGGGTCGGGAGCACTTCGAGGCCTCCAACGCGGCCGCCCTGCGGGTAGGTTTCATCGACCGACACCGGCTCGACGGGTACAATCGTCTGGATGACGCCTCGCAGCCCGGAGGGCCTCGCCTCGCCGCGAATGAACGGCAGATCCTCTTGCGAGGCCCAGATCTTCGCACCGGTCGCTGCGGAGAGAGCTCGCGCATTCCCGACATGATCGACGTCGTGGTGCGTCAGAGCGATATGTGCAATGTCCCGCGGATGCATTCCGTATCCGGCGATCTCGGCAAGAATGCGGTCCGCGCGGCCGCGGAACCCGGTATCAATCAGGGTAGGCTCCTCGCCCAGCACGAGATAGACATAGCTGCCTTTCGATGCCTGCAGCAAGTAAACACCCTGCGCAATCTCCATCGCGACCCCTCCCAACTGCGCGGCGTACGCCTCGTCAGGGGAACGGTCTTCATTTCGTCGGCTGGCGGCCCATGCCTGCCTAGACCGCCCCAGCCAGATTGGGCAGGCTATGGGAACCAACGCGAGAGGAGCTGCGCATGGTCCGCACCCGATTGATCCTGCGTCTGGCTGGACTGACTCTGCTGGCAACGCTGCTCGGCGCATGCGATATGGTCGATGCAGACCAAGGCTTCATCAAGGGCATCAGCTACGCCGGATACACGCCAAATGTCTACGCGACCAGCACCTCCGACCGGCTGGTCGCACAGCTGGCGACTACCGGTGCCAATTGGCTGGTCGTCATACCTCAATGGTACCAGGACGATCTGCAATCGACACAGATCGGTCCGAGGGCAAACCAGAGTCCGAGTGACGCTTCGGTGCGCCACCTCATCCAATTCGCCCATGGTCTCGGGCTGAAGGTGATGTTGAAGCCGTTCGATGATCCAGAGAACGGGGCCTGGCGGGCGCGCATCCATCCAGGTGACTGGCCCGCATGGTTTCGCAGCTACACGAAGTTCATCGAGCATTACGCGGACCTTGCACAAGCGGAGCACTGCGAAGCGCTGACCGTTGGCGTGGAGTACTCGTCCTCCGATGCGTCGCATACCGCGCAGTGGCGTGAAGTGATCCGCAAGGTGCGCAGCCGCTTCTCCGGACTGCTGACCTACGCAGCCGACTGGCCGCAGTACCGCAAGATCGGGTTCTGGCAAGATCTCGACGCGATCGGCATCGACGCGTACTTCCCGCTCTCCGGTCAGCGGCAGCCATCCCTCACGGCGCTCCGATTGGGCTGGATTCCCTGGATGCGCCAGATCACGCGCTATCTTCGGGCGTACCCCAAAAAGCGCGTGATCTTCACGGAGATCGGCTACGCCAGCCGACAAGGAGCTGCCGCCGACCCCAGCCAGTATGCCAAGGCCGCCCCTCCCGATCCCGGACTGCAGGCGCGTCTCTACCAGAGCGTCTTCGATACGGTCTACCACGAACCATGGCTGATTGGCCTATGCTGGTTCTGGTGGGACAATCCAAGCGTGCCCGACTATCCGGCAGGCCCACGCGACGTCGGCTTCACTCCCCGCGGCAAGCCGGCGGAGGCCATCCTGCGCGAGAACTTCAGGGCAGACCGGAAGGTCTTCACTCATGCCCTGTGAATCCTAGGCCCTCGCGCCCCCGGCAACGTAGGTGCGCTCTAGGTACGCGATGATGTCCTGCTCATCGGAGAGGACGACATCGCCGTCCACCAGCACGGGTACGCTCGGCTGTCCGGAAACGCGCACGACCGTCTCGCGCTGGCTGCGGTCTCTCGGCACGCAGACGGAGATGTAGGTCATCTCCATGTCGGAGAGCTTCTGGCGCACCATCTGGCAGTAGGGGCAGCCTTCGAACTGGTACAGCGTCAACATGATCAATCCCCCCGGGTTTGGCTATGCCTCAGCGCACGCGCCGGTGATGCGTGGACGTCCGTTCGCAGTCGCCCGGCGCTGCGCAGGCCGTGCTTGCCTGCGCGTCGAATGGACGCAGCGGCCTCGACTCGCATGCTGCACTTCACGATACCGCAACCCCGCCTGCGCGCAAGCGCCTGCGACCTCGGCGGCCTCGTGCTTCCTGGCTCTCAGGGGGGCATCCATACGTTCACAGTGACTTTGTGCATTTGGCCGACCCCGGCGCCCGCCTTGGCCCCTACCCTCGCTAGCCTCGCCGCGGCCGACCTTTGCCTGCGCCTCGGAGGCGTCCTGTCCATCTGGGCGCTGCGGCACCCCCGCAACGCGAAGGAGTTGTACGCATGACCGACCCCCTCAAGGGAACGCGCATCTTCCTCACGTCCTTTCTGGACGAGGACGTCGCCCAAATGAACGCTTGGCGCGAAGATGGAGAGTATCTGCGCCTCCTCGACGCGGAGCCGGCCTATCCAGGAATGCCGTCTGCGTTCACACAACTCCTCGGTGCTGCCAAGAGCGGCTTCGCCTTCCCGTTTGCCCTACGCAGCATCGAGGACCGCCGCATGGTCGGCTACGCGTCGCTCGACGGCATTCTCTGGAGCCAAGGCAGCGCTTGGCTGACGCTTGCGATTGGACGCAAGGAGGACCGCGGCAAGGGCTACGGGCGAGAGGCCATGGATCTCCTGCTCGACTTCGCCTTCGACGAACTCAACTTGCGCCGCGTCTCGCTCACCGTCTTCTCGTACAACGCTCCCGCCATCCGTCTGTATGAAGGCCTCGGGTTCGTTCGAGAAGGCTCCTTCCGCGAGTTCCTGGCACGCGATGGAGCCCTGCATGACATGCATCTGTATGGGATGCTGCGCCGCGAGTGGCGCAGCAGGGCGCGGAGAAGCGAAGACTGCTGACACCGCTGACTACGCCCCTCGGCCGAGCAGCCGCTGGACCGTGGACAGCATCGTCTGCAACTCGAACGGCTTGCCGAGCCAGGCCTGGTACTGTCCCTCCGGAGGAAACGCCTCCGGCTTGAATGCCGCCCCGGACATCAGTAGTACGGGCACGGCGCGCAGGTGTTTGTCTTCGCGCATCTCCCGCACAAGGTCGCGCCCGCCAAGCCGCGGCATTGTGAGGTCTGCGATCACTAGATCGGGCACGTCCCCCCTGCGCAGGCGCGCGAGCGCCGCCTCCCCATCGGGCACCGTCTCGACCTCGTACCCCTGACGCTCCAGATAGCGCTTCAGGACGCTCGCGATCGCAGCCGCATCCTCCGCGATCAGTAGGCGAGCCATGTGTCTTTCGTCACGTTGGGGATTTGCACATGGAAGGCGGCGCCCCCACCGGGTCCGCTTTCCGCCCAGATCTTTCCGTCGTGCGCCTCGACGATCTGGCGGCATATGTACAGTCCAACGCCGATGCCGCCGTGATCACGGTCTCGTAGGTTGCTGGCCCGGTAGAAGCTCTCGAAGATTTGCTCGATCTCGGCCGGCGGAATGCCGATCCCCTGATCCTGAATCGTGATCCGCACGGATTCCGCGTCTTGGCGCAGGGTGATGCGGATCACCGACTCGGCCGGAGAATACTTCGCCGCATTGCCGAGAAGGTTGCGAAATACCTGCTCCAGCCGCGATCGGTCGGCCATCAGAGGCAGCGGCCCCGGGTCGTCGCTCTCGAGGATGATCGAATGCGCACCGCGAAGCATGGGCCGGACTGCGGCCTTGATCACCTCGCGCAGGTCGCACGGCTCCCGTCGTGTCGAGAAAGCCATGCCGCCAGTGCGTTCTGCCTCCAAAAGGCGCCCGAGGAGCATGGACAGCCTGCGGATCTCGCCTTGAGCCGTTTCCACAAGTTCCAAAGCTTCGGGGTCCGGCGCGCGCCCTGAGCGCAAGTTGTGCGAGAGCAGTTCAAGCAGCGCGCTTACACCCGTCAGCGGGTTGCGAAGCTCATGCACCGCCATCTCCAGAAGCCGCGACGGCATTGCCTGCCGAACCGGCTGTCCTTCCGTGGAGTTTCTCTCTACGGAGATAAATCCCGCGAGTTCCCCATCGCCATCCCGAAGCGCTGTCACTTCCCGTCCTCGGCCACGCGTCGCGGGGACCTCCTGCGGCTTGGGCCCTTTGCCCATGCGCAGGGGTACGTCCTGCACCAATCCAGCTGCTGTTTGAGCACTGGGCTCGTCCGTCCCGCTTGCCGCCCGAATGCCTTCCCCAGGGGCACGCAACAAGCAGGCAGGTTCGCCGGCGTCCTGCGTCCGAGCTTCCTGAACGGACCCTAAACAGTGTGCAGCTTCCGCGCCAAGGCAAGCAGCCTGCGGTTTATCTGGCGGGAACTGGCGAGGCGCATCCGTAGTCAAGTGGGGCTGGCCCCCTCATTGATAATGGTCTCACTGCGCTGGGCCTGTTTTCCATCCAAATTATACATAACTGCAAACGCGGAATTTGTCGAAGAAAGGGCGCCAGCCTCGGGCGCCCTTGAACCGGCAGTCTCTTCGGCTTCCTACAATGGCAGGACCGTTCCGGTTCCGGCCGCCAGCGCGCGCTGGTACACGATTGCAGCCATCGCCATGTCCGCAATCGCCACACCGAGATTCATCGCAACGATCACCTCGTCAGCGGATTGGCGCCCTTCGACGCGCCCTGTCGAGAGGTCGCCGAGGTCTCCAACGGGCTGAGGGGATTCGCGAAAGTACCCCTGGGCCTCGTAGTAGCGGTACTGCTCCAGATCGTCGACGTAGTAGCGACCCGCCCCAAGCGCGCTTCGAGTCCACATCGAGTCGAAGTCGATCGGCAGCCCAAGCGCTCCCGGCTTCAGCCACTCCCTGCGCACGAGCGGCTGTGGCTCCTTGCGGATCGGACCAGCCGTCACGACGATATCGGCATCCCGCACGGCAGCCTCGGCAGAGTCCACGATCTGCAGCGAGAACTGCGGCAGTACCGCTCCCATGTCCTTTACGAAGCGGTTGGCTGCGTTTGCCGCGACATCATAGACCCGAGCGGAACGCAGGGTGGGGATCGCGGTTGCAAGGGCCAGCAGTTGGGTGCGCGCCTGCACGCCCGCGCCAAGCAGGCCAGCCGTCACGCTGGCGGGTGCAGCCAGCGCCTGGGCCGCAAGGCCGCTGACGGCCCCAGTACGCTGGGCCGTGATCCAGGCGCAGTCCATCACGGCAATCGGCATGCCCGTGTACACGTCGCTCAACACAAGAAGGCCGCTGATGTACGGCAGGCCGTGCATCGGCGGATTATCAGGGTAGCCCGAGACCCACTTCACCCCAGCGGCACCGAACTCCGGCACGTAGGCAGGCATCGCGTGCAGAAAGGCATCCTCGTTCACCGGGTGCAGTGCCGTCTTCGGGGGTTGTTGCGCCACACCGAGTCCCTTCTGTCGAAACGCTTCCCGTATGGCGGCAAGCGACTCCTCCATCGACGGGCCGACATGCGCCACTTCCGCACCGCACAGGTAGAGTAGCTCCTTGCCGAGTCGCAATGCCATCGAGGCCCCTCCCGTCTCGTTCCTGGCGACAGTATGGGACCGCCGATGGCTGCGAGACACGCCGCAATGATCCTGCGCGGCAAGTCCACCTGTCGCGCCCTCTACCGCCACGCGGGAACGCAGGCGGCGCCGGGCGGATAGTCCGTCCGGCGCCGCCTGGGGAGGATCCTAGCCGATTTCGAGGAGTGCGTCTCCCAGGCCGACCGCAGATCCCGCCTTGACGTGGACTGCCGTCACGCTGCCGGCATGCGGCGCCGTGATCTCGTTCTCCATCTTCATCGCCTCAAGGATCGCAACGACCTGTCCTTCCGACACCGCATCTCCAACCTGTACCTTCACGTCGAGCACCGTACCAGGCAAAGGCGACGTGATGGCCCCCGCGGCTGCGGCGGCAGGCGCGGGCGTCTCGGCCTTCCTGGCAGGCTTCTTGGCTTCGGCCGCTGGAACGGGTGCAGGCGCTGGCGGTGCTGGCACTGGCGCGTGAGCAGGCGATGCAGCCGCCGCGGCATGCGGTGCGGCCACAGCCCCATCCGACGCGAGTTCCTCAACCTCGACCTCGTACGCGAGCCCGTTGACGATTACGCGGAAACGTCGCATGTCACGCCCGGCCGGTCACCGCCGGTCCGGGCATTCGCCTCCTTTACCTCAACTTGAACAGCCCTACCGGCGGCTGCTGCGGCCGCGCATCTGCTCCATGGTTCCGAGCAGCTGCCAGGCTCCACGCTCGTCGTCCGGGGGTGCGGCGCCGACCATGCGCACGCGCAAGCGGTCTGGGGAAACGCCGAGCGACTGGGCGAGCACGGCTGCGATCGCGGCAACGACCTCTCCCGGAACCCCATGCACCCTGCTCATAGCGGAATGTTCCCGTGCTTCTTGGGCGGCCGCTCCTCGCGCTTCTGGCGCAGCGCCCAGAGTGCGCGTGAGACTGCGGGGCGGAGTTCCGCCGGATCGATCACCTGGTCGACATAGCCGTGTGCCGCAGCTACGTACGGGCTTGCGAACTCGGCGCGGTACGTTTCCACAAGTCGTTTGCGCTCTGCCACGGGATCCTCGGCCGCTTCGATCTCTGCGCGGAAGATGATGTTGGCCGCGCCGTCCGGACCCATCACAGCCACCTCGGCCGTCGGGAACGCGAGCACGGTGTCAGCCCCCAGCGAGCGCGAACACATGGCGAGGTACGCGCCGCCATACGCCTTGCGCAGCACGACCGAGACCTTGGGTACCGTCGCCTCGGAGTATGCGTACAGGACCTTGGCGCCATGGCGAATGATCCCGCCGTACTCCTGTTTGGTGCCGGGCAGATAGCCCGGCGTGTCGACGAACGTGATGACCGGGATGGAGAAGGCGTCCGCGAAGCGGACGAACCGCGCAAGCTTGTCCGATGCGTCGATGTCGAGGCAGCCTGCGAGCACCTTCGGCTGGTTGCCCACGAGCGCCACCGTATGTCCTTCCACCCTGGCGAAGCCGATTACGAGGTTGCGGGCAAACTCGGGCTGGAGTTCGAGGAACTCTCCCGCATCCACAAGGCCATGGATCACGTCCCGGACGTCGTAGGGCTTGTTCGCATCCTCCGGCACAATCCCTCGCATGCGCTCGGCCGCGCCCGCCGGGGGCTCCTTGGACTCCTCGTTCGGAGGCTGAGACAGGTTGTTGCTGGGCAAGTAGCGCAGCAGCCGCTTCAGTCCTGCGAACAGCTCCTGCTCCGTGGCGAAGGTGAGGTGCGCGTTGCCGCTGCGCCGCGCGTGTGTATGGGCCCCGCCCAGCTCCTCGTGCGTCACCTGTTCGCCTGTCACCGACTCGATGACCTGGGGACCCGTGATGTACATCTGTCCGATGCCTTCTGCCATCAGGACGAAGTCGGTGATCGCTGGGGAGTAGACGGCCCCGCCAGCTGCCGGTCCGACGATCACGGAGATCTGCGGTACGACTCCGGACGCGAGCGTGTTGCGCCGAAAGATTTCGCCGTAGCCGTTGAGCGCATCGATGCCCTCCTGGATGCGTGCCCCGCCCGAGTCCGCGATGCCGATGATCGGTGCACCGCTCTTCAGTGCAAGGTCCTGCACCTTGTGGATCTTCCCCGCGTGCATCTCTCCCAGCGAGCCACCGAGCACGGTGAAGTCCTGCGCGTAGGCGTAGACGAGTCGTCCCCCCACCGCTCCGTATCCGGTCACCACGCCGTCGGCCGGCGACTCTGCGCGGTCCATGCCGAACAGGGAGGACCGGTGGGTCGTAAACAGATCGAGTTCGACGAACGTCCCAGGGTCAAAGAGGGCGTCGAGCCTCTCGCGCGCCGTCCATTTGCCGAGCGCGTGCTGCCTCTCAAGGCGCTTGTGTCCGCCTCCGGCCATCGCCTTGCGCCGTCGTTCGGCAAGTTCCGTCAGCCGCTCGCTCATCGTTTCACCTCGCAAAGTTCGAGAAGCACCCCGCCAGTATCCCGGGGATGCAGGAACGCGACAGTGCGCCCCTCGGCGCCAGACCTGGCTCCACCGCCGACCGGTGCGATGCCGGCGGCGCCAAGGGTGCCGAGCGTCGCAGTGAGGTCTCGGGCGTCGAACGCCAAGTGGTGCACACCGCCGCCGCGCTCGCGCAGGAAGCGGGCCACTCCTGCCTCCGCGTCCGGATCGATCGGCTCCAGGAGCTCGATGCGCACGCCGCCGAGCGAGAGGAAGGAGACCCGCACCCCTTCGCTCGCAACCTCCTCGCGCCCGAGCGTTTGCGCGCCGAGCGCCAGGTATGCCCGCTCCGCCGCCGCGAGGTCCCGTACTGCTATCCCGATATGCGCGAGCCCCTCTACGTCAGTCAATGGCGCCGCCTCCTTTACAGAACGTCTTTGGGCCGGTAGCGACCGAACACGTCTGTGAGCCGCTTCACCATCTCGCCAAGCGTCGCCTGGGCGACGATCGCCTCCCGCAACGGCGGCAGCAGGTTCTCGGTGCCGCGTGCTGTGCGTTCCACTGCGTCCAACGCGCGCTGGACAGTGCTCCTGTCCCTGTGCTCCCGCAGTGCCGCGACGCGCCGGCACTGGTTGACCTCGAGTTCCGGCGGGATGCGCTGGAGCGGCAGCGGCTCTTCCGGCTCCGTCTGCAGGATGTTCACACCTACCACCTTGCGCCGCTGCTGCTCCACGTCCATCTGGAAGCGGTATGCGGAATCCTGGATCTTCCGCTGTACGTACCCCTGCTCGATAGCGGCCACCGCTCCCCCGAGCGCCGCGATCTCTGCGAGGTAGTGCTCCGCCTCCTGTTCGACCTGGTCGGTAAGCCGCTCCACGTGGTAGGAGCCTCCCAAGGGATCAGCGATGTCCGCAGCGCCAGTCTCGTAGGCGATGACCTGCTGGCTGCGCAGCGCGAGGAGCGCGGACGCTTCCGTGGGCAGAGCCAGCGCCTCGTCATAGCCGTTCGTGTGCAGCGACTGTGCGCCACCGAGCACTGCCGCGAGAGCCTGCAGCGTTACTCGAGCGATGTTCACTTGCGGCTGCTGCGCCGTCAGTGCCGAACCGGCCGTCTGCGCATGGAAGCGCAGCATCATCGACCTCGGGTCGCGCGCGCCGCGCTCGCGCATCAGACGCGCCCACAGGCGCCGCGCGGCGCGGAACTTCGCCGTCTCCTCGAACAGATCGCTTTGGGCGTTGAAGAAGAAGGAGAGGCGTGGCGCGAACTGGTCGATCTTGAGGCCTGCCGCTACTGCCGCATCCACGTACGCGAGCGCATTCGCGAGGGTGAACGCAACCTCCTGTGGTGCCGTGGCGCCCGCCTCGCGGATGTGGTAGCCCGAAATCGAGATGGTGTGAAACCGGGGCAGCTCCTCCCTGCAATAGCGGAAGGTGTCCGTCACGAGGCGCAGCGACGCCTCCGGCGGCAAGATGTATGTGCCACGCGCGGTGTACTCCTTGAGAATGTCGTTCTGAATCGTGCCGCCCAGACGGTCGCCACTCACGCCCTGACGGCGCCCCGCCTCCGCGTACATTAGAAGCAGGATCGACGCGGGCGCGTTGATGGTCATCGACGTGGTGACTTGGTCGAGCGGGATGTCTTGGAATAGACGCTCTATGTCCACCACGGAATCGATCGCCACGCCGACCTTTCCGACCTCGCCCTGCGACATGGGGTGATCCGAATCGTAGCCCATCTGAGTCGGCAGGTCGAAGGCGACCGAGAGGCCGGTTTGGCCTTGGGCGAGCAGGAAGCGGAAGCGTGCATTCGTCTCTTCAGCAGTGCCGAACCCGGCATATTGGCGCATCGTCCACAGCCGACCGCGGTACATGGTCGGAAAGATGCCACGGGTGAAGGGGTACTCTCCCGGATAGCCCAGCCCGTCGTCGCCGGACCGCCAGTCGCCGCGGTCCGAGACCACCGGTAGGTCAATTCCCGACAGCGTGGAAAACTCCGGTTCCCGTTCCGGGGTGCGCGACCGCCATGGCTCGAGCGTGCCTTCTTCCCAGGCCCTGCGAGCGCGCGGCTGCCCTTCGTCCATCCCGTCGCTCCTTCCCTCTATTCGAGCCAGCCGCGGGCGGCCATCGCGCCCGCCAGGCGCCGTACTCCAGCGAGGTACGCCGCCTCCCGCAAGGAGGTGGCATATTCGCTGCTCATCGTCCAGATCTCCTCAAACGCGGAGACCATCATCCTTTCCAGTTTCTCATTTACCTCGGCTTCGGACCAGTAGAAGTTCATGGTGTTCTGCACCCACTCGAAGTAGGAGACCGTGACCCCGCCAGCCGATGCGAGGATATCCGGGATCACCAAAATCCCGCGCTCGGACAGGAGGGCAGCCGCCTGGGGCGTCGTGGGACCATTCGCTGCCTCCGCAACGATCTTCGCCCGGATGCTCAGCGCGGCCGAGGCGGTGATCTGGTTCTCCAGCGCCGCAGGGACAAGGATATCCACATCGAGGGCAAAGAGCTGCGCCGACGTGATCTCCTGCGCACCCGGCAGTCCCTGCACGGTGCCATGTGCCTCCGTGTGCCGCGACAGCGCATCAAGGTCGAGTCCCAGCGGGTCGTACGCTCCACCCCGGACGTCGGTCACTCCGACGATCCGGCAGCCAAGATCCTGCAGCTGCTGCGCCGTGTGCGACCCAACGTTGCCAAAGCCCTGCACAGCCACCTTCGCTCCCTTGAGCGGGAGTCCGATCCGGCTCGCTGCCTCCCGCACAACGATGGCGCAGCCGCGCCCGGTCGCGCCGGGGCGTCCGGGAGATCCTCCCAGTACGAGTGGCTTGCCCGTGATCACACCCGGCGCATTCCTCGCATGCAGACGGCGGTACTCATCGAGCATATAGCCCATGATCTTCGCGCTCGTGTTGACGTCGGGTGCTGGAATGTCGAGATCCGGCCCGACCATGGGAGAGATCGCTCGCATGTAGCCTCGCGCCAGGCGCTCCATCTCGCCTTCGGAAAGGAGGGAAGGATCACAGACAACGCCGCCCTTGGCACCTCCGTAGGGAAGGCCGAGGACGGCGCACTTGAAGGTCATCCAAATCGCGAGAGCCTTCACTTCGTCGATGTTGACGGCGGGATGGAAGCGCACGCCTCCCTTGCCCGGACCGATCACGTCTGTGTGTTGGGCACGGAATCCCTGGAACGTTTGGAGACGCCCGCTATCCATCCGGACCGGAACGGCTACGCTGAGTACGCGCTGCGGCTCTTTGAGCATCTCGTACACCTGAGACGAGAGACCGAGGCGTTCGACCGCCCTGGCGATCTGGCTTTGAGCGGTCGCGAACGGATTCAGCGTCTCCAGCGTCGTGGCCAATAAGGACCCTCCCGCAATGAATGCGCCCGGACAGGGCGGCTACTCCGTACGAAGTATAGCGCTCAACCCGTCCGGGCGAAACAGCAAATAGAAATTACTGATCAGTGGGAGAGTCGTCCGCATTCGCGTCGTCCGAGCGATCGGCCTTTGGGGTCTTGGCCCTCGGCTCGACCGCCTTCTTGTCCTTGCCGGCGAGTACCTGCGCGACGGATGACCTCGAGACCGTCACTTCGACCTTATCGGCGATGCGGACCTGCGCTGTATCGTCGCCCAGGTCGACGATGGTTCCATGCAGGCCGCCCATCGTTACCACGCGTGCACCGCGCTGCAGGCTCTTGATCATCTCGTCGCGCCGCTTCTGCTCCTGGCGCTGTGGACGCAGCAGGAGGAACCAGAAGATCGCGATCAGCACGACGAACCAAAGGATCGTAACTACAGGAGAACCTAACGAGTTCAAACCATTGCCTCCTCAGGCTAAGTATGCCTGAGATGGGGCTTCGACAGCCGCGAAGGAGGCTCCTCCCCAAAGACTAGTTGCCGCCTCCGTCGCCACTTCCGGATCCGTCGCCGCCGCTTGGCAGGAGCGAAGTGCCTTGGCTGCTGCCCGATCCGCCATCGCCGCCGCTCGGCCATTGGAAACCGCCACTTCCGCCGCTGGGAAATAGGGACCCCCACCCGCCTTGCGGCAAGAGCGTTCCACCTGACCCGTGGCTGCTGCCCCCTCCGCTGCCCGGCAAGGGTTGGATCACCCCGCCAGTACCACCATCACCCTTGCCGCTGCTGCCGTCGCTGCCGTGGCCTGCCGTATTGCTGCCGCGGCCGGAGCCTTGGCTGCTGCCGCCGTCAGTTCTCTTCCCCTTGCCGGATCCATTGCCATTGCCATTGCCATTGCCATTGCCGGAGCCCTCACCCTTCCCTAAGCCAGGCCCTTTGCCAATTCCGACGCCGTTCCCGTTGCCCTTGCCCGTGCCCTTTGCGTGCCCTTGTCCCTCGCCCTTGCCCGGCTGGCTGCTTTTACCTTGTCCTGGCTTCGCATCAGATCCCCCGAGGATCGGGTCCGAACCGTCGGGCGAGAGTACCAACACAGGCGACTTGACCGGCTGCACAGGTGTCACGGCGGGCTTTTCCGGCGCTTGGACCGCAGCGCTGCCCGAGAAGACAGACAAGACAGACTGTCCGGCCGGCGTCGCCGCGATGCGCTCGATCGCGCTGCCAAGCTTGCGGCCCTGCAAGGAATGCACATTGACCTTGACGCCTGCACTACGCAGCGCCACGGCCACCGCATAGATCCCTGGAGACACCTTGGCGCGGCGAGCGGCGGTGCGCAGCCACGATGGAACGATCATTGCGGACACGATGCCGCGCGCATGGCGGGCAGTGAGGAAGGCCTTGCCCGTCGCACGGGCCGCCAGCACCTGCTGCTGCACGGCCGTGGGTACTTGGGCCGCATTGCCGGCAGGGTATGTTGCAAGAATCACGGAAGCGTCCCCGCCCTGTGTCAGCAGTCCGTCCGCGGCGGCCGCGGCAAGGATCTTCGAAACCGCAGTAGCGAGTGGCAGCCCGACAGGCCGCGCCTGGGCCAGCACTCGCATCCCGTCCTTGTCCAGGCCTTGCGCCGTCACAACAGACCCCGCTTCCGAGAGGCCGAACTGCACGCTCGGGTTCACGTCCAGCGTCGCATAGGCTGCCACCTGGGCGCTGGCGTGCGGCAAGGCTGCAGGCAAAAGCGCAAGCACCACTGCCAGTGCTGCGGCGGCATAGCCGTACGGACGAAGCCGCGTGGAGGGCACGAGCGCTTGGCGCGACGAGGTCTCGATCTCCTCTCCGACTGCCGCGTAGGGCGCACGCATACGTGCGAAGCGGCCGCCGGGCATCAGAACGATGGCATAGCTGCCCCGCCGCTCCAGTACGATAGCGCGCATCAGTCGTCACCACCCGTGCGGAAGTACGAATGCAGATAAGGGTAGTCACCGCAGAGGGCCAGAGCCACGGCAACGATAAACTTTCGGTGTCTCTCCAGCGTCTTCCGGCTCAGGGCAACCTCTGCCTCGAGTTGGCGCATCGGCAAACTGCCGCGCTCCAGCAGGTAGCGCCTAAGTTCATGGCGCCCAGCGACCAATGCGGCCACGCCCATCGCTGCAGCACGGGCGTCGCGATGGCGCGGCGACAGCCGTACGAGGTCGGAGAAGTGGATGCCAAAGCCGTTCAGGGCCGTCTGGAAGCGGAGGATCTCCTCGCGCCGCTCCTCCTGTGCAGTGCGCTCCTGGTGCGCTGAGATGGCTGCCTCTGCCTCCATCGGCAGTTGCGATTCGCGGTCTCCTTCCTCCGCCTGGAGCGCGCTCAACGGAATCTCGCGCCGCTGCCCCTCCCGCCGGTAGTGGTCGATCAAGCGGCGCTTGATGACCGTCTCCGCGAAGGCGAGGAAATTGCCGCCCCGCTCAGGGTCAAAGCGATCGATCGCCTCGTTGAAGGCGATCAGGGCGACCGAAACCTCGTCGTCCTCGCCCAGCCGGACGTAGCGGCCGACAGTACGGGTCGTGGCCCGCAGGACAAACGGCGTGAAGCGTTCGATCAGCAGTTCGCGCGCCGCCTTGTCTGCCTGCGCCCGGGCGACATCTGCCGCTGCCGGACGGGTCCCTGGCAGGAAGCTCACGATCACACCTCGCTCGCTTCGGATACATCATTCGAAAGCCGGACGGAGTATCTGGGGGCTACCTACGGAAAAACAAATAGCCGACCAGCGAGAGCAGTAGACTCAGGAGCAAGCTCGTCCCCAGCGGAAGGTAGAGGGCGAAGTTGCCGCGCTCGATGTAGAAGTCGCCGGGCAGGCGTCCGAACGGCCCGATTCGGCCCACAAGAGCCACCACGAGACCGAAGACGAACAGCGCCGCGCCAACGATCATCAGGATGCGGCCGATCTGTCCCATCTCGTTAGAAGAGACCTCCCGCGGTCGGCTGTGGCGGCAGGCCAGCCCACGTCCGACCCGCCGAGGAGAGTTGGCGGCCGCGCGGAGTGCGCTCAAGCAGACCGATCTGGAGTAGATAGGGCTCCACGACATCTTCCAATGTATCGCTTTCCTGGCCGAGCGCCGCCGCCAGCGTCTCCAGGCCCGCCGGCCCGCCGCCATACGCGCGCGCGAGCAGTTGGATGTAGTCCCGGTCCAGCCGGTCGAGGCCTTGGTTGTCTACCTCCAGGAGCTCCATCCCAGAGATCGCCACTGCCTCCGATACGATGCCCTGTCCCCGCACCTGTGCGTAGTCCCGCAGACGTCGCAGCAGGCGGTTCGCGATGCGTGGCGTGCCACGCGACCGCTGCGCGATGTGACCGACTCCCTCCGGTTCGATCGGTACATTGAGGATGGCGGCGGCACGCCGGACCACGTGGGCGAGTTCGTCCTCCGTGTAGTACTGCAGGTGGCAAACCACGCCGAACCGCTCGCGCAGCGGCAGGCTGATGAGACCGCTGCGCGTCGTAGCACCCACCAGCGTGAAGTGGGGCAGGTCGATGCGTAGGGTGCGGGCACCGGGGCCCTTCCCGATGATGATGTCGAGCGCACCGTCCTCCATGGCCGGGTAGAGGATCTCCTCCACTATGCGCGGCAGCCGATGGATCTCGTCGATAAACAGCACGTCGCCGTCGCCAAGGTTCGTAAGCGTTGCTGCGAGGTCTCCGGGACGTTCGATGGCCGGGCCGCTCGTTATGCGGATGGATGCGCCGAGTTCGTGCGCGATCACGTGCGCGAGCGTCGTCTTCCCGAGCCCCGGCGGGCCGTGCAGCAGGACGTGGTCAAGGCTCTCCTGCCGCGTCTTCGCGGCCTCGATGAAGACGCGCAACTGCTCGCGCACACGTTCTTGCCCGATGCACTCATCGAGCGTCTGTGGCCGCAGGCCGAGGTCGACGCGAATGTCCTCCTCGCGCTCGCGGTTCGTGACGATGCGCTCCTCCATCGCTCTATTCCTCCTAGACCCTCGCCCTTCCGACCCGGGCGAGCGCCTGACGCACGCGGGCCTCCACCGACCCTTCGGCTCCAGTCAGCAGTTCCACTGCCTGACGCTCCGGCAGCCCGAGCGCCAACAGAGCCAAGAGCGCTTCGTCCTCTGCGACGGCACCGGAAATGGTTCCCGGCGCATCCGACGTTCCCTTGAGCCGGTCGCGCAACTCCAGCACGATCCGTGCCGCGAGCTTGCGCCCGACGCCCGAGGCCTGCGTCAGCTGGCGTTCGTCGCCGCGCACCACTGCAAGTGCGAGTCCGCTGGCGGAGAATTGCGAGAGGAGAGCCAAGGCCACGCGCGGTCCCACGCCGGAGACGGAAATCAGAAGCCCGAACAGCCGGTCTTCCTCCGCACTCAGGAAGCCGTAAAGCGATACGTCGTCCTCGCGCACGATCATCCGCGTGGTGACCTGCACCTCGCCCACCTGGGCGGCGAGATGCGCAACCGTCATGGGCGTCGCGAATACCCGAAAGGCGATCCCATGGACATCGAGGAGGACCGCGTCGTCCTCGCGCTGCAAGACGCTGCCGCGCAGCCCAGCGATCAAAGTGCCTTCGCCTCCCAGTCGGCGCGGAAATAGCCGCACAGTGCAATCGCGAGCGCATCGGCCGCGTCATCGCGCATACGCGCGGCGCCAAGGCCGAGGATTGTGCGCACCATGCGCAGCACTTGGTCCTTGCTCGCGGAACCGTATCCTGACACCGCCTGCTTCACTTCAGGCGGCGTATATTCGGCAATCGGCACCTCGTGCTGGGCCGCAGCCAGCAGTGCGACGCCACGCGCCTGCCCGACCGCGATCGCTGAGCCGACGTTGCGGCTGAAGTACAGCCGCTCCACGGAGACGCGCGCGGGCTGCTGCTCTCTGATGACCTCGGCGAGCGCAGTGTGAAGCAAGCGCAGGCGCTCCCCGGTGGGCTGATCAGCAGTCGTGGTGATCACGCCGTAGGAGAGCGCCGCAACCTGGTTGCCCGTACCCTTGATGACCCCGTAGCCGCAAGTTTCGATGCCGGGGTCGATGCCGAGCACGATCACATGGCCGCCCTCCCTGCGGTGCAGTTCGCCTGCGGGCTGGGCGGCTCCTCCTACCCGCCCAGGCCTTCGAGCATTTGCCAAGCTGCGCCAACGCTCTCGACCGGCACGCCCGCCGTGAGCCGCGCAAGATCGGCAGGCCGAAGCGCAGAGGCGCGCAGACCCGTCATCTGGTCCACCCATCCGTAGCGCGGCGGGCCGAAGAACAGAGCGACCTGTCCTTGGACGACGCCGAGATAGAGGGGGTCCGCACCAGACTTCGGCAGAAGTGTAACATGGCCTCCAGCCGTCTTCATGGTCCATCCCGGCATCTCGCTGAGCAGCTGCTCCGCCGTCAAGCGCGAGACCCCCAGAACTACCGCGGGGAACGTGGTCTCGTCGACCCTGCCGCCAAGCCCCTCCACACGGAACGTGACCATCGCCTTGGACCCAAGCCTCTGCGCTGCACGCGTCAGCGCAGGATGCGTTGCCGCAGCCTGGCTGGCGAGTCGCGAACCGACCGCAGCCGCACCAACCACAATGGCGGCAACGAGCAGTCCGATGAGCAGCCGCCGCTGGCTTTCCTGCAAATCCAATCATCCCCCTGGGCGCTAGTCTGCGCCGCAAGAGGAAATTTTAGGCGTTCGCTCCTTCCTCTCCAAAGTCGGCGCTCGTGTATACTTCCTGCACGTCGTCGTGCTCATCGAGCGCATCGAGCAAGGAGAGCACCTTATCCTGGTCAGCGACGCCGACGTCCGCGCGGACGGTCGGATCCATCGTGAACTCCGCTGCGACAACGTCGACGCCTGCAGCGATCAGTCCCTGGCGCAAGGCGCGCAGATCCTCGGGCTTGCCGTAGACAGAGAAGAACCCCTCTTCTTCGGGCTCCACGTCCTCCGCGCCAACGTCGGCGGCAGTCAGCAGCAGTTCCTCTTCGTCGTGCGCGCGCACCCGCACGCGGGCTCGCCGCTGGAACATCCAGCCCACGCTTCCCGTCTCGCCGAGCGAGCCGCCGTACTTTGAGAAGAGGTGGCGGATGTCCGCTGCGGTGCGGTTGCGGTTGTCGGTCATCACCTGCAAGAGGATCGCGACCCCACCCGGCCCGTAGCCTTCGTACTGCAGCTCCTCATAGTTCGTGTCGTCGCCGCCGCCCACCCCGCGCGCGATCGCCCGCTCGATGTTTCCGGAAGGAAGATTCTCCGCACGTGCGCGCTCGACCGCGGTGGCGAGCCGGAAGTTCGCATCCGGGTTGCCGCCGCCCTGACGCGCGGCGACCGTAATCTCCCGCGCAAGGCGCGAGAAGATCTTTCCCTTCTGCGCGTCGACGACCGCCTTGCGGCGTTTGATGTTGGCCCACTTCGAATGTCCTGACAACACTTGCGGCCCCGGGGGCCAGTCCCTCCCCGTATGCATACCCTGGGCGCACGGCAATACGCCGCCCACCCGTGGGCGACACACATCCTCGCCATGATCTTACCATTCAGCCCCGTCCGCACGTCTAGCGCGGAAACACGGAAGGGAGCCGGCGCTTGTGCTCTGATGCGCGGTGCAGATTGTCGACCAGGCCGGAGACGACCGCGCTGCCCTCGCCGGTCGCGAGGAACTGGTCGAGTTCCGCATAGCTCATGCCCATCTCGGCTTCGTCGGTCTGACCCTCCCAAAGTCCCGCAGACGGCTGGCGATCGATCGTGCGCTGCGGCACGCCGATCTGGCGTGCGAGTTCGCGTACCTCGCGCTTGAGGAAGCCGCCCAGCGGCAAGAGGTCCACGCCGCCGTCACCGTACTTCGTGAAGTATCCGATCTCCAGTTCGGCCCGGTTTCCCGTACCGAGCACGAGCGCGCCGCGCACGGCCGCTTCGGCATAGAGGGTGATCATGCGCAGCCGCGGCTTCAGGTTCGCAATCGCGAGGCGCGGAGCTCCGTCTGGCAGCCCGAGCGTCTCCCGCAACAGCTGGTAGACGGGTGTGAGGTCGACGATGCGGTGCTGCATGCCGATCGCTTCCGCGACGAGACGCGCGTCCTCGGCGTCCTTGGGATCGCTGTCGCATGGCATGATCACGCCGAAGGCGCGGTCTCCAAATGCCTGCTTGGCCAGAGCGGCCACGGTAGCGGAGTCGATCCCGCCCGACAGACCGACAACGGCGGCCGACTTGCCTGCACTGGACACTTCCGCGCGCAGCCATTCGACGATCCGCTCTACCTCCGTTGGCAACGGTCCACTCCCCTTCCTGTTGTCTCAGCCCACTTCGCTTCGCCGGGTGGCCTCAATCTCCTGCCGAAAGGCGCCCGTGCAGCGCCGGCAAGGCCTTCGTCCACAGTCCAGAGGATGCCCGCTCCGCTGCACAGGAGACCAGACGGCCGAAGGGATGAGGCCCTTGGCGGCCAATCCCTGTGCGAGAGGGAGTGAAGCGTGAACATCATCGGCAGCTCCAATGCCCGCGTCGGGCTTCCTATCGGCATGGCGGTGCTGCGCAAAGGCGGCAGTGCCCTAGACGCTGTCGAACTGGCAATCCGTGCAGTGGAAAGCAATCCCCTGGACCACACCGTGGGCCTTGGGGGGCTGCCGAACCTCCTCGGAACGGTCGAACTCGATGCGAGCATCATGGACGGCTCCACGCGCACAGCCGGCGCGGTCGGCGGAGTGCGGCGCTTCGAGCATCCCATCTCGATCGCGCGGCGCGTCATGCAGGACCTGCCGCATGCGTTTTTGGTCGGGGAGGGCGCTGAGCGCTTCGCGCTGGAATGCGGATTCGAGGAGACCGACCTTTTGACCGCGGAGGCCCAGGAAATCTACCAGCGCGGCCTGCGAGACGGCAAGGCAGGCGCTCCGCATGCGAGCGCCGTACTGCGCGCCATGGTAGGGCGTCTGGCGATGCAGCCTGAACGGGCATCGGGCAAAGACGCCGGTACCGTCAACGTCCTGGCGCTGGACGGGCACGGACACCTCGCCGCCGGCGTCAGCACCAGCGGCTTCGCTTGGAAGTATCCCGGCCGCGTCGGGGACTCGGCGGTGATCGGCGCCGGCAACTACTGCGACAACCGCTACGGCGCTGCCGCCTGCACAGGACGCGGCGAGATGGCGATCCGAGCCGCGACCGCCCACAGCATCGTCATGTACCTGCGCGCGGGGGACGGGCCTGACGGGGCCGGACGGCGCGCGATGGAGGACTTGAACGACCTCGAGGATCCCTACTTCAGTGCGATGAACTGCGTCGTCCTGACGCCAGAGGGGCACCACGCCGCCTTCTCCAGCGAGGAGACCGCCATGTACGTGTTCATGGACGAGAGCAGCGTCGAAGTGCAGGAGGCACCGCGCACCTTCGTGCGCGTGGCAGCGGGCCGCGCGTAGTGCCTTCAATGGGACGCCGAGGGCGCTGAACGCACAACCCTGCCTCGCGCTGCATGCCGCAGCGGCTAAAGCGAACAACCTCGCGATCCCTCCGACGACTCAACGACTCGGCACCCCTCGCCGTCAGCCGCACGTTCGTCGCCGTTGCCCGCAAAGGGACCGCCGACAGTAGCGCCGGCGGTCCCTTTTGCCTTGGGGAACTAGCTCTTCAGCAGCCCCTTCGAGACCAGGAAGTCATGCGCAACCTGCTGGATCGACTCCTTCGAGATGTCGACGAGATAGTTGAGGTGCTCCATCTCCGCGTCGCTGATCTTGCCCGAAAGCTTGTTCAGGACGGTCGCGACCTCCGGGTGCTGCTTGAGGAAGTCCATACGGATGACCGGCGCAGCGTAGTAGGCCGGGAAGAAGTGCTTGTTATCCACCAGCACCTGCAGGTGGTACTTCTCCAGGCCGCCATCGGTGCTGTAGGCATCCGTCACCTGGATCTGGTTGTTGGCCATCGCCTCATAGACAAGCGAGTGGTCCATCGTCTTGACCGACTTGAACTTGAGACCGTAGTCCTTTACCAGGCCAGGCAGACAATCGGGGCGGTTCTGGCACTCCGCGTCGATGCCAGCGCTCAGCTGCGGCGCGTACTTCTTCAGGTCGCTGATCGTGGTGATGTTGTCCTTCTGCGCCAGCGACTTCGGGATCGCGATCGCGTAGGTGTCATTGAATCCGATCGGCTTCAGCCACTCCAGACCCCACTTCTTCTGGTACTGCTGCTGCACGTAGTTGTACATGGCCTGCTCGCTCTCCGGCTTCGGCTGCTTGAGGATCTCGATGTAGCCGGTACCGGTGTAGTCCGGGTAGACATCGATCTGGCCGCTTTTCAAAGCGTTGAAGTCGACGAGCGTCCCGCCCATGTCGAGCTTGAGCTGGACGTTCATCTTCGTGTCAGCCTGGATCAGGTCCGCGTACATCTGCGAGAGGATCTCGCTCTCCGTGAAGTTCTTCGAGCCGATGACGATCGTCCCCGTATTGGGCGACGAGGCGGTGGTGGAGCCGCAGCCAACCGCGAGCAGCATGGTCGAGACCAGTACCGCTGCCGTTCCGAGGATGCCAAGCCGCCTATGTGGCTCAAACGTCAATCTACCCATCTCCTTTTAGTGGGGTTTGCGCAGAGGGCGAGTTCCGCAGGTGCAGGCGCGGCAAGCGCAGCGACCTGCGGCCGGCCCGGACCGCGAGGAAGGCCAGGAACCCATCGAAGATGATGGCCATCAGCGCTGCGGGGGCAGCTCCGGCGAAGATCTGCGAGGCACTCTGCACTTGCATGCCGCCGTAGATCAGGCTGCCGAGGCCCTCGGCACCGATGAAGACGCCAACGGTCGCGATGCCGATCGAGGTCACAAGAGCCATGCGGAAGCCCGTGATGATGATTGGCGACGCGAGCGGGACTTGCACCCGCCAGAGGGCCTGCCGGTTCGACATGCCAAGGCCCTTCGCGATCTCGACCAGTCCCGGATCCACGCTCAGGAGGCCTTCCACCGTGTTGTGCAGCATGGGCATCAAGGCGTAGAGGAAGAGCGTTGCGACGAGCGTCGTGTTGCCCATGCCAAGCCAGATCATGAGGATCGCCAAGAGGGCAAGGCTCGGAATGGTCTGGATGGTCTCCGCGACGGCGGCTGCAAAGCGGCGCACGCCGGGGCGGCGGTAGGCCCAAAGCCCAAACGGGATGGCAACGATCGCTCCCAGCACCGTGCCTTCAATGGAAAGCAGCGCATGGATGCCCGCGATCTGCATGATGGAGCCGAAGTTCTGAAAGAGGTACGAAAAGAGGCTCATGCCGCACCTCTTTCCCCTGCAGCCAGCCGGCGTACTCCGACCGGAGTGAGGGCCCGCTGCAGCCAGCTCAGGAGGAGGCCCGCCGCGATGGCGAGCAGAGCCGCCGGGACAGCCCCGGCGATGATCAGCCCGAAGTCGTACGTTGCGAGTCCCTCCAGGATGAGGTTCCCGAGCCCTCCACCGCCGATCAGGGCGGCAAGCACGGCCCAGGAGATCAGGTAGACGGTCGAGAGGCGGACCCCCGCGACGATCACCGGCGCAGCCAAGGGCAGCTCGACGCGACTCAGCACCTGCATGCGGTTCATGCCCATTGCCTTCGCGCATTCCACGGTTCCTGCCGGCACACCGCGCACGCCAACATAGGTGTTGCGCAGGATCGGCAGCAGCGCGTAGAGCGCCAGCGCGGAGACGGCAGGGACGAGGCCGACGCCGAGGACGGGCAGCACGAGCGCCAACAGCGCAAGACTCGGCACAGTCTGGATGAGACCGGTGACGGTGATGACAACTTCCGCAAGGCGCGGCCGCCGCGTCAGCCAGATGCCCATCGGGATCGCGATGAGACACCCGATCGCGACCGAGATGAAGACGATCTCCACGTGCTGCAAGAGGTCCTGCCAGATCAGCGCGCCGTGCGCGACAATGTCGGGCCAGATGCCTGTCACTGGGCATCACCCCAAATTGCCGCGGCGAGCGCGCGCACCATCGAGCGCCGCGTCACGATCCCCTTCAGCTGCCCTTCATCCACTACCGCGAGGTACTGCAGGTGTTCTTGGTCCATCCGGTTGAAGGCCGTGGACGCGTCTTCATCCGGCCCCACAACGGCCACGTCCTGCTCGCACACTTCGCCCAATGTGCGGCCGACCGCTCGCTTGTGCGCGAGGTGCAGCGCGCTGACATAGCCGTGCAGGGAACCTTGTTCGTCGATCACGAGCATCGTATCGACTTGGCGGCTCTGCATGAGGGCAAAGGCCTCTTCCGTCGATGCTCCGACGCCCAGCGTCACAGGCCGCGTGTTCATGATGTCGCGCACGATGTGCGGCACCTGCATCTCTGCAAGGCGGTGGCGTCCGACGAACTGCGCGACAAAGTCGTCTGCGGGATTGCGCAAGATCTCTGCCGGCGTGTCGTATTGCAGCAGTTGGCCTTGGCGCAGCACGGCGATGCGGTTGGCGAGGCGCAATGCCTCATCCATGTCGTGCGTGACGAAGACGATCGTCTTGTGCACAGTCTCCTGCAGCCGCTTGAGTTCGTCCTGGAGCTGTTCGCGCGTGATCGGGTCGAGCGCGCCGAACGGCTCGTCCATCAGGATCAAGTCCGGGTCGGCGGCCAATGCCCGCAGCACGCCGATGCGCTGCTGCTGTCCGCCGGAGAGTTCATGCGGGAACCGGTCGCGATAGGTGCCGGGGTCCATCCCGACAAGCTGCAAGAGCTCTGCGGTCCGCTCCGAGCGGCGTTGCGGGCTCCAGCCCTGAAGGCGCGGCACGACCTCGATGTTCTCCGCAATCGTCATATGGGGGAAGAGTCCGATCTGCTGAACCACGTATCCGATGCCGCGGCGCAACTGAACAGGGTCGTAGGACGTCACGTCCCGACCTTCGAGCAGGAGTGACCCGCCGGTCGGCTCAACCATGCGGTTGACCATGCGAAGGCTCGTGGTCTTGCCGCAGCCTGACGGGCCGATCAAAACGACGAATTCACCTCGTTCTACCCGCAAGTTCAAATCACGTACGGCGATCGTTCCGTCGCGATACGACTTGCTTACTTGTTGAAATTCAAGCACCTGAAAGCCCCTTTCGTATCCTCGAAACGTTGCCTCCGACAACTTTATATTATAAATGAGTCGTCTGTTGTGACAAGGAGACTTTTCGGGCGCAAACGTTCGCATGCTAGCGAAATCGGGCGTTTCTGCGGGCTGAACGCACCTCGTGCGAGTTTGCAAAAATGGCCAAGTGTCTAGTTGCGGATCGCGCCGAGGTGGCGGTAGGCTGCAAGGAAGACGTTCTGCAGGATGTCGTCGGCCATCGCGGCACTCCCCGTATAGAGGTAGGCCTGCTGATAGACGCTCCGGGCGTAGGTCGTCATCAGGGACTCGAGCGTCGTCGTTGCCACCTCCGCACCCACTACGAACCCGCAGCGCACCGAATTGTTCACGCGCCGGCGGAGCAGCCCGCGGACCCATCTTGATCCCATGGGCACCAGGCGACCACCAGGGCTCTGCCCGCGGCGGCCGACGAACCGTGCTTGCCGTCGCGCGCCGGTGCCTTGGGCCGCGTTATGGCCTTCTATGCGGGCGCACGGCGCGTGCGCGTCAGCGCTCCGGATGCGCCCGCAGCCACTCCAGCACCTCCAACCCGTGGCGCTCCGGGGCGTCCACTGGGTAGAACGCGTGCTCCACGATACCCCTGCGCACGATCAGCGTGAGCCGGCGGAAAAGCCGCATCCCCTCCGCCTCGAAGGTCGGCAACCCCATCGCCTGCGCGAGCGCGAGCCGCTCGTCGGAGAGCATGGCGAAGGGCAGGCGCAGCCGCTCGACGACCTCGCGCTGGTACTGGGTGGACTGGCTCGAGAGCCCGAACACGCGCTGCACACCCGCATCCAGCAGTTCTGCATGATGGTCACGGAAGTTGCACGCCTCGGCGGTGCAGCCGCGCGCGCCCGGGATGGTCTCCCATCCCTTCGGCAGGTCGACGAGGGGGCTGCCGGTCAAGGGGTAGAGGTAGATCACCGTTCGGCCATCCCAAGGCACCCCGAGTCGCACCGTCTCTCCGTCTGTGCTCCGCAGCTCGACAGGCGGCATGCGCCGGCCCGCGAGAGGCCACCGCCAGGACGTGGCGTCATCCTCCGCCGCGCGGTTGGGTCCCGGAGGCCAGGGGAGATCCAGGGACACCGCGTCCGACCTGCTCCCGGGGACCATGCCGATCGCCGCATCCAGGCAGGCGACCAGGGTGGCTCTGCGTGCGGCGAACTGCTCGATCCGCTCCGAGAGATCGTCGATCGCCCGGCGGTACGCCGCGAGGGACTCCGGGCAGACGTCCGCCCGCGCGTTCCCAGCGAGCAGGCATTCGAGGAACGGCCTCGTGTCGGAGACCGCGAAGCCGAGGTCCATGAGCCCTTTGATCTCCCGCACCAGCGCGACGTCGAGCGGATCGTATTCGCGGTAGTCGTTGCCGGCTCTCCGTGGCGTGACGAGGCCTAGCTTCTCGTAATAGCGCAGCGCCCGGACAGTGACGCCCGCCCTGCGAGCGGCTTCGCTGACTCTCATGCCGCGTCCCCCTGCTCCATGGACTCTGAGCCTGCGCGCCGCGTCCGACCTGAAGGCAACGGCGCGCGCCCGTGCGCGATCTCCACAGAGAAGAATTCCGCGTCACCCGCGAAACCCTTCCCAGCCGCCGCGCGGCCCGCACCCGTCAGGACGGAACGGCGCCGTCGCCCGCCGCAGCGCGGCGTTCCACCGCGCGCAGCGGCGAGCGCAGGAAGTAGATCGCCACGAGGATGTTCAGAAGGGCGCAGAGGAGGAAGACCCGGCGCGCACCGAACGCCGCTGCCGCGAAACCCGAGGCGAAGATCGCGAACGGCATGCCGAGCTTGAAGATCGATCCGGTGAGACCGCTGATCCGCCCGATCATCTCGGGCGGCGTGGTCTCCTGGCGGAACGTCCAGACCCCGATCGCCAGCACGATCGTGGAAGCGCCCTCAAGCAGCAGGGATACCGCCGTCAGGACCGTGCCGTGCGCCATCGCCATGAGGAAGTAGGAGCATGCTGCGGCACCGATCGCGATCACGAAGAGGCGCCCGAGTCCCAGGGCGGCGCGAAGTTTGGGCGCCGCCGCGGAACCCAAGGCGGCGCCCAGGCTCGCGATCGTCAGGAGCAGTCCGAGCTCCGCATTGCCGAGATGCAGCCGATCCTTGGCGAAGTAGAGGAACATCGCCGCGAACATGCCCTCGGTCGAGTTCGTGAAGATGATCG
>JAJYSJ010000058.1 GCA_021793645.1 Bacillota bacterium
GTGCTCATGGAGCAGGACGACGAGTGGTCCACTTCCCGCCGTTACTTCAGCGTCGAGTCCATGCAGGTCTTGGCGCAGGTGCCCGCCCCTGCACCCACATTCCTGGAGGCTGCTCGTGAGCAGCCTCGACTTCCTGAGTCCGCTGCCTAAGACGCCTCACGCAGGGAAACCTCTCTCGTCGCTTTTACACCTACTTGACAGACTCGGCCCCCAACGCGAAGCCTGCGGCTCACCCATTGGTCTTCGACGAAACCTTCCTCCTCTACGTCGACCAGAAGGTTCGCGCGGAAGCGTCGTGGGTCGATGGGCTTGCCCAAAACTTGGTGCAAGGCGCGCAGCGAGCCGGTAGTCAGGATGCTCACCGGTGCTTCATCGAAGTGCGAAACGTCCTCTTCGCGGACCAAGTGCACAGCCTGTGCCACCCAACTGCTGAGAGCGTAGTCGGTCGCCGGGGTACCTCCTCGGAACTCCGTCCCATCTGGCATCGTGACGACCGGTACATCACCGTCGTATCTCGCGTGGAACCGAAATAGTCCTGGCAAACGCTGGAAGTGCCGCGTTGTCTTCCCAGCTTTCCTTCTAGCGTTTGGAGAGCCCAGAGCCTGTCACCACGTAGGCCTCGGCCCACTGCGAGTTCCTCTCGGGCGAGTACTTCGCCGAGCATGGACTTAACAGGAAAACGTCAAATCTGCTGGAGACTGCCAACTTCCAGCGGCTTTCTGGCCTCCATCATCGTCTGCGCCCTCCTCCACCAAGCCTACTGCGTATACTGCACCCGGCCCTTAGGGTCAGGGTCAAGGCCGCGAAGTACTGGCCGCAACAGGGTCCTTTGGTTGCAGAGGCTTGAGGCGACTTCGTGTTAACTGCGCGTATTTCCCCGAGCCAGGATCACTTAGGCTAGGGAATGTCGCCTGACCAAACGTCAAACAAGCACTATCCCGGGCGACGATGAGCATGGAGTATACTGGAAAGACAATGAAGCACCAAAGTGCCGGAGCGATTCTGTTTGCCCTGTGCATTAGTTCCGTTGCCCTGGGCGGTTGCGGAAGTCATGCATCGCCCACACGGACACCAAGCAACGTGTGGACGATTGGTGGCCCATTCCACGTTCGTCGCCTCGACATCGCATACCGTGACTTCAGTCCCGAAGGCGAGGCGCTACTGGGATCCGGCACCGAGCTCCGCATTCGGGGCTCTGGGCCTTACATGGTACTTCGCAGAACCGATGGCGTTGGGCCGTGGCATCGAGTGGCCACGCTCTCCTGTGCTTCCCATCCGCGTTGGACTTCTGTCGACGGGCCGGAGGCGGACATCCTATGCTTGGGCGGGGCGCACGAGTCCAACCAGCTGTTCGCCATCCCTCCATCCGGACCCGCGTCAGCCTACGACATTCCCGTTCGCGTCCCGACACCGCTCCCTGTCGCCTTCGGTATGGGCGGCATAGCGATCGGTGGACCGAAAGGACGTCTTCTCTGGTCAGTAGGCACTGGCGTCGTACCTCCGGTGACGTATGGCTCGGGATACCTCAACATGGCAACGGGGCAGGAGTCTCCAGTACCATCGCAGGTCTCGACGCAGCTGCACCGCGAGGCGATGCTGCTGTCGCCGAACGACACGCTCTACCAAGTGCTTTTTTCGGCGCAATCGGGGCAGTCCATCGAGACACGTTGGTCTGCCCGTCGGAGCACATGGGTTCAGGTTGGAACGTTCCCGACGGTCTTCGGGCCAATCATGGGCATCTCGGATGGGGGCGGGGTCTGGGCGCGTTTGCCGGCGACGAAGAACCCCATCGATATTGAGGACTGGTATGTCGTCTACGAGGTTCCAGGATCCACGCGCGTGGAGAAGTGGCGCATCCACGGCAACCTGCTCGGGATCGGACCAGGTTATGCAGTCTACATTCCGTTCTCAGATTCCCAGGAAGTGAACATCCTGTTCCCACTACAGCACCGCACGCTACACTTCCGGGGGCTCACGAATCCGTACCCTGGGGCGCTCCAGGTCGGCGACATCGGAGTGCCTGCGCAGTTTGGCACGGATTCTGAAGTCGTCGCGGTGGGACACGGGTTCAAGACCGAGGAGATCGTGGTCTACACGAAGTGACACCGCCCGCAGCGAGCAGTCCTCGCATCTCTGACAGTTGGCCGATGGAACGATCTCCGCGGGATGGGTGCTCCATCTACAATGTGGTGCGACCTGCCCCGAAATAGGCGTTCTTCCCGTGTGCGGTTCCATCCGTTTGTCGTACTTCGTGTTAACTGCGCGGACTTCCCCAAGCCAGAATTACTTAGGATACATAGTGCCGGTGAGCAAAGAGTCAAACAACCGACGGCAGTGTCGAGGCTGTCGGAGCGCGGTTGCGCGTTGCCCAGCCGTGAGCTTGGTCACAGGATTTGCCTTTTGGCAACGAGAAGGTGACCGCGGAACATCTTGAAACGGGAGGACGTGAGAGCAGTGACGCAGGCACTGTGGCTCGCCGTCGCAATTGTACTCTGGCTCATGGGACTAGCCAGCCTCGGTTTAGGAATCGTCGGGCTCGTGCGTGGTTTACCGTGGGCATACGTGATGGCGGTAATCCTTGGACTTGTATTCAGCATCGCTGCTGGCTTCTCTATCGGCTTTTACACATTGCTGTGGCCGCTGTTCATACTGGGGCAGCTTTTGTCCAAAGGTCATTCCACACGCATTCGCCTGATCACTGGAGCCGTCAGTTGCGTCGCCTGGATTGTCCTTCTGGCATCGATAGGGGTAACCCTGTGACGCTGGTCTCTACTGCTTCGTGTTAACTGCGCATACTTGCCCGAAGCCGGATCACCTAGGACACGTAATGCGTGTCAACCAATGTCGGAACTAGGGCACCGAGAATACCGACGCCGCTTCCCTCGGTAGTGAGGGTAGTGAGGCGTCCTGCTACTTCGCCCCGCTATTCTGCGGCGCCAGTGACGTCCAAGTCTGTCCTCCATCCCGCGTCGTGAAGATCTCGCAGGTGCCGGAGCGGTCGGAGGCTGCGAGGAGTCCATCCTGGGCGCTCGTGAAGGCGAGCTGCAGCAGTCCCTCCGACGCTGCGGTCGCGGCCGCGTTCGGTAGCGGAGCCCGCGCCCAAGTCTGTCCTCCATCCGTTGTCCGGTAGAGGTCCTTGCCGTCTCCTGAGGCGACGTAGCCGTCTTCTCCGCTCGTCCAGCCGAACTGAGCGGGCGATCCCAGCGACACGGGGAGGGCAGGGCTCGCCTTCGGCTGCCAGCTGCGTCCGCCGTCCGCGCTCTGGTACACGACGAGCAAGGGACCTGTCGAGGTGCTGAACTGGACAAACATCCGGCCGTTCGTGCCCGAGAAGCTGGGAGAGTACACGTCTCCGTAGCCTTGTGCATAGGCCTTCGGCACGGTGAGCGGGATGCGCTGCCAGGTGTGCCCCGCGTCCTGGCTCCCGTAGAACCAGAGGTACGAATCCCCGTGGTTGAGGGCGGAGACGAACCCGCCGCTCCCGAGGAAGGACATGCCTGTCGGATAGCTGTCTGACGGCAGAAGGCCGCCCTTCTGAGGACAGCCGGGGCCCAGGGAGCACGAGTCCTCTTGCCACGTACGACCTCCGTCCGATGTCGAGTAGAGCACCTTCGACATCAGGCCCGCACCCGGCGTCGACATCGCGAGGAGCCAGCCGTCCTCCGAACTTGTGAAGTCGAGGTAGATGCCACCCGGGAAGGGGGCCTTGAGCGTGTTCACCTGCCAACTGGATCCGGCGTCCGTCGTGCGCGCCACCGCGATCGTCGTTGTGGACCCCTGCCCAACTTCCATCGCCAGCCATCCGGTGTCCTGGTTGAGGAAGTCGAGGGCGGTCCCGTACTCGTCCGGTACACCGGAGAAGGGATCAGGCGGAGTGACATCCGTCCAGCCGGCACCCCCATCGGTTGTGCGCAGAAGGGAGAGGTAACCGGAATACCCAGCGAACTGCGGGGAGAGCGACCAAGCCGAGGAAGCCGCCTGCGCTGGCTCGGTGAGCGCGAACGCCGACGCGGAACCCGCCGTCCGCAGATCGCGCACGGCGAACGGCCATGACTGCGCAGTCGCGGTTGAACTGGGCTGTTGCGGCTGAGTCTGTGATTGTGGCTGATCCGGTTGCTGTTGGTGCGTTCGGGAAGGTGGTTTCGCCTTCGGATGTACCGTACTGCTGCCGCATGCCGAGAGAAGCATCGCACCGACGAGTCCGAGCAGGATCAACGTCAGCCGCCAGCGCATCACGCCGTCGCCACCTCCCGCATTCGTCCCGTTGTCGCTTGCGAAATCTTATCTCATCGGGGCTCCTGCGGCTGTAGATGACCACCGCGATGGCAACACCAGGGGCATCGGCTCTGAGCGTGTGGAGGACACATGAGGACCCAGGAGTCCAGCGAAAGGGTAACATCGCCAAGGTGTTTCGTGTAAACTGCGCGTACTTACCCATGCCTGAAACACTTAGGAGCCTTCTCGGAAACCTGAAAGCCGCTCGGGATGTGGGTTGACGCGCTGCAAGTCCTGCGAAATACACAACTGAATGCCGGAACATGATGTGGCGAATCGACGAGCCTCAGCTAGTAAGCTGAGGCTTTGTCGTGTCCAATCCGCATAAATAGGCGCATATGGGCCTTGACAATCTAGGATCCGCCCAAGAATCGCGCGGGAGGCATTGCTCAATAGCCTTCCGGAAAGGGCGGTGCTCGTGTACCCCGTAGTCGTCTCGCATCAGGACTTCCTTCGACAGATTGAACACCTCACGAGGCGTCGTGAGCTGCGAAAGAATGGTGTAACCGCGTTCCGCGCTTACCGCCAGGCGGAGGCTATGGTCCGCAGCGCCAACTTCGACTTCTTCGCGCCGATCCTCTCGCCCCTCTATGCCCGGGACGGCCGCCCGGGGCGTGATCCGGTCCCGATCCTGCGCTCGCTCGTGGTGATGGGCCACCTCGGTACGGCTTCCATCACCGAGTGGGTCTATCGGCTAAACCGCGAGCCCCTTCTGGCCAGGCTCTGCGGCCTAGACCCCCAGCAGTTGCCCGGCGTCGGCACGTTCTATGACGCGTTGCGTCGCATCTCTGGCACGCTTCCCAGCCGCTCGGTCGTGATGCGCTCGCTGCAGCGGCCCAAGGGTGTCAAGAAGGGGAAGAAGGCCCCGCCCCGGCGCTCGGGTACGGTTGGCCGCGTTCTGGACCGCCTGCGCCGTCACCCGCCCAAGCTTCCCTTCCCGCACTGGCAGGCGGTTTTGCAAGGGGTAGTGCGCGTCTCCCAAGAACGCGGCCTGCTCGGCGCAGACCCTCGCTTCGCTGCGGTGGTGGACGGCAGTCCGCTCGCCTCCGGCGCCAACGGCCGCGGCCATCGCGTCTGCGGCTGCAAGAAGGCCGATCCCTGTCCGCATATCTACCGCCGTTACGCCGATCCCGGCGCCCGCGTCGGCTGGGACAGCTATCGCAATTGTTTCTTCTATGGCCGCCACCTCTCCGCCATCGTCGACACAAAGGGCGGTCACGACCTGCCCATCTACCTGCGCCTGTGCCAGGGCAGCCGGCACGACAGCATCGCCGGCACCGTCGCCTTCGTCGAGGCCGAGCACCTCTACCCTGATGGGTTCTCCTCTTTCACTGGCGACAGCGCCTTCGACGCTCTGCCCCTCTACGTCCACCTCGACCAGCGCGGCACATCCGCCGTCATCGACCTCAACGAACGCGAGATCGACGCCCAGGGGAAGCCCCAGAAACCAAAGCGCCGTCGCTTTCCCCGCGCCGATCGCAAACTCCGTGAGCGTCGCGGCCGTGGCAAGCGCCCCTTGGCCGAGCGCGAAGGTATCTCCCTCGACCTCACCGGCCACGCCCATTGCCGAGAAGGCCATGCCCTGATCAAGCGGGGCAGCAGCCACCTCGGTCTCTACACCCAGTGGCGCTGCCACTTGTCGGCTCACCCAGATCTGCCGTGCCAGCGGGCGTGCTTCTACCATGATCACGCCGCCTCGCTGCGTCGCGATCCCCGCCTGCAGACCCACATCGCACGCGGATCTGCCGCCTGGAAGGCCGCCATGGACTGCCGCACCGCATCCGAACGCTGCTTCAGCCATCTCAAAGGCGCCTTGGGCCTCGCCCGCAGCCGCCATCGCTCGGACGGCATCTGGTTCGCCCATGTCGTGATCGCGGCCATCACCATGCACGTGCAGGCCTGGGCCGGCGTCCTGGACGCCGCCTTCGACCGCCCAGATGCCGCTAAAGCCGCCCAGACCTAGACGAACAGTTGCTTCGCGGCGGCAAGCAGGCCGCGGTTGCCGTGGAGATGGAGCACAACCACCTCAAACCCGAGCGATTTCAACCACTCGAGGTGCGTCTCGAGGCTTTGGGGCTGATCGCCTTCTTCGGCAAGGGCGGCGCGGTGCTCCGCGAAGGTTGCACCCTCCGTCGATGCACCCGCGGTTCCGTGCAGGTGGTCCAGGCGCAGCCAGGCCGAGCGCATGAGCCAGAAGGTTGCTTCGCTCACGACCTGCAGGCGGTCCAGGAGAAGGAAGAGGCCGCCCGGTTGCAGGTGCGCGTACACCCATCCGTAGACCGAGCGCATCTCGTCGGCGGCCAAGTGGTGAAGGGACTGCACCGCGATCACCGCACGCCAATTCGGTGTCGGCAGGGCGATCCGCGATAGGCAGGCGACGTCGCCCGGCACGGCCAGAAAGCGATCACCGTACGGTTGAAGTCGCGCCCGGGCCAAGTCCAGCATCGCGCTCGAGTTGTCCACTCCGACAACGCGGATACCCGGTATACGCTCGAACAGCAGGGACTCGACTTTGCCCGAACCGGCTCCCAGGTCCAAGATCCAATCGCCCGCCCGCACTCGGCCAGCGAGCACCGACGCCAGGATGTCCAGTTGCTCGGCGCGCGTCGGATTGATCTCGTCCCCCTGCGCGTCCCACTCGCGGGCCGCTGTTGGATCGTCCCAGCCGCGTTCCAGCGCCATCACTCCTTCCGTGCGGAACCAGCGCCTAACAAGCCCCACCTCAGGAGCCGCCTCCCGTACAAACTTCGCGGACGCGAGGCCTGATCCTTCGCGCCCGCACCGCGTCCGCCGATCCACCCGGCTGGCCCCCGTGCCGTTAAGCCCGGCCTTCGGCCCTGAATCCAAGTCTACCGGCTGGATCCACCACGTCGTCAGGCCACACCCTCGGCCTTTCCGAGAACCGCTGTTCGCGAAGATTGTTGGATTCAGAGGGGTACTAAAGAGGCGACGCCGTTGGTCAGCGTCGCCTTTTGCTCGAATACGCCCGGCAAAAAAGCGATGTCCGGAGACACCACCTTTTCCCGCTCTCAGACTCGCGACCAGGACTTCCCGCTGTCCGTTGTCCGGAGCACGGTTGGCGGATTCGTGCCCGCTTGATTCTCGATAATCACCCAACCATCGCTCGGGTTGACAAAGTCGAGTTCGGAGACCTGCGTCCCCTTCGGCAACCACCGCTTTGGGATGCGCCCTGAAGTCGTCCACGTGGAAGAAGTCCGGTTCGTTCCCTCGACGTATGAGA
>JAJYSJ010000002.1 GCA_021793645.1 Bacillota bacterium
AAGGCGGGCGCTCTAACCGCTGAGCTAATGGCCCAAACTTGGTTGGGGCGGTAGGACTCGAACCTACGCATGCGGGATCCAAAGTCCCGTGCCTTACCAGCTTGGCGACGCCCCAGCGACGGCGAAAACCCGCAGGAAAAATGGGGTGAATGAGGGGACTCGAACCCCCGACCCCCAGGGCCACAGCCTGGTGCTCTAACCAACTGAGCTACATTCACCGAGTCGCGTAAGGGATTTTATCACCCGTTAGAGCGCCAGTCAACGAAGTACGAACCTCACGAGCGCAGTCGTGACGATGCGATGTGCGCTACGGTCGCGCGCGCGCAGATTTTCGGGAGTTCCTGCCCAAGGCGCCGCGCGAATGCCGCCGGATCGCCCGTCGTCTCGCAGCGCACGGTCCCGTTCTCGCGCCGCTCTGGCAAGTCCCGCGCAAGCCGCTTTGCGAGCGCCTCGCCCGGGTCGAGCAGGGTCGCCCAGGGCGCCGTCAGTTCGCGCAGTGCACGTTCAAAGTGCGGCAGGTGCGTGCAGCCGAGGATCACGACGTCCGCTCCCGCCGCGCGCAATGCGGCGAGCGGCTCGGCGGCCTCGCGTGCGACATCCTGGTCGTTCGCGCCGCCGAATTCGGCGAGTGCGATGAGGTCCGGGCATGCGACCTCCTCGACGCGCGCGCCTACCGCATCGCGATAGGCGTGCGTGCGGCAGGTGTTCGTCGTCGCAAGGACGCCGACGATGCCGCAGCGCGACCGAGCGGCTGCATGCGCCGCGACCTCAGCGATGACGCCGTAGGTCGGGCCGTCGAATGCGGCCTTTGCGTCCTCTAGCGCAATGGCGCTCGCGGTGTTGCAGGCGAGCACGAGCGCCTCCGCCCCAGCCGCGCGCGCGTATGCGGCAAACGCCGCGACATCTCGGCGCACGTCGGCCTCTGGCCGGTCGCCGTAGGGAAAGTGCGCCTGGTCGCTCAAATAAAGGTAGTCCCTCTGCGGCAGTCGGTGCCAGAGCGACCCGAGCACTGTCAGGCCACCGATCCCGGAATCGAAGAGCGCGATCAAGTGGAGACCTCCTCCGGACGGGTTCCAGGAAGGAGCGCGGGTACAAGGACAGAACCACTGCCCAGGAGGCGATGGGAATGGACACCTCCCACCAACAGCTGCGCGCCGCGGTCATCGGGACGGGCCAGCTCGGGCGGGTAATGGCGGAACGGTTCAGCGCGGCGGGGTACCTGGTTGCAGCGGTCGACAGGCGCATGCCCGAGGGCCTTGGGACTGGCGTCGAGGGGATCGCCGCCGACCTCAGTACGCCAGAGGGCGTCCGTGCCGTCTGCGCGGAGCTCGTCCGCCAGCCGCTTGACGCGGTGCTTTTGACCGCCGGCGCTTATGCAGGTGGCCGCACGATCGAACAGACGCCGCCCGAGGAGCTTGAACGTCTCTTCTGGGTCAACGCGCGCCTGCCCTTCTACGTACTCCACCATCTTCTGCCTGCGCTCCGCGCCCGCAAGGGCCGCGCCATCCTGATCGGCGCACTCGGCGCCATGGACGCGAGAGCGAAGCAGGTTGCCTATAGTGCGAGCAAGTCGGCGCTGCATAGCATCGTGCAGACCGCGGCACAGGAGCTCAAGGGATCCGGTGCGACAGCAAATGCACTCTTGCCGCTAACAATCGACACTCCGTCGAACCGTGCCGACATGCCGGATCGCGACCCCAGTTCCTGGGTCTCGCCGCAGCGCCTCGCAGACCTCGCACTCTTCCTCTGCTCCGATGCTGGCCGCGACGTGTCTGGCGCCCTCATCCCGGTGCGCGGCGGGAACTGAGCCGCAACGGCCGGGAAAGCGCGCCTGAAAGAGGAGCGCCGGGCCGCCTCACTTTCATGCAATGACTGCTGCTCCGCCGCTCACTCGATCTCCACCGGCACATCGGGGGCGATCACGGTACCGACGTTCTCGCCGGCGATGATTCTGCTCAGACAGCGCTCCTGGGTAAAGTCGAAGACATAGATCGGCAGGCCGTAGTCGCGCGCAAGAATGAATGCTGACTGGTCCATCACCTGGACATCCGTCCGCAGCACGGTATCGTAGTCGACCGAACGATAGCGGCGCGCGGCGGGATCCTTCTTGGGGTCGGTAGTGAACACGCCGTTCACGCCGCGCTTCGCCACGAGGATGGCTTCCGCCCGTATCTCCAGGGCGCGCTGCACCGCAGGGTAATCGGTCGTCACGTACGGCTGTCCCGTGCCGCCGGCGAAGATGACGAGATGGCCCTTCTCCAGGTGGTGGATCGCCCGCAGCCGGATGTACGGCTCGGCCACAGCGGGCATCGGAATGGCGGTCATGACCCGCACGTCCTCCACCGCCTTCGCCGTCAAGACGCCGCGCAGGATCAGGCTGTTCACGACTGTAGCCATCGTGCCGATGTTATCAGCCTCTGCGCGCTCGATCCCCCACTGGTCCGCGGTGCGCCCGCGAAAGATGTTCCCGCCGCCGACCATCACCGCTGTTTCGACTCCGGACCGGATCAGGTCGGAGAGTTCGCTGCCGATGTGGTCTAAAGCGCCACGGTCGAATCCGAACTCCTCTTCGCCTGCGAATGCACCCCCGCTGAGCTTCACCAGCACACGCCGCAGTCGAGCCGTCAGGCCACCGCCCCCTTATATTGGAAAGGATTTTCGGCATTGTATCACGGAGGCTGAGCAATGGCTGCCTCCGCCTAGTAGATGTGGCAACTGCAGCTGCAGTCTTCCAGGGCACGAAGTCTCGACCGCCGGCAGGCTATGGGGCATTCGGGCCAGCCTCTTAGACCGCAGGCTCGCCGACGTCTTCGGAGGCCGCGGCATCCACAGCAAGGTGCAGCGCACCCTCCAGCTCACAGAAGTCTTGCAGCACCACCGCAGCGCCTGCAGCGAGCAGCGCGCCTGAACCGCTCCAACCCCAGCCAGCCCCTAGCGGCAGCATGCCGGCTGCTCGCGCCGCCACTACGTCGGTCTCCTGGTCGCCCAGGTAGGCGCCGCCGCGCATCGCAAGGCGCGACTGCGCCAGCAGGAGCGGCTGCGGGTGCGGCTTGTGCTGCTGCGTATCGTCGCGGCAGACGACGACCTCGAAGGCGGCATGAAGGCCCGTCTGCGCGAGTTCCCGTTCCACAGCCCAGCGCCGCTTCGACGTGACGACGCCCAGTCGATGGCCGGCGCGCGTGAGCGTATGGAGCGCAGCGGGCGCACCGGGGAACGGTTGGACTGTGTGGAGCGCCTTCCGGTAGAGGCGCTGCATCTCCCGCCAGACTGCGAAGTAGACCGCCTCCTCTATGTCGGCGGACGCGGCATCGTGCGCGACAAGGAAGCGGTGCACGGACGCTGCGTCGCTTGCCTGTCCATGGCTGCGCAGAGCCCTTTGGGCCGCGTAGGCATGCGCCTCCGAGGTGTCGAGCAGCGTACCGTCGAGATCGAAGAGAATGAGCACCGAATCCCTCCAGTCACGGGCCGAACTTCTCGCCCTGCCCCGGCTTCCCTGCAGGGCAGCAGGAGTCGAACGCGAGGCGACCAATCTAGGAATTGCAAGGGAGGCCGTCATGGCGAACGAAGATGCTTCCTTGGGGCTCGACGTCTCGGGCGCCCTCCGTCGCCTTGCGGAACGTCTTGACCCGGATCTCGTGCTGCCGGCGGGCAGGCCTTCGGCCGTGCTCGTGCTGCTCTACCCAGACAATGCGGGCCTGCGGGTTCTTCTGACCCAACGTGCGGAAGACCTCGACCACCACAAGGGTCAAATCAGCTTTCCGGGAGGTTCCTGCGACCCCGAAGACGAGGACTACTGGGCAACCGCGCTGCGCGAGGCGGAAGAGGAAGTCGGCCTGTCGGCGCAGCCGCGGCGCCTGGGCCACCTGCCGGCGCTCTTCATCCCCGTGTCCGGGTACGCGGTCGCACCCTGCGTCGGGTACGTTGAACGGCCGCCGCAGGTCTATCCGCGCACGCGCGAGGTCGCTGGCCTGCTGCAGCCGCCGCTCGCCGAACTGTGGGCCGTAGAAGAGTGGGAGGACGTCAAGACGCCGTCCGGCGCGATCTGGCGCATGCCCGTCTACCCCTGGCAGGACTACCGCATCTGGGGAGCGACGGCGCGCATGCTCCACACGCTGCGCCGCGCGCTGCGGCCCTAGTAGCCGCGGGTGCGGTCGACGACGCCGAGGAGCGGCTCCCCCGCAAGGTAGCGGCGCAGGTTTTCGGCGGCGAACGCCCCGACGCGCTGGGCCTCGCTGGGCCCCGAGCAGTGCGCGGAGACAAAGCAGTTCGGCAAGTCCCAGAGCGGGCTCCCCTCGGGCAGCGGCTCCTCGCGGAACACGTCGAGCTGAGCGAAGGCCGGTCGCCCGGCACGCAGCGCCACAGCCAGCGCCTGCTCGTCAATCACGTTGCCACGGCCGACGTTGCACAGGATCGAGCCCTCGCGCATCGCCGCGAACTCCCTTGCACCAAAGAGGCCGTCCGTCTTTGCGGTGGCCGGCAGGACAAGCACCAGGTTGTCGACGCCGGCGGCGAACTCTTGTGCCCCGTTCGGCAGGAAATGCCGATCGACAAGGTCTGCGCTGGCGCCGCTTCGGCTGAGGCCCCAGACCTCCATGCCGAAGGCGCGGCCCATCTGTACGATGTCCTGGCCGATCGCCCCCAGTCCAGCCACTCCGAGGCGCTGGCCGCGCAGCGGCTGCGCAAAGACCTTCTCCCAGCGGTGCGCGTGCTGCAGACGGCGGATCGCAAAGATGTCGCGGCGGATCGCCAGAAGGAAGGCGAAAACGTGCTCTGTCATCACAGTGCCAAAGGCGCCGACGATGCGCGTTAGGGGGACGGCTGGCGGCAACGCGCTGACGACCTTGTCGACCCCGGCGCCCAGCCATTGCACCCAGCGTAAATTCGGCATGCGCGCGAGCAGGTCTGACGGAATGCCCCAGGAGAAGACGATCTCCGCGTCGAGATGCAGGAGCGCCTCTTCAGGTGTCGACGCGGCCGCGATCGCAGCGTCCGGGGCCACCATCTGCAAGATCCCTCTGTACTTGGCGGCATCCGCCGCGTAGACAAGAATCCTCGCCACAGCACTCGGCCGTCGGCCGCAGCCGCCGGCCCGATCCCCCTTTCCTCGACTGCACGCTGCAAAGGCGGCGTCTCTTGAACCGAAGTTCGCAAGGGCGCGGCAGCCTTCCTTCCGCGCCGAGGAGGAATCGGATTGCGCATACTCGTGATCGGCGGAACCAGAATGATCGGCCATTACCTCATCCCAAAGCTGCTCGCCCAGGGCGACGAGGTGACAGTCCTCTCGCGCGGCAACCGACCCCTCCCGGATCCCCGCGCGCGGCACGTGTCGGCAGACCGGCAGGACCCCGCCCAACTGGCCGCTGCGCTCCGGGGTCAGGCGTTCGACGCCGTGATCGACAACGTCGCCCACGTCCCTGCGCATGCCGAATCACTCTTATCCGCGCTGGAAGGTCGGTTCGGTCACTACGTCCTCACGAGCACCGCCTTCGTCTACCCGCAGTTGGACGCGACGAGCACCGCGCTGCATCCCATCAACGAGGATGCGTGGGACTTCACCCTACCGCCCTTGCCGCCCAGTCCCTCGGAGCATCTGCAATATGTCGACGGAAAGCGCCGTCTGGAGGCGTTTTTGGCCGCCGCAGGCCCGCCTTTGGGCCTGCAGGTGACGATCGTGCGCCCGCACCTGCAGCTCGCGGGCGCCGGCACGGAGGACGGCCGCTTCGCCTGGTTCTGGCTGCGGGTGCGCGACGGCGGACCGATCTGGCTGCCCGAGGAGGCGCAGGCGCCGGCGGGCCTATGCCAGATGGCCTATGCGGGCGATGTGGCGAGCGTCCTCGCAGCCGCAGCGCACCGACCCGCTGGGGAACTGCGCGTCTACCATGCGGCCGCGGTCGATGCCTTCAATTACAAGGACTACATCGCGGCGATGGCGGACGCGGCCGGCACATACCCGGAGCTCCGATTCGCGCCGCGTGAACGCCTCAACGCCAGCGCATTCGCCACAGGCGGCGTGTACCGCATCCCTCTCCCGTACGTCGCCAGGTTTGACGTGACGCGGGCGCAGAAGGAACTCGGGGTGCGCTTCACGCCGCTGCGCGAATGGCTGCCATCGGTCGGGTCGTGGATGGATGACTTCTACCGCACGGCGCAGGTACCGCCTTGGTTGGCCATGCGGGCGATCGAACGCCAGACGAGCGTCATCTAGCCAGGGAAGGTCCCTTCGGACAGGGCCCCGGGACGGATACCTCTGCTATAATGCCTTTGGTCTTCACCTGGCAACGAGCGCAGCGTCAGGAGGAATGCAAGCATGCCACGCATCGAACGCGACGCACTCGGCGAAGTGCAGGTACCGGACAGCGCCCTCTGGGGTGCCCACGCCCAGCGCTCACACGAGAATTTCCCAATCAGCGGGCGCCTGCCGCGCCCGGAGTTCCTGGCCGCCGGCGCGCAGGTCAAGCGCGCGGCCGCCATCGCTCACCGCGAAACGGGCCGAATGAAGCCGGAGACCACCGAAGCGATCGTCTGGGCTGCGGACGAGGTGATCGCCGGACGCCACCTCGACCAGTTCATCGTCGACGTCTACCAGGCCGGCGCAGGCACCTCCTTCAACATGAACATGAACGAGGTGCTGGCAAACCTCGCCTCCATCCACCTTGGGGGCAAGGCCGGCGACCACAAGGTCTCTTCCCACGATGACGTCAACATGGGCCAGTCTACCAACGACATCTTCCCGACGATCATGCGCGTAGCCGCCGCCACCCTCTGGCGCCACACACGCGAACAGACGCTCGCGCTCACGGCGTCCTTCGAGGAACTCGCGAAGCGCACGGACGGAGTGCTCAAGACGGGTCGCACGCACCTGCAGGACGCAGTGCCGATCCGCTACGGCCAGGAGTTCTCGGGCTACGCCGCCTCGATCCGCCAGGCGGTCGAGCAGACCGACCGCGCGGTCGAGTACCTCTACGAACTGAACATGGGCTCCACCGCGAACGGCACTGGGCTGAACGCGGAACCCGGCTATCCGGAGGCTGGCGCGAAGGAACTCTCCCGGATGTTGTCGCTTCCCTTCCACGCGCCGGGGAACCGCTTCCGCATCACCCAGAGCCTGGGCGACTTCGTCTTCTTCTCCTCCGGCGTGCAGGTGCTCGCGATCGAGCTGACGCGCATCGCTTCTGACCTGCGCCTGCTGTCTTCCGGCCCGCACGCGGGCATCGGCGAGATCCAGCTGCCGGCCGTCCAGCCGGGCTCCTCGATCATGCCGGGCAAGGTCAACCCGTCGGTGCCCGAAATGGTCAACATGGTCGCACTGGACGTAATCGGAGGCCACGTGACGATCGCCACGGCCGCACAGTACGGCCAGATGGAGCTGAACGTGATGATGCCGGTCGTCGCCGACCGGCTCGTGGAGTCCCTGATCATCCTTGGCAACGCGGCCGAGACCCTGCGACTTCGCTGCGTCGACGGCATCACCGTCAACGCTGAGCGCAGCCTGAAGCTCCTTGAGGGTTCCGGTGCGCTGGCCACGGCCGTCGCACCGTACGTCGGCTACGCGAAGTCGGCGGATCTGCAGAACGAATCGACCCGCACCGGCCGCAGCGTGCGGGACCTCGTCGTCGAGCAAGGCCTGCTGACGGCCGAGCAGGCCGACGCCATCCTCGACCTGCGCAAGATGACGGAGCCTGGCATCTCGGGCTGATCAGCGCTCCGCCAGCAGCTGGCCCTCCTCGCGCTCGAAGCGGGCCTGGACGAGGCTGAACAGTGCAGCAGCTCGTTCCAGCGTCTCCACGCAGCGCGCCTCGATGTGTCGGTCCCGGCGGTCGAGCGCCCCAACGGCGCCCAGCACCCGGCTCCCCGCCATGATCGGCGCCACGGCAACCGAGCGAAACCCCCGAAGCCCCCGATTGGCGCCCTCGCCCTCCAAGGCGAGGGCGCCTTCACGCAGGAAGAGCGGTTCGCCGTGCTCCGCGACCCACTGCGTCCCCGCCTGGATCCCCAGATGCGCGAGCGATGCCGCACTTGGCGGATAGGCGGACAGGGGCAGGACAGCCGTGCCTTCCGCGAGGTCGCAGGCCGCGACGAAATGCACCTCCGCCGAAAACAGCCGGCGCAGCCCTTCCAAGAGTTCGCGCGCCGCTTCGGCGGCACTCTCCGATGTGCGCAGAGCGGTCGCCATCTCCTCAAGCGCCAGGAGTTCGTGCTCTCTGCGGACCACCTCGCCCAGGCGGGCGTGTGCGTGCACCGCGGCGGCGATCTGCCCCACGAGGAGTGTCAGCGCGTCGCTGTCCCGCTGCAAGAACCCGACCGGCTCCCGTCGCCACGCGACGAGCACGCCGATGCGCTCGCCGTCGAAGGCGACCGGCATCGAGATCATGCTGGAGAACGGTCCCTGCAAACGCCGCATCCCACCTGCAACCCGATGCTGGGCCTGGGTGGCGGTCTGCGGCGAGCGGTGCAGCCAGGCGGCGGTCGCTTCGCGGACGGCTTCGCCGCCCAGCGGGTGGGTGATCATGTCGCGCACCTTGCCATCCAAAGACGTAAGAACGAGTGCCGCTTCATCCGCGCCCACGAGCTGCGCGGCGCGCTGCGGCACCATGGCATCGAGTCTGCCCTCGCCAAGATTTGTCAGCAGTTCGCGCAGGATGGTTGTCTGTCGCGAGCGCCGTGCGAGTTCTTCCTCGCGGAACGCCTGCTGCTGCACGACGACGCGCTCGTGCTGGCGCAGCACCGCGATCTCCAGGGCGTCCAGCCAATCGCCGATGCGGTTGATCACTTCGTGCACCTCCCCCTTCGCCTCAGGGGCGAATCGGTGCACGAGGTAGCCACGCAGGTGCGAGAAGCCTTGGGCAATCTCGACGCTCTGCGCGTCGATCGCGGCGATGTGCCGTGCGAATTCCGGCGAGACCCCATAGTGCCATGCATCGGGGCGCGTACCGTAGTCCAGTACCGGGAGCAGAGCGCGCAAAAGCCTGGGCGAGGCAGTTTCTTGGCTCCGGTTCGGTGCCACGGCACCGACCAGATTCTGCCGGTTCTCCTGGATGTAGCGGCGCACCCCTCGCCCGAGCACATCGGGCAGCGTCGCTGCGGCGGGGGCGGCAAGGCGCGCACGGGGCAGCGGGGATCGGGTGCGGACAGCAGCGAGGTTCTCCGCGGCGCCAGCCGGGCGGCCCACCGCGAATCCCTGTGCGAGTGCGACGCCGCGCACGGCCAGTGCCTCGAGCCAATCCTGGCGCTCGATGCCCTCCGCCAGGACGTAGCAGCCCGCAGCCTCCGCGAGCTCCACATATTCCGCCAACTGTGCCTCTGCCGCCCGCTGGCCGGCCATGCAGCGTGCGACGATCTGGCGGTCCACCTTCAGCACCTCAGGCGCCAGGAGATCGAAGCAGTGGCGGTCGGAGGGTCCACTGCCCATGTCGTCGACAGCCAGACGCAGTCCACCGCGGCGCAGTTCCTCGACGACGTACACAAGGTCCTCCGCCTGGGCAACGAGTCCCTCCTTCAGTTCGATGACGATCCGGTCAGCGTAGGGACTGCGCTGTGCGATGCGTCCGATCTCCACCGCACTCGCAGGTGAAGACGCATTGAGAAAGAGAAGCGCCTGCGGCAGTGCGGCCGCCAAAGGCGCGAAGTCTGCAATTGCACGCCCGCAAGCAAAGCGGTTGAGTGAGAGTTCAAGACCGTGCCGCCGCGCTGCCTGAAACCACCGCAAGGAATTGTGCGCAGGAAAGCGGGCCAGCGCCTCATAGCCGAAGACGCGGCCTCGCCGAAGGTCCCAGAGCGGCTGGAACGCCGTCTGCAGAGCCGAAAGACGCATCGTCTGGCGAATCTGCGCCGCTGTAATCACCGGACGCAAAGCGGCACCTCCGAATGCGATGTTCGCCCTCCATTTCGACGCTTCTTTGGGGTAGCCTGTCAGATGATGGCGCATTATACCAAGTTGCCCAATTGCTTTACTCCGTCAAAAGAGGCGGCAGGAGGCTGCGGTTGCGCTTGCCGTCTGTCAAGCCGCAGCGCATTCCCCGCCGCGCCATCACGTAGCCGAGCGCCTCCAGGTGGTCTCCGATGATCAGGTCCTGCACCGTCAGGGGCGCGCGATCCTGGGTGGTTCGGGGGTGAAGGCGGTTCGTCGTCACGACGTCGACTTTGTGCACCACCCGTACCTGCAGTCCCTCAAGCACAGCCGCTGCCTGCGCAACGGGCGGTATGCCAAGACGCGCTGTACCGATGGCCCGAACGGCACGGGCTGAGAGCGCGTGCGGAACCGCAGTCAGGGAGGCCGAGCCGAGATCCGGGCGCCCGAGCACGCGATTCAGAAAAATCTTCGCCTGGCTGACGGCGTCCCCGGCCTGCACGTAGGAGCTTAAGTCGTTGAGCGCGACATCTGTGCCGGCGGCAATGCTCTGGATGAAGGGTGCCAGGTCGGCTGCCCGGAAAACGATATCGCCGTCGATGAACAGGTAGGCATCGGCCTGAACTGCCGCGGCACCGATGGCTCGACCGACGTCATGCCCAATTGCCTCTGGGTACTCGATCACTCGACAGCCGGCCGCCCGCGCGACATTCGCCGTTGCATCGCTCGATCCGTTGACCACCACTACCGTCTCAGCCAGGGGCAGGCTCCGCAGTTCCAGCAGGACGCTTAACAGCGTCTGCGCTTCATTCTGGGCGGCAAGCACGGCCACCGCCCGAATCACTTCATGGTCGTACCAGCGCCGCTCCCCTCGCATCGGCTGGATCATGAACTGCGGGGGATGCTGTAGGCCGGAGCCCTTCGACGTCGCCAAGGGTTTGAGCATCTTCCTGCCGTGCTGGCTCGCTAAAAGCTGCACTGGCTCCCGAAGCATCCTTGCGTGCATCATGCTCGATCTCCCACAAGTACCTTGTCGCCATCGATCAGTTCATCCGCAAGGTGACCGAAGTCCATGTGGATGCCGCGGCGGCTTTCAGCCCCCTCCGCGCAGATGGGCACCGCGGCGATACCCGCGGAGACAAGGGCAATATCGTAGTCGAAGCCTCGCATCCTCTGCAGGACCCGGTCGACGTCTTCGCAACCGTGCACGGGCGACAGGGTCCCCACCACCCGCACGCCCTGCGCCAGCAGCACCGGTTCGAGTTCTTGCGCGCGGTTCCCGATCAGCAGCACGCGCGGACGGGGCTCCTCGAGCAGCAGGGCCGCCAGATGGCCGCTCTTGTGCAGCTCGTAGTTCACCACCGCGTCCGTGAGGATTTTGCCGGAGAGGTCGATGTGGTGCGCAGCCAGTGCCGTCGCGAGCAGCGGCGCGAAGTTCTCCCCCGGCGACGTAGTGCGGCCGACGACGTCGGCCTTGCGGATTGCGTCGGCGAGGCGGTCGCGACAGACGACATCGGGGATCTCGACGCCGGCGTAGCGCAGGAAGGGGCCACGCTTCGCGACCTCTGCGAATGGCAGGAGAACCCCCTGCGCAAGTGTCAGGGCCTCCCCGTCGCCCAGCCGGACGAGCGAGAGCGGCCGCCCATCGCGCAGTGCGCGCACCAGGGCGCGCGCGACGTGGATGAGCAAGTCGCCGTGATCAGCATCCATCGGTTGGTTCACCCCCGCTTACGTCCCCTAGCAACTGGTTTATGGCACGTTGCCGCGGAGTGCTCCGGTGACCCGCCGCAGACTATTCCGGGCGCCAGGCTGCTGCGCCGCCCGCATGGACGTGGCGGCAATTTTCGTTGACAGGCGACCCGCAGTCCCTTACGATTGCGCGCAATAACCCTTCCCGGGGGTCGCGACATGGTGCAGCCAGTCATCGTGATGAAGTTCGGTGGTTCTTCGCTTGCGACGCCGGAAAGAATCCGGCACGTCGCCCAGCGCATCGCCCGGCGCAGAAAGGATGGCTACGACGTCATCGCAGTCGTCTCCGCCCAGGGCGACACGACCGATGAACTGCTGGAGCGCCTGAGGGCTGTTGCGCCGAACCCGCCCGCCCGCGAGGTAGACATGCTGCTCGCGACCGGCGAGCAGCAGTCTGCAGCCCTCATTGCCGCGTCCCTCTCAGCGCTCGGCATCGACGCGATCTCCCTAACCGGATGGCAAGCCGGCATCGCGACCGACGGAAACCACCGGCGCGCACGTATTCATACCGTGACCCCGCACAGCGTGCGACGCGCCCTGTCTGCAGGGCGCGTCGCCGTGGTCGCGGGCTTCCAGGGAATCTCTGGCGAGTTTGAGGTCACGACGCTCGGGCGCGGCGGATCTGACCTCACTGCCGTCGCCCTGGCTGCAAGCCTGGGGGCTGGCTGTGAGATCTACTCCGATGTCGCCGGGGTCTACACCGCCGACCCGCGCATCGTTCCGGACGCACGCGTGCTGCAGGAGATCAGCTACGATGAGATGATGGAACTGGCTGCCATGGGGGCACAGGTGCTGCAGGGCCGGGCCGTGGAGTACGCGTGGCACCATGGGGTGCCGATCAGGGCTCTCTCCACCTTCGACGATTCGCCGGGTACTCTTGTTCGGGAGGGATCGACCATGGAGCGCGTTCAGGCTGTTACCGGCGTCGCGCTGGACCGCCACGTCTCGCGCGTGCTTTGCGAGAGCGTGCCTGACCGCGCCGGCACAGCCGCCGCAATCTTCGGCGGACTCGCGGAGGCCGGCGTCAACGTGGACGTCATCGTACAGAGCCCCAGCCGCGAGGACCGAACCGACATCGCGTTCACCGTGTCGGATGAGGACGCACAGGCGGCATTCGAGATCACGAAGTCCCTGTTGCAGCGGCTTGGGGCCGAGGGTGCCACCCTCGATCCGAATGTCGCGAAGGTATCGGTGGTCGGAGCGGGCATGCTGTCGCGCCCCGGTGTCGCGAGCCGCGCCTTCCGGGCAATCGCCGATGCCGGAGTGAACATCATCGCCATCTCCACGTCGGAGATCAAGATCTCCTGCCTGGTGCGGCGCGACGGGGCGGAAGCGTCCGCCCGCGCGCTGCACGCCGCGTTCGATCTGGCGCTCGAGTCAAACCCCTCCTAGCCGTCCGCTAGCTCTCGCACCGCGTCCACAAGGCGCGCGAGTTCCTCGCGCAGGACGTAGAATCCGGCGGACACGCGTACGGCCGCATGCGGCTCCGGTAGGAAGCGAACGAGCAGACCGCGCTCGTGCAGCCGCTTCGCCGCGTCCGGCGCGGAGATGCCCGGAATACGGAAGCTGACGATGCCGCTCGCCTGGCCTTCGGGTGAGAGCACGTCGATCCCCGGGATCTCCACAACTGCTTCGCGCAATTCATGCGCGAGCGCTGCAATGCGCCCGAGTGCCCAATCCTCCCCCACCGTCTCCTGCCAGCGCAGGCTTTCGAGCTGGCCGACCAGCGCGGCGGGAAGTCCCGAGCCCACCTCGTAACGTCGAGCTCCCGCGGACGGCAGGAAGTTTGCGGCGTTCGGATCGACGCCGGCCGTGGAGAGGTAGCCTGTAAAGGTCGGATGGCAAAGCGCCTGTGCGTCCCGGGCCGCATAGAGGGCGCCGGTGCCCTCAGGCCCCATCAGCCACTTCTGGCCCGGCAGGCTGTAGAAGTCCGCACCCAGCGTCGAGAGATCAAGCGGCACCGCACCCGCCGACTGGGCACCGTCGATCAAAACGAGGGCGGCCGCCGCGTGTGCGCGCTCGGCGATCTCTCGCACTGGCAACACGGCCCCGTTCGTCCAAAGCACATGCGAGAACGCAAGCAGGCGCGTGCGCGACGTGATCGCGCGTTCAAACGCTTCGATCGCCAGATCGGGCCGCTCCTGCGGCCAATCCACGTAGCGCACCGCAACGCCGCGCGCCCTCGCAAGGGCCGCGAGCGGTACGAGCAGCCCGTTGTGCTCGTGCCGCGTCGTCAGCACCTCGTCGCCCGGCAATAGCGAGAGCCCCCACAGGGCGATGTTCATCCCGTCCGTGGTCCGGCCGGTCAGCGCGACCTCGCCTTCGTCGCAGTGCAGGCGCCGCGCGAGCGTCTGCCTCAGTTCTTCGCGCAGAGTATGGAATGTCTCCATGACGGTCGGTCGGATCCTGCCGAGGTTCAGTTCCTCGGCGAGCTTCGACTGCATTGCGTCGACTGCCCTTCTAGGCAGCGGACCCGCTGTTCCGCAGTTCAGGTAGGGCGCTACGCTCACGGCCGGGATCTCCTCCCGGATCGCCGCAAGCAGCGCGAGTTCCTCGGGACGGTCGGAAGACATCGGCATTGCGTTTCTCCTCCCATAGCCCTCTTCGCCCGGAGGAACCCGCTTCCTGCGTGCTATCATCGGCTTCAGACGCGCAAGGAGGCCTTCAGTTGCGCCTATACGGACTCATGCTCGCTATCCTCTCGGCGGTTGCCTTCGGCCTCTACATGGTGCCCCGCCGCTTCTCCCGAGCACCTCAGGTCGAATTCTCTGCGGCGATGGGCCTTGGGGCAGCGATCGCGCTCGCGATACCACTGCCGTTTGTCGCCGGCACCTGGAGCCTGTCTGGACTTGGCATCGCCTTTTTGGGCGGCCTCTCGTTCGCACTCGCATCGCACCTTTTCGTACTTTCGGTCGACGCGCTCGGCTTGACCCGTGCGACGCCCGTGAAAAATCTGACCGGCGTCTTCGGCACGTTCTTCGGCATCGCCATCCTCGGCGAGTACCGCACGAGCGGCGCTGTGGTCCTAGGACAGCTGGTACTGGGGAGCCTGCTGACCGCACTCGGCGCATACCTGATCGGCGGCATCGGCCAAACGGCGGATGACGGCCTCGCTCCTGGGGGCCGCCAGCGCGGCTTTCTTCTGGCAATCGGCGCGGCCGCCTTCTTCGGCTTCTACCTCGTCCCGCTGAAGCTCGCCGCCCCGCTCGGCACAGGCTACGGCTACTTGGGACTCGGGCTTGGGGCCGTCGTCGGCCTCACGCTGCCGCAGCTTTCGCGTCTCGTGCGCATGCCCTTGAGAGAAGCAGGGCTCGGTGCGCTGGCAGGTGCCCTCCTGGCGCTCGGCGTTCTGCTCGCAGCGCCTGCGGCGAACCTGATCGGCCTTTCGGTCGCGTGGCCGATCACACAGCTCAACACGTTCGTCGCGCTGGGTGCCGGCATGTTCTGGCTGCGTGAGCACGATTTCCGACAGGTGAAGGGCAGGCTGCTCCTCGCCAGTCTCGCAACGCTTGCGGGCATCCTGCTCCTCGCACTCCTCTAGGAGGGTTCATTCACCGGTTTCCCGAAATCGTCGTCGACAAATCGCGATAGAAGGCGGCGAGCAGCAGGTGCAAAGCAATACCGTTGGAACCACGCTTCAAGTCCTGGAGATGACCCTTAACCACGGAGAAGCGCTCGTCGCGGAGTCGGGGCGGCTTTCCTGGATGTCCGGCATGAACCTCACAACGCAGGCCAAGGGCGGCATGTTCGGTGCGCTGCGCCGCGCCGCAGGCGGCGGCACGATCTTCCTCACGGACTTCACCCCGAGCGGAGAGCAGGGCATGGTGGCCTTCGCCGCACGGGCGCCCGGCCAGATCGTCGAGGTGGAAGTCGGAAACGAAACCGAGTATCTCGTGCATGAGCACGGCTTCCTCTGTGCGACGCCTGGCATCGATCTCAACATCGGGTTCCAGCGCTCGCTCGGCGCTGGCGTGTTCGGCGGCACGGGATTCATCCTGCAGAAGCTCTCAGGCAGCGCAAAGGCCTGGATTGATCTCTCTGGCGAAGTGGTGCGCTACGATTTGCAGCCGGGACAGCAACTGCTCGTGCAGCCCGGCCACGTCGGCATGTTCGAAGCGTCTGTCGACTTTCAGATCACGACGATGCGGGGCATCCGCAACATGCTCTTCGGCGGCGACGGCTTCTTCCTCGCGCAGCTCCAGGGCCCCGGCAGCGTATGGCTGCAGTCCATGCCGCTTCCGCTCCTCGCACACGCACTGCAGCGCTACCTTCCGTCATCTGGCAGCTGAACGACGGTCAGTGCGAACACGCCTCAAAGCGTAGCGTGCTCTCGCCTGCGCCGCGCAGCTTGCATCGTCTAGTCAAGGCTGCTGATGCGTTTGCAGCCGTCAAGCGGCTGCGCTGCGCGAAGCGCTACCAGCCTGTTGTTGCCGGCATCTCCGGTTGCGCAACGGACACGTTTTTGTAGCGGGCCGTAGCAAGACGCTTTCCTTCGCGCGGTTGCTGGCGCAGCGCGAATTTGTTATCGTAAGTTGCGCGACTCGGGGCGTAGCGCAGCGGTAGCGCACTTGGTTTGGGACCAAGGGGTCGGGGGTTCGAATCCCCCCGCTCCGACCAGTTTCGCGGGTGTAGCTCAATGGTAGAGCAGTAGCCTTCCAAGCTTCAGACGTGGGTTCGATTCCCATCACCCGCTCCAATCGTTTGCCCCAGTAGCTCAGTGGTCAGAGCATCCGGTTTCTACCCGGAGTGCCGGGGGTTCGAATCCTCCCTGGGGCGCCACTGGCATTGGGATCCGTGGGGGGCTTTGTGCCGTCCCACATACGTTGTCTCGGTTGGCCAGGATATGCTTTGTGCGTATCCTGGCCACATTGTGCTTTGCAGCATTTACACGTGGAAGGCGGCATGATCTCTGCGAGCAGTGACCTTGTCCCTGCCGACAGAAAACCGCGGACCGGGAGTCGAGGCGCGAGAGACCTGCAGCGCCTGCGAACCGCATGAGGCTCCGCATGGCCGGCAGCGCATCTCCACGGACCAGCCGACGAGCAGGCTCGCGAGCGCTAGTCGGAAGTGCAAGACGGTGCTCAGCATGGATTCCACATGCAATTCGGACGTGCTTCTAGCCATGAAGGACCAAAAGCGGGCCCAAGCGGCTTACAGGTACACAGTCACCTCTTTCGGTGGCCCATTGTCGCCGCTGCACTGGCCTGCAGTTTCACGGTTTCGGCCGATGCATCGTTTCAGACGCATGTTGCTTATGCGGGGAGGCAGGATGGGACACGCCCTTCCCCGAACGGTGAAACAGTTCGGTTGTCACGCCGCGGTCCCAGAACTTCGTGAAGCAAGGTGATCGCGTGTTTCTGCGGGACGTGCTGCTGCGGGACTGGCCCACACAGGCAGCTTATCCCTTCAACCTGCCGGCGCTCCAGGGAATCTCCACGATCTCCTTCGATCGGCCCGTCACATTCCTCGTCGGGGAGAACGGTTCCGGCAAGTCGACCCTGCTTGAGGCGATCGCCATCACGGCCGGGTTCAACCCGGAGGGCGGCAGCAAAGGCAACCTGTTCTCGAACGCACAGACAGAATCGCCCCTGCACGAGCATCTGCGGCTCTCGTGGTTTCCAAAGGCCACCCACGGCTTCTTCTTCCGGGCTGAAAGCTTTTTCAACTTCGCCAGCCACATCGATGACGTAGAGCGCGAGTACGGGACGGGCTACGCAGCCTACGGCGGCAGGTCCCTGCACGAGCAGTCTCACGGCGAGTCCTTCCTCGCCCTGTTCATGTACCGGCTGCACAGCCGCAGCAAGGCCCTCTACCTGCTCGACGAGCCGGAGGCAGCCTTGTCGCCTGCGCGCCAGCTAGCGCTCCTGCGGCTGCTCTGGGAGCACGCGCAGGCAGGCACGGCACAGTTCATCATCGCCACGCACTCTCCCATCCTGCTCGGATATCCAGACGCAGCCATCCTGAGCTTCGATCACAGCCCGCTTGCGAAGATCACCTACGAGGAAACGGAGTCCTACCGCCTCACAAGGCAGTTCCTAATGCACCGCGAAGCAATCTTTCAAGAACTCTTCGGTCCGGGGGATTAGTCGCGCACCTGCGGAGCGTCCGGCGGGAAGCTGTCCCCGAGCGGGCTTGGATCAACCAGCCTGAAGACACCCAACAAGGTCACGACATCAGTTGACTAACCTGTTCAAAGCCTTGACAGCTTCCGCCAGCTCAGCTTTCGACATCTGCCCTCAGCCGCTCGATTGCCGCCGCAAGCCTCGCCGCGTCCTGGGTTTCCACCGCGTAGAGCGCAGCATGCAGCGGCTCCACTCTGCGATAGAAGCGCTGGCGCAGCGCAAAACCCGGACTGACCCTGCCGTACCAACGCGTCCACTCCGGCCGCACGTCGTACGCGGGATCGCCGAGGCCAGCGTCCCCGAAATCGACCACGGCCCGTAGTCGTCCCGTCTTCGGATCCGCGAGGAGGTGCTCGGACGAAAGGTCTCCGTGGATGAGGCGCACTTCGAAACGAAAGTTCCTGGGATCACCGAGAAAGCTCCGCAGGCGGCGATCAAGCGCAGAGAGCAGATGCCCTTCGAGGTGCGGGCCCAGCGTCTGAAGTGCACTTGTGCAAAAGTGTCGCAATCCGCTCTCCCAGCCGTGCCCGACGCCGGCCCAGCGGAACCATCTCGGACGCTGCCCCTTGAGCGAGGTGGCGTGCAGCGCACGCAGAAAGCGCCCGAGCAGCGGCCCGGACATCGCATCGAGTCGCGCGGGCACGCCTTGCACCATTGGATAGATGCCCGCAACAGGCACCCGCCCGCCCAACAGCTGCATCCTTGGCGTTTCGAGCGGCAGCTTTCCCGCGATCAGTTCGAGGATCCGCGCCTCCTCCACAAGGCGGCGCGCTGCGGTGCGCGGTCTTGGTACTCGCAGGACGAGGTCTTCCCCAACGAGGTAGGACGTGTAGTCCCATCCCTCGCCGAGCACGCGCAGCCCAACTCCCTGGTGCGACGGAAAGACCGACGCAATCGCGGCCTCTGCGGCCGAGAGCGCGTCCACTTCAGGCACCAGACTCTGCAAGCAGGCTTAGGAGACGCCGCAGCGCCTTGCCGCGGTGCGAGTGGCGCGACTTCTCTATCCGCGACAGCTCCGCAGCCGTAAGGCCGAGTTCCGGTACAAAGAAGAGCGGGTCGTAGCCAAACCCGCCCTGCCCGCGCGACTCCTTCAGAATCTCTCCCTCCCAGACGTCCTGCGCCGTCCATTCACCCTCGGATGACGTCAGCACGAGGACGGCGCGGTAGCGGCCGCTTCGGCGGCGCGTGTCCCCAAGGCGCGCGAGCAGGAGGGCGTTATTGCTGGCATCGGTCGCGCCTTCGCCCGAAAAGCGTGCGCTGTAGACGCCCGGGGAGCCGGAGAGGAAGTCGACCTCGATCCCGGAGTCGTCCGCCAACACCGGGCGTCCCGTTGCGGCGAAGCCTGCTCTCGCCTTGGTGCGTGCGTTTTCAAGGTATGTCGTGCCGGTCTCGGGCGGCAGCGCCACAGCGTCGGGCAGCGGCAGAAGCCGGATGCCGTACTCCGCCGCGATCTCCCCCATCTCGGCAAGCTTGCCGGGGTTGCGCGTCGCCAGCACGATCTCACGCACGCCGCATCACCTTCCCGATCTGCTCCCCCAGCGCCGCGCGCTGCAGCAAGAAGAGCTCGGCGGTGCCGTGCTGGGCGAGCCCCAGCAACTCCTCCAACTGGGCCGGCTTCAAGGTGCCGCCCTCCCCGGTCGCCTGCACCTCGACGAACTCGCCGGCGTCGGTGAGGACAAAGTTCGCGTCGACGGCCGCCTGGGAGTCCTCCGCATAGCAGAGGTCTAGGACGGGGTTGCCACCGACGATGCCGCACGAGACGGCTGCGACGAGATGGGAGAGCGGCCGCTTTACCGAACCGTCGCGGTCCGTAAGCCAGGCAAGCGCATCGCACAACGCAACCGCCGCGCCGGTGATCGAGGCGGTGCGCGTGCCGCCATCCGCCTCCAGCACATCGCAGTCGACCCAGAGCGTGCGGTCGCCGATCGCTGCGAGATCGACGGCTGCACGCAGCGATCGGCCGATCAGTCTCTGGATCTCCTGGCTGCGTCCCGCCGGGCGGCCGCGGCTCACCTCGCGCGGCGTGCGGTCCTCGGTCGCCCGCGGCAGCATCGCGTACTCGGCCGTCAGCCAGCCTCCCTGTCCGCGCCGCCAGCCCGGCACCTTCTCCTCTACCGTCACGGTGCAGACGACGCGCGTACGACCGATTTCCACCAAGCACGAACCCTCAGCCTTGGGCAGGAAGCCCCGCTGCAATCGGACCGGCCGCATCTCCTCGGGTGCACGTCCGTCGGGTCGCAAACGCATCCACCTCTCCGGACGGACCTGCCGTCCCCTGTCTTGGCGCTTCTTGCGTGCATCATGCAATGGCTCCGCCCGGTCATTGTACAACACGCCCGACCTCACCAGCGCTGCAGGTGCCTGCACCCCTTGATCGCCAACGGACACAGCTTAGTGCGCATCGCGTACTTTTGATACGTTTCATACATCCACTGATGCTCAGTACCGCCTGACTCCGCCTAAACGGCCGTGCAGAGCCGCCTGCACCGTTGGCGCCGTTCGTTCCGGCTATCTCCTCGGCGCAGCGCACCGCCCTCGCACGTACGCATTGTACCCCGCGTTCTCCCTTGACGGGTCGACTTGCCCGTGCCAAGTTGGTGTCGTGAACTTTCTGCGTATGGAGGGTTCTTATTGCGTACAGTCCGTGGCAAGGCCGGGGAAGGAGCGTCTCGCTACTTCATCAACAGTATTGCTAAGGCGTTCCAGGTGCTCGAGGCCTTCTCGAAGGAGCAGGGCAGCCTGACGCTGACGGAGTTGAGCGAGCGCAGCCGCCAGAACAAGGCAACGGTGCGGCGCATCGCGCTGACACTTTGCGATCTGGGCTACTTGCAGCTGGATCAGAAGCGGCGCTTCTCACCGACCCCCAAGGTCCTCGACCTCAGCGCGCTGTTTCTCGAGTCCCTCTCCCTCCCGCAGGTGACCGAACCGTACCTCTCGGAACTTGCCGAGCGCACGCACGAATCGGCCAACCTTGCGATCCGTGACGGAAGCGAGGTCCTGTACGTGGTGCGGGTATCGGCGGCCAGGCGCATTCTGGCCGTCAACCTGCATGTCGGATCGCGCCTGCCGCTCCATGCGACATCGCTGGGAAAGGCCCTGCTGCTTGGCGCCAACCGTCAAGACCTGGTCGAGATCCTGGGACCACCGCCGTGGCCTCAATACACACCGTCCACGCGGACGGACCCCGATCAGCTGCTCGCAGACCTTGAAGAGGCGCGCAAGCTCGGGTGCGCATTGGCGGATGGCGAATTGGAGGCGGGGCTGCGTTCGGTCGCTGCTCCCATCCGAGATTCGACTGGTTCCATCATCGCTGCGGCCAACGTGTCGACGCACAGCCTGCAGGTCTCTTTGGACCAACTGCTCGGCCCGATCCGCCAGAACCTCCTTGAGACAGCGGATGCGGTGTCGCGCGCTCTCGGGTATCGCGGATAGATCTACGGAAAGGAAGGTGTCCCCATGTCCCTGCATCCCTTTCAGAACGAGCCACTGCTGAACTTCCGCTCTCCCGAGGAACAAGCCCGCATGCAGGTCGAAGTGGACAGGGTGAAAGCGCAGCTCGGGCAGTCCTACCCCCTGCGCATCGGGGCCCAGCGTCTTTCGGCTCAGAAGGTCTTCCTCTCGCGCGACCCGGCCCAGCCCACGACGGTCGTGGGCGAATTGCAGATGGGCAGTTCCGTCCACGTCGCCATGGCCGTCGCGGAGGCGCAAAAAGCGTTCGACGCCTGGTCGAACGTCGAGCCTTGGGAGCGCGCGGCGATGCTCTTGCGGGCCGGCGACATCCTGCGCCAGCGGCGGCGCGAACTGTTGGCCTGGCTGGCATTCGAGGTTGGCAAGAACTTCGACCAGGCTGATGGCGAAATCGCCGAGGCCATTGACCACTTCGAGTGGAACGCAAGGCAGCTGCTTTCCTGGAACCAGGGCAAGGAGATCCAGCCGATCGCGACGGAGATCAACGAGTACCGGTACCTTCCGCTTGGCGTCGGCGCGGTCATCTCACCCTGGAACTTCCCCTCCACCCTGCCGCTCGGCATGGCTGTTGCCGCCATCGCCGCGGGCAATACGGTCGTGTTGAAGCCGGCCGAGGAGTCCTCGGTGATCGCGCACCAGCTCTTCCGCGTCTTCGAGGATGCCGGCCTTCCGCCGGGCGTGTTGAATCTCGTTCCCGGGTTCGGAGCGGAAGTGGGCGACGCGCTCGTCCGCCACCCGGACGTCAAGTTCGTCGCCTTCGTCGGTTCCCGCAACGTCGGCACGCAGATCCATCACCGCGCGTCGGGCCTTGTGCCGGGCCAACGGCACCTCAAGCGCGTAATGACCGAGATGGGCGGCAAGAACGCAACGATCGTGACCGCGCGGGCGGACATGGACTGGGCGGCGCGCGAGGTCGTCGCGTCCGTGATCGGCTACCAGGGCCAGAAGTGCTCGGCGACGTCGCGCCTGATCCTGCTGGACGAGATCCACGACGAGTTCCTCGGGGCTGTCCTCGCGGAGATCGACCGGGTGTCGAAGGACATGGGCCACGCGAGCGAAAACCACGCCTTCGGCCCGGTGATCAACCAGGTCGCTGTGGATAAGATTGCGGGCTACGTCGCGCAGGCACAGAGCCAAGGCAACGTGCTGCGCAAGGGCGCCCAGACCGGCGAGGGCTACTGCTTCACACCGACTGTCGTCGACGAGGTTGCCGTCCAAAGCCCGATCGCGCAGGAAGAGATCTTTGGTCCCTTTCTTGCCGTGCTGCGTGCAAAGAGCCTTGCGGAAGCGGTGCAGCTTGCGAACTCCGTCGAGTACGCGCTGACGGGCAGCGCCTTCACGCGGGACCCGCAGGAACTGGAGTACGTGCGCCGCAACTTCTACGTCGGCAATCTCTACCTGAATCGCAGCTCCACCGGAGCGATGGCCGGAGTGCATCCCTTCGGAGGCTTCAAACTCTCCGGCACGGGCCCGAAGGTGGGTTCCCCGGACTACCTGGGCTTCTTCCTCCAGGCCCAGGCGGTCACACAGAAGGTCCGCTATCCCTGGGGGGAATGACGTGGCGGAACTGCTGACGGTCCATGACGCCGTCGCCCGCTACGTCGCGGATGATCAGGTCGTCTACCTTGCAGGTTTTACGCATCTGATCCCGTTCGCCTTCGGACACGAGATCATCCGCCAGCGCCGCCGGCATCTGACACTCTGCCGCGCAACGCCCGACCTCGTCTACGATCAGATGATCGCCGCGGGCGTCGCGGATCGCCTGGTCTTCAGCTACGCCGGCAATCCCGGCCTAGGGCTCTTGCAGGTGTTCCGCCAGGCCGTGCAGCGCGGCGAACTGGAGATCGAGGAGTACACGCACTTCGAACTCGTGGCTCGCCTGTCCGCCGGTGCTGCCGGGCTGCCCTTCTGGCCGCTTCGCTCGCTCGAGAACGATCTCACGGCGCGCAGGCCGCGCCCCCGCGTGCGCAGCCCGTTCGGCGATGAGGAGGTCGCTGTGGTGCCCGCCTTGCGTCCCGACGTGACGCTGGTGCACGCGCACTGCGCCGACGAGGATGGGAACGTCTATGCCTGGGGGCTGCTCGGGGAGGTGAAGGAGGCGGCGCTCGCGGCGCACCGCATCCTCGTCTCCGTCGAGGAAATCCGTCCCGCCGCATCTCTGCGCCGCGAGCGCGATCACCTGCTCATCCCTGGCTTTCGCGTACAGAGCATTTCCGTCGCGCCCTTTGGAGCGCACCCCTCCTACGTACAGGGCGTCTACGACCGCGACACGGCCTTCTACACGGAATGGGACCGCATTTCCCGTGATCCCGAAGCGACGCGCAAGTGGCTTGCGCGGTTCGTCGATGCAGTGCCGGACCGCGAGGCCTATCTGCGACTGCTGCCCCCAGACCGACTCGCGGCCCTGAAGGAGGCGGCACAGGTTGACAACTAGCCGGCGCGGCGAGATGGCGATCGTCGGCGCGCGACTGCTGCGCGACGGAGAACGGGTTCTGGTGGGGGTCGGGCTCCCGAACCTGGCCGCAAACGTCGCAAAGCGCCTGCATGCCCCGCACCTTGTGCTGGTCTACGAATCCGGTGTGATCGATGCACATCCGCCAAGGCTCCCCCTCTCGATCGGGGATCCGGACCTCGTGCGCACGTCCCTGTGCGTCTTGCCGATCGGCGACCTCTTCAGCCAGTACCTGCAAACCGGCTGGATCGACGTCGGCTTCCTGGGCGGAGCCCAGATCGACCGCCGCGGCAACCTCAACTCCACGGTGATCGGTCCCTACGACCATCCCAAGGTGCGCCTCTCCGGATCCGGCGGCGCCGCGGACATCGCCTCGTTCGCGCGGCGGACGATCATGCTCATTCCGCAAGATCTGCAGCGGTTTCCGGCAGCGGTGGACTTCATCACCTCCCCTGGCCATCCGAAGCGCGGCAGGCGCACCCAGGGTCCTGCCTCCGTCGTGACGGACCTTGGACTCTTCGACTTCGACGAAGAGGGAGAGATGCGCCTCACCAGCGTCTACCCCGGCGTCAGCATCAAGGATGTGCAGCAGAGAACGGGATGGCCTCTGCGCATCGCACAGGAGATTTCGGAGATCCCGCCGCCGACCCCGGCGGAACTTGACGTTCTCCGGGAACTCGGCGGCGGGCAGGAGGCTGCGTACTGATGACCGATGTGTTTTACCGTTCCCCCGCCTCGGAGTACCCCCAGATCTCGCATGGCGAAGGCATCTACCTATGGGACACGACGGGCAAGCGCTACCTTGACGGTGCGTCCGGCGCGCTCGTCGCGAACCTCGGTCACGGCCGCCAGGAGATCGCGCAGGCGATGGCCGCACAGGCCGGCCGGGTCGCCTTCGCGCATACGATGCGCTTCACGTCGGCGGCGCAGGAGGAACTCGCAGCGCGCATCGCGCGACTGCTCCCCTATGGCCTGCGCCACACCTACCCCGTCTCCGGCGGGTCAGAGGCGACCGAAACGGCAATCAAACTGGCGCGCCAGTACTTCCTGGAGATCGGCCAACCGCAGCGCTTCCGCGTGCTCGCCCGCTGGGCCTCCTACCACGGAAATTCTCTCGGAGCTCTGTCCGCCTCCGGCCACCTGGCGCGGCGTCGTCCCTATGCCCCCCTCCTGAGCGATGCCTTTGCGCACTTTCCACCCCCGGACTCCGCCTGCCCAGGACCGGGGGCCGACGGCGAATGCGATTGTACGCGCGCGCTGCGCGCGGCACTCGAGCAGAGCGATCCCGCGACCGTGGCGGCGATCCTGCTCGAGCCGGTCGGCGGATCGGCGCTCTCGGGCCTCGTGCCGCATGATGGCTACTTCGAGGCCGTCCGGCGCATCGCCGACGAGTACGGCATCCTTCTGATCGCCGACGAGGTGATGACCGGGTTCGGCCGCACCGGCGAGATCCTCGGCATGTGCCACTTCGAGACCGCGCCAGATCTGATCACCGCAGCAAAAGGCCTCTCCGGCGGCTACGCACCGCTCGGCGCAGTCATCGCGGGTGACAGGGTCTACGGGGCGATCCGCGGCGGCAGCGGCCGCTTCGCCCACGGCTTCACCTACGGCGGGCATCCCGTCGCCTGCGCCGCCGGCGCCAAGGCGCTCGAAATTCTGGAGCGCGAGCAGCTGGTCGACAACGCGCGGCGGATGGGCGCTCTCCTGCGCGCCGGCCTCGAGGACCTCGCCCAGCGCTTCCCGGCCGTCCAGGAGGTGCGAGGACTGGGCCTGATGCAAGGCCTCGTGCTCCAGACGGCGCCCAATCCCGGTGCCTATGCAACCCGGCTGTCCGATATCGCCTTCGCGGACGGCCTGATCGTCTACGCGGGCTCCGGCGGGCCCGAAGGCGTGCTCGGCGACCACGTGCTCATCGCACCCCCGCTGGTCGTCGATGCCGCAGGCGTACAAGAACTCCTGGACCTCTTGGCCGCGGCCTTTGCAACGCTTGCCTCTTTGGTCCGTAGTGATGCCTGACGCCTACCTCGTCGACGGCGTGCGCACACCGGTCGGGCGCTATGGCGGGCGCCTCGCCGCAGTCCGCCCTGACGACCTCCTCGCCCACGTGATCGTGTCGCTGCTTGTGCGCCATCCCGAAGTGCCGTTCGACGCAATCGACGACGTGCTCGCCGGCGCCGCGAACCAAGCCGGAGAGGATAACCGCAACGTCGCACGCATGGCGCTGCTGCTGGCGGGTCTGCCGGACAGCGTTCCGGGCATGACGGTGAACCGGCTGTGCGCCAGCGGACTTTCTGCGGTGATCACGGCCGCCCGTGCCATCCGCGCCGGCGAGGGCGATCTTTTTCTCGCAGGCGGCGTCGAGTCGATGTCGCGCGCGCCCCTCGTCCTGGGCAAGCCTTCGGCCGCCTACCCCCGCGGGGACCGCATGATGCATGATACGACACTCGGTTGGCGCTTCGAGAACCCAGCCCTCGCCGCTCGCTTCCCACTCGAGTCGATGGCGGAAACGGCAGAGAACGTGGCGGACCGCCATGGCGTCACCCGCGAGCACCAGGACGCGTTCGCGCTGCAGAGCCAGAAGCGCTGGCAGGCGGCGCAGGACCGCGGCCGCTTCGCGCAGGAGATCGCTCCAGTGTCGGTACCCGGCCGGGAGGGCACAAAGGTGCTCGTCGACGTCGATGAGCATCCCCGCCCGGACACGTCCTTTGAAGCCCTCGCGGCGCTGCGGCCGATCGTGCGCAAGGATGGCACGGTGACAGCGGGCAACGCGTCTGGCGTCAACGACGGCGCTGCGATGCTGCTTCTCGCTTCGGAGGACGCCCTGCGGCGCTATGACCTGAAGCCGCTCGCGCGCTTCGCCGCGGCCGCCGAGATGGGCATCGACCCGCGCTACATGGGCATCGGGCCCGTTCCGGCGATGCGCAAGGCGCTGCAGCGCGCGAACCTGTCGATCCAGGAGATCGGGGTCGTCGAGTTGAACGAGGCCTTCGCCGCACAAAGCCTTGCCTGCATCCGCGAGCTGGACCTTGATCCCGCCATCGTGAACCCGAATGGCGGCGCCATCGCCATCGGGCACCCGCTCGGCATGTCCGGCGCGCGCCTTGTGACGACGCTGCTCCACGAACTACAGGCCAGCAGCGCCCGATACGCGGCGGCCACGCTGTGCGTGGGCGTAGGGCAGGGCGTCGCGGCCATCCTGGAGCGAGCGTAGGCCCAGGCCGCCAAGCATGGGAGCGGGGGCTGTCCCTAAAGGAGCGGGAGTTGCTGTTCGGGACAGCTCCCTCTGTTTGATGGGCTGTTAGGCGGCTGCGAGCAGACCAGATGAGAGGGCCGCCTCAGGCCGGGACGGGAAGTCGAGCACGCGACTCAACAGGCCCATCTCCATGCGGGTCTCTTGGAGCACCCCGCAAAATCGGCTCGGTCTGTGGGCCCTCCCGGCCGTTGGGGCAACATCCTCAAGGCCCAGACCGATGGTTTCCAACAGCTGAGTATCTGCTCGCCGTCGCCAGTCCTCGGTTGCGGTCGCCGTAGGTCTCGAGATGCCGGATCGGACAGGATGGGGTCTACAGCAAAAAGGAAGGAGCCCGCCTCGAGGGCAGCTCCTCCCTTCGGGATGTCCTACTTCGCCGGCCGCTGAAGGATGCTGGTCGGCACCCACTTGGAGAACTCGGCGAGGTGTCCCCAGTACCCCATATAGCCCGTGAAAAGGAAGACGACCGCCGCGATGCCAAGCAGTATCGCCGCTCCGATCGCGAAGGACCGTTGCTGGCGCCAGTTGATGGCCGGCAGCGTAAGCATGCCGCCAAGGCCAGCGGCGACGTAGCCTACTGCGGTCATGGCAGGCTGACTCGTCATGCCGAGGTTCGCGATCCGGATCCCGACGACAACTGCCAGAAGGCCGCCGAAGAAGCCGTATAGAGCCGGGATCAGCGGGTCCCAGCGCAGCGCAAGCGTAATGCCCGCTCCAAGAAACGCGACGCTGAGGTAGAGCGCTGGTTCACCGAACGCGATATTGTAGGCGCCCGGCAGCGGCCAGCTCACGATCATCGGCACTGCGGTCACGAGGCCGAGGATACCGGCGGCGAAGAATCCGGCTGCCCAGGCCTGGCGCTCGCCGGGCTCGGGGTTTCGATACAAGTAGTGCGCAAGAATCACAAAGCCTGAAGCCAGTCCGACAAGCATGACGGCAAGATAGTCGGTAAACACCTGATGCCCCCCTTCTGCTGTTGGACATCTGCACGGACATCTGGCCCGTATAGTCCAACATGCATCGACTAATTTCGACAACTAAAGCCAACATACCTTGCCGCCAAGGGCATCACGCCCAGACCTGCGGTGCAAAAGGAAAAGGGGCGGTGGACTGCTGCTCGCCATGACAGTCTTCGTGGAGATCGGCAGAGTACTGAAGGATGCTGCCCGGTGTCGCCGCCAGTACGGGTGCGGTCCGCCGCAAAGGACTACTCTTTGGCGACCGTGTCCCCTGTGTTCGGGGGTGGCAGTCGCTGCCCTCCGGATGAAAGCACACACGGTCGGCTGCAGTGACGCAGCCGACCGCACGTTTCGAATCCTAGTCGAGCGTGAACCCTGGGCGGATCTCGAAGTCGGTTGGCGGGAAGCGATCCGGCCGCAGGTGCGGTACTTCGGCTAGACCCAGCGCCACCCGCGCAGCCAACTCCCCGACTGCCGGACCGCGCATCACGCCGATGCCGTTGTCGCCGCACGCTGTAAACAGGCGCTCGGTGAGTGGCCCGAGCAGTGGACGGCGGTCCGGCGTCGCCCCGCCGAGGCCTGCCCAGCTGCTGCGCAGGCCTGCGCTGTCGCCGAGGCTCGAGAGGTCCAGCAGCCGCTCGGCGATGTTCATCCGGAACTCGTCGTCGCCGGTCTGCTGATAGTCGTCCGGGTCGTGCTCCCAGAGCCGCGTGCCGTCGCCCGCCAGGATGTTCTGCGGGCCCTCAGGCACCATGTAGACATCGGTTTGGAGGTGCCAGACGATCGGCAGTGCGTGGGGCTGGGCGAGCTGCAGCGAGGATAGCTGCACGCGGTACGGCCGCATGGCGATGTCGAACCCGGCAGTGCGAACGAGTTTGCGCGACCACGTGCCGGCGCTGACCAGCACGCGGGCAGCCTCGAACCGCTCTCCGCCAGCCTCGATCACGACCTTCTGGTCCTCGGCGTGGATCGTTTCCGCCCTGCAGCCCGCACGCAGGGTGAGCCCACCCTCGCGGGCCCTGTCCACGACGGCCTGGGCAAAAGCGGTCGGGTTGACGTGCCAGTCGTCCGGCGTCCACATGCCCACGGTGCCTTCCCGCAGCCGGTCCAGGTTCGGGTAGCGCCGCTCGATCTCGTCTTTCCCGATCATCTCGAACCGCACGCCGCGGGCCGAGAGGTCCGCTTCTCGGCGGTGCAGCTGGTCTGCATATTCGCGTTCGGCCAGCGTCAGCTGGCCGAACTCCCTGGCGACCGACGCATCGCCGGAGAGTTCGCGCGCCTCGCGATAGAGAACGCGGCTACGCGTCACGAACTCCTGGTCCTCGGGGTGCCACAAGAGGTCCGTGAGGATGCCCCCGGACTTTGCGGAGCTCTCCTGCGCCAAGCCGATGCCCTTCTCGAGCAGCAGCACGGACTTGCCACCGGCGCGCACCGCCTCCTGGGCGGCTGCAGAACCCCATACGCCGCCGCCGATGATCGCGAGATCGTAGATCACAAGGTCGCCTCCAATTTGCTACTGCGCGGATCTGGTCGTCAGTCGGTGGCCTGTGGCGCCGCGTCCATCGCTGCGAGGTGTTCGCGCACTTCGGGCGTCTCCCGGCCGGAGGCGATCCCCCAGTAGAAGAAGCCGACGGATGCGACGATCACGAGCAGCAGGTCGTACGGGTACTTGATCGCGTTGCTGCCGCCGAAGCTGGTCGAGCCGAGGTAGCTGATCAAGATCATGAAGGCCGTCAGCACGACCAGCCAGACCCCGGAGCGCAGGTCCTCCACCGGCAGCTTGTTGCGCACGAAGTAGTACGCATAGATGATCAGACCCACGAAGAGTCCCAATCCAATGTAGAGGTCGTTGGGCCAGCCAGTCCAGTAGATGATCAACATGCCGGCGATGAAACCGAGCAGCGACCAGACGTGCAGTCCTTTCAGCTTCACCGTGCGGTGCAGCCTGCTGCCGGTACGGCGCAGCACCATGGCCGAGACGGGGCCGAGGATGTAGGAGATGATCGCGAGGGTGCTCGCGATGCCCACAAGGAGGCTCCACGCCGGGAACGGCAGGAGCGACAGCAGGCCGACGACCAGGCTGACGGTCAGTGCGACGTGCGGCACGCCGAACTTGGGGTGGATGCGCAGAAGGGCCTGCGGTCCATATCCGTTCTTCGGCATGGCGTACAGCACACGCGCGCTCGAAGCCTCGTAGACGAGGCCTGTTCCGGACGGGGACACGATGGCGTCGACGTAGAGCAGTACGGCCAGCCAGCCGAGGTTGAGCGCGACGGCGAGGCTTGCGAACGGCGAGGAGAAGTTGATCTTGGCCCAGCCGTGGACGAGGTCAGCCGGCGAGACGGCGCCGACAAACGCAACCTGCAGCAGCGAGTAGAGAACGATGGCGATCACGAGCGACAGGACGACCGCCCGCGGCACGTCCCGCTGCGGATTGCGGCTCTCCCCCGCCAGGTCGATCGCCTGACGGAAGCCCTGGTAGGCGAAGGCCACCCCGCCGATGGCGATCGCGGTCATCACGCCCTGTGCGCCGTAGGGGGCAAAGCCTCCGTGCTGTGGGGCAGTGAAGTTCTGGCTATGGAATCCGGAGGCAATCAACAGGATCAGCGTCAACGCAGGGACGATGAACTTGAAGACCGTCGCAATCGCGTTGGCCCGCGCAAACACGCGCACCCCAAGGTAGTTGAGGTAGAAGAAGATGATGACAAGCACCATCGCCAGGATGATGCCGATCGGGGTGAGGGTGCCACTGGCTGAGTAGAGGCCATGGAGGTAGGTGTTGGCGTACTGAACGGACGCCTCTGCCTCGATCGGCGGAACGACGACGTAGGAGAGCCAGATGGCCCAGCCGGTGAAGAAGCTGACGAGACTGCCGTGCGAATATTGTGGGTAGCGCACCAGCGCCCCGGACTCTGGAATCGTGGAACTGAGCTCCACAAACGGCATCGCCATGAAGAGGGTCAGGATGCCGCCGATCACCCAAGCGAGAAGGGCCGCCGGGCCGGCATACTGCGCGGAGATCATCGATCCGAGGAGCCAGGAGGATCCAACGATCCCGCCGACGTTCGCAAGAAGCAGCTGCAGCATCGTCATCTCTTTGCGAAGCCCGGTCACTGTCGGTCGCGCCACTCGTTTCCATCCCCTTTTGTCCAGCACCTGCGAAGCTCCACAGGCGCCCGAGACGTGATCCTACGTACTCAGCCGGCCGGCTGCGCTGCAGTCGCCGCCATAACGGTGCGTACAAGCAAGTCGAGTGCTTGCGCGAACCGCTCCTTGTCGATGTTGAGGGGCGGCATGAGCCGGATCACTTCGTGGCGGAGTCCCGCCATATGCAGGATGACCCCCTCGGCCAGCATGTCCTCCATGACGCGCTGCGCGAGCGCACCGCCCGCTTCGCCGGCGAACTCGACCGCAACCATCAAGCCGCGCCCACGCACATCGCGCACTGCCTCGAGGCGCCGCAGGGGGGCGAGCCGCTCGAGTGCGAGTGCTCCGAGGCGGTCCGACTGCGCCATCAGGTTCTCATCCTTGATCACCTGCAAGGTCGCAAGACCCGCCGCGCAGGACACGGGGTTGCCGCCGAACGTGGTGCCGTGGCTGCCAGGGGCCCATTGGTTCGCAAGTGCCGCGCGCGCCGCGATTGCCGAGAGCGGCATCCCGCCGCCGAGCGCCTTGCCCATGATCACGATGTCCGGCGAGATTGCGGTGTGCTGATACGCGAACATCCGCCCGGTGCGACCCATTCCGGACTGTACTTCGTCCACTGCGAGCAGGATGCCGTGGGCGTTCGCGAGTTCTTGCAGCCACGGCAGGAAGCCGTCCGGAGGGATGACGTAGCCCCCCTCGCCTTGAATCGGCTCGAGGACGATAAGCGCGACGCGGTCGGGAGCGATGTCCGTCTCCAGCAGCGACTCGAGCTGCAGCTGCACGAAGCGAAGCGCCTCCGCCGGCTGCATGGAGAGGCGCGTCGGAGCCGGATACGGAACATGGTAAACGGACGGAAGCAGCGGTTCGTAGGGAGAACGATAGCGGGCAGCGGAGTCGGTGAGGCTGAGCGCGCCGAGCGAACGGCCATGGAAGCCGCCGCGAAAGGCGATGACGCCCGGCCGCCCAGTAACGAACCGCGCGAGCTTGATCGCGGCCTCCACTGCCTCCGTGCCAGAGTTCCCGAAGAAGATCTTGTACCCGGAGCCGATCTCAGCCAAGATGGCCTCTGCGTAATCAATCAACGCATCCTGGTATCCGGTTCCACTATACAGGTGAAGGTGCCTGCGTGCCTGATCCTCGATCGCCTGGATGACCTTCGGATGACCGTAACCGACCGCATTGACGGCGATGCCGGTCGCCAGATCCAAATAGCGGCGACCGTCCACCGTGTAGAGATATGAACCTTGTCCGTGGCTGATCGAAAGTTCCGTCTCCATCGGCTGTACCGGCATCATGGCCGCCTCGTAGCGCTGCGCGATGTCCAACTCTATTGGAGTCCCTCCCTCAAGAATATGCTATGCGTACTAAGCCTACGCGCCTTGTATCTACCATTGATCATCGATGCGCGTGAAGCAACCGTTGAAACGGTGCCTGATCGGACCTTAGGCTGCCTATGCCCCATCCCTAGCCGCTTGACGCACGGTGACTTCTTCTTGCACTCCCGTACGCAGGATGCATCTTAGGGCTGCAGCCGCCGGCCCACTGCGCGCAAAACGACACCGCCCCCGCTGCCGGGGGCGGTGCGTCGGAAGGCGCGATCTAGACGGTCTGCGGCTGGCGGCTCTTCGCCATCACCAGATAGACGAGACCGGCGACGACGAAGCTCACGAAGTAGGTGATATCGCCGAACTGCGGGTAGTGGGACGGGAACCAGGAGACGAACACGGGGTACTGGTTCATGAAGGGCACCGACACCGCAACGCCGATGATCCAGGCCCAGACGCCTGCGGCGAACGGCTGCTTGCGGTTGTAGAACTCCTCGGTCTCGTACTGGCCCTTGGCCTTGACGTAGTAGTCGACGAGAACGATCGCGAGCCACGGCGCAACCCAGTAGCCGAGAAGGAAGAGGAACTCCTGGTAGTGCTGCCAGTAGCCGTGCTGGCCGGCCACCCAACTGACGATCGTGCCGAGAATGCCGACGATCACGGCGCCGAGCCAGCGCTTCATCGGGATATCGATGACGAGCGAGGAAAGTGCACCGGAGTAGATATTGAGGACGTTCGCGGTGACCGTTCCGAGCACGACCGCGATCATCGTCACGACGCCGAGCGCGTGCGGCAAGAGGTGCGTCACGAGGTCCGTCGGAACCGCGATGTTCTTCAGCGTCGCAAGCGCTGCACCCAGTACCTCAAGCCAGAAGCCCGAGATCAGCAGCGACCAGAACGCGTTGCCGAAGACGGCGCGCACGGAAGTCTTCGCGGGCAGGTAGCGCGTGTAGTCGGAGGCGAATGCCATCCACCCGAGGCAGTAGGAGAACGAGATAGCGAGCATCAGGATGAAGGCGCCGGATGGCCCGCCGACGTAGCTGGCCAGCTTCAGGTTCATCGGCGCGGACAGGTGTCCGTTCGCAAAGCCGTATACCGAGACGATCAGGAAGACGACCGTCAGGACGACGGCCAGGTAGCGCTCCAGGGTGTGGATCAGGTTGTAGCCGTAGACCGCAATCGCGACCTGAATGACGACCATGATGCCGAGGCCGACCGCGAACGAGAGGCCAAACAGCCATTGCAGGGCGAAGACGCCCAGTACTGTGTTCACGGCGAACCAGGAGAACCCCGCAATGAAGTTCAGCACTCCGGGGATGAAGTTCCCGTAGTAGCCGAACGCCTTGCGCGACTGGATGAGCTGCGGGACGCCGAACCTTGGGCCGAACGTGCTGAGGGCGCCGAGCGCGAGTGCGCCAAGGAGGTTCCCGATCCCGATCGCGAGCACAGCCTGCCAAAAGCTGAGCCCGAACGCGCCGGTTGCCAGCGCGCCCGTCACCAGGGTGGCGAACTCCACGTTGGCACCGAACCAGAGCGAAAAGATCGACGAAGGCCTGCCATGTCGCTCGCTGGGCGAGATCGGCTCGACACCCTTGGGTTCGACCTTGAGCACCTGTTCTGTGTAATCCGCGACGCTCACGCGATCCCTCCGTTTCCGAACGTTCTTCCTGTATTATGCCAGATCATTCGTGAACTGTCTCCGGGTAGGGACAACTTTTTTCGACGGATTTCGCATGCCCCAGCAAATGCAAAAAGCGCGGCCATCGCCGCGCCGTTGCCCGATCGGTCAACCGATGGTCGACTTGATCTCTGCCTGAATGTCTTGCCAGGGGACGCCTCCTTCGAAGCGAAGGTCGCCCTGAATCAATACGAGCGGCAGCTCCAGCTCACCTTGGCGCACGCGCCCAGCGAACTCCGGGTCCTTGCCGTCCTCGAGGTTCCTGTACGCTACCTCGACGCTGCCCGGGAAGCGCAGCCCGGCAAGGTTCCTGACCATCTCCGCCTGTTCGAAGAAGGTCATCGCGGTCGGGCACGAACCGTAACCGAACTCATCGCCGCTCGTGCCGAGGATCGTAATCTCGACCAATCGATCGTCTCCCGAACACAAAATGGTGGAGGCGCGGGGGAACTGCCCCCCCGGTCCGCCGAACCCCCAGTACGGGCATCTACGAGCGTAGCCCTCGCTTTAATCTCACCTTCGGCGCCTTACAAGGGCGAAGTCGCCGTCAGCCAGCCTCAGTTGATGTCCGCGCGTAGTCGGGGCGCCCCCCGCGCGTGAGCCCGCTAATTAGCGTCCCTCCGGCGCGCAGGCTTCGCCAGGAGGAACGGCTCAAGTGCGCTTAGGCAGCGAGAGCGTAGTTTGAATCGTTGGCAGTTGTGCCGTTTCCGCTGTTTTACGAGGAGCGGAACCTCGGCTCGCTTCCCGAACCAGAACATACGACGTCGATCCTGGTTCGCCCCCAAACTTTCAGCGTCGGCTCTTCAGGGCGCGCTCCATCTCGCGTTTCGCGTCGCGCGTCTTGAGATCCTCCCGCTTGTCGTAGAGCTTCTTGCCGCGGCATACGCCGAGTTCGACCTTGCAGAAACCCCGGTCGTTGAAGTACATGCGCAGCGGCACAATCGTCATGCCGCGCTCTCGCATGCGACCGACGAGCCCGTCGAGCTCCCGTCGGTGCAGCAGCAGCTTGCGCCGCCGATACGGTTCATGGTTCATGCGATTGCCCTGGTCGTACGGGGAGATGTGCACATGCTGCAAGAAGATCTCGCCGTGCGACATGGACGCGTACGCATCCTGCAGGTTCACCCGCCCGAGACGAGCCGACTTCACCTCGGTCCCGGTCAAGGCGATCCCCGCCTCGATGGTCTCGAGGACGAAGTAGTCGTGCCGGGCCTTGCGGTTGTCGGCGATGATCTTCATGGCGTTTCGCCCACAGGCTCCTTCGCGCCGTCCTTCGCCGCTCCATCCTTGGCGCGGTCTTTGGCTTTTCGGCTGGAACGGCGCCTACGATTATAGTTGCGACGGGACTTCTTTTCAACCTTCGCTTGGGGTGGTTCTGCGTCCTGCGCTGGCTCCACGTCGCCTCCAGCCACTGCCACGGCTGCGGGCGCGGCCAATGGCGGCTGCACATCGGCAAGCGACAAGTCAATCTCGCCGTGTTCGGTGTCAACGCGTTCGACGCGAACCCGCACGCGGTCGGCCAGGCGGAACAGGCGCTTTGTGCGCTCGCCCTGCAGCTGGAAGAGCTTCTCGTCGAAGTGATAGTAGTCGTCTGTTAGTGAACTCACGCGCAGGAGACCCTCAACGCCAAGCGAGACTTCGACGAAGACACCGAACGGCACGACCCCAGTGACGATGCCGTCGAATTCCTCTCCGACCTTGTCTTGCATGAATTCGACCTTCTTGAGATCCACCGACTCGCGCTCCGCCTCGTCTGCGAGGCGCTCGCGCTCCGAGGAGACCCGCGCAATCTCCGGCAGGCGTGCAACGAGGTCCTCGCGCCGCTCGTCCTTGATCGGCCTCTTGCGCAGGTACTCTTTCAGGATGCGGTGGATCACAAGGTCCGGGTAGCGCCGAATCGGCGACGTGAAGTGGGTATAGAGCGGGGCCGCTAGACCGAAGTGGCCGATCGACTGCGTATCATAGCGCGCCCGTGCCATCGAGCGCAGTACGACGGCGGAAACAAGGTCGCGCTCCGGGCGCTGGGCCGCGCGCGCAAGGATGTCCTGCAGCATGCGCGGGTGCAGCTTCTTGCCGCTCTGCGGCAGATGGTAGCCAAGACGGCCGAGGAACCCGCGCAGTCCTTCCAGCTTTTCCGGGTCCGGCTCCTCGTGGACGCGAAAGAGGAACGGGAGGTTCTGCCGCGAGGCGATTTCCGCGACAACCTCGTTCGCCTGGAGCATGAACTCCTCGATCAGCTGGTCCGACGCCGTGCGGCCCCGCTGCTCGATGGCGAGCGGTCGGCCCTCGTCGTTCAGCTTCACCTTGTACTCCGTCGTGTCGAAGTCGATTGCGCCACGGTCGCGGCGACGGCGGCCAAGGATGTCCTTGAGCCGAGTCATGCCGAACAGGACGGGCATCAATTCCTGGTACGCATCGTCGGGCGGGTCTCCATCCAGTGTACGGTTGACGCCACTATAGGACAGACGCGCAGCCGTGCGAATCACCGACTCCTGCACCTGGTGGCGGATCCGCCGACCTGCTGTATCGAAGTCGACGAAGACGGAGAGCGCCAGGCGGTCCTCACGCGGGTTCAGACTGCAGATGCCGTTGGAGAGGCGCTCGGGCAGCATCGGGATGACCCTGTCCACGAGATATACGGAGGTCCCGCGCCGGAAGGCCTCGCGGTCGAGCGGCGTGCCCTCGCGCACGTAGTGCCCGACGTCGGCGATGTGCACGCCGAGCCGCCAGCCCTCCTCCGTCGCCTGCAACGAGACGGCGTCGTCGAGGTCCTTCGAATCGTCCGAGTCGATCGTAAACGTCTGCAAGTCGCGCAGGTCCACCCGCCCGCGGATGTCCTTCTGCGTCACTTCGAGCGGCACGCGCTCGGCTTCAGCCAGCACATCCTCCGGGAAGGCCTCGGGCAGGTTGTGTTTGCGGACGATGGCAAGCACGTCGACTCCGGGCTGGCGAAGCCCCCCCAGGCGCTCGATCACCTTCCCGACCGGTCCGCGCCGCGCGTCTCCGAATACTTCAACATGGCAGACGACCAGTTCGCCGTCCGCCGCTTCCAGGCGCGCCGTATCCGGAATGATGATGTCGTGTGCATCGCGCCCGTCCTGCGGGCGGACGAACCAGGCACCGCCGACGCACTCGATGCGCCCGACGATCGTGTCGCGGGAGCGCTGCACAATCCGCACAACTTCCCCTGCACGGCCCTGCAGGCGCCGGACCAGAACGCGGTCGCCGTGCATCGCGCCTTTCAGGTGCTCCACCGCGACGCGCAGGTCCTCGCCGTCGTGCTCCTCCGGGATAAACCAGGAATCGCCGCGGCGCGTCCCCTGGATCCGCCCAGGCAGGAGGTCCACCTTGCCGGGTGCCGCAAAGCGACCCTGACGCGTCTTGAGGATCTCGCCCCGCGAAACCATCTCATCGAGGAGGCGATTGAAGGCAGCGCGTCGTTCGGCCTTGATCTGGAAGTTCTCCGCCAGCTCGTCCGCGGAAAGTGGACGCTGGGTCTCGTCCGCGATGAAGGCGATCAGCTGCTGGCGCTGCGGCAGGTCAGACGGCCTGCGCCGCCTGCTCATGAAGGGCCCCCGAAGACGCCGTCCAGGAACCGGCCTGCGCGCTCAGCGAAGAGCGCCGCCTGTTCCCGCGGCACATGTTCGTGCGAAGCCAAAATCTCAAACTCCTTTTGCCGGCTGCCCAGTAAATCAAACAGCGCTTTGGACGCTGCGGGGCGGACGGTCGTGTCGAACTCGGACTGCAGCATCAGGCTTGGCGCCCGAACCGCCGACGCATGGGTGCGCGCCTCGCGGATGTAACGCAGGAGTTCGGCGACCGAACGCAAGGGCAGTCGATCTAGATTGGCGCCTTCCCGTAGGCGCAGGTAAGGAAGCACCGGCCAAAGCACGCGGGCCAAAGGAGCCTTGCGCTCATACAGCGCGGCAGCCGGGTTGAGCATGACCAGTGCCCGCACTGGAAAGTGTGCGGCGAGGTCCATCGCAAGCATTCCCCCGAGCGACAGACCGCACACAGCAACGCCGTTTCCGGCGCTCCCTTCCACCAGTTCGAGCAGTGCCAGTTCCGCGCTGCGTCGCCAGTCGACGGCCGTCGATGCCCGCAGCTCCTCCGCGGTCCCGCCATGGCCCGCGAGGATCGGCGCGTAGACGTTGTAGCCCCGCTGGCCGAGTGCCTCGCCAAGCTGGGCTACGCTTGCGGGCTGATCTGTGAACCCGTGGACGAGAAGAACCCCCGGTCCGCGGTTCGGCCAGCGCAGTGCAACGCGCGCCATCGCGCTAGCCGAGGCGCGACAGCACGAGCGACAAGGCGAAGAAGACGAAGGCGAGGATCGCGGTCATGCGCGCCAGCGTCTCGTCGATGCCGCGCCTCCGGCCGAAGAAAGTGTCGCCGGAGCTGCCGAAGGAACCCGTGAAACCCGGCACGCGTGCCGACTGGAGCAGGATCCCGACGACGATCGCGATGGACACGACTACGTAGAGAACCAGGAGAACGATCTTCAAAAACCAGTCACCGCCAAATCTGCTTACTTAGAGGAGTGTAGCACCCCGCACCGCGCACGCACAAGCGAGCCGGCGTAGCGCGCGGTCGACCCCAGTTCGTCGGCGATGCGCAAGAGCTCGTTGTACTTCGCGACGCGTTCCGAGCGCGCCGGAGCACCCGTCTTGATCTGCCCTGCGGCCGTCGCAACCGCGAGGTGCGCAATGGTGACGTCCTCTGTCTCGCCCGAACGGTGCGAGATGATGCGCTGAAAGCCGCTGCGCTGCGCCAGTTGCATGGTTGCAAGCGTCTCCGAGAGCGTCCCGACCTGGTTCAGCTTGATCAAGATGGCGTTGCCGGCACCCTGCGCGATGCCCTGCTGCAGGCGTCCTTCCTGGGTCACGAAGATATCGTCTCCGATGATCTGAATCCGGTCTCCGATCGCCTGCGTGAGCGCCGTGAAACCGGCAAAGTCGTCCTCCGCGAAGGGGTCCTCGAACGAGAAGATCGGATAGTCGCGCGTCCAGCGGTCGAACAGCTCGACCGCCTGTTCATGGGTGCGCAGCTGCCCGTTCAGGCGGTAGCGGCCGTCCTCCAGGAGTTCGTTCGCCGCACAGTCGATCACGAGCGAGACGTCCTCTCCGGGCTTCAGTCCCGCTCCCTCGATCGCCCGCACCAGGAGCTCGATCGCCGCCTCATCGCTCGGGAGATCCGGAGCGAAGCCGCCCTCGTCCCCGACTGCGGTCGCCTTGCCCTCGCTGTGCAGGAGCGACTTCAGGCTCTGGTAGACCTCGGCCCCGTAGCGTACCGCGTCGGGGAAGCTCTTCGCGCCCAGCGGGGCAAGCATGAATTCCTGGATCCCAACGTTGTTGTCCGCGTGCTTGCCGCCGTTGATCACGTTCATCAACGGCACCGGCAGAAGGTTCGCCCCCACCCCGCCAAGGTAGCGATAGAGGGGAAGCCCGACGGCCTGCGCCGCGGCGCGCGCGACGGCGAGGCTGACACCTAGGAGGGCATTCGCTCCAAGGCGCGTCTTGAGGCGCGTGCCGTCCAGCCCTACAAGGAGCGCGTCCACCGTTCCCTGGTCCAGGGCCTCCACGCCCTGCAGCTTCGGTTGGATCAGCCGCTCGACGTTCTCGACGGCCTGCAGTACGCCCTTGCCGCGGTAGCGGGACATGTCCCCGTCGCGCAGTTCGTGCGCCTCGTGTGTACCGGTCGATGCGCCCGACGGCACGATGGCGCGGCCGCGCGCGCCGCCCGTCAGGCGCGCCTCCACCTCGACGGTCGGGTTGCCTCGGGAGTCCAAGACCTCGCGCGCGTGCAGTTCGGCGATCTTCGTCACTTGCCAGTCCCCTTTCTCAGGATGCTTTTGCCGGTCATGGCTGCTGGCTGCGGCACCTCGAGGAGTTCGAGCACAGTCGGTGCGACGTCGGCCAAAATGCCATCCGCGAGAGTGACGCCGACCGAGGCACCCGCGAGAAGCACCGGCACCAGGTTCAGGCTGTGCGACGTCTGCGGGCCGCCTCGGCTGTCCAGCATCTCCTCGGCATTGCCGTGGTCGGCGATCAGCAGTACGGTACCGCCGCGTTCTAGAACTGCTGGCACGAGCCGCTTGAGGCTGCGGTCAACCGCCTCGACAGCGCGCACTGCAGCTTCGATCGAGCCGGTGTGGCCGACCATATCGGCGTTCGCGTAGTTGAGGACGAAGAGGTCTGGGGTGGCCTTGGTGATCTGCTGCAGGGCCTGCTCGGTCACCTCCGCGGCAGACATCTCTGGGGCCGCGTCGTAGGTCGTCACCTTCGGGGAGGGAACCAGGATGCGCTCCTCGCCGGGGAAAGGCTCCTCCCGCCCGCCGTTGAAGAAGTAGGTGACATGGGCGTACTTCTCGGTCTCCGCCACGCGCAGCTGTCTCAGCCCAGCCCGGCTGACCACCTCCCCGAGCGTCTCGTGGAGGTCGTGCGGGGGGAAGGCGACGGGGAGGTGGAAGTTTTGGTCGTACTCCGTCATCGCAACGAGCGGTAGTGCCGCCTCGGGGCGTGGGAAGCCACTGAACTCCGGGTCGGCAATCGCACGTGAGATCTGGCGTGCGCGGTCGGAGCGGAAGTTCCAGAAGAAGAAGGCATCGCCGGGGCGCGCGCCCTCGTAGCCGCCGAGCACTGTGGGCTCCAAGAACTCGTCCGTCTCGTCGCGGGCGTAGGCGGCTTCGAGGGCGGCCTCGGCCGACGGCGCACGCCGTCCCTCGCCACGCACGATCGCCGTATACGCCTTCTCGGTACGCTCGAAGCGGCGGTCGCGATCCATCGCGTAAAACCGCCCGCACAGCGTCGCAATCTGCGCGCCAGTTTCCTTGCAGGCCGCCTCGAGCCGCGCAAGTGATTCGCCGGCGCTCTGCGGCGGCACGTCTCTCCCGTCGAGGAAGGCGTGGACGTATACCGCTTGCCCAGAGTAAAGGTGCAGCAGCGCAATCGCGTGGTCGATGTGGGAGTGCACCCCGCCTGGCGACAGCAGGCCCATCAGGTGCAGCCGCGGAGCCTTGCGAAGCTCCTGCAATGCGGGGATCTGCGCAAGTTCACCTCGCGCGATCGCGCGGCTGATGCGGGGAAGATCCTGAAAGACAATGCGCCCGGCGCCGATATTGAGGTGGCCCACGTTCGAGTTGCCCATCTGGCCGTCCGTCAGGCCGACGGCCTGCCCGTCGGTGCGCAGACGCGCCATCGGCCAGCGCTCGGTCAGGCCATGCCAGTACGGCGTCGAAGCCAGGGACACGGCGTTGCCGGGTGACGGGGGTGCGATGCCCCACCCATCGAGCACGATCAGGCCGACTGGCCTACGACTACCCATTGCCGACCACCGCTTTCAGTAATGCGAGAAATCCGATCGGGTCCAGCGACGCAGTCCCCACGAGGATGCCGTCGATGCCGCCCCCCAAGAGGTAGCCCCCGACGTTGTCGGGTGCTACAGAGCCGCCGTACAGGATGCGCAGGCCCTCTAAGAGACCCGTGCGCGCGCCGACCCCCTCACGGATCGCGGCCGCCACCTCGCTCGCCTGCTCCGGTGTGGCCGGCTGCCCGCTGCCGATCGCCCAGACTGGCTCGTATGCAACGATCACCCGCCTCGCCTCGTCTGCGCAGAGGCCGCCAAACCCACGGTCGTACTGTTCCTTGAGCGCCCTCCGGAAGCCTCCGGCGTTACGCTGGTCCATGTCCTCGCCGACGCAGTACACGGGCGTCAGCCCGTGCGCGAGGGCGGCCCGGATGCGCGCATGCGCACCCTCGTCGTCTTCCGCCGCGTAGCGTCTGCGCTCCGAGTGCGCGACGAGTACATAGCGGCAGCCCGCCTCAGTGATCTGCGCCGCCGAGACCATGCCGGTGTACGCGCCCGACTGCTCCCAGAAGACATCCTGGGCGCCGAGCGAGATCGGGCTCTGCGCGATCTCCGCAGCTACTGCCGGGATCTGCAGGAAACCCGGCATGACGATCACCTCAGCGCGATGCGCCAGGGGCGACCTTTTGACCGCACGGGCCCACGCCACGGCCTCCGCCGTGGTCTTGTGAAGCTTCCAGTTCGCGGCCAAGATGGCCACGCTTAGCGCTCCAGCAGGCCGGCGATGCCCGGCAGGGTTCGTCCTTCAAGATACTCAAGGGAGGCGCCTCCGCCCGTCGAAACGTGCGAAACGTTCTCCGCCAGGCCGGACGCGGCGATCGCGGCGGCCGAGTCGCCGCCGCCCACGACCGTATAGCCCTTGCAGTCAGCGACGGCCCGCGCCACGGCGAGTGTGCCCTCCGCAAATGGGTCGCGCTCGTAGAGTCCGAGCGGCCCGTTCCAAAAAAGGCGCCGCGCCGGCAGGATCGCCTCGCGAAAGATTCGGCGCGTTGCGGGGCCGATGTCGAGAATCATCTCGTCCGACCCAACCTCCTCGACGTTGACCGCATGCCCGCCCTCAGTCATGGCGCGGCTCACGATCACATCCGACGGCAGGCGGAAGCGGTCGCTGAAGCGTCGCATCAGGCCGCGCGCCACGTCCAGCTCGCCGCTCTCCGAGAGCGAGCGGCCGATTGGCACGCCGCGTGCGTGCAAAAACGTATTGGCAAGCGCCCCACCCACGAGCACCGTCTCCGCCTGCGTCGCCAGATGCTCGATCACCTCGATCTTGTCCGAGATCTTCGCGCCGCCGAGGATGAGGACTAGCGGCTTTTCACTGCCGTCAACGAGGCGGTCCAGCGCAAGGACCTCCTCCTGCACCAGGTAGCCCGCATACGACGGCAGGATCGCACAGATCGCGTGCGTCGAAGCGTGTGCGCGGTGCACGGCGCCAAAGGCATCCTGCACGAAGATCTCGCCAAAGCTCGCAAGCTCTGCCGCAAAGCCCGGATCGTCCTCCGTCTCGCGAGGGTCGAACCGCAGATTGTCTAGCAGCAGAACCTCGCCTGGCCCAAGGCGCAGTACCTCGGTCCTGGCGTCAGAGCCGGTCGGCAGACCGGGCGCGAACCGCACCGGCGTCGAGAGCAGCTCAGACAGCCTCCGCGCGACGGGCGCGAGACTGAATCCCTCCTGAACCTGTCCCTTCGGTCGGCCGAGGTGGGACATCACGACGACGGCGCTGCCCTGCCCGCGCAGGTGCTCGATCGTGCGCACGGAGGCGCGGATGCGGGTATCGTCCCGCACCTCTCCGTCTTGCAGCGGAACGTTCAGGTCAGCCCGGACAAGGTACCTCTCGGCTCTCGGCGCGCGATCGAGGCTGCGCAGATTCACTGCTCTTCCCTCTTTGCGATATAGGCTGCGAGATCCACGAGCCGCGTCGCATAGCCCCACTCGTTGTCGTACCAAGCCATCACCTTCGCCAGTTGGCCGACGGCGGCGGTAAGACCCGCGTCAAGCGTAGCCGACGCGGGGGATCCGCGCAGGTCCGAGGAGACGAGTGGCGCCTCCGTGTAGTCGAGGATGCCACGCATCGGTCCCTCGGCCGCGGCGCGCATCGCATGGTTGATCCCCTTGGCATCGGCAGGCCTCCTTAGGCGCACCACGAGGTCCACAGCCGAAACGACCTGCGTGGGTACGCGCAGTGCGAGTCCGTGGAAGTTTTCGCCGAGCTCCGGCCAGACGGCCTTCACGGCCTTCGCCGCCCCTGTCGAGGTGGGGATGATGTTGACCGCCGCCGCTCGGGCCCGCCTGAGATCCTTGTGCGACTTGTCGAGGAGGTTCTGGTCCGAGGTATAGCTGTGGACCGCCGTCATCATGCCTTCCTCGACGCCGAACGCGTCGTCGAGGACCTTCATGACGGGAAGAAGGCAGTTCGTTGTGCAAGAGCCCATCGACATGACGAAGTGCTCCTTGGGGTCGAACTCATCCGCGTTGACGCCAAGGATGAACGTGGGTGCCGGATTCACCTTCGCCGGGGCTGCCAGGACCACGCGCCGCGCGCCTCCTTGCAGGTGGGCCTTGGCGAGCTCGGGATCATTGAACTTGCCGCTCGCCTCGATCACCAGTTCGACGCCTTCGCTCTGCCAGTCTATCTTGGCCGGCTCCCGCTCATGGAACGTGCGGATGCTGCGGCCATTGACGTACAAGTGGTCCTCATCGGAGGAAACATCCGCTGCAAACGTGCCGTAGTTCGAGTCGTACTTCAGAAGGTGCGCCATGGTTGCGGTCGCACCGGGCCCATTCACCGCGACGATCTGTACGTCGGAACGTCCTTCGGCGATCCTGAGCGCACGCCGCCCAACGGCGCCAAGCCCGGATATGCCTACGCGTATCAAGGTGGGCCACTTCCTCCTTGTTCCATTTGGGCACAGACCGCATTTATTATAACGAATGGCCTCCTCTGCCACCACCTGCAGTCGATTCCAAGCACAGTCAGAAGGGCGCATTCTGCGTGGACCATATGGACTGGGTGCGGGCTCAGCAGCACGCAGCCTCCCCGCGGATGTACCAGACTGTGCGCCTGCGCGAACAGGACTTCCTTCATCTGTTATGGAAACTCCAGGAAGTGCTCCTCTGCTTGGAGGTGGGCTGCGTGACGCTGCGTGCCCTTGCCTACGATCTCGACATCGAGCTACTGCCCGTGCCTTCCGAGCATCCGATTGCGGATGCACCCGGCCGGATCGGCGTCTCATGCACCGTTCGCCTGCGCAATGAAGGCCGCCGCCCGGCATCCCAGGTGCATCTCCTGCTGTACCGGCTACTTCGCATCCTGTCCGCCGCAGAGTGGAACGCGACGGAGAAGCCGCTTTTGCTGCGGCAGTCCGTGCGGCGAATGTCGGTAGAGGGCGCAGATACGCTCTACGTAAATGCCGTGACGCTTTCGCTCGCGCAGGAGCTGGAGCCTGGCCGAGAGACGACATTGCGTTTGCACTATGGCGGCACGCTTGTCGGATACCGCGAAGCGTTCGCGTATGTCCATGACTCCGTGCAACGCGACGTCGCGGTCCTCAGGCCGGAGGTGCTCTGGTATCCGCTCATCGCCCGTGCATCCTGGGAGGGGTTCCTCAGCGCCTTGTCCGTGCCGCACTTCCACATGACGGTGCACCTTCCGGAGCGCTGGGACTGCTTTGTCGCCTCGAGTGAGGCATCTGACCGAACGCATCGGCAAGTGCAGTTCACGAGCGCTACTCCATCGCTTGGAATGTATCTCATCGCTGGACGGTATGGTCATCTGCACCGTGGCGAGATCCACGTCCACCACCTCCCGGGTAGAGAGGAATGGGCACGCGCCGCGTGCTCCGCTGCCTCCTTCGCCAGATCCACCCTGCGCAGCTGGCTCGGTCCGCCCGCATTCGGTGAAGACAGAGTGACGATCGTTCAGATCCCGGCGGGCTGGGGGTCCCAGAACCTTCCTGGCATGATCACCCAGACTGGCGAGAGCGACCCGGAACGCACCTTTCGGGAAGTGGTGCACGAGGTCGCCCACTTCTGGACTCCCCTCGGGGATCCCAATCGGTTCTGCGACGAGGCGATGGCACATTTCCTCGAGGACCTACTAGAACGCGAAAAGAACGGGGAACAGCGCGGGGAAGCAGCATTCGCCCGCCACCTTGACGCACTCCGGGACAGCCCGGGCGCGCTGCGCGCTCCACTGGCGACGGCGGCAGGCCGCTTAGAGATCGACGTCATCTCGCGGCACAAGGGGCCCCTGGCCCTGGCGGTGCTCGATGCCTCTATCGGCCGAGCGCGGTTCTTTCAACTGCTCCGGGACTGGGTCGCCAACCCCGTTGCCGCTGGAGCGAGTGCTGGAACATTTGCGGAGTTCGTGCGGCGCGCACTCGTTGGCGAACAGGCTTGGAATGTTCAGAAGTTCCTCGACGATTGGTTCTACAGCGAGTCCGACACAATCCAGCCGAACCTCCCGATAGCCGCAGCGCTCGACCGCGCGGTCGAGCGCTACAAGAGGAGCCGCTAGCGGAATGCTCCCGTCTCAGCGTACGTCAAATCAGGCCATCTGCCCTCGCCCGTGCGAGGCGCTCGCTTAGTTCCGCGTCCGAGATGGCCGTAACGCGGCCATCTCGGTACTGCGCCTCGACCCAACCGTGCAGGCACTCGACCGCGGGATGGTCCTTCGCCACCGACCCCGCCGCCAGACCGAGCTTCCGCTCCAGCCAAAGGGCGACGCCCGCAATGCCCGCCTTGTCCGTAACGAGCACGCCAGGCGGGCGTCCAAGCAGGCGTCCCGTATCGAAGATGCTGTAGATCTCCTCATCCTTGCGCAGACCGTCAAGGTGGATGCCCGCGGCAGTGACCTGGCTTTGGGATCCGACGAACGGCGTCATCGGCGGGATCCGGTAGGAGAGGCTTTCCTCGGCGTAGCGCGCGACCTCGGAAACGGCCAGCGTATCCACGTCGCTGCGGCCGGTGAGCCCCATCCACTCGAAGAGAAGTCCCTCGATCGGCGTATTGCCGGTGCGCTCGCCGAATCCGAGCAGCGTGCCGTTCACGGCGCCGCAGCCGTAGTGCCACGCCGTGACGGCATTTGACAGCCCGTGATGGAAGTCGTTGTGGCCGTGCCACTCGAGAGCCGCCTCCGGTACGCCGGCTTCGTGGCGCAGTGCGGCAACGAGCTTCGGCACGCTGCGCGGCGGCGCAGCGTCGTCATAGCCGACGCCGTAGCCAAGCGTGTCGCAGAGGCGGATCTTCACCTGGATGCCGCTCTCGCGGCTGCGCTCCATCAGGATGCGTGCGAAGGGCACGACGAACCCCTCGATGTCTGCCCGCGTCACGTCCTCAAAGTGGCAGCGCGGCACGATTCCCTCCGCGAGGGCCGCGTCCACGATCGCGAGATATGCCTCCACGGCCCTTCGGCGGTCCAGACGCAGCTTGCGATAGATGTGGTAATCGGAGCACGAGGTGAGGATTCCGGTCTCGCGCACACCCGCCGCCTTGACCAGCGCGAAGTCCTCAGGCCTGGCACGGATCCAGGCTGTGACCTCCGGGAAGCGATAGCCGCGTTCCTGGCAGACCTCAACAGCCCGGCGGTCGCGCTCGCTGTACAGGAAGAACTCGGACTGGCGTACGAGACCGGCTTCTCCGCCAAGCCGATGCAGCAGGTCGAAGAGCCGCAGGATCTCCTGCGGCGTGTAGGGCGCACGGGCCTGCTGCCCGTCGCGGAAGGTCGTGTCAGTGATGTGGGGATCCTTTGCCGGATGCGGCGCGACGCGCACGCCGTCGAAGGGAATGCGCGGCGGCTGCGTGTACGGGAAGACCTCGCGGAGGAGTTCCGGTTCCTGGCGGTTCAGTGCGGATTCGTGCATATTGTTCGCCCCCCCTTGCATCATCGCTTGACGAGAATGATCGTGAATCCCAAATATTCAAATAGACACTTCACATTTTCCGATCAGCGAGGGATGGCTGATGGACACGACAGCGCTGCGTACCTTCGTCGTGGCCGCGCGCGCCGGCAGCTTCCGCCGGGCTGCCGCGCTGCGCTACCTTTCCCAGGCCACCGTGACCCAGCAGATCCAGCGGCTCGAGGCAGAGCTCGGAACGCCGCTGTTCGACCGCAGCGGGCGTGCGGTGCGCCTGTCCGCGGCAGGAAGCGCCTTCCTGCCGCGTGCGGAGCGCGTGCTGCGGGAGCTTGCGGCCGCTCAGGCCGACCTCGGTGAAGGCAGACCCGCTCCCCTGCGCATCGCCGCGGCACCGCACATCGCCCGGGTCTTCCTGCCGTCGCTGCTCGCGCGCGCTGCGGCGCCCGAGCGCTGGGCGCTGTCCGTCCTCTCCTCGACCGATGTTCCGGAAGCGGTGCGTACAGGCGAGGCGGACGTCGGACTCGCCCGTTTCCGCCCTCTCCCCCTCGATCTGCAGTCGATCTTCCTCTACGAGGACGATCTCCTGCTGATCACCGCCCACGACGGCCTCGACCTCGACCGCGAGCCACCCGACCCTGCCGATCTGCTCGGACGGCTGCCGCTCTTCACCTACGGCCCCGGAGCGACCTGGATCGCAGTGGAGGAGGCCCTTCGCCGGGCCGGATTGCCAGCCCCACGGTTGATGCACGTAGCCCAAATCGACATCGCAAAGCAGTTCGTGCTGGGCGGATTCGGTGTCGCTATCCTGCCAAATGCCGCCGTGCGCACGGAACTTGCCTTCGGCAGTGTGCTCGCGGTACCGCTCCTAGGCATTGCCCTGCCGAAGGACGGCGTGTACGCGATCCTCCCCGCCGAACCTTCACCCGCTGCCCAGCAGTTCGTGCAGCGGGCGGGGACCTGGTTCCTCGGACGAAGGACGGGCCACCACGGAACTTGATCTTGTGTCTCTTGGCAGGCGGCAGGACCCTGCGGAGGTCCAGGCGCCATGCGATGCGCGTCTTCGGGAAACTTGTCGTATGGGTCTACTTTCGTACATCCCGGCATACATGCACCCCATCCGCATAAGGGGGGCTTCTTGCCATGGCCCTGGATCCAGACCGGTTTGACGAGGCGCCCCATGCCACCCTGTCGCAGCGGATCCGCTCACGCACCGCGCGGGTAGCGGTCATCGGAATGGGCTACGTCGGCTCTCAACTGGCCCTCGCCCAAGCGGAAGCCGGCTACCACGTACTCGGCATCGAGGTTGACCCGGTCCGCCTGACCCAACTGAAGCTGGCAACAGATCTCTCGTCTCGCATCGCCGGCGGCAGCCTTCAACTGACCAATGACGTGCAGGCGCTCAGCACTGCAGACGTGATCGCAATCTGCGTCGGGACGCCTCTCAGTCGCAACCACGAACCCGACGTGGGGCCGCTGTGCTCAGCTGCAGCAGCGGTCGGCAGCACACTGCACCCTGGCCAGCTCGTTATCGTGGAGAGCACCGTGTACCCGGGTGCGACAGAGGAATTGGTGCGGGGGATCCTCGACGATCGCGGGCTCGTCTGCGGCGAGGACTACTTCCTCGCCTACGCCCCTGAACGCGTGGACCCCGGCAATCAACGGTACAGGTTTCGCAACACCCCGAAGTTGGTCGCAGGGGTAACCCCGGAGGCTGGCTCTCTGGCGAAAGCATTCTACTCCTCCGCTGTGGAGCAGGTCCTGGAGGTCTCGGAACCGAGAATTGCGGAGATGGCCAAGCTCTACGAGAACGCCTACCGCGCGGTGAACATCTCCTTCGTCAACGAGATGATGCTGCTGTGCCACCACATGGGCATCGACGTGTGGGAGGTTCTGTCCGCGGCGGAGAGCAAGCCGTTCGGCATCCAGATCTTCCAGCCCGGTCCAGGCATCGGCGGCCACTGCATTCCCGTCGATCCCTTCTACCTCTCCTGGAAAGCACGGGAATACGGCTTCCAGATCGGCTTCATCGAGCAGGTCGCTCGGGTGAACTGGCAGGTTGCCAGGCATGTCGTGCAGCAGGTCTCCACCGCGCTGAGCGACTCGGGGAAGAGCCTGCGAAACGCGAAGCTCCTGGTCCTCGGGGTGGCCTACAAGGCGGACGTCGCCGACGTCCGTGAATCGGCGGCATTGCGAATCCTGCCGGAACTCAGGAAGCTCGGTGCGCAGGTCCGCTACCACGATCCCCTCGTCGCCGAACTGGAAGTCGACGGTGAGCACCTGCGCAGCGTCGACCTTACACCCGACGCGTTGGCGTCCTCCGATTGCGTGCTCGTGCTGACCGACCACAGCGGCGTCGACTACGAGGCGGTAGTGCGCTACGCACCCTTGGTCTACGACACGCGCAACGCGACCCGGCTGCAGCTTCCATCCCCCAACGTGTTGCGACTGTAGGCGGCGGGCGCAATGCTGCACGTTCCGAAACTGCAGGGTCTGATGCTGTTCCTGATCGTCGCGGCTGCCGTCGTGGGGCTGAACGCCGCGATGAACCAGGGGGGAATGCTCGGTTTCAGTCTCTACGGCGCGGTCACCTTGACGTATCTCCTGCTCAAGATCCTCTTCTCGCTCTGGTACCGTCCATTCGAGGCGCCCGAGGGTTGGTGTGACGATCAATCGGTCGCCGTCATTGTGCCGGTATACAACGAGGATCTGGAAGTGTTCCAGCGCTGCCTGCAGAGCATTCTCCTACAGAGCAGGCCAATCGACGAGATCTACGTGGTCGACGATGGATCGCAAGATGACGCATGTTTTCGCGTGGCCCAGGAAACGTTCCGCGGGACGCCACACCGGGTCGTGCGCTTCACCGAGAACCGCGGCAAGCGATACGCCCAGGAGGTGGCATTTCGCGAGACCACTGCCGACATCGTGCTCACTGTCGACAGCGACAGCGTCCTCGACGAGAACGCAGTGCGTGAAGGCTTGAAGCCCTTTTCCATGACCAGTGTCCAGGGAGTCTGCGGCCAGGTGCGTGTGCTGAACCGCGACCAGAATTTCCTTACCCGGTTGCTCGATCTGCGGTACCGCAACTCGTTCCTCTACGAGCGGACGGCGTACACCGTCTGGGATTCGGTGCTCTGCTCCTCCGGCGTGATCAGCTTCTGGCGGGTTGCGCTGGTGCGCTCACACCTCGACGACTACGTGAACCAGACCTTCCTCGGCGTGCCCGTGGGGTACGGCGACGATCGCAGGATGACCAACTACGCCTTGCTGACGGGGCGTGTGGTGTTTCAGGAGACAGCCGTCGCCGATACCGTCGTCCCCATCACCCTGCGCCATTTCCTAAAGCAGCAGAACCGGTGGAACAAGTCGTTCTTTCGCGAGACGATCTTCGCACTGACCCGCCTCCCGCTGCGGCGCATTGCGTGGTGGATTTCCTTGAGCGAGGTTGCGCTGTGGCTGTTCTTCACGGTCAATCTGGTCGCCAGCGTGATCCGGCCCCTGGTCGGCGGCACTGCGCTTGGCGTCTACTACCTCGGGTATCTCGCCTTGATGGCGTACGCCCGCAACGTGCGGTTTGGACTGGGAAACTGGGGTACGTTCCTGCTCTCCCCGCTGTACGGCGCCTTGCATCTGTTCCTGCTCGTTCCGCTCCGCGTCCTGAGTCTCTTCTCCCTGCGCGACGGACGATGGGGAACGCGCGAGGCCGGCGGGCCTCCCCCGCCTACGGTGGGCAGCAACGTCTCGTCTGCGTAGGGGGGTTTCGCGTTGTCGCGGTCTCGGGTAATTCTTCTCGTCCTGATCGTTGCCGGGATGCTGCTGGCGCTGGTGATGGAGTCCGGGCTCTGGTCACCGTCCATCTCCCCTGCGCGGGTCACCGAAGCGTTCACCAGCATGAGCGGCACGCCGCCGCCTCCATCCCCTCCACGCCTGCCGCCGGTTGCAACCGCCTCCTGCAGATCGGCCTCTCAGTCGTGGCTGCAGGTCTGGGGCGACAACTTCAATCAACCCTTTGACAACTACCGCTGGCATGTCATGACGGGACAGCCGCGCAAGAACGGTGAAGTGGAGAACTACCTTGCAGCGAACGTACTGGATCAGGGTGGCAACCTCGTTCTGCGTACAGCACGGGAAGGATCAGGCTACTCCTCCGGCGCCGTCGACACCAGAGGCACCCTGTCCCTGCTCTATGGCAAGATCGTCATCCGTGCGAAGCTGCTGCGCGGCCAAGGGATCTGGCCGGCATTCTGGCTCAGGCCAGTGAGCGGCAGCCTGCTGCCGGAGATCGACATCATGGAAATGCTCGGGAGCCGGCCGAACGCAGTCGATATGACACTGCACTGGGAATCCGCACAGGGACCCACGCACACCTACATCGAGCACATTGGGCCAGACCTCTCGGCTGGCTTCCATACCTACACGCTCGTCTGGCTGCCCGGCGACCTGCGCTGGTACCTTGATGGGCAGCTGCTCCTCAATGTGACGGCCCACGTTCCGAATGTACCGATGTACCTCACGATGAACACTGCTGTCGGCAGCACCTGGGGGGGCTACCCGGCGCCAAGCACGCAATTGCCCCAGGATCTGCTGGTAGACTTCGTGCACGTCTACCAGTACGGCATCTGCACCAGCGGGCACTTTACGCCGTCCCCGGGCGAGTACGTCAACATGAGCTGCGAGTGCCGGGTCGGCGTGTTCGTTCTGCACCAGGTCTCGTCGACTAACCTTGGCCCCTACAATATCACGCCAGCCCAGCTTGCGGCGGACGTCGACTACCTGCGCCGTCACCACGTCCGCTTCATGTCGCTGGAGCAGTTCCTCACCTTCGAGGAAGGCCGCTGGAAACCGCAGGGAGCCTGGGTGCTTCTCACCTTCGATGACGGCTACAGCAGCATCTACCGGAATGCGCGACCGATCTTGGCGGCGCGCCACATTCCGGCGGTCCTGTTCCTCATCGGCAGCAGACTTGATACGGAACGCTTCTGGATGTCCACAGTCCAGGTGAAGAGTCTCGCGCACAGTGGCCTTTGGGCAATTGAAGCACATACCTTCGCAGAGCACCACCTCGTTCACGGCGTGCCGGTGCTGCAAACCCTCGAGAGCAAGAAGCAAGAGGTCGTCATCGTGCACGACACCTGGCGCGAGCAGGCGGTTATCCGCTCCTTGACCGGCAGATCGGCATACGCCTTCGCCTTCCCATACGGCTACGAGACCCCGACGCTGGCCGCTCTCTACAGCCGCAGCTATGCCATCACCTTCGACTCGCACTACGCCTTGGCGCAGCCCGGCCAAGATGTGGTGCCGCGCATAGACCTCGGGTCACCCAAAGCGGACGTTCAGGCGATCTGGCAGCATTGGTTTGCGCATTAGACCACAACGCCAGCCGAGCGGGACCTCCGGCAGTTTGCTGCGCGCCCGCTGCCACTACTTCCGCTGGAAGATCCTCACCCGGTCCTCGGCCGCATTTGATACTGGATCTCGAGCAAGGCACAGGCCCGGCGAAGGCACTGCCTCCACCGGGCCAGCCGTACTGTTTGCCTAGATGTCGAGGTACAGGTAGTACTCCATCGGCACCGGGCGCAGGTTCACCGGGTTGATCTCTTCACGCCGCTTGTAATCGATCCAGGCGTGGATGAGATCCTCCGAGAACACCCCGCCCTCCGTGAGGAAGCCGTGATCCGCCTCAAGCTGGTTTAGTGACTCCGCGAGGCTCCCTGGCACCGCGCCGATCTTCGCGGCGTCCTCGGGTGCGAGGTGGTAGATGTTCTTGTCGAGCGGGCCGAAACCGAGCGCCGTCGGGTCCAGCTTGCGCTTCACACCGTCGAGGCCAGCCATCAGCATCGCGGCGAAGGCGAGGTACGGATTGCCGGTGGCGTCCGGCGTGCGGAACTCGATGCGCACGGACTTCGGGCTCTCCTGGGCGATCGGCACACGCACGGCCGCGGAACGGTTGCCCTTCGCGAAGACAAGGTTCACAGGCGCCTCGAACCCTGGCACGAGCCGACGGTAGGAGTTTGTGGTCGCGTTCGTCAGCCCGACGAGCGCCGGAGCGTGGCTGAGGATGCCCGCGATGTAGTGCAGCGCCGTATCCGACAGGTTGCCATAGCCGCCCTTCTTGTAGAAGAGGGGCTCGCCGCCGCGGAAGATCGACTGATGCGTGTGCATACCGGAGCCGTTGTCGCCGTAGAGCGGCTTCGGCATGAAGGTCGCGATCTTGCCTGCCTGGCGGGCGATGTTCCTGACGATGTACTTGTAGAGCAGCACGTGGTCGGCGGTGCGGGTCAGACGGTCGAAGCGGAACCCAATCTCGCCCTGTCCCGCCGTCGCCACCTCGTGGTGGTGACGCTCCACCTGCATGCCGCAGGCGATCATCGTCCGCACCATCTCGCCGCGCAGGTCGGAGAGCTGGTCGTGCGGCGACACAGGCGCGTACCCGGACTTCGGCCGAATGCGGTACTGCAGATTCGGGCCGCCGATGTCGCCGGTGCCCCACGCGGATTCGTCCGACGCGATCGCAAAGAACGATTCCTCCGGGTTCACCTGGTAGCGCACGTCGTCAAAGACGAAGAACTCGAGCTCCGGACCGAAGTACGCGACGTCGCCGACCCCGGAGCTCTGCAGGTACTGCTCGGCCTGCTGCGCGATGTGGCGCGGGTCGCGATCGAAGCGGCGCATGCCGGGCTCGTAGACGTCGCAGGTGATCGAGAGGGTGCGGCGCGCGTGGAAGGGATCGAGGAATGCGGACTCCGGGTCGGGGAGCATGATCATGTCGCTCTCCTCGATTTCCCGGAAGCCGCGCAGCGAACTCCCGTCGAAGGGGATGCCTTCGGTGAAGGCCTCCGGCCCGATCTCGCTGGCTGGAAGGGTGATGTGGTGCCAGGTGCCGGGGAGGTCAATGAGCTTCAGATCGACGAACTCAACCTCACCGCTCTGAAGCATTGCCAGGATCTCGTCCCTAGTCAACGTCATCCTCCTCTTCGTGCTCCGAGATCATGCGCTCTAGCTCCGCACGGTTCGACACGGGATAGAGCGAGCGCAGCGCCTGGCCGGAAAGCAGCCGGCTGCGCACGTCGGACTCCGGGGGCAAGGTGCGCTGCTGCCCGAGCGCGCGTCGCACCGTTTGCAGCGTCTGCCCCGCGTCGAGCATGCGACGGATCTGCTGCAGTCTCGCCACTTCCGGCGGACCGTAGAGACGCTGGCGGCCCGGCGTGCGACGCGGCGTGATCAGCCCCTGGCTTTCGTAGTAGCGGATTTGCCGCTCCGTCAGCCCGGTAAGGGCACTCACAGGGCCGATGCCCAAGAGGCTCTCTGCCATACGCTCGCTCTCCCTTCTGTCAGGTATACTAGTTTGCGCGGCATGAGATGGTCAATGTTTTGTCAGGTTTCTGCGCAAACTTAACTTTTCTCCTGGTCAGATATGCCAAACGGCCGCCGAACTCACGTCCGGCGGCCGTTTGGCAGGTTCCTGCTAGCGGTTCAGGTCCTTGCGCTCCCCCGACACCATATAGATGACAGCCTCGCCGAGGTTCGTGGCGTGGTCCGCCACGCGCTCGAGGTGCTGGGCGACGAAGAGGAGGTGCGTCGCCTGGTGGATCGTCCTTGGGTCCTCCATCATGTAGACAAGCAGTTCGCGCAGCACCTGGCTGTACAGGTGGTCGACCTGGTCGTCCGTGCGCAAAAGTTCGTGCGCCGCCTCGGGATCGCGCCGCACATAGGCACGCAAGGCATCGCGCGTCATGCGCTGCGCGAGGTCCGCCATCCGCGGCACGTCGATCAGCGGCTTCATCAGCGGCTCCCCTGCGATGCGCAGGGTCACCTTCGCGATGTCGACCGCGTGGTCCCCAATCCGTTCCAGATCCCCGACAATCTTGATCGCCGTACCGACGATGCGCAGATCGGTCGCCATCGGCTGCTGTAGCGCGATGATCTCGAGGCAGCGCGTTTCGATGTCCACTTGCATCGCGTCCACATCATCGTCGCCGTCGATAATCTCCTGCGCGACATGCACGTCGCCTGCCTCCAGCGACCGCACCGACTGCCCGATGCGCTCCTCGACGAGCGTGCCCATGCGCAGGATGTCCTGCTGCAGTTCCTCAAGCTCCTGGTGGAATGTGCTGCGCACGACTGCCCCCTCCCTCTAGCCGAACCGGCCCGTAATGTAGTCTTCCGTTCGCTGGTCGCGAGGCCGGGTGAAGATGTCCCTCGTCGGCCCGAACTCGATCAGTTCGCCGCTCAAAAAAAAGGCGGTGTGATCAGATATGCGGCCAGCCTGCTGCATGTTGTGCGTCACGACGATTAGTGTATACCGCTCTTTCAACGAAACCGCCAATTCCTCGATCTTCGCTGTCGCGACCGGGTCGAGCGCCGATGCCGGCTCGTCCATCAAGAGGACCTCGGGCTCCACCGCCAGTGCTCGAGCGATGCATAGGCGCTGCTGCTGGCCTCCAGACAGTTCGAACGCGCTGCGCTGCAGCTTGTCGTGCACCTCGTCCCAGAGTGCCGCGGCGCGCAAGCTCTCTTCGACGATCTCGCGCAGTCTGCGTTCGCTGCGCTGTCCATGGATGCGGGGACCGTAGGCAACGTTCTGGTAGATCGACATCGGAAACGGATTCGGACGCTGGAAGACCATCCCGACACGGCGCCTAAGCGCCACGGGATCTTTGCCGCGCGCATAGATGTCCTCGCCGTCCAGCAGCACGCTCCCCTGCACGCGTGCACCTGGGACATGGTCGTTCATGCGGTTGAGCGTACGCAGGAATGAGGACTTGCCGCAGCCGCTCGGACCGATGATGGCCGTGATCGAATTCTCCGGCACCCTCACGCTGATCTCCTTCAGCCCCTGCGAAGGGCCGTACCAGAGGCTCAGCTTCTCGGCTTCCATCTTCGCTGCGTTCAACGCATGAGACCCTCCTGTCGCCGTTCGAACAAGAGCTCGGCTGCGGCCGCCGCAAGCGCGGCCAGCGATAAAAGCAGCGCAACCGGCCAGAATGACTGCGCAGTCCCGATCCGTCCTTGCATCTCAAGATACCATAGGGCCGCGGCAAGCGTCGCGCCTGCCCGGAGCGCCCCCTCTCCGTGCGCTGCGAGCGGGCCAGCGAGGAGCGCGACGAGGCCTGCCTCGCCGAGTGCACGACCGGCGACCTGGAGCAGCGTCTGGCCGATTTCCTGCCGGGCCGCGGGAAAGACGGCCCGCGCAGCCTGCGACGCATCGGCCCCCAGCGCCAATGCGGCCTCGGCGATCTCCCGATGCCGCGCAAAGCCTTCAGCCACCTGCAGAACGGCGATTGGCAGGTTCAGCAGTGCGAGCCCCACGGCAGCGAGCCAGACTCCCGCCGGCAGGTGCATCAGGTCCGCCCAGGCGATCAGCACCGCTGCACCGACCGCCACGGACGGAACGGCGGCCGCCGCCTGCAGGAAGCTGCGCACAGCCCCCTCTTTGCGGCCGGCCCCGCCGAGCGCCAGTTCAGCGCCGGCCCGAAGGCCCAGCGTCGCGCTGACGGATACCGCGAAGAGCGACGTGACGAGCGTCGCGAGCAGCGGTCCGAGATCCGGCGGCGTGCGCGGTATGCCGCCGGATGCCGCGGCGGCGCAGAGCCAGACAGCGGCGGTGAGCAGCACGAGTGCGCGGTAGCGGCCCTCACCGCTGCGCAGGCGCATCTCGCACCCTCCCAAGCGCGCCGGCAGCCGCGCCCGCCAACGCGAGCAGGAGCGCAATCGCGCCGAGGGCTGCCTGCCAGCGCCCGCCCGCAGGCGCCTGCGGCAGCTCTGCGAGGAGCGACGCCGAGAGTGCTCCGGATGGAGCGAAGAGCCGCGGAAGCCCTCCCGCGTTGCCGATCAGCACGCTGAGGACGGCGGCCTCGCCGATGATCCGGGTCGCCGCAAGCCCGAAGAGCCGAATGCGCACTCCGCGCAGGGCACCCCGCAGCGCCAGAAGGACGCCATCCGGCCCGGCTCCAAGGGCGACGGCTCCGTCGCGCGCCGCGCTTTGTGCCGACAGCGCACCGGCGATGCCCTGTGCGACGAGCGGCGTCTGCAAGAGCCCGAGGCCGATCGCTGCAAGCGCAGTCCCCTCGCCGAGGGAAACGCTGTGCAGGGCCGGCAGGAGGGCTGCGAGCATGCCTGCCGCCAGCGCCACCCCCGGCGTGCTCGCGAGGACGCGCAGTGTCCGTCCGCGGCGCCCGAAAGCGATCTGCACGCCTGCGCCCTCGCCAAGCCAGAGTGCAAGCGCACCGCCCAACCCCGCCACCAGCAGCGAGCCGAGCACGATGCCCGCGACGCCATAGGCGAAGGGCGGCGACCACACGGGTCCGAGGGTGATCCGCCAGATCCCCTCGCCGCCCCAAACCGCGACGACAGCGAGGGGCAGGCCGGCAGCGAGGAGCGCGAGCCGCAGGCCGCGGCTCACTGCGGGGCTCCCCGCTGCGCCGCAAGCGCCTGGAGCACCCGTGCCGCGAGCTTCGCCCGCGCATTGCCCACGCGGTACAGGGCGTAGGCCGTGTAGCGCAGCGGGTAGCCTGCGTCCCCAGGCGCTTTGCCATCCACAGTGACCAGCAGCGAGCGCGGCGCGAACGACGCCTCGACGAAGCCGATGGCGCCCGGCAAGTGCGCAACGGTCGGCGCCACCTGTCCGCTCGCCAGCACCACGAGAGCGCCCTGGGGCAGGGGGCCGCCGGCGAAGCGCTCGAGCAGCGCCCGCACACCCGAACCGGGCGCCCGCAGGACAAGCCGCAGCGGGACGCGCGGTCCCCCCAGCTCCTGCCAGTTGCGCAAATGTCCCTGGAGCATCTCCTGCAGCTGGCTCTGCGTCAGGTTGTGCGGCAGCCCCACTGCGGCGATCACGGAGATCGCCACTCCTCCCAGCGGGACGCGGGCGACGCCCGGCGCCTTGAGGGGCAGGTCAGAGAGCGCGAGGTCCGCTGCACCGCGCCGAACCGCGGAGAGCCCTTCGGAAGATCCCAGAGTGTCCACTTCGATGCGACCGCCTAGGGCAACCGCGAGGGGCGCCTTCGCCGCCTCCGCCAGCGGCGCGAGCGAGGTTGACCCAGCGATGACGAGTGCGGGAGACGGCAGCAGCGGGGTGAGGGCAAGCGCGAGCAGCACGGCGATCAGCACCCCCAGCCAGACGCGCAGGAATCGATCCATCGGCAAACAGCACCCATAGGCTCGCTATGCCGGTTTGGGACCCGCCATGTCCGAAAACGCGAGCGTGAACGTGCTGCCCTTGCCAAGCGTGCTCTCGACGTTCAGTTCTGCGCCGATCGAGAGTGCGAGGTGCCGCGCGATCGAGAGTCCGAGACCCGAACCGCCGGTCGCGCGCTGCCTTGAGCGGTCAACCCGGTAGAAGCGCTCGAAGATGCGTGGCAGGTCTTCTTCGGGGATGCCCGGCCCGTCGTCAGAGACGCGCAGCCAGACCTTGCCGTCTTCGCGGCCGGTCTCGACGCGGATGTGGCCGTCATCCTGCGTGTACTTGACGGCGTTGTCGATGAGGGAGATGACGATGCCCTCGATGCGGTCCCGGTCGCTCCGGACGCTCAGCTCCTCCCCAAGGACATCCACCTGAATACCGCGGGCCTGCGCTGACTCGCCATAGCGCTCCGCGACGGCACGCGCCACCTCGCCCAGCGGAACCTGCGCGCGCGCCGGCCGCTCCCGGCCGCTCTCCAGGGCGGCAAGCCGCAGCAAGTCGTCGACAAGCAGCGTCAGCCGCTTCGTCTCGTCGTTGATGTGACGCAGAAAGCGCTCCCTGCGCTGCTCGTCCACGCCGCCCCCGAGCAGCGTCTCGGCAAACCCTCCGATCACGGTGAGCGGTGTGCGCAGTTCGTGCGAGACGTTGGCGACGAACTGGCTGCGCACCTCCAGAAGGCGCCGTTCCTCCGTCACGTCGGTGGCGACGAGCAGCACGCCGCCCGCACCGCGGACTGGCGCAAGGTCGATCTGCAGGACCCTGCCGTCCTCGCGGCGCTCGATCTGCAGCACCTCGCCCTGCTCCACTCTGTCCAACGCCGACTCCAGGGCGTACGCGTGCGTGATCGCCAGGTGGTAGGTCTCCACGACCTCTGGCGCCCAGACGCCGAAGATGCGCTCGGCGGCGGGATTCACGACCTGGACGCGGCGCCTGCGGTCGAGCAGCACCACACCGCTCTGCAGGTTCTCGATGATCGCCTGAAACCGTGCGCGGTCCAGTTGCAGGGCCGAAAGCGTGTCGGACAGACGGGTCAGTTCCTGATTGAACCGCCCTGCGACGCCGCTGCGATCCTCTTGGGCAAGGTAGAGGCGCTCGGGGCGCTCTCCACGGGCGAGCGCCCCGAGCGCCCGGGTGGCCGCCTCCAGGTCGTCGCGCACGCGCGCCTGCAATCGCTGCGTCAGGGCCGCCCCGGCGATCCCGCCCGCGAGGGCCCCCAGGATGCCGAAGACCACGCCGTCCTGCGCTCCGCGCAGCAACCATCCCGCGGCGCCCAAAAGAACAAGGCCGATCGCCGCGCCAGACAGCGAACCGAGCTGACGTGCGCTCATGCCGGTGCGAAGCGGTAGCCGACGCCGCGCACGGTCTCTACGAGCCGCGGCTGCGAGGGTTCCGCCTCGACCTTCTCGCGCAGGTGACGCACATGGACATCGACGGTCCGCGCGTCTCCGTAAAAGTCGTAGCCCCAGACCTTCTCCAGCAGCAGTTCCCGCGTCAGGACTTGTCCAGGCCGCTCCATCAGCGTGCGCAAAAGACCGAACTCCGTCAGCGTGAGCGCCACTTCCCGTTCATCGACGTAGCACCGGTGCGCGGCGAGGTCCAGTGTCACGCCGTTTGCCGACAGGCGGTCCACCGGGGGTTCCGTACGTCGCAGCACCGCCTTCACCCGCGCCACCAGTTCGCGCGGCGAGAAGGGCTTGCCCATGTAGTCATCCGCCCCGAGCTCCAGGCCCCGCACGCGGTCCGCCTCTTCGGTACGGGCCGTCAGCATGATCACGGGAACACGGCTTTGGCGCCGAATCTCCCGCAGAACCGCGACTCCGTCCATCTTCGGCAGCATCAGATCCAGCACCACGAGCTGGATCTCCTCGCTGCGAGCGAGCGCGATGCCCTCCTCGCCGTCCGATGCCTGGAGCACCGTGAACTCGGCGGCCTCAAGGTGGAATGCCACGAGCTCCCGAATCGCGTCCTCGTCCTCGACCACAAGCACACGGTCGCGGCGCAAGGCAACAGCCTCCTGTCGTCGAGCGTACGCAGTCATCATCAAGAACCGGGATTAAATCTCTGTTATGGACTCATGAAGCTCGCCCTAAGGCGTTCCGATCAGGCGGTGCATTTCCTCGGGCGACGGCAGTTCGATCCTCTTCGCCGTGATATTCGCGGCCAGCACGTTGAGCGCCGTCATCTGTTCGACCATGTGGCGCACGTCGTCCCGCGCGCGCTGCAGCACCGTGGGAATGTGCTGGCCGAAGAGCACCGTGACGTCGAGGTGCAGCACCAGCCCGTCTGACCAGGTCTCCATCGTTACCCGGCGCACGCGCGCGATGCCAGGTGCCTCCTGCGCTGCCCGCGCGGCGATCGACGAAACACAGGTGTCATCGATCGTGAAACGCCCGAGGTAGCTCCAGGTTGGGCGCACGACCGACTTCTCGATCACCATTTCCCGCCGCTCCTTGCTGCGCAGAATAAAGCGCAGCGGGTCGACGAGGTAGCCGGAGAACGTCCGCTTGACCTCAACGGTCGGGGCGGGGATGACGTGCTTTCCCTGTTCGCGCCGCACGCGCTGGGCATGCCGGATCTCCTCCGGGCTGGCTATGTCCTCGATGTGCATGACGCGTGCGGGCGAGGGCAGGGCGAGGACACCGCAGATCCTCTGCACCATGCCGAGCGAGGTGCCCAGCACAAGCACGCGCTCAGGCTGCACTTCCTGCAGGCGGCGCCGCATCCGCTCGGCATCGGCCGGATGTGCGAAGATCGCCCGTCGCACCGCTTCGAGTTTCGAGGGGGCGCGCTTCGCAGACTCGCCCGCGAGGATCTTGCCCTCGCGCACCAGGAGACCGTCGTCGATCACCGCATCGGTGCCGAGTTCCACGGCAACGAGCGAAGCGCGGTGGCTCTTGCCGGAACCGCTCGGCCCGACGAAGGCGATGACCTCCACGCACGATCCCCCCTGCCCGCATGATACCACTCAGCCGGGCGGTGCGAGGTCAGGGCGCAGGGAGAGCGTCTCTCCAAGATAGACGGGCCGCAGCTTCTGCCGTTCGGGGCGCTCGATCTCCACGAGGATCCTGATCATGCGATCGGGAGTTCCCGGGACCGGCGTCTCCACCGCACCGAGAAGCGGCACGTCAGTCCAGCCAAGCCGACGAGCAGCGTAGGCTGGAAACGCAGCGTCCAGGTCCGGCGTCATGGTGAAGAACGCGGCCACAACCTCGTCCTTCTCGATGCCGTTGAGCGAGATCAGCGCGCGGAGCAGTTCCTCGGTCGCATCCCAAATCGCATCCTGCGTGTTCTCCTGGGCAACGGTCGCCCCGCGCACCGCACTAACCGCCATGTATGCGCCCGTCCTCCCGCAGTCTTCGCGCGGTCTCCCGTGCCAGCGCAAGTTGCTCCACGTCTCCCGCCGCCGCATGCCGCAGCGCCGTTTCTGCTTCCGATACCGCCTGCATGAGCGCGGCCCTGTTCATCTCGAGGATCTCCGACCATAGAGCGGGCGGACTCGTCGCGACCCGCAGCATCTCGCGCGCCGCCGGCCCAAGCAGGTCCGCGGGCGTCTCCTTGAGGATCTCCGCGAGGGCGCAGCTCCACGCGTAGACGAGGTGCGAGGAACGGGCCACCTGGCGGTCATGCTCCACCGCATCGACCCAGAACGGGCGCGCGCCGACGGCGAGGGCCAGTTCCTCGGCGGCCGCTTGCGGCCCGCCTCCCGGACACAGAGCGAACCCGCTCTCCGAGAAGAGTCCCCGCCGCGCCGCCTGGGGCCCGCCCCCTTCACTGCCCGCGAGCGGATGGCCGCCGACGAAGGGCAGCCCCCTTGCTCTGGCACGCCCTACGATCTCGGCCTTCACGGAGCCGGTGTCTAAGATGAGCGCTGCCCGGGCCTTTGAGCCCAGCAGTGCGAGGTTGGCCTTGGGGGGCGCCGCGAGCACAACGGCGTCGAACGTTCCCACCGGTGCGCCAAGGGGCTCGTCGAGCGCACCCTGGGCCGCCGCAAGCGCAACATGCTGCGCCTGCGCATCGTACCCGGATACCCGATAGCCCGCAGCCCGCAGGTCGAGCGCGAGCGATGTGCCGATCAGCCCCAGCCCGAACACGGCAATATGCTTGCCTTCGCGCCTGCTGCGCACAGTGATGCCCCCTTAACCTGCGCCGCCCCCGCCGGCGGCGGAGGCGGCGCGCATCGTGCGCTCCATGCTACGCGGGGATTGAAGGCCGGTCAAGCCTATTGCGGATGTGCAACAATCCCGCTGCGCAGCGCCTCGCGGATTTCGGCCGGGAAGGCGACCGCCCGGTGCTGCGTGCGGTTTAGGTGCGCGGCAATGAGTTCACTCGTTGCCACAAGGTCGCCCGTCGTCGACCGGCGGACCTGGTGCCGGTAGCGAATCGTCTTCTCACGTACCTCGAGGAGCTCCGTGAACGCCACGATCGTGTCGCCCGGGAACAGTTCCTTGTGATACGTCGTCTCCTGTGCAAGTGCCGCCATGCCGCAGCCGCTCGCCTCGAAGTACGGGCGGCTCAGGCCGTGGCGGGCAAAAAACGTCCAGTTCGCGGCGTCGAAGATCGCTGCGTAGCGAGCGATGTTGACATGCCCCATGTGGTCTGAGTCTGCCGGGTAGACGACGCCGACGTAGGTGGGCGTCTCTTCTGTGGAAGGACCGCTCACGGATCTCCTCCCCTTCACTTCAATCACTCGGTCGGAATGCACCACTGCCGCCGCAGTGCAATACGGTACGGGTGGCGTCGGGAGCGAGCACAGGCCATGCCCCGCTCCGCATCCCGACCACTTTGCCGCAAGGGGAGCGACGCTTGTGTGCGGAATCGCCGGCTGGGTCGATTGGCGACGGGATCTACGGCAGGAGGCGGCAACGCTGGAGCGGATGGCCGCGGCGATGGCCCCCCGCGGCCCAGATGATGCCGGGCTCTGGCTCTCCACGAACGTCGCGTTCGCCCACAGGCGACTGATCGTCGTCGATCCGGCGGGCGGCGCGCAGCCGATGCACAAGCAGTACGGTACACGGCGCTTCGTGATCACGTACAACGGAGAACTGTACAACACCGAGGATCTTCGCCGCGACCTGCTCGCCCGTGGATATCGGTTCGACGGACACTCCGACACGGAAGTGCTGCTTGCCGCCTATGCCCACTGGGGCGAGGCCTGCCTTTCGCACCTCAACGGAATCTTCGCCTTCGCGATCTGGAACGAAGCGGAGGAAACGCTGTTCCTCGCCCGCGACCGGCTCGGTGTGAAGCCCCTTTTCTACGCCGAACGACCGGACGCCTTCCTCTATGCATCGGAACTCAAGGGCCTGCTGGCAAACCCGCTCGTGCCCGCCGAACTCGACCGCGACGGGCTCAGCGAGGCCTTCCTCATGGCCCCATCGCGTACACCGGGCCACGGCGTGTTCCGCGGCGTCAAGGAACTGCGTCCCGGCTGGAGCATACGCGTGACAAGGCGCGGTTCGCGCCTCCACCGCTACTGGGCCCTCGAGGCGCACGAACACCTCGACAGCGCCGAGGAAACCGCCGCGCGCGTACGCTTCCTCCTCCGCGACGCCGTGGAGCGTCAGCTCATCTCCGACGTGCCGATCTCGACGCTGCTGTCCGGCGGTCTTGACTCGAGCGCCGTGACCGCCTTCGCGGCAGAGGGCCTCAAGGCCCAGGGTCGCGACGCGCTGCGCACCTACTCGGTCGAGTTCGCGGAGATGGACCGTCACTTCCGCCCGACCGCCTTCCAGAAGTCGCTCGATGGGCCCTGGGTGCAGCGGGTCTCCGAACTCTTCGCCACCGACCATCGCAGGGTGGTGCTCGATACGCCGGAACTGGTGCATTACCTCGGCGCCGCTCTGCAGGCTCGCGACCTACCCGGCATGGCCGATGTCGACACCTCGCTCCTGCTGTTCTGCCGCGATGTGCGGCGCGGCGCGACGGTCGCGCTCTCCGGTGAGTCGGCCGACGAGGTGTTCGGCGGCTACCCCTGGTTCTATCGCGAGGACGCCCTCGCCGCCCACACCTTCCCCTGGGCCCTGCGTCAACGGGATCGCGTAGCGCTCCTGAATCCCGAGTTTGCCGCCTGGCTGGAACCGGAGCAGTACGTGGCAAACCGCTACGAGCAGGCTCTCGCGGAAGTGCCCAGCCTTCCGGGCGAGGATCCGACAGAAGCGCGCATGCGCGAGCTCCTCTACCTTAACATCACGCGCTTTCTACCGACGCTCCTCGACCGCAAGGACCGCATGAGCATGGCCACAGGCCTTGAAGTACGCGTGCCCTTCTGCGACCACCGGCTCGTGGAGTACACCTACAACATCCCATGGGCGCTGAAGACCTACGGCGGCCACCCGAAGGGCATCCTGCGCGAAGCGCTGCGCGGCATCCTGCCCGACGACGTCCTCTATCGCCCGAAGAGTCCCTATCCCTCCACCCCGAACCCGACGTACCTCTCCGCGATGCGCAGCCAGGCGCTCGAAGTGCTGTCCGACCCCGGTTCGCCCTTGTCCGCGTACCTGAACCGCACTGCGATCGAGCGGCTCGCGCGCGAGGAGCAAGACCCCTTTGCACTGCCCTGGTTCTCGCAGCTCATGGGCCTCGCGCAGTGGTTTTCATACGTTGTGCAGCTCGATCTGTGGCTCCGCTCCTACCGGATCCGGCCGATCGCCGACAGGGGAGCGCCCGACCTCCCCCACGTCGTCCTCCAATCCTAAAGGGTAGCCCTCGTCCCATGGCGAATCTTGCCGCTATGCGACCGCGGGGAGGATGCGCAATGCACCCGCAGTTCACCCACTCGCCGGCTTTGGGCGCGCGTCTCGCGCGCCAGCCGGCGCTTGGCGGCCTGGCAATTCGCCTGACATTCTTAACACTGGCTCTGCTGGTGCTCTTCCTTTTCGGACAAGGTCTTGCATGGCCAGCGCTGGCACTCACAGCGGCCGGGTACGCCATGCTCTGCGTTGCGCTTTATCTTGTCGAGCGCCGCCGTGCATCCCTTGCCCCGCGTTGGCAGTCAGCGCTCGACATGCTTTCTGTCACCCTCCTCATCCACTTCCTCGGTGCGCTGCAGATCGTCGCAGCGGCGCTCTACCTCATCCCGATCCTCGAGGCGGGATATGCCGAAGGATCCTACGTCGCCGCCGCCTACGCGACGGCTGCACTTTTGCTTGCGCTCGTGTTTGGCGCCGAACGCTCCGCCATCCTCGGTATCGCAGTTCCCCTCTACGCAGCGGGAATCTCCGTTGGCTACCTGCGTTCTGCGAACGTTGCGTCCGGGCGCCGAGAAAACGCCCTGGAACGCGCAGTACGGGAAGCTGCAAAGGAACTCTCGACGCTTGAAGACCTCGATCAAATGCTCGCCTTCGTCGGCGAGCGCATCCACGCACTGGCCGGCGCCGATGCCTGCATCGTACGAACCAGCCCGGATGCCGCTTCCGAGGTGTGGTTCGACGGTACAAGCCATGACGAGGTAGAGGAGGCGCGGGCCCCCCTCGCCTCCCTGATGCGGGCGGCAGGCGGCGCGGCCGTTCCGCTGCGCATGCAGGACCTGACACCCCAATTGGCGGCGTCCTGGCGGGCGGCAGGCGTACAGTGCGCCCTGCTGCTCCCCTTGGCTGTGGCGGACGACCCTTCCACCTGCGGCTGGGTGGAGCTGCGCTTTCACTCAGCAGTAGATCTAGCACAACGCGAGGACCTGCTCGCGCCGCTCGTCCATCATGCCGCCGTGACGCTCGCGCGCCAGCAGCAGCGCGAAGAAACGCAGAAGATGCGTCAGCGCATCGCCGACCTCCATGAGGGAACAGCCCGCCTCGCCCAAGGCGCGGACCGCACAGCGATGCTTGCGGCTGGCGTCGCCCTAGGCCGTCGACTCGCCGGCGCACGCTATGCCGCGATCGCGCTGTGGGATGGGCAGGGCAGGCTGCGTGAATTCAGCACCTCCGGGCTCACACCGGAGCAGCAGGATCACCTCGGGCAGGGGCCTGCGGGCGATGGCCTTCTGCACATCGTGCGCAGTGCCCCAGGTCCAGTGCGGCGCGCCTCGACGCAGACTGCTGTTGGCGAAGGTATACCACTGCCGCCGGGCCACCCGCCCATCACGTCGTTCCTCGGCGTGCCGCTGCGCCTGGGGGACTGGACGGGCGCCTTCTACCTCCTCCGGAAGGAAGGAGCCGCCGAATTCAGCGACACGGACGAGCAGATCTGCGACCTCCTCGGAACTCACCTCGCCTTTGCCTTAGGCGCCATACGCCAGGCCGGCGAGGAGCGTGAGCGATACAGCGCCCTCCTAGAGCTGTTGGGCGCTGTCACGGATGCACGCGAACAGGAGGTTGCAGGCCACTCGCGGCGCGTCGCCGAGTACGCCAAATCGATCGCTGCAGCGCTCGGCCTTCCTTCGCGGGAAGCGGAGCGCATCGGCCACGGAGCACTTTTGCACGACATCGGCAAGATCGGCATCCCTGACTCCATCCTGCGCAAGCCCGGCCGTCTGAGCGATGAAGAGCGCCTCGTGATGGTCTCCCACGCACCGCTGGGTGGACAGATCGTCTCGGGCGCCTCCACGCTTTCCCCGCTCGCCCCGCTGGTCCGCCACCACCATGAGTGGTTCAACGGACGCGGCTACCCCGACGCCCTCGTAGGCGAGGCGATCCCCCTCGGAGCGAGAATACTCTCGGTTGCCGACGCGCTCGACTCGATCACGACCGACCGGCCCTACCGCAAGGCGCGCAGTCTTCAAGAGGCGTTCGATGAACTGCAGCGCTGCGCGGGCAGCCAGTTCGACCCGGATATCGTCGCGGCGGCCATCACAGTGCTCGGCGGTGGCCTGTCCGCCGCGCCGTCGGATCCGCCAGAACTGCACAGCCTCGTACAGCAGGAGTGGGACCTGCGCACCGCCGCGTGGCGCGTATTGCGCCACCTTGGCGAGCGCCTGCGCAGCGTGCTGGACATCGAGGCGCTGGGCGCCGACATCCTCGACCTGCTGTCACGCGAACTCGGCTATGTACGCGGTTCACTCAGTGTCCTCGAGCCTTCCGGCGAGGAGCTGCGCGTCGTGGCCGTAGAAGATCTGCCGCAGGCGATCTGGCCTGGCATGATCATCCCACGCGGGCGCGGCATCTCCTGGGACGCCCTTGCGTCGGGACGGCCCATGTTCGTGCCGGATCTCGAGGCGGACCCGCGGCATGTCGGCCACTCTGGCATGCACCATGCCGCCGTGTTCGTGCCCCTCTTGGGAGCGGGCGGCGCTCCACAGGGCATGCTGGTCGTGCACCGACCGCTGCCTGCCATCTTCAACCCATCCGACATCGAACAGTTGGAGGCACTGGCGGTGCCGATCGCCGAGGCGGTCGCAGTCGCGCGCCTGCACGACGAACTGCGCCGGCTGATGTCCCGCGACTCCCTGACAGGCACCCTGGACCGGCAGACCGGTTTGGGTGAACTCGAGGCCGCACTCGCGGTAAAGGCACCGCTCTCGATCCTGCTTTGCGATGTCGACGACCTTTCCGCCTACAACCGCGCGCGCGGCACCGGTGAGGGGGACCTCGCCCTGCAGCGCCTGGCGAACGCCCTGCGCAGCGCCCTTGAACCCGAGGACCGCCTCTCGCGCTTGAGCGGCGACTCTTTCCTTGTGCTCCTCCCCTTGCGCGGCACGGATGCCGCCGAGACCATCGCGCGTGCAATCGAGGACGCGGACGTGCCGCCGCACTCGTTCGGGTCTGCAGAAGCTCCAAAAGACGGAGATACGGTTCAGGAACTGCTGGCGGTTGCCCAAGCGCGCATCACCGCAGTCCGCGTGGAGAAGATCTAGTCCGGCCAGCGAATCGATCCCAGGAGGGTCCCAAATGGCGCTGATCGGCCTCTGCGACGTCAATGCGATGTTCGCCAGCTGCGCCGCGCTCGAAGATCCCTCGCTGCAAGGGCAGCCTGTGCTGGTCGCGGGCGATCCGAAGGACCGGCGCAGCATCGTGCTGACCGCGAGCTACGAGGCGCGCGCCTTCGGCGTGCGGACAGCGATGCCGGTCGGCATGGCCCTGCGCCTGTGTCCGACGGCGCGCATCGTGCCACCGGACCACGCCCTCTACCGCCGCTACAGCCACCTGCTGTTCGAGACACTGCAAGAGTTCACCCCCGTGGTCGCTCCCGTGAGCATCGACGAGGCGTTCATGGACCTCACCGGCTGCCCTGGGCTGGCAGAGGGTCCGCTCGCGTTCGGCGCCGCCATCCGCGCACGCGTGCTGGAAGCCGTGGGGCTGACCGTCGCGGTCGGCCTGGCGCCCGGCCGCTGGCTCGCGAAGATGGCCGCGGACCTCGCGAAGCGACGTACCGAAGGCGTACTGATACTCGGCCCTGGCGACCTCAGGCAGGAGATCTGGCCTCTACCCGTCGAGGCCTTCTACGGCGTCGGCCCGAAGACCGCAGAGCGCTTGCGCGCCCTCGGCATCCGCACGATCGGGCAGATCGCCCAAAGCGAGGCCCTGGCCGCACTCGGCCGACAGGGCGAGGAACTTCGCCGCCTCGCCCTTGGCGATGATCCGTCTCCTGTCGAAGCCGATGGGCCCACGAAGTCGATCTCGCACGAACTCACCTTCAGCCGAGACGTGCACCGGCCAGACGAGCTCCGCGGCGTCCTGCTCGGGCTTTCGGACCAGGTCGCCTACCGCCTGCGCCGCGCTGGCCTCTATGCCGGCAGCGTCACGCTGCGGCTGAAGAACAGCCGGTTTCAGAGCTTCACCCGTCAGGCGGCGCTCCCCGCACCATCCCAGCACAGCGACGCGCTTTTCACCCTTGCCCTGGATCTCATGACGCGCATGCCGCATGCGGCCTTCCCTGCGCGGCTGGCCGGCGTCGCCGCCGGTGGGCTCGGCGAGGCAGCCGCACAGGCGCCACCGCTCTTTCCCGACCCGGAAGCAGAGCGTCGCGAACGCCTCGCCGACACGGTCACGGCGCTGCGCGCCCGCTACGGCGAAGGCGCCGTATTGCCCTTGGAGACGCTCGGCAGTGCTGCGGCAGAATCCTACGACAAGCGCCGGCACGGCACGTCCTTCGAAAAGCCCGACCGCCAAAAGAGGCCGAAGGGAAGGCCCGAGGAATGACATCTCCCACTATTCCGATTTGTGTGCTATGATTTCCGCATCATCGGATCGGAGGGATACGCCGTGCAGATCGCCGATTCCATCCTGGACCTGATCGGCCACACGCCGCTCGTCCGTCTCGCATACCTTGGCGAGGGCTCAGGAGCACAGATCGTCGCAAAGCTGGAGAGCCGCAATCCCGGCGGCAGCGTGAAGGACCGCATCGCCTGGAACATGATCCGCCGCGCCGAGGAGGCCGGCAAGCTGAAGCCCGGCGGCACGATCGTCGAGCCGACCTCCGGGAACACCGGCGTCGGTCTGGCTGTGGTCGCCGCCGCGCGAGGCTATCACCTGGTCGTGACGATGCCGGAGTCGGCATCGATCGAGCGCCGCCTCCTGATAGCCGCATACGGGGCGGAAGTTGTGCTGACTCCGGCCCCCGCGGGCATGAAGGGTGCGATCGCCAAGGCCGAGGAGATCGCCAAGGAACGCGGTGGAGCCTTCGTTCCCCAGCAGTTCGAGAACCCTGCCAACGCGGAAGTGCACCGCCTGACCACCGCCGAGGAGATCTGGCAGGACACCGACGGCACAGTCGACGCAGTCGTTGCCGGCGTCGGAACGGGCGGCACGATCACCGGCATCGGCCAGGTACTGAAGGCACGCCGCAATGTCTTTGTGTTCGCCGTCGAGCCCGCGAACGCCGCCGTGCTCTCCGGCGAGGAGCACCACCCGCACAAGATCCAGGGAATCGGCGCGGGCTTCGTTCCATCCATCCTGGACCGCAAGGCCTTCGACGGGATCGTCAAGGTCACCGAGCAGGAGGCCTTCGACGCCGCCCGCGAAGCGGCCCGCAAGGCCGGCCTGATGGCCGGCATCTCGTCCGGTGCCGCGCTGCACGCGGCGCGCGTCATCGCTGCGCGGCCAGAGATGCAAGGCAAGCTGATCGTCGCCATCCTTCCGGATACCGGCGAGCGCTACCTCTCCACGCCGCTTTACAACCCCTCCGTCTGATTCCCGTCCCCCGCGCGCTCCGGTGGCGATTGCCGCCCGGGGCGCGCAGCGTCTTGCTGCTCTGGCGCGGGCGACAACTCTGGGGTCGGGTCCTCAGCCGGCGGCTCGCCCGCGTCGGTTGCGGTGGCCAGCGCCAGCTCCAGGCGAAACGTCGTTCCCCTGCCCACCGCAGACGAGATCCCGAGCCGAGCCCGGTGTGCGTCGGCGATCTCCTTTGCGATGGCGAGGCCAAGTCCGACGCCTGCGCCGGAAACGCGCGCCGGGTCCGCCCGGTAGAAGCGTTCAAAGGCGTGCTCTTGCGCCTCTGCGGACATGCCGGGTCCCTCGTCCTGCACGGAGAGCATCGCGCGCTGTCCCTGGGTCAAGGACTGCACCCGGATCTCTTTGCCCTCGGGCGTAAACTTGATCGCGTTGTCGAGCAGAATCCAAAGGAGCTGCTTGAGGAGATCGAAGTCGGCGTAGACCGGCACCACTTCGCGCGTCGCGTCTACGACCTGACGGCCTGAACGCAGCGCCTCCGCTTCCTGCACCGTTTCCGCCACGAGCTCCGAGAGGTCGAAGTAGCTCTTCGTAAGTTGGAGGCCCTGCGCGCCGCGGGCAAGGAACAAAAGGTCCTGCACGAGGCGCTGCAGGCGTCCAGCCTCGCGGCCGATCGCCGAAACCGCCTCGCGGCGCACATCCTCCTGCGTCGATCCCCAGCGGTCGAGGAGTTCCGCGTAGCCGGAGATCACCGCGAGCGGTGTGCGCATCTCGTGCGACGCGTCCGAGACGAAGCGCGACTGGCGCTGAAAGGCGACGTGCAAGCGGTCGAGCATCCGGTTGAAAGCCTGCGCGAGCGCCGAAAGTTCGTCTTGGCCGCGCGGCTCCTCCAGGCGCTGCGCGAGGTCGCTTTCGGAGATCTGCATCGCGAGGTTCGTCAGCCGCCCGACCGGACGCAGGGCGCGGCGGGCGAAGAGATAGCCGACCAGGCTGACGAGCAGTAGCCCGGCAAGGCCCGTCCAGATCAGAAGGCCGCGCAAGAGCTGCAGCGCGTCCTCGCTCGCGCGTAGCGTGACCGCGACCTCCACGGCGCCGGGCAGGCCGTTGTAGGGGAACGGCAGGCTGACGTAGCTCGCCGGGGCGCCGCGGTAGGTGATCATCTCGCTGACGGTCTGGGTGATGTTCTTCGGCACCGGCAGGAAGGGCTTCTGCGACCAGACCACCACCTGTCCACCGATGACGACCTGAGCGATCGTCTCGTCTGGCCGCGTGCCGAAGAGGTACGACGTGTTGTTTACGGTGATCTCGTCTTTGTGGCTCTCGATCTGGGCCAGGGTCTGCTCTGCCGTCGTCTGGGCCGTTTTCTGCGCCTGCTGCGTCACCTCGTTCTCGAGGAGCGTGAAGATCGTGCCGCCCAGAAGCAGCATGACGGCCGCCATCGCCACTGCGATGAAGACCGTCAGTCGAACGGAGAGGCTACGCACCCTCTTGAGCCGCCCGCACGGTGTATCCGACGCCCCGCACCGTGTGGAGAAGCGGCTCCGTGAAGGGCTCGTCGATCTTCGCGCGCAGCTGGTAGACATATACGTCGACAACATTCGTCGTGCCGTAGAAGTCGTAGCCCCAAACGTGCTCCAGGATCGTCTCACGCGTCTGCGGGTAGCCCTGGTGCAGCATCAGGTACTCGAGCAGAGAGAACTCGCGCTTCGTCAGCCGAATCTCCCGGCCGGAGCGGGTCACGCTGCGCTCCGCGCGGTCCAGGCGCAGGTCCCCCACCTCGAGCACGTCCTGCACCGGGCCCTGGTGGCGGCGAGTGACCGACCGGATCCGCGCCAGAAGCTCCTCCAGCGAGAAGGGCTTGGTCAGGTAGTCGTCCGCCCCGTAGTCCAGACCTTGGACCTTGTCCTCCAGGCGGTCGCGCGCCGTCAGCAGGATGACGGGCGTACTGGAGCGGCGCCTGAGTCCCTGCAGCATGTCGAGGCCCGACATGCCTGGCAGCATCACGTCGAGCAGCACGAGGTCCTGTCCCGAGGAGCCCAGAGAGAGCCCTTCCTCGCCGTCGCGCGCAACCGTCACCGTGTGTCCCTCGTGCGTCAGGGCAAGTTCGAGATAGCGCGCGAGGTCGCGGTCGTCCTCCACCACGAGTATCCGCATTCCGATCCCCTCCGCAGCGCCTATTGTGCGCGTGCGCTGCGAATCAGGTCCGCAGCGGAGCGCAGCCAATCCATCCGAAGGCCCATCAGGCTGTCCGCGAGACGCACGCTGACGACGAACGGACGGTTCCCCGAAGTGATCTCGTCGTACGGCAGCTCCTTGAGCGCCCCCTCTATGAGCCGCAGGCCGCCTATCGTGTCGAACGATCGCACGACGGCAAGCGACGGGATGTCGACGCGGATCGTGATCGACCCCGACTCTTCGAGCGACGCGCCCAGAAGATAGATTCCGCCGTCTTCGCTGATTCGCATCACCGAGGGCGCAAGCTGCGCGGGGCGCGGCGAGCGCTGCTTCACGGCATGTACCAGGCTCTCGATCTCATCGGCGGTCAGCACAGGCAGCTTGACAATCTCCTCCAGTGTCTCGGGAGAAAGCTGCGCGGCGATGTCCTCCATGGTGTGCGGCCTCCTGCGTTCACCGTCTGTGGCTACAGCATAGCAGGAGTTCCTCAGGTTCGGATGAGAAAGCGCACGCGAAAGGGCCCGGGACGCATCGTGCGTCCCGGGCCTCCAACCCGCTCTCAGCTGTGTACGGTAGCCCGCTTGATCAGGCTGCGCGCGATGACGTTGACGAGCACGATGAACACGAGCAGCAGGAAGCCTGCGGCGTACGCGAGCGCGTTTGCCGACGCGAAGGGCTCATTGATGAAGGTCCACACGACGTAGGTCAGGTAGCCGATTGGCGAGTGCGTCAGCGCAAAGCTCGGCATGTAGCTAGACCAGCCCGCGGTGTAGAGAAGCGGTGCCGTCTCGCCGATTGCAAGCGACAGCGCGAGCAGCACCCCCGTGAGGACGCCGGGAGCGGCAGAGCGCAGAGATACGCGCCAGACGGTCGTTGTCAAGTTCGCTCCAAGCGCCATCGAGGCTTCGCGCATGCCGCGCGGCACCTTCGAGAGCGCGATCTCCGTCGAACGCACGACGTAGGGGATGCCGATCAGCGCCAGCGCGATCGCCCCGGCGAGCGTAGAGAACCCCCAGCCGAGTCCGAGCACCATCGTCACGTAGCCGAAGTAGCCGATCACGATCGACGGCACACCGGCCAGCACGTCCGTGGTGAAGCGCACCATGGCAGAGAAGCGGCTGGTGGGTGCGATCTCGCCCAGGAAGACGCCGGCCGCGATGCCGAGCGGCGCGGCGATCAGGAGGCCCAGCCCAACGATGTAGAACGTCCCGACGATCGCGTTCGCGAGTCCTCCGCCCGTCCCGACCGTCACCTGCGTAAAGAGCTGGAAGTTGAGTGCCGGCAGCGCGCGCGAGACCACGAGCCAGATCATGCCGACAATCGGGATAACGAGGATCAGCCCGAGCGCGGAGGCAAGGATCAGCATCAGACGGTCCTTGATGTAGCGCCAGGTCATTGGGCTTCACTGCCTCCCCTGCGCGCGGCGGCCGAGAGGAGCAGGCGCGCCGGAACGTTCACTACCACCGAAATGAGGAACAGCACCAGGGCCACTTCCGCCAGCGCATGGACCGCCATGCCGGTCGGGTCGGTCATCGCCGAGTCCAGCTGGGAGACGATCGTCGCCGCCATCGTGCCGATCGGGCTGTAGATGTTTTGCGGCAGGTAGTTTGCCGCACTGCCGGAGACCATCAGCACGGCCATCGTCTCGCCGAGCGCCCGCCCGAGCCCGAGCACCACGGCGCCGAAGATGCCGCTGGAGGCCCAGGGAAGCGAAACCCCCCGAATCACTTCCCAGCGCGTGAGTCCAAGCGCCAGTGCGCCGTCCTTCGTTTCGCGCGGCGTCTGCCGCAGCACGTCGCGCGTCGACGCGGCGATGATCGGCGTGATCATTACGGTGAGAATGAGGCCGGAAGCGAGCAGGCCCTGTCCAGACCCGATCGGTCCCTTGAAAAAGGGGATCCAGCCCAGCCAGTGCGAGAGGAACGGCCCGAAGTCGTGGCCGATCCACGGGATCAGCACCGCGATTCCCCAGAGGCCGAGCACCACCGACGGGACGCCTGCAAGCATTTCCACGACGAACGAGAGGCTGTCCCCGATCCGGGCCGGAAGGTACTCGACCAGAAGGAGCGCGAGCGCCACCGCAAGCGGAATGGCCAAGATGACGGCGATCAGTGAGGAAAGCATCGTCCCGACGATGAACGGAACGATGCCGAAAGCTGCGCCGGACGCAGCGGTGGCGCCGTTGTGGTGCGAAAGGGTGCGGCTATATAGGCTGCCGATGTTCCAGGTGAGCGTTGTGACGAAGTGCCAGCCGTTATAAAGGATTGAGGGCCAGGAGTCGCGCAGCAGAAAGATCAGGATGGCCAGCATCGCCGCCAGCGCGCCGCCGGCGATGGCTCCTGTGATCACCTTCAGCAGGATGTCACCCACGCGGCGATGGAAAAGGCTCTGCAGCGCATCAAGGGCGCCACCGGCGCGACCGCCGGTGGCCCCCTTGCGCACGCGTTCGGCAAAATTCTCTCTGCCGGGCGTTGCGATCACCCCTCAGGGAATTTCGAGATGCTGCGGCTACTTGATCTCCGAGATCTGGTTCTGGCTCAGCTGCACGACCGCCGCCGGGAGCGGCAGGAAGTGCACCTGGCTGAGGAAGGTCTGCTGGTTGCCGCCCGAGGAGCTGATCGCCCAGTCGAGGAAGGTCCGTACCTCCGAAGCGACCTGGGTCGACGACTGCTGATCGTTCACGATGGCGTACTCGTAGTTGATGATCGGGTACGCCTGGGCGCCGGAGGAGTAGATCAGGGAGATCGCTTCGTTCTTCGGCGTCTGCGACACCTTGCCCTGCGCGGCGGCCGTGATGTTCGCCTGGGTCGGGAGAACGAAGTTGCCGGCCTTGTTCTGGACAGCCGCGTAGCCGAGGCCCTTCTGCGTGGCCTGGTTAAGGTACGAAATGCCGATGTAGGCGACGCCGCCCGGGTTTTGCGCCAGCGCGCCAACCATTCCGCCGTTACCAGTGGCGCTCACGGAACCCTGCACCGGCGGCCAGGTGATGGACGTTGCGTACTGCGGTCCCGACGAGGAGCCCCAGGTGGTCGGGTTCGAGAACGAAAGGTACTGGGTGAAGAGGAAGGTGTCCCCTGAGCCGTCTGTGCGGTGAATCGGGACGATCTTGAGGTTCGGGAGGGTCTTGCCCGGGTTGATCGCAGCGATCGCGGGGTCATCCCAGTTGGTGATCTTGCCGGTGTAGATCCCGGCGAGCACCGGGCCGGAGAGTTGCAGGTGCGTGCTGTTGAACCCGGGGACGTTGTACATGATCTGTTGCGCCGAGATGGCCAGCGGAATGTTCAAAAGGCCGGAGGGTGCTCCAGGCGCGAGGTAGGCGTCGGATGCGCCAATCTGCACCGTGCCGTTGCCGGCGTCCGTGATGCCTGTGCCCGAGCCGGTGCCCGCGGTGGTGATGGTCACGCCCTTGTGGCTCTTCGTGTAGGTCGGAACCCAGATGTTGAAGAGCGGATACAGGAGCGTGGAACCAGTCTCCTGCAATGCGACAGGGCCTGACTTCGCGGCCGAGGTTGTGGAGCCGCATCCGGCGACCGCCAACGCGAGGGTCGACACAAGCGCGATCCCGACAGCAGCGCGGCGCATGGAAAGCTGCAAACGTAACCCTCCCTTTCGTCGTGCGGGCACAGAATAACTGGCCGTTGTTACGAGAGAGTTAACGTTTGTCCATTCTCGTCGATTTTTTTCAGGAAGTCGCTCTGATGGGTGCCGGCGTGGCCACCTCGACCCGCCCGAACCAAAGCACGAGCCCAAGCGCCGCAATGAGCGACGCGCAGCTCACAATGAACATCGTCTGGTACTGGCCGTGCGCCGCATGAATGACGAGGCCCGCCACGGGTGCGGCCACCATCAGCCCCACAGATTGCACGAGATTCGCGCCGCCATAGAGCGCGCCATGCAGGGCGACGCCTTCGCGCTGCGCTTGTAGAGCGCTTTGCCCCCTGCGCAGGAGCGACTGACGCAGCATGTCTGCCGCGAGCGGGTACGAGGTCACTTGGATGCCGCCCCAGGCGATGCCGGCCACGAACAGCAGGATGAATGCGCCAAAAACCGTGTGCAGCCAAAGCCCGTTGATCGACGCGATCGCAAAGAGCAGCAGCGTCGACGACAGTAGGAGCCGCGGGTCGTAGCGCTGGTATAGCTTGCCGAACCAGAGCGAGACGCCGATGCCGGCGATCGTGAAGATCGACATGCCGAGCGCGGAGTCGAGCACGCTGCCGTGCAGCACGTGGATCATGTACGGCGTGAAGAAGCTTGCGATCGCTTCGAAGCCGAGCCACCAAAGGCCTTGCGCGATGTAGTACTTGAGGAGCGCGCCGCTGATCAGCGGCGAATAGTCCGGACGCTCGCGCCGCCCCGCCTCCTCGGCGGACTCCTTCTTCTCCTTCGCCGCAAACGCGGTCCAAAGCCCGCCCGCGAGCAGGATCACGGCGCCCAGCACGAAGCCTGCGATGTGGTTCACGAGGGTGTAGACGAGCGGAACGATCAAAAACGAGATGAGGTTTCCGCCAGACCAGAGGAGGTTCAGGATCCCTGATGCCTCGCCGTAGGAGTGCTCGTCGACGCTGTCCGGCATCATCGCCTGGTACGGCGTCGGACTGAGCTGCTGGAAGAAGTAGAAGAGGACGACGGCGAAGATCGCGATGCCGAGGCTGTGGGTCAGGTACATGAGCATGAGCATGATGGCGGCGCCGGGAAAGGCGATGAAGAGATACGGCCTGCGACGGCCCATGCGGGTCGTATAGCGGTCCGATAGGTACCCGGAGAGCGGATTCAGGATGAGGCCGAAGAGACCCTCGACGCCCAGCACGGCGCCGATCAGACCGGTAGACGACGTGAGGGTTCCCAGAAGCGCTGCCGTGAACACCTTGTTCATACCCCAGCCGACGTTGCGGCCGAGGCCCGCCATGCCGAGGACCCAAACGTAGCGACGCTTTCGCTTATCCATTCGCTTCCCCCCCAATCAGGCGATCCGGAAAGTTCGTCGCGATGCCGTCCACTCCGATTTCCTGCGCCCGGCGCAGCTCCTCCGGGGTGTCCGCCGTCCAGACTGAATAGTAGAGCCCGTGCTGGTGCGCGATCTCTACCTCCTCCCGCGTCGCCGTCTCGAGGGCGGGCAGAAGGATCTGCGCGCCGGCCGCCTCCGCAAGCGTCCACGGCTGCACCGGAATGCCTGCGTAGAGAACCCCCGCCATCAAGCCCGGAACTTGATCCGTCAGTGCCTTGATAAGAGGGTGTGCGAAGGAGATCGGCCAGACCCGGTCCTTGAGCTTCGGATCCCGACGATAGAGCGCCAACAGCGGTGGAAGGGCGCCCGGCGCCTTCACCTCCACGACGACGGGGCACTCGACCGCGGCGAGCAGGTCTTCGAGCGTTGGAATGCGCTCCCCGTCGCCAGCGTCCAGTGCCTGCAGCTCTTGCATCGTCCGGGCGAGCACTGGGCCTTTGCCGTTCGTCGTCCGATCGAGCGTTGCGTCGTGGATCACGGCCAGCTTGCCGTCCGCGCTCGCATGCACGTCACACTCGACCATATCGACCCCAAGCTCGACCGCTGCGCGAAAGGAGCGCAACGTGTTCTCGGGATGGCGGCCGGAGAATCCACGGTGCGCGATCACCCACATCGCTGAGATCGCCTCCCAGCGCTCAGTTCGCGACTGGCTGGGGACGATCCTGGCGCCTGTACCTTAAATGTCTGCGACGCAATGCCACCGAAGAATGCAGGGATATTCTTCCAGGCGGAGAATGTCCCGCCATGTCTCGTTCGCTGGCGGCCTGCGAACTGTCGATTCGTCGCATGGAGGTGCTTGCGTGGCGGAGTATGAGAGTGCCTACTTCCGCATCCAGGAACTCGCAGAAGGCGTGTGGGCCGCCCTGGCCAAAGCCGGACAGGGTGCATGGTCGAACGCGGGCATTGTCGACCTCGGCCGGTCCACGCTGGTGGTCGACGCGATGTTCACGCCCGCTGCGGGTGCCGCGCTGCGCGAAGCGGCAGAGCACCTTACGCGGAATCCGGTGCGCTGGCTCGTGCTCACCCACCGTGATCACGACCACGTGCTGGGCAGTCAGGCGTTCCAAGGTGTAGCGATTGTCGCCACCCGCACGACTGCGGATTGCATGCGGGACCGGACCGGAGCCTTCCTCCAGACGGCTCGGCGCGAAGGAGCCCGGTGGCTCACCCAGCTGGAAAGGGAAGCCCGAGCACAGGTCGACCCGTACGAGCGCACGCAGCGGCGGGCCGTGCGAGGCGAATACCAGGCGCTGATCCAAAACATCGAACGCATCACGCCTGCCCGTCCGTCGCTCATGGCGGACGAGAACCTGACGATCTATGGCCAGCGCCGCGAGGTGCAGATCCTCTCCTTCGGCGGGGTGCACACCGAGAGCGACAGCGTGGTGTACCTGCCGGAAGAGCGCATCCTCTTCAGCGGCGACATCGTGCAGGTAGGGCACCATCCAGCGGTGCGGCACGGCACTCCGACCCATTGGCCCGGTGTCGTACGGCAGGTCGCGGATCTTGAGGCTGACATCGTGTTGAGCGGGCACGGCCCGGTTGGCGCGCGCGAAGACGTGCTGCTCGCCGAGCGATACTACTTCGAACTGCCGGAGTGGGCAAACGGGGCTCCGGTCCCGGAGCCCTTCGCGAGTTGGGATGCTCCGCAGACGCTCGTGGAGAACCTGCGCTACGCACAGAACGCCATGGCGCAGTAGAAGCGGTCCGTCTTTGCGCTCTCGTTGACGGCAATCAGCCCGTCCTGCGTAAGGTTGCCGCGCGCCTGCCTCTGCGCTGGGAAGAACGGTGCGCGCGCACTGTCTGCAGAACGATCAGAAGTTTTCCGGCCGCACCCGCACCATGCGCAGCAGCAGAGAGTTGGAGAGCACCGACACGGAACTGAGCGCCATCGCGGTCCCCGCGATCACCGGCGTCAGCAGCCCGAGGCCGGCGAGTGGGATTCCAAGTGCGTTGTAAAAGAGTGCCCAGAAGAGGTTCTGCCGGATCTTGCGCATCGTGCGGCGGCTGAGTTCGATGGCCGCTGGCACAGCACGCAGGTCCTGACTCAGGAGGACGATGCCCGCCGCCTCGCGCGACACATCGGCGCCGGACCCCATCGCGATCCCGACGGCCGCCTCGGCAAGCGCCGGAGCATCGTTCACGCCGTCGCCGACCATCGCGACGCGCCTGCCCTCCGCCCGCAAGCCCTGGATCGCCTTGGCCTTGCCCATTGGCAGCACCTCGGCGATCACTTCCTCGATGCCAGCCTCGCGCGCGATCGCCAGGGCAGTCTCGCGACTGTCGCCCGTGAGGAGCACGACGCGCATGCCGCGCTCTTTCAATGCCGCGACCGCACGTTGGGCGGTCGGGCGGAGCACGTCGCGCACTGCGAAGGCTGCCGTGGCCTGCGCATCCACGGAAAGCGCTACGACCGTGGCTCCCCCTGCGCGCATGCGGGCGATCTCATCTGCGAGCGCCCCGAGCGCAACGCCCTGCTCTTCGAGCAGCCGCGGACTACCGAGCAGTGCGGCGCTTCCCTCGACCGTACCCTTGACGCCACGCCCGGGCAGATCGCGAAACCCCTCCACCTCGGGCACTATCCCTTCATAGGCAGCGGAGATCGCCGTGGCGAGGGGGTGCGCGGAGTTCGCCTCCAGCGCCGCTGCGATCCGCAGCACCTCCTCGCGGTCGAGCAACGGCGCAACAATCTCCACTATTGCCGGGCGCCCCTGCGTCAGGGTGCCTGTCTTGTCGAAGACGACAGTATCGACCCTGTGCGCCGTCTCCAGCGCTTCACCGCTGCGGATCAGGATGCCGGACTCCGCGCCGCGGCCGGTGCCCACCATGATTGCGGCAGGTGTGGCGAGGCCGAGTGCGCAGGGGCAGGCGATCACGAGCACTGCGACCGCTGCGATGAGACCCGTTTGCAGACTGCCGCCGAACACAGCCCAGAGCGCAAAGGTAATGAGGGCGAGGCCCAGAACCACCGGCACGAATACGTTCGCGATGCTGTCCGCCATGCGCTGCACTGGCGCCTTCGACCCCTGTGCCTCGCTGACGGCGTGCATCACATGGGAAAGCGCGGTATCACGGCCGATACGGGTCGCCTCGACCACAAGGCGGCCCGAGCGATTCACCGTCGCACCGATCACCGTATCCCCAGGCTGTTTGGCCACCGGCATACTCTCCCCGGTGAGCATCGATTCGTCGATCTCGCTCTGCCCCTCGCGGACGGTGCCGTCGACAGGCACGCGCTCGCCCGGGCGCACCAGCACGGCGTCCCCGACAGCGATGACGTCCAGCGGCACCTCTTCGGTCTGGCCGTCCGGCAGGTAGCGCAGTGCGCTTTTGGCCTGCAGGGAGGCGAGCGCCGCGATCGCCGAGGCGGCGCGTCCCTTGACGCGCGCTTCGAGGAACCTGCCAGCGAGGATCACGGCGATCAAGACCGCCGATACTTCGAAATAGGTGCTGGCACCCCGCAAAAAGAGCCCGGCGACGCTATCGGCGAATGCCACCGTCGTCCCGAGCGCCACCAAAACATCCATGTTCGCTGTGCCGTGCAACAGGTTTTGCACGGCTCCCCGGTAGAAGGGGAAGCCGCCATAGACCTGCACCACGCTTGCCAGGCCGAGCTGCAGGTACCCGTTCATCAGCCAAGGGATAGGCTGTCCCACGGCCGACGCGATCATCGCCACAAGCAGCGGCGCCGCGAGCGCCCCTGACACGATCAGGCGGGCGAGAATCGCGCGCGTCTGTGCGCCCTGGCCGGTTGTTTCAGTCTCCGCAGCCCGCAGCTGGAAGCCCTGCTGGCGCATGGCCTGCACGAGTTCCTTGCCGCTCGTCTTGGAGAGGAACCGCACCAGCACTTCGTTCGCGGCCGGATTCGCATGCGCCTCGACGACGCCCGGCTGCGCGAGCAGAAGGCGCTCGAGGTTTTGCGCCGTGGTGCTGTCGAAGCCCTCAAGACTGCGCAGCCTCGCTTCACCGAGCACGACATCGTAGCCGCGTGCCCGCACTGCCGCAACGAGGTCCTGGCCGCGCACGCCGGGGGCCGCGTGAACCAGCGCCGATTCGCTCGCCAAGTTCACGTTCGCGATCTGGACGCCCGGAACGGACCGAAGACCCTTCTCGACGTGTCGCACACACGATGCGCAGGTCATGCCCTGGACGTCGAGCTCCCATTCCCGCGCCGCCTCGTGGATCTGCGGCGTTTCCATCTGTGTTGCCGCCATGGGACCGCCTCCGAATCCTACAGGGCGTGCGCCCCGTAGCCCTCTTCATCCACTGCCTGCACAAGCGCCTCCACCGACACGCGCGCGGGGTCAAACTCCACATCGGCGCGGGCGTCCTCCAAAGAAACCTGCGCGGTCTTCACGCCCTCGACCCCCATGAGCGCCTTCGTCACCGTCATCTTGCAGTGATCACAGGTCATGCCGTCGATCGCCAGTGTCAGCGCAGCCATCAGAACATCTCCTTCAGTACAAACCATACCCCCTACGGGTATGTACACGCAAGCGGGCACGTAGCCGTGCCCGCTTGTAGCATATCCGGGGGCTCCGATCTGCTATCGCACCGCGTCGCGCGCAGCGCGGAAGGCCTGCGGCAGGGCAGCGGTGATCTGTTCGACGTGTTCGTCTTTCAGCGCCAGCGATGGGAATACGGCCTCGTTTGCGGCAGGCGCGAACAGGACCCCGTGTGCGGCCATGGCCTGCCAGAACGCGCGGTAGCGCCGCGCATCGGTGCGCGCAGCCTGCTCTTGGTCCTCGATCGGGCCTGGGGCAAAGAAGCACGTGAGCAGCCCATGGGACACCTGCACCGTCGTCAGGACGTCCGCTGCCCGCGACGCTTCGCGCATCGCCGCGCCCAGCGCCTCCGCCACGGCATGGAGACGCCGGTAGGCACCTGCAGTCTGCTGCAGAATCCGCAGCTGTGCGAGGCCTGCGGCCATCGCCAGGGGACTGCCGGAGAGTGTGCCGGCCTGGTAGACATCGCCCTGCGGCGCGATGCGTTCCATGATCTCGCGGCGGCCGCCATACGCCCCAACCGGCAGTCCGCCGCCCAGCACCTTGCCAAGGCACGTCAGGTCCGGCTGGATCGAGAAGGCCTCCTGCGCGCCGCCCAGGCTGACGCGGAAGCCAGTGATCACCTCGTCGAAGATCAGGAGGACGCCGGCGGCTGCGGTCGCCCGGCGGATTCCCTCGAGGTAGCCGGGCTTCGGCGGCACGACGCCCATGTTTGCGGCGATCGGCTCGACGATCACGCAGGCGATCTCCCCGCCGCGCTGCCGCATGAGGTCTTCGACCGCAAAGAGGTCGTTGTATGGCAACACCACCGTGTCTTCCGCCGCCTTGTGCGGCACGCCCGGCGAAACCGGCAGCGCCGAGAGCGCCGCCCCCGAGCCTGCACGCGCCAAGAGCGCATCCACATGCCCGTGGTAGCAGCCGGCGAACTTCACGACAACATCGCGCCCAGTATAGGCGCGCGCGAGGCGGATCGCGCTCATCGTCGCCTCGGTTCCGGAACTGACGAACCGCACTTCATCCACTGCAGGCATCGCCGCAGTGACGAGCTCCGCAAGTTCCACCTCGAGTCGGCTGGCGAGACCGAACGTTAGGGCGCGGCCGGCCTGTTCGCGAATCGCCTCCACGACGGCCGGGTGCCCGTGGCCAAGGATCAGGGGGCCCCACGAGTTGAGAAGGTCGATGTAGGCGTTGCCGTCGGCGTCGTACAGCAGTGCCCCTTCTCCCCGCTCCGCGAAGAGCGGGTAGTCCCGTACCCCGCGCATCGCGCGCACGGGACTGTTGACGCCGCCCGGGGTGACGCGCTGCGCCCGCTCGTAGAGCGCCTTCGACATGTCGTCCTTCAAGCTTCGACCACCTCCAGGGCGCGGGGATAGTGCGTCAGCGTTTCCGCCCCCGAAGACGTCACCAGGAGGTCGTCCTCGATGCGCACGCCGCCTTGTCCCGGCAGGTAGATGCCCGGCTCGATCGTCAGGCACATTCCCGGGACGAGGAGGTCCTCCCTACCGGGCAGGAGGAACGGCTCTTCGTGCGTCTCGATGCCAAGTCCGTGGCCGACGCGATGCGGGAAGTACTCCCCGTAGCCTGCGGCTGAGATGTGCTCCCGGGCGGCAGCATCAAGATCACCCATCGCTGCACCCGGGCGGACGGCCGCGCGCCCGCGGGCCTGCGCCTCCTGAACGATGCCGTAGATCCTGCGCATCTGCTCGTTGGGTTCTCCATAGAAGAACGTGCGGGTCGTATCGGCAATGTAGCCCTCCCAGCGAAAGCCGATGTCGACGAGCACCGTCTCGCCGGGCGAGAGGGCGCGGTCTGTGGGTTCGCCGTGCGGCAGCGCGCTGCGCTCGCCGAAGAGCACGATGCTGTTGAAGCCGGGGGCCCCGCCGAGGTCCTCTCGCATGTACCGCTCGATCTTTGCCGCCATCTGCCGCTCCGTGATCCCGCTGCGGATCACGGTCTTCGCGTAGCCTGTCGCCTGGTCGAGCCGACGGGCCGCCTCGCGCAACGCCTGGGCTTCCGCTTCGTCCTTGGCTGCGCGCAGTGCAACAAGGTCACGTGCGATGTCCGCGAGCGCCACGACCTCCAGTCCAGCGGCCTGTGCCGCCTCGCCTGCCCATCCGAGCGTGATGTGGTCGTGCTCGACGCCGATGCGCCCGCCGCCCAGGCGGCCATGGAGCACGTTGCGGATGCGGTCCTGGTCCTTCACCGCAACGAACGGAATGCCCAGGTTGCCGAGTTGTCCCGCCTCAAGCGCCGGCCCGAAGAGCGTGGCCTCTCCGGATGCGGGCACGAGCAGCGCGTAAAACCGCTCGTGCGGATTGATGAACCCGCCTGTCAGGTAGCCGATCTGCACAGGCCGCGTAACGAGCGCGGCCGCGAGTCCCTGCGCTTGCAGCCTCTGCTGCAGGATTGAAAGGCGCACTCTATACACCCTCTCCTTCGCCTAGACGGCGAAGCGGAAATTGATGATATCCCCATCCTGCACGACGTAGTCCTTGCCCTCGAGGCGCACGGTGCCCGCATCCTTCGCTTTCGCCATGGAGCCCGCGGCGATGAGGTCTTGGTACGCGACGACCTCCGCACGGATGAAGCCGCGCTCGATGTCTGAATGGATCGCTCCGGCCGCACTGCGGGCGCTGACGCCAGCGCGCACCGTCCAGGCGCGCACCTCGTCGGTCCCCGCCGTCAGGAAGGAGATGCGGCCAAGCCCTTCGTAGACACCGTGGCTCAGGCGGCTCAGACCCGGCTCGCGCAGTCCGAGGTCGCCGAGGAAAGCTGCCTGCTCGTCTGCCGGCAGCTCTTGGATCTCGCGCTCCAGCAGCAAGGACATCGTAACGAGCGGCACGCCGCGCTCACGGGCGTACGCCGCGACCGCAGCATGCAGCGGCGCGTCCTCCGGGATCTGCGACTCATCGCCGTTCAGCACCAGCACGAGCGGCTTCTGCGTGAGGAGCGTGAAGCCGCGCAGCGCCTGGTCCTCTTCCGCCGAGAGTGCGACGCCGCCCGCCCTGCGGCCCTCGCCAAGTTCCTTGGCGATGCGCTGCAAGGCATCCCTCTCGACGTCTGGGCTCGGGCGCTTCTTCTCCTTTGCGATGCGCTCGAGGCGCCGTTCGACGACATCGAGGTCTGCAACGGCAAGCTCCAGTTCGAGCGCCTCTGCATCCCTAACGGGATCCGGCTCCTCGATGCCGGGAAACCCCTGCAGCACATGGACGAGCGCATCCACCTCACGGATGTCGGAGAGGAAGCGCTTCGCTTCCTGCGCTGCGCCGCCGACGCGTACTCCGGGTATATCGACGAACTCGAGCTTCGCGTGGGTGACCTTCTTCGGGTGGAACATCTCGGCAAGCACCCAAAGGCGCGGATCGGGTACGTCTGCGGAGCCGACGTGCGCTTCGGGGCGTGACAGGGCGCCGGTCGGAAGGTCCGAGCCGGTCAAGAGGTTGAAGAGCGTGGTCTTCCCAGGCCCTGGGAGGCCGACGAGTGCGGTGCGCAACGCTGTATACCTCCAAAGCAAATCCATCCGTCGACGCGCAAAGGCCGACCCACCCGATCATACGGCGCGGGCTGCGTCCCGTCCACGCGGCTAGATGTTGAAGCGGCGCGTGATCCGATCGACAGTGCCTGGCGCAATCCGGGAAAACGCCGTCAGGATGCGGTACCAGCCGGGTACGACGGCCAGTGGGCGCCGGGTGCGCCAAAGGCGCATCACGGCTCCCGCGATAATCGTCGGCGGCGGCATGCGGATGTCGACTCCCTGCTGCTGAGTCATTTCCGTTGCGATGAACCCCGGCAAGATCGCGCTTACCGCGATGCCGCGGTGCCCCACCTCGCGCCGAAGGCCGGTGCAGAATGCGATCAGGCCTGCCTTCGTCGCCGAGTAGAGGACAAGACCGGGGATCGGGATGGCGCCAGCCACCGAGGCGATGGCGACAACGTGGCCGCTGCCGCGCGCGAGCATTCCCGGCAGAACGGCACGCACGGCACGCACCACGCCGAGAAGGTTCGTCTCCACCATCGCGGCGATCTGTGCATCATCCGTCTCGGCGAGCTGTCCTCCGCCGCCGATGCCGGCGTTCGCGACGAGGAGGTCCACCTGTCCGAAGCGTTCTTGTGCCGCAGCGACGAAAGAAGCGATGGAATCCTTGTCGCGCACATCGAGCGGCAGTTCCAGCACCTCCGCTCCGTGCGCGCGCAGGCGCTTTGCGACGTCGGCGAGCAGTTGCGCCCGCCGCGCGCCGATCACGAGTTGGAAGCCTTCCTGCGCAAGCCGCTCCGCCACTGCGGCACCAATGCCGCTGGATGCGCCAGTGACGAGCGCGACCGGCCGCTCGCCTCCCCCACCCGGTGTCATTCTTCCATGCCCTCCGGGTCGGGGATGTGCAGCTCCGTACGCCTGCGCAGGTGCAAAGGCTCCGCAGCGATCGCCCCCGCCGTACTGCCGTAGTGTCTGAGCTGTGCCTCCAGCCGCTCGAGGTACTGATCGTCTCGGCCGAATTGGCTGCGGTGGCAGGCAAGTGCACGCCTGCGCCGAGCGAGGCTCTCCTCGTCGAGCGGCGAGAGTTCTGTCGCCCTGCGAGGGAAGTAGTAGAGGATGCCCTCCGTGTCGTGCGCAGCCCCGCTGCCGCCCGCATAGTGCGGGAGTCCCGCGAGGAGCACCGCCTCACTGACTGCAAGTCCCACCATGCGGTGATCGCTGTGCACCTCGTACGGCAGGTAGGGATCGCAGACGAAGACGTAGTCCGGCCGCACGTCGCGGATCAGCGCAACCGCCCTGTCGCGCAGCCGGTAGTAATCGTGCGGGCCGCCATCCGGCAGCCCGAGCATCCGCAGCTTTGCGCCGAGTTCCTTCGCTGCCGCCTGCTGCTCTTTGGAGCGGATGAGGGCGATCTCATCCGGCATGCGCAAGGGATCGCGGGTGCCCAGGCGCCCATCGGTGACAACGGCGAGGTGCACCTCCGCGCCAGCCCTTGCGAGTGTTGCGAGCGTGCCCCCGCAGCCGAGTTCAACGTCGTCCGGGTGCGGAGAAACAAAAAGGAAGCTGCCGGCGTCGCGCCATTCGTGCAGGGTCCTCACCCCTAGTCCTGTTTCCGCATGCTTCGCAAGGTGCCCGCGTTCTCCTTCGTCCCACCGGTGATGAGGTGCACTTCTCATACGGGGACGGCACCTTGCTGCCCAATGTCTTGAACCGCAGGCTCGAGTCAGAAGCCGGCGTGGCTCCAGTCGGCCTGGCGCGAGACCGTAGGCGTACCCGCTGCACTGGATGACGGTGGCACGGAGGTCGGCGCGGTGCACCCGTCGACCGTACCCATGAACAGCGCTGCGCTGCCGCTTGGCGGGCAGACGAAGTGGTCCGTGACAAAGGAGCGCTCGGGTCGATGACGGCGCCACACTGAATCTACACAGGATCGCGCTTCAGGAAGCCGGTCATGCAGTGCACGGCGCCGCCGCCGCGCAGGATCTCGTCGATCTCGACCTCCACCGCCTCGATGCCGTTCGCTTCGAGGAGGCCCCGGGTCTCGGGGAAGCCGGCGGCCATGATGACCTTGCGCGGCTCGACGCATACGAAGTTCGTCCCCAACCGACCGACCTCATCGAGGTTCGTGGCGACGATCAGCGTGAAGCCTCGGTCGAGCAGCCAGCGCCGAAGGTCCCAGGTGACCAGCCAGGGCGAGATCACGGCCGTCTTCTTGTCCACCATGGAGATGAAGCCGTCGACGTGGATCTGGCCGTAGGGTACGGCGACACGGATCACGCTCTCTACGCCGAGATTGCGCAATTCGTGCTCGACCTGGTCGGCGCCGGCTCCGTTTGTCCGGCTGGACGTGCCGAGCAGGCAAGTGGTCCGATCAAGCCACATCACGTTCGAGCCTTCGTAGGTCGCCTGCGCGTTTACCGTCTTGAGGATCGGCACGCCGAGCCCCGCCAAAGTACTCGCCACAGCCCGTTCCTCGCCGCGTCGCTGGCGTGTGGCGGGACGCGCCAGGATTGCGCCTTCCGGCGTCATCGTATAGAGGTCACGCACGTATACGGCATTCGGGCGGTCCAGACGCTGGCCCTCGACAAGATGAACGGCTACGCCGAGGCTGCGGTACATCTCGACGAGCGCGTCGAACTGCTCGCGGAACCGGCCGTGGTGGATGGGCGCGTCGAACAACAGATCTTGGTAGGTGTCGGGCGTGACGATCTCAAGTTCGGGGCCGGGACGGTGCATCAGCACGGCCCGCAGGCGCCCCACCTCCGAATCACAATACCAGTCGCCCCAGACCTCGCCCATGTCCTCGGAAAACGCATTCTCCGAAGGTAGCCAGCGGTCGCCTTGCACGTACATATCGATACCTCCGCCGCAAGCCTGCCGCCGCTCCGATATCGGCGGTGTGTACGGCTCCATTCGCGGCCAAAAGGTCAGCGGCCTCTTGGCGCGAGCACGAAAGCCGGGAATCGAGACGGCGGTGCCGTCATCAGTCCGTCGCTCAGGCAGCGACGTTCCCCACAAAGGGCAGCCCATGGCGTCATCAGCGCAACGCGCGCGAGCCGCCCGTCAAGGGCGGCTCGCGTGCGGAAGCCCGGCTAGAAGCCTTGCTGGATCGACTGCATCATCTTCTGCAGCATCTGTGCGTCCTTCTGCACTTCGGCCCAGTTCTGCTGCGTCGCAGCCTTGTTCAGGTCGGAGACCAGACTCGACATCTCCTGGAACGTCGGACCGGAGCCGGCAACGTAGTTGGTTGTCATCCAGGCGAGGGTCTTCTGGGCGTTTTGCACGCTCGCGGCAACCTGCGCCGCGTTCTTCTCAGAGATCGCCAGCGCGAGGTTCGCAAGGTCCGCGGTGAAGCCGTTCATGTCTGTGCTGGCAATCCCGGCCTTGCCGTACGACTCCTCGAGGCGTGCCCAGCTCGCCTCTGCTGCGCGCAGTTCGTCACCCGCGAGCTGCCAGTCCTGTGTCTTGGCCGATGAGGCCACCGTCGAGAGCTCCTGCGTCAAAGACTGCGCGTCCGCCGGTCCCGCTGACGCCGGGGCCAATGTCTGCGTCACCGCAGGCGTGCCGGTAAAGTAGCTCCCGAGCTGGCGCAGGATCTGTTGACTCTCCTGAGAGTGATAGATGAGACCAAGTGCGACGAGGACCAGGAGCCCGCCGACCAACTGTCCCCGCCACCTCGGCGCTGAATTGCGCGAGGGCCCCGCCTGGGGCCGCATCGCATCGCGCCACGGAATGCGCCGCGTCCGCACCGCCGCACCTCCAGTACGACCCGCTTTCTTGGCGATGCCTATGGCGCGTCCGCAAACGATAGAACGGGCAGGCCCAAAGTGCCTGCCCGTTTGTTGTGTCGAAGCCTATTCCCGCTGCGAAACTTCCTCGAGCGGCGTGCTGTACTTTGCAGCGCTTCTCGCGGCGTTGCGGCCAGCCTGCTTCTTCAGGTCCGCCGCGATCTCCGCGGCCACCTCTTGCGCGAACTGCTGCGGGTCGATGCGCAGCTGAGGCCGCCTTTCCTCCGCCATTGCCCCACCTCCCCGGCATTATGGTTCCCCACGGCGTACGCTCATGCGCTGGAAGTTTTCCTCGCCGCATGGCGCGCTGCGCATCGGGAATCATGCCATCAAAGGGAGGCGCAACGCTGCATGGGATTCTTCGGGGCGCAGATCCACCATTTGCCGCATCGATTCCACATCGCAAGCGGTGCTGTCGCCGTGCCGACCGCGCCGGGCTGGGTCCCCATCCTGCTTGTGGCGATCGCGATCTTCGCCGTCGGCCTCTGGTGGGCGTCGACGCGCGTCTGAACCTTATGGGGCAGACCGCGTAGCATGTAGCGCGGAGGTGCAGCGCGGCGATGATGTGGGCGTTTATCGAGGTTGGCCTTCTGACCGTTGTGTGGCTGGTCGTGATCGTGCTTCTCTTCGCGCGGCACCTCTTCGGCTCACCAGACTAGCTTCCCGCATTCGGTGCCTCCGTGGGGCGTAGAGATGCGACACCAGGAGGTCGAAGCTCTTTGGTGATCGCACTTCACCGCGGCTGGGTCGCAATCGGCGGCCTTGCCGCGGGCCTCGGCTTCGCGGCGCTCGTCCTCTGGGCGAGTGCGCCGCTGCAAAACGCCGCACAAACACGCTCCGCCGCCAGTATGAACGCGCCGGTACTCTCCTTCATCCGGACTGGTGCGCGGGAGGTAGCGTTGACGTTCGATGACGGCCCTGATCCGCGCAACACCCCGGCGATCCTGCACCTTCTGAGCGAATACCATGCCAGGGCGACATTTTTCGTGCTGGGAGTCCAAGCAAAAAGGTATCCCGGCCTCGTCGAGACGATCGAGCGGGACGGGAACGAGATCGGCAGCCATGGCATGAGCCATCGCTCGCTTCCATCACTGAAGCCTTCCAGGGTTACGTATGAGCTGTCGTCCACCGCCGGCCTGATCCAGGAGCTCACGGGCTCGGGGCCGCTTTTTTTTCGACCGCCGTACGGCAACCTCAGTCCCACCGTGCTCACGACGGCCGCCCATCTGCACGAGACGGTGACGCTCTGGACGATCGACACGCGGGACTGGGCAGGGCGCAGTGCGAAAGACATCGCAAAGACAGTGCTCTCGCAGCTGCGGCCCGGAGCGATCGTCCTGCTGCACGACGGCGGCGGGCCGCGTGTCCAGACGATCAAGGCGCTGCGGGACATCCTGCAAGCTCTGCAAGAGCGCGGCTATACCTCCGTCACCCTGCAACGGCTCGTGCACGACGCGGGGCCACGGGTCGGCGCCGCAACGGCTGGACCCTAGCGAGGGGTGGAAAGAGCGCGTCTTAGGGCTCTAGAACGCCCAGCGTCCCTTGCGCAGGATCGGCACCGCATTGCCGTCCCAGTCCTTTGCCGTGACGTTCAGCTCATCCGATCCGATCATGAAGTCGACATGGGTCATGCTGCGGTTCGCCCCGGCCGCCAAGAGTTCGTCCTCCGACATGTCCCGCCCGCCCTTGAGGCACGTCGGATACGCCTCGCCGATGGCCAGATGGCAGGACGCGTTCTCGTCGAACAGCGTGTTGTAGAACAGCCGGCCGGAACTTGCGATCGGCGAGTCCTGCGAGACGAGCGCGACCTCCCCAAGGCGGCGTCCGCCCCCGTCTGTCTCGATGATCGACCGCAGCGCCTCGTAGCCGCTGTCGGCCTCATACTTGACGATCTCACCATCGTGCAGCTCCAGGCGGATGTTCTCGACCGTCACGCCGTTGTAGTTGAGCGGCATCGTCGCGCGCACAGTACCGTTCACCCCGTTGCGATCCGGGAGCGTGAAGGTTTCCTCCGTCGGCAGGTTGACGACGCAGTGCGTACCCTGCTCATCCGTCTCGTCGGCGGAAAGCCAGAGGTGACCCTTCGGCAGCTCGACGACGAGATCGGTGCCCGGCCCTTCGTAGTGGAGGCTCTTGAAGGCGTGGCGGTTCAGGAACTCCGCACGCTGCTCAAGGCCCTCGACATGCTCGCGCCAAGCCTCGATCGGGTCCTCCCGGTCGATCCGGCAAAGGCGGAACACCTCGTTCCAGAGGTGCTCAAGGGCCTGCTGAGGCGCCTCGTCTGGGTAAACCTGCGCCGCCCACTCCGGCGTCGCCGGCGAGATCACGAGCCAGCTTGCCTTGGTGACCATCATGGCATCGCTGACCTTTTTGAGCGCTTTCTGCTGCGCCAGGGTCGCGCTCGCAAGGCGCTGCGGGTTCACATTTTTAAAGAGATCCGGGGTCGGTGCATAGACTGAGATTCGCGCCGCCCGCTGATCCACCAGGGTCTCGTGCTTCTGCACAAGCCATTGCGGTATATCGACGAGCGCCTCGTCGGACGCCATCAGATAGCGGGTCAAGCTGACCTGGTCGTCGTGCCAGTCGACGTATACCTCGTACGCCCCTACCGCATACGCTTCGCGCACGAGTCGACGAACGTACTCTGCCGCCGGAAGGGGCGCATTGATCAGCACGCGCTGGCCCCTTTGAACGTTCACTCCCACCCGAATCGCGAGTCGAGCGTAAAGGTCGAGATTCTCGTCAAATGAACGCATAAACTGCCTCCTTGCCTACCGTCGGACCGGCGACGGCGCCATCCAATCTATTTTTGGCGAACGGTCGTCCGAATCCTGCACAAGGCAGCAGCAGGGCGGCGCGGTGCGCCGTGCCCTGCGAGCGTGAGGCCGCGGTTACACCTGGAACGCCCAGCGTCCCTTGTGCAGGATTGGCACCTTCTTGCCGTCCCAGGCCTCAGCCGTCACATCCAGCTCGTCCGACCCGATCATGAAGTCGACGTGCGTCATGCTCTGGTTCGCGCCGGCCGCGAGCAGTTCGTCCTCGGACATGTCCTGGCCGCCGGCGAGGGAGGTCGCGTAGGCTCGGCCGATCGCCAGGTGGCAGGACGCATTCTCGTCGTAGAGCGTGTTGTAGTAAAGACGCCCGGATCTCGCGATCGGCGAGTCCTGGGAGACGAGGGCCGCCTCTCCGAGGCGCCGGCTGCCTTCGTCCGTCTCGATGATCGTACGCAGCGTCTCGTAGCCGCTGTCCGCCGCGTACTTGACGATCTCCCCATTCCGCAGTTCCAGGCGGATGTTCTCCACCGTCACACCGTTGTAGTTGAGCGGCATCGTCGCGCGCACCGTGCCGTTCACCCCATCGCGCTTCGGAAGCGTGAAGACTTCCTCGGTCGGCATGTTCGGAACATACTGCGCACCGCTTTCACTTGTTCCGCCGCCGCCTCGCCAGACGTGGCCCTTCGGCAGCTCCAGGACGAGGTCCGTTCCAGGCCCTTCGTAATGCAGGGTCTTGATGGCGCACCGGGTGAGGAAGTCCGCGCGCTGCGCAAGGTCCGCACTGTGCTCGCGCCAGGCGGCAATCGGATCCTCCTGGTCAATGCGGCAGAGTCGGAACACATCTTCCCAAAGCTGCTCCAGGGCCTGGTCGGGTGACGCGTCAGGATAGACCTGGGCAGCCCACTGGGGGCTCGCCGGCGAGACAATCAGCCAGTTCGTCCGCGTGACCCTGTCCTCGTTGGACTTCTTGAGCGCCTTAGAAAGCGCCCGCGTGGCGCTTGCCAGCCGCTGCGGATCCACGTCCTTGAAGAGGTTCGGGGTCGGAGCATGCACAGCGATGTACGCCGCCCTCTGGTCCACAAGGGTTTCCCGCATCGCAACGAGCCATTGCGGCACGTCCGCCAGCGCCTCGGCCGGTGCGTGCAAGTAGCGGATCAGGCTAACCCGGTCATCGTGCCAGTCGACAAACACGTCATAGGCCCCCGCTGCGTACGACTCGCGCACCAGCCGCCGGACGAACTCCGCGCCCTGCAGCTGCGCACTGATGTACACGCGTTGGCCTTTGTGCACGTTCACTCCCACCTGGGCTGCAACCCGGGCATAGAGGTCAAGGTTCTCCGCGAAAGACCGCATGGACTGCCTCCAGATCTGCCGCCGCGGCGCGCCGCCGGCGGAGTGTAATCACGCTGCTCCTCTGCGCAGATCTCCTAGAACGCCCAGCGCCCCTTGCGCAGGATCGGTACCTTCGAGCCGTCGAAGCCCTCCGCAGTCACGTCCAGCTCATCCGAGCCGATCATGAAATCGACGTGGGTCATGCTGCAGTTGGCGCCGGCCGCGAGCATCTCTTCGTCGGACATCTCCTGCCCGCCCGCAATGCAGGCCGGGATCGCCGCGCCGATCGCGAGGTGGCAGGACGCGTTCTCATCGTAGAGCGTGTTGTAGAAAAGACGCCCCGATTGCGCGATTGGGGAGTCCTGCGAGACGAGCGCGACTTCCCCGAGGCGGCGGCTGCCCTCGTCCGTCTCGATGATCGAGCGCAGCGCCTCATGGCCGCTGTCCGCCGCATAGTTGACGATCTCTCCGTCATGCAGTTCGAGGCGAATGTTCCTGATCGTCACCCCGTTGTAGTTGAGCGGCAGCGTCGCCCGCACCGTGCCGTGCACGCCGTTGCGCTTCGGCACCGAGAAGGTTTCCTCGGTCGGCATATTGGCGACGTAGCGCGTGCCCGTATCGCTCGTCATCTCTGCAGTGGACCAGCGGTGGCCCTTCGGCAGCTCGATGACGAGGTCTGTGCCGGGACCGTCATAGTGCAGGCTCTTGAAGGCCTGTCGGTTCAGGAAATCAGCGCGCCGCGTGAGGTCCCCGATATGCGCACGCCAGGCGGCAATCGGATCCTCCTGGTCGATGCGGCAAAGCTGAAAGAGGTCGTTCCAAAGCAGCGCAAGCGCCTGCTCCGGAATCTCGTTCGGGTATACCTTCGCCGCCCACTCGGCGCTCGCCGTCGCCATGCCAAGCCAGTTCGTCTTCGAGACCCTGTCGTCGTTGGCGTGCTTGGTCGCCTCGCGCATCGCGCGCGTTGCGCTGGCCAGCCGCTGCGGATCCACATCCTTGTAGAGGTCTGGGGTCGGTGCAAGCACGGTCATGTGCGCCGCACGCTGCTCTACCAGGGTTTCGTACTTCTGCACGAGCCACTGCGGCACATCTGTGAGCGCCTCTGTCGGGGCCATCTGGTAACGGGTTAGGTTGACCTTGTCATCGGACCAGTCGACATGCACGTCGTACGCCCCCACCGCGTACGCCTCGCGCACCAGTCGCCGGACGTACTCCGCCCCCTGCAGGGACGACCTGATGAAGACCCGCTGACCTTTCTGGACGTTCAACCCCACCTGAATCGCAAGCCGGGCGTAGAGATCGAGATTCTCGTCGAAGGAACGCATGGGTTGCCTCCTTGCATGCCGCCAGGAACGCTTTGCCGTCCGGCAGTAGTCGTTGGCGAGCCCGCTCAAGGAATCCTGCTAGGTTGGGAAAGCGCTGTACACTTGCGTCGCCTGGTCTTCTGCCCCAATCTCCCCTCGAGAGTGTCGGCTACCTGCTTGCCGACATGGCTCAAAAGCGAGCGGAAGGTCGCCCTAGGGCGCCTTCCGCTCGCTTTCGTGCCGAACAGGATCTCCCGTCTAAAACCGCAGATCGAGCGTGAGCGGCAATACGAAGACGACCGTCCCGACTTCCGCTTCGTGCGGCGCCGGACGCTCGGCGCTGCCTGCCGCGTCGCGGATCTCTCCGACGATCTCGTCCACTTCCTCGGGCGGTGTGACCAGCAAGAGCACCGTCGTGCCGCGGCGCATGAAACCTCCCTGGGCCGTCAGGCGCGTAAACCGCCTGTCCTGGTGGCGCAGGCGCGCCTCCACGCGCTGCACGCGGGCCTCTGGCACCACTGCGAGGATGCACTTTTTCTCCTCCGCCTCCTGTGCCACCGTGACTCCCCCTACACCCTATCGCCCCTCATTGTACGCGCAGGCGGGGCAACGGCTCAAAGAGTTCCCGCGCTTGCACCGTCACGCCTCTTCCCTGGCGCTCTACCCGCCCGTGTACGCCCAGCACCGGCGGGTGGTCGCCGAACAGGAGATCTCCCTGCAGGCGGTAGACCTCCTCGAAGGCGACGAGGTCCAGCAGTCCCGTCTCATCCTCCAGCATGAAGAAGGCGACCACCCGTCCACTGCGCGTCGGCGGCCGGTGCGGGCGGAAGAGCACACCAGCGACCGAGACCTCCGCACGGTGGCGCAGGCGGCGTACCTGCGCGACAGGCCGGATGCCCTTGCCTTGCAATTGGGCGCGCACCTGGAGCATCAGGTGTGCCGGGCCGCGTAGTCCCAGCACCGCCTCCTGGCGCCAGAAGCGCTGCCAGGCGGGGAAGTCCGGAATGTCGGGCGGCGCCTCGGGGAAGAGTCCCCTGCCATGCGTCAGCCGCCCAGCCTGCCATAAAAGGCGACGGCGGTTGCGGTCCAGGCGGTCCAGTGCCCCCGCATCGACGAGCGCCTGCAGCTCGTCGGTGCTGAGCCCCGTCCGCCCCGCGAGGTCTGCAAGCGAACGGAAGGGCCCTTCGCCGCGCGCCGCAAGGATCGCCTGCTCCCCCTGCGGCCCCAGGCTCCGCACGGCGCACAATCCGACCCGTACCCGTCCGTCGGCCTCGACGCGGTAGAGACTCTCCGAGCGCGCGATGTCGAGTGGCGCGAAGCGCACCCCGCGTCGCATTGCCTCGGCAACCAGGATGTGCGGCGGGTAGTAGCCCATCGGCTGCTGTGAGAGGAGTGCCGCGAAGAGCGCCTCGGGCCGCCGCGCCGAGAGCTGCGCCGTGCGCAGCGCCGTGTGCGCGAAGGCGGCGGCATGCGCCTCGGGAAAGCCGTAGCTCGCGTATCCCTCAAGCATTCGGAAGATCTCCTGCGCCACAGCCTCATCTGTGCCGCCCGCCGTCGCCTGCGCGACGAACCGCTCCCCAATCGAAGCCATCTCCCGCGCCGAACGAGCATGGGTCATGACGCGGCGCAGTTGGTCCGCCTCTCCCGGCGAGAAGCCGCCGATCTCCGTCGCGATCTCGATCACCTGCTCCTGAAAGAGCACGACGCCGTATGTCTTCTCGAGGATCGGCCGGAGGCGCGGGTCGAGGTAGGATACCTCCTCCTTGCCCGCCCGGCGACGAAGGTACGGACCAACCATGTTCCCCTTGATCGGGCCCGGTCGGATGATCGCGATCGCATGTACGATGTCCTCGAAGCCCCGCGCGCCCATTCTCCCCTGCAAGGCCCTCTGCGCGGGGCTCTCCAGCTGGAACAGCCCGAGCGTCTCGCCGCGGGCGACCAGTTCGATGGCCAAAGGGTCCTCTGCAGCACGCGCGTCGCGCAGCTCCGGCGCCGTCTTGTACGCCTCATCGAGCGCCGCCAGCGTACGCAGGCTGAGGAGGTCGAACTTGAGAAAGCCGAGATCCTCCACGTCCACCTTGTCAAACGGCACGATCGCGACGCCCTTCGCAGACCGCTGGCGCGGCGCGATGTCGCTGAGGGCGCCACGGCTCACAACGAGCCCCCCGAGGTGCGTGCCGAGGTGGCGCGGCAGGCCGGCAACGGCTGCGCAGGCCCGCAGCAGCAGGCCGAGGCGCTGCGGACCGATCGGCGACGCCTGCAGTTCCGGAAAGAGGTCCCAGCGCTCGGCGATCGCGTCGGCCGGCAGCCAGGGGAGCCTCCGCTGCACCTCCTTGACCTCTGCTTCCGGAAAACCGAGCGCCTTGCCGAGGTCACGCACCGCGGAGCGCGCTTGGAACGTCTGGTAGGTGGCGACCCCAGCGACGTGCTCCTCGCCGTAGGTGCGGAAGAGGTAGTCGGCCACGCGGTCCCGTGCACGGTGGTCGAAGTCGAGGTCGATGTCGGGGCGCTCGGCGCGCTCGCGGCTGAGGAAGCGCTCGAAGAGGAGCCGCCGCGCGATCGGGTCCACTTCCGTGATCTCAAGGCAGTAGGCCACGGCAGAGTCGGCGGCGGATCCCCGTCCGGCGAAGCGGATCCCCTCGCGCTGCGCAAAGTGAACGACGTCCCAGACGAGCAGGAAGTAGTCGGCGAACCCCAGGTCCTCGATTGTGCGCAGTTCGTGCTCGAGGCGGCGCCCCACCTCGCCGTCCGTCCTGCCGTAGCGGCGCTGCGCTCCCTCGTACGTGAGACGGCGCAGCTCTCCCTCCGGCGTCTTCGTGGGGGGCAGCGGGAACGATGGATAGAGGCGGACGCCGAAGCTGAGCGCCGGTGCGCAGCGCGCAGCGATCTCGTCCGTTGCCCCTAGAAGCTCCGGGCGGTCCCTATAGCGCTCTGCCGCCTCCTGCGGCGAGAGCAGGTAGCGCTCGCCGTTCAGCGGGCGCTCGGGGTGCAGTTCATCGACCGTGATGCCCAAGCGCACGCACGTCAGGAGGTCATGCACCCAGAAGTCCTCGCGTTCCAGGTGATGCACGTCGCAGCTCGCGACCTCCGGGATCGATAGGTGGCGCGCCAGTTGAGAGAGTCCCGCCTCGAGCGCCGCGTCCCCGGGCAGGCCGCCGCGCTGGACTTCGACGTAGAAACGGTTTGGAAACGCATCGCGCAGCGTTCTGAGCGCTTCCTCCGCGCGCTCCCCGGAGCGGTCCAGAAGCGCCCGGGCCGCAGCACCCTTGCGACAGCCCGAAAGTGCGATCAGCCCCTCCTCGCGTCGCAGCGCGGAGAGGGGCATGCGCGGTCGGCCGCGTGTGGAGCCGAGATGCGCTGCTGTCAGGGCTCGGCAGAGGCCGGCATAGCCGTCTGGTCCCATCGCGAGCAGCGTAAGGTGCGATCCGTCGAGCAGTTCCACCTCCGCACCCGCGATCGGGCGGATGCCGGCTTGCAGCGCGGCGCGGTGCAGTGCGACGACGCCGCTGACACTGCTGTGGTCGGTGAGGGCGAGCGCCGGAAACCCGAGCTCCGCAGCGCGCCGCACGAGCGCCTCTGGGCTCGCAGCACCGTCGAGAAGCGAGAAAGCCGAGTGCACATGAAGGTGCACCAAGGACGCCGCCTCCCGCTCGGCAAAGTTTCAGTCGTAGCTGCGCGTCAACGTCCAGTTGCGGCTGGTAAGGTCGAAGAGCAGTTCAAAGACGCCGCCTCCTTCGGTCTCGACGCGGTAGACCTGGCGGTCTCCCTTGCCCTCCCACCACTCGCCGGCCTCACGCCATACCTCGAGTATCCGCGAGACGCGGTGCTGATCCCGGTACCGGAAGAGGATCGGAGCGCCATCCTGCCGTGCAGCAACCTTGACCGGTCGGTTGACGAGTCGAGACATCACGTTCTCCTCCTTCAGCGCACTGCGTCTACGGACGTGCGACGGTATGGGTCGAAGAAGGCCAAGCGGCGCTCGCGCGCGGGCAGCTGCGGCACTGCCACGATGCGCGGCTTCGGTGCGCGCGCACGCACCGGGTAGAAGAGTCCCGGCTCGGCCTGTGCAGCCGCCTCCGCGCGCGACGGCGTGAGGCGCAAGGAGATCTCCCGCAAAGGCCCGTGCACCGCGGTCAGGGCAAGTCCGAGGACGGTTGCCTCGAGGCGGGCGCGCTGGCGAGTCGGGCGCAGGAGTTCTCGCCGGCGCAGCGTCTCTTCCCCAGCCTCATCCGCGAGGCGGACCTCTACCGCCCCGATCGCCGGGAGGCCGCCGCGTCGTGCGGAAAGTGCCTCGAGACCGTCCGAGACGGCACGCACCAACTCCGCCTGCGCCTCGCAGGGGGCACCGTCGTAGCGACGCCGCCAGCCGAGTTCCGGCGCTTCGGCCTCCGGGCGGTAGCCCGTCGGCTCCTCGCCGCGGACGAAGGCCGAGAGCTCCCGCGCCGACGCGCCGATCTGTTCCCAAAGCGTCCCGGGACCGATCTCGCTCAGGTCGCCGACGCGCGTCATGCCGAGGCGCTCAAGTCGGCGGATCGTGGCGCCGGGCACCCATCCGAGCGCCGTGAGCGGCAGGTCCTGCCGCTCCCCGGCGCAGATCTCGCCGCCGTCTGCCAGGCGGCGGGCGCCGCCGCGAACGAGCGCCTGCGCCTCATGCAGGCTGCGGCCACTCGCGATGCGCGCCCACCAGCCAAGCCCACGCAGGGCGGAGAGCACTGCCCCTGGATCCGTTCCGGGCCACATCTCCGCCGCCGCTGCCCCGGTGCCGCAATCCATCCAGCTGCGCGCATGCAGCAGGAGGCGCTCCCCCAGCGCATCCTGCAAGTCCTGGCAGGTCTCGGCGCCGGGATCGCGGCGCCAGAGCGCCCCGAGGTTCAAAAGCGCGGCGGGCGACAACTCGTCGCCCACGTGGAGGCCGGCTGCCGCTGCCTCCGCCGAGAGGTCGGCGACGCGGCGCCCATCGAGCACGACGAGCGACCGGCCGCGCAACGCCGGTTCGCGCTCCTGCAGCACCTGTGTCCGCATCCCTGAAACCTCGACGTAGACCAGCATCGAGCGCCCTCCTCCGGGAAACAGAACATTTGTTCGTTATCGCAGTATAGGCTCCCCCTGGCTGAGGCGTCAAGCGCAGCACAGCGCAAAAAAATGCCGCCCTCCCCAGAAGGAGGGCGGCTCGTCGGGAAGCCTTTAGCGGCCTAGCATCCGTTCAGGCAATGAAGCTGTAGATCCAAAGAAAGACTGCAACGGTTATGACGCCAACGAGAATGGCGATGACGCCGGGGGACCCAGTGGGCGTCTTGTCGGAGGCCGCCAGGGCAACCTGTCCAAGCGACATCGCAACGAGAAAGACGATTCCGAAGAGCCAGCGGCGCAAATCTCCCACCTCCTGAACTCCGAAACGTATTGTATCAGAAAACGTCCAAAGGCTCATGGTCATTCGCGACGAAGACATTTCCAGGCGGCCGATGGGCTCGTCCTAAAACACGTCATCTCAAAGTGGCGACGGACGGCACGGCGACGGAAGGTGTCGGACCAGGGTTCAGAGAAATTACCTGTACGAATGCGCAGTGCATTTAGTAAAATGCACGGAAGGGATCTTCGGGGCGCTCCTGCCTGAAATCCCAGCGAGCGCAGTGGGAGGTGCTCCGCAATGGCCCACCGGCTGTTCACGGTGTCCGAGGCGAACGCTCTCGTTCCGTTCCTCGAAGGCCACCTCCGCCGACTCCAGGAGCTCCAGCGCCAGGCCCAGGCTCACTTTGAGGAGATGGAGCAGATCAAGGCGGTCGGCTACAAGCCGGACGGCAAGCTGATCCTCCAGCGCGACTTCCAGGACACGCGCGAATCATTTGACCGCTCCGTGGCTGAGGCCAACGCCCGGATCGCCGACATCAACCGTACAGGCTGCCAGTTGAAGAGTGTCGAACTCGGGCTCGTAGACTTCCCAAGCAAGATCGACGAGCAGGAAGTCCTACTCTGCTGGAAGCTTGGGGAAGACGCACTACGCCACTACCACACGCCGCTCGAGGGATTCGACGGCCGCCAGCTCCTTCCGGAGCGGTCGCTGCCGCAGGAATCCGGGGACCCGAACCAGAGCGCGGGATAGACAATAGCACGACAAGCGGGCGCCGGGAAACCGGCGCCCGCGGTTTTTCGCTGTTGAGCCTTACCCTCCGTTTCACGGCGCTGCGGCCCTCAGTGCGGCATGCCTTCCGGTGCACTGGTCTCTGCGCCGCTGCGGATCAGCGTAGCGATCCCGCCCGCAAGACCGGCTGCGGGGACGCGCGCGTGATTCGCGTGCGCGTCCCCGTCTGCGTGCGGAGGATCATCTGGCGCGGCTGCTGCCCTAGGGGCCGTCGCAAGCCTCGGCCCCGAATCCTTTCCGGTGCGCCTATAGTTCGAGGCGATCCTTCGCCGCCTGCAACGCAGCAATCACGTTGGCGATATGGTCATCGAGCGGAATCCCGAGCTCATCCGCTCCCTGCGTAATGTCCTCGCGCATTACGCCGCGCGCGAACGCCTTGTCCTTCAGCTTCTTCTTCACGGAGCGCACCTCTAGGCCGTCAAGGCGTTCGGGGCGGACGAGGGCCACAGCGACCACGAACCCCGAGAGCTCGTCCACTGCAAAAAGAGCCTTCGCCATGTCCGTCGTGCGGGCGACGCCGGTGTGGTTTCCGTGCCCCAGGATCGCGGTGACGATCTCCTCGTCGTACCCCTGCTGGCGCAGGATTTCGGCTCCCTTGTACGGGTGGTCCTCGAGGCTCTGATAGCGCTCATAGTCCATGTCGTGCAAGAGTCCCGCCGTCCCGAACCACTCTGGATCCCCGCCTAGAATTCCGGCGTAATGGCGCATGCTGGCCTCGACGGCGAGGGCATGCTTCAGCAGTTGTGGGGACTTCGTCCATTCCGTGAGCAGCGTCCACGACTCGTCACGCGTCTTCATTGCTTGCCTCCCCCGCTTCCATGGCCTGCCTGGCTTCCCTAGAACGGAACGTTGCTTGCACCGGCAAAAAAAGCCCTTCCGCCTCGGCAGCCAGCCGCCCTTCTGAGAGAATTCTCGCCTTGGCCTTCGCAAAGCGTCGCGTCCGGCGCTCGCAAGTCGCCTCCACGACGAACGGAGTCTCTGTGTACAGGGGACCGCGATAGCGCACCGTGAGCTCACCCGTCGCGACGCCCGGCATGCCTTGGGCCGCAACGGCGTAGTACATGGCCTCATCCAGGATCGCGCTGACGATGCCGCCGTGGGTAGTTCCGGCGTATCCCTGCAGGTGCGAAGGAACCTCTCCCTCGGCGCGCGCGCCCTTTGCGCTGTACTCGAAGTGCAGGTGCAAACCGGATTTGTTGTCCGGCCCGCAGACGAGGCAAGCCCCGTCATCGCGCCAAACATTGTCGGTCGACACTAGCTTGCTCCTCCTCGCCAGAAACCGGAGTAGACGCGCGGGAAGTAATGCTCGTAGAGGGCCGGGTTCAGATCCAACGGGTTTTCCTGACGGTAGCTTTGCAAAGCCGCGATGTCCATGTCCGCGACGACGATCGTCTCGCCCTCTGGTTCCGACGAGATCGCGAGTATCCCATCCCCGTTCGGCGTCATGGCCAGCGGCGCGTAGATCCCGGCATTGCCCGTAAGGCGCATGCCGAGCACGTTGCCGACAAGCGCCGCCTGCACGCCGAACACCTGGGACTCCTGCACCCGCGGCCAGATCCCTCTGAGGGCCTTCCAGCGGTTGTACGGATACTCCGCGTCCGCGATCGGCACCAGCACGATCTCCGCCCCCTGCAAGCGCAGGATGCGGAACGTTTCGAAGTAGGTCGCGTCCATGCAGACCGGCAGTCCGATCCGCCCGACCGAAGTGTCGTAGACCTCGAGATCCTCACCAGGCGCGAGTCCCCAGTCCACTTCCATCGGCAGGAGGTGGCACTTGGCCTGGCGCAGGATGTCGCCTTCCGGCGTGAAGACGTAACCGACGTTGAGCATACGGGCATCCGCAGCAGGCAGCATCGCAGAACCTGCGGCGATGTGTACCCCGAAGCCGATTGCCAGCGTGCGGAAGGTTGTCTCGTAGATGCGCCGCGTCGCTCGGCCGAGTATGCGGAAGAGATCGGCGACCTGTACGCCGTCCCCAACTTGCTTAAGGGCCTCCTCCACCGTGAGCGTGCGCAGCAGCGGGCCGATGCCGGGAATAATACCAACGATCAGGCTGGCGGTGTCTTCCGGGAAGGCGATCAGCTCGGCCCCTTCCGCAACAGCCCGCCGGACACGCTCGTAGATCAGGTCCACGTACTCGTCGGCCGTCTCACAGAGGTGGAACTCCAGCTGGACCGCGGCCGCGCGTACAACACCGACCTGCGGCGTCCGCGCCTTGTGGCGGAATCCGCGTCGGCGCAGCCGGCGGTGGATCCTCCCGGGTCGAGAGCGATACTGAAGCATCATTTGCAGGCCGATCTCGCGGAGGTTCATCGCGGCCTCCTATAGAGCATCGGAAGGTGCTTGCGGTAGAGTCCCGGATTCAGTTGGCGGAAGATCGGGTACTCGCGGCGAATGCGTTGCAGCTCTTCCGCTTTTAAGGTAGCCACCAGTGAACCGGTTCCGACGAAGTAGCCGGGCTGGGGCAGGAAACCCGATTCCTGCGGCGTGATCTCGCAAGGGCCGAAGATCGCAGCCCTGCCGCCGTATGTGCGCGTTCCCAGGCTGCCCTGCAGGCCCGCCTCAATGCCGAACGTCTGGTTCTGCTGCACCTCTTGCCACAGCCCCCACAGAGCCTCTTCTGCCCGGTACGGGGCCTGCGGCGCGAGAGGCGCAACCAGAATGTCGGCGCCGGACAGCGCAAGGATGCGGCTCACCTCGGGATGCCAGGCGTCCCGACCGAGCAGGAGTCCGATCTTTACGCCCTCCTCAACGGCGATCGACGTCAGTTCGTCGCTAACCGCGAGGGCCGGAGCCATGACGTGCGTCTGCCTCTGTTCTCCGACGAGGTTCCCTTGTCGGTCGAACACTGCGGCATACTCCTGCAGCCGATCGTCCCCGGACCGAACGTAGACGCTGCCGGGTACCACGGTTGCGCCAAGCGTACGCGCCGCATAGGAGCCAGCGGCGAGATAGGCCTCCTTGATGCCCGCATCGATGGCGGATGGGTCGGGCTGTTCTGGATCGAACGCAGGGCATAGCGTCATGGCCATCAGGGCGGGAAAGACGTAGAGGTCAGGTTCGGCGCGCTGTGCAACCGGGGCCGCAGCTTCTACGATGCTGCGACCGAAGGAGGCTGCGTCCTCAGCGGCGAACGGGGGGAGGCGGAAGGTGGCAACCGTGAAGTCGCGCTCCAGTAGGACCCCTCCCTGTATCCCGACAGAACATACCAAGTTATGCAGTTCCGACACGGATCGGCAAACTCCTGCCGGAGCCCTGCGATGAATATGCCCGTCTTGCCGCCGTTCAAGGTGTTCGAAGCGGCATTCGCCCCCTCCACGTGGGCTGCCGGAGAGGACTACCTCCTGCAGGACCGCGTGCAAGAACTGCGGCGTGCAGGGCGTTCGCTTGCGGGTCGGGTGCTCGGCGTTCGCGGCGACTACTGGGTGCGCTGCGCGCTGGGAGAGCCTCCAGTAAGTGTCTGCAGTTGCGGCCGCCCGCGCTGCCGCCACGCCGCAGCAATCGTTCAGGCCTACTATTCGCGCCGGGTGCCCGCCCGGGACGCCGACGCGGTCATCGACGCGTTCATGGAACACCCGCGCCGTGCACCGCTTGCTGCCGCCGCATTGGGCGAAGATCTGCTGAATGCCCTCGCCTTACCCGCCGAGCGTGCAGAGGACCTCGCTTCACTGCCTGAAGAGCAGGCGATCTTACGCATGCAAGAAGCTCTGCAGGCCGCACCGGACAAAGCCGCACTTCTGTGCGCGCTGCTGCCGCAGGCCGCAGCGCCCGGTCCCACACAGGACCTCGTGCGCGCATGGCTCGGGGACCTCGCCTGGCAGCCGCAAGACTGGCTGCGCTTCTATTCTGCGGCACCGCTGTCGCTGCTCGCGTTTCTCGAAGCCATCGAGCCCCCGGATTGGCCCGCGGAACTGCACCCATCCGTGATCGCGGCCCTTTGGCAAAGCGCCGCTGCTGACGTTCAGCGACTGCCGCGTCTCGCGGCCGTCGCTGCGCGTCACGCCCCGAAGGAGGCATTCGCCGCCCTGCGCTCCCTCGCCGAAGCACATCCCTCGCTGATCGCGCCGATGCTGGCCGCAGGGGACGCGGTCGGCAGTCTGGGGCGAGCGCTCGGCGTGGCGCTGCGCATCGTGGCAAGCCTGCCTCCCGGCGAGCAGAAGGCGGCCCTTGCAGACATCCTCGCCGCTGCGGGCAGCCATCCGAAGGTGCGTGCGGAGGCGCTGTTGCGCCGCGCCGCGCAGGTGGGCGACGCCCGCGCTCTGCTCGCCGCACGCCGTGCCGCAGTGCGCGCCGGGAACTGGCCGCGACTGCGCCGCCTGGTGCCTGCCCTGCTGCGCGAGCGCAAGGATGCGCTCGCGCTCGAAACGCGCCTGCTGCTCGCCGACGGAGACCTGGACGCGGCCGCCCGAGTCGCTGCGCGCTCTCGGACGAGCAGCCTTCCCGAACGCCTTGTTGCGGAAGCGCTGCGCCTGCTTGCGCCTGCCGAGGCGCGCCTGCACGAACTGCGCGCGGATGCGATCGCAAAGCGCCTTGGCGAAGAGCCTGACGACGGCCCCGAATCACCCGGCTACAGACCGCAGGAGGATCGAACCCGTCCGCGGAAAGACTGAGGCCATAAAGGAGGCGGTGGCGTGGATCCGCGGGTTGTTCGGCTGCGCGTCGCCTTGGACGATGCAGAGTGGCAGCATCTGCAGCGACTGACGCAGGGTGACCGGCTGCCCTTTGACGAAGCCGACCGCATCGACGCGCTGATCGCCGACGCGGACGACCAGGCGATCGAACTCCTAGCGAAATGCGAGAGCATCTTGCAAGAAGCGCCGGAACAGCCTAACGTCGATGCGGAACGCCGCGAAGACATGCTTGTCTACTCGTTCGACCCGGACGCCGCGGAACTCGCCCACTTCCTCGGATCGCTGCGCCGCAACGGCTTCAATGCCTCGACCGTGGAAGGTGAGCAGGCGACGGTGCACATCTGGATCGGCGCAGCCACGGACCAGGAATTCTTCCACCTGAAAGAGACCGTACGCTCTCTCTACGAGTTCACCCGCGTGTCGCGCGGAAGGAATCCGAAGGGCTGGCGGTTGCACGCGCCTTGAGCACTTTTTTCGCAGGGCGCACAATAGGCATTGGCAATCTAGTCTTTTGAGATTTCCTATTGGGGGGACCGGGATGCGGCGACTCCGTCCCGACATCGGGCTAAACCTGCGCATGACATTCTCGCTGATGCTGCTGGCAGCACTCTATCTGCTGTTCGTCGTTGTGCTGCTTCGGGCAGGCATCGGCTTCCTCGGTATCGTTGTGATCGCCGGTGGGCTCCTCGTGGTCCAGTACTACTTTTCCGACCAACTGATCCTGATGACGATGGGCGCCAAGATCCTGCGCCCGGGCGAAGAGCCCGAACTCCAGCAGATGGTGGGGCGCCTCGCCCAACTCGCCGACATCCCGCAGCCGAAGGTGGCACTGGTGCGTACAGACATGCCGAATGCGTTCGCAACCGGTCGCGACCCGCGTCACGCCGTGGTGGCCGTCACGACGGGACTCCTGCAGCGGCTCACCGACCCTGAGGTCGAAGCCGTCCTGGCGCACGAGATCACGCACGTCCACAACCGCGACATGGCACTGATGACGATGGCGAGCTTCTTCGCCACCATCGCGTCGTATATCGTACAGATGGCGTTCTGGTTCATGCCGCTGGGCGGGGACCGCGACGAGGAACGCAACGTCCTCATCGTCTACCTCGTCTCGTTCATCGTCTGGATTGTCTCGTTCTTCTTGATCAGGGCATTCTCGCGCTATCGCGAATACGCCGCAGATCGCGGCTCCGCCATCCTCACCGGCCAGCCCTCCCAGCTCATGTCTGCGCTCGTCAAACTGCACAACGCGAGTCGCATTCCACGGCGCGACCTGCGCCACACGGAGACGCTGCAGGCGCTGTTCATCATGCCGGCCGTCAGCAAGGGTTCGGTCTACGAACTGTTTCAGACGCACCCGACGCTGGAGCACCGACTGGAGCACCTGCGCAAGCTGGAGCAGGAGATCAACCGATGAGCTTCTTCGATGCCCTGTTCGGCCGCACGCGCCTCAAGGCGCCGAAGTTTGACGCGTTGTTTCGCCTTTCCGTCGCCCTCCCGGACCTCGAGGCCAAGGCGGTGCCGCTTGAGGGAAAGGGAGGAGTATGCTGCAGACCTTCGGAGGAGCAGGCGTTTGGCGATGCGTTTACGCAAGCGCAGGAAGTCGCGCAGCTCTACGCGCAAGAGCATGGCCTGACGCTCGAAGCCCCCGTGGATTCGGAAGGCTATCGGTGGATCGTGCTGTCGGGCGGTGCGCCGGACGACGTCATCACAGGCCTGCACGCCGCAGCCGACACGCTCGAGGGCCAGGGATACGGCGGCGCACTGCTCGCGGCCCTGTTTCGGCTGCAGGATCGCGGCGGCGTGACCTATCTCGTCTATAACTATAAACGCGCCAAGTTCTACCCATTCCGGCCGGCGCCCGGCAAGGACCGCGAAGAGGCCCGAGAAATTCAACTGCAGGCGATGCTCTCCGGCATCCTGCCGATCGAGCCGGATCTCGAGCGCTGGTATCCGATTTGGGAGAGTCCGCTCTAGGGGCTTCTAAACGTCCGCCTCGCAAGTCAACTCGAGATTAGGCACTGGCTGTGCTGTAACGCGGTCGATCGCATCTCTCCTTATGTAGGAGACTTGGAGCGGCCGCTTTGCGTTCTCCAGGCCTGTCGCGCATGTTCTTCTGACTCAGGGTATCAATGATTAGCACGAATGCCATGGACGAAGTCCTGGATCCGGCCAGGAAGGTCTGGCCAGTGTGACCGCAACGGCGCAATGATCACCGAAGTTGCGACCACCTTTGGTGTCAGTCCCTCGGGCGACCGGCCGCAGTGCCCCCGATGCCGCTCCACGATCCGTGAGGCAGTTCCACAGGGCATCGCCTCGACGAGGCAGGATCCGATCTCTATCGGTGCCATGGGACACCTCGACGGCTGCCGAGACCTTCCGGGCGATGCCGCGGAACAGGCGAATCTCCATGCGGACTGCGTCATTCGGCGCAGTGTCCTCGAGGCGATGTGCGGATGCTAGTGCAGGCGATGCTCTCCGGCATCGTGCCGATCGAGTCGGATCTGGAGTGCTGGTACCCGATCTGGCAGATCCCTCTGGGGGCTCCTCTCCTTATGGTGGGGCGCCAGCGCAAGCAGGGTGGGGATGCCGACCTGTGGGCAGGCTAGATGGTGCGTGGCACATTTAGGTGCTTCTCAGGAGCCCTGCCCACAGCCGATGCTATACTTGCCGTGGATTTGCCGGATGAGGAGGGCGCCCTTGCTCTCATTGATTGTGCCTACCTACAACGAACGCGAGAATGTCAGGGTTCTATACCGCCGTACGGTCGAAGCCCTGGACGGTGAAGACTTCGAGATCGTCTTCGTCGACGACAGCCATGACGACACGCCGGACGAGATCCGCCGCCTCGCGGCGGAGGACTCCAGGGTCCGCCTGCTGCACCGCATGGAGCGTGGACTCGCGACTGCGGTGATCGACGGCTTTCGGATCGCGCGTGGAGACATGCTCGCCGTGATCGACGGGGACCTCCAGCATCCGCCGGAGATCCTGGCGAACCTGCTGCGCGTACAGCGTGAAACGCGTGCCGACCTCGTGGTGCCTAGCCGCTACATAGCCGGCGGGGATCCGGGCGGCCTCTCCTGGCCTCGGCGGGTGCTCTCTCTTGGAGGCCGCGCACTGGCGCACATCCTCCTACGGGAGAGCCGTGCGACGACCGACCCGATGTCGGGCTGCTTCATCGTCTCGCGGGCCGCCGCCGTGCCAATCCTGAACACGCGGCCGAAGGGCTTCAAGATCCTCCTGGAACTGATGGTCCGGGGCAACGTGCAGCGCACGGTCGACGTGCCGTACGCCTTTGCGGCGCGAGACGCCGGCCAGTCCAAGCTCGGCTGGAAGACCCAAGCCGATTACCTGCGACAGCTGCTGGATCTTGTCACGGTGAATCCGGACAACACACGATTTTTCCTTTTCGCCCTGATCGGCGGTACAGGCGTGGCCGTCAACGCCGCGCTCTTCGCGCTGATGACCAGCGGGTACTTCGACCTGGTCCCGTACGGGGCGCTGCTCGCCTCCCTGATCGCGTCGCACGTTGCCCTCCTGTGGAATTTCATCTGGAACACGTCGATCACGTGGCGCGATCGGTTTCGTGCCGATCAGATCTGGCGCCACGCCTTCCGCTATCTGGTCGTAGCGGAGTTCGGCGCGCTGCTCACAGCGCTCGTCCTCCTCATGCTGCGCGGCATCGGCGTCGAATTCAACCTGCTCGACCAGTTGGTCGGCATTCTCGCCGGCGTGTTGTTCACCTATCGCCTCAATGATCGGTGGACCTTCCTTCAGCACGCGCCGGCCCTGCAGACCGAACGCACCATGCGGCGCTAGGCATGCAGCGTTCCCCCGCCTACCCGCCTCGTGCGTACGCACGCTTCGCGGCCCGCGGCTGGCTGATCAGCCTGCTGGCGATCTGGGTGATCGGGGTTGTCACCGTCCTGATCGTCCCGACGCACGGCAAGTGGATGCCGGAGGTCTCCTGGCTCCTGTCTCCGTTCGCGCGCTGGGATTCCGCCTGGTATTACCGCATCGCTGCTTTCGGCTACTTCCGCCCTGCGGCCTACGTCTTCTTCCCGCTCTACCCCCTGGTCATAGACGCTCTGCATGCCTTGACCGGCGCCCCATACGTGGCCGCGGGGGTCATCGCTTCGTGGGTCGCAGACCTTGGCGCGCTCCTCCTGCTGGCACGCCTGTGGCGCGAGCAGGCCGGCGATCTGTTGATGCGACGCGCCCTGCTATTGCTGCTCGCCTACCCATCGGCCTTCTTTCTGGTGGCGATGTACGCGGAGTCCCTTTACCTCCTGTTGTCGGTCGGTGCCTACCTCCTGATGCGCAAGGGGCATTGGGGCTGGTCGGCACTGCTCATCGCCTTCGCGTCCGTCGAGCGAGCGAACGGCATCCTGCTGCTGCTGCCTCTGCTGGCATACGCCTGGGAGGCCTCGGTGCGACGCTGCGACGCGGCCTTCTGGCGTCGGGCGCTATGGTCCCTCCTGCCGATCGCTGCACTCGGAGCCTACCTCGTGTTTAGCTACGTGAAGGTCGGCAACCCGCTCGAGTTCGTCTTCCAGCAGGCAACCTGGCATCGCCACTTCACCGGTGCCGGCTTCGCACTCGGCTACGCGCTGATCCACGTCTTCTACGGCCAGGGCTTGCCGCTTTCGATCCTCGACTTCTTCGTTCCGCTCACCTTCCTTCTCGCCATGGCGTTCGACCGCGGCAAACTCTCGCTCGGCGACAAACTGTACATCTTCTTCGGGGTGCTTTCGACCGTCCTCGATCCGTCGATTCCCAACGGCTTCGTGCTGATGAGCGCCACGCGGCTCGTCATGCCATACTTCCCGATCTACCTGTCGATCGCCGAACGCTTGAAGGACAATCAATGGCGTTGGACCATCGCGGTGATGGGGGCGCTGCAGGTGTGGTTCTGGGTCTCGTACACGCACTGGTTCTTCGCCGGTTGAATTCTTAGGCGCTTCTAGGCTTTCTCGTATTTCTCTCTAATTAAGATGCGCTATCCTACCTGATGGCGCGGTTTCCGTCAGGTGGAAGGACGCGGACCGCACAGACACGAATAGTGCGTAAGCATCTAGGCCCGCTCCGGCGCACGGATCGTAAGACAAAGGAGGACCTTATTCGTTGCGAATCCTAATCATCGGCGGCGACGGATACCTGGGCTGGCCAACGGCGATGCATTTCGCTGCCCGGGGGCACCAGGTGGCCGTTCTCGACAATCTGCAAAAGCGCAAGTGGGAGAGCGAACTTGGCGTCGCGCCTCTGGCGCCGATCGCTTCGCTCAAGGACCGAGCGGAAGTCTTTCAGCAAAAGACCGGACACCCGATCGAGGTCCACATCGGCGATGTCGGAGACGAAGCCTTCATCCGCGGCGTCCTCTCCTCGTTCCGGCCTGAGGCCATCGTGCACTACGGCGAGCAGCCGTCCGCACCTTTCTCGATGATCGACGCGAAACACGCCATCATTTCGCAAGCAAACAACGTCCTCGGAACACTGCAGCTGGCGTTTGCAATGCACGACCTGACACCAGACGCGCATCTCATCAAGCTGGGCACGATGGGTGAATACGGCACGCCGAACATCGACATCGAGGAAGGCTATCTCGATATCGAGCACAACGGCCGCCGCGACCGGTTGCCCTTCCCCAAGAGCCCGGGTTCGTTCTACCACCTGTCGAAGGTGCACGACAGCCACAACCTGATGCTCGCTGCGAAGCTTTGGAACCTTCGGGTCACCGACCTCAACCAGGGCGTCGTGTACGGCACCGACACCGACGAGACAGTGCTTGACCCTCAGCTGGCGACGAGCTTCCACTACGACGGTTGGTTCGGAACCGTGATCAACCGCTTCGTGACACAGGCCGTTGCGGGCGAACCGATCACGCTGTATGGCACCGGTGGCCAGAAGCGCGCGCTCCTGAACATCCGCGACACGCTGCAGTGCGTCGAGATCTCGGCGCTCAATCCCGCCGCCCCAGGGGAATTCCGCGTGTTCAACCAGTTCACCGAATCCTTCACCGTGCAAGAGCTCGGCAGCCTCGTGGTCGAAGCGGCACAACCCCTGGGCTTCAAGGCCGAGACCAAGGAGATCCCAAACCCGCGCATGGAGTCCGAAAGCCACCACTACAACCCGAAGAACAGCGGACTCGTGGCGCTTGGCATGAAGCCAAGGCTCCTGACGACCGAGGTTCTGCAGCAAATGGTCCAGTGGGTCGCATCGCACAAGGACCGGATTGACCGCAAGGTGATCATGCCGACGGTCAAGTGGCGCTAGGATCAACTCGCTGCGGATGACGTGGCAAGGGAGTGCCCAGGAAACCCTAGGCCAAGGACTTGAAAGGGGGCGACAGGCTGAAACGGCGCATCTGGACCTGGGGAATCCCCATCGTCTTCTCCCTGGCTGGAGTCTACGCCGTGCTGAAAAGCCTCGGCTCGTTTGCGACCCTTTCCCACGTGCATCCGAACTGGCTATTCCTGGCTGGCGTGGTCCTCGTGTACCCCGTCTTCGCTGCGATGCGCGGATTGCGCTTTCGCCAACTGCTGCAGGACGACCAGAGCTGGGCGGTGACGATCGGGCTGGGGTGGCTGTACTCTGCGGCCTGCAGCGTGTTGCCCGGCGGCATCGGCGAAGTCTCGATGCCGCTGCTCTACCGCAACGCCCCCGGCGGCGTCGCGCATGCCACAGCCGCGATGGCGGTGGCGCGCGTGCAGGATCTCCTATCCTGGCTCGTGATCCTCGCCGTCGCCGGCTTCGCGGTCTCCACGCTGCCGGTCGCGTCGTACTACCTGCTCGGCGCCTCGCTCCTCGTGACCGCAGCCGGCGCCCTGCTAGTTTTCATCCCGCCGCTGCGGCGGGCATTTTTCCGCCTTCTTCGCCCGATCCCTTGGCCCAAACTGCACGCGTTCCTAGAGCAGCTCGACGACCGCCTGCAAGGCATGGTCTACAACCTGCCGAGTTGGGGCTCCACGCTCCTCCTGCGCCTGCTCTCGATCCTTTCCTACTACTTCGCACTGCGAGGGTTCGGCGCGCCCGTGACCTTCGCCGAGACATCTGTCGGCGGAGCGCTGGCGGCGCTGCTTCTCGTGCTGCCGGTCCAGGGCGTGGCGGGCATTGGAACCGTTGAAGTCTGGTGGATCATGATCCTCCGGCTGTTCGGCACCCCGTGGTCCGTGGCCGCGATCGGCGCGATTGGCGTGCATGTTTCTCTGCTCGTCATGTCGCTCGTGGTTGGAGGCCTCTCCTTCCGGACCTCACCCAGGCTCCTGTCATCGACCTGAAAACGGAGGTAGTGAACGATGAGCCCCCTGCGCATCGGCGGCATACTGGTCGCGCTCGCCCTCGGCTACATGGTGCTGCATCGCCTCTCCCGGCGTGCACCGACTGCCGCAGACGGCTTCGGCTTTATCGCCGCACTCGTTCTTCTGCTGGTGTCCTTGTTCCCGTGGCTGGCAAACCTGCCGACGGAGTTCCTTCGCCTCGGCGCGTCGCCTCGCCGACGCCTGTTCATGCTGCTCGTCGTGTCGAACCTGGTGCTCTGGGTCTACACCGTCTGGTCCTCGGACCAGCGCCGCCGGCGCCAGGAAGCGGCGGCGGAACAGATGGAGGCCCTCGTCGCCCGCATCTCGGCGCACACGGCGCCCTCTGAGATCGATGGCGTCGCGATCATCATGCCAGCCTACAACGAGGACGAATCGGTTGCGCAGGTTATTGCGGGCCTGCCGAAGCAAATCCTCGGCCTGCCCGTTCAGCCCATCGTCGTCGCTGACGGCTGCACCGACCAGACGGCGGCCGTCGCGAAGCGGGCGGGTGCCGCAGTGCTGGACCTGCCGATCAACATGGGCGGCGGAGCCGCCATTCGCATTGGCTACAACTACGCCGCGCACGCCGGAGCACGGGCTGTTGTCACCATGGACGCCGATGGGCAGCACAAGGCGGACGACATTCCGCGCCTGCTCCAGCCCATCCTGGACGGTGACGCGGACTTCGTCGTAGGGTCCCGCCAACTGGGGAGCTTCGAGCGGGTGAGTGCAATGCGCTCGATGGGCCTCTCCTTCTTCAACTTCTTCCTCAACCTTCTGCTCGCCACCCATTTGACCGACTGCTCGTCGGGCTTCCGCGCCTTTGACGTACACCGTCTGCGCCACCTGGAGACTTCCGAAAGCCAATACCACACGGCCGAGACCATCATGCTGGTGCGCCGGCAGGGGCTGCGCATCGCAGAAGTGCCGATCACCGTACAGCGGCGGATTGCGGGCCAGAGCAAAAAGGGCAACGACTTCGTGTACGGCTACCGTTTCGCACGCAGCATGCTGTCGCGCTGGCTAAGGGGTTAGCGCGGAGTGGAGCGAGCTTCCACCCCGGAGGGGTCCTTGTCCGCGCGCGCCGTTGCCGCCCTGCGCCGGCATGCAGAGCGCGTGGTAGGGCTCCCCATCGTGCAGCGGATCCAGCCTTCAGCGGCGCATCGACGCGAGCTCTCGCTCGCGCGCACGACCTCCTACGGTGTAGGGCTCGGCCTACTCCTCTATCTCCTGATCGCAGGGACCTTCCTCGGGCGGTCCATCTTCGATCCCAGCGGATCGTTCCCCGGCTTTCCTGGCGACGCTGAGCAGTATATGTGGTACCTTGGCCTCTTCTGGCATGCCGTGCTGAGCGGCCAGAACCCGTTCGTCACGCACCTGATGAACTACCCGCGCGGCATGAACCTGATGTGGAACACGTCGATCCTCGCCGAGGCACTTCTGTTCGGTCCGCTAGTCACCGTCATGAGTTCGACGGTGGCCTATAACGTCTGGTTTTTGGTCAACTTCCTCGCCTCAGGATTCCTGGGGCAGCAGCTTCTCGGACGGTTGGGCGTCCGTCAGTCGCTTGCGATCGCAGGGGGCGGCCTGGTTGCGATGCTTCCCTACGTCACGACGCAGGCGCTCTCGCACATCAGCCTGATTACAACCGCGCCGGTGCTCGCCGGCGCGCTGATCCTGACGATCGTCGCGACGGGACAGGCCCGCCGCCCCGTACTGCTCGGCATGCTCCTCGGGTTCACGGCGGCCGTCCAATTCTACACGCTGATCGAGGTGCTTGTGAGCGCGGTGCTGGTTCTCGAAGCGGGCCTCGTCACGTCATACTTCGTCGACCGCCCCACGTTGCGCCGCGTGCTCCGCAAGGTACCGGCCTCGTTCGCGATCGCTGCCACAGCGACGCTGCTCGTGCTGGCAGCGCCGGGCCTGTACGAGATGATGCTGGGGCCGTTCCGGGTGTTCAACGCGGTGCAGCCGCCAAACACATACGTGACCGACCTCTTGAACTTCATCCTGCCGACGCACGCCTTCCTTTTGCAGATACCCTACGTCGATCCCGCGAACTGGTTCACCGGCAACTTCGCGGAGGACAACGGTTACCTCGGCATTCCAGCCATCCTGCTTATCTTCTGGGCGGGAAAGCGGCTGTGGCCGCGCACGGTCGCGCGCATCCTCCTGTGGAGCGCAGGCATTGTCGCTGTATTCTCGATGGGCAGCTGGATGCACGTCGCCGGCTTTGCGATACCGCTGCCTCTGCCATGGTTGCTGCTCGACCATGTGCCGTTCATCAAGGATCTCTTGCCGTCGCGCTTGATGTTCTACGCTGACCTTGCGCTCGTTGTGCTCGTGCTGCTGGCACTGGAAGACTGGCTGCGGCAGGCCCCCATCAGACCGCGCAGACCCCTTTGGTGGTTCGCCCTCGTGTGTCTCACCTGGCTGCCGGCCATACCGTTCCAGAACAGCCTGCTGCCGGCGGCGACGCAGGCCTTCGCGCCCGATACCGCTGTGACGCACGCATTGCAGGGAAAGCCGACATACGTCCTGACGACGGCTTTCCCTGAGATCATGCAGTCACTGCAGAAGGGCGGCTACGCCTTCCCTGTTGCGAACGTCTATGGCCACAACGACAACACCGCACAGCGGCAGGAGGATATCCTGGGCGTGCAGGCGCTCTTGAACCCGTCCTTGTCCCCGCAGGTCTACCAGGCGGTGCTCTCCTCCGACCTCTCCCCACTGCATGTGCGTCGACTGGTCTTCATTCCGCGCCCCACCCGTGGCCTGACGACACTGCCGCAGTCTGCGCTGATGACGCTCAATGGGGCGTTCGGTCCGCCGATCGCGGCCTCTTCGACAGGGGTGCTTGTGTGGCGCATCCCGCCCAGCGACGCCACCCGCTAGACCGAAGTGCTCAGCGCGACTGCGCTAGAACCTCCTGCGGCCAACCGTCAAGGATCCGGTCGACCTCCAGAAAGACCTCCTGCCGCATGAGATCATACACTTCGCGCGGGCTGAAGTCCGGTCGGTAGGCGCGCTGCGCGCGAATCGCGTCGCACACGTCCGCGGCAGCGACGATCTGCGAGAAGATGTAGGTCTCATGCTGGCGGCGCCCGTACGGGCATCCCGAGCCATCGTTGCGTTCGTGGTGCTGCAGGGCGACAACCGACGAGGTCGACATGATCTGCGCAAACCCTTCGTGCAGAAACTCCCAGCCGATCTGCGGGTGCTGGCGCATGATCGCAAACTCTTCATCGGTCAGACGCGATTTCTTTTGCAGGATCTCGCGTGGAATCAAAGCCTTGCCGATGTCGTGGAGCATCGCACAGATCCCCAGCCGCTACAGGGCTTCCTGGCTCAATCCCATTCGGGCCGCGGCAATGACTTCTTCTCCACCCACGCCTCGGCACTGTCCAATGCTCCGGAGAGTGCGGTGCGGATGGCGTCTCTCGTCTCGAAGCGCACTGCCTCCCGAGCCTTCACCTCCGACAGCGGTTCGTCGCTGATCCACATGGTGACCATGCCGTACCGCTGCATCGCCCGCAGGAGTCTGTTATTAATCCGAGCGCCCCTTGCGCATCAGCGGTCGGGGTGGCCGAGGTCCAGTCACATCCCTAGCCGCAAACGCTCCAATGATCTCTCTGGAGACGGCCACCTTGCGCACTCATTCACCAGTCTCTGGCAATTCATCCTTATTAACTTACTATCTGTAGTCTCAGAGTCAATATTTCAATGCGGTAGCGTAGATTTTCAAACTCTTTGTGCGAGACCAGGCGGCCAGTTCTCAAGAATATCGGCAATCTGCAGTTCCGTGCCGCGCAGATCGAGTTCCTCGCGAGGCACCGGCATGTCCAGATCGTCCCCCACCACCGTGACCAAGGGCTGCAGCGGCTCTCCCGCGTTAAGCCCTGTGACCATGCCGACCTGACCATTGGTCAGCCGCACGATCTCCCCCTCTGAGACAAGCGCAACATGGCGCAGTGCAATCTGCACCGCGCTCGCGTCGAGTTTCACCCCGGCATCTTGCAGCATGATCCGCAGCACGTCCGCCGGTCGGTGATTTGCGCGGTAAGTGCGCTCGGCCCGCACCGCATCCAAGACGTCGGCCACCGCAGTGATCTTGGAAAAGAGATAGATGTCGTCGCCTTTGAGCCCCTGCGGGTAACCCGAACCGTCCAGCCGCTCATGATGCTGCAGGACAACGATCGACGAGGTCGGCATGATGTTCTGGAAGCCTTGGTGGACGATGTCCCAGCCGTTGCGCGCATGTGTCTTGATGACCTCGAACTCCTCAGATGTGAGGGGCCCGGGCTTCTGAAGAATCTCCTGGGGCACAGTGACCTTGCCGACGTCGTGCAAGATGGCGCCGGTGCCCAGGCGGACGAGCTGGTCCTCGGTCATCAGCATGCGCTTGCCGATCACGACAGACATCGTCGCCACCTGGACAGAGTGTTCAAAGGTGTAGTTGTCCCAGGCGCGCACACGGCCGATGTTGGCCACCACGTCCTCGTTGGACGACACTTCCTCGACCAGCTTGCGCACCGCATCAGCCAGCCGGTGTTCCAGGGATTCCTTCGCCTGCCGATGCCCTTTGGTCGACGCTACGCGCCGGAAAATTTCCTGGACGGATCTACGGATCAGTTCTCTGGTCTCGTGACGCACGACCTCACGCGCCTCGAACTCCGGGAAGACGTCGTCGGCGATCCAGATGGCCTCGATGCCACGACGAAGCAGCGCGTCGACCATCGGCGCGCTGATGGTCGCTCCCTTGCGAACGAGCGGGTTATGCCCTCGCGCAGCGAGGATGGTCCTCGCTGCAGTCTTGCCTACGATTTCGGGTGTCACCGGTGCCTTGCGCAAGCACTTTCCCCCAGACGAGGGACTCTCATCTCATCATATCGGGAACGGTCATTCCGTCAACTCATAGGTCGGGCCCGCCGACCACTTCGGCGGGCCCGCGGTTCGCACTACGCGTGTTGGGTAAAAAGCTTTTGCGCTTCCTCCAGCGAGATGTCGGCGTACGGCACGACGAGGTCCGACTCGCGTAGGACGTCGGCCCCGACCACCTTGCCCTCGCTGCGCACCATGCCCACGAGGGCATCGCGCCGTGCTGCGAAGGCCTTTTCGTCGCCGGCTGCGACGGCCTCCATCAATTCGTCGTCGAGCTTGCGCAGGCGGCCAAGCGCCTCGGCCGACAACTCGTACTGTCCCTCATGGAGGATGCGGACGATCACTGTGTCCCGCCTCCGATCTTCGCCTTGAGCGCTGCCAAGTCCTCATCGACCTGAGCGCTCTGCTGCGTCTTCTGCAGTTCCCGCTCGATCGGATCCTGGCCCGGCACAAGCGCGTCATCCAGAACACCCTTGTCGGTCAGTTCGTCGATTGCCTGGGCGCGGGAGCGCATGCGATCCGTCTTGTCCTGGGCCCGCTGCACCGCAAGTCCGACGTCCGCCATCTCCTCGGAGATGCCAGTCGTGGCCTCTCCCATCTTCACCTGAGCCTGGGCTGTCGTGTACTGCGCCTTGAGGACTTCCTTCTGCGCGCGGAAGGAAGCGATCTTGGTCTCCAGGCGGCGTGCCGTCTCCGCCATCTTGTCTTCCTGCTGGTGCAGATCAGCGATCTGCGCGTCCAGGCCCTGCAGCTGTGCAGCCAGCGTCGCCTTGCGCTCCAGGGCCGCGCGCGCCAGGTCTTCCCTACCAGCCTTCAGGGCGGCTTCTGCCTCGCCCTGGTACTTTTGCGTGTCGCTCTCCAACCGCACCTTCTGCAGTTCGATCTGCTTACGTGAGGTGACAGCGTCAGCGAGGCTGCGCTTCACCTTCTGGAGCAGTTCCATTTGCCGTTCGTACGAGTAATCAAGCGTCTGCCGCGGATCCTCGGCGGAGTCCAGCGCCGCGTTGACCTTCGACTTGAAAATCGTCGACATTCGAGACACCAGTCCCATGTCCATTCCTCCTCGGCGGCCGCATGGCCCCACCGACTTATGATACCACCGATCACACGCGTCGGCATGTTCCCGGCGGGGCACACTGCGCCGGGAGGTGGGGCGTTTGTTCCTTCTTCTACGCGGCGCAGACGTCTACGCGCCCGAACCGCTCGGACGCCAAGACGTGCTGATCGCCAGTGGGCGCATCGCGCGGATCGCACCGCATATCTCGCTGTCGCGCAGGAGCCTGCCTGACCTAAGGGTGCACAGCCTTGCGGGCATGGCGCTCGTGCCAGGCTACATCGACGCCCACGTGCACATCGCCGGCGGCGGAGGCGAGGGCGGTTTCCAACACCGTACCCCGCCCGTGCACCTGGAGGCACTGGCGCCTCACGGCACGACGCGCGTCGTCGGGCTCCTTGGCACGGACGGAGTCACACGCACTGTCGCAGAACTGCTCGCCGAAGCCCGGCGTCTGACAGCACTCGGGCTCTCCGCCTCGATCCTGACCGGAGCATACCAGTTGCCGACCAGAACCCTGACGGGCAGTGTGCGTTCCGACCTCGTCCTGATCCCAGAAGTGCTTGGAGCCGGAGAGATCGCGATCGCCGACGACCGCGGCAGCCACCCGAGCGACCGAGATCTGCTGGAGATCGCTTCCGAAGTGCGGGTAGGCGCTCTGTTGGCGGGGAAGAAAGGCATCTTGCACATGCATGTCGGCGACGGAATCCGAAAACTCGCGTCGCTGCAAGCGGTACTGCGACGCAGTGCCCTGCCGAACGACCTTTTCTCTGCGACCCACCTGAACCGCAATCCAGACCTGTTGGCCGAGGCACCAGACCTCACACACCGCGGCGCGTACGCAGACCTAACCGCTGGGATCTTCCCTGCCCCAGGCGATGACAAACCCGTGGATCCCGCAGAGGCGCTCGCACACCTCTTGAAGGAAGGCGACCCCTCCCGTGTCACGATGAGCTCCGACGGCAACGGCTCCTCTCCCGTGTTCGACGACGCGGGGCGCCTTGTGGGAATCGGGGTTGGCGCCCCTGGCCGCCTGCACTGGGCGCTTCGTCGCGCGGTGATCGAACAGAAGGTGCCGCTGGAACTTGCGCTGCCGGTGGTAACGCGCAACGTCGCTGCGGCCCTTGGGCTGGAGGATGTCGGTCGCATCGCCGTGGGTTGCTCTGCCGATCTCGTCGCGCTGAACGTAGATCTCTCCGTCACCGAGGTCTTCGCCCGCGGCCGCCTCGCTGCGCAGCGCGGTCAGCTTCGGCTGCCCGATCCCTTTGCCCCGAGCGCCGATGCCAAGGGCAAGAAGAGGGTGGAAAGCGTTTCAGACAAGTCCCCGGCCCCGACGTAGGGTATTGCGACGTCGCCTGGGCCCTGTGCCGCATTGCGCACGGTGAACGCGGCCGGTGGGCCTGCAACCGCAGTCGTCAGGGCCCCCTGCACCAGCACGCGCTCGCCGTCGAAGAAGGCGGCGACCTCATCGAGCCGTGGATCTCCGAGCGGCGGAAGATCGATCAGCAAGAAGTCCGGCTGCGCCCACAGCACGTCCTCGCGATAGCGCTCCAGCACCCGGCCGAGTTCCCTTCCCTGCCAGGGAAGCGGACCCGGCTGCGGCCAGAACGCGTCTAGCCCTTGCAATCTCATGCCTTGCGCGATATACGGCAGCACAAGTCCCCCGACCACGAGAGGCGCCGCAGTGCAGTCCATGCGGCGGCGCAGCGACGGCGCGGCGAGGTCTGCGTCCAGAATGGCGACCGTCTCGCCCACTTTGCGCAGCGCTGCGGCCAGCCCGAGCAGGACGCTCGTGCGACCGCTGCCCGCTGCCCCGTAGATGCCGATGGTCCGGGCGGAGCCAAGCAGCCCCGTCTGTGCGCGCAGGGCTCGTTCGAGTTTCGCCGCGTCTTTCAGTTGCATCGCTTCGGGGCGCGTTCCGCGCATGGCGGTAGCCTGATCGAGCCACTGTGCATGCAAGGGACTTTGCGGCTCCGGCAGTTCGACTCGGTCGCCGTCTGTCAGGCCGAGCCTGTCCGGTGGCGCCGCGAAGGCTGGGTGTGTTGGCCATGCTGGCACTACGAAACCCTCCGCATCATCCAAGCTTCTTCTCTATGCATGGTAGCGCTATGAGCAGCCCGGACGCACCCGCGGCTTGTCTGACATTCATGGTCCGTATGGCCCATGCAGCACTTCCTCCATTTGTATAGTGCTGGTGACCGTTTCACTTGGCAATTCGGCGCTTTTTCGGTATCCTTGCGAAGAACAAACGGCGCCATCCGGCCACGGCCAAATGGGCGTACCGCAGGGGGGCCTGATGGCAGGCCCCGCGCAGGTGTCCCTTGGCTTTCGCAAACGGGTGACGTCCCCTGAAGATCGGAGGGCGGGGATCTTTGAGGTGGAAGCAGCGCGGCTTTCGGGTTACACTCCCTCTCCTCGCGGTCGGCGCGGCGGTTCTTCTTAGCGGCTGCGGTGTAAGCAAGCAGTCCGCACTGGCGCCTGTCGGCCCCGTGGCCCGCGCGCAGCTCGGCATGTTTTGGGAATCGCTTGCTATCATGACCGGAATCTTTGTCATCGTGGTTGCCGTCTTCCTTTACTCGCTGATTCGATTCCGGGCAAGAAAGACCGACACCGGACTTCCCAAGCAGGTGCATGGGAACACGACGCTGGAGATCGCATGGACCATTATTCCGATTGTCCTGCTGGTCTTCTTGGCGATCCCGACCGTCCACTACGCGTACGCATTCGGGGACGTGCCGCCGAATGCCATGAAGGTTGACGTCGTCGGCCACCAGTTCTGGTGGGAGTTCGACTACCCCGGCAGCGGCGTCACCACAGCAAACCAGGTGCACATCCCGGTGAATACCAAAGTGGATTTCGTGCTGACCTCCGCCGACGTCATCCACTCCTTCTGGGTGCCGCGACTCGGCGGCAAGACCGACCTGATCCCCGGGCGCGTGAACAACCTGTGGCTCGAATCCAATCAGACGGGCACCTTCTACGGCCAGTGCGCGCAACTCTGCGGTGCCGGCCACGCCTACATGAAGTTCACTGTTCTCGTCCAAACGCAGGCCGCCTACGACGCCTGGCTCCAGTCCATGCAGCACCCCACGGTGAGCGTCACCACCCCGCTTGAGCAGGCTGGGATGAAGCTCTTCTCGCAAGACTGCGCCACCTGCCACACCATCGGCGGCACGGCGTTCAACGGCAAGGTGGGCCCGAATCTAACGGAGCTCATGCAGCGCCCCACGATCGCTGCCGGCACGCTCACCAACACTCCTGCGAACCTTGCCCAGTGGCTGCACAACCCGCCCGCCGTCAAGCCAGGCGCGCTGATGCCGAATTTGCACCTGTCCCAGACGCAGATCCAATCGCTCGTAGCCTTCCTGGAAACCCTCAAGTAGGCACGAGGAGGAGGAACGTATGGCGGCAATCCCCGAGCGGCTCGCGGGCATACACCACGAGACCCGCACCTACACCGGCATCTGGTCGTGGCTAGCGAGCGTCGACCACAAGAAGATCGGCATTATGTACATCGTGAGCGCCCTCTTCTTCATGGCCTTCGGCGGCGCGGAGGCGCTCATCGTGCGTCTTCAGCTCTGGCAGCCGAACAACCACCTCGTATCCGCCGAGACGTTCAACCAACTCTTCACCATGCATGGCGTCACCATGATCTTCCTCGTAGCGATGCCAATCCTGATCGGCTTCATCAACGCGATCGTGCCGCTGCAGATCGGCGCACGCGACGTAGCCTTCCCTCGCATGAACGCCCTGTCGCTGTGGCTGTTCGTGTTCGGCGGGCTGTTCCTCTACTCGAGCTTCCTGTTCGGCTCCATGCCGGACGCCGGCTGGTTCAACTACGTGCCGCTCTCTGGCGCGCACTACAGCCCAGGCGTCGGCATCGACTTCTACGACATCGGGCTCCAGATCACCGGTATCGGCACGCTGATGACGGCGATCAACTTCCTTGTGACGATCCTCAACATGCGGGCCCCCGGCATGCGTCTTCTGCGCATGCCGCTCTTTACCTGGTCCGCGCTGATCACGATGCTGCTGATCCTCTTCGCCTTCCCGCCGATCACCGTGAACCTGATCCTGCAGATGTTCGACCGGTTGTTCGGCGCGAACTTCTTCAATATCGCCGGGGGCGGCAATGCGCTTTTGTGGCAGAACCTCTTCTGGATCTTCGGCCACCCGGAAGTCTACATCGTCATCCTGCCGGCGTTCGGGATCATCTCCGAGATCGTTCCGGTGTTTGCGAAGAAGGTGCTCTTCGGGTACGAGTCGATGGCCATGGCTCTATCGATCATCGCGTTCCTCTCCTTCATGGTTTGGACGCATCACATGTTCGCCGACGGCCTCGGCCCTGTCGTCAACTCGATCTTCGCCATCACATCCATGCTGATCGCGGTACCGACAGGCATCAAGATCTTCAACTGGCTGGCAACTCTCTGGGGGGGCCGGATCCATTTCAAGACCGCGATGATGTACGCGCTCAGCTTCATCCCGCTCTTTGTGATCGGCGGCGTCAGCGGCGTCATGCTGGCGATGGCGCCGGCCGACTTGCAGTACAACGACAGCTACTTCGTCGTCGCCCACTTCCACTACGTTCTGTTCGGCGGCACCCTGATGGGCGCGCTCGCAGGCCTGTACTACTGGTTCCCGAAGATCTGGGGCCGCGTGCTGAACGAGACTCTGGGCAAGTGGAACTTCTGGCTGGTCTTCATCGGGTTCAACGTGACATTCTTCCCGATGCACATTGTCGGTCTCGAAGGAATGCCGCGCCGAATCGCGACGTACTCCGCAGGCTACGGCTGGACGATCTGGAACCAGGTGTCCACCGTCGGCGCGTTCATCCTCCTCGTCGGCATGCTGATCCTGCTCTACAACCTGATCACCACGTTCATGCGCAAGGCCGATGCGCCGGGAGACCCGTGGGACGGCCGCGCACTCGAGTGGGCGACCTCTTCCCCGGCCCCGGAATACAACTTCGCACAGACGCCGCTTGTCCGTGCGCGTGACGCCTTCTGGGTCGAGAAGTATGAAGGTGATGGGACAGTGCCTGCGGCAGAGCCCGCAGGGCCGATCCACATGCCCTCGCCCTCCCTTGCACCGATCGGGATCGCGTTCACCCTGGTGCTGGCCGGCTACGGCGCCGTCCTGCACTCTGCGGTCATCGGCGGCTTCTTCCTCCTCGTGACCTTCTGGCAGATCGGCCGATCGCTGGTCGCAGAGGACCACGGCTACCACGTCACCCCGCAGATCGGAGGTGGGTCGCAGTGAGCACCACAGATGCCCACGTCGTAGCGCAACAGACCCAGCCGACGGAGATCGGGCTGCCGAAGGACAACAAGGTTCTCGGCCTATGGATCTTCCTTGCGGGCGAGTCCGCCTTCTTCGCCTCCCTGATCGGCACGTACCTCGGTCTTCACGGCGCCACACTCCACGGCCCGACGGCTCAGAGCATCTTCGACCTTCCGCTGACGACCGTCGCAACGCTGATCCTGCTGACAAGCAGCCTCACGGTCGTGCTCGGCGTACAGGCGATGCAGCGCAAGGACGTCCGCGGCATGCAGATCTGGCTGTGGGTTACGGCCCTTCTGGGGATCTTCTTCCTCGAGTTCCAGGGCTACGAGTTCTTCACGTTCTACAACAAGGGCCTGACGCTCCACTCGAGCGCGTTCGGCTCCGCGTTCTTCACCCTGACCGGGTTCCACGGGCTGCACGTGCTGTTCGGAGTCTTCTGGATTCTGCTGCTGCTCTTCCAATCGCTGAAGCACGGCATCAACGAGGAGCGCACCTCGAAGGTGTTCATTGCCAGTCTCTACTGGCACTTCGTGGACGTCGTCTGGGTCGTCATTTTCACGCTCGTCTATCTCGCAGGAAAGGTGGGCTAACGCATGAGCACGCACGCACCGATCGAGACGCTGGCACAGCCGCAGGCGTCGCACACTCCTCTGTACGTAGGCATCGGCGCCGCGATGCTGATCTTGACGCTGGCCGCCGTCTTCTTGGTGGAGATCCATGTCCAGAGCGCGATTCTTCTGCCGATCCTCGCCGTGATGGCCGTCATCCAGGTCGTCCTGCAGGCATTCTTGTACATGCACCTGCGGGGGAGCCGCCGGGCCTACACGCTGTTCTTCGTTGCCGGGGCGAGCATCGCCCTGCTGTTCGCCACGTGCTTGGCGATCCTGATCCAGCAGTGGGCCTAAGCCGCGTCCATTGAACCCCGGGGGCGGCTTCAGCCGCCCCTTCGCTCCGCGGAAAGGATGGATCGCCGTGCCCGCGCCACTTGCCCGGATGGGCTTCGCAGCCCTGTGGCACCCGGAGTTGATCACAGCTACGCTCGTGATCGCGGCGCTCTACCTGTACGCCGCGCGTTATGTCGGCCGGCAGGGCTTCGCAGTACCGACCGCCGCACAGAGGTTATCGTTCTTCTCGGGTCTGGTACTGCTTTACCTCGCTGTGGGCTCGCCGCTCGACGCGCTCTCCGACAACTTTCTGTTCAGCGCGCACATGCTGGAGCACCTGCTGATCGGCATCATGGCACCGCCCCTGCTGCTGCTCGGGCTGGCGGACGGCTTTTGGCGCATCGTCTTCCGCCGCGATCGCATCCGGCGCGTCGTCGCCTTCCTCACGAAGCCCGTGCTTGCGCTGTTCCTCTTCAACATCGCCTTCTCCGTCTACCACTTCCCCTACCTCTACGACCTCGGCCTGTACAACGATTCGTGGCACTTCTTCGAACACGCGGTGCTGTTCGTGACGGGCCTCATCATGTGGTGGCCAGTCATCGCACCGTCTCAGCAACTGCCGCAGATCTCCGCTCCGGCCAAGATGCTGTACCTGTTCTTGGACGCGATCCTGATGACGCCCGTCTTCGTGATCGTGCTGTTCGCCCCGAAGCCGCTCTACACGTTCTACCTGCACGTGCCGCGCCTATTCGGCCTCACGCCGCTCGCGGACCAGCAGCTCGGCGCCGTCGTGATGAAGCTCGGGGCACTCCTTGCCTACGGAACGGGGGCCGGCGTGCTATTCTTCGACTGGATCCGCAGGGAGGCCCAGCACGAGCGTGAAACCTCGCTGGCTGTCTACTCCTCCACCTCGACGGAGCCGGTGCGCGTCGTACGGCAGGGCGGGTCCGAGAAACGCGATTCCATTCTAGAACGGGAGTTGTCCTGACATGGCAAATCCGATGCCTATCGAGGCGAAGGCGGCTTCACGCGCCGGAACAGCCAGTCTCGGCGACTACGCGCAGCTGACGAAGCCCCGCATCATCCTGCTGCTCGTCATCACCGCCTACTGCGCGATGGTGGTCGCCGCGCACGGCCTTCCGCCGTTCCTCCTCTCGCTGTACACGTTGCTTGGGCTTGCGCTCTCCGCCGGTGGAGCGCACGCGGTCAACATGTGGTATGACCGCGACATCGACGCCGTCATGGCGCGCACGAACGACCGGCCTGTGCCGCAGGGCAAAATACCCGCTGTGCGGTCGCTCTACTTCGGCATCTCCTTGATGGGAGTGTCGCTGGTACTGCTGCTTGCCACGGTGAACCTTTTGACGGCCCTGCTGGCGCTTGGCGGATTCCTCTACTACGTGCTCATCTACACGATGTGGCTAAAGCGCTCGACGCCCCAGAACATCGTGATCGGAGGCGGCGCAGGCGCCTTTCCGCCGCTAATCGGCTGGGCCGCCGTCACCGGCCAGATCGGACTGGCCGCAGTGCTGATGTTCCTGATCATCTTCCTTTGGACGCCGCCCCACTTCTGGGCGCTTGCTCTCTACCGCCAGGACGACTACCGCCGTGCCGGCGTACCCATGATGCCCGTCGTGCGCGGCGAGCGTTCGACCAAGGTGCAGATGATCTCGTACGCCGCGCTGCTCCTGATCGCCTCGGCGGCCCTCTACTTCACGGGCGTCGTCGGAGCCGCATACCTCGGCATCGCACTTGCGCTGTCGATCGGCTTCCTCGTGATGACAGGCCTCCTGCTGCGCGAACACGCACCGGAAACGACGTTCGCGCGGCGCACGTTCGGCTACTCGCTCCTGTACCTGACAGTGCTCTTCGCGGCCATGGTCTTGAACGTGCGCACGTTCTAGGGATACCCTCTTGCCAGTACACGGGACATCCCCGAGGAGGGCCCGCCTTGCCTCTCGCCTACCTGAACGAAGCGTTTATGATCCTCAGCGCACTCTGTGTCGCCCTTGGCTGGTATAACATCCGTCGGGGGCGGCGGGCTGTCCACCGCCGCTACATGCTGACCGGCAGCTATCTCGCGGCCGGGTTCTTCGTGAGCTACGCACTGCACACCGCGCTCGTCGGAGACACGAGCTTCGGCGGGCCGCCGGCTTGGCGCATCCCGTACCTGACCTTTTTGCAGGTGCACACAATCTTGGCGACGGCCGCTGCAGTGCTCGGCATCATCACGCTGACCTACGCCCTGAAATCGAACTTCCAGAAGCACCGGCGCATCGCCCCCTGGACCGCGGTCTCCTGGTTCATCGCGGCGGGCATGGGGCTCGGCGTGTTTCTGATGCTCTACATCGTCTTCCCCGCCGGCCCGACAACAAATATGTTCCGCGCCATCCTGGGGCACTGAGATGCAATCCAACCGACCTTCGAAGGGGCTCCTCTTGCTCGCGCGCGTGACGAACATCCTGATGTTCGTCGTACTGATGGCCGGATTCCTCGTCACCGAAACAGGCTCCGCACAGGGCTGCGGCCGCCACTGGCCGCTTTGCGACGGACACTTCACACCGCCGTTCGACCTGCATGGCTTTGTCGAGTATGGACACCGCTTCGTCTCGGGCATTGAAGGCCTGCTAGTCCTGTGGGTGGCCGTCTGGGCCTGGCGCAGCCTGCGTCGCGTGCCCGAAGTAAAGGTTTTGGCGATCCTGATGCTGCTCTTCACCTACATTCAGGCGTTTCTTGGGGCCGAGGCAGTCCTCTTCCCCACCTCGCCCTTCATCCTGGCAACGCACTTCGGCGTTTCGCTGATCGCATTCGCAGCGACTCTGCTGCTCGATGTGCGCGTGCACCAGGCAGCGAACAAGGGTCCCGACGGAGCGCTGGGCCGGACTTGGCGCATACGCCCCGTGCCCCAGCGCTTGAAGCTGCTTGTATGGCTGACGGCAATCTACATCATCGGCCTTGTCTACCTGGGAGCGCTCGTGTCGCACACGGCGACCGGCCTTCTCTGCGACGGGTGGCCTTTCTGCCGCGGCTCGCTCTTCCCGCCGCTCGCGGGTGAACTGTGGATCCCCTACCTGCACCGCGTCGCGGCGCTCGTAGCTGTGCTGCTGCTGGTTTGGATCTATCGTTGGGCCAGGCGTCTGACAGAGCGCCCGGATGTGCGCGCCGCCGCACTCTGGAGCTTGATCCTGATCCTTTCGCAGGCGCTTTCGGGATGGTACCTCGTCGCGAGCCAGATCACCCTCGGTGCGATCATGATCCACATCACGCTGATGACCCTGCTCTTCGGAGTCTTCTCCTACCTCGCGCTGCAGGTCGCAGGCGAACTGCCTGCCGAAAGCAGCCCATAGTGCACGTACGGCCAAACGGGCCGGAGGGTCCTCCTCGCCGGCCCGTGTCCGAGAAATAGACCTCCAGTGCCCAAAGCGAATAGGCGCTGCAGCACTGTCCGGCTGTATTGCAATCGGAGCGGGTTGCAGAACCGCCTTTTTGGAGTCGTGTGGACGCCGGCCGGACCATCCCGGGACACCTGCACGCCATTTTTTACAGATACTTCTATCTCCTGCAGGACTCCGGCGCCGCAACTGGAAGTTGTACCGTACCATGATGCGAGGCTGAATCTTGGAGAGGGGGGCACTACAACGACGCAGATCGCCTTTCTGCCGGGTCGGCGCGATGACCTGAAGGAACTCGATGCGGCGCTCGCGGAACTGCTGGGAACGCCCGTTCGAACGCGCGAAGTGCGGCGGCGCATATCCGCGATCAGCGGCGCGGCGCAGCTGGTCGACACACCGGAAGAACCCGAAGTCGGCGTGCTTGTGACCGTCAATGCGTCAACTGTAGGGTCTCTTCTGCTGCTCTTCAGCCCAAAGGACGCGCGGCGCATCGGCCACCTGCTCGGCGAAGGCGATGCTTCCCAAGAGCGCCTACTCGACGCCTGTAGCGAACTCGCCATGATCGTTGCAGGGCGCTACCTCGCAGTCCTTGAACGGTTTTCCACCCCATCCGGAATTCCGACCCCTCCCGTCTCCGCGGTCGACATGCAGGCGGCGATCGTCGAATCGACTGTCGCCCAGGCTGGAGCCTCCGCCATGGCGAGCGTCTTCGAGATCGCTGTGGCCTTGTCGCCGCAGCCGCTGACCATGCGTCTTTTGGTGCTCACCTAGAAAAGTCGTCGAACGTGCTCGCGGTCCGCCTCGTTCGAGGCGGACCGTTTTCCTGTGGCTCGCCTCCCCATCGCACATCAGACCGTCTCGGCAGGGTTTCTCGCGGCGTAAAAAGAAGCCGTAGACAGTTCATGCGAAGCGAGGTGCGCCCGATGCGCGAACTGTACGTGGTCCGACACGGCGAGAGCGTCGCAAATGTCGAGCGCCGGTTCGATTCGACGCCTCCCGGCGTGCCCCTAACCGCCCGCGGCGTGGATCAGGCCAACCGCGTCGCAGAGTGGCTCCTTTCGCGAAGGCTCTCCCCAAAAACCGTTTACGCCAGCCCATTCCGCCGCACGCTGGAAACGGCAGTGCCCTTTGCCGATCGGATCGGCGCACGCCTCCTGACGTACGACGAGCTGCGTGAAGTGGCCGTAGGCGCCTGGGATGGCCGCAGTTCGCTGACACTGGCGGACGACCCGCACTACCTGCGCTGGCGCTTGGAACCGGAGGTCGCGCCGCCTGGCGGCGAGTCGCTGGAGGATGTGTGGGTGCGCGTCCACGAGGTTCTTGCCGCACTGTACGCCGCAGCACCTCTGGAGGAGCCGTTGATCCTCTTCACCCACCAACACACGCTGCGCGCACTGCTTTGGCACCTTTCCGCGCTGCGCGATCAGGAGGGCCGCCTAAGCCCCCTGCCCAACGCCGCGATTCTTCACCTGCAAGGCACGCCGGATGCCCTCAGGCTGGTCTCCTTGGACCGGTCCATCGACGAAGCGACGGGGGACTCCCGCCGTGCCGCGATCTGAAGCGCCACTGCCGCGGGGGTATCGCCCTGCCAGCGCCCTGACGGCTGAGGTCCATGCCATCTACCGCTCGCTGACGGGTGAGGACTGCCTCGCAGACGTCTACCTGAGTCCGCGCATGGGCGCGCGTACCGCAGGACTCTACCGCTGCGTCGCAGGAAGTCACCAGATCGTTCTCAGCAGACGCTACCTGGAACTTTGCACCCGAGAGCAGATCGAGGACCTGGTGCGTCATGAACTGGCCCACTACCACCTCGCGTGCACAGGACACCCGCGCGCAGGCCACGGACCGCTCTTCCGCCAGCTCATGCGCACATGGCAGTTCGATCGCTTCCCTGACCGGGAGATCCTGCGCCGCATCGCCGCCCAGCAGCCTCGACTGCGCCACCTCTACCTCTGCCCAGCGGGCCATGAACACTGGCTCTCCCGACATCCCAAACGGCGCGCAACCTCGTGCGCACTCTGCTCCCCGACCTACGATCATCGCCACCGCCTGCGCTACAGCGGGATCAGCCGCAAGGAGTGAGCAGGAACATCATCTGCGTTGTGGAACGCCTCGCCACACGAGAAGCTGCGGATACTGAATGCAGGGGGTGGCCAGATGGCCAAACAGCCGCATCCGACGCATCCTGTCACGGGCAAGGTCTCGCTTCGGGATATCGACCCGGGCTATACCGGCGGCATCGAGGAGGGCGACGCGAAGGATACCCTCGCGAAGGACGTGGAGCGCCTGGCGGAGCTGCACGACCTCCTCTATGCCAACTCGCATAAGGCGTTGCTCGTCGTACTGCAGGGTATGGACACGAGCGGCAAGGACGGCACCATCCGTCACGTGCTCCAGGGCCTCTCGCCGCAAGGCACTGTCGTCAGTTCCTTCAAGCAGCCGAGCCCGGAGGAACTCTCGCACGACTTCCTTTGGCGCGTCCACCGGCGCGTCCCGCCGCTCGGAACGATCGGCATCTTCAACCGCTCCCACTACGAGGACGTCCTGATCGTCCGCGTACACGGCGAGATCTCGGATAAACGCGCCCGCGAGCGGCTGCAGTCGATCCGCCGCTTCGAGCGCCACCTGGCCGAAGAAGATGTGGTGATCCGAAAGTTCTTCCTGCACATCTCGCGCGAGGAACAGGAGAAGCGCCTCCAGGAACGGCTCGAAGAACCGCGCAAACGCTGGAAGATCAGCGCCGCCGACTTCGCGGAACGACGGCGCTGGGACGAATACCAGGCTGCCTACGAGGACGTCCTGCGCGAGACGAGCACCAGCCGCGCACCCTGGTATGTCATCCCGTCGGACCACAAATGGTATCGCAACCTCTGCGTCGCCAAGGTGCTCATTGAGGCGCTGGAAGGCCTAAAGATGGACTGGCCGAAAGGCGAGGACGAAGAGCTGCCCGCAGACTAGTGGGTGGTCGCCAAGCCAGCATCACTGCAGAGGTCACCTGGCTCTGGACGCGCCCCGTGCGGCGCGCTCTGCCGGCGCTGACCGCCTAAAGTTCGGCTGCAGCCCCCTGATCTTCTGCACCTTGGGCCATCCACACAAAGGGGAAATCGTCTCGGCGGCATCCTCCCGGGCAACCTTCTCCCAGAGATCCGACCACTGGTACGTCCAAACTACAAGAGCTCCAACGAACCCGCCTCGAGTCAGATAACTGGCATTCCTTCCCTCAAGCAGATCCTTCACGGCCTCACCGGACCCAAAGCCAGGTGGCGCGCTCGAAACTTCCTCAAGGTACGTGGGGCCTGTGGCGAAGCCGCCCACGCGCGGGAAGGACGCCTGCCACGGGTGCTCCCCGTTGCAGCCTCTCTAAACGGACTGCTGGTCCTCTGTGTAGCGGACGACCAGCTTGCGCCCGAATGCCTTGCCGAACTGGCCCGCGAGGCGCGCAGCCTCGTCGAAGGGGATGTCCGGCGGCTTCGGTGCGCCATTGATGCGAAGTTCGATGCGGGATGGCTCGATCGTCGCGGAAATGCGCGGGCGTGCGGAAGGCGTCTGGCGCGCCATCGCTTCGGCATAGGCGACCGTGAGTCCGATCCGCTGCGCCAGGAGGACGTCGCCGCGGTCCACCAGCGGGCCGTAGGCAACCAGCAGGTCGCGCGTGCGGCGCGGCCCCTCATAGGCCGCTGAAGCCGCGAGCACGAGCTGCTCGCGGTGCGAGAGCCCGAAGACGCGCGCACTTGTCACGAGCGTGAACGTGTGGCGGTGGCGGTCGTAGAAGTTGACCCGCCGCCCGATCCCCCTCAGCTGGGCCGCGGCGCGGCCGAGACGCGGCGCTTCCTGCTGCGGCAGGAGGGGGCCTAGTGCCGTGAAGAGTTCATCCGCCCAGGCGATGAGGTCCCGGTCGGGCTCTTCCCCCAGCTGGAACAGCAGGTTGCGAATGCTCGGTCCGAAGACGTCTTCGGGAATTTCTTCGCCGCCGGGCAGGATGCGCTCGAAGAGCATACCCTCGCGCAATCCCGAGCCGCTTACGATAATCTCGCTCGGCTGGAGATGATTGCAGAGTGCCTGCGCAAGGGTCAGCGCGGCCACTGCAGTCTCCGCGCGGTGCGCCGCCAGCCCGGGCACGAGGAGCCGCTGCCGCAGCGCGAGACGTACAATGCGCTGCTCCAAATCGGCGATCGCTGCAGGGGGCATGTGATAGTTGTGCAGCGACGGAAAGCTGTAGGCGGTTTGCGCTATGTGCATCTTCGCGATCGAGCGGAAGCTGCCGCCCAATGCCACCAGCGGCAGACCCCGCCTCGGCTCCGGCATTGCGACGCGGATCGCTTCTGCGGCAGCAGCGCGCGCCGCTTCGAGCTCGCTCTTCGACGGTGGGTCCTGGTGCAGCGCGTTGCGGGTCAGTGTGACCGCGCCGACGGTCGCGCTGGCGGCCAGGCGAAGCCGACGCGTGGCGAAGTAGCTTATCTCGCTGCTTGCCCCGCCGACGTCAACGAGGTTCCCGTCGCGCACATCGAGTGTGTGCATCGCCCCAAGGAAGCCGAGCTCCGCCTCCTCGATCCCGTCCAGGATGCGGATTTGCAGGTGTGCCGCGCGCCCCAGTGCGGCGCTGAAGGCAGCGCCGTCGCGCGCACTGCGCAGCGCGGCCGTCCCCACGGCTACGATGCGCTCCGCCCCCAGACCGCGCGCTCTGGCAACCAGGGCGGCGAAGACGTACTGGGCGCGCGCAAGGTCCTCCGCCAGAGCCCCCTTGCGGGCAAGGGCATCGCCCAGGCGCAGGATGGCACGCTCCTCGTCGAGCACGCGCCAAGCGCCGTCGCGCTCCGCTTCGACCACCATCATGCGCACGGAGTTCGAGCCGAGATCGATGACGGCGCTGCGCGCAGGTCCGCTCACAGTTCGACCCTCTCGAAGTGAATCGGTCCGCCTGCAGCCTGTGCAAGGAGACCCGCCTTCGTCTGCAGCCGCTCGCCGAGGCGCAGGGGGTCTAGGCCCGCCACCAGGATCTCGAAGCCGCGGCCTCGACCTCGCACGCCGGAGACAAGGGCGCGCTGCTCATGATCGTAGTCCAGCGCGTCCGCCACGCGCAGCAGTGCCGAAAGCCACCGCAGCGCCTCGCGGCCCGCGTGTCCCAGCCGCTTCGGTCCCCCCCGCGCCCGCCGCCGATGGTTGCGCACAACCCTTGCGCACAGGTCTCGCATATCGGCCGGGTAGCCCTGGAGACGCTCGTCCGACCGCACGAGATAGGCCCCATGGCGGTGGTGTCCCTTGCGGTCCACGAAGTAGCCGATGTCGTGCATCAGTGCAGCGTGGCACAGGACCGCTCGCTCTTCTCCAAAGAGCCCGTGCAGTGGGAGAAAGGCGTCGAAGAGCACGTCCGCCAGGTCGGCGACATGGCGGGCGTGCTCGAGATCGCAGCAGTACTTGCGGCAAACGTCGAGAACAGCCTCATCCTGCTGTGCGAGAAGAGCGCCCTTCTCCGTCACTTGTCTCCCCCCTTTGCCCTGGCCGCACGGCGCAGCAGGTGCTGCACGGCTTGCCGCGTCGCCTCAAGCACGGCGTCTTGGGGCTTCCCCGCATCGATCCTCACGACCCCGGCCTCCTCACCGGCGTCTGCATACAGACGGCCGAGGCGCCGCTGGTACCGGATGGCTTGGGGAAGCAGATCCGGAGTCGGCCGCAGCTCTCCCGTCTCACGCGGCTGCAGGAAGCGGCGCCGGGCGAACAGCCGGCGCAGGCGTTCCCGCGGCGGAGCTTCGAGCAGCAGCGTCAGGTCGGCCGGCGGGGCGAACGAAAGCACGTCCTTGAGCCAGCCCGGGTCCAGGCCATGGGCCTGCGCCCGCACGCGCGGCGTCAGGGTATAGCGATCGAAGAGGACGATCCCACCCTTGTCGAGCACCGCCTCGGCTTCCTGGTGCAGGAGGTCCGCGAGGTCCGCCGCGTAGAGCAGGAAGAGGGACCGCTCCGCGATGTCCATGCTGCGCCGCAGCGACTGCAGGGTTTCGCGCGCGAGGCGCGATTGCTTGAGCCGCAGGAGCGTCACAAGATGGCCGCGGCTTTCCAGCCACTCGGCGATGGCCCTGGTCTGGCTCGTGCGGCCCGCGCCGTCCGGTCCCTCGATTGCGATCAGCAGCCCCTTCACCGCGCCTCTCCCCCCTGCAGGACCGCGTCGATGTGGCGGCGCACGGCCCGCTGCTGCTCGCACAACCGGCGGGTCGCGTCGATGCGGACGTACCCCATGCGCTGCTCGATCTCCTCATAGCGTCGGAGCACCTGCCCCTGGAACAGGAGGAAGCTCTCCAAGGGATCCTCCGACAGGTTGAGGTCGAGGCCCGCCTCGTAGTAGCTGAAGCTGCCACGCGCCGCCATGATGCGGTCTGCCGCGACCTGCGCGGGCGCATGGAAGAACAGCGTGAGATCCGCCGGACGGGCGAAGGAGTAGAGTCGCTCGATCCACCCGGGGTCGACGCCGCGCGCACCGTCCCGCGCGTACGCGGTGCCAACATAGCGGTCGCAGAGCACGATCTGGCGGAGCGACAGCCGCGGCTGGATCTCACGCTCGTAGCGATCCGCGAAGTCCGCCGCGTTTACGATGGAGAAGGTCAGAGGCGTGAGTATGCGGGCCCGCTTTGCCTTGCGCTGCAGCGGATGCACGGCGGGACTTGAGTTCCAGCTCGTCAGGTGGACTGGGAATCCTCTGCGCAGGAGGTAGCGGTAGAGGAGTTGGATCTGGGTGCTTTTCCCAGAGCCGTCGCATCCCTCGACCGCGATCAGCAGGCCTCCCGCACGTACCGCGGCTTTGGGTCTCGGCATCTCTCCACCTCCTGGCGTTTCATGCCAACTGCCATCATACGCCGCCGTACGACCTGTCCAGCGAAGGTCGTGTTAAGTCTCGTGCGCCACCCGCGCTATGCGGCGCTCTGCGCCTTCGCATGGGCCTTGGTATCCGGCACGATGAAGAACACGAGACCGCCCAGCAGCGATGCGATCGCGACCGCCAGGAACATCCCTTCGAACCGGTGGAACGCCATCGCGAGCGTGAGCAGGACAGGTCCCGCCGCGAGTCCTACCGAGCGGAAGACAGCCACTGCGGCCAGCGCCTCCCCGGCCTGCTCGTCGCTGTGCAGAGCGAGCGCCATGCGGTTCAGCGGCGCGCCCATGGTGAACGCCGTGCCAACGCCGAAGGCGAACATCGCGAAGATGAAGCGCCAGAGCGTCATGCCAGGCAGCGCCAGCAACACGCCGCCGATCAGCGCGAAGAGGAGGCCGATCTGCAGCACGATGCGCGCGCCCCGGCGGTCGGTGAGAACGCCGCCGACGCCTGCTAGCACCGCCCCGGACAGAGCCGCGGGCAACAGCGCGAAGCCGGAGTCCAGCGTGGAAAGGTGCAGGACCTGCTGCGCAAGCGTCGGCACGAAGACGGCGGCGGACATATCCAAGCCGATCACCGCCGCGCCGGCGACAAGCGCCGCGCCCCGCACGCCGGAGAACGCGTGCGGGTCTAGGAACGGCGCGCCCTTGGGCCGGCGCTCCCGCACGATGAACACGACCAAGGTCGCCGCCGCGGCGACGAGCAGCGCCCAGCGCGCGGGTCCACTCACCTCGAGGGTGAGCAGCACCGTCGCGAGGAATACGGCGAAGACAGTCCCTGCGATGAAGTCGGGCGGCACGCGGTCGGTTCGTGGGGACTCCGGCACCCTCAGGGACAGCAGGATCACGACCGCGGCGATCGGGATGTTCACGAGAAAGACCGACGGCCAGCCGAAGTACTGCGCGAGGGCGCCGCCGACGACCGGGCCGATCATGGCGGCGAGACCGAAGACAGCGCCGAAGATACCCAGCGCCAACCCGCGGCGCTCGGGCGGGAAGAAGCGCACACCCTCCGCCTGGGCGTTCGGATAGACCGCGCCGGCGCCGAGGCCCTGCACGGCGCGGGCGACAAGGAAGATCGCGAAGCTGTGCGACAATGCGGCCATCAGGGAGGCGATGCCGAACGCCCCGACACCGGCCCTGAACAAGAGGCGCCTGCCGTAGCGATCGCCGGCCGCGCCGGCGAGGACTGTCGCGGCGACGTAGGTCACTGTGTAGGTGGTGACCGTCCAGGCGAGCCATGCGAGTGTGATATGGAATGTCCTGGCGATCAGCGGGAACGCCGGACTGATGATGCTCGTGTCGAGCGCCCCGACGAATACACCGGCCAAGTAGATCGTCAGGACGCGAGAATTTGGCCGCAGATCGTTCGCCTCCGCTGGTAGAACTGGTACGGCAGAGCCGCTTCCTAGTCTTCGCGAAGGGACGCGGGGGCACCTGCGCCTCAGCGCGCCCGCTGCAGCAGGCGCTCGAGGCTCGCTTTGCGCTGCGCCCCGACGAGCACGCCTGCGACGCGGCCCTTGCCGTCGACTAGCACGGCGGTCGGCAGGTCGGACACGCGGTAGGCCTGGGTCACCTCGCCGTAGCGATCGAAGTAGAGCGGTGTGGAGCGCCCAATGCGCTGCCAGAGGGCTTGCGCATCCCCTGGGAGTTCCGACGGAAGCAGATCGATCGGCACAAGCTGCACGTGGTAGCGCTGCAGCCCGGGATATCCTGTAACATATGAGAGGTACTGTGGGCATCGATCGCACCAAGAGGCGAAGAAAATCAGAAGGTGCGGGCGCCCCTTGAGACGAAGGTGTATCTCACCGCCGGCCGCGCTCTTGAGCACGACGGGCGGCGCCAGGCTACCGGTGGGCAGTGCGGGATCAGCCACCATGAGTCGCAACAGCAGCGGCAGCAGCAGCAACGGCAAGCTCCACCCTCTCCCTTCGCGGCAGGTTCAGAGGCTGACGAGCTGAACCCTTGGCGTGGTCCCGCAAGAAAGCATGCCCAATTCGGCGGAGCCGGGCGGCTCCGCTTTCCTTCGCACCCGAGGAGGTCTTGTGCTACGCGCGAATTCCTTCGCATCCGGGACCTCGTTCGCCCGGAACTGCGTTTCTATGTCTTCGGTCTTACAGCGCTTGTGCTGGCCGACGGGCTGCAGCTGATCACGCCGCAGATCCTGCGCTTGTTCGTCAACACGCTCCAGTCGCAGGGGGTGCAGATGCCCGACCTCCTGCCCTATGCCCTGGCCATGCTCGCGGCAGGCGCACTCATCCTCGTATTCCGCTTCGGTTGGCGCACGCTCTGCTTCGGAGCGTCCCGCCGTGTTGAATATCGCCTGCGCCAGAAGCTGTTTGGGCACCTCACGCGACTTTCCGTGAACTTTTTCAACGCGCACAAGGTCGGCGACCTGATGGCGCACGCCACGAACGACGTCCAGGCCGTCCGCATGGCGTTCGCGATGGGCATCGTTGCCACCGTGGACTCTACAGTCCTGATCATCTCCACCGTCGTGATCATGGTGCAGACGATCTCGCTGCCGCTGTCCCTCTGGGCCCTTTTGCCGCTGCCCGTGTCGGCGATCGTAGCGGCTTCGCTCGGCAAGGTCATCCACCGCCGCTTCGTCCGCGTGCAGGCCGCGTTTTCGGACATGACCGATGGGGTACAGGAGAACTTCTCCGGCATCCGCGTCGTCAAGGCGTTCTCCCAGGAGGACCCGGAGGAAGAGAAGTTCCTCGCCCGCAGCGAGGCCTACGTGCGCCGCAATATGGAACTCGTACGCGTCTGGGGCCTGTTCGACCCGCTCGTGGACATGATCGGCGGCCTCTCCTTTGCGGTCGCCACCGCGTATGGCGGCTACCTTGTCTTGCATGGCCAGCTTGCGCTCGGCCAGTACGTCGCCTTCCTCTATTACCTCGGTCTCCTGCGCTGGCCGATGATGGCCGCCGGCTGGGTGATTAATGTGCTGCAGCGCGGTGCCGCGTCGATGGAGCGCCTGAATCGCATTTTCGACATAGTTCCGGAGATCCAGGACGCGCCGGACGCTGTCGCGCTCGCGGCGCCCAAGGGCGGCATCGCGGTGCGCCACCTCACGTTCGCCTACGCGCCAGATCTGCAGCCGGCGCTGAAAGATCTCGACTTCGAACTGCACCCGGGGCAGACGGTCGGGATCATCGGGCGCATCGGCAGCGGCAAGTCCACCCTCGCCAGCCTGCTCCTGCGCCTCTACGAACCGCCGCGCGGAACGATCTACCTGGACGGCGTCGACATCCTGGACATCAAGGCCGAGGACCTGCGATCCACGTTCGGCTATGTGCCGCAGGAGGCATTCCTCTTCTCCGAGACCATTTCCGACAACATCGCCTTCGCGCGGCCAGACGCGGCGCAGGCCCTCGTCGAAGAGGCGGCCCAGGCCGCGGCAGTGCATGACAACATCATCGAGTTCCCCAAGGGCTACGCGACACTCGTCGGAGAGCGCGGTGTGACGCTCTCCGGTGGACAGAAGCAGCGCGTCGCCATCGCTCGCGCACTGATCCAGAACCCGCCGGTCCTGCTCCTGGACGACAGCCTATCGGCCGTCGACACGCAAACAGAAGCGGAGATCCTGGATGGGCTGCACCAAAAGCGTCAAGGACGCTCCAACATCGTGATCGCGCACCGCATCTCAGCGGTGCGGCACGCCGACCTGATCCTCTTCCTGGAGGACGGCGTCGTCGTGGAGCGCGGCACGCATGAGAGCCTGCTGCGGCTGAACGGGCACTACCGCGAGCTGTACGACCGCCAACTGCTCGAGGAGCGCATCCTGCATCGCGGAGAGGAGGGAGCCTGATGGACGAAGATTTCCGAGAAGAGGATTCGATCGGCAAGGCCTATAACGGACGCCTCGTCAGTCGCCTCCTGCACTTCGCGAAGCCGTACTGGGCCCCCATCCTCGCGGCTGCGGCGCTGATCGCTCTCGTCACCGGTGCAGACCTCGCCCCGCCATACCTCTCGGCGCTCGCCATCGACAACGATATCAGTGCCATGTCGCAGCCTCTCGCCGTCTATCCTGTCGCTGACGCATTCCCCGGCGGCATTATCTACAACGGCGAGGACTATCTGCCCCAGCACGACGTGAAGGGGCACCCTGCCCAGTGGGCGCAGCTTGTCACGTCGCACGGCCGCACCTACCTCGTCACAGGCATTACGCCCGGCAAGGTGATCAAGATCGTGTCCGGCGAGGCTGAAACCGGCGGACGTACACTCCCGGCGCAGCCACTCAGCGCGTCCGCAGCCAACGCGTTCCGCGCGCCGTTCATCCACGGTCTGGTGCTCCTTGGGCTGATCTACGCGCTGGTCGTCCTGGTTGCGTTCATCGCGAACTACGTCCAGACCTACATCTTGCAGTGGGCCGGGCAGCGCATCATCTATGACCTGCGCAAGAAGATCTTCACCCACATCGAACACATGCATCTCGGCTATTTCGACAAGAACCCCATCGGCCGTCTGGTCACTCGCGTGACGAACGACTCCGAGGCGTTGAACGAGATGTACACATCGGTGCTCGTGAACATCTTCAAGGACATCTTCATGCTGGTCGGCGCCATCGTGATCATGTTCACCCTGAACCACTTCCTCGCCTACGTGAGCTACGCGATCATCCCGCTGCTCATCGTGACGACGGCCGGCTACACACGGTACGCGCGCGACGCATACCGAACCGTTCGAGTCCGCCTTGCGCGGCTGAACGCGTTCCTGTCGGAGAACTTCTCCGGCATGCGCATCGTGCAGGTGATGCGACAGGAAATGAGACAGCAGCGCCGTTTCGATGTCGACAACCGAGGCTACCTCAAGGCGGGCATCCGAGAGCTGACCATTTTCGCCGTCTTCCGGCCGACGATGAACTTCATGTACAACGTCACGGTTGCGGCGCTGCTCTGGTGGGGTGGCGGCAGCGTGCTCTCGAACATCGTCACGTTCGGCGTTTTGTACGCGTTCATCGGCTACGCCCAGCAGTTCTTCCAGCCGATTCAGGACATCGCTGACAAGTACCAGATCATGCAGTCCGCGATGGCGGCTTCAGAGCGCATCTTCCAGGTCATCGACACGCCTGCCGAGGTACTCGACACAGCGCTGCCGGCGGTTCTGCCGGACGCAGTCACCGGAGAGATCCGCTTTGAGCACGTATGGTTCGCCTACGAAGGAGACAACTGGGTCCTCAAGGATGTGGACTTCACCGTCGCACCCGGCCAGTCGGTCGCATTCGTCGGTGCAACGGGCGCTGGCAAGAGTTCGATCGTGAACCTCCTAGGCCGCTTCTACGACGTGCAGCGCGGCCGCGTCCTGCTCGACGGGCAAGATGTCTCGGCGGTGGAGCAACAGAACCTGCGACGCAAGATCGGGGTCGTGCAGCAGGACGTGTTCCTCTTCGCCGGCAACATTCGGGACAACATCAAGCTGGGTGATCCGATCCCGGACGAAGTCGTGGAAGCGGCGGCCCGCCACGTGCACGCCGCAGACTTCATCGAACGCCTGCCGGGGAAGTACGATGAGCCGGTGCAGGAGCGCGGGTCTACCTTCTCCGCTGGCCAGCGCCAGCTTGTCGCCTTCGCGCGCGTGCTCGCCCACGATCCTGCGATCCTCGTTCTCGACGAGGCCACCGCCAGCATCGACACGGAAACCGAAGGCCTCATCCAACAGGCGCTGGAGCGGGTCTCGCATGGCCGCACGACGCTGATCGTCGCACACCGGCTCTCGACGATCCGCAACTGTGACCAGATCCTCGTGATGAACCACGGGCGCATCGTCGAACGCGGCACGCACGAGGAGCTTCTGCACCGGCGCGGCCTCTACTGGGACCTCTACCGCCTGCAGTACCGCGAGTCTGAGCAGCCGCTTGGCGAGGTCGGCACGAACTAGGGCAATATGCGAACGCTCTGTTTAAACTCTGTGTGGGCAACCCTGGGAGTTGGGTATACTGACTCCTGATGTGGCAAGTCATGGCAAGTGCAGCGGTCCTGCAGATCGAACAGACCATCGTCAAACTGCCCTCGACCGACCAAGAGTTCCTCTACCGCCGTCTAGAACGGGTGCTAAAGCTCGCGTCCAGCCGCAAGGTGGGCTCTGACTTCAGGAAGAAGCGCTTCGCCGCCGACCTGAAGTGCCCGCGTTGCGGCAACACTCGCCTCCATCGCCACGGGAAGTACAGGGGTTGGCGGCGCTACAAGTGCCTTAGCTGCACGAAGACCTTCAACATGCGACCGCTTCCCCGATGGCTGGGACCCACTACAGCTTCCAGAAGTGGCTCAAGTACGCCGAGTGCATGAGCCAGGGGATGTCCGTGCGGCGTACCGCGCAGGAAGTAGGCATCAGCGTGCCGACCGCCTTCTACTGGCGACACAAGATACTCACCGCATTGCGCAACCTGCCAAAGCCCTCTTTGACGGGCATTGTGGAAGCTGATGAGACCTTCTTCCTAGAGTCGCAGAAAGGACAGCGGAATCTACCGCGTCAGCCTCGTCGCAGGGGTGCTTCGGCACCGCTACGCGGCATTAGCCACCACCAGGTTTGTGTCCTCGTCGCGCGCGACAGGCAGACATCAACCGTCTCGGGCGTCGTCGGGCGCGGGCGCGTGACGGCACAACAGATTGAGGCTGCCTTGGACGACGTCCTGCATGACTGCGTACTCTGTAGTGATGCAGCGGCTGGCTACCGCAAGTACGCCAGCACGAAGAAGATCCCACTCCAGGTGCTCAACGCCACGCGGGGAGCGAAGAAGTACGGTCTCTACCACCCCCTCCGTGCCATCATTGATCCAGGCGCCGAGGCCGGAGAGAATGTGCATGTAAATCCGGCAGGAAAGGGGTCTTGGGAAAACCCCAGCGGGGTTTGCCTCTTCCCTGGCCGGCGACCAAGCGGACGAGGGGCGTGGAGGATGGGCGGAGAAACTGTTCTGCGGGGGGTGGCGCCGACGCCAGAGCCGCCGGAGCGCAGTGTCGAGGTGCCACCGCGAGCGCGCGTGGCGACGCTTCACTTGATGGTGGGACTCCCCTGTAGCGGCAAGACCACATTGGCTCGTGAACTTGAGGCGAGGCACAATGCACTTCGCCTGACTGCCGACGAATGGCATATTCGTTTGTTTGGACAGGACTACGGGGAAGGCATGAGTAAGTCCGACGAGGCTCAGCATGATGATAGGCACAATTTGGTGGCATCTTTGATGTGGGATGTGGCCGCCCGAGTTCTGGTGCTTGGCGTGGACGTTGTGTTTGATTTGGGGTGCTGGGTGAGAAGTGAGCGCGATGACTACCGATCACAGACCCACGCTCTGGGCGCGGCCTTTAAGATTCACTTTACCGAAACTCCGGAAGACGTGCTCCTGGAACGCTTACGAATTCGAAATTCCCAACCCGGTAGCACCTTTCTCATACCTGAAGGCAAACTCAGGGAATGGATGCGGTTGTTTGAGCCGCCCTCGCGCGATGAACTCGAGTGATCTAGGCATCTCGTCCTGTAGCGGTTCGGGCTTGGTGTCGGGCTGGCGACGCCCGAACGATGTAAACGCCAGACGGCGCGGCCAGGCGATGTGGTCACGTTTCCCCAGGCGGACATTCCCGCGGTTACAGGTGGGTCTGTCCAGAACTTAACGGGCAAGCCAAGGTCAGGCGGTCCTTAATTTCGGTGTAGCCCCCCTCGCCGGCGGCCAAGCGAGGCAAGGAGCAGTGAGCCATGGACGGAGAGGCTATCTTGCGGGAGATGATCCCGACGCCGAAGCCACCAGCACGTAACGTAGAGGTTCCGCCGCGGGCGCAGCGCCGGCAGTACACGGCAGAGTACAAACAGAGAATCCTGGATGAGGCAGACCACTGCACGGAGCCGGGCGAGATCGGCGCTCTGCTCCGGCGGGAGGGGCTGTACTCGTCGCTCCTCAGCAAGTGGCGGCAGCAGCGGGATGCGGCCGTGAAGTCGGCGTTGGACCAGAAGCGCGGACGCAAGCCGGCAGGTCCCCTGAACGGGGAGGTGAATCGGCTGCGCCAGGAGAACGCCCGGCTGAAACGGGACCTGGAGCGGGCCGAGAAGGTCATCGAGGTCCAGGGAAAAGTATCCGAGCTCTTGAGGGATCTGTCCCTCGGGAGCACCAAAGACAAGCCCACGTCATAACCGAGACTGCGATCGCGGATCTGAGCCCCCTGGTGGGCGTCACAGCTGCCTGTCGGGCTGTCGGCAGACCGCGCGCCACGTACTACGTGCAGCACCGCAAGAGCCCACGCCCAGTGCGGCTCAAACGGCCGCCATGTCCGCAGCCGCGAGCCCTTTCGGCGGCGGAACGCCAAGCCATCCTCGATGTCCTGCACTCCGAGCGTTTCCAGGACCAGAGCCCAGCCGCCGTCTACGCGACGCTGCTCGACGAAGGCATCTATCTCGGCTCCATCCGAACCTTCTATCGCATCCTGCACCAGACGGGCGAAGTGCGCGAGCGGCGTGCCCAGGCGACGCATCCCGCCAGAGTCAAACCGGAACTGATGGCCGACGCTCCCCGGCAAGTCTGGTCCTGGGACATCACGAAGCTGAAGGGCCCGGAGAAGTGGACCTACTACTACCTGTACGTCCTGATCGACATCTACAGCCGCTACGTCGTGGGCTGGCTCCTGGCGTCCCAGGAATCATCCGAGCTGGCCAAACAGCTCATCGCGGACAGCGTCCAGCGTGAGGGCGTGGAGCCAGGCAGTCTGACCATCCACGCCGACAACGGCTCTTCCATGGCCTCGAAGCCCGTCGCCTTCCTGCTGGCCGATCTCGGTATCACCAAGAGCCACTCCAGGCCGCATACCTCCAACGACAACCCGTACTCCGAGGCCCAGTTCAAGACCATGAAGTACCGTCCCGAGTTCCCCGACCGCTTCGAATCCATCGAGCAGGCTCGCGCCTTCTGCCGCGACTTCTTCCGCTGGTATAACGACGAGCATCGCCACAGCGGCATCGGCCTACTCACTCCAGCGGCGGTGCACCACGGCATGGTAGACGAGATCACCGAGCGGCGGGCAGAGGTCTTGGCAGCCGCGTACGCGAGCCACCCCGAGCGATTCGTCCGCGGCAGACCGCGTCCCCTCGCCGTATCCCAGAACGTCTGGATTAACCAGCCGGACGACACACCATGAGGTTCACTAAATCAGTTGACCTTCCTGTCTGAACGGGCTTGACAGGTTCCGACCTCAACAACGTGAACGGCTACCACAGCCGTTTGAAGCGCTGGATCTACCCCTTCAACGGCGTGAGCACCAAGTACCTGCCGAACTACCTGGTCTGGTTCTTGCGCCAGGATTCCATGGGCATGATTCCGCGCGCGGTGGCGGCGAATCGCTTCCTGGATCACAGCCATCTGCCGAGGGTGTTCACTACAACGAAAAACCTACTTTAGCCTTGAGACTGTAAATTAATGGAGTATACTGGAAATAGGAGGGATAATCGATGAATAAGCTCGCGTACCTTCTTATTATCAGTAGTATATTGCTCGCAGCCTGCGGATTTGGTGGACAGAGTGTGAAGCCTGGGTCTACTCTACCTCCATCTGGGACGGCGACATTTCCGCCAGTCGTCGCCATTCCTGCAGGGTCGAGTGGTGAGACCCCCGTCGTGCGAATTTGGTGGAATCATGCGCTTCCCTATGCGTCTCCTGCATGGACGGCAAGGGATCCGAAAGCGTATGCGATCTCCCCTCGTGCGGCAGTTCTAAAGGCTGTATCTGGGGTTTCTAAGAATTCCATCGATGTCATCTATGTTCAGCCGGTCGGCTTTGTGGGACGCATCTCCAACGCTGGCGGAATAACCAAAGAGACATCCGCCTATCTCGTAGAGCTTGTTGGAACGAACTTGAGCCCAGGGCAGACCGCAGCAGGACCGAATCCGCCCAAACCGCCAGTCGTTGGGTTCACGGTCGTTCTGGTGAATGGCAAGACCGGGTCCAGCGAACTCATCGAATCCGGATCTGCGCATGAATTGGATTTGGGTCCCTATATCTCACGGGCAAGCGCCGAGGCGATCGCCGCGGATGCCGAGATGGGGACGACGCCTCCGAGGGTGCTGTCCGCTAAACTGGAGACGCTCGACGCTGCCAGCACGCAACTTGGGTCGAGGGCGGCTGCGGACACCGTCCCGAATGATGCGATGGTCTGGGTCGTCACGCTTAAGGGGACGTACAATCCGGGATCTTGCTTTTCAAGTTGCGTTCCCGCTCTGTACGACCAGGTTTACAACGTCGTTGAGGATGCCATGACAGGACAGTGGTACTCGTCGGGACTCTTCAACGCGCCTCTGACTGGGCACATCTCGCTGGCAGAGGCGACGGCTGCCGCCCTCAAAGAGGCACACCATTTCGGGACGGAGCCAACGAAAGTCCTGTCTGCAAAGCTTGAGAGCGTTGGGGCTGCGGATCAACAGGCTGGAACTAGCGTAACCAGTGCTTCCATGGATGCGCGAACGATGGTATGGCTCGTTTGGGTGAAAGGGACTTACCAGCCCGTGTGCAGTCCCGCCGGTTCCTGTCCCGCGACACCCAACACGGAGTACTTCATCACCGTTAATGCGTTAACCACTGCGGTCGTAGGGGTGGGACGGAATCCCGATGCGCCGGGCGCGCCGAAAGACTGACGGGATCCAGCCCGAACAAACTTCGAGACGGCAGCACTGCAATGGCGGCTCGAAGCCAGGATGACTGCCCTACAAAATTCCTGAACAGAGCGTATGCGAAAGCCCGCAGCGCCGCACAGGCCGTCGCGGGCTTTCGCATGCAGCGGACGGCAGAATGCTCAGTCCTTGCAGGGCGGTGCGGCAGGGTTGCCCGCGGCAGGCGCGAAGAAAGCACGAAAGGTACCATGGCTGTCGGTGAGGTGGCGCAACTGCGCGTAGCAACGGGTCGGATCCTCGACATCCTGGGCAGCATGTATCCTGACGCTCGCTGCGCCCTTGACTTCACCACACCGTTCGAACTTCTGGTCGCGACGATCCTCTCGGCGCAGTGCACCGACGAACGGGTCAACATGATCACCCCGCGCCTCTTCCCGCGCTACCCGACGCCAGCTGCGATGCTGGCCCTCAGCCAGGAGGACCTCGAGGATCTCATCCACGACTGCGGCCTTTTCCGCTCCAAGGCGAGGAACATCCTCGGTACCTGCGATGCGCTTCAAACGGGCCACAGCGGCGAAGTGCCGCGGACGATGGCTGCACTGCTGAAGCTGCCGGGCGTCGGGCGCAAGACCGCGAACGTCGTGCTCTCGAACGCCTTCGGCGTCCCTGCGATCGCAGTGGACACGCATGTCTTCCGCGTTGCGCGCAGGCTGGGCCTGGCACACGGCGAAACGCCGGAGCAGGTGGAGCGCGATCTGCGCCTCCGCATTCCCCGAAGGGACTGGTCCGCCGCGCACCACTGGCTGATCCACCATGGACGCCAGATATGCCACGCGCGCCGGCCAGACTGCCTGCACTGCCCTCTCTCGCCGTACTGTCCCGCCTACCGGCTGGGACAGGTGCATCCGAAGTAAGGAGGAGCGTCCATGCCGTTCGATCCCGCGAATTTCCGCAGCCGCTTCCCGTCCCTCACCCTAGAGGTGCAAGGACACCACGCAGCGTTCTTCGACGGTCCCGGCGGTAGCCAGGTCCCGCTCTCGGTGATCGATGCACAGCGCGACTACTACCTCAGCCGCAACGCGAACACCCACGGACAGTTTGCCACGAGCCGCGCTGCGGACGAGACGGTGGATGAGGCGCGCGCGGCGTCCGCCGCGTTCCTCGGCGCGCAGGGACCTGAGACGATCTCGTTCGGCCAGAACATGACAACGCTCAATTTCGCTCTCTCGCGCGCAGTCGGCCGGACACTCGAACCCGGCGACGAGGTGATCGTCACCGATCTCGAACACGATGCCAACGTGGCGCCCTGGCTGAGCCTTGAAGAACGCGGCGTCGTCGTGCGGTCCTGCCCAGTCCGCCTCGAGGACTGCACGCTGGACATGGACGCGATGCGCGCTCTGATCGGGCCGAAAACGCGGCACGTCGCCATTGGGTACGCCTCGAACGCCGTCGGGACGGTAAACGACGTTCATCGGGTGATCGGCTGGGCGCACGCGGCGAATGCAACCGTCTCCGTCGATGCCGTCCACTTCGCCCCGCACGCACTGATCGATGTCACGGCGCTCAGCTGCGACTTTCTGCTCTGCTCCGCCTACAAATTCTTCGGTCCGCACGTCGGTCTCCTGTACAGCCGCCCAGGTGCCCTAGACGAACTCCCTACCGATCGCGTACGACCCCAGGACCCGAGTCCCCCCACGCGCATCGAAACCGGCACCTTGAACCACGCCGCTCTGGCCGGTGTCACAGCTGCCATCCAGACGATCGCCAATGTGGGCGAAGGAGATTCCTTGCGCCAGCGCATCTCAACCGCCTTCGCCGAGATCTATCCCTATGAGCATCGCCTCGCCCGGCGGCTCTGGCAGGGTCTGGCAGACATCACCGACCTGACGCTCTACGGCCCCCCTGTCGGGGATGCCCTGCGGGCTCCGACCATCGCCTTCCGCATCAAGGACGCTGCTCCCGAGGACGTTGCCCGCAGGCTGGGCGACGAGGGCCTCTTCGTCTGGGACGGCGACTTCTACGCTGTCACCCTGATCGAGAAGCTCGGCCTTTCGGACAAGGGCGGCGTCGTCCGGGTCGGCATGGCGCCCTACATCCTGATGGACGAGGTGGATCGGCTGCTCGCCGCCATCCGCAAGATCGCGAAGTAGCCGCCGCCGCGCTGCAGCAACGCGCTGTCTCCTCGAGACCGGGGAAACAGCGCGTTGCTGCAGCCTCCGGTTGCCCGGAATCGTCCGCAATGGTATCGTTCGGTTTTACATAGCGGGAGGTGCCCCAGATGCTCGCCGTACAGACTGAGCGCCTCGCCAAGGTCTTCGAGCGTCGGAAGGGAAGGCAGCGGCAAAGTCACCTCGCCGTGGACTCCGTCGACCTCGCCATCGACCAGGGGGAGGCCGTCGCCTTCATCGGCCCGAACGGGGCCGGGAAGTCGACGACGATCAAGATGCTGACGGGGATCCTGCACCCGAGCGCCGGGTCAGCCGAAGTACTCGGGCTCGTCCCCTGGAAATCCCGACAGCGGCTCGCGCTGCAGATCGGCACCGTCTTCGGCCAACGCTCGCAGCTCTGGTTCCACCTGCCTGCAGGCGACACGCTGCGGCTGCTCGCAGCCATCTACGATCTGCCGGGGCCCCTGGCAAAGTCCCGCACCGCGGAGCTCGTAGAGCGCTTCGCGCTGCAAGACCTGCTCTCCGTGCCGGTACGCAAGCTCTCGCTCGGCCAGCGCATGCGCTTCGAGATCGCGGCAAGCCTCTTGCACAAGCCCAAGGTCCTCTTCCTCGACGAACCGACGGTCGGACTTGACGTGATTGCGAAGGCCGAGGTGCGCGAGGTGGTCCGCGAGGCGAACCGCGACGGCGCCACCATCTTCCTGACGAGCCACGACGCCGGCGACATCGAGTCGATCGCCCGCCGGGCAATCGTCATCGACCGCGGCCGCATCGTCTTCGACGACAAGGTCTCGCAGCTGCGGCGGCAGTGGTTGACCGACAAGGTTGTCGAGCTGCGCTCCGAGGAGGAGGTCGAGCCGCCGGATATCCCGGGCGTGCATGTGGAGAAGGTCTCCCGCTACGGGCTCCGGCTACGCTTCTCGGCGCAGGACCTTCCGGTGCGACAAGTCATCGGGCAGCTCCTGGAGCGCTATCCGGTGCACGACATCACGATCAGCGACCCGCCGCTCGAGTCAGTGATCGCGGCAATCTACCAGGGGCAAGCGGTGCCGAAGTGAGCGGCCTGAGGAAGCTCCTCTCCGTCTTCCGCGCCTACTTCCGCAGCGTCTGGGCCTACCCTGGCGCGGAGGCGATGCGCACGATCTTCCTCGTCGTCATCATGATCGTCTTCCTGTCGCTCTGGCGCACGACGTACAGCGCAATGGGCGCGACCCGCCTGGGCGGCCTCAGCCTGCCGCAGATGCTGGAGTACCTCGTCGGCACGGAGGCGATCGTGCTCGCGGCGCCTGCCTTCGCGGCCCGCATCGGCGACGACGTGCGCACGGGCGGTCTTTCGGTGCAGCTCACGCGCCCGGTCTCCTACGTCGCCTTCCAGTTCGCCGTCGCAGCGGGAGAGAGCTGGCCGCGCCTAGCGCTGAACCTCCTCGTAGGCACTGCCCTCGTGTGGCTGGTCACGGGTGTCGAGCCGCTCAGCGCGGCAGGCGTAGCGGCATACCTCATTGCCTACCTGCCGGCCTTTCTCCTGTACGCGTCGCTCTTTCTCACCCTGGCGCTGACGAGCTTCTGGCTCGAGGACGCGTGGGCGATCACGTTCGTCGCGAGCCGCATGGTGATGATTCTCGGCGGCCTTCTGGTACCGCTCTCGCTGTTCCCTGCGGCGCTGCGGACGGTGGCGCGCATCCTGCCGCTGCAGCTGATGGTCTACGGGCCGGCGCAACAGCTCTCGCACCCCTTTGCTGCTCTGGGGACGCTGCTGCTCAGTCAGGCGATTTGGCTCGCCGTCCTGGGCGGGCTCCTCTGGTTCGTCTACGCGAGGGGGGTGCGTGCGCTCCATGTCCACGGCGGATAGGATCCTCTTCTGGCCGCGGCTTCTCCTTTCGGCCCTGCGCGCCCAGGCTGCCTACCGCGGCGCGTTCGTGCTCTCCATCGCCGCGATGGTACTCAACGACGGCGTCTGGCTCGTCTTCTGGTGGCTCTACTTCTCGCGCTTCCCGGTCGTGCACGGCTGGCGCCTCACGGACATCGCGGCGCTCTGGGCGATCGGGGCGACGGCGATCGGGCTGACGCACGGCCTGCTCGGCAACCTCCCGCGCCTCGCGCAGCTGATTATGCAGGGCGAGCTCGACGTCTACCTCTCGCTGCCGAAGTCCGCCCTCCCCCACCTGCTTCTGAGCCGTGTCCACGTCGCGAACCTGGGCGACGTGGTGTTCGGTCCCATGGTCTTCCTGCTTCTTCTGCACCCGACGCCGGCGCGCACCGGCCTCTTTCTCCTCGCCGTGCTGCTCAGCGCCGCAATCTTCTTCGCCTTCACGCTGATCGTCCATACCACGACCTTCTACCTCGGCCGCGCGGACCTCTTGGCCGAGCAGGTCTCGATCAGCATGGTCACCTTCAGCACTTACCCGAGTCCGATCTTCCAGGGCGCGCTGCGGGTGCTGCTCTTCACCGTCCTGCCGGCCGGATTCATCGACACGATGCCGATCTCCGTGCTGCGCGCGCCGGATCCCCGCTTCATCGCCGCGACGGCGGGCTTTGCCGTCCTGTTGAACGCGCTCGCGCTGCTGTTCTGGCATAGGGGGCTGCGGCGCTACGAGTCGGGAAACCTGTTTCAGGCACGGCTCTAAGCACAGCGGACAGCATCACGCGACGAAGTCGAGGTGGAATGCATTGGATCAGCGTTTGGTCGCGTTTCTGGCTGTCGCTCGTGCGGGACGCGTCACCCAGGCCGCCCGGCAACTCAATCTGTCGGTCTCGAGCGTCTCGCAACAGATCACGAGCCTTGAATCCGATTTTGGCGTGCGCCTGTTCGTACGCAGCAATCGTGGTGTCGTGCTGTCACCAGCCGGCGCCACCTTGCGCAGCTTCGCCGAGAACATCGAGGCTGACTGGCGGAGCGCGTTCCGCGCAGTTCGCCAGTCAGCAGCCGGTGACCTCGTCGTTCACATGTCGGCGAGTCATACTGTCGCGGAGATCTTCCTGCCGCGTCCGCTCGGTCTCTACCGCCGCCTCTATCCCGCGGTGCAGCTGAACCTTACGGTGCAGAACAGTGCCGCGGTACTCGTGCAGGTCGAGACGGGTCAAGTGGACTTCGGAATCGCTGAAGGCCGGCTCGCGCGCCATCGGCTCCACGTACGCGATCTCTGGCGCGACGAGTTGGGTCTGATCGTCTCCGCATCCCACCCATGGGCGGGGCGCGAAGGAATTGACATCGCCCAGCTGCAGGAGGCGGACCTCATTCTGCGCGAGGAGGGCTCCGGCACCCGCCGCATCTTCGAGTCCGCGCTGCACGACGCAGGCCATGCCTTGGATTCGCTGCACGTGATCATGGAGCTCTCCTCGCTACGGGCGATCGTCGCCATGGTCCGTCACGGCGTCGGCGTCAGCGTGCTCTCGCGGATGGTGGCGGAAGAGGAGCGCGAGTCCGGCATCGCCTTCGTGCCGCTACCCGGACTTCGCCTGAAGCGCCAGATCTATCTCCTGGACCGTGGAGAACAGGACCTCGGTCCCGCCGCGCGACAGTTAAGCGCCCTTCTGGTCAAGGAGAGCGCAAGGCGTTCGTAGCCGCCGAAGCCGCGGGCGTACGGAATTGCCGAACGCGCCTCGCCGTCTTCCGTACGCCGGGCGTCCTCCCGCGTGCCATCATCGGAGGCACATCCCGCACGTGGGAGGCTGGAACCTTGGATGCTCTGAAACGCTTCACTCCGAACTGGTTCACCGTCGGGATGGGCACCGGCATCACCGCACTCGACGCCTACATCCTGCCTGGCGCCCCCGCCTGGCTGAGGGATGCTGCCACCGTGCTCTGGCTCGTGAACCTCGGTGCTGTCACCGTGTTCTTCGTCCTGTTCGCTACTCGTGCAATCGTGGATCGCCGTGGGGTGATAAAGGTCCTGCATGACCCAGTGCAGTCCATGTTCCTGGGTGCCATCCCGATGGCCTTAACAACGGTCGTGAATGGTTTCCTCGACATGGGGGCGCCGCTCTTCGGTGCCGCCGCGATACGCATCGGCTACGACCTTTGGGTGGTGAACGTCTTGCTCGCGGTGGCCTCGGGTGTGGTCGTCCCCTATCTCATGTTCCTCTCGCACGACCACCGGCTCGAGCGCATGACGGCCATCTGGCTGATGCCGGTCGTGCCGGCCGAGGTCGTCGCGGCGACGGCCGGCATCCTGATCCCGCACTTCGGACTCGCAGCAGGTCAGACGCTCGCAGTGATCGGCATGGTGCTCTGGGCGCTCAGCGTGCCGATCGCCTTCCTGATCCTGGGCACGCTGTTTCTCCGTCTGACGCTGCACAAACTGCCGCCAAAGGAGATGGCCATCACCACCTGGATCTCCCTCGGTACGCTTGGCACCGGCGTCATGGGATTGATCAGCCTGGGAAAGTCCTTGCCGCTCCTGTTTGGCGCGGTGGGATCAGGCATGGACGGCGGCGCGGTACTGGGTGCGGTGATTCTCTGGGGATTCGGACTGTGGTGGCTGGTCATGAGCATCCTGACGACGGTGCACTACGTGCGGCGCGGCCTGCCCTTCAACCTTGGCTGGTGGGGCCTCACGTTCCCGCTCGGGGTGTTCTCCGGCGGAACCGATCTCCTGTATGCCCAGCTGCACGTCCCGCTGATCGGTTTCCTCGCGCTTGTCTTCTTCGTCATGCTGGTGTCGTTTTGGGGGATTGTCGCCTCTCGCACGCTTCTCGGCTTGGTGGGCCCGCGCGTACCGCGCATCGCGCCCGCCGAGGCGGACTGACAACACCCGCGTTTCCTTTGCCACACGGCGGGTACACGCCTACCGAAACGCAAAGCGGAAGGCGTTCGGTGTTCCAGCAGCGCTCTACACTTCGCTTGGAGGCGTGGAGTCTCTTTAGGTAGCCCGCCCAAGGAGCAGGACGCCGCCGATCAGGACGAAAGCGACGCCCGCGCCGATCTGAATGTAGCGTAGAGGGACAAGTCGCGTCAGCGCCTCGCCGAACACCACTCCGATCAACGAGGAGAGCACGAGGGCAAGACCTGCCGCTGCGAAGATCAGCAGCGGTGAGCGCGTGCGTGCGGCCAGCATCATGGTAGTGAGCTGTGTCTTATCGCCTAATTCAGCCAGAAATACCAGTCCAAAGGTGACGGCAAAGGCCTTGAGATCCACACCGCACCTCCACCCTCGTCTTCGGTTTGGATGGTATGCTGTGTTGCCGTCCCGCAAGACCAGTAGCACACGCGGGACACGTCCTCAAAAGCCGAAGCAGGCGGACAGAGAGCGCCAAGCGCTGTCCTTGACGCGGACGACCAGTCTGCCACTGTCGCTTGCGGGTATGATGACGAGTCAGAAATCGTTTGGAAGCAGTTTGGCGCGATACATGTGTCCGCCGACCCCGTCAAGCTGGAGACCGATGTTCCGCCTTGGATGCGACCCGCGACAACAACTTGACTGGCGGAGCTTGTCGACGCCCGTATCGGTCCTGCAGCCGTGACCTCAACCTGCTGTGAGCAGCCATAGACTTGAAGGCACCTCGCCTCGCCGGCTACTCCTTGCGGCGGCTCGCGATGATCAATACGTCCGCGTCCCGCGTCTCCCGCAGAATCCGCTCGATTACAGAGCCGCGGAGCATCTCCTCCCATCGGCTTCTGCGGGATTCGCCGAGGATGATTTGCGTCGCGCGCACTTCCTTGGCGATCGCCACTAGGCGGCGCGCAACGTCGTAATCCTCCTCGCGGGTCAGCGCCGCGCCGAGCTCGCGCGCGAGGCGCAGGTTGAGGTCCAGTGCCTGCGCCTCCTTCAGGCTCGGTGCGGTGTCGGGCTTTTTCACCGTCGCGACCAGGAAGTCTCCCTTGAGTCGGCGGGCCATGCGGTAGCCGCGGCGGATCAGCACCTGGCCGCTAAGGGTCGAGGTGACGCAGACGAGCACCCGCTCCTTCGTCTGCCACGGACCGGAAATGTGGTGCAGCCGCATGTAATCATCTAGGGCGCTGTCCGTCTCGTCTGCCACGGTCCGAAGGGCGAGCTCTCGCAGGGCGGTGAGGTTCCCGATCCGGAAGAAATTCTCAAGCGCGCGGCGCACCTGTTCCGGCGGGTAGACCTTCCCCTGCTGCAGGCGCTCCACGAGGGCGTCCGGTGCAAGGTCGATCAACCGCAGTTCTGTCGCATCCGCCAGGACCGAGTCCGGGACCGTCTCCCTGACCCGTACCCCGGTCACCTGCGCGACGATGTCGTTCAGGCTCTGCAGGTGCTGCACGTTCAGCGTCGAGTGCACGTTGATACCGGCTTCGAGGATGTCCTGCACGTCCTCATAGCGCTTCTCGTGCCGCAGGCCGGGCGGATTCTGGTGCGCCAGCTCGTCGACCAGCACGACATCCGGCTGGCGACGAAGGACAGCGTCGATGTCGAGCTCCTGCCGGACAATGCCGTTGTACGGCACTTCGAGCGCAGGCAGCGCTTCGATCCCATCGAGGAGTTCGATCGTCTCCGCCCGCCCGTGGGTATCGATGATGCCCGCCACGACATCGATGCCGCCCTCGCGCAAAGAGTGGGCTTCACGCAGCATGGCGTACGTCTTGCCGACTCCCGCGGCGGCCCCGATGAAGATCTTGTGTCGCGCGCGGCGTAGGTGCTCGATCTGCTGCAGAACCTCCTCCGACGTACGCCTGCGGTAGTCGCTCATCGTTTCGCTTCAAGACGCCTGAGCGCCAGGTTGAGCTGCAGCACGTTGACCCGTTGCGGGCCATAGAGGTCGAGCGACGGTCCGCGGACCTCGCGCAGAACGAGCGCGCGCAGCCGCCCTGCGGAGATGCCAGTCCGCTTGGCTAGCCCCGGCACCTGGAGGAGTGCCGACTGCAGGGTGATCTCCGGATCGAGGCCGGAGCCCGAACTCTCGACCAGGTTCGCCGGAATCGGTCCCGGACCGACCAGCGGTCGGATCGCAGCGATGTCGCTGCGCACCGCCTGCACGAGGGCGCGGTTCGTCGGTCCGAGGTTCGAGCCGCCCGAGTTGTTGGCCGCGTACGGCTCAGGCTTACCCGTCTGAGGATTCACGGTTGCGGAGGGTCGGTCCTGAAACAGGTCCTTGGACGTGACCGCCTGACCGATCAGCATCGAACCGACAACGCGCCCGCCGCGCGTGACGAGGGACCCGTTCGCCTGGCGAGGGAAAAGGGCCTGGCCGATGCCGAGGACAATCACGGAATACGCGATGCCGAAGATCAGGAAGGTCACGATGGCCAGCCGAACGTTGCGCCAAATCTCCGCGAGCATAAAGGTTCTCCTCCCTCGTCAGATGTGCGCAAGCCCCAAGGCAGTGAGCGCGAGGTCGATCAGCTTGATGCCAAGGAACGGTGCGATGACGCCGCCGAGGCCGTAGATGAGCATGTTCCGCTGCAGCATCTGCGTCGCGTTCATCGGGCGGTAGCGCACGCCCCGCAGGGCGAGCGGAATCAGGGCCGGGATGATCAGGGCATTGAAGATGAGCGCCGAGAGGATTGCGCTCCTGGGCGACGTCAGGTGCATGACGTTGAGGGCTTGCAGGGCCGGAACGGTAGCAACGAACATCGCAGGGATGATCGCGAAGTACTTCGCGACATCGTTGGCGATCGAGAAGGTCGTGATCGCACCGCGCGTGATCAGCAGCTGCTTGCCGATCGAGACGACCTCGATCAGCTTCGTCGGGTCGGAGTCGAGATCGACCATGTTGCCTGCTTCCTTGGCTGCAGACGTCCCGGAGTTCATCGCGAGCCCGACGTCCGCCTGCGCCAGTGCCGGGGCGTCATTCGTCCCGTCGCCGGTCATCGCGACGAGTTTGCCCTGGGACTGCTCTTCGCGGATGCGCCGCATCTTGTCCTCCGGCTTCGCCTCGGCGATGAAGTCGTCGACCCCTGCCTCGCGGGCGATCGTCGCGGCCGTCAGCGGATTGTCGCCTGTCACCATCACGGTGTGGATGCCCATCCGGCGCAGTGCCGCGAAGCGATCCTGCATGCCCGGCTTGATGATGTCCTTGAGGTGAATCACACCGAGAACCATCCCCTGATCGATCACGGCCAGCGGGGTGCCGCCGGCGCGGGCGATCTCCTCGGTGATGGCGTCCAGTTCCGGTGGCAGCGCCCCCGCACCGCGCAGGGCCATCCGCTTGATCACATCGACCGCGCCCTTGCTGATCTCCCTGCCGCCCGCCAGCACGATGCCGGAGCGCCGGGTCTCTGCCGAGAAGGCGATGGCGGCAGCGCCTACCAGTACATCCGGTGCAACGTCGACGCCCTGCTTGCGGGCGAGATCCACGATCGAGCGCCCCTCCGGCGTCTCGTCGTAGTACGAGGCGAGGAGGGAGGCTTCGACCATCTGGGCCGCCTCCACGCCTGGCAGGGGACGGAACGCATCTGCCATGCGGTTGCCGAGCGTGATCGTGCCCGTCTTGTCGAGGATCAGGGTGTCGACGTCCCCCGCCGCCTCCACCGCCCTGCCGGACTTGGCGATGATGTTGAAGCGGATGACGCGGTCCATGCCAGCGATCCCGATCGCCGAGAGAAGCGCTCCGATCGTCGTCGGGATCAGGCAGACGAGCAGCGCGATCAGCGTCGCGATCGAGAGCGTGCTGTGCAGGTAATGCGCCATCGGCGGCAGCGAGTCGATCACGATCAAGAAGATCAGCGTAAGGGCCGAGAGGAGCACGGTGAGGGCGATCTCGTTCGGCGACTTCTGGCGCTCCGCACCCTCGACGAGGGCGATCATGCGGTCCAGGAAGGACTTGCCCGGTTCCGCCGTCACACGCATCTCGATCCAGTCGGAAAGCACCTTCGTCCCTCCGGTGACCGAGGAGAAGTCGCCGCCAGCCTCGCGGATCACGGGTGCAGATTCTCCCGTAATCGCCGACTCGTCGATCGATGCCACGCCCCGCACGATCTCTCCATCCGCCGGTACCAGTTCACCGGCCGCTACTCGAACCAAATCACCCGTACGCAGGCTGGAGGCCGCCGCGTCCCCCATCGGACGGCCGCTTTCATCGATGCGGTGCGCAACCGTGTCGCTCTTCGTACGGCGCAGGCTCGCTGCCTGCGCGCGCCCTCGGCCTTCTGCCAGCGCCTCCGCGAAGTTCGCGAAGAGCAGCGTCAGGAGCAGGATCACGGTCACGACAATGTCATAGGGACGGGCACCCGGACCCGTACTGCCGAAGATGCGCGGATCCACGCTCAGCAGGAGCGTGATGAAGGTTCCCACCTCAACCACGAACATCACGGGGTTGCGCCACTGGACCCTTGGGTCGAGCTTCGCGAACGAGTCGACGAGTGCCTGGCGGTAGACGCCTTCGTAGGAAATGCCGCGTTGCATGACTAGAACACCTTTCCGGCCAACATGGCCAACTGTTCCGCAATCGGCCCCAGCGCAAGCGCCGGGAAGAACGTCAGGGCGCCGACGATCAGGAGCACTCCCATGTAGACGACGCCGAAGGTCCAGGTGTCCGTTCGCAGGGTCCCGGGCGATGCCGGGACGGTCTTCTTCCCAGCCAGCGAGCCCGCGATGTAGAGCATGAGGAGCATCGAGGGATAGCGACCGAGCAGGATCACGATGCCTGTGGTGATGGCGTAGAAGGGCGACGAGGCGCCGAGTCCCGCGAACGCACTGCCATTGTTGGCTGCGGCGGACGTATAGGCGTAGACGACTTCACTGAGGCCGTGCAATCCCGGATTGAAGATCCCCGCGAGGCCGGCGGCTGACGCAAGGGCGATTGCGGACGGCCAGAGGATGATCAGCGGATGGATCAGCATGGCCGCCGCTGCGGCCTTCACTTCGCGCGCCTCGATCTTCTTGCCGAACAGTTCCGGGGTTCGTCCGACCATCAGGCCAGTGACGAAGACGGCGAGGATCACGAACATCAGGATGTTGAGCAGTCCTGCACCCACGCCGCCAAAGACCGCGTTGAGCATCATCTGGAAGAGCGGCACAATGCCTCCCAAGGGCAAGAGGCTGTCGTGCATCGCATTGACGGCTCCGGTGGTGTAGGCGGTGGTTAGGGTCGCAAAGAGCGACGTTCCGGCAATACCAAAGCGCGTCTCCTTGCCGATCCAGTTTGCGCCGGAAACTTTCAGCAGGTGCTGCAGGATTGGGTTTCCACCCGCCTCCGCGCTATAGAGGACGAGCAGCAGCACGACCATCAGGCCCATCGTCACGCCGTAGAGCACCCAGGCCTGCTTGCGATTCTTGATGTAGTTGCCGAAGGTGAACAGCAGTGCCGTCGGCAGGAGCGCCATCAAAAATTCCTCGATCAGGTTGGAGATCGGTGTAGGGTTCTCGAACGGATGGGCGGAGTTCGCGTTGAAGAAGCCGCCGCCGTTCGTGCCCAGCTGCTTGATCGCCTCGAATGCCGCAACCGGACCGCGGGAGATGGTCTGCACGCCGCCCGACAGCGTGTGCGCCGTCACGGCTCCCCCAAGGGTGTCCGGAACCCCAGTGGCCAAAAGTGCGATCGCGAAGAGCAGCGCGATTGGGAAGAAGATGCGCGTCAATGACCGCACGAAGTCGCGGTAGAAGTTGCCAAGGTCCGTACGTCCCGGCGTGAAGCTGCGTGCAAAGGCGATTGCCACCAGCAGGCCAGACGCCGGGGAGGTGAACTGAAGGAACTGCAGCGCCCACTGGCTGAGGTAGCTCAGCGCCGTCTCGCCCGAGTAGACCTGCCAGTCGCAGTTGGAGATGAAGCTGACAACCGTGTTGAAGATGGTGGTTGGGGCAATCGGGCCGATCCTTGCCGGATTAAGCGGCAAGGACGTCTGGAAGACCAGGACAAGGTACACGACGATCGCCATCACGAGATTCGAAAGCAGAAATGCGATTGCGTAGCCGCGCCAGTCCATGCCGCGCTCCGGGTCGATGCCCGCCACGCGGTAGATCAGGCGGTCGAACGGGTCAAGGAGGCGGTCTAGAAGTGTCCTTTGCCCCTCCATCACCCGGTAGATGTACGTCCCGACCGGTACCGCGACGGCGGTCAGGACGGCCAGAAACAATGCATCGCCGAGGAGTCCCCGTATGGTCATACGATCTGCGCCATCCTTTCACCAGGTCAGAAGCGCTCCGGTCGGAGCATCGCGTATACGAGGTAGCCGATCAGGAGAAGCGAGATGCCAAGCAAGACGATCATCTACGCACACCTCCGCGCCGTACGACGGCGATCAACGCCGAGAAGAATGCAACGACTGAGAGCATACCCAGCAGGTTACCCACCGCAGTCCCTCCTTCGAAGCGCGCAGATCCCAGAAGGAGCTCTCAAAAGGACAAATGCCGACGCCGGGGTGCCTTCGCACCCCGACGCCGGCACCATCTCCGGCTGGTCTCCGTCTAGCGGCTACCCTCCGGCTGATCGTCCCTGCGTCGAACCTGCCGATCGAAGTTGCGGTCGAGCACATAGATCTCGATCCGCTCGCCCGTCCGCGTCGAGATGTCCGAGTGGCTTGAGACCACGTCGCATCCCGTCTCTCGGGCCACGATCTCCTGCAGTTCCTCGCTGCAGCCTTCGCGAAGGACAAGGCGCAATTCCTTGATCAGCCTGCGCCCTTCCGACTGCTGTGCGAGCCGCTGCTCCATACGGGACAGGGTCCCCTTGAACCGCACGATCACCATGTCCTCCAGGATGTACGTCCTGGCCTCGGTCGGCCCGTGACCGGTCAGTTCGGCCTGGTAATGGACCATTGCACTCGTGATCGCGCTTTCGATCATTCCTTTGCGTCCCGGCGATGCACCGGGATCGGAAGACACGTGCGCCACCTTCCCCCCTGCGGCTTGCGAGGTTAGCTGACGGGCTCGGTGGGGAGGCCACCGGTCGCATCCGCGACTTCGCCCCGATGTTCGGGTCCCCCGCCCCGGTGTTCCCACCGGGTTCAGCCATGCAACATACAAACGCCACTATAGCACCTGGACCGCAGGAGTAAAGCGTCTCCCTGGATGGTCCAGCGCGCCGAAGAAGTCAAACGCAGTGATGTGATTCGATTGCGCAGCGCGTACGCTTTGCGTCTTCGCCTGCCGCCGTCACGCGCGTCCGCACATCCGCAGAACCGCCAGCCACGTCCAAATGCGGTGCGCTTCGACGAAGTTGGCCTGCACGCCGTACGAAGAGACGAGGAACTGGTCTGCGAAGTCCTGCGCAAGGGCGCTGGCATCCTCCAAGCGCAGCGCATTCGGCTCGAATGCGGCGAAGTCGCACAAGATGGCGATCGCAATGCTCTCAGGCCGTTCTCGGGGCGCAAGCGCGAGCGGCTGCAGGCAGCCTTGGGCGTACCTCCACCACCGCACCCCATCCCCAGCTGAGATGCCGGCGTAAACGATCTCGTCCATCCGCGCCACCGTCCATCCCGTTTGCGGCAAGGATCGCCCGGCGCCGGGCATTTCAACCGTGCTCCGGACCGCTTGCGCCAATACGTCGTTCGTCATATAGTTTTGCCAACACATTATGTGGCGGTGGTCGTACGGCGACACAGAACCCCGACGCGTTGAGGGATCTTGGACGTGTGGCGCAGGCGTTTCAGCGTCTGGAGCGGACCGCCTTCAGTGAGCTGGGACCCGCTACCGAGACACAGTGCAGGATCCTTGCGGAACTGCTCCCGGCCCGCGGCATGTCGATCTCCGCGCTCGCCTTGCGCGTTGGCAGCGATCGTCCGTGGGTAAGTCAGGTGGTCGAGCGGATGCGCCTAGCCGGCCTCGTCGAGCGCGAACCGGACCAAGACGATCGCCGCCGCGTCCGCGTCCGGCTGACAGCGGCCGGACGCCGCAGCGCAGCCCAACTGCGCATCGCCCTGCAAGAGCAGGTCCAGCGGCTGTTGGCCCGCATCCCCTCCGCTCGACGGCAGGCCGTACTGGAAGCGCTCGGGTCCCTGGCGGATGCCCTGGAAGCAAAGGATCGCCGCACGCACCTCCTCTAGGTCTCGGCGTGCGCGATCCCCTTGCAAAGCCGAACACATTTTCTGCTTATACGCGCGCTGGCCACGCGCCAGCCGTTCCTATGCTGTACGTAGTGCGCCTGCAGCCGGTGTTCTACCGCGCTGTCGTTAAAGTTGGTTGGATCTCCTCTGATCGATCGGACTCCTCAACCCACCGTATCGCCGCAATCCTCGTCACGGTGCCGAGCCCGGGCCCCCTGCAACCCTGCCAAGCCCCAGTAGAGGTTCATCGAGTGCCGCTTCCTTCGGGTGTACGAGCCCCCCTCGGCCGCCACCATCCCCGCACGCTCCTTTGCATCGCCGTTCGGCCCGAGGCGCCGTCCGAAAGGTCCGAATCCAGCAGCACCGCGTCAGCCCCGTGCTCGCCACCATCGGACATATACACGCCGAAATGGCTGCGCCAAGACGCCACAGTTCCTCGTAGTCTTGCAAAAGCGGCGTCCCTGCCACTCCCGTCGCCGCGTTGAGCCATACCGCATTCTTCTTCGAGACATCGGCGACCACGCCGCCGCTCACCAGCGGATAGATTTCATTGCCATGCCCTCCGCGTCACGCGCAGGCGGTGCCTGTCCGCAGGCAAAGCGGTGAAGTGGCGGCTGCGGCGCCACACTGGGCAATGTAGCGCGGTGTTACCGACGGAAAACGCCTCGGTTAACCCGGGCGCGGGTTTCCTTGGGCCAGCACAAGACCGTCAGCGACATGCGGGCCGCATCGTTCGGCTGCGGCATCAGCCAACGCACCACTTGCGCATGGCACCTTGGCGCCTGTGGGCAAGAGACGGCGGGCGAAAATTGTGGTTTGCTGGGGATTGACGGTCGAGAAGGAGCGTCGGGCCATGTCGAGAACCGGAAGCTGGCTGGCACCCTTCGCGCTCTTCTGGCGCGCCTTCGGTCAGATCGTCATCGTGAGCTTCGTACCGCTCCAGCTGGTAAGCACAGGAGACCACCACTACCTGGCGCTCGGCTTCATCTACGGGCTGCCCTTCTTCATGCAACTGCTCTTCGCGCCGCTTTGGGGCCGCTTGCTCGACCGCATGCGGCGCCCCGGAGTGCTTGCAGCGATCGGCTTTGTGGGGTACGCGGCCATGGAAGCCGGCACGGCCGTTTCCGGCAGCCAGTCCGGCATCTTCCTCTCGCTGGCGCTCGGCGGCGTCCTAGGAGCAGCACTCTCCCCCGCCGCCAAGTGGCAGGCCCTGCGCGCCAGAGACGGGCACCGCACGCTGGCACTCGCCCTGCGAGCGGAGGCGGCGGGCTGGCTTGCGGGTGCACTGCTGCCGGCCGTCTTCTCGGCAATGGGCCGCGACGTCTTTCAACTGCTCGGCGTCACCGCAGTATGCACAGTTCTTAGCGCGCCGATCTTCTGGCCCGTCGCGGACACTGCGCCTGCCGAACCAGAACTGCCACCCGGCGACGCAGCAGCCCGGCGGTTGCCGCTCGGGTTCTGGCTGTTCTTCCTTGGAGCATTCCTCCAGTTCCTGATCGGCGAGACGTTCTACGCCTTCTACGGCGTCTACCTGACGCGTTACCTCGGCGGGCCGCTCTGGCTCTACAGCGGCAGCATCGCGGTTACGACGGTCCTTGGTCTACTCCTCTATGGCTTCGCGGCGCGTACCACGCATCGCGTCGGCGCTGGGCCCGTGCTGATTGCGACCTCCCTCGTCTATCTCGTCTCCTACGGTCTTCTCGCACTCTTCCCAAGCGTGCCGATGGCAGCGATCACCTTCTCGATCCCGGCCTTCAGCTTCTTCCGGACGGCCGCCACGATCGGGATCGCCCATGCCGCTCCCAACCGCAGCGGCAGCGCAATGGGCATGCTCGATGCCGCAGAAGGCCTTGCCTCCTCGATCGGCGGACCGGTCTCCGGATTCTTTGTCGCGACCTCTTCCCTTGGCGTGCTGCCCCTCCTGCCGCTGATGCTCTCTGCAGTCGCGTCAGTGCCGCTGCTGCTCGCTAGGCGTGCTCGTGCAGCACTGCCGTCGGCAGGGGTTGGGGAGCCGCTCTGAAAAACAGAAGCCGGTATATCTTCGGCTTCTCGCAATGATCCGCACTCCGTCCCCAGGACATGTTCCAAGGACTCCGTGTCTCACGGGCCAACGGAGGCCGAAGAAAGTCTCTTAGTGGTAGTCGGCTCTTCATCTGCTCTGGGACCCAGCCGGTCATCGGCCTGGGCCGAAGAGTCAGCCATACTGCCCGCGCAGCAGGCAGGTATGCTGGAGCGAGGATGAGGACAAGGAGCGCAACAGGGGGCACCGCGACTGGGGCGGCCCTTTTTTCACAAGTACGACTACCGCTCTGTGCGCAGTCCAGCCAGATCCTCCAGCGCGACGCCCTCAAGCGTAGTACGGCGTACTGCGGTCGACGGGAACGCAAAGCTGCTTGTGACGCTATTTGGCACAACGAGGCAAGCTACACCTGCGCGCGCGGCTGCTAGCGCTCCATTCGGAGAGTCCTCCACGGCGACGGCCTCGCTCGCCGCTATGCCAAGCCGTTCCAGTGCAAGGAGGTAGACGGCCGGGTCTGGCTTGCCGCGCCCCGTGTCGTCGGAGCAGCAGATCGTCGTAAAGGCGTCGATCAACCCCAGTCGGCGCAGATGTCGCTCCACCCAACCGTGTTGGGAGCTGGAAGCGATCGCGAGTGCCACTCCTGCGGCCTCGGCCTGAGCGATCAAGGCGCGCACGCCCGGGCGGGCGTCCATTGCGTCCGTGAGCGCGCGGTCCCGTTCGCGCCTGCGGTGCCTAATCTCCTGATGAGGCAGCTTCTGACCGGTCAGCTGCTCGAGATGGGCGACCGGATCGAAGCCGCCGCCAGCGGTACCGACGACGTTTGCCCAGGTGGAGAGTGCTAGGCTCTGGCCGTAGCGGGCATACACCTCCTGCCAGGTGCGGTACTCCGCGTCTTCGGTGTCCAAAATGGTGCCGTCGAAGTCGAACACGAGCGCCTTAAGCACTAGCGGCCTCGCGCGGCTTTGGTACGATGGCGAACGAGAGCACCATAAGCAGACCGTCGCGGATGAAGTCGCTTGGCGTGATCCCGTGCTGCAGTGCACCGAAGCAGCCGCACCCAAGCGCACCGAGATGGTGCGCCTTTTCCCAGGTGAGGAAGATCAAAAAGAAGATGTAGATGGCGCCGTTCAACACCGCCACAGGCCGGATTCGCCACGCAAACAGGCTGGCGGCGGCCGTGACCAGGAACAGCGCGATCTCTCCGTATGGCAGTGCGCCCATGGGCAGCCACGACGGAAGGCCAAGTGCTGCGGTCTGCGACGAGAAGGTCGATGCGGCGTGCAGCTTCGCGACCGCCGCGACGAGCCAAACCAGTGCGAGACCGAAGAGTGCGACCCGTCTTGCGATGGCCCAGACCGAGTTCAATCTGTTTCCTCCTTGCGCGCGCCGTAGGCCTGCTGCCAGAAGGCGTGCTCGTGCAGGGTGCCCTGCCGGAAGATCGCCGCAAGTTCACCGGCGCGCTCGACCGGCAGCGTGTCGCTGACGCTGAGCATTTCGCCTACCGCCTGCCCGTACTCCTCCCCCGCGTAGGTCTCGATCCATTCCTGGTAGGCAGGGTGCGGGGACCCGCCCAGCGCCAGCAGCTGCAATCCAACCTCCCGATAGATCCAGTAGCAAGGGAGCAGCGCGGCGACGATCCGTGGAAAGTCTCCGCGCAAACCGTGGCGCATCAAAAAGTCGCTGTAGGCAACAGTTGCAGGCCCCTGCTGTACGGCGTGCAGAGCGCCGGGATCGCTGCCGAGCTGCCGCGTCAGTTTTTCGTGCAGCGCCTTTTCAACGAGAAAGACATTCTGCGCGTGCGCGGCAAGCATCCGCATCGCGTGTCCGCTTGGCGCATGGGCGCCGCCGAGCAGCAGGACGCGTGCAAAGCCCTCGAGGTAAAGGTAGTCCTGAGCGAGAAAACGCCGAAACGCCGCTTCGTCCAGCGTGCCTTCATGCAGTTCGCGCAGGAACGGGTGCTCCATGATGCGCGGCCAAAGGTCTGCGATCGCGGACCAAAGCAGGGAATTCATCGAGTGAAGGCCTCCGTCCAGGCGGGTTGGCCGGCGTGGTGATCCAGCGGTCCATGACCGGAACCAAGGCCAGGCGCCCTGGCGATCGCTGCACGCACATAGCTGATCGCCCGCTCAACCGCTTGCGCAAGTTCAAGGTGCTGGCCGAGACCCGTAGCGATCGCTGCCGAAAGGGTGCAGCCTGTGCCGTGCGTATGCCGCGTCTGCAGACGCTGTCCGCGATATGCCGTGAACGTACGTCCGTCGAAGAGGAGATCCTCGATCTCCTCTTCGACGCCGTGTCCTCCCTTGACGAGTGCTGCCCGCGCACCCAGCGCAACCAGCCTGCGCGCGGCCTCCTCTCGACCTGCGCGGGTATCCGTCGAGGCGCCGGTTAGCGCCTCCACCTCCGGCAGGTTCGGCGTGACGAGCCAGGCGAGCGGAAGGATGTCCTCGCGCAGCGTAGCTTCCGCGCTGGCCGCAAGCAGACGGTCTCCACCCTTCGCCCGCATGACCGGGTCCACGACCAGCGGCACGTCCGGCAAGGCACGCAGCGCTGCGCCGACTGCCCGCACCGCCTCTGCGTCTCCGAGCATGCCGCATTTCGCAGCGTCCACCCCGATGTCTTGTGCAACGACCTCGATCTGCCGGGAGATCGCTTCGGGAGGCAGTGGCCAGATCCCGTGCACGCCCTGCGTGTTCTGCGCGGTCACGGCCGTGACCGCCGCCATGGCGTAGCCCCCGAGGCGCTCGATCGTCTTGATGTCCGCCTCGATCCCTGCGCCCCCGCCGGAGTCGCTGCCGGCGACGGTGAGGATGCGGGCGGGCATCAGAGGCCCGCCTCCATCGCCTTGCCGAACGCGGCCCAGAACGGGTCGACGCCCGGGTGGACGAGCGGGCGGTCGCCCGCGTCCGTGGTGAGGATCATGCCGCGCTCCTCAGGTAGGATCTCTCCGATCGCACTCGCCGGCACCCCGGCCTCAGAGAGGGCCCGGAGAATGCCATCCGCGTGCTCAGGCCGCGCGGTGAGAAGAAGAGTCCCCTCCGAAATCGCGGCGAGGGGGTCGATTCCGACCGCATCGCAGACAGCCCGTACTTCTTCGCGCACCAGCACCTTGCGCTCTTCGAGGCGTACCCCGACACCCGACGCCTGCGCGATCTCGAAGACCCCGCCCAGCACCCCGCACTCCGTCGCGTCATGCATCGCCGTCACGCCGCGCTCGCGCACACCGTACGCCGAAGCTGCCATCGCATCCTTGACGACGCTCATCTGGTAGAAGAGCTCCTGCGCCTTCAGCGACAGGTCCGCCCCAATCCGACGGGCAAGCTGATCGGGAAACGTTACGCCGAACAGCCCCGTCGCCTCGATGGCCGCCCCCTTCGTCGCGAGCAGGACATCGCCAGGGCGAGCCATCTCTGGCGTGACGTAGGCATCCTTGGCTCCAACCGCGACGACCGTGGCGCCGCCGACCATCGGGTAGGCGCATCCCTCGTAGCGCGCCGTGTGGCCAGAGATCACGGCGATGCCGAGCTCGCTGCAGGTCTCGTGCATCGCGTCCCAAAGTTCTGTAAGTTCCGGGCCAGTGATTTCGAGCGGCAGGTTGAGGTCGATCGCGATGTAGGCCGGAGGCAGACCGGACGTGGCAACATCGGACGCGAGGATGTGAATCGCGAACCAGGCCGCACGGCGCATTCCGTACTGCGGCACGACGAATACGGGGTCGCAGGTGGTTGCCATCACGCGATCTTTGCCGATCTCCACCACCGCGATGTCTACACCGGATCGCGGTCCGACGAGCACCTCGGGGCGTGCGGCACCAAGGCGCGGGTAGATTAGAGACGAGAATACCTCCGGTGAGATCTTGCCGACCGCTGGAAGCTCCGGCATCGATGCATCCCTCCAAAAAATCAGCATGGCCGCTGCCAGCAGGCAGCGGCCGCCAAACTTCTTGGCGCGCTTCCCTACGCTGGCATGACCCAGTTCAGGTTCGAAGGGTCGGCGCGATTGCACCTCTCAGCCTCGCCTACGAGGCTCCCCTAGCGTTCGGAGTAATCGTAGCACGCGGGCACACCCGATGCACTACTTGCCACGCAAAAGCGTAGGAAGCACCCAAAGCAGGGTGCCCCTACGCTTCCAGAAACGTTTTTAGTATCCGACGACTTGATAGCCCTCTTCGGTCAGCTGCACCAGCACGTCCCCCGCCGGCTCCAGGCTGACACCGTAGGCCTGCAGCCGATCTTCGGCGCCGAGCTGCTTCGCATTGAACTGGCAGGCGATGATCGGTCCACCGGCGCCCTTCAGCCCCTCGAGCGCCTCGCGCAGTTCACCGGTCGCCTCGTCCAGCAGTTTCACGGCGGGTCCGAAGAAGACGACCTTCGTCTCTGCGCGACCGCTCTGGCGCAAACGGGCCGCGATGCGCACGCCCGCCAGTGCCTTGCCTTCCTGTCCGGGACCTGCGGTGATCCAACTTGCAATCTTCGTCATCAGATTTCCTCCTCGATGGATTATCGGGTCACGACCGGCGGCAGCTCCCGCACCCGGATCGACGCCTCCTGCAACTCGCCGTGACGCAGGACGGAAAGTACGAGGCGGTCACCGACCTCGGTGCCGCGAACCACACGCCGCAAAGCAGCGATCGAGGGAGTCTTCTCTCCGCCGGCAGCGGTGATCACGTCGAAGGGCAGGAGACCTGCAGCGTCTGCGGGACCGCCAGGCTCTACCTCCAGTGTTGCCACACCGCGCGCCGCAGGCAGCTCGAGAAGCTGCGCCAGTTCCGGCGAGACCACCTCGGTTGTGCCGCGGATGCCGATCCAGGGATGCTGTGCTCGGCCCAGGCGCCGGAATTGTCCAAGCGCCAGTTCCACCTGCCAGGTGGGAATGGCGAAGCCGAGGTTCTGCCCTTGCGCGAGGATCATGGTCGGAATGCCGACCAGGCGACCTTCGAGGTCCGTGAGTGCGCCGCCGGAGTTGCCGGGGTTGATCGCTGCGTCCGTCTGCACGAGCCCATCGAGCGGTCCCAGCATACGTTCGACCGCGCTCACGACGCCAAGCGTAACCGTCCAGTCGAAGCCAAACGGATTGCCAACCGCGAGGACCAGCTGACCCGGACGGAGTTCCGCCCGCGTCGCGAGCGACACAGCTTCACGTACGGGCGACTGCGTGCGCACGAGCGCGAGGTCGTACAGCCGATCAAGCGCTAGGACCTGTCCGCCGCGCGTGATGCCGTCGTGGAACGTGATGGCCACCTCGGACTGCCCGTGCACGACATGCGCATTCGTGACAATCTCGCCTGCCGCCGCATCCACAAGCACTCCAGAGCCGACACCGCTACCGCGGGCTCCCTGCGCCTCGACGCGCACGACGCTTGGGCCAACCTTTGCCGCCGCCTCCTGAATGCCAGCTGAGACGAGGGCGGCCGCTGTGTTGTCCATCTCCATGTGCCTCTCCCTCCATCGGCTTGCCGAGCTTTCCGGTGAGGTACCCAAAACTTACGTTAGGTAAGTAACTTACGATTGTCAAGCGAATGTGTTACAATGCCTGCGGAGGCGATCCCGTGCTCTACGACGTGATGTGCCCACGCTACGAGCAGGCCGCACAACTTCTTGGGAAAAAATGGACGAACCTCATCCTTCGGGTCTTGATGGGCAGGCCTCGCCGCTTCGGGGAATTCCGCCATCAGGTGCCGGAGCTCTCCGAGCGGCTGCTTTCGGAACGGTTGCGCGAACTTGAGGACGAGGGTCTCGTACGCCGCATCGTGGCGGACTGTCGACCGGTCCTGATCCTTTATGAACTGACGCCGAAAGGGCACGAATTAGAGATTGTCGTCCAGTCGATTCAGGCATGGGCGGACAGGTGGATCTGCATCGAGGATGGGTATGCGGTGAAGGCGCGCACCCGCTGACGAGCGTTTGCCTTTCCTGCCTGCGGATGGTACATTGATGTAGCGCTTTGCGCCCGTAGCTCAGTGGATAGAGCGCTTGCCTCCGGAGCAAGAGGCCGCAGGTTCGAATCCCGCCGGGCGCGCCAAGTTTGAAACCCCGCAACCCGCTCCAGGAGCGGATTACAGAACCGAGGCACTCCCGAAGGAGTGCCTCGGTTTCTGCGCTTTTGCGACGATGGAGCTGCAGGCCGGGCGGTTGGTGTGCCGTTGACCCGGTCGGACGCGCGACCGCAGCGAAGGCGCCACGGAGGGCGGACGTCGTCCTATGCGGGCCTGTGGTCTACCCGATAGCAGGCCAAAATGCTCCCCGAGCCTTCCGAAACCCGCGTGCTGAGCAACTTGAGCGACACCGCCGGCCGACCTTCGAAGAGCGGTGTGCCGCCGCCTCCGATCAGTGGGAAGATGGTGAACTGCAGCTCATCCACGAGACCGTGCGCGAGCAGATCGTTCCATAGAAGGCGTCCGGAGAAGATGAGGATGTCCCGGCCCTCCTGCTGCCTGAGTGCGCCGATCTCCTTGCGTGCATCCGCCCGCCGCACGATGTGCGTGTTGTTCCAGCACCCGAGTTCATCCTCCGTCAGGTGGTCGGAGACCACCACCTTGTCGATGGGGTTCATTACATGCGCAATCTCGCGAAAGATGGGCCCGGCACTGGGGTCGTCCGGCACCGCGGACCAGTGGTCGCGAAACGCCACGAACGCCGCTTTGCTGTTTAGCACCAGTGTATCGGCGGACCGGAGTCGCTCGGCGCTGTAGCGGTGAAAGCTGCCGTCCTGCGCATAGTCCTCGTGCCAGTATTCGAACAGGTCATCGACGCTTCTGCCCGGACCTTCGTAGTAGCCGTCCAAGGAAACCAGATTGTTCACCACGACCTTGCGCATCTTGGTTCTCCTCTCGTTTTCGTACGACGCACTGGGGCGCCGTCACCACACCGTCGAACGGCCCAGAGGATTTCAACACGATGCGCATCCGTCGTGTGCCTCGGCATGCGGCCGGGACCCCGACCGTCGCTCCGAAGCGTGGGATGGATTCTGTGATCAGTTGCGGTGGAGCGACTGCAGCCGCTCAGAGAGAAACCGCCGCTCCGCGTCGTTGCGCACGAGCTGCACGGCGCGACGCAAGGCGGAGGCCGCTTCGTCCGCGCGCCCCAACCGTTCAAGAAGCTCCGCCTTGATGGCGAAGAGATAGTGGTAGTCCGCGAGCCGGCCGCCCGCCTCGAGCGCCTCAACCTCCGCAAGGGCCGGCTGCGGTCCCTCCGATACGAAGACCGCCACCGCCCGGTTCAGTGCCACGACCGGGGAGGGCCAGAGCGATAGGAGACGGTCGTAGAGCAGCACGATGCGTGCCCAGTCCGTTTCGGTGTACGTCAGCGCCTCGGCATGGCAGAGCGCGATCTCCGCCTGCAGTCCGTAACGGCCAAGGGGGCCGGCGCGCGATGCATCGTCAACCAGCGTACGGGCTTCGCGGATCGCGGCCCGGTCCCACTTCGCGCGGTCCTGCTCCTCGAGGCGAAGCGCGGCGCCGGACGCGTCCACGCGGGTGGCGCGCCGTGCACCCGTGACCAGCAGGAGTGCGAGAAGCGCGTGTGACTCCGGCTCATGCGGCATGAGCTCGGCCATGAGACGCGCAAGGTGGACCGAGTGGTCCAGCAACGCATCGCGCGTCAGGGTGTCGCCAGATGGTGCCACGTGGCCCGCAGTGAACAGCAGATAGATCACGCCCAGCACGACGGCGAGGCGATCCGAAAGCTCAGCCGGATCCGGCATGGCGAAGGGGATTCGGGCCGTCGCGATCTTGCGCTTCGCCCGCGTCAGCCGAGCGCCCATCGTCGTGTCGGAAACGAGGAAAGCCCGGGCGATGTCCGCCGTAGAGAGGCCGCACACCAGTCGCAGTGTGAGCGCCATCTGCGCCTCCGGCGCCAGTGCGGGGTGGCAACAGAGGAAGATCAGGCGCAGCCGCTCGTCCGGGATCGCCGTCGCCGCCTGCGCAGACCGTGCACTTTCCGCCGTCCCCCCGTCGACCGCGGCAGTCTGCGCCTCTACGAGCAACGGAAGCTTCGACCGGAGCGTCGCCGCGCGCCGCACGGCGTCCACGGCCCGGCGCTTGGCGATGGTGGTGAGCCAGGCGGCTGCGTTCGCGGGGACTCCGTCCCGGGGCCAGGACTTGAGCGCCGCGGCATACGCCTCCTGCGCGCAGTCCTCGGCGAGGTCGAGGTCGCGCGTGATGCGCAGCGCAGCTGCAACGACCATCGCCCACGCGGCGCGGTGCGCATCCTCGAGCGCCCGCTCGATGTCAGACTGTCCGCTCACCGGCAATGGGCCGCACCTCCAGTCCGCCACCCCGCTGCAGAATCGGATTGCGCCGCGCGACGCGCAGGGCGCTGTCGAGGTCCGGGGCCTCGATGATGTAGACGCCGACAATGACCTCCTTGGCCTCGGTGAATGGCCCATCAATGACGAGGTCGCCGCGTAGCGAAGTCGCCGTCGCGGCCGGCTCGAGGGCAAACGCCATGGACATTACTCCCTCGCGCTCAAGCTCGTCTGCGTGGCGGTCGTGCACCTCCATTTCCTCCACGGTGGCCTCGGCGGCGGCATCTGCGGCAGGGGCATAGAGCATGACCGCATATTTGGCCATATTGATCTCTCCTTCCGTGAACGGCTCTCCCTATTCGTCGAAGGGACTCGGCGAAATCGACGCCCAGAATCGCGACATCCCGCATCGGCGACTTCGAGCGGTGGTCTCACTTTGCTCTATCGCGCCTGCACGGGGTGGATCCGTTTTGGACCGTCGTTACCCCTCAAGTGGATCCCGTTTGGTCCATCGTAGCCAACGGTGGGAAACGACGGGGAAGCGTTGTCCCAAAACCGCTTCAGAAGGCGATGGCTAGCCTCCGCAAGGGGTCGGAGGGCGGCGATGTTCTGGAACTGCTGGGACATGAATTGCCATGCGAGTTCGGTCCGCTCGGTGCCCCGAGGCCCTCGCTGCCGAGGTGGCTGTATTCGACAACGGCGGCAGGCACCCCCAAGATGCCGCCGATCCTCTCCGCAACCTTCTCAGGCCCATCCGAGGCGAGGCTGACGTCGGGGCCATAACGCCACCCATTCGCGTCACCGCTTCCGGCTAATAAAGCGAGCGCAGAGTGGCCCTCACCGCCCACACCCGCTTCAGGCCATACTCGGCCAGCTACACCGGCGGTTCAGTTTCCCCACTAGATCTCGGGACCACCGAAATCCACTTCCGCCTGCACCAGGCGCTGAGCGTCACTCAGAAAAGCCTGCTTCATCTGCTCGAAATCCAGCGGCACCAGCATAGCCACATCCTTGGGGTCGACGCGCTCGACCTGCTGCAGCGCCTTGGCGAACCAGCTCCGGTTGAAGCCGGGGTCCTTCGCCTTCGCCACTTCCATCAGCTTGTCGAGACCATACCTGACCTCAAGCATGTACACGTCAACGAAGTCCCGCGTCGTGGCGCGGCCGAACAGAGCTAGCGTCTTGTCCGCGGCGAGGTCCCGCAGAGACCGCACCGGCATGCCCTCGACTGTAGACTTGGACTTCGCGAGCTGGAACGGCGAGTCTTGCCCGATCTCCACCTTGATCCCGGCCACCCACATGCGCACGAACGACGGCCGTTCGTCGCTGGCACTCCGCTGCACTGAAAGGCCATCCTGCTTGCACGCCTTCGCAAACTCGTCAGCCGCATCCCCCACCCGAATCCCCAAACTGAAGAAATCCAGGTCGTCGGATCGGCGATGACCAAGGTAGGCAGCCGCAAGCGCCGTTCCGCCAGCCAGTTCGAAACCGCGTTGTGCCAGCACTTGAGCGGCCACACGCAACACCCGGCGATGCTCGTCTCCAAGTACCAGATCGCGCCTGTCCTGCACGTCGGCCGCCTCCTTGCAGACCATGCTCCACAGCTTCGCCGCGCCCCCGAACAAGGGGAGTTGGTCCACGATAGGCGCCAGGGCGGCGAGATCGAGACGGCGCCAGTCGTTGGCGTTCCCTTCCAAAAGGATGGAAGTAACGGCTCGCCGCGCATCGGCGTCATCGTTGATCTCAATCGGCTTGGGCCAGGACCAGAACAGGCGAATGGACTCGGGCGGGACGGTGCCGCCGGGGATGGCGCGGAGGGCCGACGCGTCTCTCGCCACCTCTCTCGCCACCTCGCCGCACCTCCCTTTCGGTCCCTTTGCTCGAAGGTACCACATTGGCGCTACAGAGACCGCAGGAAGAGCCTCTGCTTCAGGCGATGCCCGAATCACGACCGGTGCCGCCGACCCCGACTCTTCAACCTACCCGTGGTCGAAACACAGCAAGTTTCCGAAGACATCGTAGCGGATGCGACCGTCATCCTACTCCCCGTTGGCCCCCTGACCACCGACCGCTTGCAACTCCCTGCGCATCAAGACGCGTGCCTCAGGCTTGCGTCGCCTGATCTCGACGAACTGAAGTTCTGCGAACATCCCTGTGGTGCCCGTATAGGACGATGACGCCGAGCGCCTGCGCACAGCGGGATCGCGTGGCACCCCCTCGATCGCAGACGCGCCGTGAGTGGCGGCAAGCTCGACTGCTGCCCGCAGAAGGCCCTTCGCGATGCCCTGCCCCCGCTGGTTCTCGCAAACGAAGAAGCAGGGCACCGCCCAGACCCCCGCGCGCTCGTCGATGGGCCCCGTGTCGCGACCCCGCTGCAGGCGCGGGTAGTCCTCGCGCGGGCCGAGCGCCGCCCAGCCGACCGGCTCGCCGTCCCTGTAGGCGATCAGCCCCGGGGGGCGCTTGGAGCCCTCGATGAGCTCCTTGGCCCGCTCTCTGGCACTTGACGTCGACTTTGTTCCTTCGTCGCGCCACCACATGCACCAGCACGAGCGATTGGGTCCCATCTGCCGGCAGATCTGTGCGAAGTCCTCCCAGCGCTCCGGGGTCAGTGGTCTGATATCGAGCATCACCTGCTCCCCTTTCGCCCTTTTGGTTCGCGAGTGCCCGTGCCGCCCCTCCCCAATTGCTGGGGAAACTCGAGCTTCCGTGATAGAAGTCAGTGTACCGGAGTGAAAGTTGGAGAAGATTCGCCGGTGGGCGTAGATCTTGGCCATGAATTGCTGGCTGAAATAGCGGCGGGTGGCGGCGGCCCGCTCGTGGACCCCCGGCCCGCACCCCCCTCGTTTACACCGCGATAAGGGCCGCAGGCAGGGTCCGGAAGGGGTATGAACAGTTCGCTTGAAACCGATTCAGACCTTATCTAAACTTATCACTATGGAGAGATATGTTGGGATAGGCGAGGCAGCCAAAGCGTTAGGTGTATCCATCACGACGCTCAGGCGGTGGGAAGTACAGGGCAAGCTGATTCCCGAACACACGGCCGGAAGGCACCGCCGCTATGACCTGGCCAAGCTCAGGCCGGAGATGCACCGCAGCACTCCCGATGAGCGGCGGACGATCGCGTACGCCCGCGTATCCAGCCACGACCAGAAGGACGATCTGGAACGGCAGAAGCAGGTTCTGGAGCTGTACTGCGCTCGCCAGGGCTGGACGTTCGAGATGGTGTCGGACCTTGGATCGGGGATGCATTACCAGAAGAAGGGTCTCAGGCGTCTCCTCGGCGAAATCCTCGACGGCCACGTGAGCCGGTTGGTGCTCACCCACAAGGACAGACTGCTGCGCTTCGGCGCGGAACTCGTCTTCGCCATCTGTGAGGCCAAAGAGGTGGAAGTCGTCATCCTCAACCAGGGCGAGGACACAACCTTTGAAGAGGATCTGGCCAAAGACGTTCTGGAGATCATTACGGTGTTCTCGGCCAGGCTCTACGGACGTCGCTCCCGCAGGAACCAGAAGCTGCTCGACGGTGTGCGCAGGGCGGTCGAGGAGGCGCAGGAATGCTGATGGCGCACAGGATCGCACTCAATCCCAACCGAAGGCAGGCGACGTACTTCGCAAAGGCGGCGGGGACGGCGCGATTCGCGTACAACTGGGCGCTTGCGGAGTGGGACCGTCAGTACACGGCGCACCGTGAGGATGCGTCCCTCCCTGCCCCCTCGCAGGGGGCCCTTCGTCGCCAGCTGAACGCGATCAAGCGTACGGAGTTCCCGTGGATGCTTGAGGTGACAAAGAACGCACCCCAGATGGCGATCATCCAGCTCGGACAGGCATTCCAGAACTTTTTCGCAGGTCGAGCGAGACGCCCAAGGTGCCGAAGGAAGGGCGTCGACGATCACTTCACCCTGACGAATGATCAGTTTTGTGTGGCGGGGCGGCGCATCCGCATCCCGAACCTCGGATGGGTGCGCATGCGTGAGAAGCTGCGCTTCCAGGGTAAGATCGTGTCGGCCACGATCTCCCGAAGCGCGGATCGCTGGTTTGTCTCCATCACCGTGGAGACGGACCAGGCTCCGAAGCGTCCTGCAGAACACCTGGGCGCGGTTGGTGTGGATCTCGGCGTACTCACCCTTGCAACGCTCTCGACGGGGGAGCGGATCCCTGGTCCGAGGGTGCTCAGGAAGCGGGTTGGACAGCTTCGCCGCCTGTCGCGGAGTCTCAGCCGCAAGCAGAGGGGATCGAAGAACCGTGCCAAAGCGAGAGCCAAGCTGGCACGTCTTCATGCCCGGATCGCCGATATCCGGCTGGACTCCCTGCATAAGCTCACTTCGGACCTCGCGCGCCGCTTCGATGTGATCGGCATCGAGGACCTGAACGTTCGAGGCATGGTGCGCAACCACCGCCTTGCCCGCTCGATCGCCGACATGGGCCTTCGCGAACTGCGCAGGCAGCTCGAGTACAAGGCCGCGCGGCGCGGAGCCGTCGTAGTGGTGGCGGATCGCTTCTTTCCGAGCAGCAAGCGCTGCTCTGCCTGCGGCTACATCCAAAACGAGATGCCGCTGTCGGTACGCTTGTGGACATGCCCGGCTTGCCGCATCACACACGACCGGGACCTGAATGCGGCAGTCAACCTGGCCCAATACGCCGTGAGTTCCACGGTGTCTGCCTGTGGAGGGGAAGGCTCTGGCGACGGTCATCCGGCTGTAGCGAAACCAGCCCCGGCGAAACAGGAAGTTAGCGCCAAGATACCCTTGCGTAGTTTTGGATAGGTCTAACGGAACGGCGAGAGACATCCTGTGCTAGAAGCTCTCCGAGACACGCTTGCTAACGGTTTGCTAACGCTTTTTGAGAGAAACGGCGGCATACGGCGGGAAACGACGGGAAAGCATTGGCCCAAAAACCGCTTCAGAACGCCATTGCGGCAAGTCACGGGATACCACGGAAAGCCCTCTCCTTGCCTCCGGAGCAAGAGGCCGCAGGTTCGAATCCCGCCGGGCGCGCCAAGTTTGAAGCCCCGCAACCCGCTCCAGGAGCGGATTACAGAACCGAGGCACTCTTGATGTAGTGCCTCGGTTTCTGCTCTTGCTAACGCTTTTTCTTGGTTCCAGTTTGGCGGTTTCCAGTTCGCGTGCCGCTGATCACTGCGTCCAGCCTGTTCGCTGCCTCACGTTGCAGGTTCGGTAGGACACGGCTGTATGTGTCCATGGTCATGTCGATACGGCTGTGGCCGAGACGCTCTTGGACGATTTTCGGGTGGACGCCCTCGGCCAGCAGAAGAGTCGCCATCGTGTGGCGCATGTCGTGTGGCCTGAAGTGCGATAAGCCAGCGCGCTTGAGTACGCGGGCGTAGTCGCGACCCTCCTGGACGCGCGGCGCGGGGGTGAGGCGAAGACCGTGATGGCGGATCTGGCTCTGAGCCTTCACGAGAGCTCACTCCTCTTCAGGAACCCTTGGCCTCTACCGGCTGCGACCGAGCGCAGGCGTCCAAGGAGGAGCGCAGCCCGGGGGAGCCCGCAAGTGAAGCGAGCGGGTGCGGCTCCGAGGCGAGACCTCCTTGACGCGAGCGAGAAGGATGCGGCACCGAAACGCAACTCGTGCAGCGTTTCGGGCAAACGGCACAGCAAAACAAAAGGCCGACGGAGTGCTGCTCCGGCGGCAGTCGGGACGGAAGTTAGAGATCGATCTCGGGATCTCGCTTTGTGGGTACCAGCTTCTCCAGCCTCGCATGCAACGGCGGCACATCTTTCGTCGCAATCTTCCACACGAGATCAAGCCGAACACTGGCATATCCGTGAATGAGCGTGTTGCGAAGATCCTTAACCACCCGCCACGGTATCTCCGCGTAGAGGGATTGGTAGACTGGGCTCACTTTCGAGCCGGCCTCTCCGATGATCTCCAGTGCTCGGATCACCGCGTCCTGGGTGCGCTCATCGGCCTCGAACGCGGGCCAATCGAACCCGGCAGTGTATCGTTCCACCTTGGCACAGGCGTCGCGCATGTTGCGGACGTACATCTCATCAGTGTGTAGCGACATAGACGACCCTCCTGCGTCGGAGCACGTCCTCGGCGATGTATGGGCTCAGGGTGCTCTTCTCGATGAGATCGACCTGACGGTGGAACACCTCGTCCTCTAGCGCATGCTTCATCCTAATGAAATCAAAAAGGCTCTCCACAGGGCTATCCTGCTCGAAGTCCACCAGTACGTCGACGTCGCTCTCTGCGGTGAAGTCATCGCGGAGGACCGAGCCGAACAGGGCCAACTCCCGGACCTTGAAACGCTGGCACACCTGGGCAAGATTGGCCGCGTCCACTGCGGTCTGCACTCCCTCCACGATGCTTCCCCCCCCTTGGCCGCAGTATAGCATTGGTCCCTGGATGACGCATAAGTGCGGGAGCACGGGACATGACGATCGCCCTCCGCTACATTTGCGCAAAGCGTTTGGCCACTGGCTCACCTGGATGCAGCACGGTGCTGATCGGGACGAGGCTCTCGATATCGTTGAGCACCAAGCGGCCGTTAGGAAGCCGCCCGAAGTTTTCGGGGATGGCGTCGCCCACGCCGTCAGGCACGGCATGCTCCAGGCCTGCCGATCAGGGCCGCGAGCTTCTTAACCGCGGCGACATGAGCTGCCGCGCGAGGCGACGGCTCTTACCGGAACCCGTGGAGCCGACCAGCAGGGTGTGTTCGTCTCTCGTTGTGACCCAGTCCGTGGTGCCCGCGCGGCCGACGAGGACGCCGCTCTCCTTGGCGCCCGGACGCCAGGCGTTGAGCGTCCGCGTCATGTCGCCGGCCGTGCGCCTGTGTGCGGTGCCGTACTCGCCCTTGCCGGCTGCCTTGGGGCCGCCAGATGCGACAGGGCTGGAACCACTCGCCAGCCGCCAGTTCCAAGCGAAACTCCGGTGCGTACGGCAGCCTCGACTTCGGCATCCTGGACGTCCTCCTCTCGATCTCCTAGACGCACGCCCGTGGGCCTTTGGGGACCCGCTCCGGAGCGAGGAAGGGGGCAACCTTCGGTTTCCCCCTCGGACCCTCTTCCGTCCGGATGTGTATCAACACATCACATCCCGGAACCGCCCACTCTCTCCCCAAGCGTTGCCTAGTTTCCAAAGAGTTCAGACTGTCCGCCTTACCGGAGAAAGCTCAGAAACGCCCCAAAAGGCGATCGTTCCTATCGACCTGACGCCACCCATCGTGCAGGGGACAACCAACATCGCCCCCAATGCTAAGGGCTGGTTCCGCACGGACGTGACCGTCGCGTGGAGCGCGACCGATCCGCCCTTGATCGACGGGCACGCGGGCTCGGGAGTGGCAGAGGTCTCGCCTCCGGTGACCATCACCCAGGAGGGCAAGGGCATAACGGTCACCGGACAGGCGACCGACAATGCTGGCAACGTCGGAACGGGCGAAATCTCCCTGAACATTGACAAGACGCCGCCTACGATCACCATTAGCGAACCCCAGTGGGGCAGCTATCTCGACGACCAGAACCTCACCCCATCCTTCTCGGCAGCCGACAGCCTCTCGGGAGTCGATACGGTGCAGGCGAGCGTCTACGGTCAATCGGTGACAAATGGCCAAACGATCCAGCTCTGGCAGCTCCCCCTCGGACAGGTTCCCTTCACGGTGACCGCCTCCGACAATGCCGGCAACATTCCCAGCCAGACTGTCACATTCACGGTGACCACGAGCCTCGCAAGCTTGGAGGGCCTTGTCGGACAGTTCACGTCGATGGGGCTCATCACGGGCCATGGGTTGGCCGAAAGTCTGACCGCAAAACTGCACGCAACCGAGGCGGCTCAGTCTCGAGGAGACTTGACGACGGCAGCGAATCAACTTGGTGCGTTCGTGAACGAGGTTAACGCGCAGACGGACAAGGGAATCGCATCCGAAGCCGCAGCGGTGCTCCTGCGTGACGCGCAATATGTGCTCAATACCTGGGAGTGATAGACCTCGTGGATATTCAGGCTGAGGGTAGCCCCCACAGGCGAACCGACCGCTGGGCAGTCCGCTCACTGTGGTTCGTCCTGCTAGCGTTGGCCGGATTCACCGCGTGGAGCTATGCGGAAGGCGGTTTGGTACCTGCGACGAGCTTTGCCGTAGGCGTACTGGTCGTCTGGATCCGGGGATTCCTGCAGAACGCTGTAGTCTTTGGCATCCTCTCACTGGCGCTTTCGGCATGGCCGGGAGGGCGTTCGTTCTGGCTTGGCACCACGGTGTTGTCGGTTCTCACGGCCATCCCCGTAGACTTCTACAACGCCGCGACAACCTCGTTCAACAACATCGCTGCCTCGCCGTTCTTCTCCCCCTTCACCCGTTTTCTTCTCTTGCACAGCTGGCTTGAGTTCGCTGCGTACGTCCTCCTGCTACTCGCCGTGACCACATGGGTTACGCTGTTGTACTTCCCTAAACTCCGCGGCTGGCGCTTTGCCGTCTTCTGGGTGGTGACGGTCGCCTCCGGCCTGGCGCTTCCCGCCGGGAGCTTCTGGCATGCAGTGCGACCTGGTTGAGCAATGGTTCGCCGACGGCGGGTGGACAAGTACATGGCGCTAGTGGACGATGACTGCCCTCCCCAGTGCCAGCGCGTCGTCGATGCCCTTCCCCTCCTTCCATGGGGCCGTTAGCGCCCGCACTCCGAACACCTGAAGCGCCTCCCGAAACTCGGCGAGGTTGCGCTCCACCGCCCTGCGCGTCTCCTCGCGCTCGTCCTGGTCGAAGGCCAGAATGACACGCTCGGCACCGCTCTCCTGCACCACCGGCACGCCGATCTGCTGGGCGCGGCCACGCTCACTGCGGGGCTCGCTTGTCTGCTGGCGGCCCTGGTAACAGCCGGTCAGGGATGGGGCCAGCCCCGTGTTCTGGAGCTAGTCGCGGCCTCCGCCGCACTCCTGGTGGTGTTCTGGAGGATTGAGGCTGCCGCTGACAGGCCGATGCTGGATCCTAGGCTGTGGCGCCGCCCCGTGTTCGTGGCGGCGACCTTGGCCGCCCTGTTCACTGGACTCTCGGTGATCGGCCTCATGAGTTACCTGCCCACCGTGCTGGAGCGGGTGATCGGCCTGACGCCGTGGGCGACAAGCCAGCTGTTCGCGCTCTGGGCCGGCACGTCGTTCGTCGCCACCATGTTGGCCCGCCGACGCGGGTTCGGCCTCCACGGTCACCGCAGCGTCGTTGTCGGCCTCGCCGTCTCGGCTGCCGGGGATCTCGCCTTGTGGGGCTTGACTCGGAGTGCCGGCGTCTGGCACCTCATTCCGGGTCTAGTGGTCTCGGGCGTCGGTTACGGCCTACTAAACGCCGTGATCGGGCGACTCGCCCTGGAGAGCGTCCCGGACCGCGGCAGCACAGGTTCGGGAGTGAACAATGCTACCCGCTACATCGGCTCGGGCATCGGCGTCACGCTTCTGATGGCGGTAAGCCGTCCCTCCGTCGGGCCCGCGGCCACGATGGTGCACGACCCGAATCTCGCACTCGTCATCGGCGCCGCCATCGCCGTCCTTGGCGCGGTGTCGATCGCCACCGTGCGAGACACGCCACAATCCGTCGTACTTGCCGCACAGGCCCAGGCTCCTAATGACTGACGGGCGAAGGTCGTCCAGACACGGGGACCCTCCCGCCGCGCGCCCCCAGGCGTATCGTCCCGGCTATTGCTCGCAACGAATGCGCGCGCTATGGCCAGGCCCCTGCGAGTCGCGAAGGTCGCGTAGGCCCGTATGGCGAGGGTCCCCATGGCCTTCACCTTGACCTACACTGCGCAGCCAGGCTCACGGCGTTGGGAATCTGGGTGAAGCCGCCGGCCAAGCGTAGATCCGTACTCGGCGCAAAGAACACAGCGCGTTGCGGTTCGTCTGGTAGCACCGCACCACCCCCTGACAAAAAGAAAGCCGGTACCGCCGACGGCAGGTGCCCGGTACTAATAGCAGCTTTCGAAGAAGAGATGCCCCTCACACCGCTTCAGGAAATTTCCGGATTGCCGGTGTGCGGAACTCCCCGTCGCACCCGTCTGGGGCCCCACGGATAAGCAGAGTTCGGAGCCCATCGAGGACCGAAGCTGGAAACGCCTCAAGGCGCATTTGCTAACGCTTTTTTTGAGAGAAACGGCGGTAAGTAGCGGGAAACGACGGGAAAGCGTTGTCCCGAAACCCGCTTCAGAAGGGCGTTGCAGCAAACTGCAGGATGGCGCGGAAAGCCCTCTCCTTGCCTCCGGAGCAGCCGCTGGGATAACCGGGACCAGTCAGGAGAACTACTCCCAGGGTCTTTGCACCCGTGACACATTCCCCGGGCTTCCCTTGTATGGTGATTCCGGAGAGCTTGGCTCCGGTGGTTCGAGACGATGTTGGTAAGGCGCTTGGAAGAGGGGTTAGGGGGGAACCGAAAAAGGTGTCCCCCCTCCCGCGGGCCGCGGCCAACGGAATATCCAGCCAGGCAGACACGGCTTCTTCGGAATCTCCGCCCTTCAGGGCGGGGAGGTTCAAATGGATCTCATCGAGGAGCCCTGCTCTGAGGCACTGCTGGGCGACGTCTGCCGATCCGACCGCAATGGTGCGTTCGCCGGCGGCGCGTCGCGCCAGTTTGAGTGCGCTCTCTAGCCCATCCGTCACGACAGTCCCGCCGGTGCCAGGTCCCACCCAACGCTGGGGCGGAGTGTGCGTGAGCAGGAAGAATGGAGCGCCGCTTGGGTGGTGTCCTCCCCATCCGTTGGCGATATCGAACGTGCGCCGACCCGTGAGGATCGCCCCGCAGTCGAACATCTCCCTCACCCCTTACAGGCTGCGTTCCGGCGGTCTGACGCGGTTGTCATCACCGAGACGCCGCGTGCCGGCTGTCCACCATGCGAAGGGCTTGGCGCCACCGTCGCCCAGCGGATTGTCCGGACCATCATTCGGGCCGGCGACGAATCCATCCAAAGACACTGTCAGGTCCACCACGACCTTGCCCATGTTGCCCCTCCTCACCTCCGAGCACCTAGCGCCCTCTCGGGCGGTCCAGGATCCGGCATTCGGCTTGCTTGCGTGCTGGCTTTGGCCGATGCGCTTGCACATCAGTCATCCACCGGCCGATCGCCATGGGGTGACGCGTCATCCGGCTTTGGTGACCGTCATTACGGAGCCCTGTCCGTCAGCGGAGCGATCCGACGTAACGCTCCAACCGCTGCAGCTGCTGCGTCCAGCCGATCTCCATGCCGTCGAGGTACGGATCTGCCGCCGACGTCTTGCGCAGCACAGTCATGGTCACCGTCACAGTGGTTCTGCCGTCCTGCTCGGCGAATGTCACGAGTGTGCGCATCTCGAAGAGGAACGCCCCGTTCTCGCTCATCGCGGACGTCGTGTACGCGAGCCGCTCCGGGGCGCGGATCTCGTCGTATGTGCCCGTCATCGGGTAGACCGCCCCATCCGGTGCGCGCATGTCGATGCGCAGGGCACCGCCCGGCCGCAAGTCGATCTCGCACACAGGGATCGTGAATCCGTGCGGTGCCCACCATTGTGCGACATGCCTCGGGTCGGTCCAGATCTCGAACACGAGTTCCCTCGGTGCATCGAGCGTGCACTGGAACTGCGCCTCGTCCCTACTCCCTGCCACCGTCGAGGCCTCCCTTCTCCTGGAGCGTTCTCAGGTAGCCGTCGAGGCGCCCGAACCGCTCTTCCCAGAGTGGCCGGTACTGCTCGACCCAGTCCGCCACTTCGTGCAGCGGGGCTGACGCGAGGGTGCACGGGCGCCACTGGGCGCGGCGCGACTGCGTGATCAGGCCAGCCTGCCGCAAGACCTTGAGATGCTTCGACACCGCTGGAAGGCTGAGATCGAAGGGCGCCGCGAGCTCGCTCACGGACGCCTCCCCTTTCGCCAACCGGGAGAGCATCGCCCGGCGGGTCGGGTCTGCCAGCGCCGCGAAGGTGGCGCTCAGAGGATCTGCTGGCACAAGAATTTCACCTCTTGATTAAGTAACCCTTTGATTAAATAACCGCTGGGCTAAGTAAAAACCATGGAGCCCGATTCCGTCAAGCAATCTCGAAGAAACAAGAGAGACCGGGGCGCGTTGCGGCCGTCCCAGTCCTTCTGACCGAAACCCGTAGCGGCGTTCCGCTTCGTTGACGCGGAGAAGGCGTCGCACAGCGTGATGATCCTCTGCCGGGGTAGCCCGTAGGGCTGCAGGCCGGGCAGCGGGCCGGAGCTAAGCGGCTTGCGGCGGCAGGAAGCGGCGTGGCAGTTCGTGCACCACCGGGTGCAACTTTGGGGTCTAGTCAACGCTCTTCGACGAACCAGCGGTGACACTAGGTGGCAAATGGTGAGGCCGGCTGGGCGCAAGACGTGGGGCCGTGCAGGTTTTGGTTGTGGACCAGCCGAGTGGGCGGATGAACGATCTTCCTGACTGAGGTCCGAGAACAATATGGGCCGGGACGTGGTACGCCTTAGAAACCTCGAGACAACCCTTCGCCGTCCACCGGTTAGGCCTCAGACAGAGCGACCGCATACCACGCACACCCGCACAAAACCCAGCCCTGCAAGGCTGGGGCAACCGCCACGTTGAGTCCACGCTTTGTTGACACGGTGGAGAGTGTTCAGTAGCTTCAGGGCATGGCACACTTAACGGAAGGCTTTTGGGGTGCGTTCCAGGTGACTCAGCGCGGCACCGTAGTGGCAGAGGCCGCAGCAGGTCCGGCCGCCCACACCACGAGTGCGAGGCTTGACACCTGCTTTCAAGCGGCGTCGATTAGCAAGCAGTTTGTTGCGGCCTCGCTGATGCTGTTGAGCGAACGTGGGGTCTTGAGCCTCGACGATCCCATCCGACGTTGGTGGCCGTCTACCCCGAAGTCGTGGGATCGGATAACCGTTGAGCAGTTGTTAACACACAGTTCGGGACTGATGCACTGGGGAGACATTCCGGGGCTGGACATCTCCCGGCCACCATCTCCTAGAGACATCCTGGCTGAAGCTATCACATTGCCCCTGTTGAGTGCCCCTGGGACACGATGGGCCTATAGTGGGGTGGGCTTCCTACTCGCCGCGGCGATAGTCGAGGCCGCGAGTGGTAGGCCTTATGGGGAGTTCGTCACAGATAACATCTTTAGCCCCTTGGGGATGACTTCCACTACTTCCGGCCAGACGCCCGATGGTAGGCGAGTAGCGAAAGGGCACCGTGACGGTCAGCCGGTCCCCTTAGTCGCGGGGTTGACAACGTGGCCGGGCACAGGCGATCTCTGGACGACCGTAGCCGATCTTATCCGCTATGCCGACGCGGTACGTGCCGGAGATCTGTTGTCCGACCGGTCGCAGCGACTGATGGCGCATCCGCACATCATGATCCAGGACAGCCCGCCCAACGGCGGGGCAATCTCGCCAGTGGCGTACGGCTACGGGATCTTCACGGGAACCATCGCTGGCCATCCTGCGCGCTTCCATCCCGGCGACAACCCTGGCTTTCGGTCCCTTCTGGCCTGGCTCCCCGAGGCCGACATAACGCTCGCGGTGCTGTCCAATGAGGAGTCGACCACGCTGGATGAGATCGTTCCCCGCTTTCTGGGAACTATCACTCGATAGCGCAAACCCGCGAAGTATCTCAGCCTACGTGGCACTGCCTATTATGCGAGCCGATCAGCGCAAGCTGGCCAAGCATAGTAACAGGATCGAGCCGTATTGCATCTTGACCTCTGCGGGTGAGGAGGGCGAGCGCCTTTGACGCTCGCCCTCCCTGCCTACACCAGTTCCACGAACATCTCGCCGGCTGCCTCGTCATTCGGTGCCGTGACCGTGTTGCTCCTCGTGGTGTGACTCGAAGCACAGGGAGAGGCGTGTCGCAGTTCCGTCTCTCCCTGCTCTATGGGGCGGCAAAATGGGGCGGCAGCGCGGAGGCTGCGGATGGAGACCAGCGGGTAAGCTCCTGCGATACGCCACCGATTCTTCAATGGAGCCACAGTGAGAACACTGCAGAAGTGCCCTCTGGCAGCATAGCACTCAGACCAATTCCGCGAACATCTCCCCCGCCGCCTCGTCGTCTGGCGCTGTAACTGCCCACACGCGATCGGACCATTTGGACAGTTCCGTGGGGATGCCGCCGATCAGGATGCTCATGATGCGCAGGCCGCGGTCCTTTTTCGTCTTCATCAGGCGGTTGAAGAACTCGTCGGAGACCGCGCACTCGCCGTCCGAGATCATCACGATGTCCGCGTGGCGTAACTTCGACTCCGCCTGGACGTCGAGCGCCCAGGAGAGCGGCACTTCGTAGCTGGTCCCGCCGTTTGCGCCGATCGTGGCGAACCGGAAGATTTCCTCCGGCGGTGCCTTGCCGCGCTCGAAGCGGAACTCCGCGAGGATCTGCGTGTCGAAGAAGACCGCGGCGAAGTCGCGCTTCTGCCGGCGGGCGGTGTCCATCAGCGCAAGGCCCACAGCACTCGCCCACTCGATCGGGTTGCCGCTCATCGACCCCGAGGCGTCGATCAGGCAGATCACCGGGCCCTTGCCCTCGCGCTGGATCGGTCGCACCTCGTACTCGAGGAGCTTGTGCTCCAGGAGGCGTCGCCCGAAGTCGAGCTTCCGCAAGGGGTCGGAGAGGGCGGCCATCTCGACGGGCAGCAGCCGGCCGATGTGGTCGCCCAGTGTGATGCTGTGGTACTCGTCGCGCAGGTGCTTGAGCGACCCGCCCTGCTTCGACCGAGCGAGGTTCCGCAGCCGGCCGATCAGGAGTGCAATCCGCTTGAATCGTGGGGGCATTAGCTGACGCGCCAGTTCGATCCGCTCACCGAGCGGCATCTGCGTCAGCCCTGAGCCGTCGAAGCCCCAGGAGATCATCTGCTCCTGCACGTCCTGCGCCTGCTCCATGCCGGCCTTGACTGCGTGCCTCAGCGCCTTGTTGAGTTGTCCCTGCGCCTGCGGCGGCGGCTCGGTGCCGTTCTCCATGCTCTGGTCGAGCGCCGGGTTCTTGGCGATCTCCTCGGAGAGCACCTTGCCGGTCTCGAGCGTCGCCACCGCGGCCGCCAGCTCGTCGAGCTGGGTAAACGCACGGGTCTGCTGGGTGGCGTCGTCTTCGAGCAGGCGTTCGCCGTAAGGGCGCTTGCCCTTGTGGGACGCCGCGACCTGATGCTCCTCACGGATCTCGGGCTGGAGCTTGTAGTAGGCGTTGAACGTATCCTGCATGGCTACGATCGAGCAAACGGGACCCGCCCCATACAGGCGCGATTGAGCAAAGTGGGACCACCGTTCGAGCTTACCCTGTAGATTTGGAATGGCACAACCCATCCAGATCTGCAGGAGGCATAGGAGTGAGAACGGTGGCCGATTACGAGTTTATCAGGCGACTGCACGTCGAGCACGGGTTATCTATCCGTGAGATTTCGCGGCAGTACCACCATTCGCGGCGGACCATTCGTGACGCACTGGCATGGGATGGTTCCGGGGCTGCGTTCAAGTACGAGCGGCGCAAACCGGCGGTGCGACCGAAGACCGGCTGCTACGTTACGATCATCGATACGTGGCTGATCGCGGACCAGAAGGAACATCCCAAGCAGCGGCACACGGCGAAGCGGATCTGGGAGCGGTTGCGCGACGAGTATGGCGCCGATGTCGCGGAACCCACAGTTCGCCGGCTGGTGGCGCAGCGACGCATGGAGGTGGCGCCAAAGCCGCGGCAAGTCTTCCTGATGCTGACCTTTCAGCCAGGGGACCTGGCGCAGGTGGACTGGGGTGAGGCGTGGGTCTGGGTCGACGGCATCAGGACGAAGGTCTACCTGTTCTGCATGCGGCTCGGGTACTCGACAGCGCCATTCGTGATGGCCTTCCCGAGCATGCGGATCGAATGCTTCCTTGCCGGACTCGTATTGGCGTTTGCGTACTTCGGTGGGGTGCCGCGGCACATAATCTTCGACAACCTGTCGTCCGCCGTGAAGCGGATCCTGCGGGGCCACCGGCGAGAACTGACGTCAAGGTTCCAGCAGCTCGTGGCCTACTACCTGTTCCAGCCGGAGTTCGCGAACCCAGCAGCTGGCTGGGAGAAGGGCCTGGTGGAGGGACTCGTCGGCTATGCGCGGCGCAACTTCCTGGTGCCGGGGCCCAAGGTGGCCTCTTTGACGGAACTGAACGACTACCTTCAAAGCAAGACCTTGGCGCAGAGGGAGCACCGGGCTGCCGAGCGCGGGGAGCGGACCGTCGGCGAGCTCTGGCGCGAGGAGGCAGCCCACTTTCAAACCGAAGGTTGCCCCCTTCCTCGCTCCGGAGCGGGTCCCTGTAGCTTGCGGACTCTCGGCGGGTAGTGCGCCGCCGCACATTATAGCGCCCCCGAAGGCCAATCGGCGTGCGGGGGTGCTCGATCGGATCGCGAACAATGGCTCCCTCAAGGGGTCGACGACCCAGTGGCGTATGCGCTCGCACTCCGCGCATCCCGCGCGCGCACCGACCACACGAGGATTACGCCCGAGAGCAGGGCGACCGCCGAGACCAGCGGGAAGGCCAGGTGCGCGCCACCAGCCTGGAGCAGGACCCCGACCAGCAGCGGTCCGAGCGCCGCCCCGGCATTCTTCACGCTGAGTGCCCCGAACGTGCGGCCGCGCACCGCTTCGTCCCCCATCGCGGCCTCATAGACGGGCATCACGACGTAAACCATCATTTCGCCAGCGGTGAACACCACCATCGTGCCGAGCAGCGCAAGGGGGCTGCGCAGGAACGCGATGCCAAGGTACGCGGAGGCGAAGAACGCGAGCCCGAGGGCGAACCCCTTCGCGGGGGGTATGGAGCCGAGCCACCGGTTGAGCGGGATCTGGAGCAGCGCCACCATCGCCGTGTTGACGAGCGTCATCCCGGCGTAGAGCGCGAGCCCGCCTGGTACCGCGGTCCGCAGGAATGCGGGGAAGATCGTCTCGATGACCATGTAGACGCCGAGCTGCATCGAGCCGCCCAGCACGTAGAGCCAAAGCGAGGGATCGCGTCCGATCCGCCGCATCGCTTCGCGGTTCGTCACCTGCCGCAAGCGGCGGCCGGTTTCAGGGACGGTGGCGTAGAGCAACAGCACGACGAGCAGGTTCGCGACCGCGGCGCCCGAAAAGACCGCGGTCGCGTGGTGCAGCACGAAGAAGGCGCCGATGAAGGGTCCAATCGCCGCCCCCACGTTCAGCGCCACCCGCCCGTAGGCGTAGGCCTGAGCGCGCTCCTCCGGCCGTGTGACGTCGGCGATCGCGGCGCTCTGCGCCGGTCCCGCGATGGCTCTCGACATGCCGTTCAATCCGTTCAGCAGGGCATACGCGAGCGGTCCTTGCGCGATGGCGAACCCGGCCATCACCGCCACCGAGAGGATGTTCCCGACCAGCATCGTCCGGCGGCGTCCGAGGTGGTCCGCGGCCATGCCGCCGAGGGCTCCTGCGAGCACGCGTACGAGCGGTCCCACGCCGGCGACCACGCCGGCCAGGGCGAAGCCCGCGCCCGCCTGTGTCAGGCGCACCGCGATGAAGGGCAGCACCATATAGCTCGCAACCGCTCCGAAGAACCGAGCCACCGCGAGGGAGAGGACTGGTCCCCTTGGTCTCACCCAGGGGGTCACGGGATCTCGCTCCGCTTGACAAGCCGATGGGTGGCGCCGAGGCCTCCCCCGCCGCCGCTCCGCACTCGACAAGCGACGCATTCGGAACGACGGGAAGGAAGGCGTGCTCCGGGCTGCTGTGTTTGCATGCTGCGGAAAACTTCGCCCGAAGCACTGTCCGTCCCTTCCGCCCTCCCGGCCCCGGATTCGTTGACAGGGGCTCTCCTCGCCGGGCTGCTCGTCGGCGGGCTGCGCGTCGGCAGCGTCGCCGCGCGCTTTGACCTGCGCACCATCCTCGCCGTCACCTTCGTCGGGGCAGGTCTTGCGCTCGGTGTGCTCGGTGCGCTCCCGAGCCTGCCTTCGATATGGCCGTCGGCTTCCTGCTGGGCTGCGCAGCGGGAATCGCGAGTGCTGACCGCCCTCATGCTGCAGAAGGTGCCGGCGCAAGCACGCGGGCGCATCTTCGGTGCACTGAACGCGCTGAGCACCCTTGCGACCCCGTCGGGCACCCTGGCGAGGGTCTCCCTCCCCGTGCTCTTCGCGGGTTTCGGGACGCTCGCCGTGCTTGCGGGCGCGAGCTTCCTCACGCCGCTGCGCGACGACCTCGAGGCGCTCCAGGCCTAGTTCCAACCGTGTCGAGGCATGTCCAGGCTCCTTGGCACCCGACATGCAGATCTCCGGCAGCTGAAACAGCTCCCTGAGGCCTTCTTGCGACATTCGGGTTCAATGAGACCCGCGCCAAGGCTTTGGTCCGCCGCAGAACTGAGAAGGGCTCCTAGACCTCGTTCGGGCGGTTGAACTGAGCGCGCAGCGCAGACTTGAGAAACTTTCCCGCAGACGTCTTCGGAATCGCCGGGAGAAACGCGTACTCTTCGGGCAGCCACCACTTCGGAAACTGCGGTGCGAGAAACTCGCGCAGTTCCTCGCCGGTCGCGGACTCCCCCTCGCGCAGCACGACGCAGGCGAGCGGACGCTCTTGCCACTTCGGATCCGCCACCGCGACAACCGCCGCCTCTGCCACCGACGGGTGCGCCATCAGTGCGTTCTCCAGCAGGACGGAACTGATCCACTCGCCGCCGGACTTGATCACGTCCTTGATGCGGTCCTGGATCTGGACGGAGCCCGTGGCGTCGATCGTCACGATGTCGCCCGTGCGGAACCAGCCATCGGCGGTAAATCGGTCCCCCTGCTCGTCACTGCGGTAGTAGGAGGAGGCCACCCATGGCCCGCGCAGTTCAAGCTCGCCAGGCGTCATGCCGTCCCATGGCACGATGCCGGACTCGCCGCGCGCCCGGATCTCCACCAGCGGCATCGAGACACCCTGTCTTGCGCGGCTGCGCATCTGCTCCTCATCCGGTGCCCCGTCGAGCTCCAGCGGCAGGTTCGAGACCGTCCCGAGCGGCGTCGTTTCCGTCATTCCCCAGGCGTGCACGACGCGAAGGCCATGTCGCTTCTCGAATGCCGCGATCATGGAGGGCGGTGCGGCGGCTCCGCCCACAAGCATGGTACGGAGAACAGATAGATCTGGACGCTCTGTCGCCTTGTCGAGGGCCTGGAGGATGCCGAGCCAGATCGTCGGCACCCCGGCGGTGAACGTGACCTTTTCACCCGCGAGCAGGTCGATCAAGCTTGCGGGATCCAAGTGAGGGCCTGGCAGCACGAGTTTCGCTCCCAGCATCACGCATGCGAAGGGAAGACCCCACGCGTTGACGTGGAACATCGGCACGACGGGCATCACGGTGTCCCGTCCGGTCAGGCCGACGCTCTCGGCGAGCCCCAGCCCCAATGAGTGCAGCACGAGCGCCCGATGGGAGTAGAGAACTCCCTTCGGACGCCCTGTGGTTCCAGACGTGTAGGACATCGCGGCTGCGGAGCGCTCCGCGATGTCGGGATAGACGAATGTTTGCGGATCTTCGGCCGCAATCAGTTCCTCATAATCCAGCATGCCTTCGGGCACGGGCCGGGTAGCCTGCAGCACGATCACCTTTTCGAAGTGCGTGCGTTCCCGAACCTGTTCAAACAGCTGCAAGAGCGCTTCGTCGACGAGCAGGATGCGGTCTTCGGCATGGTCTGCGATGTAGACGATGTCGTCAACCGGCAGCCTGAGGTTGATCGTGTGCAGAACGGCTTCGACGCTCGGAACGCCGAAGTACGCCTCGAGGTGCGCGTAGTGGTTCCAGGAGAGTGTCGCAACCCGATCTCCTGGCCGGATCCCCATCCGCCGCAAGGCGAGTGCAAGCTGCTTCGTGCGCCGTACGAAATCCCGGAAGCGATAGCGGTGCAAGGACCTGTCCGGCAACCGGGAGACGACTTCCCGTGCACCGTAAATCTGCTCCGCGCGGCGCATCAAGGACGGAACCGTCAACTGGTAATCCATCATTAGTCCTTCCACATGAACCCTCCTCGGCACCACGATCGAGCGCCCTGCATCTCGCCGGAGGGTTTCGGCCTGGGCGCACCAGTCCCCTGTTCCCATCGCCCCTCAGACGGGCCTCAGGTCGGCGATGGTAGCCTTTGCCGGGGGAGGTGACATATTGAACGTATCTGCAGTCTCGGTTCAGGCGCAGTACCAGTCCGCGCAGCAAAGTACCGCTTCGGTGCGCCAGGCGACCCTGCAGCAGGTCCTCGCCACGTCCAGCAAGAAGCAGGACGGCGACGGAGACCATGGCGTTGAGCCCCAAGGGGGCGGCGCTTCCGGGTCGAAGACCGGGCAGCTGCTGAACGCGCTGGCCTGATCCAAGATCCCTAGGCCCCGCCGCGCTGCGGCGGGGCCTCCTTTGCACTTCTTCATGCTTTGAAGAGCACGCCAGGGATTCATCGTGCCGTGATGCGACCGATGTGGGTAGGGCAGTTGAGTACGCCGAAGAGGGCAGTAAGCGCACCTGCCACAGTCCAGCAGAAGCCGACCAATCGGAAGAGGGGCCGTCTGCGTCGTGCATTCCCCACACAGGGCAAGGTGAGCCGCCACAGCCATGCGGGATTCCGAAGACAGATCGCGAAGTACTCTCGCGTGTTGGTGAAGGCGCACTCGCAAGATGCCAGCGATCGGACGGAGGGATGGCATGGCGGCGTACCGGGACAGGGAAGAGATGGTCGAAATCTTCGCAACCTTGGCTGAACGCGCAGCATCCAGCCAGGCGGCCAAACTGCTGCATAACTCACGAATGGTGGTCTCCTTCGTCTACCGCAATCCGGATCTCGTTCTCGTGATGGACGGCCGCACCGCCCAAGAGGGCGAACCGCCCATGCTGATGCGCTTTGACACAGCGGAACCGAAGCCGGATGTCACGTTCGAGTGCTCCGCCGATGTCGGGCACCAGTTCTGGCTCGGCAAGCTGGACGTACCTCAGGCGCTCGGCCGCGGCATCGTCAAGGCACGCGGCTCGATTGCCAAGGCACTGAAGCTCCTGCCCATGATGCCGCCGCTCTACGACGCCTACCGTCAGGTGCTCTCGGAGCGCGGCGGCCTGCAGGGAGGCGATCTGCGATGAGGGCGGCGGTGATGCCGGAGGACGGCGACCGTCTGGAGATCCGGGACCTCGACCTAGCAGATCCTGGTCCTGGACAGGCGCTTGTTCGCCTGGTCGCCAGCGGCGTCTGCCACAGCGACCTGCACGTAATTGAGGGCACCCTTCCGGTGCCGCTGCCCGCCGTTCTAGGCCATGAGGGGGCCGGGATCGTAGAGGCGGTCGGCCCAGGGGTAACCCGCGTGCAGCCGGGAGACCACGTGGTACTCTCTTGGGTCCCGAGCTGCGGCTCCTGCTTCTACTGCGGGATTGGACGGCCGGACATGTGCGACGATGCCTTCGCAATCCAGATGAGCGGTTCGCTCCCTGGCGGCGGCATGCGGCTGAGCGACGGCGAGGAGCAGGTGTACCACTTCCTCGGGACGTCCTGCTTCGCCGAGCGTACGGTCGTCCAGGAGCGCGGCCTTGTGCCGATCCGGCGCGATGTGCCCCTCGATAGGGCGGCACTCGTCGGCTGCGCGGTCACGACCGGCTACGGTGCCGTGATGCACACGGCCCAGGTGCAGCCCGGATCCCGCGTGGCAGTCATCGGCGCCGGCGGCGTCGGTCTCAACGTGATCCAGACCGCAGCGCTGGCCGGTGCCCGCCAGATCATCGTGATCGACCGGGTTCCGGAAAAGCTTGCCCTGGCGCGCCGCTTCGGTGCCACCGACGTGATCGACGCCGCACATCTCGATGACCTTGTAACCCCGGTCCTCGACCTGACGGAGGGCAGGGGCGCCGACTACAGCTTCGAGGTCGTGGGCCGTCCCGAGACCATCGAGGCGGCCTACGGCATGACGCGCAAGGCTGGTATGACCGTCGTCGTGGGCATCGCGGCGCCGCACGAGGAATTGTCACTGAACGCCTTTTCGATCCCTGCGCAGTCGCGCATCCTGACGGGCAGCTGGTACGGGCGGTCTGTGCCCGACGTAGACATACCCGCGATCTTGGACCTGTACATGCAGGGGCGTCTCGATCTCGACGGGCTGATTTCCCATCGATACGCGCTGGAGGAGATCAACGACGCCTTCGACGCGATGCGGCGGGGCGAACTCGCCCGTGGCGTGATCGACTTTGCCAAGACAAGGGAGGCGGGTGCCTGATGGCGGAGGAAATCTCCGTGCCCGAGGGTTCGTTGTACATCGACGGCGAGTGGACTCCGCCGCACTCCGGCCGCCGCTATCCCCTCATCGACCCGGCGACTGCGGAGCCGTTCGCACAGGCGGCCGACGGCGGAGCGGAAGACATCGACCGCGCGGTGTCCGCCGCTCTGGCAGCCATGCGCGAACGTCGCTGGCTGGGCATCGACCCACTCGAGCGCTCGCGGGTGCTCCATCGCATGGCGGACGGCATCCGCGCACATGCACAGGAACTCTCAGAGGCAATGGTGCGCGAGAACGGCATGCCTCTCGCGTTTGCCCAATGGCTCGAGATCCCGATGGCCGCCGATGTCTTCGACTACTTCTCCGGTCTGGTGCCGCAGGTGCACGGCGAGACCCTGCCCTTCTCCCTGCCGGGTCCCCAAGGCGACTACCTCGCCTTCACTCTGCGCGAACCGGTCGGGGTGGCAGGACTGATCACGCCGTGGAACTTCCCCTTGCTGATGCCGGCGTGGAAGCTGGCGCCAGCCCTCGCAGCGGGCTGCGCCGCCGTATTGAAGCCGGCTCCGGAGACGCCGCGCACGGCGCTCCTCTTGGCCGCGATCGCCGCAGAGGCAGGCGTGCCCCCAGGCGTGATCAATGTGGTCACCGGAGGGGATGAGGCCGGGATCGCGCTCGTCGCCCACCCCTTCGTCCCGAAGATCGCGATCACCGGCGAGACCGCTACCGGCGCCAAGGTGATGACCTCCGCAGCGCAGCGCATCAAGCGGGTGACGCTCGAACTTGGCGGAAAGTCTCCAAACATCATCTTTGACGACGTCGCTCTCGACCAGGCCGTCTCCGGCGCCCTCTTCGGGGTCTACCTCAACTCGGGGCAGGTCTGCCAGGCGGGCAGCCGCATCCTCGTCCAGGAGACGATCGCCGATCAGTTCGTGGAGGCGCTCAGCGCGCGCGTGGCGGACCTGCACGTCGGACCGGGCTCCGACTTCTCGAGCGACATCGGTCCCGTCGTCAGCGCCCGTCAACTGGAGCGAGTGATGGGCTACATCGACACTGCGGGCGCAGAGGGCGCCCGTCTCGTCGCGGGCGGACGCCGCCTTCGCGAACTAGGACAGGGCTTCTTCGTCGAGCCGACCGTCTTCACTGACGTCACGCCCTCGATGCGCATCGCGCAGGAGGAGGTGTTCGGGCCGGTCTCCGCAGTCATCCGATTTCGAGACGAGGCTGAAGCGCTCGAGATCGCGAACGGAACGTCGTACGGCCTTGCGGCCGGCATCTGGACCAAGGATCTGCGCCGAGCACTGCGAATGGCACGCGGGGTGCAGGCCGGAACAGTCTGGCTGAACACCTATCAGCTCCTGTCGCCAACCGTCCCCTTCGGCGGCTACAAGGAAAGCGGCCTCGGCCGCGAACTCGGTCCCCATGCCCTGGACGCCTATCTCGAGACAAAGACCGTGATCGCAGATCTGAACGAGGAGCCGTTCAGCTTTTTCTAACCGTTTCGGCGCATCGTAGCGGGGGCGCGCAGGATCGCAAGGCGGATGTGCCAAACTTGTTCACGTTTCCACCTGGATGGCAGGGGGTGCCGCCTTGTTTTCCGTGATCCTCCCAACGACGCGGCCGGATCTCCTGCCGCGCGCGCTGCGCTCGATCGCCGCCCAGTCCTTGCTCCCGGCGGAAGTCCTCGTCGTGCACGACGGAGGGCCAGCGCTCGACATCGGCAGATTGCCTTTCCCGGTGCGGTCGATCGGCATCCAGCCCCGCCAGGGACCGTCCGCTGTGCGCAACGCGGCCGTAGCCCTAAGCACGTCTGAACTCATCGCTTTCCTGGACGACGACGACGAATGGATGCCGGAGCACCTCGCATCGCTCGCGCCCGCTGCAGGTCGTGCGCTCGCGTTCTGCGACGCCGAACTCACGAACGAATCCGAGGGCTGGTCCGCGCCCTTCCGCTTCCGCTTCACGCCCGCACTGCTCCGGCGGACCAACCCGATCATCCTCTCCGGCATCGCCCTGCCGAAAGAAGCCTTCTGGCGCGTCGGCGGCTTCGACGCGGCACTTGCGCGCTATGAGGCTTGGGACTTCTTCCTGCGCCTTCAGGAGGCCGGCGTCGAGATCGTCCGCGTCCCAAAGGCGACGCTGCACTACCGATTCTCACAGCGCTCTGCGACCGCCGACGACGGCGCGATGGCCGAGGCCTTCGCGCGCTTCTGCCGCAAGCACGGCCTCAAAGATCTGCCGCGGGCGAACTTCGCCTCGATGCTGAGAGATCCCACCTTCGCAGCGGATCGGGACGGAGCGTAGCCCCGCGCCTCAGCGCCTGGCCGGCCGCCGGAGCACGTCCTCCACAGGGCCCGCGTTGAGGATGTCCTTGGCCGCGACGCCCGCCTTCTGCGCTTGGGCGATGCCGAGCGGCATGTATCCGAGTTCCTCGACCGAGTGCGCGTCCGTATCGATGAGAAAGCGAAGTCCCTGCGCGCCAGCGTCTCCCAGCCAGCGGTAGTCGAGGTCCAGCCTGCGCGGCGAGGCATTCAGTTCAAGCGCTGTCCCCGCCTCACGCGCCGCCGCGAAGACGCGCCCCCAGTCTGCTGCGATCGGGGGGCGCAGCCCCAGCTTGCGCGCGCCAGGATGGCCGATCGCCGTCACCAGCGGATGCCGGATCGCGCGCACGAGGCGCATAGTCGCCTCCTCCACGCCCTGGTCGAACTGTCCGTGCACCGACGCGATCACAACGTCGAGTTCAGAGAGCAGGTCGTCGGGTAGATCGAGGCTGCCGTCCGAATGGATGTCCACCTCGCACCCCTGCAGGAGGCGAAAGCCCTCCGGCAGACTGCGCTGCACATCCCGGATCTCCTGCCGCTGTGCCCGGTAGCGCTCCGGCGTGAGTCCGTTCGCCACCTTGAGCCCCTGTGAATGGTCCGTCACCGCGAGGTAGCTGTAGCCCCGCGCAACCGCAGCGGCGGCCATCGTCGCGATGCTCTCCGCGCCGTCGGACCAGGTCGAGTGCGTGTGCAGGTCGCCCTGCACCGTCCGGGGCGCCGCAGCGCGGCGCGCCGGGTCGAGCCCTCGCAGCGTCGGGGGCACAGCCTCCATCCCGGCGCCGCGGAAGACCTCCTCCTCCGTCGCGCACGGGACGAGCGTGCCGCCCTCAAATATCCCCTGCGGCGTCATCCGCAGTCCGCGCCGTTCGAGCGCGCGCTGCAGCTCCTCGAGGAAGGCCGCGGGACCTGTCGCCGCCAGCAGCGCTGCGCCGAGCACCGATTCCTCGACGAAGCGTAGACACTTTGGCCCCAGCGTGAAGCCGCTTGGCAGCGCGAAGGGCTGCATCTCCAGCCAGGCCCTGCGATTGTCCGCGCTCCCGGGCGCGAACCACTGCGGGTCCTTGACGGTCGGGTCGAGGCGCCTGAGCGCGCCCGCCGGCTGGACTCCGCGCAGCGAGCGCATAAGCGCCGCGCTCGCGGCCATAAGCTCCGGGAGCGGCACGCCGAGGCGACGCTCAGAAAAGGCGCGCAGCAGGTGCGTGCGCTGCGAGGGGGAGATGCCTGGGAGGGGCGTACCGGCGCGGAGCTTCGCCTCGAGCTCCCCAACCCTGCCGATGCCTTCCGCCCACAGCTTGCGGGCCGTCGACGGCCCGACGCCAGGCAGCCGCAGTAGGGCGGACAGTTCTGGCGGCTGGTCCGCCCGCAGGCGCACCAGGGACGCGGGCAGCTCGCCCTCGAGCATGCGGCGGATCTTGCCGCCGATCTTCACTCCGATGCCCGGCGCGTCCTCCAGTGCTGTGGGCCGCGAAAGATCCACAGAGCCGTCGGCGATCCGCCGCGCCGCCTCGCTGTATGCCCGCGACTTCCACTGGCCTTCTTGCGCGAACACAACGCGATCCGCGAGTTCCTGCAGCAGTCCTGCGATCTCCTGCGCGCTGCGCACTGCCGTCCCCCCCGAAGAAGCGTCGCCCGCAGGCTCTGCGCGCATGCGCGGGTGCTTCAGCCTGCTCCGTTCAGCCGTGCGTAGATGCGGCGGTTCTGCCGGTAGATGTCCTGGTAGGCGGCAAAGGCGCGATCGTAGACGGCGCGCGTCTCCGCCCGCGGCTCAAAGGTCTTCGCAACCCCGATTCGCTGCGCGGCTTCCTCGAAGCTCGAGAGCCCCAGCGCGACCGCGGCGATCGTCGCGGCGCCCCTGACATTGGCCTGCAGCGGCTCGTCCACCTGTTCGATCGTGCGTCCGAGGACATCCGCCTGAATCTGGCACCAGACGTCTGAGCGGGCGCCGCCGCCGATGCAGCGGATCGGATCGAGCCTGCGCCCGGTGAACCCATCCATGGCCTGCAAAAGCCAGCGGCTGTTCAGCGCGACACCTTCGAGGACGGCACGCACCAAGTGCGGGCGGCTGGTCTCTAGGGAGACGTTGTAGAAGCCGCCGCGCACGAGATGATCCTCGATCGGGGTGCGCTCGCCATAGAGCCACGGTGTGAAGAGAACGCCTCCCGCGCCTGGCGGCGCCAGTGCCGCAGCTTCGTCGAACAGCCGGTACGCGTCTTTGGGCGGTGGACCAGTCCCCAGGACGTCCTCGTGATAGAAGAGGTTGTCCCGCAGGAAGGTGAGGCAGGCCCCTGCCGTCTCCTGCTCGTTGGCCACGAAGTAGCGGCCTGGGATGGCCGAGGGCAAGGTCGCCATGTTGTGCGCGATGTCGGTCTTCTTGAGCGGGACGTGGCAGGTCAGCCAGGACGACGTGCCAAGGTACAGATGTGCCTGGAAATCTTGGGTCGCGCCGGATCCCACCGCGGCCGACTGGATATCGGGCGAGCCGCCGGCGACCGGTACGCCGGCCGGCAGGGAAAGGTCGCGGGCCGCCTCCTCGCACAACTCTCCGACGATGTCCGTGGAACGGAGGATCTCCGGCAGCTTGCTGCGTTCCACCCCCACCGCCCGCAGCAGTCCTGCGTCGTAGCGCACCCGCGCCGCGTCGCGGTTGTCTGTGACCCAATGCAGAGCGATCGAATCGACCGTAGCTGCAAGCCGTCCCGTGAGGCGCGCGTTGAGGTAGTCCTTCGGCTCGAGAAAACAGGCGGCCGCAGCATAGAGCTCCGGACGCTCCGCCCGTAGGTAGAGAATGTGGGCGATCGAGTCCTTGCCCGAACCTGCGGGGATGCCGCCTGTCTTGCGCAGCCAGGTGAAGAGCTTGCCCGCCCCGTAGCCGGCCACCGAAGGCCAGCCCCGCGTCGCCGCCTGCACGTGCCGCGCCCCGCGGGCATCCATCCAGATGATCGCCGGGGAAAGCGCGCGCCCGCGGTTGTCGACCGGAACCGTGCCGGACCACTGCGCCGTGCAGCCGATCCCCTTCACGTCGCCTGGCGCGGCGGCGCCGGTTTGCCACAGGCGCGCGGCGGCGGTAGCAATCGCCCGCCACCAAGCGTCAGGATCCTGCTCCGCGCCGCCGCCGGGCAGAAGGGCGAGCGGATACTCCTCTGTCTCGAGCGCAAGCACCGCGCCATCCGTTCCGACGAGCGCAACCTTGCAGGCCGATGTCCCAAGGTCGATCGCGAAGATGCATGGCTTGCCCATATCCCTCTCCTAGACCTCGTAGAGCACGTCGATGTAGGCCTCAAGGAGCCCGTGCACGAGTTCCCCAGGCGCCATCGCGGCCATGCCGTAGAGAGGCGCCATCCCCGTGCGCACCTCGGGACTGCGCCGCACCTCGTCCGTCGAAGCCTGCAGGTCGGAAAGAAAGCGCTCCACGACCCCCTCCTCCGCGTGTCGGCGGGTGAGGGCGATGTGGAAGGCAGGCGGGTGATGCAGGCCGTTCAGACTCCAGCCCCGCTGCGCCATCTGCTCCATCACCTGGTAGATGTCGAGCGTATCGGATGCGATCGCGACCACGAAGAGCGGGTCTCCCAGCACCTTGAGGTCCGGGATCTCGCGCACGCCCTGCTTGAGGCGGTCCGCTGCGGCCAGGATCCCTTTGGCGGCCGCCATGTAGCCGTCCTCTCCCGTTGCGACGAGCGCCGCCCACGCAGCGGCGATCAAGGCGCCCGGCCGGCTCCCGAGGAGGGTCGAGGAGACGTAGAGCCCGCCTGGCCAGTCTGCGGCAGTGTAGCACTGGTGATGGAAGAGGTCGGCGCTCCGGTAGAGCACCACCGACGTTCCCTTCGCGGCAAAGCCGTACTTATGCGTATCCACGGATATCGACGTGACTCCTGGTACGCGGAAGTCGAAGGGCGGGACGGGGTAGCCGAGACGCTCCGCCCAGGGCAGGACAAAGCCCCCAAGGCATGCGTCGACGTGGCAACCGATGTCGTGTTCTCCCGCGAGCGCGGCGATCTCCTCGATCGGGTCGATCACCCCATGGGGAAAGGACGGCGCAGACGCGACGAGCACCACGGTATTCTCGTTCACGGCGGCGCGCATCGCCTCCACGTCCGCGCGCAGGTCCTCCGCGACCGGAACGCGCACGAGCCGCAGTCCGAAGTAGTGGGCGGCCTTCTCAAACGCCGCATGCGCCGTGACCGGCACGACGATCTCCGGCTGTGCGATGCCCTTCTCTTCACGCCCCCAGTCGCGGTAGGCCAGCATGGCGAGCAGGATGCTTTCCGTGCCGCCCGTGGAGACGGCGCCCACGACCCGGTCCCCGCGACGGTGCGTTCGGACCGCATCACCGGAGAGCATTCTGGCGGTCATCGCCACGACCTCTGCCTCGAACTTCGCGGCGCTAGGCCAGATGTCGGGATGCAGAGGATTGCTCTGGGACTGGGTCTTATAGGCGGCGCTCAGGAATTCCGTGTGCTCCGCGCCGCCATGGTAGACGGCGCCGGACGCGTAGCCAGTCTGCCAGCGGCCGGCCTCCAGCTGGCGCAGCTGCTCTAGGAGCGAAAGCACCTCCTGGTGGCTGCGCCCCCGTTCGGGCAGACGGTCCACCGTCTCCATGCGGCCCCTGTAGGGCTTGAGCTGCTTGGCAAGGAAACTGAGTATGTCGGGTGTACTCACGGAAGTGATGCCTCCTAGGGGCCTACTGAGGTTGGGATGCGGATAGGGCCGCGGGAACGGCCGACGGGGAAGGCAGCTGCCAGGCCACCACGAGCCCGACGAGCGCAACGAAGGCGATGAAGGCGAGAGCGAGGTGCGGCAGGGCGACGAGCGGCGTGACTGCCACGACCAGCACGAAGCCGCCGAGGTTTCCTGCAAGCATCAGGAAGCCGACCGCGCGGCCCTGCTCCCCGGCGCCGACATGCACTTCCGCCCAGTCGAGGACGACGGGCAGGCTGGCGAGCAGCAGGATTCCTTCGAGTCCCAGCCAGACGGCCAACCACACTGCCGACTGCCGCCAGTCGATGGCGAGGGCAGTCAGCAGAGTCCAGCCGACCGCAGCGAAGAGCGTCCAGCGGCGCCAGCCGCGTGCGGCGACGATCGGCGGCAGGACGCCCGCGCCGACGATGCCGGTGAGGGTCATCAGGGCGAGCAGGTCGCCCGTCAGGTTGCCGGCGCCAAACGGAGCCAGGATCGGCTGCAGCCACGTGGCGAGCACGTTGTAGACGCCCATGCCGACGAAGAGCAGCGCACCGAGCTTCCAGAGCAGCGGCTCCTTCGGCAGCCACGAGCCCGAAGGACTCGCAGGCGGATCCTCAAAGGCTGGCGGACTTTGCATAGACAGCACGAGGAGAATCGCGCCCGCAACGGCGATCGCCGCTTCTACCGTGAGAACGAGCGAAAGCCCGCCGGACGTGTACAAGGCCGGGCCGCCTGCCATCGCGATCATGATACCGATGAACAGCGACACGCTTCCCAGCCCGATTGCGACCGCACGCTCCTCCTGTGGGAAGTAGCGCGCAGCCAGCTTGGTGATGCCGTTCAAGACGAGGGGCTGACCGACCGAGATGACCACCTGGGCGAAGAGTTGCCAGGTGAAAGAGTCCGGCATGAACAGGCGGATCACTGCGCCGGCGCCCGTGAGGATCGCGCCTGTCCGCAGGGCTGTGTTGAAGTCCCTATCCAGCCAGCGTCCTGTCGGGAGTGCCAGTACGACGTAGATCAGCGGGAAGATTGCTGCGAGGTTCCCGACGGCGGCGACGGACGTGTGCATCGCGTGCGCCGCTTCCGTGGTGATCGGCGCGAAGGTGATCCAGAGCATCTGCGTGCTGGCGGCAACGAGGCCGTAGGCGACAAGGATCGGCCAGCGCCTTTGCATGGCTCCACCCCTTTCCGATTCGCGTCAGCGCGTGCAATGGCGGCCCTACGGCGTCCGCTCGCCCGACTGCTGCGCGCGCAGGCTGCGATACTCCTCGTAGAGCGGCGGCATCAGCGGCAGCAGCCTCAGCGCCTTGGCGATCGATCCCCGTGCAGTGATCTCCCCGCGTGCGAGCGCCTGGGTCACGTCGAGCTCGCCACTCCAGAAGCGGTGGCCGATCTCCGCGGAGCAGGTGAACGTGACGTCCGGCCGCGGCCCTCCGTCAAAGTGCATGATCATGGCCGGTCCACCCTCCTCGGGCGTCCGGCCATCCATCACCAGCGTCAATTCGGGATCGTGATAGGCGAATGCCACAACCATGCCTGCATCGTAGAGCACTTTGGCCGCCTCGCTGGCGCTCGCCCTGCGGCCGAGTTCACCGAAGATCTCCAGCATCTCCGCCTTGTCGCGAAACGCCGCCAACACTGTCCCCTCCATGCATCCCCCAACGATCATGCCAAGGGTGCGGTGGACAGCCGCGCCGCTGGCGATTTTGGAATATTTCGTCACATGTCCGTGAAATCCCGCTTCCTACCACGAAAGGTTGAAGACGACGAACCCAAATGCAAACCAGAGGTCGCGGGCCGTGATGCGGCGGTTGAGTCCGAACGAATCGAGCGGGATCCGCCGGCCCCGTACGAGCCACCCGCCGAGCAGGAAAACGACTTCGCTCACAAGGGGGACAACGGCCGACATCGCCCAGGAGTGCGTCAAGGATGACACGCCGCCGGCAGGGTAGGCGATGATCCAGCCGAAGGTAACCATCATCGGGAAAATCCCACCGAACGCGACAGCGATAAACAGTCCACCAAGCCAGGAAGCGAAGGTAAGCCGATCCGCCGAAGAAACGGGCGCTGTCTCGAGATCCATGGGAACCTCCTTTGCCTGCGGCACGCACGGTGCGGCTACGGATTACTTCGTGACCGACCGCGTCGCTCCGTCCCACGTTTGACGAACGGTGTCCCAGTTCTTCCCATGCCGTGGAGGCCGAGAGCTGTCGAGCGGGATGGTGTGCGATCCCGTGTTGTCAAGAAGTTCGGGATGCCCAGACGCCGCAGAGGCGCTATCATGCTGGCATGCAGTCCTGGTTGTCCCGCTACCCCAAACCGCTCCTTGTGCTCGTTGCGAGCACCGTCCTCATGGTCTCGGGCTTCTCCCTTCTCTGGCCGCTTGTGACGATCTACGTGCACACGCGGCTTGGACTCTCCATGACCGACGCCGGTCTTGTCCTTCTCCTGCAATCGGCGGCAAATCTCGCAGGCAACTTCATCGGAGGCAATCTCTTCGACGTTTGGGGCGGGCGGAGGACGATCGTGACGGGTGCCCTCCTGGCCGCAATCGCCACCACCGCGATGGCGATCTTCCAGGGCATCCTGCCTTACGCTCTTCTGACAGTCGCGGTGGGCGTTGGAACGGGGCTCGTCTACCCTTCCATCTATTCCTATGCCGCAACCGTCTGGCCCGAAGGGCGACGGGCGGCGTTCAATGCCGTTTACGTCGCCTCCAACGTGGGCGTCGCCGTAGGCTCCTTCGCTGGCGGCTTCCTCGCCCAGGTCAGCTTCTCTCTCTCGTTCGCGACAACCGGCGCAATCTTTCTTATCTACCTGATCTGCGTTCTGCTCGCCTTTCGCGGACCCGCTTGGGAAAAGGCGGCCCGTCCGACGGCACCGGCCACTGCGGGCAGCACCTTGCGGACGCCGCTCTTCGCCCTCGCACCCCTCCTGCTTGCGGGAGGCATGTTCCTCGACTGGGCTGCCTACGTCCAGTGGCAGGTGACCGTCCCGACGCACATGCAGGCACTGGGGTTCCCTCTCTCCAGCTACAGCCTGCTCTGGACGCTGAACGGCGCCGTGATCCTGCTCGGGCAGCCGCTCGTGACATGGTTGACCGGCCGCGTGCCTCGCGTGAAGGCGCAGATCTTGATCGGGAACGCCCTGTTCGTCGCGGCCTTCCTCGTCCTCGTGCGAACAGCGATCTATCCAGGGTTTCTCATCGCCATGGCCCTCGCCACCTTCGGCGAGATGCTGGTCTGGCCAGGCGTGCCGGCAGCCGCCGACCAGCTCGCTCCAGAGGGTAGACGCGGCCTCTACCAAGGCCTGATCAGCGGCGCTTCCTCCGCAGGCCGAGGGCTGGGTCCACTGCTGGGCGGCCTGCTATACGACCACTTCCCATCGCCGATGCTGTTCGCGGCGATGACCGGCATCTTTATCTTGGGGTTCTTCGTGCTGGCGCTGCACGATCGCACAGCCATCCGCCAGGCTTCCGCGCCGAGCGTCCCGCTTGATCACTAGTTGGGCGGAGAAGTCACTCATGTCTTCTGGCGGAATTTTCAGATCGGCAAGGTGCTTCACGGAGGTATAGTCCCTTGCGGCGTCGACTTCGCAGTACAACTTCGGGACGCAGGATCCGCCCAACGATGCGGTCGTGGGAGATGCCGCGTTCGTGGTCACTGCGCAATAGGAAACGAGCGGACCTCACTCCACGGTTGCTTCGTTTCTCATCGCGTCCGGTTCTCCTTGGCGCTTCCTTGGCTGCGCTCAGGGGACGTAGGACCAGTGTTCCCCGCCGTCCTGGCTGTGTAGAGTCCACCTCGCGTCAGGATCAGCGCCAGCGATCTGCCTGCCACCGCTACCGCATTCGGCGGCCCCAGCTGAGAAAGGTTCAAGGCAGACCAGCTGCGCCCGCCATCGCGCGTCACAAGATACTGCGACGTATAGGCATAGCGCTGCACGATGCCAAAGCCGCTCGGAGCGATGGCCATCTGCAGCCCGGGGAACTGGGTGTGCGTCATTCCCCGCACCTGCAGCAGCGCATTCCAGTGCCTCCCGCCGTCCGCCGTCGCGTAGAGAGTGGCCTGACCGGCCTGCCCGACGTACGCGAAGCCCTTCCTGGGTGTCTCGAACGCAATGGACCAGACGTCTTGGTTAGGCAGCTTCCCGTATGTGTACCACGTCTTGCCCCCGTCAGCGCTGCGCAGGATCTCTCCACCCGTCGCAGCCAGGCTGGCCGCAACGCCGATCCCTCCCGAAAAGATGTGCGCGTACTCCAGTGCGTGCCGCAGCACGGCGCCTACCGCCTGCCAGTGCTGCCCTCCGTCGGTCGTCTGGTAGCCGCGAATGGACTCCTCCGGCATGAAGGTGCTCGCGATGGCGTAGCCCCGCTGCGCGCCCGCGAAGGAAACGCTCCGGGGAACCTGTCCCGGCAGGTCGCCGACGATGCCCCAGGACTTTCCGCTGTCGGTGCTTTGCAGGAGCGCCGACGCATCGGACGGCAGGCCGAAGCCACAGAGCGTACCGCCTGGATCCGCTCCCAGTCCGAGAGCCGGCGCCGGCGCCGGCCAGACCTGCTGCACAGTCCCGTCCGACAACAGGCGCACGAGCGCACTGCTCCCCCCGTTGTTGGACTCAGGAAGCGCCGCGATGGCGTAGGCCATGCCCGGCAGCACGAAGAGCGCCCCGGTGTCGAATGCCATGGCAGCGAACTGCCGGAAGCTGCGGCCGCCGTCTGTTGTGACGAGAAATCCGCCAGCACCGCCGCCCGCGCCTTGGGATAGCGAGATCCACCCGTCTTCTGGGCTCGTGAACTGCGGTGCGCTGGGCCACCCCACCTGGATGTTCGGCCCCCACCGGTAGGACTTTTGCAAGGGCTGCCAGGTCCGCCCGCCATCGGCCGTCCCCTCGAGTGCTGAAAGGCAGCCGCCCATGGTGCATCCCTCGAGGTTCGGCAGCTCTGCGAAGCCGACCTCGGGCGATACGAAGTCCACTGCGAACGTGCCGACGTTGCCAGTCCCGGTGCTGCCGACAGACTGCAGTACCTGCCAGGTTGCCCCGCCATCCGCCGTGCCGAGGATCGCTCCGCTGCAGCTGCCGTAGGATCCATCAGCAGGCGTGCAGCGCCAGGCGGCGAGGTAGCCGTGTCTTGCGTCGACGAAGTCGACGCCCATCGGATAGTAGCCCTCCGTCCCGACCGTCTCCCAGGTGCTGCCGCCGTCCTCCGTACGCACGAGCGCCGTCGCCCGCAGGGGGCCGGCGTATCCGCGCGCAGGGATAATCCCGTAGCCGAGGCTCTGGCTGAGCATGCGGGGACCTTGCAAGAACTCCTCGCCGCGCTCCAGGGTGCGCCAGGTCTCACCGCCGTCGTCCGTGCCAAGCAGGCTCTGTACGCCGCCCGCAGTGGTGGCCGTGATCAAACCGTGCAGGGAGTCGATGAACTGCACAGACGTCGGCAGCAGTTGGCCAAGAGCGGTCCAGGAGAGCGTCTGCCCACCGTCGCTCGTCGTGGCAACGCCCCCGACGCAGTTGCTTTGGTTCCAGCCGCAGCGCGTGCCCACCGCGAAGCCCCGCTGAGCCGTCAGGAAGTCGAGGCCGGTCAGGGACCACGGCGCCTCGCCCACCACGGGCTGAATCATTCCGGTGATGCGGGCGGTCGGCATAGAGATTGGGGCGGGCTTTCGCATAGCCGCCTTGGGAATTGTAGTCCCGCAAGCAGCCGTAAGCGCAGTGACTACCGCCAGCAGCACGCCTGCCGCCGTACGCCCTCGTCGCGGTGCGTTCGGGCCCGCCATCTTGCCGCCTCCGATCGTCCTTCTACCGGCCAGCTTGAACCTCATCGAACACCAGGAGACCCCGCATTGAACGCTTCCCGCCCGTGCCTGATATCCTGGCCCTCAACGACGACATTTTACGGCGCCGCTGATAACGCCGTAGGCAGAAGAGTGCACAGGCTGCAAAAACAGGAAAGGAGCCGGAGTATATCCCCGACTCCTTGCGACTGACCTTTCAGGCGCCTTCCGCCTCGGCCTGTTCGACAGGCGTCGGTACAGGCATGCGCACGGCGAGCAGGAGAGAGCAGAGCATCAGCCCTCCTCCCATCAGGAAGACCGTCGAGAGCGGAAGAGTACTCGCGAGGAATCCTCCGAGCATGGCTCCGAGCGGCGCCGCGACCTGGACGGTGGTCATCAATGCCCCTACGGCGCGCCCCATCATGTGCTGCGGGATCTCGCGCTGGAACATCGTTTGTGCAACTGGGTTCACCACCCCGATGCCTACTCCCAGGAAGAAGAGAACAACGAGGTCCGGCACGAAGTACGGCAGTTGGGAGAATGCCGTAAAGGCGATGGCGGTCAGCATGACCGATCCGAGAATCAGGTGCTGTCCCTTGAAGCGCTGCATCAGGGCGCCCGCGAGGATGCTGCCGGCGATCACGCCGATGGTAACGGCGGCGCCGAGGATGCCGTATTCCAGCGCACCGAGGTGCAGCACCTGGCGCACCCACACGACGTCCAGCACGTTAAGGGGCATGAACGCGAAGTTCATGATCGCGCCGAGCAGCACGAGCCGGCGGAAAAAGGGGCTGCCGTAGACAAAGCGCAGCCCTGCGCCGAGCTCGCGCAGAAAGCTGGGTGGCTGCCCTTCGACGGACGACCTGGCCGCAGGCATCGTAGCCTCGCGCGTCAGGCGCAGCAGCCCTACCGAGACGAACGAGACGACAAACGTCGCTGCATCGATCCCCAGCAGCAAAGCAGGGCCGAAGACGCCCATCAGGAAGCCGCCGAGGCTCATGCCGACAAGACCAGCACCTGCGCTGGCACCCTGGTTCATGCCGCTTGCGGCGCCAAGCTCCTCCATGCCCACGACGTTCGGCAGAAGGGACATCTCGGCGGGCCCGAAGAGGTTGCCGACGAGACCGATCAGCAGCGCAAACGCGAAGATCATCGGCAGGCCGAGGTGTCCGAGCCCGGCCGCGAGTGCGAGCCCGCCCGCAAGGAGGGCACGCAGCACGTCAGACCAGATCATCGTGCGCCTGCGGTCCCAGCGATCCACGAGAACCCCCGTCAGCATGCTCGCAAGGGCTGTCAGACTGATCACGGTTCCGAGGTATCCGAGATCCATGCGACTTCCGGTCAGACTGAAGGTATACCAGTAGATTGCCAAGGGATAAAAGGCGTTTCCGAACTGGGAGACAACCTGACCAGACAGCATGATGACGTAGTTGCGGTTATGCAGTACTCCCGACCGCTTTCCCTGTTCTTCCAATGTCACACTCCTCCGCCAGCTCTGGCCATACCTAGAGCGTAGCGCCATGGTGCGGCCAGCGTACTGTCCTTTGGTACAGGATGGCGCCTGTACCAAAGGGCAGTTTCCGTGTCCGGTTGCAGGCGAAGCCAAGACTGCGAGCGAGATCGCCTGCCCTACGACGGGATGCGGCCGTACCGGCGCATGATGGCCAACAGTTCATTGGAGTCGAGTGCGGGCACCACGAGTCCTGCCGGACGGACCGCGGTCATCGGCTCCGCCGCGAGCAGGGCGTTGACGACCGACTCTTCGACGGCCGCGCAGGTCGCGTCGTAGATCGGATCGAACGCCTCGTCGTTGACGAAGTCCATCCTCAGGTGAGCTGCGGCCGACTGGGGGATCTCCATCTCGTTCGCCGTGGAGAAGGCGAGGAAGATGTCTCCGGAGCTGTTGCCGCTCGAGGTGCCCGTGCGCGCGATGCCCAGTGCGGCACGCTTCGCCACGCGGCGGAGCTGATGCGGCAGCATGGGGATGTCGGTGCCGATGACCACGATGACCGACCCGCGCTCCCTGTCGTCTAGCGCGGTCTGCGGCAAGTGGCGCCCGACCGGCACGCCCAGGACAGTGAACTGTTCGCGCAGCCCGAAGTTGGCCTGCACGAAGGCGCCTACGTGGTACGCGGTGCCCGCGATCTCCACCAGCCTGGACGACGTGCCCGAACCGCCTTTGAAGCCGTAGCAGATCATGCCCGTGCCGCCGCCGACGTTCCCCTCCGCGACGGGGCCCGCTGTTGCGGACGCGATCGCGCGGAGGGCGTCCTCGGCGCGCACGTGCTGGCCGTTGATGTCGTTCAGGACACCGTCGTACGTCTCCGCGACCACCGGCAGCGCCCAGAGGTGCTGCTCGTCGAACTGCTCCTTGTACTGCAGGAGCATCCAGCGCACCGCCGCATCGTGCACGATGCCGACGGAGTGCGTGTTGGTGATGCAGACCGGCCCGAGAAAATAACCTCCGTCCGCAATCCAGTGCACGCCGGTCATCTCGCCGTTTCCGTTCAGGCTGAACGTACCCGCCCAGATAGGGTGCATCCGCGTTTGCTTTCCGCGCGGCAGGATCGCCGTCACACCGGTGCGCACTGCGGTGCTCGGCGCTCTGCTGGCAGCGTCGCGGATGATCGTGTGGTAGCCGACTTCCACGCCGGGAACGTCGGTAATCGCGTTGTTCGAGCCCGTCTGCCCACCCATCGGCAGTCCAATGTCTCTGGCGCGCGGCTTGCTGGCCAGGTGACGATCCCTCCTTGGCGTTGCTAGTTTTTGCTGGGCACCGGGAACGGCTCGACCGACTGCCCGAAGCCGTCCAGCAGGAGGACTGCGCCCAGCAGAGCCGATGGGATTGCGGTCCGTCGCTTGCTCATTCGCGATCCCCCAAGATCAGGATACAGGGAAACCGCAGCTGCGGCATGCCCCAACGGGAGTGCTAGTCCCGTCTCCCGAGGAACTGCGTGACCGCAGCCAGCGCGGCAAGCGGCGTGCCGAGATGTCCGATGCCGGGGAGCACATGCAACTGAGCCTTGGGTAGATGTTCTTGCAGGTAGCGACCCTGCGCAAGGGATACGACGGGATCGGCATCTCCGTACCAGAGCCCTACGGGCACCGTCACCCGCGAGAGTGCAAAGCCCCAGGGCCGGGTGAACGCATGGTAGTCCTCAACCATACCGTCCGGTCGCACTGTGCCTTCGACGGTCGACCGCACCCAAAGCGCAATCCGATCCGGCGTGAAGAGGGCCTGGTCGCCCGCTGGCGACTGGGAAATGCCCACCTGCGCGATGGCCTCCGCGTTTTGGTGCATCGTCGCCGCGTGGGCAGCGAGTTCTTCGTCGGTCGGCGGCGCGGACGCGTCCGGCAGAAGCCCTAGTTCATGCATTTCGAAGAGCGGGCCTACGCCGCACATCACGGCAGCGCGGTTGACCCGCTGCGTCAGGAAGGCGGCACACGCCAGCGCATGAGGGCCGCCGCCAGAGACGCCAGCAACTGCAAAGGACGGAATCCTTAGCGCGTCCGCCAGTTCCCCGACATCCCGCGCAAACTGTTCCAGCGTTCGCTCCTGCAAAGGGTCGGACTTGCCGTAGCCGGGCCTGTCCGGCGCAATCAGGCGAAAAGGACTCGGCTTCGTCTGGGCGGCGTCGAGTCGTGAGCCCGGCGTCGGGTGAAAGAAGAGGACGGGCGGACCCGAAGGGTCGCCATACTCCGCATAGGCGAGGGTGCGTCCGTCCGAAAGGCTTAGGATGCCATGCTCCCTCGGCAAACCGATCGCTCCTCTCACCCGCTTTTTCGCGGCTGTGGAACCTGCGGTATCAGGCGTCGCAAAACCCGGTCGACGGGCCTTGCCAACTTGACGAGCGGCTTATCGCGTGCGAAGCGCGGTTCCACCAGGACGAGCGCCATGCCCATGCCGATTGCACCGAGCGCGTCCGTCAGGAACTGGTCGCCGACGGCCGCCACGGCCTCGGTGGTCAGCCCGAGTTCCCCAAGCGCGCGTCGATACGCGCCGCGCAGGGGTTTTCGCGCGCGCGATGTGCAGGGCAGCCCCAGTTGCGCCGCAAGGCGCTCCGCGCGCCCCCGAGGGCCGTTCGACAGTACATAGCCCCGCAGGCCGAGTTCCTCCATGCGCGCGCAGAAGGAGAGTGCCTCCGCAGGCAAAAGATCGCCGCGCGGATCACAAAGGGTGTTGTCCAGGTCGAGTAGTAACGCCTTCACACCGCGCGCGGCCAGGTCCTCCAGCGGCACGTCGAGAAGCCCGGAAACCCGAACGCGTAACGTCTGCCTCACTGTCTTCCCCCTGCACAGAGGATGATGCGCTAACGGAGCTGCGCGAGGTGCTCGGCGTACCCCACTCTTTCTGCCAGGATCGCCCCAAAGGCAGGAGCCCAGCCAGCCGTTCGCCCCGGCTTTCGCGTCCAGGTTAGATCATCAGATCGGAGCGTGCCAAGACACGTAACCCTCTTCGCTATCGCACGAGCGGCCGGCTGCGCCGCAAGCGCCAGGAGCGACCGCGTTGCGCCGAACGGCCCCCGGGGATCTGGTGTCCATCACCCCGACCTTCACCACCGCCAAGCCGCCCTGCCCCGAGGCGACCGCCCGTGCGCCAAAGCGCCACCTCGAGGATCGCGCCGGTCGTCCCAATCCCGAGCACGATGCAGGCGCCTTGCCGCTGAGCGGTTTTAACCGCCAGTAGGTGTCCCAGGGCAGCATCTCCCCGAACGGCACGGCTTGCCTTCCAGGGCTCAACGGATAGCATACGAAATAGGGTTGCAAAGAGGTGTAGCCGTTGCGCTCTTCGGCGTTCCTCCTGATCGCGGCCCTGGGCTGTCTTGCGCTCTGCGGCTGCGCAGCAGCCGCCAGCGGCACCGTCGCAAGACCCGCAACGCGCCACAGCCGCTGGAGCTGCGCTGCGCCCACCCCGCCTGTCTCGGGGGCGGTTGACGTCGTCCGCACAGGGCGTGAGGTGTTCGGCGGACAGACGCTCATGGCAGCCGCTTTCTCGCCTACCGGCTGCCTCACCTTCTACGCGACAAGCCGTACGAAAAACCGCTGGTCCGGGCAACCGGTGACAGCCAGCGCAACGCGCGGCGACGGCATCGCGGCCCTGCAGATGTTCTTTTCCGACCGGATGCACGGCTGGATCCTCGCCTTCGGTTTTCTCGGCGCCTTCCAGACCCCGATCGTCCTCTTCCGCACGGTGAATGGAGGGGCGGTGTGGCAGCGGCAGCCCGCCAAGGGGTCTCCTTTCCCAGAAATCGACGAACCGATCCGCATGCGCTTTGAAAACCCGCGGGACGGTTGGATCACCAGCCTGAACGGCTTCGCGTCACCGCCGCGCGTCGGGCTCTACCATACGACCGACGGCGGCGATCGGTGGACGTTCGTCTCCTTCAGCCTACCGGCACGCTATCAGGGCCTCGTGCAGGAGGCCCTGCCTCCCGTCTTCTCCAACTCTGCGCACGGGATGCTGCGCCTGGTCGGAACGGAAAACGGACAGACGTCGCTCCTTTACTCTACGGACGACGGCGGTGAAACCTGGCGCCTCGACTCGTCCGCTGGCCCATGAGATGCCGAGGCTAGCGCGCGATGTACAGCAGCAGCGCCGCTCGATCTGCCGACTTGTCGTCCCCCTGGACCTCACGAAACCCGGCGCGGCGCAGCGCCCGCACGGAACGCTGGTTCCGAGGGGCCGGATCGGCAAAGCAGATCTCGACCTCCGGCCGCGCGAACACGACCTCCCGTACGAAGGCGGCGATTGCCCGCGGGCCGACACCGTGCCCAACATGCTCCTGCGCGAGGAAGAAGTCGATGCCTGCGGCCCGTTTGGCGTACGCTGCGGCCGGGTGGTCCGGGAAGTCCTCGAGGCGGTACGACTGGAAGTAGCCCGCCGGTTGTCCCGCGATCAGGAGGATCTTCGCATCCACCGGCTCCTCCCCCCGGACGCGCGGCAGGTACTTTCGAGATACCGCTTCCGCGGTCGGGGGTACCCGAAGCGCATACCATTCAAGCGCGGCACCCTCGGAGAGCCAACGCTGCAGCAGCGGCAAGTCCTCTGCGGTCAGCGGGCGAAAGCAAAGCCCACCCGGCTGTGGGGCTTCTGTCGTCGGCAGTGACGTCACCTCCCGCGCCTGCGCCTTTCTGGACCCGGGCATAGATCCCTGCGCGAAGGAGGCGGGCGGCACCGAAGCGAAGTGCACACTGCACCTTGGGTGCGAAGGATGAGTCGCAATGAACGACCCTTACCGCGTGCTCGGCGTACGCCGCGGCGCGACAGACGACGAGATAAGGACTGCCTACCGCCGCCGCGCGAAGGCGATCCACCCTGACACCGTCCCAGAGCTACGGCGCGATGAGGCCACCCGGCGCTTCCAGGATCTCCAAGAGGCCTATGCCCTGCTCTCGGATCCGAAGCTGCGCATGGCGCTCGATCAGTCCCGCCCTGCACCATGGCGCCCGTTCCGTCGGCGCGGGCCGAGCGAAGAGGAGGCTGTCGAAGAGTTCTTCCGCAACCTCCTGCGCAGCATGATGCGCTGACGCGGGCCATTCCTCCCGAAGGAGGCAGGTGCCTTGCAGCGGATCGACAAAAGGCAGACACGCAGCGTTCCCCCGCAGGCTGCAAAGCAGGCGAAGGTCGCGGGCAAAGAGGTGTCGGACGGCTCTTCTGGCGGATCGCAGCGGCACCCACCGCGCGGCAGAACGCACCTTTGGATCTGGCTGTACGCTTGCGCAGGCGCCATCTCCCTGGTGCTTTTCGGTCTGACGGCCCGCTCTGTGATGCTCGGTGCGTACCAAGCGGTCAACGCACAAAAAGCCCCTGGTGGGCAAGCGGCCAAGGCGTCTCCTCCGCCGGCACTTGCCGGGCTGCGGCAGGTGGGTACGGGCGCCACGACGGTGACCCTGGCCTGGAATGCTGTGCCTGGCGGAGCGCCCTATACGATCTACCGGGGCGCAGCGCCGGTTGGCAAGACCAATGGCACGACCTTCACGGACCGCGGCCTGGAAGGCCCCGCGACCTACCAGTACACGGTCGAGGACCACTACGGACAGCGACGCAGCGTAATGGCGCAGCTGGCCCTGCCCTGGTCGACCATCGAATCCGGCGGCGCCCGTTCGGTCGCGCTCGTGACCACATATCCCAGCTACCTCGCAGTGCTGTCGGGGCGCGTTGAAGGCGGCACGGGTTTCATCGTGAGCGCTTCCTGCGACGTGTTGACGGCCTACCACGTGGTGCGCAGCGCCCATCTGTTCATCGACGTCTCTCTGCCAGGGGGCGAAGTGGCCCACGCCCGCTTGCTCGCATCAGACCGCGGGCAGGATCTCGCTCTGCTGGGCCTCCCACGGGGCACAACCTGCGGCAGGCCGTTCAGGTTCGCTTCGCAGAGGGTGGCCATCGGATCACCCGTCGGTCTGCTGGGCCACCCTGGGCTCGGGGCGCTGTCCTGGGTGCAGGGCGCAGTCGTTGGCGCCGACGAGCCAGTGGATGTATCAACGCTCGGCACGCTGCAGGAGTTCCCCTTCCACGCCTCTGTGGACCCGGGCGACAGCGGCGGTCCACTCCTGAACCACTGGGGGCAGGTGGTCGGCGTCGTTGACGCGCGCAGTTCTAGCAGCACGGGGTACGCGGTGCCAGGCACAGAGGCTGCCGCGTTCGTACGGCAGGTCACGGGCCGGTAGGCGCTAGAGTTCACGCCGCCGCATGCTCCAGATCGAGAGCAGCAGGAAGGCTAGAAGCCAGAGGACGGCCCAGCCGTAGAAGGCCGCCGTCTGCGGTACGAGCACGATGAAGGGGTTCTCGGCTGTCCGCCCGAGGCTTTGGCCGAGTACAAGCACAGACGACGGTTCGAGGAAGTACTCTGCCGCCTGCCACAGCCCGTTCGTCGGCACGACAAGCTGCGCCACCTCTCCGATGCGTACCAGCGTGCCGCTGTGCAGCTCGTTCCCGATCGTGCCCGCCACGCCCGCCATCCAGGCAAGGAAGAACAGCACCATGCTGATGATCGCCGATGTGATGGTGGGAAGGCGGGTGCTCAGGAAGAGCGAGAGGGTCATCAGCAGGATCGCCTCCGCAGTCAGTGCCAGGAGCGCGAGGGCGGGATGCGGCGGAGTGTAGCCGACCACCCCAAATACCGTCAGGAACTCCGCTCCGCCAGTCACGAGGGAGAACCCCGTAATCAGGGCCGCGAGGCCGATCCACTTTCCAAGGATGTAGCGCAGTCTCGTCAAGGGACGCGCCAGAAGCGACAGCGCAACCCCGGATTCCAGTTCAGGCGCCACGGCCGCCGCCGATAGAAAGCTCGCCGCGAGCGCCAGGATGCCGGAAAAGACAAGCATCACGAAGACGAGCTGCTCCGATGCGAACAACTTCGCTTCTCCTCCGGGACCTAAGGAAGACACGAGCGCGTGGAACGCCCAGCCGCTCAGGGAGACGACGAGGAGCACCGCAAGTGCGATGGCGACGGTCGTGCGGCGGCGCAGCATCTCGCGCAGGGTGAGCAGCGCAATCGCGCGCATTAGTGGCCTCCCAACAGGCCGAGGAAGCGCTCCTCCAGCGTCGCTCGGCGCAGTTCCACCGCGTAGACGCGGGCCCCCGACGCACAGAGCGCCGCCACGAGCTCCGGCACTTCGACCCGCCGGATGCCCTCCACCTCAAGTGCGGTGCCGCGCAGGCGCGGTTCGCCGAACCTGCGCAGGTCGCTCAGCGCCTCCGCGGTCAGACCCTCCACCTCGATCTGCGCGCCGGTGGCCGCGAGCAGCTCTTCTAGGCTGCCTTCGGCAGCGACGCGTCCGCGGTCAAGCACGGCGACGCGATCGCAAACGAGCTCCACCTCGCTGAGCAGGTGTGAATTGAGGAATATCGTGGCACCGCGCTGTTTGAGGTGCCGGATGATCTCTCGCACGTCGTGCCGCCCTACAGGGTCGAGCGCGGACGTAGGCTCATCCAGCACGACCATCTGGGGTGACCCGATCAGTGCGACCGCCAGCCCGAGCCGCTGCTGCATGCCCTTGGAGAAGGCGCCGACGCGATCCTTGGCGCGGTCCGCAAGACCGACGACCGAGAGAGCGGATTCCGCCTCTGTCCGCCGTGCCGCTCGCGAAAGGTGCAGCAGGGCACCGTGCGCTTCCAGAACTTCTTGCGCCGTGAGCCAATCCTGGTAGCGGAACAGTTCCGGCAGGTAGCCGATGTGCTGGCGCGCCGAGACAGCCCCAAGCGGCTCCCCCAGCACGAGCCCCTCTCCGGCGGTCGGCCGCGCGAGTCCCAAAAGCAGCTTTACGGCAGTCGTCTTGCCTGCCCCATTGGGGCCGAGGAAGCCGAACACTTCTCCGCGGGGCACGGTCATCGTCAGATCCGAGAGTGCCGCCTTTCGGCCATAGCGTTTCGACAGGCTCTCTGTGCGGATCGCCGGGTCCTCGTAGTCCATAAAGGACAGTCGCTCGGGCATGTTGCGCCTCCCCGTCAAGAGAGCCCGGTCCAGGCGGACCGGGCTCGGTGGCTTGCTTGGCCATTCGCCGTCAGTGGTGGCTTCCCTGCTAGTTTGAGGCGGGCCGAATCCGCATCGCCAGCCCGTTGCCGCTTGCCGCAGGAACGGGCCGCGATGCCGTGAGACTCTCGCCGCTTCAGCTGGATGTCACGTTGACACTTGATCTGGACCGCACTGCGGAAAAGGCCCAGGTACGTCCCGCCCGATGCTTCGCCGGGCAGCGCGGCGATCTGCGACAACGCAATCAGTGCAGCGAGGATTCAGGCCACCCTCGCACCGGGAGCTTCGCCAGGTGTAGTAGGTTCACAACGCGGGCAAGGGTCAGTGCAGGCCTTGCGCCACGGTAAGGGCCTGAGACTCTGGAAGGCTTCCGACCACTGTGTATACCATGCCGTTCTTCTGCCAGACGACTGCGCTCCCGATGCCGGTCTGGTCGTTGATCGCAAGGCCCTGTGCGCCATTGACCATAACCGTCTTGGAAAGCGCTCTGCCGATCGGAATGGGGATCGGGAGAGTCCGCGTCGGGTCGCCGATCGACCTGATCTCCGCTGCGAGCTGCGGCGAGATACCGGGGATCGAAAGCAGGTACTGCTCTATCTCCTGTACCGTCGCGCCCGTCGAATAGACCTTTGGTGCCGGCGCTTGGGCGATCAGCAGTTGCGGCATGCGCCCGGAAGCGCCCAGGGTCGACAGCGAACCGCCGTACGACGTGACCACGGCGGGCCCCGTCGTGACCGAGAGCATGCTTCCCGCGAGGTCCGCGGGCAGCGGCGGAATCTGCAGGTGGTGCTGCACCGCGTACGCTGCAACCTTCGACGCGCTGAGCTGCAGGCTCTCCGTTTGGCTTGGCATCACCGCGTAGACCGGGGAGCCGAGGTTCGCGGGCACGCCTTGGCCCGCTGCGAGCACCTTGAAGCCTGCGGCCGCCTGCGCTGCGGCAAGGCTTGCTGCCGGCGACAAGCGGATATTCCGCACGCCTTGCAAGTTGCCGAGCTGTCTCAGATTCGGCAGGGCCGCGCCATCGGATGGCGCGATCGGCACTGCCTTGAAAGACTGGGGCTGGAAGATCAGCAGGAGCCCCTTGGCATACGAGCCGATCGGCGTGAAGCCGATCGCCAGGACGGCGATTGCCGCTGCCGCCCCCCCGGCAATGCGCCAGTATGGCAGGCGGCGCGGGGGCGCTGCGGAGCGTACCGGTGCAAGGCCCTTCCCCAGGTTGAGTGCGAAGCGCTCGCGCGCCGCAGCGGCGTCAGTCGTCCCCTCCGTGCCAAATAGCGCTTGAGCCGCTTCCGCATCGGCCTGCAGCGAAGCGATGTGCATGCGGCAGCGCTCGCAGCTTTGCACGTGCCCCCGTAGCGGCGCGGGCACCACCCACGCCTCGTCGAGCAGCCGACGCAGCTCACCGTCGTTCGGATGACGCATTCCCGATCTCCTTCCGCAATGCGATTTCCGCCCGGCGAAGCCGGGTTCCGACCTGGTCCACGGGAATCTGCAGCGTCTGAGCGATCTCCTGGTAGCGCAGCCCAGCGTAGCGCAGGGCGAGGATTGCGGCGTTCATCGGACGCATTCGGCGCAGCGCGCACTGGAGTTCGCGCTCCGCCTCGCGCGCCACCACCGCGCCCGCAGGATCTAGCAGCGCCTGCGCTTTCTGGCCTTCAAGCTGTTCGCGGCGTTCTCTGCGGCGTTCGCCGCGCAGCACGTTCAGCGCCGTATGCGTCGCTGCAGCGTACAGCCAGGGTCCAGGTCGCTCAGGCAGCGCATTCCCAAATCGCCGGTAGAAGGCGAGGAACACCTCTTGCGCGGCGTCCTCGGCGGCTACACCCGATCCCAGTACCCGCCGGGCGATGCCCACCACCCTCGGCCATTCGGCAAGGAACAGCGCATCGAACCCTTCGCCGACGGGCCCGCCGTCAATGCGCGACATCGCCACCTCCGCTCCCCGCCCCCTCTCTAGAGGGTCAGCACCGCCCAAGGCGCACGTGTGACACAACAAGCGAGGAATCCTAGGGACAAGCTGCGCAGGGCCGCAGCGCCAAGGCGCAGAACTTCCTCTCAGGAGGTTGAATCTACGTGTCCGACCCCATCGAATTTTCGGCAACTCGCTTCGTCCACCCCGGCACGGAGCGGGATCCAGCCACGGGCGCCGCCGTCCCTGCCATCTACCGCGCTGTCAGCTATCATCACGGTGATCCGGATACGCCCCTGCGCTACGACTACGCGCGCTCCGGCAATCCGACCCGCGAGGCGCTCGAGCAGGCGATCGCCATGCTTGAGGGTGGAGATCGCGCCATGGCCTTTGCCTCCGGCAATGCCGCGCTCGCCTCGGTCTTCCTGCTCTTCGCAGCCGGCGACCACCTGATCGTCACCCGCGACTGCCAGGGCGGCACCCAGCGCATGCTGCGCGCCGTGTTCGCGCGCTTCGGACTCTCGGTGAGCTACGTGGACACCGACGATCTTGCAGCCCTGGATGCCGCGCTGCAGCCATCGACGCGCGCCGTCCTCGTCGAGAACTTCTCGAACCCCTTCCTGCGCGTCACCGACATCGGACAGGTCGCAACGTGGGCGCACGATCGAGGCGTTCTGCTGCTCGTCGACAACACGTTCCTCACACCCTATCTGCAGGCCCCCTTGATGCTCGGAGCCGACATCGTGCTGCACAGCGCGACGAAGATGATTTCCGGACACGGTGACGTGACGGCTGGTCTTGCAACCGCGCGCGGTGAGGACCTCGCGCGCCGGCTCTACACAGTGCAGAACTCCGCGGGCGCCATTCTCTCCCCCGACGACAGCTATCTCGTGCTGCGCGGGCTGCGCACACTGCCTTTACGCATGCAGCGCGCGATGGACACCGCGGGCGAGCTTGCCCAGTGGCTGCGCAGCCAGCCCGAGGTGCGCGAAGTGCACTACCCCGGACTCCCTGGCGATCCCGGCCACGCTGTGGCTGCGCGCACCGCGCGTGGGTTCGGCAACATGGTCACCGTCCGCCTGGATCGCGAGGACCTCGTCCCGCCGTTCGCACGGGCCCTCCGCCTCGTCGAGGTGGGGGCCGGCTTCGGCGCTACCTCGACGAGCATCTCCCTACCGCCGCTGCACTGTCATGCTGCACTGACAGAAGAGGAGCGAGTGGCGCGCGACATCACGATGGACATCCTGCGCCTCTCCGTCGGACTCGAGGAACTGCCGGACATCGAGAACGACTTCCGCCAGGCTCTCGACACGGCGCTCGCGGAACTCTAGTCGAAGATTCCCTGGCTGAGGTAGCGCTCCGCTCCGTCGGGGAAGATCGTCGCGACGTTGCCGCGACCAATGCTCTTAGCGGTTCGCAGGCAGGCGACATACGCCGCTCCAGACGAGGAGCCGACGAGCACTCCGAATTCCTTCGCCAGCTGCTTGACGGCGTCGAAGGCGTCATCGTCGGAAATGGTCTCAACACGATCGACGAGCGACATGTCGAGCGTCGCCGGGACGAACTCGTTGCCGATGCCCTCCGTGCGGTGCTGTCCGGCTGCCCCGCCGCCGAATACGGATCCGACCGGCTCCGCGAGGACAACCCGCACCTTGGGATTTTGCTCGCGCAGATATCGCGCCACGCCTGTCAGCGTGCCGCCGCTGCCGCCTCCCGCGACAAACGCGTCGATGCGGCCGTCGAGCTGTTCGTACAGCTCGGGACCTGTCGTCAGATAGTGCGCTTCGGGATTCGCCGGGTTGGCGAACTGCTGCGGCACATACCCTCCGAGTTCCTTCGCGAGGCGGTGCGCCTCGGCAATTGCTTGTTCCATTCCGCCGCTGCGCGGCGTCGAGACGATCTCTGCACCGAGCGCGCGCATCAGACCCTGTTTTTCCTTGGAAAAGTGTTCTGGCACCACCAAAACCACGCGCAGTCCCCTGCCGATCGCGGCCAACGCGATGCCGATTCCGGTGTTGCCGGCAGTCGGCTCGATGACCGTTCCGCCGGAGCGCAGCGAGCCATCGCGCAGCGCTGTTTCGATCAGATGACGCCCCAGCCGGTCCTTCACACTTCCTCCTGGATTGCGGTACTCGAGTTTGGCAAACAGCCGCACGCCCTCGGGAAGCGTCTTGGGACGCAATTCCAGAACTGGGGTCTGACCGATCAGGTCTAGGACGCTCTGCGCGACCTGCACGAAGACACCTCCGCTCATCTTGCCGCAGGACTTGTCCCACCCGCGGCCGGGATGCCAAGCATCCACCGCTTATGATAGCCTTCCTCAGGGGAGGAGGCGACGGGTCCGCGTGCCTCGGGGACAAGTCGCACAATTACTCCCTATTCGCCGAGCGGCCAGATGAGTCAATGAGATGGAGGCGGAAATATGCGCATTACCTGGTACGGGCAGTCGGCCTTCCACCTGGAAGATGCCGAAGGCAGCGCGTTCCTTGATCCCTTCGGCGTCTTCCAGCAGGGCAGCCGGGGCAGCATGAAGTTCGACTACCCGGCGGTTCCCCGCCTGCAGGTCGATCTACTGCTGATCACCCACGAGCACTTCGACCACAACGCTCAGGAAGCGCTCGAGGCGCCGAAGGCGGTCGTTCGCTCAACGGCTGGGCGGTTCTCCACGCCGCTCGGCGAGGTGGTCGGCGTCGCCTCCGAGCACGACCCTGTCGCGGGCACGCAGCGGGGCCCCAACAGCATTTTTGTGTTTACGCTCGGCGGAGTGCGCGTCTGCCATTTCGGGGACTTCGGCCAAGCGGTGCTTCGCCCCGAACAAGCCGCGGCGATCGGCCAGGTCGACCTGCTGTTCGTTCCGGTCGGCGGGGGGCCGACGATCGGCGCCGACGCTGCGCACGCGATTTGCCGCGCACTGTCGCCGCGCATCATCATCCCAATGCACTACCGAACAGACGCCATCAACTTCCTTGAACCAGTCGACGCGTTCCTCTCAAAGAGCGAACAGGTGGTCCATCTCCAAAGCAGCTTCGACACCGATTCACTCCCGGCGGGGCTGGCTGTCACAGCAGTTCCAGCGCCTCCGGCAGCCTAGCGTTTCAACCTCGTTCGCGGCTCCGCCTGACCTTGGCGGAGCCGCTTCTTGCTTGCATTCCTTTCCGCTGTGTTTATAATTGACTTTATGACAAGCAACCGTCTTGAACTCGCACCGGAAGCGCTTGAACTCCTGCGCGCGTACGTCGATGCAGTTCTGCTCGCCGAGCCGATGCAGCTCAGGGTTTGGAAGTCTGCAGGCGTCACGCTCACCCAACTGCGCATCTTGCGCGTGCTGCGCGAGGGCAAGCACAGTGCGAGCGAGCTTGCCGCCGCTGCGGGGCTCTCCGCGCCCTCGCTCACGCGCGTACTCGACCGCCTGGAGGAACTTGGCCTCGTCGCACGCGTGCCCGACCCGGCAGATCGCCGACGCGTCGGCGTTGAGATCCTCGCAGCAGGGACCGCCCTGATCGACGGGCAGAACATCTGGCGCGGCACGGCGATCGCCGACGCAGCAGCCTCGCTCGACCCGGAGGAGCGCCGCATGCTGGTGGCTTCGCTGCGCGCCTTCGTTTCGCGCGTCATTTCGCTGCAGCAGCAGGAATCCGAGACCCAATCTTGACACGGAGGCTGACGGTCCGATGACGGAACCACAGGAACGCGGTCTTGCCTACAAGTGGATCGCGCTTTCAAATACGACACTTGGCGTCCTCATGGCCTCGATGAACCAGACAATCGTCATGATCTCCTTGCCGATGATCTTCCGCGGACTGCACGTCAATCCGCTTGGCAGCGGTCAGACCGGACTCCTGCTTTGGGTCCTCATGGGCTACACCGCCGCCACCACCGTTCTCCTGGTGACGGTCGGGCGCATCTCCGACACCTACGGGCGGGTCCGCTTCTACAACCTCGGCTTCGTAATCTTCACGCTCGGTTCGCTGCTCTCTGCTCTGACGCCTGGGATAGGCGCGTCAGGAGAGGTGGAACTGATCGTATTCCGCGTGGTGCAGGGTATCGGCGGAGCCTTCCTCTTCGCCAACAGCGCCGCAATCCTCACCGATGCCTTCCCGCCGACGCAGCGCGGGCTGGCGCTGGGCGTCAACCAGATCGCCGCAATCGGCGGCAGCGTCCTCGGACTCGTGCTGGGCGGTGTGCTGGCAACCGTGAACTGGCGGCTCGTCTTCCTCGTCTCGACGCCGATCGGCCTCCTCGGCACCGTCTGGGCCTACATCAAGCTGCGCGAGATCGGTGTGCGCACGGCGCGCCGCCTGGACGGCTGGGGCAACCTCACCTTTGGCGTCGGACTGACGGCCTTGATGGTCGGACTCACGTCCGTGCTGATGCCGTACAGGACCGCTCCGATGGGTTGGGGCAACCCCATGATCCAGGGTGCGCTCGCGCTCGGCGTGGTGCTGCTGCTGCTCTTCCTGTGGATCGAATCGCGTGTCGCAGACCCCATGTTCGAACTGCGGCTCTTCCGCATACGGCCGTTCTGGGCCGGCAACCTGAGCGGCTTTGTCGCCTCTCTAAGCCGCGGCGGACTGCAGTTCATGCTGATTATCTGGCTGCAGGGCATCTGGCTGCCACTACATGGCGTGCCGTTCAACCAGACGCCTCTGCTCGCCGGACTCGACACGCTGCCGATGATGGCTGGCTTCATCATCGCCGGGCCGATCAGCGGCATCCTCTCCGATCGCTACGGCGCGCGCGCCTTTTCGACGATCGGCATGCTGCTCTCCGGCCTCGGATTCCTGCTGCTGAGCACCCTGCCGGCGAACTTCAGCTTTCCTGTCTTCGCCGTCTACCTGCTGGTGATGGGCATCGGCATGGGGCTCTTCTCGTCGCCGAACGCCGCCTCCATTATGAGCGCGGTGCCTGCAGAGCACCGCGGCGTGGCATCCGGCATGCGCGCAACCTTCCAGAACGCGGGCATGATGATGAGCATGGCGATCTTCTTCACCATCGCGATCGTCGGGCTGTCGAATCACCTGCCGCCTGCGCTGCGAAGCGGCCTCACGAATGCCGGGCTGCCTGCGCCGCTGGCGCTTGGCATGTCGCACCTGCCCCCCGTGGCTGCCCTCTTCTCCGCGCTGCTCGGATACAACCCGCTGGGCAGCCTGATGGGGCCGAAAATCCTCGGGGCGCTGCCTGGCGCTGTGCGCGCCAAGCTCCTCGCGCCTCACTTCTTCGCGCAGCTCATTTCAACACCGTTCAGCGAAAGTCTGCACACGGTCTTCTACATCTCGATCGGTCTCTCGCTGATCGCGGCGATCGCGTCCGCCATGCGCGGCAAGCAGTACATCGAGGAACTCCACGGCCCCTCCGCTGCTCGGCCTCCGATCGATCCCGCAGCAAACGCGGCGTCGGAACCGACCGACTAGAGCACCAAAGCCAAGGCGGCCTTCGCTTCCCATGGGGAGCGAAGGCCGCCTGCTATAGGCGTATGTTGGCGAACCCGAGCACGAGAAACGTCAACAGCCACCCGAGGAATGCGGCCGCGAGGATTTCCCACAGCCAGGAGAGCCTGCGCCGCGGCAAGGCTCCGCGCAGCAGCAGCCAGCATAGGACGAACGCAGCCAGATAGACGTATTGCGGGCCACGCAATAGCAGTTGGGCAATTTTGCTCCAGGTCATGGCCCGCCTCCTCCGATCTGAAACGTTTGCGCCAGTCTGCGCATCCTTTCCCGGTGGCCGATGCGGCCGCCGGGACCGATCCGCGCCAGCGTGGCAGCCGTTTCCTACCTCTCTGAGATCCGCCCGCAACGCGGGACAGATGTTCTCTCGCCCTGCGGCTTACGTCTTAGACGCTGCGTTGCGCCCTTCGTTCGGGTTCCGATCCAGTATGGCCGCTGAAGCGCCGTTCGTCGGCCGTGTCCGCCACTCCTCCAAGGATCGAACGAGCTGCTGAGGACGACCTCCCAAGAGCCCGCGCAGGGTATGATGGTGGAAGACTATCGCAGCCTGCCGCTGCCCGTCTGCACGTGCGGCGGCGCCTGACGCCCCTTAGGGAGGTTCCTGCGTGCGCCCTTCCGCCTTGATCGCCGTTTGCGCCCTGATGCTGGCGGGCTGCGGACAAGCCGCTGCCCCAGCGCCGCATCATCACGTCGCGCACAAGAAGGCTTCGGTCGCACAGGCCCTCTTGCCCGTGCAGGGCTTCGACTTGACGCACCTGACCGATCTCCCGTTCGCCACGGACCGGCTTGCCGCAGCTTTCTTCGACGGCAGCACCTACATTTTCGGCGGTCTGCGCCAGAGCGGTTCCACGACGGCGATCTACCGGCTGCAGAAGGCGAACCTTTCGGCGGCGGGCAGCCTGCCGCTGCCGCTGCACGACCTTGCCGCAGCAGCCTTGGGCAGCCATCTTCTCGTGATGGGCGGCGGTCAGGTGGCAAGCTCGCCGCAGATCTTCTCCTACGCGCCGGCAACAGCCAAGGTGACGCAGTACGCCAGCTTCCCGACGCCGCTGTCTGATCTTGCAGCCGTTTCCCTGGGCAAAGACGTTTACGTCTTCGGCGGCTTCACGGGCAGCGTCTTCTCCCAGGCGATCTACCGCATCGCGAGCGGCGGCGTCGCCCGCGTCGCCAGCCTGCCGCTGGGTCTGCGCTACACGGGAGCGGCTGCCTTGAACGGCAGCATCTATCTCTTCGGCGGACTCGGAGTGGGCGGCTACCAGTCCGCAATCTACCGCTTCACGCCCGGCAAAGGCGTCACCAAGATCGGAGAACTCCCAAGCGCCGCAGCGGCACCGCTGGTTGCCCCCGCCCAGGGCGGCATCTTGGTTGTCGGTGGAGAGGTCGGCGTGAACCAGGACCTTGCGTCGGTCTATTTCTTCACGCCGAAGGGGGGCCTGCGCCAGATCGGCAGCCTGCCGCGCCCGCTCGGCTACGGCGCGCTCGTGTCTCTCGGCAAGGACCGCTTCGTCGTGATCGGCGGCGAGGACGGCGCTGCTCGCGGCACGGGGATCTACACCCTGCGGCTCACGCGCTAGCGCGAGGGGCGGGTGGAGCGCTGCATATCGTCTCAATGGTGCTCCTGTTTGGTGGAGGACGAGTCGGCACCCGCTCTAAAAAGCCTACGCTCGTATCTGCATTCGGCTTTTCGCTATGATTCGCACTCCGTCCGCAGGACGTGTGTCAGCAAAGTCCCACGTAGGTCGAAGAAAGTCTCTAGTGGAAGACGGTTGTTCAGCTTGCACCGGTACAAGCCGGTAGCAGTTTACCATTCCCGCATCGAGCCGCGGCGCGAGTCGCTTTCGACCGAGCCTCAGGCTCCGGTTCGCCTCATCCTTGCAAAGCCAGATGTCCTTGCGCGATCTGCTCTCTGACGCGCTGCGGCGCGGTGCCTCCGGGAACGGCGCGGCGCGCCACCGCACGCAGGGGATCAAGGAGTTCCGCGAGGGCCGGTGCGGTGAAATGCGGAGAGATCGCAAGCCACTCGGCCTCTGAAAGGTTTAGGAAGCTGCCGCCTTGCGTGGTCGCCAAGCGCACGGCCTGCCCGACTAGGCGGTGCGCTTGGCGGAAGGGCACGCCCTGGCGCACAAGGTGATCGGCGATCTCTGTCGCCAGCATCAAGTCCCCCTGCGGCACGCCCGGAGGCGTGAATTGCGCCGCATCGATCAGCGCAGCCGAGAGCAGCACTCCCTCACGCAGCGTGTCGACGATCTCGAAAAGTGCTTCCTTGTCTTCCTGGAGGTCTCGCACATAGGCTAGCGGCAGTCCCTTCAGGACCAGCATGAGGCCCACGAGACGGCCGACCACCCGCCCCGCACGGCCGCGCAGGAGTTCCGCCGCATCCGGGTTCTTCTTCTGCGGCATCATCGAGGAGCCGCTTGCGAAGGCGTCCGGCAGTTGGATCCACCCGAAGGGCCGCGATGCCCAAAGCACGATCTCCTCGCCAAGGCGAGATAGGTGCAGGGCGCATAGCGCGGCCGCGTGTCCTAGGTCCAGGGCAAAATCCCGGTCGGAGACCGCGTCGATGCTGTTCTCGTAGATACCGGCCAGCTCCAGCCGCTTCGCGGTGGCCATCGTATCAAGGGGCAGCCCCGTCCCGGCCAGGGCGCCTGCCCCGAGCGGCGAACGGTCGGCCTGTGCGGCAGCCCACAGCATACGGCGGCGGTCGCGCTCAAACATCCAGAAGTAGGCCATCAGGTGGTGGGCAAAGAGCACCGGCTGCGCCTCCTGCAGGTGCGTCATGCCGGGAACCAGTGCGTCGCCTGCCGCCTCCGCCTGGCGCAGGATCGCCGTCTGCAGTTCCCGTACAGCGCCTGCAAGCTGCTCGCCCGACTCCTTGCAAAACAGGTGGAAGTCGAGCGCCACCTGGTCGTTGCGGCTGCGCCCGGCATGGAGGTATTCACCCGCCGGGCCGAGCAGCCGCTCGATTGCGCCATGCACATCCTCGTCCTGCGGCAGCGTATGCAGCCCCTCGCCCGACGATAGGCTGCGCGCGATGGCCTCCAGGCCATCGCGCAGCGCCTGTGCCTGGGCGTCGTCGATGACTCCGGCATCGTGCAGTGCCTGTGCATGCGCCAAGGAGCCGCGGATGTCCTGCGGCGCGAGGCGGGCGTCCCACTGCACAGACCTGCCGTAGGCGAGGAAGCGGGGGTCCTGCGGCTGCGCAAACCGCCCGCCCCAGATCGCCGATCTCCCGTCCTCCGGCCTATCCGGCATGGGCAGTCGCCTTTGCCTTGGACTGGGCCTTTGCGTAGGCCTGGCTCTGCATCCCGTAAATCGTGATAAAGCCGACAGCGGCCGTATGATCGAAGCGGTCGCCGGCACTGTACGTCGCGAGGCTCTGGTCGTAGACAGCCTGCGGCGAGCGCCGGCCCGTCGCGACCGCCTGGCCGTGCGCAAGCGCGAGGCGCACCTCGCCCGTGACCGCCTGCTGCGTTTCCCTGAGGTATGCGGAGAGCGCCGCACGCAGGGGGCTGAACCACTGGCCGTTGTAGACGACCTGCGCAAAGGCCTGCTCGATCGACGTCTTGTGCTGCAAGAGTTCGCGCGGCAGGGTGAGGAACTCGAGCTCCTGGTGCGCCGCAATCAGTGCGACGGCCGCCGGGGCCTCATAGATCTCGCGGCTCTTGATCCCGACGAGCCGGTCCTCGAGAAGGTCAATGCGCCCGACGCCCGCAGAACCTGCCGCCTGCGCCGCCTGTGCGATCAGCGCAGGCAGCGGAAGCTCATCTCCTCCCAGGGCGACTGGTACACCGCCTGCGAAGGAGACCAGCAGTTCCTCGGAGGTGGCAAGCTTGGGCGACTTCGTCCATGCGTAGCACTCCTCCGGCGGCGCCTGCCAGGGGTCCTCCAGGACTCCCCCCTCCACGCTGCGCCCCCAGAGGTTCGCGTCAACGCTGAAGGGGCTCTGCACCGTTGCTTCGACCGGGATGCCGTGTTCCTGCGCGTAGGCGATTTCCTCTTCGCGCGTCAGCCCCCACTCCCGCGCCGGCGCAATGATCCGGGTGCCAGGCCGCAGTGTCTCGATCGCCACATCGAAGCGCACCTGGTCATTGCCCTTCCCAGTGCAGCCGTGGGAGATTGCCTCGGCCCCGCTCTCATCGGCGATGCGGCAGAGGTGGCGGGCGATGAGCGGGCGCGCCAGCGCCGTCGCCAGCGGATAGCGCCCCTGGTAGAGGGCGTTCGCAGCGATCGCGGGCACGAGGAACTCCTCACAGAACTCCGTCTTCGCGTCGATCACGCGAGCGTCGACGGCACCGACCCGCAATGCCTTCTCAGCGACCGCATCGAGGTTCTTCTGCTGCTCCCCCACATCGACGGTTGCGGCGATCACCTCGTAGCCCTGCTGCGCCAGCCAGCGAATCGCCACCGAGGTGTCCAGCCCGCCCGAGTAGGCGAGCACCACACGCTTTTGCATTCCAGCTTCCTCCCTATTCGCCCAAGATCGCGAGGAGCAGCGCCTTCTGCACGTGCAGTCTGTTCTCTGCCTCCTCGAATACGAGGGACTGCGGCCCGTCGATCACGGCGTCCGTGACCTCCTCGCCGCGGTGCGCCGGCAGACAATGCAGGAAGATCGCATCCTGGTCCGCCTTCGCCATCATCTGCTCGTCGACGGTGAAGCCCTCGAACGCCTGCCGCTTCACTTCGGAGTCCCGCTGCCCCATGGAAAGCCAGGTGTCCGTGATCACAACGTCCGCCCCCTGCACAGCGTCCAACGGACTGCGCAGGATCTTCGGAGGGTGCTCCGCCACCGCTTCGAGCGCCAGCACCTGCGGATCCGGGTCGTAGCCTGCCGGGCAGGCGGCGCGCAGGTTGATCCCCAGCCGCGCGGCCGCTACCATCCACTCCTGCAGCATGTTGTTGCCGTCACCCACCCAGGCTACCTCGAGCCCGGCCAGCGTACCCTTGGCCTCGCGGATCGTCTTCAGGTCCGCGAGCACCTGGCAGGGATGGAAGCGGTCGGTGAGGGCGTTCACTACCGGTACTCGAGCGGCCTTGGCAAACTGCTCGAGTTCCGCGTGCGCACCAGTACGGACTACCAGCGCCTGCAGGTAGCGGGAAAGAACCCGCGCCGTGTCTGCAATTGTCTCGCCCCGCGAGAGCTGGGTCTGATCTTCTGTCATGTAGATGCTGTGCGCGCCGAGCTCCAATGCCGCCACCTCGAAGCTGACGCGGGTGCGCGTTGAGGGCTTGCGGAAGAGGAGCCCGATTGTCTGGCCGCGCAAGGGTGCATCCTGCACCTGCGCCAACTGCGCCGATAGGTGCAGCAGGTCGAGGATGGCCTGGGCTGAGAGGTCGTGCAGCGTCAGCAGGTCTGAGCCCTGGATCCCGATGTCGGTCGCGAGCATCCCGTTCCTCCCCTTTCCCCGGGCCAGGCATAGCAAGGGCCCGCCTGCCCCCTCCTGCGGGAGAGGGTCCTGCGGCGGGTCCTTATCGTCGCGCGATCGCTGTCAGGGACTGCGTCCGACACGGCCTGCAACTCGCCATGTCTCCAGCCCCTTCCCGTTCCGGATGGAGAGAGTATACGTCATGCTGCATTATCATGCAATAGTTATGCAATAATTCAGGCGATTGCCCTGGTTCATTGGCCTTCCGGGCTTCGCATCGCCGTTCCGGCATTGCATAGGACCGTCGGAGAAAGTCGAGATTTCACCGATTCAGCCCGCGCGGTTGCGCGCCCGCGTCAAGACCTATCTCCAATCCGGCGCCGTCTCCTCTCGCTAGTCGCCGCCCTGGCCTTCTCTGGGCAAACTGCACCCATGGGAACAATCGCGGCCGTGCTCTCCGGCGCCGCCATGGCGCTGCAAGGAGCGATGAATGCGCAGCTCTCGCGTCCGCTCGGGCTCTACTGGATGCTCGTCTCGGTGCAACTCCTGGGCGTCCTGACAGCCCTCGGGCTCGCGTTTTGGCGCACGCCCGGGCTGCCTTCTCTGATCTCGCCTCCCGTCTACCTCTATCTCGCCGGCCCCCTGGGCGTTGCCATCACGGCGCTCGTCGCGCTCTCCGTACCGCGCCTCGGCATGGTCCGCACCACGACCTTCATCGTGGTCGCGCAGTTGCTCGCCGCTGTGCTGCTGGACCACCTCGGCATCCTTGGACTCGAGACGCGGCCCTTCCCCCTCTGGCGTCTAGTGGGCGTAGCCCTACTGGCCGCAGGCGCCCAGATCCTCCTTCACGCCTAGGTCGACGCGGCGGGAGAGGTGGTCATCGCCAGAGGCAAGCGCAGCCCGAGGAGACTCGCGAACTCCTGCGCCGGTACGTAGGGATCCTTCCCTGCGCTTGCAGGAACGTGCCGCAGCGTGATCGGCCGCCCGTCGAGCGACGCGGCGAAGCTGCGGTATGAAAAGCGCAGCTCATGCCCTCCGGCGAGCGCAGTCGCGAAATCCGGGTTGCTTCTCGACCAGACAAGGGTGCCGCCGCGCGTGCTGAGCAGGCTGCGCACCGGCACGTAGAGTGTGCCGTCCGTGAGGTAGCCGCGCACGGCGGGGCCCTGTGCGATCTTCAGTGCAACGGCCTTTTTCAGCGCCGGTGCGGCAGACGTCGAAAAGCTCCAGGCGTAGGAGAAGGAATGCCAGCCCTTCAGGTCACGGTAGCTGCCCTTGAAGGCGGCATGATAAACCGTGTTGGCCGCGGTCGGAGACTTCGGGATCAGGGCTGCGCTCATGCCGAGCTCTTCAGGGTTCTGCTCATTCTGCGGCGTCAGAAGGTAGGCCGGAACCTTTGCGCCGCCTGCCTGCAAAGAGGCGCTCTCGATGCGCAGGCCCGACACCCGCTCGCCGAAGAACGAGATCGTGATTGGGTAGCCGGCAGGGTAGTGCGCACGCGGGAAGTTCGCCAGAGGATCCGGGATCTCGCCCTCCTCGAACGCGCGCGACACCCCGACGAGCCCTCGCGCGGGCCAGAGCACTGGTACGCGGTCCGGCACCTCGGCGGAAGCGAGGTAGCCCGCATCGATCGTCGTGACAGGCAGGTCCTGGCTTTCGGAGGACTTGCCGGCGATGCCGTAGCCCATCTCGACAAGGCCAGGGTCGATCAGGCCGAAGCGGTGGTAGATCGAATCGATCCAGAGCTGGACCGCCTGGCCGATCGGCACACCGAAGGCCATCACCTCGCTGTCGCCGTCGCCGTTGAAGCCGAATGCGACATCGCGGCTGTACGGGCTGCGCCCGACGTAGCCGGACCACCCAGACTGCTCCTGATGCACGGATATTGTCAGCGTGCCATAGCGCCCGAGGTTTCGGTAGAAGAAGTCGCTGTGCGCGCGCGAGGCGCCTTCCAGCGGAATGTCCAGAACCATCGGACGCTCGCCCGCGAGGGCACGGTAGGCGTTCACATCGGCAAGCGCCCCGCGCGAGCTGGCGGCCCAGGTCCGCACCGAGGCCTGGGCACCGCGAACCACAAAGACGTGCCAAGTGTAGTTCCAGGCGTAGCCACGCCCGAAGACATAAGCCGAAAGCTGGTGGCGCCCCGGCTTCAGCGGCAAGTCCGGCAGGTAGCGCACGACGGGCGCAATTGCACCCTCTGCCGCGAGCCGGCCGTCCAAAAGCAGTGCATATCGCCCCGGGGGTAGGCGTCCTGAAAGGTGCAAGGAGACCGGCACGCGGGCGAGCATCAACTGCGCGTTCGGCTGCGGCGCGACGAACGCGAGGCTCGGTGGTGCAAAGTCCGGTTCGCGCGGCGTCAACGCGAAGGCCGCGGCCACCAAGGCGGCCGCGGCCAGCGCGAGCGGAATCCGGTTCAAAGAATGCGCTGGCCGAGCGCGGAAAGCACGAGTTCGGCCGCGAGGCGGCCGGTGCGATTCGCAGTGTCCAGGATAGGATTCACCTCGACAATCTCCATGGAGGTGAGGACGCCTGCCGCAGAAACCATCTCCATCGCGAGGTGCGCCTCACGATAGGTGATGCCCCCTTGATGCGGTGTACCGACGCCGGGCGCGTCGTCAGGATCCATGACGTCCATGTCAAAGCTAACGTGCACCGCAGTGGCCCCTTCGATGTGCCCAAGTGCGCGCTTCATCACCTCGCGCATGCCCAGCGCGTCAACGTCGGACATCGTGTAGACATGGACCTTGGAGTGACGCAGGGCCTCGCGCTCCAACGGATCAAGCTCACGGATCCCGATCATCACGAGTCGCTCCTCACGGATCGGCGGGGCGCCGTTGCGCCCTGCGAGGAGCGCCGGGTTTCCCCGTCCGATCGAGGCGGCGGCGGGCATTCCGTGAATGTTTCCGGATGGCGACGTTTCGTCCGTGTTGAAGTCTCCGTGGGTATCGAACCAGAGCACGGCAGGGTCTTGGCTGGCGCGAGCCACCCCGGCAATCGTACCCAGCGCGATGGCGTGGTCCCCGCCCAGCACGAGTGGAAACTTCTGCTGGCGCAGGACGTCCTCTACGGTCCGCCCCAGTTCGCGGCAGACGCCCACGATCTCCTCGAGGTACTTCAGCTTCGGATTCCCATGATGGCTCTCTTCCGGGAGCGGGACGCGCAGGTCTCCGAGGTCCTCCACCTCGAGCCCCAGGCGCTCCAGGCGTTCCTCAAGGGCCGCGTAGCGGATGGCGGACGGTCCCATGTCGACGCCTCGACGTCCGGCGCCAAGGTCCATCGGCACGCCGAGCACCGCGATCGGTCGCTGCAAAGCTGCTTCCTCCCCGATGGGAAATGCGATTTTATTCATCTCAGTATAGGCCAAACCGCTTCCCAGCCGCCATTCGCCGAACAGCCCTAAAGCCCGGTGTATGTTCCGATGCGCGCATCCTCCGGATAGCCCCGATCCTCCCAATAGCCGAGGACCACGTGCTCCACCGCTGCGATTCCGGTGAGCCACTTCACCGATTTGTAGCCGTACATGCCCGGTACGACGAGGCGTACCGGAGCTCCCTGGGACTGGGGCAGCGGCACTCCGTCGATCTCCGACGCCAGCAGCGGCTTGTATTGCCTGATCTGCGCGGCCGTCAGTCCGTCCGTGTAGACGCCGTCCCCGGAAGAAAAGGCAACCCACGCGTCCCTCTCCGGATCCCAGCCATACCTGTGCAAGAGCCAGAGAAGATCGACGCCGCGGAAGACAACCCCGGCAACGGACCAGCCGGTGACGCAGGTAAAGTCGATCGATCGCGCGATCTGAGGCATCGCGGCGAGTTCGGGCCAGCCAATGTTGGCGGGGGCGTGCGGCAGTCCAGAGAAGTGCAGTCGCCAACTCTCCCGCGGGATCTTGGGATAGCCCCCGACCACCGTATACGGCACAAAGCCGGGCAGCGCACCAGCCGCTTCGCTGAACGCGCTCTTCGGACCCCCGCGCCAGATGCCGCCGCCCAGCAGGCGCAGCACACCGGGCAGCGCGTAGAGAGCGGGGAGTGCGAGCAGCGAGCCCGCTCCCCAGCGCAGCACGGCGCGCCGCGTGAGGCCAGGCGCCGAGATCTCGACGCGCCTAGGACGTTCACGCCACAGATGCACCGCGAGCCAGATGACGAGCCCTGCGGCCGAGGCCGCGTGGACGAGCGTTGCGACGTCGCGGGTCGACCCGGTGCCAAACAGCAGCCCAAGGCCACTCAACACCAGCACTGCTGCGAGCGCAAACGCGAAGCGGTGCTGGTTCTTCGCTCCATTGGGCGGCCAGGGGAAGAGGCGCAGCGAGGCGATCAGGAGGCCTGCGCCGTAGGCAATGCCACCGTAGGTATGGAGGAATTGTGCCACGGGCAGGAGCGGCCCCAATGCCACCCGCATGCTTGGCAAAAAGAGTCCGAACCCGGTCAGCAGGAGCGCGATCAGTAGCGCAGAGTGGCGCCAGTGCCGCGCGAAGAAAGTCCGCCCCAAAGTTGACTCCCCCGCTCGGCCTTTTGCCTCATTCTACCGTATCGCGCCACCGAAGATGGAGTCTACTGCCGCGCAAGCAGCATGCCGAGGCTGTCTCCCTTGAGATGCTCGCGCTGCAGCAAATCTAGCACTTGGCGCAGCTGCTTGAGCCCTTCCCTGTCGTCGCGCACCGATACGATGTCCCCAGGGTGCAGGCGCGCCGGTACCGCATGCAGAGTCTCGTCCTTCGCCCCGACGTTCCAGAGAACGACGCGCAGGCCGGACTCCTTCGCCGCCCGCAGCACAGAATTGTCCACAGCACCGAAGGGCGGCCGCAGGTAGGGGACCGGCGTCGGGGAGACGCTTGCGATCAGGTCACTCGTGCGGCGCAGATCGTCCTTCACCTCCCCGACTGGCCTGCCTGCCAGTCGTCGGTGGTAAAAGCCGTGGTTGCCGATCTCACATCCCGCCGCGCGGATCTCGAGCAGCATCTGAGGCTCGTCCTGCAGTGCGTCGCCGTTCACGAAGAAGGTGGCATGCGCACCGCGCTCCTGCAGCAGGCGGAGGATCATCGGAGTAATGCGTCCGTCGGGACCGTCGTTGACCGTCAGCGCGACCGCAAGCCGGTGGGTCGGAACGTGCATGAGCGCCGTTGTGGCGCGCCCTAGACCGGCCGGAAGAGCCATCAGAAGCAGTGCAAGCAGTGCAGGAAGCATCTCGATCCCTCCCCGGGCGCAAGTGTGCCCCGGGCGAGGGAAGGAACCGAGCCCAGATCTTGCACGTATCGACCCCCGCATGGTGTTCACACGTTAGTTGGGACGGATCCCATCGGGAGGTGCCGTGCGGTGCTGCCCATTCTCTTCGCGCTTCCCATCGCCACGCCCGCCCCCGCGCCGCCCCCGCGCGAGCCGGTGCGCATCGTCATCGATACGGATCGTCGAACGCTGACCGTTTACTCCGGTGCAACACCCTACAAGGTCTTCCCCTGCGCAGTCGGCAAACCATCGACACCGACCCCGCTCGGTGAGTGGGCGATCCAGGAGAAGGCCAGTTGGGGCGGTGCCTTCGGCACCCGCTGGATGCGCCTGACGATCCCTTACGGCATATACGGCGTCCATGGCACGAGCAACCCGGGGTCGATCGGGAGCTTCGCATCCCACGGATGCGTGCGCATGTTCAACCGCAACGTCGAACAGCTCTACCGTTGGGTGCAGGTCGGGACGCCAGTCTCGATCATCGGCACGCCGCCTCGCCGCACCGTCTACGAAGGGGACCGCGGCTCTGAGGTAACGGATGTGCAGATCACGCTGGAGAGCCTGGGCTACTACGAGGGGCCGGTTTCGGGCATCTTCACGCCGCAGCTTGCGGAGGCGGTCGCGCTCTTCCAGGCAAAGCACGGCATCCGACCCGACGGCATCATCGGCCGTTCGACCTACGAGGCGCTCGGGCTCTATCCCCCGCGGCGCACCTCTCCCGCGTGGCTCCCGCGGCCCCAGCCCTCGACGCAGGACGACACGCGGCCAAGCCTGTCCAAAGCATCCAAGCCCCGCCCGACCCGAGCGCCCAGGAAGGTGGCGCCGCCAGCAGCTCCAGAATCCCGCCCCCTCGCAAATTCAGGACAAGGAGCCGCCCGCCGCTAGCCGGCGCCAAACCCATACGCAAGGGGCCGCGAGAACTCTCGCGGCCCCTTGCGTAGCGGCCCGTCCTAGCCTGCGCTGCCGTCCTTGCGCTGGTGCAGCATGATCGAATTGCCGAAAGGATCCGTCACGGTAGCCATGAAGCACGGGGGATATTCCTCCGTCTCCTGCAGCACCTTGGATCCCTTCGCCCGCAGCTCCTGGAGCGCCGCCGGCACGTCCTCAACCGCCAGCGCCAGGACGGCATTGCGCATCGACGGTTCGCTTGCGGCCGCTTGGGCCATCAGATAGAGCGACACGGTGACGTTTCCCGCCTCGTACTCCGACCAGTGCTCACCTTCGCTCAGCGGCTGAAGCCCGAGCGCATCCCGGTAGAACGCTTGGGCTATCGCCATATCCGGCACCGCGATGCCGACAAAGTCCACCCCGCGAACCCGCATTCGCCATCCCTCCATCGCCAGTCGCAAGCTCTGGACCACAGGATAACGGAACAGGCGTTCTATGACAAGGGGTGGATGCTGCCGCTTTTCGCCCAATCGGTTCCATCGTCCGCCCGCTCTAGCGCACGGAAAGTACCACGCCTGCATTCGCCATTGACGCGAGGCGTTGCAGGCCTTAGATTTCTTGTTTAAAACCCGCTGGCCGAATCGCTCGGCCCGCGGGGAGATAGAGGAGCGAACGCCAACAGTAGCGGCTCGGAGGATGGCACCGAGGAGGAGCCGCGAAAGGGGCACTCGCCGAAACGCAGGAGATGCCGGATCTCCACGCGTTGGGCTTGCGTCGAACAGGCGCCGGTCTGTCACTGGATCCTCTCGCCCGGAAGAGAGCGAGGGTACGGTGGAGCGCTATCTCGCGTTGGGTTTGGTTGTGCGGGAAGACGGCCCGGCCGCCTCCCGCGAGGGTGCGACTAGAAGAAGCGCTCGCCACTCCTCCGAGATGCCTCCGTCGACCCGACGAAGGAGGGGTGGCTATTGTTGTACCCGATCGGCCGCATGGGAGGGTTATATGACCCGAGCGACGAGCGCGACGCCTGCGGGGTAGGCTTCGCCGCCACCCTTCGCGCCCCGTCGCACGAACTGCTGCGGCTGGGCCTCACGGCCCTTGAACGCGTCGCGCACCGCGGGGCGGTTGGCGGAGACGGCGCGACCGGCGACGGCGCCGGCATCATGACCCAGCTTCCCCGGCGCCTCTTCGCGCGGGAACTCGCACAGGCCGGCATCCCAGGGGTCGACCCGGACCGAATTGCGGTCGGCGTCCTCTTCCTGCCGCAGGACGAGTCGGAGCGGGCGGATGTCTGCGCGGAGATCGAGGCTGCGTTGGGTTCAGAAGCGATCGGGGCCTTCCACTGGCGGGAGGTGCCCGTGCGCAGCAGGGTACTGGGCGAAAACGCACGGAGGAGCGCACCGGCCATCTTCCAACTGCTCGCCCTGCGGCCATCGGCGGACGATGAACGCGCCTTCGAACGGCGGATCTACCGGGCCCGCCGCCGCATCGAGCGCGCCTTTGCTGCTCGTGGCGCTGCTCGCGACGACCTGTACATCTCCTCCTTCTCCTCCCGGACCGTCGTCTACAAGGGCCTGCTGTCTGCGGACCAACTCGCGCACTTCTACGTGGATCTGGGTGACCCCCTGTACGAAACGCAGATCTGCTTGTTTCACCAGCGTTTCAGCACGAATACGGCACCGAACTGGAGCCGCGTCCAGCCCTTCCGCCGCCTAGCGCACAACGGCGAGATCAACACGCTGCGCGGCAATGTCCAGGCGATGCGCGCCAGGCTGCCTGGCATCATCGACCCGCATACCTCAGATTCGGGCATGCTCGACAACGCCGCGGAGTACCTGCATCTCTTCTCCGACCGCGACCTCCGGCACGTCCTGATGATGCTCGTTCCGGAGGCATGGGAGGCCGTCGCAGACCTCCCGCCGGAGCGGCGCGCATTCTACCGTTACCATGCGTGCCTCATGGAGCCGTGGGACGGTCCGGCTGCGCTCGCCTTCACCGACGGGACAGCGGTGGGGACGACGCTCGATCGCAACGGGCTGCGCCCCATGCGGTACACGATCGCGGAAGATGGTCTCGTGGTCGCCGGTTCCGAAGCCGGCATCTTCGATATCCCCCCGGAGCGCGTCCTGCGGCACGGCAAGCTGGGCCCCGGTCAGATGCTGGCGGTCGACGTCGTGCGCAAAGTGGTCCTCGAACCGGAGGCGAACAAGGCGGACGTCTGTGCACGTCAGCCCTACGGCCGCTGGCTCGCGTCCGAAATGGTCACCATCGGTCAGCTGGAGATCCCGCTTGATGGGCTGGCCCAGTTCTCAGAGGACCAGCTGGCGACGCTGCAGTCCGCCTTTGCCTACACGTCGGAGGAAATCGCCGCGGTATTGCGCCCGATGGTGCAGCACGGCAAGCCCCCGAACGGCGCGATGGGCGACGACACGCCCCACGCCGTGCTGTCCGACAAGGAGCGTCCGCTCTTTCACTACTTCAAGCAGCGCTTTGCGGAGGTCACCAATCCGCCCATCGACCACCTGCGCGAGTCGCTCGTGTTCTCCATCCAGTCCCGCATTGGCCCACGCGGCGACATCCTGCAGGAGACCCCTGCGCACGCCCGCCTGCTCGAGCTGCCGAGCCCTCTCCTGACCGACCCCGAGCTCGCCGCCATCCGGAACTGCGGTGCTGGGCACCCGGCATTCCGGCATGTGACGGTCCAGAGCGTCTTCCCCGTTGCTGCGGGATCCGCCGGCCTGCGGTCGGCGATCGAGCGCATCTGCGGCGAAGCGGAGGAGGCCGTCGCCCAGGGTGCGGGCGTGATCGTCCTGAGCGATCGCGCTGTGTGCAAGGACTTGGTCCCAATTCCCTCTCTGCTTTCGGTTGCCGCCGTGCACCACCATCTGATCCTCCGTGGCCTGCGCATGCGCGCCAGCCTAATCGTCGAGAGCGGCGAGCCGCGGGAAGTGCACCACGTGGCGGCCCTTTTGGGCTACGGTGCGAACGCCGTCAACCCCTACCTCGCAATGGCGCTTGTGCGAGACCTGGCGGAGCGGGGCCGCGTTCGCGACGCTCTCGGTGCTGCGGAGGCTGAACGCAACTACCGCCACGCCCTCGAGGATGGCCTCCGGAAGGTCATGTCGCGCATGGGCGTCTCGACCGTCGATGGCTACATCGGCGCCCAGATCTTCGAGGCTGTAGGCATCGGTGCGGAAGTGATCGCGCAGTGCTTTCCCGGAACGGCCTCCGCTGTCGGAGGCATCGGATTCGAGGAGATTGCCCAGCGAATGCTTGCATGGCACCGCAGCGCCTTCCAAACCCCCATCGGCAAGCCGATGTTCAGCGGCTTCTACCAGTTTCGCAAGGACGGGGAGCGGCACGCCTTCAGCCCCGACGTCGTGGCCGCGATCCACGCAGCGATCGAAGACGCACCGGCGGATCCCCTCGCCGACCAAGAGGGCCTGCAGCACTCCCAAGGCTACCAACGCTACCAGGAGCTGCGTACGCTGATCGAAAGCGACGCACCCAGCCAGATCCGCGACCTCCTTGCGCTGCGCTCCCCGCGTGAACCGGTGCCGCTCGCGCAGGTCGAACCGATCGAAGCGATCGTCCGCCGCTTCTCTACGGGCTCCATGTCCCTAGGATCGCTCTCGCCCGAAGCGCACGAGACACTCGCCATCGCGATGAACCGCCTCGGCGGCGTCTCCGGCTCTGGGGAGGGCGGCGAGGATCCCCTGCGGCTTGCGGATGAGCGCAGCAGCGGGATCAAGCAGGTGGCATCCGCCCGCTTCGGCGTCACCCCTTCCTACCTCGTCTTTGCGCGCGAACTCCAGGTCAAGATGGCCCAGGGTTCGAAGCCCGGCGAGGGAGGCCAGATCTCAGGCAACAAGGTGACGGACTACGTGGCGCAGCTGCGGCACACCGCACCCGGCGTCACGTTGATCTCGCCCCCACCGCACCATGACATCTACTCGATCGAGGATCTCGCCCAGCTGATCTACGACCTCAGGCAGATCAACCCGGATGCCCGGATCTCCGTGAAGCTGGTGGCGGAATCGGGCGTTGGAATCATCGCCGCTGGCGTTGCAAAGTGCCATGCGGACGTCATCCTGATCAGCGGCCACTCCGGCGGCACCGGCAATTCGCCGCTCGACTCGATGAAGAATGCTGGCGTGCCATGGGAGATCGGCCTTGCGGAAACGCAGCAGACACTGCTGGCAAGCGGGCTGCGCGGTCGCGTTGCCGTTCGCGTCGACGGCGGCCTTCGCACCGGCAAGGACGTCCTGATCGCCGCCCTGCTTGGCGCGGACGAGTTCAGCTTCGGCACCGCCGCAATGGTCGCCGAAGGCTGCACGATGATGCGCATCTGCCACACCGACAACTGCCCCGTCGGCGTGGCGACGCAGAAGGCTTCCCTGCGTGCGAAGTTCACCGGGACTCCTGAGAAGGTCATGCGCTACTTCGTGCTGGTCGCACACGAGGTACGCGAACTGCTGGCCGCCTTGGGCTTTTACAGCCTGGACGAGGTGACGGGGCGCACAGACCTCCTCACACAGCGCACTTTGGATGGCGCTGCTGGCAGTCTCGACCTGCAGGCCCTCTTGCATGTTCCGCCGGCCGCAGGCGACGCGCCCCGCCGTCACCAAGGCGCCCGCAATCTACCCCCGATCGAGGACCGGCTGGACGACACGATCGTCCAAAGCGCCGCGGAGGCCCTTGCCGGCGGGCCTCCCCTGCGCATGTGGTTTCGCATCCGAAACACCGACCGCACCGTTGGCGCCCGCCTCTTTCGGGAGATCGCCGCACTGAGGGAGGAGACCCTGGCGCCGGAAACAGTCTCGGTGACGTTCGAGGGAGCGGCAGGCCAATCGTTCGGCGCCTTCATGACGCCGGGCGTCTCGTTCACCCTGCTGGGCATCGCGAATGACTACGTCGGCAAGGGCATGGCCGGAGGCGAGATCGTCGTGCGCCCTCTAGCGGGCCTGCGCGGCCCCAGCCACGAGCATGTACTGCTGGGCAACACCGTGCTCTACGGAGCCACGGGAGGCAGGCTCTTCGCCGCAGGCCGTGCCGGAGAGCGGTTCGCCGTGCGCAACTCCGGCGCAGTCGCCGTCGTCGAAGGAGTCGGAGACCATGGCTGCGAGTACATGACGATGGGCACCGTCGTCGTCCTCGGCACCACCGGCCGCAACTTCGCCGCAGGCATGACGGGCGGCGAGGCCTTCGTCCTGGACACAGACGGCCAGTTCTCGCGCCGCTGCAACCCGGAACTTGTGGCGCCGACCGAGATCACTGCGGAAGACGAGGGCCGGCTCTACGCCCTGATCGAGGAGTTCGCCCGCAAGGCCGGAAGCCTTCGCGCCAGAGAGATCCTCAAGGAGTGGCCGCTCTGGCGGCTGCGCTTTTTGCGGCTCGCGCCAAAGGCAGAGCGCCGGGCGTTGCCCTCCGCCCAGGAGGAGGGCTCGATCGCCTGATCGGCCCAACATGGAAGGCGCCTCCCGGCACACACGGGGCGGGAGGCGTCCTTCGCCATATCTCCACGCCACCGAATTTGTGAGATCCTGAATCAATATCTGACAAAAGGATACGGATCTCCAGCGCGCTTGCTAGAATCCCCTGCAAAAGGAGGGGCGCTCGATGTCAGGTTTGATGGCCAGATAGGCGCTGATCCGTTCCCGTAGGAATGCGCAACGCACACACCCCCCCACGCAGCTCTGCACCCGTGCACCGCGAACCGAGAGGAGGCGGCTATCGATGTTGATCCCGAGCGCAAGTTATCTCAACCCCGGGGATGTCTCCTGGCAGTTGATCGCCGCCACCCTGGTGGGGCTGATGTCCGTACCCGGCCTCGCAGTCCTGTACGGCGGCCTCGTCAAGCGTCGGTTTGCGGTCAACTCGGCGATGATGGTGCTCTACGCGTTCGCCGTCGTCCTGATCGTCTGGGTGCTTTGGGGCTACAACATGAGCTTCGGCGTCCCGTGGAAGCTCGGTCCGGGCATGCTTTCCGCGATCGTTGGCGTTCCGGGGACGGTTCTGGGCGCGGCGTCTGAGCAGGCCCGCGCGGTTGTGCCGCTCCTCGCCTCCGCCATGCCGGGCCTGCACTTCCCCGCGTCCGCCATGATCTACTTCCAGTTTGCCTTCGCCGCCATCACGCCAGGGCTTCTGGCCGGTGCTGCACTCGGGCGGATGAACTTCAAGGCCTGGATGATCTTCGTACCGCTCTGGACGACGCTCGTCTACTCCGTCGTGGCCTTCTCGATGTGGGGCGGCGGGTGGCTGGCGCAGCTGGGAGCGGTCGACTACAGCGGCGGCTACGTCATCCACCTCGCTGCCGGCGTCTCCGGCTTCGTGCTCGCGGCCATGCTCGGACCGCGGCTTGCCAAGGACCGTGCAGACTTTAGGCCAAACAACCTGATGTTCACGCTGGTCGGCGCGGGCATCCTGTGGCTCGGCTGGAACGGTTTCAACGGCGGCGACCCCTACTTCGCGAACGGCGACGCCGCACTCGCCGTCCTGAACACGAACATCGCTGCCGCGATGGCGCTCCTCGCTTGGCTCGGCCTGGACGTCTGGGTGCGCGGGCGAGCTACCCTGACGGGTGCGATCAACGGCATGATCGCAGGGCTCGTGGCGATCACGCCGGCGGCCGGCTACGTCAACGGCACAGGTGCGCTCCTGATCGGCCTCTGCGCAGGGGTCATCCCCTGGCTGACGATGAACCTCCTGGGCCAGCGCGGCGTGTTCCGCAAGGTCGACGACACGCTTGGGGTCATCCACACGCATGGCATCGCAGGTGCCATCGGCGGCCTCATGGCAGGCCTCCTCGCGGACCCGCACGTGCTCGTCTACCTGGGCGTGCACCACGCGGCGCCAGCTGCGGTGACAGGGCTCTTCTACGGCAACCCGCACCAGTTTCTCGTCCAGCTCGAAGCCCTCGTGGCGATCGTCATCTACGACGCCGCGATGACCTTCCTCGTGCTGAAGCTGGTCGGCCGGCTCGTCCCGCTGCGTGCTGCCGACCCCGTGATCGAAGGCGGTGACCGCGCGATGCACGGCGAGGAGGCGTACGACTACTCAGATGTGCCGCATGTGCCCCACCGGCCCCCTGCGGCCGTCCCCTCGTTCAGTGCGGAGGCCAGCGACGCGTAAGCCAGACCAAAGACGCCGCGCACAGGACATCGTGATGCGGCGCAGCGGACGTGCGGCCTTTTTGGCGCACCCAGGTCCCCCACCTCCCAGCTGCGGCGGAGTCGGCGTTCGGCACGGTCGGCGCGCCGCCCGCATAGAAGGCCCCTTTGGCGGCGGCGTGCGCAGGCACAGCCGCCGCTCCTTTGTGCGCGGGCACTTCCATCGGCTTCAGATCAGGCTGCGAGGGTCCTTCCAGGCCTTTTCGAGCTCCTGCCGCTCTAGGCGCCCGATCTCCCTTTCCTCCGCCCCGTACACCCGAGCCAGCGCGAGGCCCCTTAGCGGAAGACGCGTACGGTCGATGATCCCCTCGCGCCCATAGAGCCGCGCCAGCGCCTGAAGACGCTGGTCACCCCCAGCCTGTACGAGCAGTAGGGCTGCGTCCGCGCCGCTCTCGGCAAGCGCTGCCCGCCAGCGGGCGCGCTCAGGCGTCGCGCGTACCGCCCGGCGCAGCAAAAGCGCCTTCGCCAGCCGCCGCCGCGCCGCATGCGGCCACGCGAAGCGCTGGGCTGCCGTGAGCACCGTTTCCGGCGGTGCGGGCCCCGTCCAGGCGAGCAGCCGCACCAGCGTGCCGTCGGCAGGGTGCGTCGGGTGCAGCCAAGGCGCCACCGCGCCGAGCACCCCGTCACGCTGCGCCTGTCGCAGCGCCTTCAGGGCCATCGGACTTGAAATCAGGCGCCAGATCTCATCTCCAAGGCGCTCCGGTGCCACTTCGTGGAGTTCTCTCGCGGTGCACCGGGCTGCGGCGCGCAATGCAGTTGAGAGGCGAAACTCGAGCTGCGCCGAGAGCCGGTACGCGCGCAGCACGCGCAGGAGGTCCTCACGCAGTCGCTCCTCCGGATCTCCGACGGCCGCAAGTCGGCGGCGCATGAGATCCTTGCGTCCGCCGTGGGGATCAATGATGCGCCCATCGCGCCGCATGGCGATCGCGTTCACGGTGAAGTCGCGCCGCGAAAGGTCGTGCTGCAGACTCGCACCAAACTGCACGGCGTCGGGGCGGCGGCGATCCCGGTAGCCGGTCTCCTCCCGCAGCGACACCACTTCCAGCGGCATTCCCGGACCTCTCAGGCTGCCGAAGCGGCCGCCAGGTCCCTCAGACCATCCGAGCAGCTGCTGCGCCTCCTGGGGAGCGAGAGACGTCGCCAGGTCGTAGTCGCGCGGCGCGCGGCCCATCAGGATGTCGCGCAGCGCGCCACCCACAAGGTACGTCTCGCCTTGCGACTGCAGGTTGTCCCACACTGCAAGTACGTAGGGGGGCAACGCCGCAAGGCGGGCTGCACGAGTCAGCTGCGCAGCCACTGAAGGAGCTCCCGCGTCGTCGGGGCGATGACCTCCGCGCCGAGCGCGCGGAAGACCTGCTCGGCCTGCGCACCGAGGGCTCCGCCCTCGATTCCGCAGAAGCGGTAGTCGCGGCCCGGGTCGATCTCCTGTGCATGCAGGGCGGTCTTCAAGTCGTCCACGTTGTCTCCCACCATCAGGACGCTGTTTGCACCCGCCGCGTGCGCGAGGTACACGAGCCCGGCACCGTCGGGCTTGCGATACGGGCCGTCGCAGGTCACCCGGAAATTGTCCGGGAAGTGCACGGAGAAGCCGAAGCGGTCCAGTGCGGCTGACAGCTCACCCATCGTTCGTCCCGTGTAGATCGCCTTGGGTATCGGGAGCAGTAGGAGCTGCGCCGCCTCCACCAGTGCGTGTTCCAACTGCCAGACGCCCTCCTGGGGCGTCGGCAGCCCAGGCCGAAGGCCGAACATCTCCTCCGTCCGCGCGGTCCCCGCATAGATCTCGCTCGCTATCTGCTCGATCTCCGCGAGCGGGGGATCCGCCTGCACGAAGGGCAGCCCTGCAAGCCCCCCCAGCCCCCCGCCCTTTGACGCGGCTCCCGCAGCGACGACGCGAAGGTCCCGGCGCCCCTGGCGCTGCGCCCACACGACCGCCGCGGCAGTGTCCCAGTCGGAGTTGAAGCCGCCTGCCGCCTTGAGCGCCGCAATCTCGTCGGGCGTCACCCAGCCGCCCTCCCTGGGACCCAGGCAATGCTCTGCCGTGCGTGCGATGGCCGCTGGGTAGGACGAAGCGACGTCGACTAGCACGCCGTCGACGTCAAACACGATCAACTCGATTTCCGCCATGGGCCTGGCCCCCCCAAGAAAGAAGCGAGGCCCCGCCGAAGCGGGGCCTCTGCACTAGCGCTTCGAGAACTGCGGGCGCTTGCGCGCTGCCTTGAGGCCGTACTTCTTGCGTTCCTTCATGCGCGGGTCGCGCGTCAAAAAGCCCAGCCGCTTCAACGGGATGCGGTACTCCGGATCAATCGTCAGCAGGGCCCGTGCGATGCCATGCCTCACGGCACCGGCCTGTCCGGAGACGCCGCCGCCCTCGACGCGGCAGACCACGTCGTACTGGCCCTCGGCACCGACGGTGCGAAGCGGTGACATGACGAGCGTCTGCAGGGTGCTGATCGGGAAGTAGTCCTCCATGGGGCGGCCGTTCACGACGACGCGGCCTTCGCCTGCGACGAGGCGGACGCGCGCGGTCGCATTCTTGCGCCGACCGGTTCCGTACATCTGTACCGCCATCAGCTGATCTTGCCTCCCAGCCTGAGTTCCTGCGGCTGCTGCGCCGCGTGCGGGTGCCGCGGACCCGCGTAGACCTTCAGCTTGCGGAACAGCTGGCGGCCTAAGCGGTTCTTCGGCAGCATTCCCCGGATTGCGGTCTCGATGACCCGCTCCGGGTGCTTCTCCTGCATCTGGCGCAGACTGGTCTCACGCAGCCCGCCCGGGTATCCGGAGTGGTGGTAGTACTTCTTGTCCTCGAGCTTGTTGCCGGTCACGCGCACCTTGTCGGCGTTGACGACGATCACGTAGTCGCCGTTGTCGATGCTGGGCGTGTAGGTCGGCAGGTGCTTTCCGCGCAATACGTGCGCTACCTCGGCCGCGAGACGGCCGAGCACCATACCTTCGGCATCAACGATGTGCCAGCGCGGAACAACATCTTCGCGCCTCGTCATGATCGTATGCTGCAATGCGGGCAATCCTCCCCGAAACGTGCCATCGACACGATGGCGCATAATGTGATGTTAGTCATGGAACCTGCCTGCTGTCAAGCGGAATGGGCGGCCCGTAGGCGATTCCCAGCAGTGTGAGGCCGTGTGCGGGCGCAAGCTTGATGCCGGTCGGCGGCGGACCGTCGCGCAGGATGCGCACGAGAAATTCCGGTTCCGCCCTGCCCTCTCCAACGCGCAGAGCCGCACCCACAAGATTGCGCACCATGTGGTAAAGAAAACCGTCTGCACTGAAGCGCAGTTCGATCGCGTCTGGGGCCAGTCGTTCGACGCGAGCCTCGCGCAAGGTACGTTCGGTCGTTCGCGCTGATCCGCCCGAAGATGCGAAGTGGCGGAAGTCGCGGTGCCCGAGTACCCCTGCGAGCGCAACATCGACCGTTGACACGTCCAAGGGCGCGGGGTGATGGAGTGCGAAGCGTCGGGTGCGCGGGTCCGGCGCCGGGCCGAGATCCACGCGGTAGGCGTACGTCTTCTCGATGACGCCCTGGAGCGGCAGGAATTTGCCCTCGGGCAGATCACAGCGGCGGACGCGGACGTCGTCGGGGAGGAGCGCATTGAGTGCGATGCGATAACGTTCTGGATCGAGGGGCCGACGCGTCTCGGCCCACGCAACCTGGCCCAAGGCGTGCACGCCGGCGTCTGTGCGCGATGCGCCGAGGACGGCCACATCGCGCGCCTCGAGTTCGGAGAGGGCAGCCTCGAGGACACCCTGGACCGCCTGACCGTTTTTCTGGCGTTGCCAGCCGGCGTAGCGCGTACCCTCATAGGCGATAACGAACCTCACCTGACCCCCACCGCCCAGCCGAGCGCCAGTGTTGCCGCTGGCAGCCAGAGCAGGCGCAGGCCGCTCCAGTCTACCGGCGGCAGGTCGTGGGCCTGCCCGATGCCGCGGCCAACAAGTGCATCCGCCGCGGCGCCGGCTTGGCGCAGTGCAACAGCAATCCATGCCGATGCGAGCGTGCCCCATTCGGAGATCCCTGTCCGCGTCCCGAGGTACCTGCGGCCGAGCCATACGCTGCGCGCGCTGCTTGCCATGGCTGGGAGCAGGCGCAGCATTACGAGCACCATCAGTTCGCCATCTTGCGCGCGCAGCCCGATCGCACCGAACGGCGCGAACAGCCTGCCCACCCCCTGAGCCACGCCTGCTGGCCCTAGGATCGCGTACACGGCCCGCCCTTCGGCGAGCATGGCTACGAGCCTTAGGGACGTCGATATGCCAGCGAGCAGCCGTACGTCGAGCGGTCCCTCTCCGAGCAGGTGCGCGAGCATCCCGAGCAGAGCGAGGGCCGCCACCGCGCGCAGTCCGATCTGCCCGAGCGCGCCCCTGTGCCAGAGGAAGGCAATCGCCAGGAGAAGGCTGAGCAGCGCCGCAAAGGGCGCGGCAGCCCACCAGGTCACCGCCGCCCAGAAGACGCCTGCCAGGATTACTCCTGGTGCCGCTGTGCGCACCGTGCCTCGACCTCCTCCCGCAACGAATGGATGTCCTTCCCTTCCTCCCCATGGAGCGCCGCTGCGACCTGCGCAAGCGGTGAGGGCGGCCATCCCGCACGTCGGGTGAGAGCCATCGGGAGCGGCGTCGACACCGCGTGCGGCGCCCCTTCCCCCGGCAACGCCAGCACAAGATCGCAGCGCAGGGCCTCCGCCTCGTCCAGCGCGGCGACGATGGCCGTCGCCCCCATCGAGCGCAGTGCATTCCAGAACTGGCGCTGCCCTGCGGGATCAAGTCCCGCGGTCGGCCGATCGAACAGCAGAAGCCGGCGCCCGCTGCCGAGTACGGCAGCCAGCGCAAGTCGGCGCCGCTCGCCGCTCGAGAGCTGGAGAAAGTCCCGCTCCAGGAGGAACTCGCCTTCCAGCGCACCGAGTGCCTCCACAGCCCGCACTCCCCGCAGCGCGTCGCGCCCCTTGCGCCCGAACAGGATCTGCTCGGGTTCATCGGGCGCGTAGGCGATGTCGCGCGGTGTCCGCAGCCTGGCGCCCACCGCAACCCGTCCGCGGTGGCGGACGCTGCCCGCAACGGCTTCGAGGAAGATCCGGGCCTCTTCGCCATCACCGTCGATCAGCCCAAGCACCTGCCCTGTCGCAAGCGAGAAGGTGTAAGGTCCGCCGGCGCCCCGCGGCGCGAAGTCATGAAGTGTGATCATGGCCGCAAGATCCTTCGCAGAGCTCCGCTTGCGTCAGCATCGAGCGGCACGCTGCCCAAAAAGGCCCCTCCGATCTCCGGTGCGCGCATTGCACCGCAGGCGACAGCCCCTTCGAGGGATACCTCTCGGATGGTGCCTGCGTCGACGAGCCAAAGGCGGTCGGCCAGCCGTGCCAGCTCAGGGTCGTGCGTCGCCGTCACGACGGCAAGGCCGGCATCGCGCAGGCGCGTGAGTGCACGGTAGACGCTGCGCCGTGCGGTCGGACCGAGGCGCGAGGTCGGTTCGTCCAACAAAAGCGCGTAGGGCTCCATTGCCATGAGCCCGAGCAGTGCGCGCATGAAGAGTTCCCCGTGGCCGCCTGTCCGCTCCAGTGGTAGGTCCAGTTGCCGTTCCAAGGCCTCAAGGCGCTTGCCTGGGTCTTGCATGTCTCCTTGCACACCGAGGGTCAATTCCACCTCTAGCAACCGACGCGCGCCGAGGACTGCATCCTCAGCGCGCGCCGGCAGGTAGGCAACGCGCGGGGGACGGACCGGCGCGCCGCTGCAGAGGACTTCTCCCGCCGACGGGTCGATCCGGCCGGCCAGGAGAAGGAGCCACGTCGTCTTGCCCGCGCCGTTTCGCCCAACCAGCGCGTGCAGTTCACCTGCAGGGACGTAAAAGTCCCCGCTCAGGGCAAACTGCTCGCGGCGCACCAGGGCGTCGCGGGCCGAGAGCATCAGACGAGCTCGAGCACGGCCATCGGCGCGGCGTCGCCACGGCGCTGGCCGAGGCGGACGACTCGGGTGTAGCCGCCCTGGCGGTCCTTGTACTTGGGGGCGATGTTGACGAACAGCTTGCGCGTCACGTCCTCGTCCAGCAGGTAGGCGGCCGCCTGACGACGCGTATTGATGTTGTCCTCGCGCGCCATGGTGATCAGGTGCTCGGCGATCGCGGAAACCTCTTTCGCCTTGGCTTCGGTGGTCACAAAGCGTTCGGAGTGCAGAAACGACGTCACCTGGTTGCGCAAGAGCATCTTGCGCACGTCGCTGCGCCGGCCCAACTTGCGCATCGGCATGGGGATATCCCCCCTTTCTCTAGTCCTCTGACTTCTGCAGGCTCAGGTTGAACTGCGCAAGCTTGGCCTTGACCTCTTCGAGCGACTTCTTCCCCAGGTTGCGCACCTTCATCATCTCTTCGTCGGTGCGCGAGACGAGCTCGGCGACCGTGTTGATGCCGGCACGCTTGAGGCAGTTGAACGACCGAACCGAGAGCTCCAGCTCTTCGATCGGCATTTCCCGCAAGCGGTCACGCTTGTCAGTCGGCACTTCCTGCGAGGCCTGCGGCCGCTGTGCGTCGACCGAAAGGCCGATAAACAGAGCCAGGTGGTCCTCGAGGATCCGAGATGACTCGACGAGAGCCGCGTCAGGCCGGATGCCGCCGTTGGTCCAGATCTCCAGGGTGAGCTTGTCGTAGTCGGTTACCTGGCCGACACGCGTGTCCTCGATCGCGTAGTTGACCCGCGTGATCGGCGAGAACATCGCGTCCATCGCGATCACGCCGATTGGCTGGTCGGGGTGCTTGTTGCGCTCGGCCGACACGTAGCCGCGGTTCATCTCGATCGTGACGTCCATCACGAGCTCAGCGCCCTTGTCGAGGGTCGCGATCACGTGTTCCGAGTTGAGCACTTCGATCTCAGGGTCTTGGATGGCGTCGCCCGCCAGGACCGGTCCCTCGTCGCGCGCCTCGATGCGGATGTTCTTCGGCCCCTCGGTGTGCATGCGCAACGCGAGCGCCTTCAAGTTGAGCACGATGTCCGTGACGTCCTCGCGCACGCCAGGAACCGTCGAGAACTCGTGCAGCACTCCCTGGATGCGCACCGAGGTGACCGCCGCCCCAGGCAGCGAGGAGAGCAGGATGCGGCGAAGGCTGTTGGCAAGCGTAATGCCGAAGCCGCGTTCCAGCGGCTCGACGACGAAGCGGCCGAATCCGGTCTCCTCGTTCAGCTCCAGGCACTCGATCTGCGGCTTTTGGAACTCGTTCACGTACCGTCCTCCCTCGTCTTAGCGGGAGTAGAGCTCGACGATGAGGTGCTCCTCCACGGGGACGTCAACGTCTCCCCGTTCCGGCAGGCGCACGATACGTCCCTTGTACTGGTCCCGCTGAACCTCGACCCACTCCGGGGTCGGACGAGCGCCGCCGCGCTCAATGATCTCCTTGATGGACGCGCGCTCACGCGAACGCGAACGCACCTCAATCTCGTCCCCCTGACGGATCAGATAGGACGGGATGGAAACCTTCTGGCCATTGACGCTGAAGTGGCCGTGGCGAACAAGCTGCCGGGCCTCCGGCCGCGACAGGGCGAACCCCATGCGGTAGATGACGTTGTCCAGCCGACGCTCGAGGAGCGACAGCATCACGTCGCCGGTGCGGCCATGGCTGCGCTGCGCGCGGTCCACGTAGCGGCGGAACTGTGTCTCCAGCACGCCGTAGAAGCGGCGGACCTTCTGCTTCTCGCGCAGCTGAATACCGTACTCGGACATCTTGCGACGACCGAGCCCGTGCTGCCCCGGCGGCTGGTTGCGCTGCTTCTTGACGATCGGGCACTTGTCCGAGAAGCAACGGTCGCCCTTCAGGAACAGCTTCATGCCCTCACGCCGGCAAAGCCGGCAAGTCGGGCCCGTGTTGCGAGCCATCTTCTTTCCCTCCTCCCTATACGCGCCGGCGCTTGGGCGGCCGGCAGCCGTTATGCGGAATCGGCGTAACATCCTTGATCGCGCTGACCTCGAGGCCGGCCGTCTGCAAACTGCGGATGGCGGCTTCGCGCCCGGAGCCGGGTCCCTTGACGTAGACCTCGACTTCACGTACGCCGTGCTCCATTGCAGCCTTGGCCGCCGTCTCCGCCGCCATCTGAGCGGCAAACGGAGTGGACTTGCGGCTGCCCTTGAAGCCCTGCGTGCCTGCCGTCGCCCACGAAAGGGTCGCACCGCTCGGGTCGGCGATCGTCACGATCGTGTTGTTGAAGGTACTGCGAATATGCGCCACAGCGCGCTCGACGTGCTTGCGTTCGCGCCGACGGGGGCGTGACTGGGCACCCTTCTTGGTTGGCAATCCTCCGCCTCCTTACTCTTACTTCTTGCGGCGTACGCCGACTGTCCGGGCAGGACCCTTGCGCGTACGCGCATTGGTCTGGGTACGCTGGCCACGGACGGGCATTCCCCTACGGTGACGCAGCCCACGGTATGAGCCGATCTCGATCAGACGCCGGATGTTCATCTGCACCTGGCGCTGCAATTCTCCCTCGACCCGGTATTCCTTGTCGATCACCTCGCGCAGGCGAGAGACCTCATCCTCACTGAGGTCACGCACGCGAGTGTCGGGACTGATGCCGGTTTCCTTGAGGATCTTGCGGCTGAGGCTCCAGCCGATGCCGTAGATGTACGGCAGCGCTGCTTCCACCCGCTTTTCACGTGGCAGGTCAACGCCAGCGATTCGTGCCAACTGCCTTACCTCCTAGCCCTGCTTCTGCTTGTGCTTGGGGTTCTCGCAGATCACCATGACGACGCCGTGTCGCCTAATGATCTTACACTTCTCGCACATGACTTTCACGGACGGTCGCACCTTCATGAGATCCCTCCTACTTCAGCCGGTAGGTGATCCGGCCACGGGTTAGGTCATACGGGGACAACTCTACGGTCACACGGTCGCCCGGCAGGATACGAATGAAGTGCATGCGCAGCTTGCCGGACACGTGTGCCAAAACTTTGTGCCCGTTCTCGAGCTCCACGCGAAACATGGCGTTGGGAAGTGGCTCGATCACCTTTCCCTCGACCTCTATGGCGTCATCCCTCGGCACTCGCATCTCCTCCTTCCGTTTGGGCTGTGCTCTCCGCAATCACCCCGCGTACCTCGGCATCGCTGGGTGCATGACCCGCTGCAAGGCGCTGCCGCATCTCCTCTGGTACCGTGCCACACTGTTCGACATGGCGCGGGTTCTTCGACTTCGGCCGTTTGAAGGGCCGAAGGTCGCCGTCCACCAGCTGCAAGCGCTGCACGCTGTGCCCGATGACGAGGAAGATCCGGCCGCTGTCGCGACCGCGCAGCACGCGCACAAGATCCCCGATCTCCATGATGTCTGCCTCACCTCATGGCGCCGTGAGCACATCGGGTGGATCGCCCACGGCAACGGTATGTTCGAAGTGCGCGGACGGAAGGCCGTCGATCGTCTCCACCGTCCAGCCGTCGTCCCTGATGCGCACGTCGGGGCCGCCCATGTTGATCATCGGCTCGATCGCCAGGACCATCCCGCGCCTCAGTTGAACGCCTCGTCCCGGCGGGCCGTAGTTGGGGATCTGGGGATCCTCGTGCATCTCTCGCCCGATCCCGTGGCCCACGAAGTCCACGACGATCGAGAAGCCTGCCGCCGTCGCTATGCGTTCGACGGCATTGGAGATGTCGCTGAGGTGGTTGCCCGGCCTCGCCTTCGCGAGTCCCGCGAGGAGTGCGGCCCGGGTCGTATCCAGGAGCGACTGGACTTGCGGGGAGACCTTGCCCACCGGAACGGTGATCGCGGTGTCGCCGTGGTAGCCGTCCACGATGACCCCGAGGTCGAGCGAGATGATGTCGCCGTCCCGCAGCACCTGTTCTCCAGGGATGCCGTGGACCACGACGCCGTTCACGGAAGCGCAGATGCTGGCCGGAAAGCCTTCGTAGCCTAGGAAGGAGGGAGTTCCGCCGCGCTCTTCGATGAATCGGCGCGCCGCTTCGTCGAGTTCCCGCGTCGAGACGCCCGGCCGTACCAGCGCCGCGACGTAATCGCGGGCCTGCGCTGTAAGCGCTCCAGCCTGACGCATCTTCTCGATCTCCCAGTCTGCCTTCAGTACGATCACCCGCGCAGCGCCGCCTTCAAGCGGGCCGTCACCTCCTCGACAGGGCCGACCCCGTCGACGGTGCGCAAGAGGCCCCGCGCGGCGTAGTAGTCGCGCAAGGGTGCCGTGCTCTCGGCGTACACCTTGAGCCTGGCCTGCACCGTCTCTAGGCGGTCGTCCGGCCGGGTCACGAGTTCGGATCCGCAACTTCCGCAGCGGCCGTCCGCGGGTGGGGGGGCGGTTTCGACATGATAGGCGCGCCCGCAGGAGGGGCACGTCCTGCGACCGGAGAGCCGGTGCACGATCGCTTCCTCCGGCACTTCGATCAACAGGACGTCATGGAGTGGCTGCGACATCTCCTCCAGCAGGCGGTCGAGCGCCCCGGCCTGCGGCACGGTGCGCGGGAAACCGTCGAGGAGGAAGCCCTGTGCCGCGTCCTGTTGACTCAGGCGCTGCTCGATGAGGCCGATCACGACCGCATCCGGGACGAGATCGCCGCGATCCATGTAGGATTGCGCTTCCCGGCCCAGAGGGGTGCCCTCTTCGCGTGCCTTGCGCAGGATGTCTCCGGTCGCGATCTGCGGCACAGCGGCATCCTTCGCCAGGAACTTGGCCTGGGTTCCCTTGCCCGCACCGGGCGGGCCCATCAGGACTGCGCGCATGGGTTCCCCTCCCTCCTACGACTTCAGGAAGCCGGAGTAGTTGCGCATAATCATCTGCGCCTGGATCTGCTTCATCGTGTCTAGGGCGACGCCGACGACGATCAGCAGTGCTGTGCCGCCGAAGAACACCTGGATTCCCGTGACTGCGACGATCAGGAACGGCAGGATGGCGATCAGGCCGAGGAATACTGCCCCCAAGAGCGTGATACGGCTGGATACACGCTCAAGGTACTGCGCGGTCGGTCTGCCCGGACGGATGCCGGGAATGAATCCGCCCATCTTCCGGATATTGTCTGCCACGTCGGTCGGCTTGAAGACGACTCCCGTATAGAAGAACGTGAACGCCACGACCAGCACGAACTCCACGACGACCATGAATGGCTGGCCCATGCTGAGGAACTGGGCGAGACCAGAGAGCTTCGGGAAGAACGATGCCAGCGTCTGCGGCAGGAACAGCAGGGAGACTGCGAAGATCAGGGGGATCACGCCTGCGGCGTTCACCTTGATCGGTATGTGCGACGTCGTCCCCTGGTACATGCGGCGCCCCACGAGGCGCTTCGCGTACTGGACGGGAATGCGGCGCTCTCCCTCCTGCATGACGATGACCACCGCGATGACCCCAACCGCCAACAGCAGCAGGACGAGCAGCTCGACGATGGAGATCGTCCCTGCCTGCAAGTACTGGAACGCTGTTTGGATTCCCGACGGAAGTCGGGAGATGATGCCGGCGAAGATGATCAGCGATGCGCCATTGCCGATGCCGAACTCGGTAATCATCTCACCGATCCACATCAGGAAGACGGATCCGGCCGTCAGCACCAGTGCGATCAGTGCGATCGACCCGACGCCAGGAGCGGTCACGACGCCTGTCAGCTTGTTCAGGGTTACCGTCGTGCCAACCGCCTGGACCAGTGCAAGGCCCACCGTCAGGTAGCGCGTCCACTGGTTGATCTTCTTCTGCCCTTCGACGCCCTCTTTCTGCAGTTCCTCGACCCGCGGTATGACCACGGTGAGAAGCTGCATGATAATCGAGGCGTTGATGTAGGGAACGATGCTCATCGCGAACACCGAGAACGTGAAGAACGCGCCGCCGGAGAAGAGGTTCAAGAGACCGAACAGGGTCACTCCACCGCTCTTCACCAGCGAGCTGAGCGCTGCGGCGTCGACGCCAGGAACCGGGATGTAGATGCCCAGGCGGAAGATGGCGAACATCATCAACGTGAACAGTATCCGCCGCCTGAGATCTCCAGAGCGCGCAATCTGTTCCATGTTCTGGAACATCAGAGTACCTCTGCCTTGCCGCCCAGCGCCTCGATCTTCTCGCGCGCGGACTGGCTGAAGGCATGCGCCTGAACCGTCAGGCGTATGGTCAGCTCACCGCGTCCGAGGATCTTGACGAGACCGTTGATCCGGTGCAGAATGCCGGACTCCAAAAGGAACTGCGGGTTCACCACGGTTCCCTCTGGCACGTCCTGCAGGCGTTCCAGGTTCACGAGCGTGTAGTGGAGCTTCTCGGGGTTGCGAAAGCCGCGCTTCGGCAGGCGGCGTTGCAGCGGGAGCTGCCCGCCCTCGAAGCCGGGACGGACACCGCCGCCGGAACGGGCGTTTTGTCCCTTGTGCCCCTTGCCGGACGTCTTGCCGAGACCCGAGCCGATGCCGCGGCCGAGGCGCTTCGGCGCAGTCTTCGCGCCTGGGTTCGGATGCAGGTCATCGAGACGCATCGGCGGGCACCTCCTCGACCTCTATCAAATGACGGATCTTGTGCAGCATGCCGCGGATGGCGGGCGTGTCGTCGTGCATCGCACTGTGGTGCAGCTTGCGCAGTCCGAGCGCCTCCGCGGTCGCGCGCTGGTCGCGGGCGTAGCCGATCGGCGAGCGCACGAGCGTGATCTTGAGCATCTTGTCCTCCTACCCGATCGCCTGTGGCGTCGGTTCAGCGGCGGCAGCGACCGGTTCAGTGGTCTCAACGACCTTGCCGCGTAGCCGCATCACTTCATCGGCCGAGCGCAATTCGCGCAAGCCGGCCATCGTGGCGTAGACAACGTTGTTCGGGTTCGAGGTACCGAGCGACTTCGTGGTGATGTCGCGGATGCCGGCTAGCTCAAGCACGGCGCGTACTGCGCCGCCGGCGATTACGCCGGTACCGGCCTTGGCCGGCTTCAGAAGTACGGCGCCAGCGCCGAAGTTGCCGAGCACCTCGTGCGGGATCGTCGTGCCGACGCGCGGCACCTTGATCATGTGCTTCCGCGCCGCCTCGATGCCCTTCTTGATCGCGTCCGGGATCTCTTGGGCCTTGCCAAGGCCGATCCCCACGCGGCCAGCCTGGTCTCCGACGACGACCACGACAGAGAAGCTGAAGCGGCGGCCACCCTTAACGACCTTCGCCACGCGGTTGATGGAGACGACCTTCTCCTGGAATTCGCTGTCCCGCTCGGGACGGCGCTCTCTTCCTCTCGCCATACGAGACCTCCTAGAACTTCAGTCCCGCGGCACGCGCACCTTCCGCCAGGGCCGCGACCCGGCCGTGGTAGAGGTAGCCGCCGCGGTCGAAGACGCAGGCTTCGATACCGGCGGCGATGGCGCGCTCCCCGAGCAATTGTCCGACACGGCGGGCCATGTCCGACTTGCCGTCGACCCCGGCTGTACGCAACTGCGGATCCAGCGAGGACACCGAGAGCACCGTGCGGCTTTCACCGTCGATGATCAACTGGGCGTAGATGTGCTTCAGAGACCGGAAGACCGCAAGGCGGGGACGCTCGGCCGTACCGAAGATGCGCTTGCGCACCCGACGGTGGCGGCGCTCCCGCGCGTTCAAGGACGCCTTCAGAACCACGTCGACCCCTCCTTACTTCTTTCCGGTCTTGCCGACCTTGCGGCGGACAACCTCGCCCTGGTAGCGGATGCCCTTGCCCTGGTAGGGCTCAGGGGGCCGCACACGCCGGATCTGCGCGGCGAGCTCGCCGACGCGTTCGCGGTCAGCTCCTTGCACCACAACGGCATTGTTGGCGGGGACCTGAATCGCGATGCCTTCGGGCGGAACGATCTCGACCGGATGAGAGTACCCGACCGTCAGCACGAGCTTGTCGCCCTGCTTCGATGCGCGGTACCCGACGCCGACGAGTTCGAGGCGCTTCTCGAAGCCGTTCGAGACACCCTCGACCATGTTCGCAACGAGAGTCCGTGTCAACCCGTGGAGGGCGCGATGCTTCGGCGCGTCGCTCGGGCGGGTGACGACGACTTCCGCGCCCTGCAGCGTCACCTGGATCTCCGGGCTGAGTAGCCGGGAGAGGACGCCCTTCGGTCCAGTGACGCGGACGGCGCTTCCCTCGAGCTCCACCTTCACCCCGGTCGGGACCGGGATCGGCCGCTTGCCTATGCGGGACACGTCATCACCTCCCCTACCAGATGTAGCAGAGCACTTCGCCGCCGAGGCCGAGGCGCCGTGCCTCCGCGTCGGTCACGATGCCCTTGGATGTGGACACGACTGCGACACCGATGCCCCCTAGGACGCGGGGCATCTGGTCCTTGCGCGCATACACGCGCAGGCCGGGGCGAGAGATGCGCCGGATGCCCATCAGGACGCGCTTGCGATCCGGGCCGTACTTGAGGTGCACGCGCAGAACGCCCTGCGGTCCCTCGTTGATGCGCTCGTAGCTCTGAATGAACCCTTCTTCGCGAAGGATTGCCGCGATGGACTCCTTGATGCGAGAGGCCGGAATATCGACCGCCTCGTGGCGTGCAGAACTGGCGTTGCGCACGCGGGTCAGCATGTCGGCGATCGGATCTGTCATCACCATGCGCCTTGCCCCCTTACCAGCTCGCCTTGCGCACGCCCGGGATCTCACCGCGGAGCGCGTGCTGGCGGAAGCAGTGCCGACACAGCCCGAAATGCCGGAGATAGGCGCGGGAGCGCCCGCACTCACGACAACGGTTGTAGCCGCGCACCAGATACTTCTGGGGGCGCTGCGACTTGGCGATCAGTGATTTCTTGGCCAAGTTCTCCCCTCCTACTGTTCGCGGAATGGCATGCCGAGAACCTTGAGGAGCTCTTTCGCTTCCTCATCGGTCTGGGCTGAAGTTACGATCACGATATCCATTCCCCGGATCTTCTCTACCTTGTCGTAGTCGATCTCCGGGAAGATGAGCTGCTCCTTGACGCCGAGGGCGTAGTTGCCGCGGCCGTCGAAGCCCTTAGAAGAAACCCCGCGGAAGTCGCGCACGCGCGGAAGCGCGACGCCGATCAGCCGCTCGAGGAAGTCGTACATCCGCTGTCCGCGCAGGGTTACCTTGGCGCCGATCGCCATGCCCGCACGAATCTTGAAGGACGAGATCGACTTCTTCGCCTTGGTCACGACGGGGCGCTGGCCGGTGATCTGGCCGAGTTCGGTCACTGCCGACTCGAGCAGCTTGGGGTTCTGCACGGCCTCGCCCACGCCCATGTTGATCACGATCTTCTCAACCTTCGGCACTTGCATCGGGTTCTTGTACTGGAAGCGCTGCGTCAGCGCAGGGACCGCTTCCGAGATGTACCGCTCCTTGATCGTCGCCATGCCTGCCTCCTAGCGTCCGAGCGGGTTGCCGCAGCTGCGGCACACGCGCTCGCGAACCTCGCCATTACGGTTGATGGCGACCCGCGCTGGCTTTCCGCAGTGACTGCAGTAGGGCATCACATTGGAGAGATGGATGGGGCCTTCACGGGTGATGATGCCGGCCTGCATCACTTGCTGCGTCGCCTTCTGGTGACGCTTGTGCTTGTTCAGCCCTTCGACGACCACCCGGCCATCCTTGGGCACAACCCGCAGCACGGTGCCGCGGCGGCCCTTGTCCTTGCCGGCGATGACCTCCACTTGGTCACCCTTGCGAATGCGCTCTGACATCTAGAGCACCTCCGGAGCGAGCGAGATGATCTTCATGAACTCACGCTCGCGCAACTCGCGGGCAACCGGTCCGAAGATGCGGGTGCCGCGCGGTTCCCTCTCGTCGCGCAGGATCACGGCAGCGTTGTCATCGAAACGGATGTGCGACCCGTCCCCACGCTGCAGGCCCCGGCGCGAACGAACGACCACTGCCTTCACGACATCGCCCTTCTTGACGACCCCGCCCGGCGCCGCCTGCTTGACGGCGCAGACAATTACGTCGCCGATGTTGGCGTAGCGACGCATCGAACCACCGAGCACCTTGATGCACTGCAGTTCCTTCGCGCCGGTGTTGTCCGCCACCGTCAGGCGGGTCTGTACCATGATCACCCTGTAGGCCTCCTAACGCGCCCGGTCGACGATTTCAACCACGCGCCAGCGCTTCTCGCGCGACAGGGGCCGCGTCTCCATGACGCGCACGGTATCCCCGATCTTGGCCTGGTTCTCCTCGTCGTGGGCCTTCAGCGTCTTCGTACTGCGGATTCGGCGTCCGTACAGCGGGTGGGCGTGGATCTCTTCGACCGCGACGACCACCGTCTTCTCCATCTTGTCGGACACCACCCGGCCGAGCCGGGTCTTGCGCATGCCGCGCTCCTCGCTCAAATGCGCATCCTCCCTAGGCCTCCATGCCGAGTTCGCGCAGGTGCTGAACGGTCTTCAGCTGGGCGATTGAACGCCGTACCTCGCGGATTCGCATGGGGTTCTCGAGTTGGCCGGTGGCCGCCTGGAAGCGCAGGTTGAAGAGCTCGCCCTTCAGGTCCTTGACCTTCTTGTCGATCTCGTCGCCCGAGAGGCGGGCAATCTCATTCCGCTTCACTTGCCACATCCCCTCCCGGTACCTGCTCCCGCGCCTCGAAGCGCGTCCGGATCGGCAGCTTGTGTCCTGCAAGGCGCATTGCCTCACGGGCCACCTCCGCCGGCACGCCGCTCATCTCGAAGAGTACGCGGCCCGGCTTCACCACGGCCACCCAGTACTCCGGAGAACCCTTGCCGGAACCCATGCGAGTCTCGGCCGGCTTCTTCGTAAACGGGTGGTCCGGGAAGATCTTGATCCAGACCTTTCCGCCGCGGCGAATGTGCCTTGTCATGGCGATACGCGCTGCTTCGATCTGCCGATCTGTGATCCAGGCGGCTTCGAGCGCGATCAGTCCGTACTCGCCATCGATGATGCGGTTGCCTCGGGTCGCAAGACCCGCACGACGTCCGCGGTGCAGCTTGCGGAACTTGGTGCGCTTAGGCTGCAGCATCTCACTGCCCCCCTTGCGCGACGGCGCGGGTGTGGTAGATCTCGCCCTTGTAGATCCAGACCTTCACGCCGATCTGGCCGTAGGTCGTGTGGGCTTCGGCGAACCCGTAGTCGATGTCCGCGCGCAGCGTGTGCAGGGGGACGGTGCCCTCCCAGTACCACTCGCGGCGGTGCATTTCCGCGCCACCCAGCCGACCCGAGCTCATCACCTTGACGCCCTTGGCGCCCTGGCGCATCGCCCGCTGGACGGCCTGCTTCATCGCACGCTTGAACGCAACGCGCTTCTCGAGCTGCGTAGCGATCGACTCGGCGATCAGCTGGGCATCGGTGTCAGGATTCTTGATCTCCACGATGTTGATATGAACCTGCTTCTTTGTGCGCACCTCGAGCAGGCGCCGTAGACCGTCCACACCTGCGCCGCCCTTGCCGATCACGATGCCCGGTTTGGCGGTGTGGATGAAGACCTTCAGGCGGTTCGCCGCGCGCTCGATCTCGATGCGGGCGATGCCGGCCTGGTAGTTCTGGCGCTTGATCAGCTTGCGCAGCCAGGTGTCCTCGGCGAGCTGGTCCGGGAAGTTCTTGCGGCTGGCGTACCAGCGCGAGTCCCAGTCCTTGATCACGCCGATGCGCATGCCCTTCGGGTGTACCTTCTGACCCACCGTTACACCCCTCTCTCGCGCACGACGACAGTGATGTGCGAGGTGCGCTTCAGGATCGCGTACATCTGGCCGCGGTAGCGGGGATGCGCCCGCTTCAGCGTCGGCCCCTGGTCGACATACGCTTCGGAGACGTAGAGGTCCTCGCGGCGCATGTCGTGGTTCTCGGTCGCGTTGGCCGCCGCCGAACGCACCAGCTTCTCGATGATCGGCGCCGCGCGCTTCGGCGTGTACGCCAGGATTGCGAGCGCCTCGTCCAGGTCCCTGCCCCGGATCGCGTCCACGACGATCCGGCACTTGCGGGGCGCGATGCGCACGTAGCGCAGTACGGCCCTGGCCCCTCCGGTCTTCTGCATGGTGGTCACCTTACTTCAGCGCCGAGGAGCGCTCGGTGTGGTTGCCGTGGCCACGGAAGGTGCGGGTCGGGGCGAATTCCCCGAGCCGGTGACCGACCATGTCCTCGGTGATGTAGACCGGGATGTGCTTGCGACCATCGTGGACTGCGATGGTGTGCCCAATCATCTCCGGCGTGATCTGCGCGGCGCGCGCCCAGATCTTGATGATGCGCTTCTGACCGGCTTCGTTCATCTCCGCGATCTTCTTGCGGAGGTGATCCGGCACGTACGGTCCCTTCTTCAGCGAGCGTCCCATGCGATCCCCTCCTTACTTCCGATGCGAGACGATATAGCGGTCGGACTGCTTCTTCTTCTTGCGCGTCTTCTGCCCCATCTTGAGGCCCCACGGCGATACCGGCGCCTTGCGGCCGATCGGGCTCTTGCCCTCGCCGCCGCCGTGCGGGTGGTCGACAGGGTTCATCGCGACGCCTCGAACGTGCGGGCGCTTGCCCTTCCAGCGCATCCGGCCGGCCTTGCCGTCCTGCTGGTTCTCGTGCTCGAGGTTTCCGACCTGACCGATCGTCGCCCGGCAGACCTCACGCACGTAGCGCTGCTCGCCGGACGGCAGCCGCAGCAGCGCCATGCCGCCTTCCCGCGCCATGATCTGCGCGCTTACTCCCGCGGACCGGACCATCTGGGCTCCGCGTCCGGGAATCAGTTCGATGCAGTGCACCTGCGTACCGAGCGGCATATGCCGGATCTCCATTGCGTTGCCCGGACGAATGTCCGAGCCCTCGCCGGAGCGCACGGTATCGCCGACGCTGAGGCCCACAGGCGCCAGGATGTATGCCTTCTCGCCGTCTGCGTAATGCAGGAGCGCGATGCGCGCCGTACGGTTCGGGTCGTACTCGATCGAGACGACCGTCGCCGGCACGCCATCCTTCTTGCGCCGGAAGTCTACCTCGCGGTAGACGCGCTTGTGGCCGCCGCCGCGGTGGCGGACCGTCATTCGCCCGTAGGCGTTGCGGCCGCCGCTCGTTCCTTGGCCGTGGGTCAGGCTCTTCTCCGGCTTCCCGCGGGTGATCTCGCCGAATCCGGGCAGTGCCACGGACCGAACGCCCGGGGATGTCGGCTTGACCTTTCTTACCGCCATCCCTTACACCCCCTCGAAGAGCTGAATGCTCTGGCCTGGCTTGAGTTGGACGATGGCCTTCTTCCAGTCCGCCCGGAAGCCCTTCGTCACGCCCTGCCGCCGCAGCTTGCCACGCATCCGCATGGTGTGCACGGAAAGCACGTTGACCTTGAAGATCTCCTCCACGGCCCGCTTGATCTCCGGCTTGTTCGCCGTCAGTGCGACGCGGAAGGTGTACTTGCCAAGCGCCATCTGCTCGTTCGACTTCTCGGTGATGATCGGCCGAACGAGGACTTCGCTGCTCTCCATTAGGCGAGCACCTCCTCGATGCGCGCTACGGCTGCGCGCGTGCAAACGATCTTCGGGTAGCGCAGCACGGCGTGGACACTAAGGTCCTGGGCGACCATCGCCCCCGCCTTCGGCAGGTTGCGCGCCGAGAGCGTAATCTCGGTACGCGCCTCCTCCGTGACGAACAGTGCGCGTTCAGCCTGAAGCGCCTTGAGGACCGCCGCGAACTCCTTCGTCTTCGGCCCCGCGAGCTGAAGACTTTCGAGCACGACGAGATCGCCCGCCTGGGCCCGCGCCGAAAGGGCGGCGCGCAGTGCGGCGCGGCGCATCTTGCGCGGCAGATCCTGGCGGTAGCTACGCGGGTGCGGACCGAAGGTCACGCCGCCCTTGCGCCACAGCGGACTCCGGATGGATCCCTGGCGCGCACGCCCGGTGCCCTTTTGGCGCCACGGCTTGCGGCCTCCGCCGCGGACCTCGCTGCGGAGCTTGGTGTCCGAGGTGCCATGCCGCTGGTTTGCCAGCGTCGCGACGACCGCCTGGTGCACGAGACCGGGGTTCGATGGTGCGTTCCAGACGCTTTCCGCAAGCTCGATCTCGCCGACCGGCTCGCCCGTCTGGTTCAGGACTTGTGCCTTCACGCCTTCTTCCCCCTCCTCTTCACACTCTGGCGGATCTCCACGATTGCCCCACGAACACCGGGAACAGCGCCACGGACCAGAAGCAGATTGCGATCCGCATCGACGCGGATCACCTGAAGCGCCTGAACAGTCACGCGCTCGTTGCCGTAATGGCCCGGCAGCCGACGGCCTTTGAAGACCTTGCCGCCGCCGCCCGACATACGGGACGAGAGCGACCCGGGACCGCGGTGGTACTTCGAGCCGTGGGTCATCGGCCCGCGGTGGAAGCCCCAGCGCTTGATGCCGCCGGTGAACCCATGGCCCTTTGAGCGTCCACGCACATCGACGTACTCTCCGGCGGAGAAAATGTCGACGCGCACCTCGCCCTCGGGTGCATCCTCGCCGTCGGCGAGGAGCATCTCCCGCAGCAGGCGCGACGGTGCGCCCTCAGCATTCTTGAACTGGCCGGCATAGGGCCGGCTTGCGCGCCGTACGCGGCCGTAACCGAGCACCGCAGCACGGTAGCCGTCCTTCTCCTCCGCTTTGACGCGGATGACAGGGCACGGACCTGCCTCGATGACCGTCACCGAGACGGCGCGCCCGGTTTCGTCGAAGATCCGTGTCATGCCGAGCTTTCGCCCGATGATCCCCTTCAACTGCGCCTACCTCCCGGCTAGAGCTTGATTTCGATGTCCACTCCGGCCGGCAGGTCGAGGCGCATCAGCGCGTCCACCGTCTTAGGCGTGGCGTCCAGGATGTCGATCAGGCGCTTGTGAGTGCGCATCTCGAACTGCTCCCGGATGTCCTTCTCGCCGTTCGGAGCCGTAAGGATGGTGTAGATACTCTTCTCGGTGGGCAGCGGGACGGGGCCAGCTACGCCGGCTCCCGTCCGCTTCGCCGTGTCGACGATGCGTTCTGCGGACTGGTCAAGCACCTTGTGGTCGAACGCCTTCAAGCGGATGCGGATTTTCTGCGCGGGCACGATGCACCTCCTTACTCGGCGATAGCGGTGACGACGCCAGCGCCGACGGTGCGACCGCCCTCGCGAATCGCGAAGCGCAGGCCGTCCTCCATCGCGATGGAGTTGATGAGCTCGATCGCCATCTGAACGTTGTCGCCCGGCATGACCATCTCCACGCCCTCCGGCAGCGTCACGACTCCCGTGACGTCCGTCGTGCGGAAGTAGAACTGCGGGCGGTAGCCGTTGAAGAACGGCGTGTGGCGGCCGCCCTCTT
>JAJYSJ010000059.1 GCA_021793645.1 Bacillota bacterium
GGGACCAGTCAGGAGAACTACTCCCAGGGTCTTTGCACCCGTGACACATCCCCCGGGCTTCCCTTCGGAATCTCCGCCCTTCAGGGCGGGGAGGTTCAATCGTCATGGTGACATTCCTCTACAGGGGACTTTCCCCCGCTTGCGCCATTTCCGCATGCTTTCCCAGTGGCAGTCCGACTGCGGGGCAGCGGTTGATCGATGCGGAGGCTTCTCATGACAAAAGAACAGATCGCGCAGGATCTCCCGGTGCGCATGTCACAGATCCTTTCCGCGCTATCGCGGGCGCTCGGCCTCAGAAAGGGACAGCCGTTCGGTCACGCGGCGCGCTGCTGTTGAAGGAGCCGGATAGACGGCAAACGCAGCGCCGACGTACACGCTCTTTCCAATCCGTCGACCGCGCCACAAAGCGCAAGCGGTGACGGCTTCTGCCCGGAGTGCTTCTCCGCCCTTCAAACCCATCTCGCGACGTGAAGAAGGGCGCCCTTTCCCGGCGCCCTTCAGTGTTCTTTCCTCTAGAGACCGAAGGCCAGCGCCAAGAGTCCTGCGACGATGCCGGCAATGAAGACCAGCGCCGTGACCCGCACCAAAAGACGCACCGAGACCGCCCGCCCGACCATCACCAGGGACGGCAGGCTCACGGCTGGCAGAGTCATCAATAGGGCGCCGGCGGAGCCCGTGCCAAGGCCGTAGCTCATCAGCGTCTGAATCACCGGCACCTCACCCGCCGTCGGGATGACGAAGAGCGTGCCCGCAGCCGCGAGGCCGACCAGCAGCAGGATGCTCCCGCCGATCGCCGGCGAGATCGCCGGGAACAGCCAGGCGCGCGCAAGGCCAAGCAAAGCGACGACGACGACGTACTCCGGAATGAGGCCGATGCACAGGCGCCATAGCGCGCTCAGCCAGGCGCCGAAGCGATTGGGCGGCGCCTTCTCCTCCTCGGGAAGAGCATCGAGCAGGGCCTGCGCCGTCCCTTCGCCAGCGAGGCGGTCCTCCCGGTTGCCCAGCCAAGCCGCGCCGGCGACGAGCACGATCCCGACAGTGATGCGCAGCACCGCCCAGTTCCAGCCCAGCACGAAGCCGACGAAGAGGATCGTTGCCGGGTTCAGCACCGGATTGCCGAGCCAGTACGCGAGCGCGGCGCCGTTCGATACCTTCGCCCGGCGCATGCCTACGACCATCGGAGCAGAGCAGCATGTGCACATCATCGAGGGCACCGCCAAGACGCCGGCGAGCACCGCACTGCGTGAACCGGCGGCTCCGAACAGGCGCAGCAGCCAGTCGCGCGGCAAGAGCGCCTGGACCCCGGACCCCAGCACGAGCCCCACGATGAGCGCGATCCAGATGTCTTTGAAGTACGTAACGAAATAGTCCCATGCCGCCGCAAGCGATGGGGCGGGCGGGCTCGCCGACGTGCCGCTGATGATGGAGGCACCGAGTGTGTGGCTTGCAGCCGCCGCGAAGGCCTTGTGGAAATAGGGATCCCACTTTGCATAGAAGAGCCCAGCCACCAGCAGTACGATGAAGACGAGCGCCGCTGCCAGCGCAGACTGGCCCTGCGGCTTCGGTGACACGTTGACCAATACGGCTCCTCCCCCATCCGATCGGTTCGGAGTTACCATACGAATATGGTGTTGTTTCGGCAATCATGGATACGCTTTCCGCATGGAAGAGGTGGGCATGTGGATCTCGGAGACGTAGCGCTGTTCGTCGAGACCCTGCGCGCGGGCAGCATTTCGGATGCCGCGCGCCGTCTGAGCCTCACCCAGCCCACGGCCTCGCGGCGCATCCGCAGGCTGGAACTCGACCTCGGGCAGGAGCTCCTGAGCCGCAGCGGACGCTCCGTCACGCCGACGCGCGCGGGCCTCTCGCTCTTGCAGTTCGCGGAAGCGACGCTGGCGCACGAGCGCCAGCTGCGTGAGATGCTGCAATCGCCGCACTCCCTGCACGGCAGCCTGCACATTGCCGCCAGCACCGCGCCGGGCGAGAGCTTCGTTCCCGGCCTTCTCGCGGCGTTCGCCGGTCACCACGACGGTCTCTCGGCGCAGCTAGCGATCATGGACTCGCAGGCGGTGGAGCGCTGCGTCGCCGACGGGACGTGCGACGTCGGCTTCACCGGCCACCCGCCAGCGCGGGGCCTCCTCTCGGCGCAGGAGATCGGCCGCGACGAGCTGGTGCTCGCCGTGCCGAGATCCCACCCCGCGTTCGCCGAGGCCGAGGTGTCGCCGGAGGACCTCCTGCGCCAGACCTTCGTCGAGCGGTCACCGGGCTCCGGCACACGCCGGACGATCGAGGAGCGGCTCTCGTCCACCGGACTGCACTACGCCGAGCGGCGCATCGCGCTCACGGTGAACTCCGCGCAGGCGGTGCTTGCGGCGGTGCGCAGCGGAATCGGCGTCGGCTTCGTCTCGCGCCTTGTGCTGCGCGGCGAGCCGAAAGACGAGGTGCGCGGCCTCAGGATCCGGGGCCTTCGGATCGAGCGCCCTCTCTACGTCGTCTGGGACGCCCACCCGAGCGCGGCGGCCGAAGCGTTCGTCGCCTTCGTGCGGTCGGCGCGCGCGGTGCGCGCCGATGGCTGACCCCTTTTCCGGAAAGCCGGTGCTGGAGGACCTCCTGCGGGAGGATCTTCGGCTCGTCATCTGCGGCAGCGCCGCGGGCACCGTCTCCGCACAGCGGCAGGCGTACTACGCCGGACCAGGCAACCGGTTCTGGCGCACGCTCTGCGAGGTCGGGCTGACCGATCGGCAGCTTCGGCCGGAGGAGTACCCGAAGCTCCTCTCCTACGGCATCGGACTCACCGACGTCGTGAAGACCGCGTTCGGCGCGGACGATGAACTCCCGCGGCAATCCTTCTCCCCCGCCGCAGTGGTGGAGAAGCTGCAGACGTTTCGGCCGGGCCTGCTCGCGACGAACGGCAAGCGCACGGCGCAGGAGCTCCTCGGTCGCAAGACCGCGTACGGCCTGCAGCCCGAGCGCCTCGCCGGCGTGCCGGTATTCGTCCTCCCCTCGACGAGCGGGCGCGCCGGTCCCTTCTTTGACCTCACTTGGTGGAAGGAACTCGCCGCGCGCGTAGAGGGGCAGCGCGGAGCATGGTAGAGGAGGAGCGCGATGCGCGTCGTCGTCACGGAGCCGGATGCCGCATGGCCCAGGCAGTTCCGCATGGAGGCGGAGAGGCTCGCCTCCGTCTTTGGACGCCACGCGCTCTTCATTCACCACATCGGCAGCACGTCCGTGCCCGGCCTCGCCGCGAAGCCGGTCATCGACATCCTGCCGGTCGTGCGCCAGATCGCCGCCGTCGACGCCCTGACGCCTTCCCTGCAGCAGTTGGGCTACGAGGCGATGGGCGAGTACGGCCTTCAGGGCCGCCGCTACTTCCGCAGGGAGGACCCGCCCCCGCCCTGTCACGTGCACGTCTATGAGCGCGGAGATCCCGAGATCCTCCGCCACCTCGCGGTGCGGGACTACCTACGCGCGCGGCCCGAGGCGGCGGCGCGCTACGGCAGGCTCAAGGCAGAGCTTGCGGCGCGCTTTCCCGAGGACATCGAAGGCTACATGGATGGGAAGGACGCGTTCTTGAAGCGAACTGAGCGCGACGCCCTCGCCTGGTGGAACACCGTCCCGGTGCTCGTGCTGAGCGGGCCGGTCGGGGTCGGCAAGTCGACCGTCGCCGACGCGCTCTCGGACCTCCTCGCCGCCCACGGCGTCGCACACGCGCTCTCGGACCTCGACGCCCTGAGCGAGGTCGAGCCGCGCTCCCCGGGCGACCGGTTCGCGTCGGGCTTCGCGCTCGCGAACCTCCAGGCGCTCTTCTCAAATGCCCGCGCCTGCGGCGCGCGCTGCCTGATCGTGCCGCGCGTCGTGGAGGGCGAAGGCGACGTCGCCGACATCCGCTCCGCCGTCCCAGGTGCGGACGTCCTGGTGGTGCGCCTGCGCGCGCCGCTGCCCGTCCTCGAGCAGCGCCTGCGCCGGCGTGAACAGGGGGAATCGCTCGCCTGGCACCTCGTGCGCGCGGCCGAGCTCTCCGCGGCGCTCGATCGGTCCGGGCCACCGGGCCACGTGGTGGAGGCGGGCGACGCCTCTCCGGAGCGCATCGCCAGGCGCATCCTAGACGCGACAGGTCTGCTCGGCCGCCTCGCGTAATCCGGCGCCTATAGCAGCAAAGGGGGCCGCCGCGCAGGGCAACGCTTGCCTTGCACGGCGGCCCCTGTGCCCATCTCCCGCTACGGCTGCTGCATCCAGGTCCTGCCGCCGTCCGTCGTGCGGTAGAAGCTGCCTTGCCCCATCAGCGAGCCGTTCTTCTGGTCCTGGAATTGCATGAGCAGGTTGTTGCCGATCGGCTGGAGGGCGGCACCCGGCATCGGGTAGCTTGACCAGGTCTTGCCGCCGTCCGTCGTCTGCATGATCACCGTCGCGGGATTTTGGCTGGTCGGTGCACTGCGCATCGCGAGCCAACCGAGCTCGGGCGACTGGAAGTACATCGCCTCGGCCCAGTCCCCGTTCGTGAACTGCTTGACGGTCGACCAGGACGTTCCGCCATCGGTCGTCTCCTGCATGACGACGGTCGCCTGCCCTTGGTTGATCGTCGTCGAGATGGCGTAACCCATCTGTGGCGAGAGGAAGGAGATCTGCTGCCAGCTGCCGGGGACGCTCTGCTGCGTGGAGACCTTCGTCCAGGTCTTACCGCCGTCGCTCGTCGCCTCGAGCACCACCTGCGGGTAATCCTCCGTCTCGAGGATGCCGTGCTGCGCATCGAAGAACTTGACGTACGGCGTGGTGGCGAAGAGGTTGCCGGCGGCTGCGCTGAGGTTCGCCTCCACCTGCCAGTGCTGGCCGCCGTCCGTGCTGCGCAGGACTTGCATGGTCGTGCCGGCGTTCTTTGGTGCCGCAATCGCGTAGCCCAGATTTGCGTTCACGAAGGAGAGGCCCATCGCGTTCGCCGGGAGGCGGGTGGTCTCCGACCAGGTCTTCCCACCGTTCGAGGTCGCGAGGAACGCCTGCGTGTCGGACGGGATGCCGATGCCGAAGCCATGCTTTGCGCCAGGGAAGTCGACGAAGCTCGTGGGAGCCAGCGAGGGCAGCACCTGCGTCCACGTCTGCCCGCCGTTTGTCGTCTTGATCAGGAAGCCCTGCTGCGTCGCGTTGTTGCCGGCGGCAAAGCCATCCTGCGCCGAGACCATGGAGACGCCGTTCAGGCTCCAGCCGCGCTTCGTTCCGACTTGGCTCCAAGTCTGGCCGCCGTCGCGGGTGATCAGTAGGCCACCGGGGTAGGGCGCAGCGCCCTCGTTGATCGGCAGCCAGCCGACCTTCGGCGTCACGAACGTGGGAGCGCCCGCCACGGTGCGGCCCTGCGCAAAGTTCTTCTGCTCTTCGGTCCAGGTCTTGCCGCCGTCCTTGGTCTGGTAGAGGTAGCTCTGCCACGTCGCGCTGTCCTTGAGGAAGAACCAGCCGTCCTGACCATTCGCGAAGCTGACCGCATCAGAGTACGCCCAGAGGTTCTGCTGCGGCGCGGTGAAGACCGTAGACCAGGTCTGGCCGCCGTCCGTCGTCTCGATCAGCACGGCCTTGCAGCCGGCCTCCGAGGTGCCGGGCTGCGGCGCCTGGGGGCACTCCTGGCCAGCCACGTAGCCCACGCGCGGGCTGAGGAAGTCCATGTGCACCGGGGCGAAGCCCTGGGGCAGCGAGAGCGCCGACCAGCTCTTGCCGCCAGTCGTCGTAAGGATCTTGTCGCCGACGAACGCGTAGCCCTGGCTGCCGTAGAACTGGAACCCGACGCGCATCGTCTCGGTGGTGTTCATCAGGGCCTGCGAGCCAGGTGCGCTGTAGGTCTGCGTCCAGGTCTGGCCGCCGTTCCGCGTCCAGAGGATCACGATCGGCGGCGGATTCGGGGACGGTGTCGTGCCCGTCTGCTGCGCGAGCACGTAGCCAAGCTGGTCGTCCGTGAAGTGCATGGAGAGCACGCTGTAGCCCTGTGGCAGCTTGTGCACAAGCCAGGTCTGGCCGCCGTTCGCGGTAGAGAGCACGGCGTTTTGGGACCCGTAGCCGCCCAGCGACACTGCGGCAAAGCCTTCCTGTCGGCTGAGGAAGTCGACGGCGCTCACCTTGCCGATGGGCACCGACACGCCGCCCGGCTTCGTCGTCGCGGGCGGGGGCTGGATGACCGGCGGCTTGCCAGGCTGCAAGTGCAGCACGTACGGCGCCGCGATCAGGATCGCCGCGAGCGCGGCAGCCGCACCCACCCACCAGCCGGGCCGCCGCGAAGGCCGTCCCCGCTGCGGCGCAGCGGACCTGCGCGCTTGCAGCCTTCTCCAGCCCGCGTCGGTGTCGACCGGTCCGATCTCCCGGTCGATGGCCTCGCCAAGTCCCTGAAGCCGCTGCTCCAGGCGCTCGTCCCTAGCGTCCATGTGAGATCTCCTCCTCAGGGGTAAGCAGCGAGCGGAGGTGTCCTCGCGCGCGGTGGAGCATGCTCTTCACTGCGCCCGAGCGCTTTTGCAGCACTGCGGCCACCTCGCCGATCGGCATGTCCAGCGCGTAGTGCATCAGGACGGCTCCTCGCTCTTGGACCGGTAGCTTCGAAACTGCGTCGAGCAGATCGCGGTCGTCTGGCTCGATCGCCGTGGAAAAGGCGATCATGTCAGCATGCAGGTCCTCGGGGCGTCGCCGGCGCCGCCGCTCCCAGTCCCTTGCCGCGTTCAGCGCGACGGTGACGAGCAGCGGCACGGAGAACTGCGGTCTTGGGCCGTCCGCGTAGCGCAGGTACCTGATCCACGCCTCCTGCGCAGCGTCCTGTGCGAGCCCTGGGTCGCCCAGGACGCCGTAGCAAAGGCGCAGCACCCTGCGCTCTTCCCGCCGGTAGAAGGCCTCAAAATCCCTTTCTCGTTGCGAGTTCATGTCTGACCTCCTGCGCGTGGCCGCGGCGTGTATGTCCGCCACCCTGTAGAACGACAGAGGCGGCGAATTGGTTGCATTCCGGTTTTCCCAGCATGTAGAGTGCCCGCATGAAACGGCGCCAGGCTTATCAGCGGCGCCGTAAAACCTCGTCGTAGAGGGCGAGGATCTAAGGCGCGGGCGGGAAGCGTTCAATGCCGGGTCTTCTGGTGTTCGATGTACTGCCGGATGATGGAAAGCGGTGCGCCCCCGGCCGATGCAGCGAAGTAGCTCTTGGACCACAGGCTGCCTCCCCACAGTGCCTTCTGGATGGATGGGTAGTTCTTCTTGCGG
>JAJYSJ010000060.1 GCA_021793645.1 Bacillota bacterium
CGCGAAGTACGCAAGGTCGTACGGCGTGAGCGTGGGCTGGGCAGATCCTTCGGGCCACACCTGCGCGACCTTCTGCTCGACCCACGCCTGCGCGTCCACCCGCCCCTGCGCCATCGCGGCCCTGACGGCCTTCTTGTGGGCGCGCTGGGCCTGCCGCTCGATGCGGTCGAACTCGCGCGGCTTGATGCAGATCTCGCAGCTCTCTCCGTGCCGGACGCCGAAGCGGTGGCAGGCGCAGCCTTGATGCCGTTCCGAGACGCCCGGCGCGAGGTCGCGCACCTGCTCGATCCTGCGGTAGTCCGCGCGATCGCCGAAGCTGTTCAGGCGCGAGACGTCGATCGGATTCTCAGGGGTGCCCTGCCGCTGCCCCTTCTTCCCCTGGAGTTGCTGCTCCCTGCGCGCTTCGATCTCGGCCAACACGCGGCCTTCGACCACCTCGAACTGCGCGCGGTCGACGCACACGGCGAAGGACCCGAAGTCGCTCGGCACCTTGCGTCGGCAGGGGCAGTCCTTGTGCGCCGACTCGTCCGCCGTCTTCAGGCGATAGCCCGCCCCACCCACCACGGGGCAGGTGTTGAGCAGATAGTCGCCGACCGCCCTCTCGGCGCGCGATTGCGGCACCTGCCCCTCCACCAGGATCTTGGCCGCCCCCTGCACGACGCTGGGATAGTCCGCCAGGTGCACGAGCGAGAGGGCCACGGACGCGGAGAGTTTTTGCGCCGAAACCAGGTCGCGGACGGCCTCCGGCAGGCGCAGCAGGCGGCGCCGGTTCGAGATGTGGGCCTCGGAGACGCCGAGGTCCTGCGCGATCTGCTTGGCCTGCACGCCATGCTCCCGAACCAGCCGGTCGAACCCCTCGGCCTCCTCGATCGCGTCGATGTCCTGGCGCTGAAGGTTCTCGATCAGCTGCACCTTGGCCGCGGTCGCCGGATCGAAGGCGCGCACGATGACCGGGACCTTCTCAAGTCCCGCGATCTTCGCGGCGCGCAGCCGGCGTTCGCCCGCCACCAGGTGATACTCTGCCCGCCCTTTCTCGTCCAGCACGAAGCGCACGATCAAAGGCTCGATGATGCCGCGGTCCAGGATCGACTGTGCGAGCTGTTGGAGCCCTTCCTCGTCGAAACTTATCCGGCCAATCTGTCCGAAGGCTCTGGAATGCTCGCTGGATCGTTGATTTTGAGATGGTGAGGGACAGTCAATCCTTTGAATCGGTGGGTTCGTCATCCTTCGTGTCTTCCGTCGGTAGCGGTTGACCGCCGTGCTGCGCAAACCAGAGGGCGATGCGGCGCAGACGATCGATCGCGCGCCTGGGGCGAGAGACGGCGTGGTGCTCACCGGGGTAGATGATCAGCTCCGTCGACACGCCCCGCTTCTTGAGGGTGAGGTAGAGTTGCTCGGATTGGTCGACAGGGCAGCGCCAATCCTGCTCTCCTGCCAAGATCAGCAGAGGCGTACGAATATGCTCTGCCCCGGAGGTCGGAGACATCTTCAGGTATCGTTCACGGTTTTGCCAAGGCAGGCCGGCGTCGTTCTGCCACTGAATGTGAGAGTCGTCCGGGCCGAAGGTGGAGCTGTAATCCCAAAGCCCGTGTTCGCTGGCCGCCGCTCGGAAGCGATCGGTGTGCCCGACCGCCCAGTTGGTCATGATGCCGCCATACGAAAAGCCGGTGCAGTACAGTCGTTCAGGATCGGCCCAGCCACGGCGAACCATCTCGTCGATGCCGGTCATCAGGTCGTCGTGTTCGAGCGGACCCCACCGGCCTTGGATCGTGCGACAGAACTCCTCGCCGTAGGACAGTGAGCCGCGGTAGTTCACCATCAGCACAAGGTAGCCGAGGTCGGCCCAGTACTGCCGCTCAAAGTCGAACCACGGCATGTCGAGCCATTGGGGACCGCCGTGGAGTACCGCGAGCAGAGGCAACCTGCTCGGATCACCGGAGACTTGCGGAGGTACGATGACGAGTCCTTCGATCGACACCCCGTCGCTGTCGCGCCACTCGATCCAGCGGTAGCAGCCTAGATGTCGCTCTCCGAGCCAAAGGGCGTTGGGCGATACGAGAGGCTTGTCCTGGAGGCCCGTCTCGCGCAAGGATGTCAACGTCCAACCGGTCTCGGGTCGGTCGATGGCTGCAACCACGCTGCCTCCACCGCAGCCGAACGCGACAATCGTGGACTGGCGGTCCTGAGGTGCGAGAATTCTCAACCCGCCGTCGACTCCCCACTCAACCAGACGCTTCTGGCCGTGATCGAGCACAAGCCCCAACACCTTCGATGCATCCCGCCAGGAAAGTCGTTCGGCCGGCCCAGGCAGTTCGGTCGCCAGCCGACGCGCCGCCGTCGTCCGAAGCGGCACTGGGTAGCAGCGGGCTGCTGCCACGGGATCGGCGACAGGCCCGTCGGCAACGATGCCGCCGACGCTCGCGAAACCCGCGCCAATCGACTGTGCAAGGGAGCCGGTCGGCTCAGCGGCTGCGACGTCGACCACCAGCGGGTACGCGAGCGAACTGAGGTTCTCCGGCTCGACCGGAGAGGTGAACGCGACGCGCGAGCTGTCGGGTGACCAGACCGGACTTTCTGCCCGCACATCACCGAATGTCAGTCGACGCAGATCGCTGCCGTCAGGTCGCATCAGCCAGAGGTCGAGTCGAAGGTTGTTATCAGGGTCGCCGGTGCGATTCGAGGTGAAGAGGATCCATCCGCCGTCCGGCGACCATAGGGGATGCGTCTCGCTGGCCGGTCCCCCGCTGATCTGCTGCACAGCCCTCGTCGCCACATCCAGGGTGAAAAGGTGTGTACGCACGTCGTCGAGATAACCCTGGCCGTCCTCCTTGTGCTGCGTGCGGCGCAGCACCCAGGGGCCTGGCGAATCCTTGTCGCGCCGACGCTTGAGGTACTTGCGCTGTTCGTCGTCCGGCACGCGACTGCAGAATACAATCCGATGAGCGTCGGGTCCCCAGGAGAACTCTTCAACGCCTTCTTCGATACGTGTCAGCTGACGAGGTTCGCCGCCATGGGCGAGATCGAAGAGCCAGATCTGGTTTTTGGGCTCAGACTCGTCCTTGCCCACCTGCTGTTCGGCGATCTCGACTTCATCCGGACGTGCCGAGAGGAAGGCCAAGAGCGTTCCGTCCGGCGAAAACCTCGGCGAGGAGTCCGATGTCCCGCTGCGGGTAAGTCGGTGCGGCGGGTGCGTGCCGTCCGTGTCCACGATCCATATCGAGTGCATCTGCTCATCTTTGCTTCGCCGAAACTGCTCAGTGACATAGACGACCTTTCGCCCGTCTGGAGACACCGCCACGTCAACGAGCCGCACGTGACGGTAGACGTCGGCAAGCCGTATGAGGGACGACTGCGAGGCTTCGCTTGGCATGAGACCTTACCCCTCTTCAATGTTCGCCGCTTGTCGCATAGACAACACCCGAGTTCGCTTCTGCACCGCCGGAACCCCTCTACGGCACATCTTTGGATAGCCTCCGGCGGCAACGATGGGCAAAGACCACTACCCCGCAGCCGTATCGTCCGGACGGTTCGTCATCGGAGAAGGCGAGCGCCCTTCACCCAATAGCGCCTGCAGGTGGCCCGCTACTTCTTGGTGCCGCTTCACTTCCGTCTCCCAGCCACGCATCGTTGCGTCGCGGATGAGCAGTTTGACGTCCTCCAACTGCCGCCTTATCACCTCCTGCTCCTCCGGCAACGGCAGGAACGCCGGACACCGCTCGCAGACGTTCGCGACCGGGCAGGACTGCTGGGCGAGTTCGCGCAGGCAGTAGCCGTGGGCGAGCCGCGTCTTGAGCTTGTCGTTCTCGATCCAGTAGGCTTCCGGCTGTCCACCTGATGCGGTCGCCGCAGCTTCCAGCATCGCCGGCGAGTACTGGCTCTTCGCTGCGTTAAGCGCCGCCTCGTACTGCTGCCTGACTGTCGCGTCGAAGAGGTGGCCGTAGCGCAGGCTCATGGTCGCGCTGACGTGGCCGAGTAGCCGCATCAGGGCTGGCAGGCTGATGCCGGCGTTGATCAATGCGGTCGCGTAGGTGTGGCGGAACTGATGCGGGGTGATGTGCAGTGGCCGGCCTTTGGCGTCCACGAGCCCCGCCATCCCCACCGCGCGCCTCAGAGTGTTGCGGATGAGGGCGATGCTGACGCGCGTACCGTGACGCATGAGCAGGAACTCGGTGGGGCGTCCGGTCTCGGGATGCGGCAGCGGTCGCACGGCTCCTCGCGCCTGCGCGATGGTGTCGAACATCGCCACCGTCTCCGCATCGATCGGCACCATGCGCTCCGTGCGCAGCTTGCCGAGCGGCACCTTGAGCCAAGCCCCCTGGCCCGGCACCTGGTGCACGCAGTCCAGTTCGAGGTTCAGCAGCTCGCCGATGCGCAGCCCCGTGGCGCGCAGAATCTCCAAGGGGTAGCGTTGGAAGGGGTCCTGCAACGTGCGGATCGCCGCCATCAGGCGTGCTTCCTGGTCCTGCGGGATGAAGCGCGGCAGGGGCTTGTCCCGTTTCGGGACATCGCTCGGGAACAGGAGACGCCGCTTGGGCGCCTCCTCCCAGCCCCACTCGGTGATGGTGTCGAAGAAGAACTTGATGTCCAGCACGCCGTGCTGGCGCTCCCTCGCGCTGTAGCGCTGCGGGGTCCCGCCTCGCGGTGTCCACTCGCGCGTCGCGTTCCAGACGAGGTAGGGCTCGATGTGAGCATCCCGGCGCAGATCGCCGACGCTGCGCACCTCGGGATGATGCTCCGCAAGGTAACGGGCGAACGGCACGAGGGAGTGGCAGTAGCCGATCACGGTCGAGGTGCGTCGCGTGGCGGCCATCTGTTCGATGTAGCGCAGCATCTCGGCCTTCAGCTCAGGCTGTGCCACCCCTTTCAGGTAGCCCGCCCAGGTGTGCTCGCGCGCATGACCGTGCGGAGTTGGCCGCTCATAGATCCCGAGGTGGTAGAGAACGGTCTCCGCAGCGTGCACGTAGTGGCGCCAGTACTTGGTCGTTTGCCCGGTCTCCTTCTCCCAACGCTGGGTGGCACTGCGGAAGTCCTTGAAGTCCGCGGGAGTGAGGTCACGAAGACGCTTTCCGGTCTGCACCAGAACACGCATCAGCACCTCGGTCAGGAGGCTTCTGACCGTATACGGGGTGAACCCGAGCTGCGGGGCGATCCCGGTCACCGCGGCGACGTCCTCCGCGTAGGGCGAGTGTGGCGCCTGCCGTACGAGCTGCGGATGGTGCGAAAGCAGGTAGGAGTAGCCGGGCCGCAGGTGGCCGTGCAGCAGTAGGTACGAGATGAAGGAGTTCTCGCGCTGCGCCAGGTCTTCGAGGGCTGCTGCAACCGTGGGGCTGTGCCAGTCGAGCCCATCGAGACGCGCGAGCAGCGCCCTCGCACCGCGCATGCGCTCATACCTGGAGTGGTACGAAAGGCCGAGCCGCACGGTGAAGTCCGCGTAGTCTTCGAGGATCGCGGCGATGTCTGGACGCGGTGCCCTACCCGCGCTACTCGCCGCCATGCCCTTCACCCGCCTTCACGCGTTGGAGCGCCCGGTCGTACTCCTCGCGCAGGTGCTGCGCCGTGAGATGGATGTAGACGAGGCTGCTCTCGATGTGGGCGTGGCCCATCAGGTCTCGCAGCACGTAGGCGTCGACGCCTGCCTGCGCGAGATTGGTCGCGTAGGTGTGGCGCAGGCGATGGGCGTTCCCCGCCCGCACTCCCGACCGCAGGCGGTGGTAGCGGAAGATCCGGCGCAGCCCCGCAGGGGTAAGGGACATGCCCCGGTGCGGTCCCTTGGCGGCGAGGAAGATCTGGGGTTCCCCCGACTCCGGCCGCTCGTAGAGGATGTAGCGCTGCACGAGGCGCAGAGCGTCCGCATCCACCGGCACCACGCGCTCGCGCCCGCCCTTGCCCCAGACGCGCACCCTGCCGCCGGGGAGATCGAGGTCCTGCATCTGCAACGACAAGATCTCGCTCGAACGCAGGCCGCCGTAGAGCATGAGGAGCGCTATAGCCTTGTCCCGTAGCGTGCGAAAGCTCCCAACGAGGCGTTCCACCTCGGCCGGCGAGAGGCTCCGCGGCAGCCGCTGCGAGGCCTTGAGGCGCAGGGCGCTCCGCGTGACGCGCCTTCGGATGTGGCCGAGGAGCCCGTAGGGCGCCATCGTCCAGGCGCGGCTCACCTGTCCACGCGGCACGGGGTTGCGCGGCAGGCTCTCAGGATCGATACGTAGGAGGTGCTCGTAGAAGCCGTAGATCGCCGCAAGGCGCCGGTTGATCGTCGCGGTGGCCATGCCGCCGGCGCGGCCGTCTTCCAGCCGGTAGACGTTCCTGCCCGGCCGCTGGGGGTTTTCCCGCCGCTTCTCCCACTCGATGTAGTTGAGGAGATCCTCGGTCGTCACCTGCCGGGCGTCTTTGCCCGTCGCCTCGAGCCAGCGCCAGAAGGCGAGCATGTCGTAGGCGTAGGCGCGCACGGTGTGGCGCGAGAACCCGCGCGTCGCGACATACCCAAGGTACCCTGCGATGACCGCGACCTCCTGGCCCTCGTCGTCCAGGACCGCGAAGAACGGGGCCTCCTCGCGCACCGCCACATGGAACATGACGCATACCCCCCGCGCTCCCCTGGCGCCCTCGGCCTATGGCCTCCTGCACCAGGGGAGCCTCCCGGAAAGCTCTCCCAAGGCCATGCTATCCACCTTGGAAGGAAGCGTCAAAGTCCGTATTGGCCGGTTAACGGAACGCTTGCGCACGTTGTGGACGACCAGGATCTCCTCGAACCGCAGTTCCGTGAGCTCAGGCTTCGGTGATGTGCTCATCGGATGATGTCCCCTCCCTCCAGGCGAATCAGACTGGGGTGATCGGCTGGCGCGCACCGGCTGCAGAGGCCGGGTTCGACCCAGTAGCAGCCGCCAAAGGTGCCCGGGCAGGCGTTGATCTCGGTGCAGCCGCAGACGCGGCAGTGTGGCAGGCGGGCGTTGAGGAGCAGGAACCCGCCCAGACCTGTGCCAGCCCTCAGGCGCGCGGCCGGTGCGTGGCGTCGGATCATGACCGGCGTCTCGGCATCGTGCGGGTTCGTGCGGTCGAATGATGCGCCGCTCATCGGATCACGCCCCCTTTTTGAAAGGACCACTATTTGCA
>JAJYSJ010000061.1 GCA_021793645.1 Bacillota bacterium
ACTGCGCCGTGATCGCAACGGAGCGACGAATGCCGTGGCTCGCCGTCGTGTCGACGGCATTGTTGCCGCCACAGATGCGGAGCGCAAGGCAATCGTTGCGGGGATGGCCCGAGAAGCCGAGGAGGCGGAGGATCCGGCGCTTCGGCATGAGCGTGAAGGCGTCCTGAACGACCGGGAGGCCTTGATGGACGCGCATGCGCAGCTCGCCCCGCGTTACGCCGACATCCGCTTCCGCCAAGAACTCACCATCATAGGCTCGCGCCGTGCCATGCAGCTCCTTGAGGTCGGTTCGGTCCACACGGAGAGTGACGTCGTCGGCTGGCTCGCGGACGACGGCGTGCTGTTCTCCGGCGACATCGTGCAGGTCAAGAACCATCCTGCCATCCGCTGCGGCGGCCCCGTCGAGTGGGACGCGGCGATCGGGATGGTGGCCTCGCTTGGCGCGCGGGTCGTCGTATCTGGCCACGGCCCGGTAGCTGGCGGCGAGGTGGTGGATCTGACGCGGCGTTACTTCGCGCAGGTCCCGGCGATGACGACAGAGGAACTGCTGCCGGAGCCCTTCAAGAGTTGGCGGGCGCGGGACGTATGGAGGCAGAATCTGCGCTACCTCGGATCGCTGGGACGTCCCGACGGTGAGTGAAACGTCGCGCCATGATCCCTCCTGATCGAGGACCAAGGGGTGGTTCGGATAGGAAGGGTTCCTGGTGATCTTGTATAGGTTCACCCGAGGGGATTACGCTTGGGGCTCCGCCCAACGCCTTGAACACCGTTGAAGCGGTGAAGGAGGGCTAGCTTCTCGCGGGGCGAGCGTGGCGATGACCGGAACAGGGAAAAGCAGGAAGCCGGGAACGGGTGCCGAACCCTGACGCAAGCTGTCGGCGCGGGCGCCCCGTCTTGCGGATTTTGGGCATTTGTTTGTTGAACGACCCGATGGATGCCGGCGGCGTTTCCGGCGCGTCTTCGGTGGCACTCTGTCGTAGCGGCGAGCGTCTGAGCGTCGCGGAGGTGACGGCACCTGAATGAGCTACGTCAGTTTGTGAAGAGTCAGATCGGGTGGCAACTCGGAGCGTATGACTCACTGGATACAAAGACCGGCCTACTACTGGCGTTCGACGGAGTGATCGCGACGCTCATTCTGTCCGCGCACGGAGAAGGCGGCTGGCCACATCTTACAGCTGTTGGCGCCATCGTGATCAGTGCGCTCATGGCGAAAGCAGCCCTATGGCCCCGCGCACCGTACATTGGACCCGTGGCGTCGAACGTCTTCAACAGGCACTTGCGAAGCGCTGGAATGGAGGAGGAACTGCTCGCGAAGTTGTCGGCTGCCGTCGTAGCGAACAACGACATGGTGGCTGTCAAGAGTCGGCTCTGGAAGTGGGCGTCCGTCTTTCTCCTGGTGGGAGTGGTGTGCGTTGGGCTTGCAGCAGCAAGAGTATAATGGCGAGGAGGGGGAATGCGCGTGAAACCTGTTGCGCGCCCAGGGAGAGTCGCCAAGCCGACCCGGCTACGGCGCCGTCCCCTGCAAGACAAGGATCTACTGCAAGATCAGTTGAGGCTCCAGAAGGGGCTCTCCCAAGACCAGCAAAAGACAAACCGATAGACCCGTGCCGCGAGAGTGACGGAGAGGCAGCGCCTGCGGCGCTGCCTCTCCGTGTAAGTTTTGGTAAACGGGCTCTCGCTCAAACGAAGATTACTTCGGCAACGACCGCTTGATGGATGAGCAAGGGGTGGGTCAGGCCGCCCGCCGCCACCTTGCCTGAGGGGGGGAGCGTGTCGGATCAAGGGATTCTTTGCCACCCCGGCGAAGTTAGGCAGTGGATGGTAGAACTAGCAACTGCAAGGTGGTATCACATACGGTGCTTTTTGGTATACTGGGGGTGAGCTCGTGGCGGGGCGCGACCTTCTCGGCAACATCGTGGCAGATCCCGGAGCCCGGAGAGGGGTTCTGTGGGATGATCTGATGGTAGCGCTTAAGCGAGTAGGCTTCTCGGCGAGGGCAACTCAACACGGTGCCCTCGTTTGGCATCCTAGACATCCAGACCCACGTCGGAAGGTAAGTATCGCTAAGCCGCATTCAGGTGGCAAGCCAGTTTCACCCTTCTACATCAACAGCTTGTGCGACTACCTTGAGGAGTTGCGCTTGGGGGGCGGATATGATGAACGATAAGTACTCAATCGTTGTTCTATGGTCTAAGGAAGACGATGGGTATATCGCTATGCACCCCGAACTTCCCGGTTGTGCGGCAGTAGGTTCGACACCGGAAGAGGCATTGGAGTTACTGGCAGAGTTCAGAGAGGCTTGGCTTGCGCAGGCGGCGGAGGAAGGCCGTCTGGCTCCAAGTCCCGTGACCCACGAGTACAATGGCAAATTTACGGTGCGGATGCCTCGGACTTTGCACAGGGAACTGGTCGCCCGGGCCATGGTAAACGGCGTGTCATTGAACCAAATGGCTCTTCAGTTATTGTCAGGCGGGCAGAACAAATCTGGACTCTCACTGGAAGAGGGTTTCTCACACATTGTTACGCAGTTCCAGATGGGGCAACCCCGAATTGCTTATTCCGTTGGCCGGGACTGGCTGAGCAGTCTGGGAACTGACACTGAGGACTATGCTGTGGGGATGACGTTTAGTGGCAAGTAATGTAGACTGGCGCAGCCGGCGCCCCAAGGTGATAGACGTGACCGCCAGTTACGATCTGTCATTTCAGCCGACACAAGAGCAAGATACCGATCTGATCATAGATACGACGGTTCGATTGCTTTCCAAATCCCCGGAGGGCATGGCAGTAATTGAGGTGCGTCGTGAGGTAACGTTCTCCCCGGCCGGTCCATTTCGTTTAGGTGTCACGGCACGGGTCGAAGCGACTGATATCAAAAAGAAGAAGTTGAGCCGAAAAGATGTCAGTCGCATGGCGACCCCTGCGGTGTCGAAGATAGCGCTAATGCTTGCCCTGTTGTCCGAACAGCTCACGGGGGGTATGCCCTTGATAACTCCTCCAACGGCTTCAGAGGACGACGTTAGGTTAATAGGGGACTCCGAGCAAGTTGTTGCTAAGGGAACGACTTGAAGTTACTTAACGCTTGGGGCGTCGCCGCTCGGACCGCCGTGAACAAAAGCTGAGTCAGAGGTGCAACCCAACAACGAGCCCTTGACAGGAAGTCAAGGGCCGCGTCGGACCCTCCCATTCCTAGGTCTCGTTGGAAAGACATAGGGGGACTCGGGCCATGGCCCAAGTCCCCCTGATCCTGAAACCACCGTACCGCTACGCGATGTCCGCCATGGTCGCTACGCTGCGCAGGATGGCCACGGGAGTCTGCTCGTGGCCTTGACCTAGGGGGTTGTCCAAGAGCAGTTCGCGCACTAGCAGTGGGTCGACGCCTGCACTGTGGCCGAGGATGTTCACCGAGATGTCGTTCGCGTCGATGATCGCAACCCCGATCCCATCGCCGAGCGCGGCGGCGAGGTCCTTCGCGACGCCCATCGGGTTCTCGGGCGCCAGCTTGGCGTGTCCGTTGTACGGTGGGATCGTGCCGCTCGTCGGTCCGTCGATCGCCGACGCCTGCGTGCCGAGCACTTCGTAGAAGACTCCCTTCCTGCCGAAGGCGCGTGCGACGGCGGCCATCGCGGCGGCGAGCAGGATGCGCGGAGCCCCGACCTCCCGGATCGCAAGCTCCATCGTCTCAGGAATGCCGAGCCCGATGCCATGCGGCGTCTTCTTCACGTAGCGCGTGAGGAAGTGCGCCAAGGGACGGGGATGCACCTCCGCGATCGGGAAGGAGCGCCCCTGGCTGATCGCGACGATCTTCTCCGAGATCGCCACGACGTCGCCGGGCTTGAGCTTCCCGGAGAGCGCCTCCTGAAGGATGCCGGCGAGGTCGTCGCGCGGCTGGACGAGCGGAGTGCGCACGGGAGCGCGCAGGTAGGCCCGGTTCTGCGCGACGGCGAAGAGGTGGCGCCCAGCGTTCGGCCGGAAGTGCGCGCAGAGTTCCTGCGCGTCCTTGCCGGCGCGCTGCGCGAACTGCTCGTCCCCGACGCGGGCGAAGTCGCGGCGGTCCTCGCCGACTGGCTGGCCGCCCTCGAAGTAGACCCTGAGCCAGAGCTCGAGGTTGATGACCCGCCAGAAGAAGAGGCTCGATTCCAGCTTCCCTTCCGCGGCCTCACGGAAGGCGTGCGCGATCTCCGCGCCGTTCCAGTACGGCCGGAGGTGGAACATCGGCGAGCGGAAGAGGCCCTGGAAGACGGCGCGCCGCGCGAAGAGCCACCTCGACTCCGGCGTCGTGAACCCGACCTTCCACCGGCGCAGCCGGATCTTGTCGGGCAGGATGCCCTCCATGCTCTCGCGCAGAAGGATGCGGCTCCAGCCGTCGCGGATGATCTGCGACTCCGGCAGGCGCAGGACCGCCGAGACGAGTTCCTGGTCGAGGTAGGGGACGCGCGACTCGATCGAGTGGGCCATCGAGTTGCGGTCCTCGTAGCGCAGCAGCGCCGGCAGGCTGTACGTGGTGACGTCCTGCAGGAGGCGTTCCTTCAGGTTGTCCGACGGGCGGGTATCCTTCGGCCGGGTGCACCGCTCCGTGAACTCGCGGCGCAAGAGGCTCCCGAGCGGCAGGCTCTTGCCGCGCTGGCGGAGGTTCCTGCGCACGAGCGGCCACAGCACGTCGCGCGCGGCCATCGCCTCGCGCAGGAGCGGCCCGATTCGGCGGGAGCGCCAGAGCTGGCGCAGGTAGACGAGTTGGTAGGGCACGTACCCCGCCAGGAGCTCGTCACCGCCCTGTCCGTCGAGGACGACCTTCACCTGCGTGCGCGCGCTGCGCATCACGCACCACTGGGCGTACGGGCCTGTACTCACGACGGGCTCGTCCAGGTACCAGACGAGCTCACCCATCTCCTGGACGAACTCCTTGGAGAGCGGGCGCGTGTAGAGGGTGTCGGCGCCGGTGGCGGCGACCTCCGTCTCGATGAACTCGCGCTCGTCGATCGGGTCGTTGTCGAAGACGGCGGAGAACGTCTTGATGCGACCGCGCAGGGACTTCGCGTCGGGCACCTCGCGGCGCAGGAGGTCGGACATCAGCGAGACGATCGTCGAGGAGTCGAGGCCGCCGGAGAGCGCCGCGCCAACGGGCACGTCGGCGATCAGGCGGCGCGCGACCGACGTGCGGAAGAGGTCTCGGAACTCCTCGGGCGAGATCGCGCCATCTCGGGTGAGCTGCGGCGTCCAGTAGCGCTCCTGCGAGACGACCTGACCGCCTTCGATCACGACAGCGGTCGCGGCCGGCACGTGCAGGATCCCCTCGAAGAAGGTCTCCTGCCGGTGGTCGTGCAGACCGCGCACGAGGTACTCGTAGACGGACTGCTGGTCGACGCCGCGGTGCAGCGCGGCATCCTGCCAAAGCGCCTTGATCTCGGAGCCAAAGAGGACACGCTCGCCGCTTCGGGCGTAGTAGAGCGGTTTGATTCCGAAGTGGTCGCGCGCGAGGATCAGGCGGCGGCGCGCGAGGTCCGCGATCCCGACGGCCCACATGCCGTTGAAGCGCTCAAAGCAGTGCGGGCCCCACTGCTCGTACGCGTGCACGATCACTTCGGTGTCGGATTCCGTGCGGAACTCGTGGCCGAACTCGAGCAGCGTCGCTCGCAGCTCTCGGTAGTTGTACAGCTCGCCGTTGTAGACGAGTTGCACGGTACCGTCCTCGTTCGGCATCGGCTGGTGTCCGCCATCGATGTCGATGATGCTCAACCGACGCATGCCGATGCTCATGTCGGGAGACTCGAAGTAACCGTGGTCGTCGGGCCCGCGATGGTAGATGGCGCTCGTCATCCGAGCCAGAAGGTCGCTATCCGGGGGACCGTAGAAACCGGCGATGCCGCACACCCGAAAGATACCTCCCACGCGCGGCCTGCCGCCGAGCCCGTTTGCGATCCTACAAAGAATAACCGATTCGCTGCAGGGGTCGCACCCCCCAAACCTGCGGCTCAGTATCGCCACGCGCCAGGGAACCTAACTCTTGCCGCCGTCAACTTGCCGCGACATCCCACGGCAACTGGCGGGGAATGCTTTCGATTGGAGATCGCGGAGCGGGTCTCGGCGTCGCGAAGCAGGTCTACGGATCATCTGGCGTAGCGCGCCAGCGGCATACGACTCTCAGGATACTCGCGTCGCCGGCGCTTCCGCGCGGCCATGCTAGAGAAGGGGTGATGGAATTGCGCCGCCTGCCACTGCTCCTTCTACTCGCGTTGCTCCTGCCTCTGGCGCCGCAGGCGCTGCGTGCGGTCCGCCACGCGCCGGAACCTGGACCTGCCCAGTCCGTCGGCAGCAGACACGCCGCGGCAGCGGCATCGGCTGCTGCCGCGGCGCCGCTCTGCACGCCGGAGCCCGCGGGCGATCCCGGCGCGCCGTGGATACTGATCGGACACTTCAGCACGTACTATCCGGGCTCCTCGCCGGACCGCAACTACAACCTCGCCCTCGCGGCGAAGAAGCTGTGCGGTAGGGTGGTGCCCGCGGGCGGCGTGTTCTCGTTCAACGGGTCGCTCGGCCCGGCGAGTCGCGAGAACGGGTTCCATCTCGGCCACGTCTTCATCGGCGACCGGATCGTCCCGGGTTACGGCGGCGGGGTCTGCCAGGTCGCGTCGACCATCTACAACGCGGCCAGGCGTGCCGGCCTGCCGATCGTGGAGCGCCACCAGCACGGTCTCACCGTGCCGTACCTCGCGCCGGGCGAGGACTCGACGATCTCCTACGGGAGTCTCGATCTCCAGATCCGAAACGACACCGGTGAACCCCTGCGACTCGTCATGTCCGCGCAGGGTCCCGGCATCACGGCGGAGTTCTTCGGCAGCCGCCAGCCGCCCGACGTCAGCTACCGCCACAAGACGCTTTCGACGAGGCCGTTTCCGACGATCCGGCGGCCGGACCCTAAGCTCGCGCGTGGCCAGGAGGCCGTCGACATGCCCGGACAGGGCGGGGTGACCGTGCATACCTGGCTTGACCGGCGCTGGCCGGACGGACGGGTTCAAACGCTGGAC
>JAJYSJ010000025.1 GCA_021793645.1 Bacillota bacterium
GTGAAACCCTCCAGCGCCGATGGTACTCGCCTCGCAAGGGGCCGGGAGAGTAGGACGCCGCCGGAAAACCTTTGCCCCCCGCAGCCTTCGCTGCGGGGGGCCTGCTGTGTTTGCTCCATGCGCTCGCGGAGCTGCCTCGCTTCCGGGCGAGTCCGACTAGGGCGGTGTCCAGAACGTAGTGGAACTTGAAGACGCCCGTTTTCGCGGATTATCTAGCTCGCACGGGCTGTCGCATCGTCGAAGCCGGCGTCGCTGCGAGGCGCCTTTCGCTGCAACAGGTGCATGTGTTGGGCCTTGCCGCCAGGTCGAGGCATTGCGTATTCCCGCTTTGGTTTCAGCCATGTTCGGTTTTTCCCTGCCGGGCTCACTTACCGGGCCTTGTTGCTGCCCGAGCGTGACGCCTACCTCGCCTCCACAAGCCAGCCTGCCCCGGCGGGGCAGGCTGGCGCGCGCCTAGTCTAATGCCACGTCGCGCCGTTATCTGTAGACGTGAAGACCCGTGTTGAGTTGGAACCACCGGAGCCTTTGTTCACGACAGTCAATTTCCACTGCTGCGAACCTACGTTGGTTGGACCAACGAGTTGCACCGCACCCCAGTACGGCTGGAATTGAATCCTGGAAGAGGTCCAAGTCTTACCGCCGTTCATAGTGCGGTACACAATGACGGTCGTCGCCGAAGTGACCACGGGACTATCTGCAACTATCCATCCGGTACCGGTAGCGGAGAACTTCGTGACCACGGGAGACACGTCTCCGTAAAGGAAGGAAGCGCCTCGCCCCTGCTGCAAGGTCCAACGCGCGCCTCCGTCCACTGTGTGGAAAAGGTACCAAGTCTCCTGACTCGCTGCTGGCATTCCTCCAACGAGAATCCAAGCTTCTTTCGAACTCACTGCGTACATGTGCAGCGATGATGCGGCATCCGTTCCGGGTATGACGATTTGAGTGGATCCCCAGGTCTTACCGTTGTCATCGCTCTGGTACGCGACCAACGAAGACGGCGTAGCCGCCTTGCCCAAGACCACCCAATCGCTTTTGCCAGACTGAAAAGAAGCCGCCAGAACAGATCCTGGGTAGAGTTTCCCTGATTCTCCTGCGCCAATGTATTGGTTGAGCTCGGCACTGTTCAGTCCCACGATACCTGTCTTAGTCCTCGGAGACGTGTTGTGCGTCTTTCCTTTGGACGCAGGATTCGTCCTCCCCACGTGAGTGTTGGCAGGCTGGTGCATCGCCGCCGCGATGGCGACCACCGCCACGAGGAACGCCGCAGCGCTCGCAGCCCACCATACGCTCGATGGACGACGGGACGCCTTGCGACCAAGCGACTGCAGTATCCGCACCTTGTCGGCTCGGAACCCTTCTCGCTGCAAGACATTGGGCAGATCGTTGAGCGTATCGTCTATGGTGCTCCTCATCCTTGCATCCCCTTTCCCAGGAGGTACCGGAGTCCTGACCGGGCCCTGGTCAGTCGACTTGCCACCGTCCCCTCAGCAATAGCTAGCAGTTTGGCGATTTCCCTACGCTTATACCCTTCGAAGTAGCTCAGGACGATCACCTCACGGAGCTCGTCCGGCAGAGAAAAGATCGCACTCACGATATCGGATTGCTCGAACTGCAACTGCGGGTCGGCTTGGCCGTCTGGAAGATTCTCTGGTATCTCTGATGTTGGGTGACGCGACCTGTCTCGCAGGTGGCTTATGCAGGCGTTGCGCGTTGCCTCTGCGAGCCAGGCCCTTGGGTTCCTTATAGAGCGTTCGTGCTGTAGCGCGGACAGAAATACGGCCTGCACGATGTCCTCTGCCGCCGTACGATCCCCAAGATACAGGCACGCACGCTGAAGGACGGTGTCGCTGTACGCTTCCACCATCTCCTCAAGCTTCGTTGCATCCACCTCCGCACTAGAGACGCCGAAAGCGACCATTTTGATTGCTACGGCCAAAACTCCTTATCCAAAACGCAGACAAGGGTTCTAGTCACCTGCGCGACCGGTCTAACTCGCACGGGCCGCAGCTTCGTCAAGGCGGCTGGCGTGGACGTCGAGAGCCTGCGCCAGCAGCGGCAGGTAGCGGAAGCCAGCGATGCGATAGAACCGGGGCTCGGCGCGCAGAGCTGCCACAGCCACCCAGCGCAGCGCTTGCTCGCCCTTGGTGAAGCGCGAGACGCGGCGGACGGCGGCTCGGAACTGCGAATTGGCGGCCTCGATCGCATTGGTGGTACGCAGACCCCGGCGCAACTGCGCGGGGAGGCCAAGCTTCTGGACGGTGAGCGTCTCATCCAGGCCTTCGCGTAGGCTGGCGGCAGCACCTGGCCACTGGACTTCGGGCTCCTTGGCGAGAGCCACAAGATCCTGTCTGGCACAGACGGCGTCGCTCTGCGCCCAGGCCGTGCTCAGCCGCAGGTTGACCCACCCCTGCTCACGCTTCGGCAGGTGCTCCACGACATTTCTGCGCTTGTGCACTTGGCATCTCTGGACCAGGGCGTTCTCGCCGAAGACCTGCGCCACCGCCGCCGCGATCGCCTTGGAGCCATCGATGACGAACAGCAGCCCCTGACGCGCGTGCAGGCCGCGCGCCGCTAGGTCCTCCACAGGGCGGCCGTCACCGCAGCGTTCTCGGTGGACCCCTCCCGGATGCCCAGGACGTGCTTGTGACCCGCCTCGTCCACCCCCAGCGCCACCAGGATGGCGTGAGAGCCAAGGAAGATGGCGTCCACGTACACGACCAGCATCCGCGTCTCGATCGGGCGGCGCAGGAACTGCTGCAGCAGCTCCCCGGTTGCGCGGGCAAAGCGCACTCACCGCGCTCTTCGAATCGCCGTAGGCCTCAAGCTCTTCCGGCAGCCCGCCGTCCACTGCCCCATAGTGCCGGCAGGCCACACCGTACAGCATCCGCTCGAACGCAGCCTCATCGAGGATCTCAGCCTGTTGCAGGCCCTGATAGTTGCGCAGTTCGACCTCCTTACCGTCCCTCGTCCGCACCCGCGGCCGCTGCAACTTCACCTTGCGGCCGCCTAACACCACATACCCGCCCTGGTGCCCGTGTCGCGTTGCCTGACGATCGGTCTGGTGCTTGCCCTTAGCCCCTGCGATGGCGTCGACCTCTGCCAGCATCTGCTGCGCGATCACCATCGCGGCCTTCAGCCCTACGGCTGTCAGCCCCTCGCGCAGCGCTCCCGTCAGCTCGGCGACCTCTAGGCTGAATTCCCGTGGCAATACCCACTCCACGGACTGCTTCTTCTGGTACTCTGAACGCAAGTGGCGTAACTCCTTTCTGTGTGCACCCCGAGTCTAGAAGACCCGGGGAGGAGGGCGCCACCCGCATTTCCCACTAAAATCCGGACCCTACCCCGACTAGGCATCCGGCATGCGCCGCAAAGCCTTGCGGACAGCGCGCTGCACCTCGGGCCTTGGATCGGCGAGAAGGATGTCGAGGACGTCTCGCCCCGCCTTCGCCAGGCGCGCGCCGGCAGCGGCGGAGAAGATAAGCGCCACCTGCTGGCGCGCGTGTGCATCCTCGTCGTGGACCCACTCGCGCAGGCTCGCAAGAACGGCCTCGGGGAAACGCGCGGCGAGCACGCTGCCAATGGCGAAGGGGCCAAGATTCTTTTGAACGTATGGGGCGGGGTCGTGCAGCATCCTGCGCAACGCGTCGAGGACCATCTGCGCCTTCTCGGGTGCACAGACTTTACCGTACTCCATCAGGGCGATGACGACCCCGCGGCGCAGGAGGTCGGACGGGTCGGTCGCCCACGAATCGACGATAGGGAACACCGCATCAACGTGCGCGCTGAGTAGCGCTCCAAGTGCACTCGCCGCCCACTCGCGCACCTCCCAGTGCGGGTGCATGCAGGCCTGTTTCAGGGCGGAGGAGACCTCCTCCGGCCCAAGCGGATAGGCGGCGGGGAGAAGGAGCGCTCCCACCTCCTGGGCGCCTGGCTCCGTGCATGTTGACAGCTGTATCGCGACAGACAGAAGGCTCGCCCCGTGGAAGCGCTGCAAAAGCAGGCGAGCCATTTCACGCTTTGCGGCCGCCGGCGGCGTGCCAGCATGTGCAGTCGCGTGCTGACGAATAACGTCAAGAAGAGCCGCGATGGAGCCGTCCTCGACCGCCGCGCGAACGGACTGCTTCCAAGGAGGTGCCGGGGGCAGAGCGATGCGCCTCCAATCGATGCGGCGTTGTGAGAACGTCGTACCTAGAACCCCGGAGGCAACGGCACCGTGGTGAATTGCCACCAGTTGTGCACGGTCATCGGATGCTCCGATCCGATCTCCACCGGTCCTGCGATGTAGCTGTGAATGTGGCTATTGACGACCTCCTGCAGAATTGGCTGCCACATGAAAAAAGTGTAGCTGTTTGGGATTTTCGCCGCGAGAACAATGGCCTTGCCTGTCTTCAGGCTACCGCACGACTGTGCCTTCCCCGGCACACTGCCATGCAGCAATGCATGGCGTATGGCGAGGCTGCTTGAAGTGCTCGGAACTGCAACGCATTGGGCAGAACTCCAGGGCGAGAGAATGGGATACGGCGAGGAAAGTGAGATCACGTCGGGGTTTTGCGAAAGTGGCAGCTCCACTCCGACGCGGGACGCCGGAATCAACTGATTAGCCCACACGACTGCGGCACCGGGCGCCGCACGGCGGTCGGAGGCCGCAATCCAGAGTGCAGGCTCGGAAGCAGAGGAACTCCCTCCTTGCCACTGGACGTGGATGCCCACAATCTGGTTCGGCTGAACGGACGGCGCGTTCTCTAGCGTGAGTACGGCAGGCACCGCGCGACCGCTCAGCCAGCCAACCTTCGGTGCGGTGGCGCCCGCAGCGGCGCTTGTGTTTTTGCCGTTTGCGAAATCGAAGGTAACGCGCGCGACGGGCGGATTGGTCTGCCATGGCCAACTGCGGACCCAGAGGACCGGCAGCCGGGAAGGCAGGGATGCGATCGAGCCGGAGATGCTAGGCACCGCATAGCCGGAAGCAACGCGGGCGGGCAGCCACCAGACGAGGAACAACACAAGCAAAAAAGCGACCACGATGCCAAGCCAAGCGAAAAGGCCAGAGCCCACCTTTTCGTCTGCTGCGTGGCGCCCTGTCTGTCGATTCTTCATGCCAACCACGATAGCACATTGTAGTAGAATTTGGGCACGCTCGGCTGTGGAAGCCGGGCGCGATGAACACAATCGGATGGGTCGGTCTTGGACTGATGGGTACGCGCATGTCCCAGGCTTTGCGCAGGCCTGCTCGTCTGGGATCGCACCGTGGCGAAGGCCGAGTCTTTACGCTCCGACGTCATCGTTCCCGCCAGGCTTGCGGACCTGCGTGAAGCGCAGATTGTCGTGTTGATGCTGCGCGACCACTCCGCGACGATGGAGGTTCTCGAGGGCGGACTGCTTTCGGTGCTTGTCCCTGGGCACGCTCGTGATCCAGATAGCTACGGTCGGTCAAAAGGAAGCGCTGGCGGAAGCGAGGCTGCTCTCGGCGCAGGGAGTGCGCTTCATCGATGCCCAGGCCTCGGGATCCATTGGACCTGCGGCAGCCGGCGAACCCGTCATCCTCTGCGGAGGTGCGGCGGAAGACGTGCAGGTGGCGGTTCCCGTGCTGGAACACCTGGGACATCCGCGTCATCTTGGACCGGTGGGAAGCGCAAATGCAGCGAAGATTGTGATCAACCACCTGCTCGGCGTAACGGTGGCAGCCCTTGCGGAGGCGTACAGCCTTGGGCAACACCTTGGCATCGACAGTCAGCCGCTTGCGGACCTCCTGCAGGACATGCCCACACTCTCGCCTGCCATGCGCGCAAAGCTTGGCGTCATGCGGTCAGCGGGCTACACGCTATCCTTCTACCTCGAACTGGTGCAAAAGGACATGGCCCTTGTGCAGGCCTCCCTCAACGACTTCCTCTTGCGGCCGCGGCAGCGGAGCTTTACACGAGGGCAAGGGCGTATTCTGACAGGGCGCACTACGGCGATGCAGCCACGGAGATCGGTGAAGTGCACGATGTTGCACGCGCCCCACTACAAGAAGTGCGCGAGGTGGTGACGGGTTACCGAATGGCCAGTCTCACCGCAGGACTCATGCAGGCCGAGACCGCGCTTGTGACGGCCACCATCCGCTGCACTGTGGAGAGCGAAACCGTCGAACTGCCAAAGTGCTCTGACGCCCCTGCTCCGGGAGGCCGTCACGACGTTGTGCGCCATTCTCACGCGCGAACCTGCATAATTCAGGTCGGGGCCACGGAGGGACGGGCCACCCTCCGGGTCAAGGACGACGGCCAGGCAAGCGGCCAGGTGGCTCCCGGCAACGGACTGCAAGGTATGGGGGAGCGGCTGCGCCTGCTGGACGGAAGCCTGCACTGGGAGTGCATCTGCGGCATGACGCTGAAGGCAAGCGTCCTGACCGTACGCTAGGCTCCTGGGCATCTTTCCAGTGATCCATTCCCCGACAAGCGCAAGGTGGCCTTCCCTTCCTGCGTAGTGTGATGCAGGGCCCCGCTTCGTTTGCGACGGGCCAGGGCAATACTGACTGGGTCGAGGCTTGGCAGGAATCGGTTTCCGGCAGGCAGAAAATGGCCTGCACACTCCGTCTGCGGGGGTGCGCGCATGACTTCGGAGCATCCGGTGGTCCAGAACGAAGCATTGCGCCTGTACGAGTTCGATATCGAGGATGAGTTTCACCGAAGGGGCACGGTGGCGCTGGACTCCAGTCTTGGCGTCCTTCCAGAGCCCAGCCCCAGTCCCGCGCGCGTGGACGCGCGCAAGCACTGAACGAGCAGGAGGCGTCTCCAGTGGAACGTTGTCACATCTGTGGCCGTCCGGACGACGGCAAATCGCTGCACGTCTCCGGCCGCATCCTTTGCAGTGTTTGCGAGCGCATCACCGTTCGGATCCTGCCGCAGCACCCCCTGTATGGCTTCTGGGTGCAGATGCTGCACGGGATTTCGGGAGCGCAGGGCGCTTGACGGGCACCCCACTTACTGACGCAGTGCAGGCGTATCGCAAGTCCACCCTAGCTCGGCTGCACGTTCCCGCACACGGCGGGGGCCCTGGGAATCCTGCACTGGACACGCTGATCCCAGGGCTTTGTACGTGGGATGTTACCGAACAGCCGGAGCTCGACGACCTCTCGCATCCGCAAGGACCGATCGCCAAAGCGCAGGGTGCGGCAGCCACACTGTACGGCGCGAAGGCTGCGCACTACCTGACCGGCGGCGCCACCCAAGGCGTGCAGGCCGCGGTGCTGGCGAGCCTGCTCCATGGAGGGGCGCTGCTGGCAGCGCGGGACAGCCACCGCAGCCTTCTTGGGGCAGCGCTTCTCGCAGACGCCGACGTAGTACTTGCAGCACCGGACCGCGACCCGCTGTTCGACGTCTCGCTTGGGCTCTCGCCGCAGACGGTAGAGCGTGCATTTGCGGAGAATCCCGATATCGCCGCGGTCCTGGTCCCGTACCCAACCTACCTCGGAATCGCCACGGACCTCGGGGGCATTGTCCGCGTCGCACATGAGCACGGTGCACTGACGATCGCGGACGCAGCGCACGGCGCGCACTTCGGCTGGCATCCGCAACTGCCAACGGCTCCGCTCGCGGAGGGTGCGGATCTGGTCATCGCCGGAATGCACAAGTCTGGCGGATCCTTGACCCAGACCGCTCTGCTGCTCGAAGGTGACGGTGCCGCTGACCGGCACGAAGAGGTGAACCTCGCGCTGCGGCTGATCGGCACCTCGAGCCCCTCCTACCTTCTGATGGTGTCGCTCGAGCAGGCGGTCCGCGTCGCGCTGGAAGACAGCGAGCGCCTGCTGGCGCCCGCTCTCGCAGCCGCACGAGAGATCCGCTCCGCGGCGCGTGTCCTCACTAAGCGGCCGCAGGACCCCCTGCGCATCGCACTGCAGTTCGAGGGGCCCGCTGCGGCAGAGGAATTTTGCCGATCACTAGCCCTAGAAGGGGTGCGTGCAGAGTATCTTGAAGAAGGATTGGCACTCTTCATTGTCCCGTTCGGCACGCCGCCGCCGCTCGCGCCGCTGGCTAGGGCTGCAATAGACCTGGCCAGACCGGCTCCAGCGGCATTGCAGCCGCCGACTCAGGCCGTGCAGCGGATCGCACTGGGACGGGCACTCCGGGCCCGCCGCGTCCGTCGCAGACTAGCCGACGCGGAAGGGTGCGTCGCTGCCGATGTGGTGTCAGTTGTGCCGCCGGGCATTCCGGCACTATGGCCGGGCGAGGGAATCACGCGACAGGCGCTCGAGGGAGTCTCTCGGGCCCTCGAGCAGGGACGCAGAGTCATGGGGATCGATCAGGAATGGCTTTGGGTGGTGGCGGAGTGAGAGGACTGTATATCGCTCTTGAGGGCGCGGATCGTGTGGGCAAGTCGACCCAGGTGCAGAAGTTGGTGAAGCGCCTCAAGACACTTGAGCTTCAGGTGGTGGAAACGCAGGAACCTGGCGGCACGCCGCTCGGAGCGGAAATCCGCCGACTGGTGCTGCAAGAGGGAACCGGCTCCCCTCTTGCCGAACTCTTTCTCTTCCTGGCCGATCGAGCCGAGCACCAGCACCGCGTCCTCGAGCCCGCGCTGCGGCGCGGGGCGGTGGTCGTATCCGACCGCAGTGCATACTCTACCGTTGCCTACCAGGGGATCCTGGGAGGCCTGGGCGCCGACCGCATCCTGCACTTGCATGACGAGAGCGGCCTACTCCTGCCAGATCTCGCGGTGGTGCTGGACATGCCGGAAGATGCCGACCGTTGGGACGATCGGCCGATGGATGCGGTGGAGAGCCGCACTGCCCAGGAGGGCTTGCGCCACGCCTACCGGGAAATGGCGCACCTGTGGCCGGATCGTATCCGCCTCATTGATGCTGACGGGTCTGCACGCGACGTTGCCCAGGAGATTTGGCAGGAAGTCTGGCAGACCGTGGTCACGTGGAGGGAGGGTCGCGGATGAAACTGGTCGTCGCCATCGTGCAAGACAAGGATGCCGGCCGCATCCTGCAGGCACTTGTTAAGAAGGACTACCGCGCAACGCGCCTCGCAAGTACGGGTGGATTCCTGCGCGAGGGCAACACAACGCTGCTGGTGGGCGTTGAGGAGGATCAGGTCGACATTGCCGTTGCCCTGATCGGGGAACTTGGCTGCTCGCGCGAGAAGCTTGTTACGCCACTTTCGGCCGTCGGCGGACCGATGGATTCCTACGTGCCGTATCCGGTCGAGGTCACGGTCGGCGGAGCCACGATCTTCGTCCTGCCGGTCGACGAGTATCACCGCTTCTAGATGAATCATGCCTGGCTTCTGATCGGTCCGCCGGGTCCCCAGCGTAGGGAGGCCGCCCGCCGTAAGGCGGCCGCCTTGATTGGCGCCACGGACGAGCGCTTGCAGATGGTGCTCCTGGGTCGGCATGCCGATGTCGCCGAGTACCTGCAGCCGCTGCGCATCGACGACGTGCGCCAGGTCACTGCGGGTCTGGCAAGGGCGCCGCTGCTCGGCGAGAGCCGTGCGGTGCTGTTTGGGGAAATGTCCGGTACCACCCGCGAAGCCCAGAACGCTCTTCTGCGCGTCGTCGAGGAGCCACCCGTCGACCTAGTGTTCGTCGGAGAGGTCGCACGGACAACCGACCTTCTTGCGACCCTGCAGTCGCGCTTCGTGGCCCTGCGCCTGCCTCGTCTGCCAGCCGGCGAGGTGGAAGATCTCCTGCGTGCTGAAGCGCCGCAGGCCAAGGAGCAGCTCGTTCATGCGGCCGCGCGCTTCGCCAGGGGATATCTCGATCCGGCGCGCGAAACACTGGCTGCGCTGTCCGAGGTTGCCGAGAAGCTGCCTGCGGATGACGGAACACCGGACTGGTTTGTCAGGGCAGCGGAGGCGGTTGAATCGGCCGGAGAAACGTGGCTAAATGGGCTTGCAGGTGCATTTTCTGCTTATTTTGAGTCCACCGCCGAAATTCGCTACCTTTATGCCTGGGAAAAGGTCGAGCAGGCGCGTTCGGCTCTCCTGCGCAACGCCAATGCTCGCCTCGCGGCAGAAGCCCTATTCTCCGAACTGTCCGAATTGGGAGTGTTGCGCCATGGCGCAAGCGGTTGGGATCCGGTTCCGTAGCGCCGGCAAGGTGTTCGACTTTGACCCCGCCGGCCAAGCTTTACAGTATGGCGATCGAGTGGTCGTCTCTACCGTCCATGGCCAGGAACTCGGGTGGGTGGCACGTGAGCAGCGGGAGGTCGAACCGGAAGCCCCACTTCGGCAGGTCGTACGGGAAGCGGACTATGCCGACATGGAGCAGGGAGCTCGGATGAGGGATAACGCCGAGCAGGCATTCGATGCCGCGCTTGAGACGGTCGACCAGTTGGATATCGAGATGGATCTCGTGGAAGCGGAATATACCCTCGACGGTCACCACCTGACGTTTTACTTCACAGCCGAGGGGCGTGTGGATTTCCGCGAACTCGTGCGGGAACTGAACGGGCGCTTCCCCTGCCGCGTCGAGCTGCGCCAGATCGGGGTTCGCGACGAGGCAAAGATTTTGGGCGGTCTTGGCATGTGCGGGAGGCCGATGTGCTGCTCAACGTTCCTCACGGAGTTCCAGTCTGTCTCGATCCGGATGGCGAAGGACCAGGGATTGTCGCTCAACCCTTCCCGCATCACGGGGAACTGCGGCCGCCTGCTCTGCTGTTTGAGATTTGAACAGCCCGACGGGGCCGAGGCGGTCGCCGGGTGAGCGTGAATGCCGCCCACCACGTCTACCTCCTGCGCTGCGGCGACGGGACACTGTACTGCGGCTACACAACGGACCTCCAGGCACGCCTTGCAGAGCATCGCGCAGGCCGCGGCGCACGATATACGCGGGGTCGAGGCCCGCTGGAGCTGGTCTACTCTGAGTGCCTGCCAGACCGGTCTTCTGCCTTACGGAGGGAAGCCGAACTGAAGCGGCAGTCCCGCGAGAAAAAGCTGCATCTAATCGCCGATGGCCGGTAAGCTCACCGTGGTCCCCACGCCGATCGGCAACCTTGGGGACATCACCCAGCGTGCAACGGACGCCCTACGTGCGGCGGACGTCGTGTTTTGCGAAGACACGCGACGCAGCGGTCTGCTCCTGCACCATCTCGGAGTCGAGCGGCAGATGCGCTCGCTGTTTCTCGGCAATGAACGCGAACGAAGCGCGGAAGCGTTGGCGATGATCGCCGAAGGGCACAGTGTCGCTCTGATTTCGGACGCCGGCACGCCGGCCATCTCAGATCCCGGAGCCGGACTCATCGCTGACGTGATCGCAGCGGGATATGCGCTTGAGGTGCTGCCTGGCCCTCAGGCGATCTTGCCGGCCCTTCTCCTCTCCGGACTGCCCCCTGCACCGTTTTCGTTCATCGGGTTCCTCCCTCGGCGGGGGACGGCCCGCCGTGGGGCACTGTCGGATCTCGTCCCGATTCCCTGGACACTTGTGCTGTACGAAGCGCCCCATCGCCTGCAGGACCTGCTAGAGGATGCATTGACCGTCCTGGGCGACCGCCCTGCCGCAGTCGTACGGGAGATTTCCAAACTGCACGAGGAGACGGTGCGCGGTACCATCTCGATGCTGCTTGAAGCATTCGCTGCAAGGGAGGTGCGCGGAGAGATCGTTGTTGTCGTCTCAGGCAGACCACAAGAGGCGACTCCGATCGACAACCTAGAAGACTTCGTGCGCGAGGCCCTGGCACGCGGGCTATCGCCGAAGGAAGTCGCAGGCGAGGCGCGCGCTCGTGGGATTAAGCACCGCGACGCGTACCGCGAAGCATTGCGACAAGGAAAGGGGCCGCTTTCCAAGCGTTGACTGGCCAAGATGGATTTGGTACTATGCCGACGTAAAGTGTCGACGTGGTTTGGCAAGGAGGGTTAAAGAATATTGTTGAAGTCGACTGGCATCGTGCGCAAGGTGGACGACCTCGGCCGAGTGGTGCTTCCCATCGAACTCCGTCGAACGTTGGACATCGCCGAGAAGGATTCCCTGGAGATCTATGTGGACGGCGAAAAGATCGTACTTCGCAAGTATGAGCCTGCATGCGTGTTCTGCGGCAACGCAGCGGATGTGCAAAACTTCCGCGGGAAGAATATCTGTGCAGACTGTGCGGCGGACATCGGAGCCACACAAAGCGCCGTATGAAATCGCCGGGAACGATCTTCCGGCGATTTGCTTGCCCTGAACGCTTTGCCAGGTAAAAGTAAAGCGCAGAAGTTATCAAAACGCCGCCCGCTATTTGCCGGCGGCGTTTCCATTTGGACATATCCTAGTGCTTGGCCGCATAGCCTGGCTCGTGCTGATCTATCTCTTGCCGCGACGCCCCGTGCGCTGGCCCAACCCGCGGGTGGCCAGGATGATGCAATACGTCGCTTTGTGGGCGGTCGCCATGGCCATTGCCTACGGCCTCGGCCATGGGACCGGTACGGGCATTGCGGCGGATGAGCAGCAGGCGGCTCAGCGCTATGATGTACCGGTCGCATTGGTCAAGGCGGTCGTTCAGGTAGAGAGCGGGGGCAATCCCTACGCCGCAAGCGACAAAGGCGCCCTTGGGCTGATGCAAGCGACATCCGACAAGTTTCGCCCCGGGCAAGACCCGTTTTCGCCCGCTACCAACCTCGACGTAGGGACGCGCTATCTTGCGTCGATGCTGCGCGAGTTCCACGGCAACCTGTCACTGGCACTTGCCGCATACAACGCTGGACCAGCGGCTGTAAAGTCCTATGGAGGGGTGCCTCCATACCCGGAAACGAAGGCGTACGTGCGCCAAGTGCTCGCGACGTACCATAGGCTCCTGGGCAAGCGGCACTAGTGCAGCCGCCACAACACCACGCGATCGGTGCCCTGGATGGTCAGGCTGGTGTTGGCGGAGAGGGTGGTTCCGTTCAGGTCGTACTGCGCTGTCAGGGTATACGAGCCGTCGGCCGGTGAATTCGTCGTCCAGGGGACCCAAACGGCCGTTTGCCATCCTCCGCTGCCAAAGACCCATGGCGTGTCGTTGATTGCAGCGTAGTCGATCGGTCCTGTTGGGAGTGTCACTGGGGCAGTAAAGGGCGGCGGCAGTTCAAGGCGGAGCGAGGACGCGTTGCTTGGGGCGGAGAGTGTCAGCACGACGCGGTCGCCCCGGGCAACAGAGGACGGTGCTGCGGTGAGCTGCGCCCCAGTGGCGACGGGAGGGCGGAGGGATCTGACGAAGATGGTCCGGCTTGTCTGCCCCCAAAGGCCGCGGTCGTCCTCGACCGCAAGGGACACCGTGTGCGCTCCCGTGGTGTAGAAGGCGCTGGCCCGCCCGATCCAAATCTGCACCACGATGCTGTGTCCGGGCGCCGGGTCGTAGGAGTGATCCGCATAACCTACTGACTGCCCGACCACGACGGAGGCGGGTGCCGTGAAGCTTGCAACGGGTGGCGGGAACGAGGCGGCGGAGGCAAGTGCTGCGATCAGCGCGGCAACCATCCGATGGTCACCTCCCCACTCAAGGGGATTTCGACCCTTCCGATCAGTGCCGGCAGGGGTACGCTCACGAGGATCTGTGCGGATAGGTCGCTACCTTGCACTGTCGGACCGCTGGTGACCTGCACCTTTAGCGGATCTAGAACCAGGCGCGTCAGCGAACTGGAGAGAACCCGCGAGGCCGCGGACCCGGCGATGGACGGGCTGCTCGACGCAATGGAGTCCGGGACGACGTCGTGCGCCGCTGCTCTGAGCGATGCGTCGAGCGCTGCCTGTCCCACAACCCGCGCCGATTCTGCCGCCGCGAGGTCAAGAGATAGCGCGAGCGCGGCAAGCAAAACGGCGGCTAGCGCGGACGCGGCGAACACTCCCCAGACACCATCTTCAGGGGCCAACCGGCGGCAGATCGCTCGTACCACAGAACGACCCTCCAAACTGCAGGGAGAGAGTTGCCGTCGGCAGCCAAAGCTGCGACGGAGCATTCACCTGGAGACAAACCGCTTTGCCCCAGGGTTGGCCGGGTGCAGTTCCGCCGACAGTCACGGCCGTGGAGCCGGTCAAGCGGTTCAGCGTGGATGAGAGGGACGAGGCCAGGGAGGGAGTGACCCCTCCCTGGTCTTCTACGACCCGCAGCGCCTCAAACGATGCTGCACTGACGGCCGAACGCAGACCGATCGCGTGCACGGTCTCGGCGCCGCCGTAGCCTAGGAGAAGGAGGAGCGGCAGGAGCATGGCGACCGCAAGGTATGCGCTGAGGTCGCCGCACTGGCTCAGGAATTGATTGGGACGGTGAGCCACTGGTTTACGATCTCCCCAAGCTTTTGGCCCGCGCCGGAGAAGGCGAACATCACGGCGCCGGTGAGGGAAAGGGCCGCGAGCGCCAGGATCCCCTGGGCGAGGTAGGTCGAGAGGTCTCCGCGCTCGTCGTGCAGGACGGCGGCGATCTTGACCCGCAGGTAGGTGTACCACATCCAATTCACCCCCTCTCTGCCGTCGTTCGACGACAGGAGACAGGGTTCTGCGGGTGAATGCCATATCCTACCAACAAGCGTTCCGAGCAACAGTTCTTTGGGTGCTTCGCGTTTTTGTTGGCGCTGACAATTGCGGGAGGCAGTGGTGAGCCTGCACATGCGGAGTGGTCGTTACATGCTCGGTGCCGTGCTCAGCCCGATGGGATGATTGGGCGACTGCCGAACTGGAGCGCCATGCTGACGTGAGGTGGTGCTCGTGCCGGGACAGGTGTCTATTCGGAAAGTGCGACTACCGGATGACGGCAGCGCTCTGGAGCAACTGGACACCTCTTTTGCGACCGATGTCATCAGTCATGTCGCAGCCGATCCCACAGGCTTCGAACCGAAGAGCGCAAGTTCATGAACGCGGTAACGCTGACAGAAGTCCGCCATCGCTTCCATTCGAATGGGAACTTTCACATTCCCCGTGCGCTGCACCTACTCCGCTACGCTTGAGCGACAGCGCCCTGCGGCTCACTGCCGATGGCGCAGCACCGCGCATAGTCCGCCTGCGACGAGTGTCAGGCCACCCGCAAGCAGCAAGAAGGCCAGCGCGACCCCTTGCTGCGGTCCGGCGACCGCGGCTAATACTGGGAACACGACCATCATCGCGGCCATCTGCAGTGTATTGACGGCAGACAGTGCGGTCGCGCGGTGATCGGCGGGTGCTAGCTCCAGGAGCGTGGTGTCGACCAGCACGCTTGCGGTACCGCTGGCGAATCGCCCCGCGATGATGCCTCCGATGCCCGCGGTGGCGGCGAGAGCGCGACCCGGCTGGGCGAAGGACCGGCCGAACGCAGAGATCGGGTAGAGCCAGACCACGCGCGCAGCGCCCGGGTGCGGGATGCGCTGGAGATGCGGCCGGAAAGCAGAGAACCAAGCCACGAAGCGCCGCCAGCAGCCGCGAATGCCAATGAGATTGCCATCGGAGACAGCCCGATGCGCTGCAAGAGTGCCTGAGTGTACTCGCTGCCGACTGACGCGAATGTCCATAGCGGGACGATCAATGCGGCGAGGCGCCAGAAGGCGGGCTGCGCCGACCCAAGGGTGGCGAGCAGTCGGGGCACGGAAGCAAACCACGGGGTATTGTGGGGGGCCGCCGCGCGGTGCGACCGCAGGGTGGGAAGGGAAAGCGCGAGAGCGGCCGCAAGCAGCCCGCCGAGGGCATCCAGCTGATAGAGCAGGGAGAAGGAGACCGTTACAAGAAGTCCGCCCATCAGGCCTGCGCCTAGCAAGGCGAGCGCTTGCATGCTCATATAGCCTGACATGCGGCGCTGCAAGCTGTCTGGATCGTTCGCTTGCCCAAAGCGTTCCGACAGGCTTTGCACGTAGGAGAGTTCGACGCCCGATGGCAATGTGAGTGCGAGGGCGGTCACCGCGAATCCTGCGACCACGAAGCCGAAGCCACTGCCTGCGACTGGGAAGAGCACTGCGGCGGCCATCTTTAGGAGACTGCCCAGCACCAGGATCAGCCGCTGCTCGAAACGATCCGAGAGAAGACGGGATGTCGAAGACGAACAGAACCGCCTGCATAACGGCATAGCCGAGGCCTCCAGGGCCCAAGCCCAAGATTCGGTGTTGGCGCACCCGTCGACGCGCAGGTGCGTGCCAGAAGGGGAGCGAAGGAAACCAAAGCCCCAACGCCGTCGCCAGATTATCAGAGACTAATATTGGTGGGGGTAAGGCTACGCACAGCGCATCGGTGACCGATGCCGGAGCTAAGATCCGGTGGGTCGAGCTACCCGGCGGTAATCCGGCACGGGTGTACTTACACGGCCTCGGAGCAATGTCGGCCGCTTACTACGCGGCAGTAGCGCCCGATCCGCGCCTAGGAGGACATCGATCTCTGCTTGTTGATCTCCTGGGCTTTGGGCTCAGTGACCGCCCTGCCGATTTCGATTACACGCTCGACGGCCATGCCGAGGCCCTCTCGCGGGCGCTTCGAACTGCAGCGGTGGTCGGGGCCGAAGTGGTCGCCCATAGCATGGGCGGTGCCGTCGCTATCGTACTTGCCGCCCGGTACCCCGAATTGGTTTCCAAGCTGGTGCTGGTCGATGCCAACCTCGATCCATATGTCCCCAAACGGATGCCAGGCAGCAGCGGGATCGCAACCTACACTGAGGCGGAGTTCCTCGAAGGTGGTTGGGACGAGACCCGCGATCGGGTCGGTGAGCACTGGTGGTCCACTATGCGCCTAGCAGGCAGTAAGGCGATCTACCGTAGCGCCGTCCACCTGGCCCACGGCACCACGCCGACGATGCGCCAGCAACTGCTGGCCTTAACCATCCCGCGGACCTTCCTATTTCCGGAGACGGACGGCGCGCCCCTTGGTGCCGACGAGCTGCGCGCGGCTGGTGTGGAACTCGTCGCCATACCCGAGAGCGGGCATAACATCATGCTCGACAACCCCGAGTTGTTCGTCTGCGCTACTGCTGCGGCGTTCGCCCGATCCGGCTCATGAACGAAGGCGACGACTACTAGCTAGAGTCTGGTACCGTCGTTGTCGAAGGGAGATCCTGGAGCGCCGTGATCGACGATCTGGAGTAATACTGGACATCTTGTTCAGGATCGGCTGCGGATGTAGGGCGATACTGGGTCAAGGCGGGCTTCGACTGCATCGTGGGCGTGTACGGCTACAAGCCACAGGCCCGGGACACGTTCACTGACCTGGCGCTCGAGAGGTCCTTGCCCCAACTCTGATAGCATCCCGGATCGCGGCGGCCCTTGGCGTGGCGTGTCTTCGCCAAAGCCGCCCATACGTTTCGGGACCGGATTGAAAACTTTAGTGACTGCCGAGCCGGTTACATTACGTTAGAGCGGCGAGCGCCAGGATGCCCTGGGCGAGGTAGGTCGAGAGGTCGCCGCGCTCGTCGTGCAAGGACGGCGGCGATGCCGGTGCGCAGGTAGCTGTACCACATTCGATCACCCCCTCTGTCGTTCGACGACAGGAGACAGGGTTCTTTGCATTAAGGAGAACGAGGATGCTACGCCTCAAGCCTGTCAGCGCGGGTAATTGGACCTCCGTTTTGCTCCTCCATCGCGCGCATCTGAGCTGGTCCGCTGGCTGATCTCACGGGTGGGCAGGGAACGGCGGGCCGGTCGCGCATCGCATCCCTGGCTGCCGCATGGTGGAGATTGTCGGAGCTTTTCACCTGCTCCCACTACGCAGCCCCGACGTTATCGCACAGGCGATCACCGAGCACCTGAACCGGTGATGTAGTTGCGACGCTGCGATGGCGGACTTGTGGGCTCCATGCGGCACCGCTCCTTCGTTCTCCTCGTTGCTCCAGAGGGCATGAGGGAACAGACCTCCAACCCTGCACCGATGGTGTGACGACCCCATGGCGGGAGATCTGATCGTTGCACGGCCTCGGAGGGGATGGGCGTCGTCTTTAACGATTCAATACCGATACGTACTGCTCGGCGCCATAGGCCAGGATCCGTTCGTCATGGGTCACAATGCTAAGGTCATGAAGGCGTGCGCTTGCCGCGAGGATGCGATCCGCCGGGTCTCCGTGAAACTTCCCTGGCAGCCGACTGCTTGCCACGGAGATTTCCGGAGAGAGGGGCAGCAGAAGCACGCCAGGAGCATCCAGCGCTTGTCGCACCCAGTCCAAGCAGTCTCTGGAGAGCCGGATGCGACCTTTGCTCTCGAGCATGGCAACTTCCCAAACGGAAATTGCCGAGACGTACACCCGGCCGTGGGCCGCTGCCTGTTCAATGGCATGAATGGTTTGCGTATCAAGTCTGTCATCGTTGCCATTCATCAACCAGATCCAGATGTGGGTATCGAGAAGAAGCCTCGACGTGCCTTCACTCGCCATCGGCGTCAGCGTCCCATCGCTCACCGACCGGAAGTGTGATATCGCCGACAATGGTCACCGATCCCCTAAGATACCCCAGTAGACCATCGAGCGCATCCTCCTCGAGAGGGACGAGTTTTGCCACCGGCTTGCCACGCTTTGTGACGATGATCTCAGAACGCTTCTCCTTGACCATGTTAATCAACTGAAGACAACGGGCCTTAAACTGCCCAGCAGGTATGTCCATGATCCTTTTCCTCCAGTCATGGTCATTAGTATGTGACTATTATGGCTTGGAGGGCCTAGTGAAGCAAGGGTGGGCGCTAATGTGGGCCCCCGCGCAGGACGGTCCCTCCTGGAAGCTCCACCAAAGCGCTAGACCCAGTGCCACGTGTGGTTAGTGTGAAAATATCCGGTCCCTTTTGGCCCGCGCCGGAGAAGGCGAACATCACGGCGCCGGTGAGGGAAAGGGCCGCGAGTGCCAGGATTCCTTTGGCTAGATAGGTCGAGAGGACTCCGCGCTCGTCGTGGAGCATGGCGGCGAGTTTGACGCGCGCAGATAGGTGTACCACATGCGATTCACCTCCCTCTGTCGCCTTGGTGCGACGAGAAGGAGTTCGCTCGCGTAAATCCATATCCTCCCAACAGGTGTTCCAGACCAGTAGTTCTTTGGAGCCTACGGCGGAGACTCGAGGCTCAGTTGTGCGGCAGGTGGGCGACTGGTGCTGCCTTAGGTCGGTGATGCATAGGCGCTGTCACCCGGTGGTCGCGCGGGTCAGCGCGCCGAAAACTCGCTTGAGGGGCTCGTCGAAGAAGCGAGGTGGCCCGTTCGGGGATCGCCCCAACCTCTCCTCGTACTGCCCAACGGCTCGCTTTGAGCGCGTCCCCCCGGGACGACAAGGGCCGCCGGCTTCGGGCCCGGCAGCCGTTGTGCGTCATCAGGAAAGAAAGCGCAACCTTCGTTCAGCCCACCGTGCCGTCGGTGCGCCGGTGGAGCATGATGAGGTTTCCGAAGGGATCCCGAATGCCAGCAATATCGCAGGGCTCATGGCCCAAGATCGGCTCGATGGCAGGCTCGATGCCCTTCACCCGAAGCTCCCTGACGGCGGCCTCGACATCCTCCACGGCTAGCCCGATGCGAATCTCACACTGCGGCTCTCCCTGTGGTGGCAGGAATGGTGCGCTGTCGAGCCCTATCGTGAGTGAGCCCGCCTGGTACTCGACCCAGTCCTCATTCGCGATTCCCTCCTTGGGCAGTCCCAGAACTCCGCCGTAAAACGCTTCCGCCTCGGCCATCCGGCCCTCGGGCACGCAGACGGAGCCGATACTACAGCCTCGTGCCTGCCGGAGTCGGAACGTCAGACGTCGAGAGCCTTACGAGCTACACCGTCCGCTTGGCCGAGAGGCATGGTGTGAGCTTGCGCACCGTGATGGCGGAAGTGTTGACCGATGTGCACCCTGCATTCAGGACTCTCGATGGCCCAAAGCCGTGGTCGCACATGTTCGCAACGGCGCTGGAAGCGGACACCGCGAGGGACGATCTCCGCTACCTCACTCTAGGGTACTGGGCAGAAGTGGCCGCCTACAACGGCACAGCCCCAGCCCTGAAGGAACAGCAGGCGTACTGTCCCCTTTGCCTTGAGGAGATGCGCCGCTTGGGAGGACCCGTCTACGCTCCGCTCCTGTGGTCTCTTGTCTGGGTGCGGTCGTGCCCAAAGCATGGGATCAGTCTCCAACGCGGGTGCCCGCACTGCTCCCTAAGCTTCGGGTACCACGAGTACTGGCGAGCGATCGGGTACTGCAACAACTGCGGGAAATGGCTGGGCCAGTCGGACCCGCGAGGGATGCCTCGCCCGATCTTCACAAAGCGCGATCTCTGGGACCTCGCGCAGATGGAGCACATTGTGCGGATTGCCCCAGACGTGCCGCATCGGCCGCAATCGACGCCATCGCTGTGGCGAGGCCTAAAAGAGCAGTACCTTCAGGAATGGGGGAAGAGGCATAGATTCGCAAAGCGCCTGGCGGCGGCAAGCGGCGTAGAAGCGCGGGATGCCGTATCCTACTGGCTGAGCCGGGGCGCGAGGCCGTCGATGCAAAGGCTACTCGACATCTCCTACGGGATGAAGGAACCTCTGCTCGGCCTGCTAGCTCCCGACTATGACCCTCGGGCGCTAGAGTACCTCACGCGAATTGCCGTTAACGTCTGAGTAGGAAGGAGGCCTCGTGCCGTGAATATCACGGACGAGATACGGAAGGCCCTTACTGATAGGCGAGAGCCGCTGCCGGACGGTGCCAACCTGGAGGCACACCCCGCAGCGGCTCGTCGCTTGTTTCAGGATATCTTGATACCGTTTGGCCCTCGGTGAGATTCTTGGCCAAGAGGGGGTAACTCTGCAATCTGAGCAACCTCATAACACGCCGCCATGACCGAGAGGCTGAGCGATCCTGCGAAGGTTAAGACATCATCGGACGCTGAGGCAGATCGGAATTGAGACAGTGTATCCAAAAACGATAATAGAATCGCGTATTGCGGGTGTAGAGAAGGGAAACGATCGTAGATAGGGCGGTAGATGTCCCAAGTCCGCGACAAATCCGCTCGCAACGAACCTAAGAGGGGAATAAACGGAGCGGAGGGGGTGGACGTGTGCGGGCTTGGACCGTATTGTCGGAGCGCTAACGCTGCTTCATTCCAGAGACCTGAGTTGTGTGCTTCGGAGGCGCCTGCGTCCTGAAGAATGGTTGGACCGATAAGCACTCGGGCGAGTTGCCAGGCTTTATTCCATAACTCAAACACTGCTCGTTGAACGTCTCTTTGATGTTTACGCAACCAAACTGTTGTCTCTATGGTTTCGTGGTTTTGTTCTTGAAACCACCAAAGAATGCTACCAAGGCCAATAGTCCCCCAAAAGGTCGTTGCTATGCTCCAACGATTCATTGGCGATAGAACGAAAGCCACAACAGCCACTCCAAGGACAACCATCGACATTACCAAGGGGAAGGCGCGGCTGCTCAGCACGCGCCCTCTCAGGTTCGATCTGTTGGGAGTTCGCCTATTCATGAGATCACCTCGCACGGCGCCAGATCGCCGTCGTAGAACGCGGGCATCTGCGTGAGTACGTCTCTGCCGACGGCGGTGGTAGATGGCGAGGCAACCGCCGCTATCACTGGGCAGTACACATCCTGATGTGCGGCGCGGTGGTCGATTCTTGTAGCAAACCGAACGGCAATCCGTGCCTACCAAACCACGCAATCATATCTCCCCAACTCTGGGAGAGAGGAAAGTGTCCCCCTGGCTCAAAGCTAAAGGCAACGCTCTTTCCATCATGACTACGCAGGACGTCGTACGACATCTCCTCTATACCAGGCGGAAACACGGTATCTTGTCTGCCGGCGAGGAAGAGCACTGGTAAGTCCACCCGAAACTTCGTTCCCCATAAAGTATTTAGTCCTGGACTTATCAGCACTGCCGCTCGAATATCTGAGGCGCGCTCGGCCATATATATGGCAACAGCCCCGCCCATGGATCCGCCCAGGAGATATGTTTCATCAGCCTTCACATGGAGACCGCAAATCTGTTGTAACGCGCTCAAGCCATTTAGGGCATCGAGGGCGTTCTGGCGGGGGGTGCTGACAGCGCCTCCGCTGGGACCGTATCCGGCGAAGTTCGGCAGTACAACGATCATTTTGTAGGAAGCCCATTGTGCTGCGAGTGGCAGCGTGGCGGAGGTTAGCACACCCTGCACTCGGTTGACGTGATGGAGTGGCATGGCTCCCATCCAGCCGCCGTGCAGGAACACGAGAATCGGAAACGGTCCTTTCCCTGAGGGAATGTCTAGGTACTCTTGGATCAGATGGCCGCGGCTCCAGTACTTGAGGCTGTAAATGTTGAGGCCAGGAACTCCGTAGGCGGACTGGGACAGGGTAGTCATGGACGCGAGACGACCGTTAGGCCCGACTGAGTGCGGAGAGGCCTCTGAGGGGGCCGTATTCGCGGAGCAGCCACCAAGCAGGCCCGCCAACAGAAGAGACACACCAATAAGCGTCGCCTTGTTCTTTTCGAGTGCAAACATTCAATTCCATCTCTTTTGCCGAGGATGCCGGCCCGATGCTTAAGTTTAAGTCAGGCGGATCGTATTTGCCACTCTGATGCATCACTGCACTAAATCCCCTGAACAGGGGATGTCGGTGACCTCTGAGGAAAGAGATCTAGCGGTGCGGATTTGCAGCCTGATCCAGAGGCTTGGGAAGCATTGCGTTTCGTCCGCGGGGAGATGCGAAAAGGCGCACCCAAACCCGTGGGAAGCATAATGTGTCGTTGCCGCCAATCCTTCTGACAAATGACACGTGGAGTATTCCGGCGAGCTTGATGCGCAGGAACGTGTACCACATTCGGACTTCCCCTCTTCTCGTCGCCTTGGCGACAAGAAGAGGGGTTCAAGCGCATGTTGGCATATCCCACCAACAAATGTTCCGGAGCAATAGTTCTTTTGAGGATGCCCTCTAAGGAGCAGCCAACGGCACTACTGACCGGGCGGGACGACGCTTGGCGTCGGACTGCAGGCCAGCGGGGCCATCGGGTTTCTTGCTCGTACCCCTCCGTCGCGAGCAGGAGACCGTGGCTGACGGGCCGGCAAGATGGGGCAGCAACCGCTTGACGCGGAAGCGGTCTTGGCCCTCCTCTGCGCATGCCTGGCGTCCACCCAGCCACTGCGATGCTATCTTTGTGGCAGGATAAGGTAATCCGTGCCGCAATGCGAGGTGAGGCCATGCGTCTGATTGTCGCCAACAGGGAGATGGAGCGGCTCTCGGTGCGCGACGCGCTGTCGACAGCGCGTCGGGCGCTTGTGCTAGGCGATCCGGGAACGCACCGGGTACATCGGGGCGTTCGATGGTCATCTGGAGCGGACGTGGACAACATCCGGCGCGTGGCCGAATGGGACCTCCAGGCCGATGGGACCAGAGGATCGAGCTTGTGAGTCTTCTCGCCTTAGACCCTGGATTGCTGCAGGGAGGTCGGGATGTTGGAGCAACGGATCACCATCCGGGAGGTGCGCCTGCCGGAGGACATCGAGGCTCTGCGGCGGATCGACACCTCGTTCGAAACCGATGTCATCCTGCGTGTAGCGGCCGTACCGACAGGCTTTCTCGTCGAACCGACGAAGACCGCCACCCTCGCGAAGGCGTTCCCGCCTGACGAATGGTTCGCCGAAGATCGGCTCTGGGAAGCTGGATGGGTCGCCATCGCCGACGGGCGTATCATTGGGTTCGCGGCGACGCGCTACGAGTCGTGGAACCGGCGCCTCGCGGTATGGCACCTTTACGTCGACAAGGCCGCGCGGCGCAGAGGCATCGGGCGTTCGCTTCTCGAAACGGCGCTGGCGCACGGGCGCAGGCAGGGTGCGCGCTCCCTTGAGGTGTCGAACGTCAACGCGCCAGCGGTCCGGGCGTACGAGGCCCGAAAGTTCACTCTTGCGGGACTCGACCTCTCCCTCTACCACCACACGCTAGCGAGCGGCGAGGTGGCGCACTTCATGGCGCGGCCGCTCAATGGGTGACACGCGTCGGGACGGACAACCAGTGGGCGCCCGCTTTGCCGGATGACGGCCAGTTCCGCCCTGCGTGGGATGGATGTCTCCAGGTTTCCGGCCGAGTTCTGAGAAACGGACTTCTGGAACAATGTGCTAGGCCCCGAACATGTCGCATACTTGCCGGATCAGCTGGCGAGGCGAATTAGCTTTGGGGGACGAGCGGAAGGCGAAGGCCAAGTGCCCCGGTCGGCCCGGCGCACGAGACGATTTTCGTTCGTGACCCATACGCCTTGAGCGTAAGCCCTGTGCGTGACCCCTCCAAGAGGCCGCGAGCTAAAGCCGACCCAGTACGCTACTCGCAAGAATGCTGAGGCTAGATCGGTATCATCAGCAACTCAAGCCGAGACTTCGGCATATGGCGGTGTCTACCTCAGCCATTTTGGTGTCAGGCAACTGGCCGACGCGGTTTACAAGTCGAGCTGAATCAACGGTCATGATCTGCTCACACTTGACGATGCTGTCTTCAGGCAAACCGCTCTCTGCAACAGAGATTAGCACCTGAAAGGGATATGCCTTTGGCGGCACCTTCGTGCTGATGGCAGCGACGATTGTTGTTGGGCTGTACTGATTTCCAATATCGTTTTGGATGATAAGCGCGGGTCGGAGGCCAGCCTGCTCGCTCCCTCGACCAGGTGACCAATTGACCCAGTAAATTTCACCTCGCCTAATCACGCAGCACTACCTCGGCCTGCGCCATGAGAGCGCTTTGTGCCTCCGTTGCCTGTTCCTTAGCGAGTGCTGCATATCCCTCCGCCATCGCAAGGTCGAGTTGCCTTGAACGATAATCGGCGATCAACCGAGCTACGGCGCCGCTTGATGTGGTGCCCCATTTCGTAGCAAGGTTCCTGAGCTCCCGGACGTCTGACTCTGGCAGGCTGAACGTGACTCGGGCCACTGACATGCTCACCCCTCCTCATACTGTGCCCCCTACCAGCAATCATACGCTGAGGGTGTAGCAGTGTGAAGCGTCGAGACGAACGAACCCCTTCTACAAACCTTGTCAACATCGGCCGAAGGGGTGGCGCACCAACCCGAAGGGGGCGATCGGCCGGCTTATGATCCGACGAACGCCTTCATCGTCCCATATCCTACCAACAAGTGTTCCCGGCCACAAGTTCTTGGCGTCAGTGGAGCAGAGGTCTGGTTTAGCGTCGCCGAGGGGAAAAGCACCAGGGGAACCACGGGGTCGTGCTCCAGTCTTCCGCCTCCGAGGGAGCCCGGCTGAAGAAGAGGATCTGGACTACCTGGGGCCCCCGCTGGACGTTCCGGCCCCGCCGCCGGAGGCCGCTCCGGAGGGGATGCCACAGAATGCGATTGGGGGCGCGTGCTGGAGTGGGATCTCCCGACCCGGCTTGTGCTGGCGTGCCAGATAGATGCGACGTATGGAGGCGGTGGCTGACTTCTGTCGGCGTCACAGTGTCCGGGAGTTTGCGCTCTTCGGCTTCGTCTTGCGGGAGGACTTCACTGAGCACAGCGACATAGACCGGAACCGTCTGATCCACGGGTATGCGAATATCAATCTTCGCGTCGTCTGGGACACTGTTCAGGAAGACCTGCCCGTGCCGGATCTCGCGTTCAGGTCAGTACGAGTTCGTAGAAGTTCACATCCTGCCACTGATCGAACTTGCGTCCGACCTCCCGGAGGCGGCCGACGTGCTGGAAGCCGAGCGACGCATGCAGGCGTACGCTCGCGTCGTTCCCCTCGGTAATCCCCGCGATCACGACGTGATAGCCGATGTCGGAGGCCCTGTGCAGGGCCTCCCGCATGAGCTCCCTGCCGATGCCTCGACCGTGGAACGCGGCGTCCACGTACACGGACGACTCCACGGTACGGTCATAGCCAGGCTTTGTCCGGTAGCGTGAAATCGAACAATACCCGACCACGCGCCCTGATATCTCGGCAACGAGGAGCGGATATTTGTCTCCATAATGCGAGAACCATTCACTTCGTTGCTCTAGCGTCTGCGCTTCGACGTCTAATGTCGCAGCAGTAGACAAGACCGCCTGGTTGTATGTGCGCGTCAGGTCGGATAAATCCAAAACTGTCGCATCTCTAATAATCAAGGGCGTGGCTCCTTGCGCCAAATTGTATCTAAAAGATAACAAGTGAACATGCCTTTGGTCAATAATTTGTCAGGTATTAGGTGTCGGCCTCTCACGGGTCTCACGGGTGACTGCCGTCGCGCTGCGGTGATTGGCCCGACCCGCACGGACTCAATCAGAGGTTCGCCTTGTAGCAGCGCCGAAGTGCGCGGCCTCTACGCTGAGTTCCTCTTCGTTCCGGAGCCCGATGTATAAGTTGACGCGGTCGTGGCGTTGCATATCCGCGGGGGAGAGGTCACCGCACCAGCGGTTAGTGGTTCCGTATCATCCACCTTTTGCCTAGCGCCGCTGAAGGCGAACATCACGGCGCCGGTGAGGGAGAGCGCCGCGAGTGCCAGGATTCCCTGGGCGAAGTAGGCCGAGAGGTCGCCGCGCTCGTCGTGCAGTGTGAGTCTACCGACAACGATGCAATGGACGGAAGAGATGCTGGCGCAGACCCATGGCTAAAAGGCATCACGTGCCCCCTGACCTTAGCATCCATCGCGTGGACAGGACCGTACGTAGCTTCCACGGCCGGGCCGGCGTGCGGCGCCTGCCGAAAGCGTACGGCCCTATGGCGCCGAGCGGCTGCCGATTCGGCGAACATGGGCCTGTGCGAAGGTGAGTAGGCGGAAGCCGTACTTCTCGACGATCGGCCGACTCATCGGGCCCGCGTCAATCGTAAGAAATCGCGCGCCGCGGCGCTTCGCTTCCTGCAAGCGCACCGCGAGCAGCGCTGTGTAGAGGCCGCGTCCACGGTAGCCTGGCAAGGTGGCACCACCCCAGAGGCTTGCAAATGCGCTCCGGTCGGAAAAGTGGATACGCGCAGCGCTCACCGGCTCGCCGTCCATGTAGGCCGCGTATACGCTAAGTCGTGCGGAGTCATTGCGCAGGAGGTAGGCGAGGCGCTCTGCGAGCTTGGACTTCTTTTCGGGCCAGACCGCCTCGTGCACCCGCGTAGCGTCCTTCAGCATGTCGGCGTCCGTCAGCCGTCGGATGAACGCCGGGACAGGCTCGAGAAGTGCGGGCGGCACCTGCGAAAGGTCGAGCGCCATGATGGCGTCAGGCTCCTCCGCCGTAAAGCCCTGAGCGAGCAGTCGCTCGTGGAGGTCTTGCGGCTCGTCGTGGGCATAGAGCTTCCACTCGACGTTGTGGCCGAGGCGGTCAAAGTACGCCGCTTCCCGGCGGATCGCCGCGTCTGCGCCCAATGCGTCGAGGTGGGAGTGCACGACCATGCTGTCCGTACCGACTTGATCCACGAGGCGTACGACGCCGTCCTCGACCTCGCGGCGCATCCCTGGATCGTCGACGTCCCGGCGCTCGTCGCGATCGTAGAGTGCTAGCATTTCTGAGGTTTCTATTGTGCTTCGCCTACTTTCATGAGGGGTTACCCACCGATGTTCGCGGTCACGGCAAGATGAGTACGGTCCTTCGAGCCAGCCGGCTCGCCGGAAATTGGGGATTGCTGGCGGCCCGCTCGATCGCCACCGTCGGTGCGTCTCCCCAGAGCCGCTCGAGGTCGTAGAACTGATGCGATTCTGGCAACATCGCGTGCACCGCGCTACACCGAACAATCATACGACAACGCGTGCTGACCGCTCTGAAAAGCCTACGCAAGTTTCTGCCTGAGAGCAGTGGTGAAGTTTGGCTTGTTGCTCCACGGGGATCAATGACCTAGTGCAAAGCGGGCTGGGCAACGCTGCTGGAAAAGGACGAAGGCATTGGCCTCTAGGCCAATCCGTGACGGCGCGGCAGGCGAAGGTACCCCCTCTGGGGAAGGATGCAGCCAACAAAGGGTGTGGAAGGGAGCGACGCATGTGACAGGGGGGCAGGAGCTCTACGAGGTGGCCCGAGCGCAAGCGATCCCTAGCCGCTGGGTCTCCATGTCCCAGGCGGAGGGCCTGGTGATCGAGGCAATGGGACCGACTATTAGCATCACCCAACCGCCGCCGCGGAAGGGGACGGTCGTACGCGATGCACGCGGCGGCGAGCAGAGGGAGTGGGCGTTGCCGGGATGGCACGAGGAATGGGCCCCGACTGGCGCGCCAATCGAGTCCTTTGATTGGACCGGCGTGCGGCCTGTGGCAGGCGTATCGCTCGAGGAGAAGCTCGAGGCGGTGACCAGACTGCGTGATCGCTTGACGGGGCGGGACCCGCGCATCGTGCAGGTGATGGTGCGCTACGAGGAGGTCACCGAGGAGACCCGGATCGCGACGGACGCCTTCGATCGGCGAAGCCGCATTGGCCGAGTGAATTTCTTGGCGCACGTCGTGGTACATCAGGACGGGCGCAGCGACCACGACTACGTCAGCCGCGGCGAGATCGGCGGGTTTGAGGTGGCGTCGATCACAGACGAGCAGTGCGACCGCCTCGTCGAGAACGCGCTCCGCCTTCTCGAGGCGGTGCCGGTCGACCCCGGCGTCTACTGCGTGGTGACCCATCCGGAAGTCTCGGGGGTCTTGGCCCACGAGGCGTTCGGCCACGGCGTCGAGATGGACCTCTTCCTCTCGGACCGCGCCCGGGCGCGGCGCTACATCGGCCAGAGGGTCGGCAGCGAGTTCGCCACGATCATCGACGATCCGACGCTGCCCGGCGGCTTCGGTGGCTACCCCTTCGACGACGACGGGGCGCTCGCCAAACCGCACGTCATCCTCGATCGCGGCACCCTCGTCGGCGGCCTTGCGGACGCGGACGTTTCCCAGGCGATCCCCGCTGACGGCGGCAACGGGCGCCGCCAGGACTACAGCCGCAAGGTCTACCCGCGGATGTCCAATACCTACTTTCAGCCGGGGCACAGATCCCCCGAGGAGCTGATCGCTGGCGTGGAGCACGGGATCTATCTGCGGCGAGTGGAGTCTGGCATGGAGGACCCGCGCAATTGGGGGCTGCAGATCACCTGCCACGTCGGTGAGCAGATCGAGGGCGGTCGCCTGACCGGCAAGCTCTACCGCACCCTCGGCATGACGGGCTATGTGCCCGACGTGCTGCGCAGCATTGACGGCGCCGCGAGCGATTTCGAGAAGTCTGCTGGCCACTGTGGGAAGGGGTGGAAGGAATGGACGACCAACGGGACCGGCGGACCGCATCTACGGATGACGGCGCGTATCGGCTGATCCGCCCGCTGCAGGCGGAGCTCAGTGGTGTGGCCGAGTGGGTACTCGCGGGCAGCGAAGCCGAGGAACGGCAGTTCTACTGGCGGCTCGGCACGCTTCACGCCGAGCGGGTGGCGGTCACGGAGACGAACGAACTGACGGTCTACCGCAACGTCGACGGCCAGCGCGGTGCGGCCTCCGCCTTCCTTGCCGGCGACGCTATTGACCAAGAGCGGGTGCGTACTGCGCTGACCGCGGCGGGACTCGCGCCCAACCCGCCCTACCGGCTGCCGGAAGGTGCCGCGACCTACCCTTCGATCGCCCTCGGCGACCCGGTGCTACCGGGAAGCGAGGAACTCAAGGCGTGGGGCACGGAGGTGCAGGGGCAGGTGGCCAAGGCGGGTTGCCTGACCTCCCACCTTGAGATCTTTGCCGGCCGCCACCGGCAGAGGATCGCAGCATCAACCGGGCGGCAGCATGCCTGGCAGGGCGATCACTTGCTGCTCGACCTCGTCGTGGCCACTGGGGAAGGCGACGATTCGACGGAGTTCCGCGTGCTGCGCCGCCATCGGCGGCTGGGGGACCTCCTGCCCGCGCGCGTCCTGGAGGACGCCGTCCGCGCTGTCAACGACCGGCGCGACGCGCAGCTCCCCCCGACTGGCCGCATGCCTGTGGTCATGCCGGCCAGCGAGATTGCTACGCTCCTCACGGCGATCCGCGTGCACACCGACGGCAAGTACCTTTTCACCGGCATGCTGCAGAAGAAGGTAGGCGACGCCCTCGTCAGCTGCCGCGGTGACGCGGTGACGATTGCGGCGAACCCCCTGCGCGACCATGCCGAGGACTCTGCTCCCACGGACGCCTCCACTGTGCCGGCGGCCAGACTGCTCCTGCTCGAGGCCGGGGTGATCCGAGGCATGCACGTCGACCCGCAGTACGCAGAGTACCTAGGCGCCGCCCCAACGGGCCCGGTTGGCACGCTGGAGTGGATGCCGGGGACGACGCCAGCCGCCGATCTCTGCGCCGACGGGCCGGTGCTCGAAGTCCTTGCCTTCTCGGCGAACATGCCCGACCCGATGTCCGGGGACTTTGCGGCGGAGATCAAGATGGGCTACCTCCACCGCGGCGGCCGGCGCATCCCTGTCGCGCAGGGTAGTGTGACGGGCAACATCTTCGAAGCCCTCGCCGACTGCCGCCTCTCGCGCGAGACAGAGGAGGACGCCGGCTACTTCGGGCCGCGGCAGGTGCGCTTCGCGTCCCTGCAGGTGGCCGGAGCCTAACGCCGCGCGCTTGGGGTCGCCGGTATGGCGGCCCGAGGCGCTGTCCAGAGTGCGACGTCAGATGGAGCAGTCTGTGCACCGTTTTGCGGCGAGTAAAGTCCCAACCAGCCGCCGTTCGTCCTATTACCCTCCGTCGTAGTCAAAGAGCTATCGAGGAGAGAGAGGAGAGAAGGGAAGGGCACGCGTGCCACATGAAGAGCTAGAACGCATCTGCTCGCTTTGCAGCGCCCGGGACATGGCGGAGGACCGCTACTTCTTCTGGTTTCTGCATGAGAACTACTACTCTTCGCCAACGTTGCGGTCGCTCGGCGATCGCCGGTTCTGCCGCCTCCACGCGGAGCGGCTGCTTCTCTCCGACAACAATCAGCTGAGCGCGACCTTCGAGTTCCTGCTCCAGGTTGAATGCACGCGACTGAAGGAGGCGGACCATCGGACGCCCCCGCGTCGCGTGCGTGAGCCAAAGACCCCCCAAGTAAACACCTGTCCTGTGTGCGAGGTCGGTGAGACCGCCGCCTTGGTGGAGGCGCGCCGCTTCCTGACCGAGATGGCAAATGAGGCCGCACGGAAGGAGTTCACAGACGGGCCGGGCCTTTGCAGCACTCACCTTTGGTCCATGCGGGTGCTCGCAGACGCAGGCGCGTGGAACTTTCTGCGGGCAGACGCTCTACAGCGCATGAGGCGCCTTAATGAAGAGATGGCACTCTATTTCCACCGCCTGGACTATCGCTTTCGGGATGAAGAGAGGGGCCAGGAGCAAACCGCGTGGCGCCGTGCCTTGCGATTCTTCTGGCTGGGCTAGGGGTGGAGCGTGCACTGTGCCCGCGCCATGCAGACAGGTAAATTGGGAAAGGGCCACCCCATCCCTGCTTGCGGCACTAGACCGTTTCGAGTGGTCTTCGAGGGCAGCATGATCGTCACGTGCAAGGACGCGCAGTGACCGGGTCTGTGCAACACCAAACTATGGCTGCCTCTGGAGGGAACGATGCTCACTTTTGAAGTTCCCGGCGGCGTCTTCAACTACCGCATTGTTGGCGTACTGATCAGGGGCGGCGACGTGCTTGTCCACCGAACGCCGGAAGAAGACTTCTGGTCGCTCCCCGGTGGCCGCTGCGAATTCGGTGAGGCGTCGGCCAGCACGCTGGTCCGCGAGTTCATCGAGGAACTCGGTGCAGAGGTGCGCGTCGGACGCCTCCTCTGGGTTGTGGAAAACTTCTTCGACAAGCTAGGACCCGCCTACCACGAGATCGCGTTCTATTATGAGGTCACGACCGACGCTGCCTTGCCCCGCGAAGAGGTCTTCCGCGGGCGCGTCGAGGACCGGGATCCCCCGCTGATCTTCCGGTGGGTGCCACTCGATGCGGTCGGCGACCTACGGCTGTACCCGACCTTCCTCCGCGAAGGGCTTCGCGACCTGCCGCAGGAGATCACGCACGTCGTGCATTGGGAGGTGGCGGAGTAGCGAAGCGATCTGCGGCCTTGGCCAACCATACAGAGAGGGCGAAGCCGACACGTCAGGCAACCCATTGGTATACTAGAGTTGTTGGGACGAGCGATTGCAATGCTCCACCATCGTCATTGCAGGGGAGTGTGGGGTATGGAGGCGCAGACGTGCAGGGGGATCGCAGTCACGCCAGGCAAGGCGAACAGCGCACGGATACAGTCGGTGCCTGTCGACGAACTGGGTGCAGGAGAACTCATGCTGCGGGTGCTGGAGGTCGGCATCTGTGGAACCGATGAAGAAATCAACGAGGGACTCTATGGAGCCCCTCCAACGGGTATGGACTACCTAGTTCCGGGCCATGAATCGCTGACGGAAGTCGTTGGCGTGGGGAGCGGACTTACGGGCTGGCAGCCAGGCGACCTCGCGGTCCCGATCGTGCGTCGTCCGTGCCCCGAGAACTGCGCCGCCTGCGCACGCGGTCGCTGGGACATGTGTTTGACGGGAGATTACCGCGAGCGCGGCATCTCCGGACTGCAGGGAATGCTGCGCGAGCGGATGACCGACCATGCGGACTTCGTCGTGCGAGTGCCGAAGACGCTGCGCGATTGCGCTGTACTGGTTGAGCCGCTAAGCATTGTCGAGAAGGCAATCGGAGAGACTCTGCGCCTGCAGCGCCGGTCTCCCGTGCCACCCCGCAGCGCTCTCGTCACGGGTGCCGGCCCGATCGGACTCCTCGCTACGCTCTTGCTTCGCTCACGCGGCATGGAAGTGCACTTGCTGGACCGACGCCCGAAGGAGAGCCTGAAGGCCCGGATCGCCACGGCGGCCGGCGCAAACTACATCGACGACAGCACGACTACACTCGAGGATGCGACGAAGGGGCTGACCTTCGACCTGGCGATCGAGGCCAGCGGGTACGCGCCGCTGCTCTTCCGCGCGCTTGGCAAGCTTGGCCGCAACGCAGCCCTGGTGCTCACGGGAGTTACGGCCGGGCACCATTCGCTGAGCATAGACGTCGACCTCATGAATCAGGAACTCGTGTTGGAGAACCAGCTGCTGGTCGGGTCCGTGAACGCGGCACGCTACCATTACACAGCGGCGGTGGCAGACCTTTCCCGCTGGAAGAAGCGCTTCCCAGGTCTCCTGCCGCAGCTGATCACCGGACGGTATCCGCTTGAGCGTTTCACGGATGCCTTGCAGAAGTCACCGGACGGCATCAAGCCAGTGGTGGAGGTGTCGCAGGCGTGAGATTCCGCGGCTTCCTCTCGAATGGCGCCACTGCTGCCCTTGTGGACGCAGACGGCACGATCGACTGGCTCCCTTTCCCGCGCTTCGACAGCCCGGCCGTGTTCTGCAAGCTCCTTGGCAATGCCTCGAACGGCTACTTCGCCATCTCGGCAGCTTCAGCAGACGCGACATCCGAACAGCAGTACCTCTCAGGAACGAATATCCTGCGCACCACTCTGCGCAGCGCGCAGGGTGTCGCCCAGATCGAAGACTACCTGGCCATCGGGCGTCCCGAATTGCGTCGAAGGGTTCAGAGCGAGATTGCACTTACGATCGAACTGCATCCATCTTTCGGCTACGGATTGATCGCACCGTCGATCAAGCCAGTAGGCAACGGCGCCGTGTTCACTGATCCTTTGGGCGACGAAGCCCTAGTGTTCGTAATCTCTCGGCTCACCCGCGGGTCGGCCGAGGTTTCGTCGGAGCCATTCGCCGGGCGTTGGACCCTCCCCCCTGGTCGTCATGAACTCATCCTGCGCTACGTCGGCGACAGCCGGCGTGACCTGGCCGAGACGACGAGCGCCCTCGAAAGGGAGACAGCGGAGGCGGAGGCAGATCTCTCTGCAGAGGATCGCAGCCCTCTTGCGCGCAATGCGGCCTACTGGCGCGATATGCCTAGGCCGAAGTACGGCGGGCCGCATCGCGATGCGGTAGAGCGCTCGTTGCTCGTGCTGCGCGGCCTCACCTACCGAACGACGGGTGCAATCATCGCAGCGCCCACGACCTCGCTTCCGGAACTGCCCGGCAGCACCCGCCAGTGGGACTACCGGTTTTCGTGGATTCGCGATGGCTCCTATAGTGCCGAGGCGCTGCTGGCGGCAGGAGACACCGTGGCGGCGCGGCGGTTCATCGAGTTCACCTTGCAGTGCGTTGACGTTCAGGGCAAGCCGTTCCAGGCACCGTTCTTCCATGTTGACGGAACGCTGATTCGGGGCGAGCGCGAGCTTGGGTGGTTGAGCGGGTTCGAGGAATCCCGTCCGTGCCGCGAAGGCAATGCCGCGACGCAGCAGCTGCAGCTCGACGTCGAAGGCGACTTCCTCTGGCTTGTCTACCGCTACGTCCATGAGACGAACGACACCACCTCGCTGCGCGCCTGGTGGGACCTCGTGCAGGCGCTCGTCGGCTGGGTGGACCGCAACTGGCAGACGAAAGACGCGAGCCTGTGGGAGTTCCGCGGGCAGGATGCGGACTACACGCACTCCAAGCTGATGTGCTGGGTCGCCCTGCACTATGGGGCAGAGCTCGCGACGAGCATCGGGGACCAGGAATCGGCGCGGCGGTGGGCCGCTACCGCCGAGCTGGTACGCGATGCCATCGAGCAGCATGGGTTTCATGCGGGGCTTGGGCACTACGTACAATCCTTTGAAGGAGAGAGGCTCGACGCGGCGCTGCTGATGATGCCGCTTTACGGTTACATCGACGCGCGCGACCCGAAGTTTGCAGCGACTCTCGCGGCGATCGAGGAGCGCCTCGTGCACGGGAACTGGGTCTACCGGTACGCGGATGACATGCTCGGCGAAGCGGCGTACCCGTTCGTCCTGGCGACCTCGCTGCTGGCAAGGGTCCACCTCCGCCGGGGCGAGATCGGGCGCGCAAGGGAACTGCTTGAGGCACTCCTTGGGGCCTCCACGGATCTCGGGCTTCTCGCTGAACACTTCGACATGGAAAGCGGCGAACCGCGCGGCAACTTCCCGCAGGCGTTCTCCCACCTCGGCATCGTGCTGACTGCACTGGAGCTGGAGGGGAGCACGGCCGACTGATGCGAAACGGCAGCGCTGCGGGCCTTTCGGGCCTGCGCAGCCGCTGCCGCATGCCCCTTCTGTTGTCTGCGAAGATGCAGCAGAACGGAAACAGGGAGGGCTTACGTTGCCGGACATGACGATTCGCCTTCGCGATCGCAGGACGCTCGGCTACGCAAAGTGGGGAGATCCTGCGGGACCGCCTGTCTTGGTATGCCACGGTGTTCCCGGTTCGCGCCACCTCGGCCGGACACTCGAAGTCCCTGCACGCCTGATCGTGCCCGACAGGCCCGGGTATGGCCTATCCGACCCGAAACCCGGTCGGAGCGTGTCCGGTTGGGCTGAGGACGCTCTGGAACTGGTCGATCATCTTGGGCTGAGCCGCTTTCACACCTTCGGAATTTCCGGGGGGGCGCCCTACGTCTGTGCCGTTTGCGCCGCACTCGGGGCCCGGGTTCAGCAAAGCGCCATCTTCAGCGGCATCGGACCACTCTACCTGCCGCACGCCCTGGAGGGTATGGACCCGGTTCAGGCCTACGCATTACCCACATCCGCGCTGTCAGGGGTTAACAGTTTAAGCAGCGTTTAGGAGCAAGGAGTTTCCAATTAGCCTGTCGAAGGGAGGATGCAGGGAGGGGTCCGCGATCAACGATTTGACATG
>JAJYSJ010000026.1 GCA_021793645.1 Bacillota bacterium
CATGGCTCTTCGCCATGCCATTTGGAATATCCTTGCTCAGTAGTTCCCTTAACTGGTGCTCGGACCCAGCTGGGTCAGCGGCCTGCTAAATTCGCTCTAATCTCGATCGAGACATGCGAAATACCTGACAAAGGGCGAGCAATCCAGCGACGACAGGTGGCGCTGGAAGGAAGTCCGGTCTACGATGATGATGTGGTTGTGTAGATCGGAGCGGACCTGCGTCAACAGGTCCGCTCCAACTTCTTCGCCCCGCCGTAAAGCCGGGCGAGCAAATTCCTTGCGTGGACATGCCTGCGATCCTGAAGATGCTGGAGATGCTGGAGCGGCGCTGCCCGGCGTGCGGGGCGGCTCCTGACTTTGCTGTCATGGCGATGGCTCTTTTGGATCAATCTGCCGATTACACTGGCCCTCATCGGCATCCTGTGGAGACATGGCCGCGGCCGGATTGCCCCTGAAGGTGGAACTGTCCCGCCCCTAGACTGGCTGGGAAGCGCGTTGCTCATGGGCACCGTCACCGCTGGGCTGCTGGCCTTGGCCAGCATCGTTGGCTCCCGCGCCCTCTGGGTCTGCCTGACCGGGACGATGGGCGTGGCGTTCATCTTCTGGGAACGTCGCGTTCACCAGCCGCTGGTGCCCAGAGCATTGTGGGGGCGGCCTGGCTTTTGGGCCGCAGCCCTCGCCGTAGTGGCGGTCGGTGGGGCGACGGCACTCGGGTTCACGGTTCCTCCGTACACTTTGCGGTTGGTACATCATTTCCCACCGTGGGCAGTGGGACTCGTCAACATGGCTGCACCCTTAGCCCTCGTGCTGTGCGCCCGGCCAGCAAGCCGTTGGATCCCGCGGGTGGGGCCGGCCCCACTGATGGGGATCGGCTTGGTCCTGATGGCTGGGTCGTTCGCGAGCCTGGCGATTGGCGGTGCAACCGTCTCGCCCTGGATCACGGCCGTGGCGCTGCTGATCTATGGGGTGGGCGCGGCGGTGTTCTTCCCTAGTAACCTGGCGACTTTGCTGGCTGCTGTCAGCCATTCCCACCAGGGCGTCTTGGGCGCCCTGCAGCGTATGGGCATCAACCTCGGTACTGCGGTCGATGCGACCGTAACCGGGGCTCTGCTCAGCATGACCGTCAGCCCACATCATCCCCTGTCGATGATCGGTGTCCGTACCGCATGGGCGTACGGCGCCGGCACTCTGGTCTTGGCTGGTGTCGGCGTGTGGGCAACGCGGCCACGTCAACCGCAAGCGGCCAAGTAGAGCGCAAGCGAGCGGAGGGCTGACGAAGAGGACAAGAACTGACATCGCTAATGAAAGTCACTGGGTAACGTTTCAGTGGCTTGAGGCAACGACATGACGTGGAGCTAGCAGGCTGTGTGGTTAGTACCACCAATATATGGCAGCAAAGAGATTGGGGACGAGACGTCGAAGTTGTCCGTATGAAGACGAAATTCAGGGACCATCAGCCGGATGATCGGATGCTGTTGCCGCCATCGTTCGCAGACCTGCTGCCGAAGGAGCATGAGGCCTTCTTCGTGCGAGAAACGGTGTTGAAGGCGGATCTCAGCCAGATCTACGGCTCGTACACTGCGACGAAGGGGCAGCCGCCGTACCAGCCGAGCATGATGGTGGCGATCTTCGCCATGTCTGGCTGGCTCGCCCGGACCACGTGGCCTCGTATGCGCTTTGCGTCCCTCGGGGCGGAAGTTTGCCTCCGGCTTCCTCCGGATCCTGTCTCACGGCGGGCACCCTTGCCATTGGCTGACGGTTGGGTCAGCCACCCGCCGTAGCGGACTTTCACCGCCAAGTCGACGCCCATGCCGGGCGCACCCGAAAGCCCGGATGCCATAGGGCATCCGGGCTTGGCGGAGCGAATCGGAGATGACGGTGGGCTCAGATCGCGTGGATCATCCCTAACGCCTTGCCCGCTTGGCGGCTGGAGCTTCGGCGCCCTCCCCATTCAGCAGGAGGTAGCGCACCACGAGCGCCGCGACGATGGCTCCTACGATCGGTCCGACAATATAGATCCAGATGCTTGCGAATTGCCCGGAGACCAGCGCCGGTCCGAGGGTGCGCGCGGGATTCATCGATCCGCCCGTCAAGGCGCCGCCCCAGAACGCTCCCAAGCCCAGGGCGCCGCCGACGGCAAGCCCCGAGGCGAGCGGCGGGAACTTGGGGTGGAACGTCATGGACACCGCGAAGACGAGACCGAAGGTCAGCAGGGCTTCCAGGGCCGCTCCTCGCCAGTCGCCCCACCCTGCCACCGGTACGGTCGCGCCAAGGGAGGCCACGTGCCCGAGGATGGCGAGTAGCACAAGGCTCGCGACGATGGCGCCGATGAGTTGCGCGACGATGTAACCCACCACGTCGCGGCCCGGAATCTTTCCCAGCGCGAAGACGCCAAGCGTCACCGCGGGGTTCACGTGCGCGCCGGAGATCGGACCGATGGTGTAGACGAGGACCATCAGTACGAGGAAAACGACGAACGGCACGTTCGCTGTGCTGCTGCGGCTGATCGCATCCATCATCACCGAACCAGCGATCACCGTGGTCAGCAGGAAGGTGCCGATAAACTCCGCAAGATACTTCTTCAAGCCCCGGCCTCCTCACCGCAATAGCGGATGACCCAAGCAACCTATGGAAGGGACGTGGCGAGCTCCATCGCAGGGTCGCCATAGCTAGTATACGCGGCCACTCTGCGCCGAAAGCAACTCGAGACGCTGCGCCCTTCGTATGCCAAGACCGATCCCGCCGCCTCATCTGTCCGGTAACATCTTGTATGGCTTGGTGGTACGGTTATCTCGGGGTCATACCGCGACACCGATGTCTCGGGTTGGTCCCAAAAGGCAGGTTTTCCTGCCGGCCTGACGCGGGCACGCAATCCCGGACTCCTCGCGAACCCGGGTCCCGCCCACGGCTGCTAGATCGCAAGTCCTAGCAGACGTGGATTCATACTAGGCCGCAGCGCCGGTTCATGCATGATAGTGCGTGAATGCGTCTGGTTACGTTTTCAGTGACAGCATGGGAGGCGACGCATTGTCTTCGACTAAGTGCGTAGCGGTGGTCGGCGGCGGTGGAGTTCGCGTGCCGTTGCTGCTCAACGGGCTGCTGCGGCGGGCAGCCGAGATCGGTCTCGAGGAAGTGCGGCTGTACGACATCGACCCGCGGCGCGCCGAGCTCATGAAGGCCCTCGGCGAAGCGCTCAGGGCGCGTCATGGAGTCTTCGTGCGGATCGTCGTGGCCGATAGCCTCGACGCAGCCATCGCCGGCGTTGCCTTTGTCTTCTCCGCCGTGCGCATCGGCGGCGCGGAGGGTCGTATCGCCGATGAGCGCATTCCCCTGCAGCATGGACTGCTCGGCCAGGAGACGACGGGGATCGGCGGCATGTCGATGGCGCTCAGGACGATCCCTTTCGCCTTGCACCTTGCAGAGCGCATGCGGGTCCTGGCGCCTGACGCGTGGTTTCTCAACTTCACCAACCCCTCCGGCCTGATCGTGGAGGCGCTGGTACAGGCGGGACACCGGCGGGCGATCGGGCTGTGCGATGCCCCCTCCGGCCTCAAGACGGAGGTCTGCCACTTCCTCGGGGCAGAGGAATCCGAGACGTCCCTCGGCTACCAAGGACTGAACCACCTCGGCTGGGTGCAGTCGGTGCGGGTTCAGGGCGAGGAGCGCCTGCCCCGCCTGGTTGAAGATGCCCCTGCGCTGGCCGCGCGCGTGCGTTCACTGGGCTTCTTTGGCCCCGAGCTCCTGCAAGGCCTCGGCCTATTGCCGAATGAGTACCTCTACTACTACTACTTCCGCCGCGACGCCCTCGAGCGCGAACTAACCGCCGAGCACACCCGCGGCGAAATGGTCCACGACTGGAACGCGCGCATCTACAGGGAAGTCGGCGAGGCGCTGATGCAAGGGAGCGCCGATGACGCGATCGAGCGCTATCGCGCCATCCTCGCCGAGCGGCGCAACAGCTACATGGCCGAGGTCACGCAGACGGACCGCGACCGCGGCATCACCGCCGACACGATCTTCCGCGAAGAGGGGTACGAAGGACTGGCCCTCAAGGCGATGTCTGCCCTCGCCGGCGGCGATCAGGCAGAACTCGTGCTGAACGTGGAGAGCGCAGGCGCATCGGATGTGCTTGCGCCGCACGAGGTCGGCGAGCTGACCTGCCGCGTCGACCAAGAAGGCGCCCACCCGCTCCCTGCCCCTCCGCTGCCTCCAGGCCCGCGTGGGCTGGTGCGCAGCGTCAAGGACTATGAACTGCTGACCGCGCAGGCAGCGCGCAGCGGCTCGCGCGAGACGCTGCTGGAAGCCGCGCAGGCGCATCCGCTGATCGGCGACCGTCGTCAGGCTTCTGCCTGCCTCGACGCGCTGATCGAGGCCCACCGCGCCAATCTGCCGCAGTTCGCGTAGGACGGCGCGCAGCGCGGCGCAAGTCGCTTCGCGGCAAAATGGCGCGAAGCCGTTCGACGGCAATCGCCCGGCGCGAACGTCCACCCTTGCCTGCCGTCGATCGGTGATCCGTCAGGGGGCGGGAGTTTGCCTCCCTCCCTCCGCTCTGCACCGGATCGCCGACAACCTTCGACCCCGCAGAGGAGCAGGCGGCGCAACGCCTGCGTCATGGCACCGGTGGGCCTGCAGCTCGTCCCAAGAGACCGCAACGCCGCACGGGCGGCGGCGCAGACGGCAAGTCTCCCGCCTGCGCCCCATCGACCCTCCAGGCGACTTAGCCCATGTAGGCCCCGCCGTTTACGAACCAGTACTGACCGGTCGCGTGTGGTGCGCCTGCCGCAAGCCATAGTGCCCAGTCGGCGATGTCCCCGGGAGATGCGAGCTTTCCCAGCGGGATACCCGACACGTGCGACGCGAGCCGCTCTGGGTCGCGCAGGGAGAAGCGGTCGAGCACCTCATCCGTTTCGGTATAGCCCGGTACGAGGCAGTGCACGCGCAGCGTCGGTGCGAATTCCTGTGCCATGACCTTTGTGAGGACCATGACTCCGGCCTTGGCGACGCAGTAGTTCGCGCCATTTTTGCGCCCGCGCAGCCCGGTCGCGGCACCGATGTTGATGATGCTGCCGCTTCCCTGGGCCAGCATGCGGCGGGCGGCATTCTGCGAACAGAGGATGGTACCGCGCAATTGGCTGTCGTACGTTACGCGGAAATCGTCATCTGTCATCTCGAGAAACGGTCGATCGCGGTTGCGGCCAGCGCAGTTCACCAGCACGTCAAGCCTGCCGTACCCGGCATCGATGTCTTCAAAGAGGTCTCGTACCTGGCCTGGGTCGGCGACGTCCGCGAACAGGGCCATCGCTTCCCCGCCCCGCTCTGCGATGCCGCGCACGACCTCCCTGGCGTCATCTCTGGACTGATCGCAATGCACGATGACACGTGCACCTGCCGCGGCATAGCGCTCGGCGATCGCACGGCCAATGCCCCGACTCGACCCGGTGACAAGCGCAACACGGCCCGTCAGATCCAACATCCGCCCACCCGCCCCCCGGCCCTCGGCCCGACGTGTGCCCGTTGCATCCTATGCCTGCCGGGGGGGCCGGGATACCGACGATAACGGGATGGGTCAGCGCATGCGGTAGGCAGCAAACGCCGTACGGATCGCGGCTGCTTCCTCTTCATCCAGCGTCGCCGGCGCGAGGCCTCGGGTCAGGAGGAAATGCATGGCGGCCTCCTCCGTGGCGATGGCGCAGCTGTAGGCAGCGAAGAGGCTGGGGCCGATGGCGACGGCGCCGTGGTTGCGCATCAGGCAGGCGCCTGCGCCTGTGCGCTCAAAGGTTTTAGCCACCGCATCAGCCAGTTCGGCGCTTCCGGAAGGCAGGTACGGCGCGACCGGGAGCGTGCGTCCGATCAGTCCGTGACCTTCTCCCGTGTAAATCGGCACATCGTCCGCCACGAGACCCGCCGCGACCGCAAACGGCGTGTGGTCGTGCCAGACCGCCTGGGCCTCGGGCAGCGCGCGGTAGATCGCGAGGTGCAGCGGCAGTTCACTGGACGGCCTGCCCGACTGCGCCTGGCCGCTCGCGAGATCGACGGCAACGAAGTCTTCGGCCCGCAGCTTCAGGTAGTCGGTCGCTGTGGGCGTAATCAGGAGTCCGCCTGGTACGCGAATCGACACGTTGCCGAAGGTTCCGCGCAGGAGTCCCTCGCGGGCGCCTCGCCGAACCATGGTACGCAGTTCCCGCCGCATCTCCCCTGCCATTGCCACATCACCTTTCTGCAGGAGTCCCTTCCCGCACTGCGAAACCCCAGCCGAGGTGGTCCCCTTGGCAACTCAGCCACTCGCGACAGAAATTCTGCGTTGGACCCTCGACCCGGCCAATCTCGGCTTTCAAACCACAGCAGAACTCGACACCAAAGAGGAACTCGTCGGTCAGCCGCGAGCGGAGGAGGCGATGGCGCTCGCGCTCTCCCTGCGCCGCCACGGATACCACATCTATCTTTCCGGCCCGACCGGCACCGGGCGTACGACCTATGCGCGCCGACGCCTCCGGCAGGCTGCGGCGTCCCTGCCGCCAGCCGAGGACTGGCTCTATCTGCCGAACTTCCGCGCTCCCTCTTCGCCAGAGGCCGTCGCCGTGCCTGCGGGTGCAGGGCCGCGCTTTCAGCAGGCGCTTCGCCAACTGCAGCGCGATCTTGCGCAGCGTTTGCCGCAGGCGTTCGCCTCGGAGGAATACGCGGCCGCCCGGGACCAGGCGCTTGAAGAGTTCTCGCGCCGCGCCGATCAGGAGTTTGTGGCATTTCAGCACGAGGCCCAGGCACTCGGCTTTACGGTGACCCCCGGGCCGACAGGACTTACGACCACGCCTTTGCAAGGCGAGCGGCCGCTCACGGCCGAAGAGCTGCAGACACTGCCGACAGCGCGCCAAGAGGAGCTGGAGCGGGCAGGCCAGCAGGTGCACAAACTTGGCGAAGCCTTCCTGCGTCGGGCGCATGAACTCCAGCAGGAGTCGACGCAAAAGGTGCACGAACTCTCGCACGCCCTCGCGGCGTACACCTGCGCACCTCTCTTCGAGCGGCTGAAGCAGGAGTTTCCGCAAGAAGCCCTTCTCGCGCACCTCACCGAGCTTTACCGCAGGATTCCCGAGTGGCTCCCGCTGCTCGTGCCGACGGACGGCGAGCAGGCGGTGGAGGATCCCGGGTGGTTTTTGGTCAACGCATTCGTCGTGCGTGCAGAGGATGAGGTTCCTGTCGTCTACGAGGCGAACCCCTCCTACTACAACCTGATGGGCAGCATCGCCTACGAGGCATCCCCGAGCGCTGGGCTGCGCACGAGCTTCACCCTGATCCGGCCCGGGGCGGTGCACCGCGCCAACGGTGGCTACCTCCTGATTCCCGCGCGCGAACTCGTAACGAACCCCCTGGCCTACCAGGGGCTAAAGCGCGCGCTGCTGCACCGCCTGGCGCGCATCGAGAACATCGGCCAGGAGGAGCGGCCGACGCCGACGCTCGGCCTCGAGCCCGCACCGATCCCATTGGATCTGCAGGTCGTGCTGGTCGGTCCCGAAGCGGCCTATCACGAACTGCGACAGATGGATGAACAGTTTCGAAAGCTCTTCAAGGTCCGCGTAGACTTCGCTCCCGACATGCCCAACACGGAAGAGAACCGCGCAGCATTCGCGCTGTTCCTTGCAGGGCTCCGGGAGTCCCACGGCCTGCGTCCGTTTGCCGCCTCAGGCGTCGCACGCCTGACTGAGGAAGCTGCCCGCGACGCAGGCGGGCGGCGCAGGCTCTCGACGCGCATGGCGGTGGCGATCGAACTCGCGGTGGAGGCGGATGCCCTTGCGGCAGAGAGCGGCGCCGCCGCGATCACCGCGGAGCACATCGACGCTGCCTTGCGTGGACGAACCAGCCGCAGCGGTCTCTACGAGGAGCGCATGCGCGAACTCATCTCCCTTGGCACGATCCGCATCGAGACGCGCGGAGCACGCGTCGGCCAAGTCAACGGCCTCACCGTGCTCACCCAGGGTGAGCGCGCATTCGGCCTGCCTGCGCGGATCACGGCGCGCACCTATGCGGGCAGCGCTGGGGTGATCGACATCGAGCGCGAGATCCAGCTCTCGGGTCCGATCCACTCCAAGGGCGTATTGACGCTCTCGGGCTACCTTGGCTGGCGGTTCGGCCGTACCCAGCCCCTCTCCCTCTCGGCAAGCCTGACGATCGAGCAGAACTATGGAGGGATCGAGGGCGACTCCGCCTCCTCGACGGAACTCTACGCGATCCTCTCGGACCTTGCAGATCTACCGGTGCGTCAGGACATCGCCGTCACCGGTTCCGTCGATCAGAATGGCCTCATCCAGCCGATCGGCGGCGTCAACGAAAAGATCGAGGGCTTCTTCGCCGTCTGCTTGGCGCAGGGTCTCACCGGCACGCAGGGCTGCATGGTCCCGCGCCAGAACGTGCCCGACCTGATGCTCTCCGAGGAAGTGGTAGAGGCAGTGGCGGCCGGAAAGTTCCACATCTATGCAATCGACTCGATCGAGCAGGGCATCGAGCTGCTGACGGGCGTCGCGGCCGGGGGCGACGCCGAAGGCGACTACCCTGCCGCTTCGGTCTTCGGCCGCGCGGCCGAGCGTCTCGCGCGATACGCCGCAGCGGTGCACGGCTCAGGCCCCAAACGCGACCTGCGGCCCGCATGAAGCCGCCTCCCCCGAGGTACGCTCGCCTTGGGGGGTGGCAACAGCTGACAACAGTCTCAGCATGTATCCGCGACTAGTAGCATTTGCGTAGGGAGGTGAAGCAGCACGCAAGTTCACCAAGCCTATCGCTACGAGCTGGATCCAAACGATCGAGACCTGCAGTCTTGCGGACCTGCAGGAGGCGGACGCGATCATCACCGGGTCCCCAACCCTCTTCGGTATCATGACGCATGGACTGAAGGCGCTTTGGGACCAGACCGGAGACCTCTGGCAAGAGCGTGCGCTCTACGGAAAGGTCGGCGCAGCCTTTTGCAGCACCTCGACACCCCATGGCGGCCAAGAGATGACGATCTGGTCACTGCTCTTGCCCATGATGCACCATGGGATGTTGATCTGCCCGCCCGGCGACGGTGACCCGAGCTACTTCGCCGCGGCGTCTCCCTACGGCGCGACGCAGCTCAGCGGGCCGGATTCGGAGCGCGGCATGGGCGATGAGGAGGAGCAGTCGGCCATCTTCCTCGGCCGGCGCGTTGCCGAGGTTGCAAGGCAGTTGTCGCCTGCACCCGCAGTGCGCTAGCGGTAGGAGAGATCCCTAGTCACGGCGGATTGCGGAACTAGGGCACACCGCTACGCTGGGCGCAATCGGCAGCCCGATAGTGTAAGCCCGGGCCCATGCCCAGCTTGCCGTCGGTCGGCAAATCCTTGCCGGACCGCGCGTACAAGTGGTAGGATGACGGCACAAAACGCATAGGTGCCATATCCTCCTTCAGGGTCCGGTGCAATTCCGTACCGGCGGTGATGGCCGAGAGGCCAAGCCCGCGAACCCCAGGCAGCTGGGGCCGATCCGGTGAAATTCCGGAGCCGACCGTTAAAGTCGGGATGGAAGAAGGGGCTTTAGGACGTCATGCCCTAGGACCCGAGGAAGGACTCCTTGGGTCCTTTACTTTTGCTGCGGGAGGGTGATCGCATGTCTTCGCCGGAGGACCTGCGCCATATGCGCTCCGCGCTGGATCTGGCGACTGCTGCGGATGGCCGCATGTCGCCGAATCCCCGGGTCGGCGCCGTGTTGGTGCAGAACGGTGAAGTGGTCGGCCGCGGCTGGCATCGCGGTCCCGGAACACCGCACGCAGAGATCGAGGCGCTGCGCGAGGCCAAAGAGCGCGCAAGGGGCGCAACGCTCTACGTCACACTCGAACCCTGCCGGCACTTCGGGCGCACGCCCCCCTGCACCGCCGCCCTGATCTCGGCAGGCGTCTCCCGCATCGTCGCCGCAATCGAGGACCCGAACCCCGCAGAACAAGGCAAGGGCATCGCGGAGTTGCGCCAAGCGGGCATCGACGTGGCGGTAGGCCTGGAGGCCGAAGCGGCGGAGGAGATGAACCGCGCCTACTTCACCTGGCGGCGCACCGGGCGGCCGATGGTCACCGCCAAGTGGGCGGCGGCGCTCTGCGGACATGCCGCCGCACGCACCGGCGAAAGCCTCTATATCACCGGCCCCGACGCGAGACGCACAGTGCACGCTCTGCGCGCTGCGCACGACGCTGTGCTCGTGGGGATCGGCACGGTGCTCGCGGACGACCCGCAGCTGACCGTGCGGGATGCACCCGGGGACCACCCGGTCCGGGTAGTCCTCGACAGCAGGCTGCGCACACCTCCCGACGCGCGCATACTGACCTCCCCCGGCACAGCTTTGATCTGCGCTGCGGAGGACGCCGACCCGCACCGCAGGGCGGCTCTCGAGGAGCGCGGCGCGCAAGTGCTTGTCTTCCCCAGCGGACCAGAGTTGCCGCTTGCTGACGTACTCCGGGAACTCGGCCGACACGACATCCTGTCTGTGCTCGTCGAGGGGGGGCCAACTGTGCTTGGGCGGCTCTTCGACGAGGCGCTCGTCGACCGGGTCAGCGCGTTCTTCGCGCCGCTCGTGCTGGGAGGGAGCGACGGGCTCGCTGCCGTTGGTGGGGTCGGTGCTCCCCGGCCCGCAGAGGGCGTGCGGCTGCGCGACGTGGTATGGCAGCAGCTCGGACAGGACATCTACTGCAGCGGCACCGTGGAAAGAGGTCGATGAGGATTGTTCACCGGTTTGGTTGCCGAAGTGGGCAGGATCACCGCACTGGATCCTACGTCCGGAGGGGCACGCCTCAGCGTCGCCGCATCCTTTGGCAATGACCTAGCCATCGGGGAGTCCGTAGCGGTATCCGGCTGCTGTCTGACCGTCGTCGAACACCGCGACGATGGATTCCGAGCGGATCTCAGCCTGGAGACGCTGCGGCGCACGGCCTTCACGGCGTGGGGCAAGGGCGCACCCGTCAACCTAGAACGCGCACTGCGCGCTCAGGACCGGCTCGGCGGCCACATCGTGCAGGGGCACGTGGATGCGCTCGGGCAGGTCATCTCCCTCGGTGAGGAAGGCGATGGGTATCGCCTCAGCGTTGCGGTCCCCCCCTCCCTGCGGCGCTACGTCGCACCGCAAGGTTCACTGACCGTCAACGGCATCAGCCTGACGGTGGCAGACTACGCAGAGGGCACCGCCGCATTCGCGATCATCCCCCACACGTTCTCGAACACAGACCTTTGGGCGCGCAAGCCCGGCGACGACGTTCATCTGGAAGTCGACGTGATCGCGCGCTACCTCGAATCCCTGCATCGAGCCGAGGAGGCGTAGCGATGTTCGCGAAAGTACAGGACGCGGTCGCCGATATTCGGGCAGGCCGCATGGTGATCGTCATCGACGACGCAGATCGCGAGAACGAGGGGGACCTCGTTGCAGCCGCGGAACTGGCGACTCCGGAGACAATCACGTTCATGGTGACCATGGGGCGAGGGCTAGTCTGCCTTCCGCTTGCTCCAGAACGAGTGCGCCAACTGCGATTGCAGCCGATGGTGCTGCAGAACACCGAACACTGGGAAACGGCCTTCACCGTCTCCATTGACGCGCGCGGGGTCTCGACCGGTATCTCAGCCGCCGACAGAGCCCTCACGGCGCGCCTCACCGCAGACCCCAAGATCGGACCGGAAGGCTTCTTGCAGCCTGGTCACATCTTCCCTTTGGAAGCCCAGCCGGGCGGCGTCCTAAAGCGCGCGGGGCATACGGAAGCCGCCGTGGATCTCGCGCGCATGGCAGGTCTTGCGCCCGCGGGCGTGATCTGCGAAGTGATGAACGATGACGGCACGATGGCCCGAACGGCTGACCTCCTCGCCTTCGCCGAGCGGCACGGACTCAAGGTCGTGACGATCGCCGACATCATCCGCTACCGGCACCAGACGGAGCGGCTGATCGAACGCTTCGGCGAGGCGGAGCTTCCGACCAAGTTCGGTCACTTCAAGGCGATCGCATTCGAGGACGTGCTGCACCGCAACTCCCACTTGGCACTCGTCAAGGGGGACGTCGACGATGGGCGTCCCGTACTCTGCCGCATGCACTCCGAATGCCTCACCGGCGACGTGCTCGGCTCGCTGCGCTGCGACTGCGGCGACCAGTTGGAAGCGGCGATGGAGCAGATCGAGCAGGAGGGGCGCGGCGTACTGATCTATCTACGCGGCCATGAAGGGCGCGGCATCGGCCTCGCACCGAAGATTCAGGCCTATGCGCTGCAGGACAGCGGGCTCGACACGGTAGAGGCGAACCTCCGTCTCGGGTATCCGCCAGATCTGCGAGACTACGGGATCGGCGCCCAGATTCTCGTAGACCTCGGCGTTCGGCAGCTGCGGCTGCTCACCAACAATCCCCGAAAAGTGGCGGGGCTCGAAGGGTACGGCATCGAAATCGTCGAACGCGTGCCGATCGAGATCGCGCACCGGCCGGAGAATCAGCGCTACTTGGAGACAAAACGCAGCAAGCTCGGTCACCTGCTGACCGAGTAGCAAAAGGGAGAGAGAAATGTGCGCGAACTGCGCGGCAGACCCCAGGGAACCGGCTTTCGCGTGGCCATCGTGGCGTCTCGCTACAACGAGATGCTGGTTCGCCAGATGATCGACGGAGCCCATGACACCTTGCTGGAAGCCGGGGTGAAGGAGGAGGACATCGTTCTCGTTCGCGTCCCGGGGGCCTTTGAACTGCCGGCGGCCGCACGCCGCCTGGCAGATACGGGCCAGCTGCACGCGATCGTCGTGCTGGGCGTTGTGCTGCGGGGCGAAACCTATCACTTCGAAGTGGTGGCGCAGTCTTGCGCGCAGGGGATTCAGCAGATTGCGCTCGGCGCCAAGGTAGGGTTCGGATTCGGCGTCCTCACGGTGGACACCATCGAGCAAGGGCTGGCCCGCGCAGGCCTTAAGGAAAACAAGGGCAAGGAAGCAGCCGAGACGGCGTTGGAGATGGCCCGTCTGCTGACGACGATCTAACATGGGCGAGCAAGACGACGTCGCGTTTGTGCGCGATCGCTTCCGTGAGAACGCCAAATACTTCGACCGCGAGCCCGTACTGATTGCCGCATTAGGCTTTCGCCGCCTGCGTCGCTTCGTCGCGGCCGAGGCCCAGGGCGTGACGCTGGAGGTCGCGGTGGGGACGGGACTCAACCTGCCCTACTACCCCAGGGGCATCGCGCTGACCGGCATCGACCTCAGTCCCGAAATGCTCTCCTACGCTGCGGCCCGGGCCCGCCAGCTAGGCATCCCCGTGAATCTGCTGGAGGGAGACGCCGCGGCGTTACCCTTTCCCGACCAAAGCTTCGATACGGTGATCGAAACGTTCTCCGGCTGCACCTTTCCGGATCCGGTGGCGGCCTACCGCGAGATGCGCAGGGTGCTGCGCCCCGGCGGCCAGCTGCTGCTCGCGGAGCACGGGCGCGGCGACCGCTCGCTGGTGGGGCGCCTTCTGGATCGCTTCGCACCTGGCCACTACCGCAGCACCGCGTGCCATTTGAATCGCAGTCCCCTGGACCTCGTGAAGGCTGCAGGGTGGCAGCCCCAGGTTCTGCACCGCGGTGCTGCGGGTGTGCTCATCGCTCTGCGTGCAACAGTCTAGCGGCTCAAGGACCAGGCGCGCGCAGATTGCGCGGCAGCCTCGATCCGGTCGACAACCAGCCCTGGATCGTACGGGCGCACCGCACGGCGGCACAGATCTGGCGATGGCAGCGCACGGGTTCCGTCGGCAAGCTCCTGGAGGATGCCGGCAAGCTTGCCGATGTCCTCACCGGGGTACAGCCAGCCACCCCCGCCGCGCAGGAACTCCTCCGGACCGCCCGACATGCTTGAAACCACGGGCACGCCGCGCGCAAGCGCTTCCGCGGCCGCAACGCCGAACCCTTCGTAGTCGGATGTAAGCACGAGTGCCGTTGCGCTCTCTACGTGTACCCAGGGGTCCTCTTGCCAGCCGCGCCACGCAACCCGGTCGGCAATACCAAGCGACACTGCGAGGCTGCCCATGTCCGCTGCCTGCGGCCCGTCGCCGAAGACTGTAAGGCGCCATGGCACCGTCACTCGCGCGATCGCCTGCAGCAGGCGGTCGAGACGCTTTTCCGGCGAGAGCCGCCCGAGATAGACGAACTCCGCTTGTCGGGTGGGCCGCCGTACCGGTGAAACGCCAAGGCGCACCGGGTTGCCAATATAGAAGACCGGTTGGCCCGCCAGCACACTGGAGTGCAGCGAGGCCTCAACCGAGCGGGAAATAGCCAGGTGCGCATCGGCGCAGAGCAGTGGCGACGCTTCGCCGTAGGCCGCCAAGGGGCCGTGCAGCCACGAGAGGATCAAGGGCGCGTCCTTGCCGATGCCTGCCGCCAAGCGGGCGATCAGGCTGAAGATCGGCGTGTGCGTCGCAAGGATGACGTCCGGGCGGCTTGCGGAGTCGTGCAATGCCATATACCCGAGCGCCCAGCGCAAGAGGTCTGGTTCCGCTTCGTAGCGCAGCATGCCACCGAAGGCGGTTGCATCGTAGTGGACAAGCGGCAGGCCCTGCGCCCAGTCGGGATGCTCCGAAGGCTGTGCTTGAAGGATCCGCACCGCGTGGCCTCGCCTGCGCAGTGTGCGTCCGACGGTCGCGACGACCCGTTCAAGTCCTCCCTGCCCGAGCGCCGATCCAAGAACGATGTCCCAGTTCACGGCCGAACTCCCTTTCGCTGCGGCGGCAGATAGGAGAGCGCCTCCAAGAGACGGCCCGCGGCCGTGCGCCGCGCAGCGCGCGCGCGCTGCCCCTGCCTGCGCGCGATGTCTGGGAGGCCCTGACGCTTCGCGGCGCTCAGTGCGCCGGCCATCTCGCCAGGATCCAGCGGCAGCGCGGCATCCCCCTCCAGAAGATCGCGCGCACCCGTCGCTCCTGCAGCGGCGACAACCGGCAAACCGCGAGCGACGGCCTCCGCAATGGCTGCCGTCTCCGATCCGCGATCCGACGTGACAACACAGAGCGACGCGCAATCTACCGCACTCCATGGATCGCCAGCGGGCAGGAGGCTGCAGCGGTCAGCCTCACTCCAATGCACAGCCCGATTTATATCGGCTGCGTCGACCAGATCCACGCTTCCCACCGCGAGCGACCAGTCACTCGGGAGTCGGCGCAGGGCCTCGAGGAGGAGATGCAGCCCTCCAGCTTCATCCGGGAGCCCGATCCAGAGCAGGCGCACGCCCGTGCGCGGCCCTGGGAGCCGGCCGAGCTGCGGCACCGGACGCGGGGCAAGTGCCACCGGCCGCTGCGGATCCGGCAGCGCACGAAGCCGCGCGGCATGGGCTCTGCTCGGGGCTAGATGCAGATCTGCATATTGGGCCAGCGAAGCCTCCGCTCCCTCGAGCCCAGGCAGCCAGGAGATCAGGGCGACCTCCGTTTGATACCCCAATGCCAGGCGGGCGATGGCCAGGTCGCCGGGCTGATCCACGCAAAGCAGGACATCCACCGGTTGACGGGCGAGCTGAACGCGGAGTCCGAGCGGCAGTCGCCAATTCCTCTGCCAAACAGCTGTCCAAGGCGCTGTGATCGCCGGGTCGTAGGCATGCGTTCGGAGGCCAGGCGCCGCTGCCGGTTCCGCCACGAGCACCTGCGGCTCGATCCCCCCTTCTTCCAGAGCCCCGCAGATGCCCAAGGCCACCCGCAGGCCCATAGGCGACAACGTAGGTGCACAGTAGTGCAAGGCGATACGCACAAGCGGTCCCTCCCCACGGCATCACCATGCTATGCGCAAAGGTCGGCTGCCGCCGAAAGCGTTAGAAGCCCCGGCATAATTGCCGGGGCTTCTAACGGACCGGAACCTGCGGCTTTCAGCCAGCGCGCTCGCTCATCGCGTGGAGCTCAGCCGCACAGGTCACGCATACGTTCTTGCCGTGGAAGTGCGTCATGTCAGAAGCGTTGCCGCAGAAGATGCAGGCGGGCTCGTACTTCTTGAGGATGACCTGCTCGCCATCGACGTAGATCTCCAGGGAGTCCTTGTCCGTAATGCCCAAGGTGCGCCGCAGCTCGATTGGCAACACGACGCGACCAAGGTCGTCCACCTTACGGACGATACCAGTAGACTTTAACATACCGGAAGTTCACCTCAGCTTTACCGTTTCTTCGATTTACTTTACCACAGACAATCCCCGTTGTCTTCCTTTGCATGCAGTGTCTGCCTATACCGACAGACGATGCGCCAATAAGTAAGCCGTAAGCAGTACGGCACTGAGTGCGACCGCGCCGCCCGCAGCGATTGCAAGGGTGGGACGCGGGTGCCCCTCGTGCGGATAGCGCGACTCCCGCCAAAAGCGCGCGGCGGCCAGGATGGCAAAGAGTCCTCCGCTCGCGGTGAGCAGCGCTCCCAGAATTGTGCCGGCCGTGGATGTGCTCCGGTACAGGAACCAATCGAACCGTGCGACGACGAATCCGAATGCCATGATCGAGACCGATGTGCGGATCCAGGCGAGAAATGTGCGCTCTGCCGCAAGCTTTTCCTGGACATCGGCCAACTCCGAAACCCTCCTCCCCCTAGGAACTCTCTCCCAAATCCCCATCGCGCGACCTGTCCATGGAAGGAAAGCACAACTATTAGGCGAACAGAAATCGCCGGAGGCGGCATATGCGAAGCGGCAAATGTCGCTGCCGGATAGGGGCCGAACGCCGCCTTCCGGCCGAAGGACGGATCGAAGGAAAGGAGATGCGGCGATGGACCAGGATCGAGCTACCGCAGGTCGCAAGGGACTGTACTTCCTCCTGATCATTCCCTTTATCGGCACGCTATTCCCCGCGTTCTACGCTTCCGCGACTCCAACACTTTGGGGCTTCCCCTTCTTCTACTGGTACCAGTTCCTTTGGGTCATCATCTCCAGCGTGATCACAGGACTCGTCTACTTAATCGCAAGATAAGGAGGAAACAGGAAACATGGTCAACTGGACTGCTTTGATCGTCTTCCTTGTACTCTTCCTTTTCGTTGCCATCATGGGCTTCTGGGCCGCACGGTGGCGCTCGGGGGACCTGAGTCTCCTGAGTGAGTGGGGACTTGCGGGGCGCAGCTTCGGCACAGTCATCACCTGGTTTTTGCTCGGTGGGGACCTCTACACCGCATACACCTTCATCGCGGTGCCTGCGCTCGTCTACGCCAAGGGAGCGCTCGGCTTCTTTGCCGTGCCGTACACGATCGTCGTCTACCCATTTGTCTTCCTCGTCATGCCTCGCCTCTGGGCAGTGGCAAAGAAGCACAACTACATCACGCCATCAGACTTCGTGAAGGGGCGGTTCGGGAGCCGCGGCCTCGCACTTGCCATAGCCATCACCGGCATCCTCGCGACGATGCCCTACATCGCCCTCCAGCTCGTTGGCATCCAGTACGTCCTGGCAGCGATGGGCATTACCGGGTCCGGCCTGATGAACGACCTGCCGCTGATCATCGCGTTCGTCATTCTGGCCGCCTACACCTACACGAGCGGTCTGCGTGCGCCAGCACTGACCGCAGTCGTCAAGGACATTCTCATCTATCTGACGATCATCGTGGCGCTAATCGTGATCCCGGCCCGTCTCGGCGGCTTCGGTGCCATCTTCCAGGCGGCGAGCCAGCAGCTGCCCGGACACACCCCGCCGGGTTCCCTGATCCTGAGCCCGTCGCTCTTCGCAGCGTACGGCACGCTGGCATTCGGCTCCGCACTCGCCCTGTTCCTCTACCCGCACGCGCTGACCGGCGTGTTCAGCTCGAACGGGCCGAAGACGATCAAGCGCAATGCAGCGCTCTTGCCGATCTACTCGCTGCTCCTTGGGTTCATCGCCCTGCTCGGGTACATGGCGCTCGCCGCCCACGTCAACGTGGCCAGCCCGAACGCCGCCGTCCCGGCGCTCTTCCTCAAGATGTTCCCGTCCTGGTTCGCCGGCGTCGCCTTCGCGGCGATCGCGATCGGCGCTCTGGTGCCGGCCTCGATCATGTCGATTGCGGCGGCGAACCTCTTCTCGCGCAACATCTGGCGCGAGTACGTAAACCCGAACATGACCGACAAGCAGGAGTCCAAGACCGCCAAGGTCACGTCGCTCGTGGTGAAGCTGGGCGCGCTGGCGTTCATCATCTTCATCCCTGCGACCTTCTCGATCCAGTTGCAGCTGCTAGGCGGCATCTGGATCCTGCAGACGCTGCCCTCGATCGTGATCGGACTGTATACCCGCTGGATGCACCGCACGGGCCTGCTGATCGGCTGGTTTGTCGGCATGGTATTCGGCACCTTCATGGCCGCGACGACCGGGTTCTCATCCTCGGTCTTCGCCGTCGGCGGCGTCGCTGGTTACGCGGGCATCTGGGCCCTTCTCGCGAACCTCGTCGTCGTCGTCGTGTTGACCTGGGTGCTACGCGCGTCGCGTGTGCCGGAAGGCAATGACGCGACGGCGCCAACCGACTACGCTCTGGTCGAGGAGACAAGCGCCGCAATGTAGTGCCGCTGCTCCTTGACGGCGCCCCAACACGCTGCGTGTACATCCGCACGCGATAGCCATCCACTGTGCGGCGAGTGCCTTTGGGCATTCGCCGCACCCATTTGCGGGGAGGACATCGTCTGTACCTGCGGGAACCTTTGAGAGAGGTGCCGTCATTGCTGGGACGCGATCGCGATCTGCGCTGGCTGCCCTGGGCGCTGCTCGGGGCGCTGGGCTGGCTGTTCGTCTACGCTGACCGCGCGGTGCTGAGTCCTCTCCTGCGGGACTTCGGCCGCCTGTTCCACGTTGGCCCTGCCGCGCTGGGCCTTCTCTCGACCGCATTCTTCCTGACCTATACCGCGGTGCAGATCCCGGCCGGCCGGCTGGCCGACCGGATATCGCCGCGCTTGCTGCTGGGCATCGGCTACGTCGGGTTCGGCGTCTTCGTCGCACTGACCGCCCTTTCCTCGGGCTACTACGGCGTGCTGGCGTTTTCCGCACTGGCGGGTCTCTTCCAAGGCGTCTACTATCCGACGCAGTTCGCCGTCACGGCACGGCGCATCCCTCCGCACATGCTGCCCCTGGCAAACGCGGTGATCACGTCCGGCATGGGCGCAGGTATCGCACTGGGATACCTCGTCGCGACGGTTCTGGGCCAGGGTGCATGGCAGACGCCAGTTTGGGTGCTGGGCGTGCTAACAATAGGGGTTGGGGTCGTACTCTACGTTGCAACCCCGAAGGACGTCAGACGGCCTGGCGCCACAGCCGCACCCGCACCTGCCGCACCTGCCGCACGAGCGGCGCGGGGCGGCGGACGCCGCTTCGCTCTGCTTCTGGCACTCAACTTCTGCTCGCTCTACGCGTTCTTCTTCCTGCTCGCGTGGCTGCCGTACGTCCTAGCCGGGATCCTCCCGTGGCACGGCCTCGCTTTGGGAGCGGCGGCGGCTTGGCCAACGATCGTCGCACTGCCGGCCACGATCCTCTGGAGTATGCGCGGTCCCCAGGGAGCGCCGCGGCTCCGCCGCATGCGCCTTCTGCTCCTGGTCGCCGGAATCTCCCTGAGCCTACTCGGCGTCGCACAAAGCAGCCCGATTCTGCTGCTCATGCTGCTTACGCTCTACGGGATTACCGGAAAGCTCGTTCTCGACCCCCTGATCCTCAGCGAGGTGACTGCGAGCCTCGGTGAGGAAAGCTATGGACAGGCGTTCGGCATGCTGAACTTCGTCGGGATGATGGCATCGGTGGTGGCACCGACGCTCAGCGGATACCTCATCGAGCACTTCGGAGGATTTCCGGCTGCGGCAGCGGTTGCCGCGGTGCTCGTCCTGGCAGGCCTCGCGATCACCATGTGGCTGCGGCCAGCGGAGGCCTAGGAAAGGTCCTACCGGACCGTGGGGCGAAATTCGCGAACTGAAACAGTCCAGGGGGGGAGCACCTTGCGGAAGTCGGGCAGAGGCCTCGCGGCAGTGCTCCTCGCCCTCTCCACGTTGCTGGCGGGGTGCGCAAGCCAGGGCACTTCCCCACGGCTTCATCCGCAAGCAACACCCACTGCACCAAAGGCACAGACGCCCCTGACGCCGGAAATCTCGGACGCTCTGCCGCCGCTGAGCCCGGTGACCCAGAAGACGGCGCTGGTGCAGCACCCGATGCTGACGCAGGTGCAAATGGTCGGACCCTATGGCGGCTGGGCCATCGAACAGCTGCTCCACGGCATGGCCGTCGCGCGCACGGAGGACGGCGGCCGCCATTGGACGACACTCTATGTGACGCCGCATCCGGCGATCCAGTTGAGCGCTGCGGATATGCAGACGGCGTACGTGCTGCTTTCCGCCTGTTCCGGGTCGAACTGCTCCGCGACGCAGTTGATGGCCACCCACGACGGCGGCGCAACATGGCAGTCCGTTTACGCCGCTCAGGGCTTTGAGGCGAAGGCTGTGAGCTTTGTCAGCCCATCGGTCGGCTACGTCGCGGGAACCGTCCCGGCGTCGGCGGGTGCGCCGCGCGGGGATCTCTTGGCAACGCAGGACGCAGGCCAGGTCTGGACGGAGCACCCGCTTCCCTGCGACTCCACGTCGATGGCGCTCTCGTTCCCGACCGCTGCGCAAGGCTGGCTCTTGTGCGGAGGACCGTCTGGACCTGGCGTTCAGGGGAAGGCCCTCTTTCATACGCTGGACGGCGGTGCAAACTGGTCGCTCGTCTCGTCGGTCTCGCTGCCACAATCTCCGCCGTCGGGGCCAATCGTCCCGGGCATCGGAGTGCCGCTCACGGGATTCGTGCATACCCTCTTCTTCCGCAGCGCCCAGCAAGGCTGGATGGGCCTCGACCGCGGGGGCATCTATGAGACGACCGACGGCGGCGTCCATTGGCACCCAGTTTGGCAGCCGCCGTTCGCTCCAGGCGCCGATGACGCCTTCTCGGTCGGATTCACCGACGCACTGCACGGATGGGTGCTGTACGGCGAAGGGCCGCCCCTTTCCACGACCTCCGATGGGGGCCGCACCTGGACGATTGTTTACCCGCCCCTGAGTCCTGCGACGTCGATCAGCTTCTCTTCCACACAAGATGCATTGGCAGCCGGCTGGGTCTACGACGGAACCCTGATCCTCTCCACCACGGACGGCGGGGTTCAGTGGACGATGGCGGCCCGTGCTCCCGTCGATATTTCGAGTCTGACAGTCGTGGGACCGAGCACGTTCCTAGTGCTTGGCCAAAACGCCCTCTACCGCACCGAGGACGGGGGCGCAACCTGGGCAGCCTCCCCGCCGCCGCAGGGCTACTACCCCGCAAGCATCGGCATGCTGAACGCAGACGTGGGCTACCTCGCGGCCTACAAGCCCGGGGCGGGACGGGCACTCTTTTCAACGACGGACGGCGGTGAACTCTGGCAGCCCTTGCCCACGCCCTTCTCACCTGCTGCTGTCGCCGTTTCTGGAAACGGCTCTGTGCTTGCCGTCGGTCCCGCAAGCCAGCACGGGATCTGGCAGCACGTTTTCAACGGCACGATGCAGGAGATCGGCTTGTCGCCAGGAGTGCCGTACCTGTGGCGCCTCAGCGGCGGGCACTGGTGGCCGGTGCGCATCCCCGGCTGGCACCGGGGACAGGCGCCCTTGACCGGGCTGCGGGTCGGGCAAAGCGGCCTCGTCTGGATGTGGTCCCAGACGCAGCTTTGGCTGAGCACCAACGGCGGCGCGAGTTGGCAGGAGATGCGATTCGGCGACAGGCTCTCCATCTCCGACGTGAGTTTCACCGATCCGCTGCACGGCTGGATCCTCTCCGCAGGCAACAACGTGTACGCCACGTCCGACGGGGGCCAGACGTGGCGCGAGATCGCAGGCAGCCCGACCTATTGATACTGCCGCAGTGCCTAGGCGGGGTCCCCTGCGGTCTCGCGTCCGGGAGCGGCCAGCACGCGCTCTTTGGCAAAGGTGCGCGCTCCCGGCATTCCCGACCGTTCGATGCGCCGCGCCGCCCGCGCCAGGTTGAACTCGGTGCGGCGCAGCCCCACCTCGGGGCCGAAGATCGCCCAGTAGGCACCGGGTGCATCCTCGCACGGGAGCCCGACGCTGCCCGGATCGACGATGCGCTGTCCACCTGCCTTCCGGTCGAAGGCGAGGTGGGCTCGCCCGACGACGCAGATACGCTGACTCACACTCGAGAACATCGCCTGGATGTCTTCCTCCGGAGTGCTCGGCGTGACAACCGCATGTTCCGCACCGGGTGTCCCATGGCAGAAGTAGATCTCTCCCAGCTCGTCGGCTGAGAGCACGACGTGGTCGGGCAAGTTTGCGAGGAAGTCGCGGTGACTTCGCGTAATGCGTCCCGACGCCCACGCGACGATCGGGTCGAACGCGGCCAGTTCCGCCATCCTGCCCGCCATGCGCAGATCGTAAGCGGCGACGAGCGCGCGGTCTGCATCACCCTTGATCGGCACGGCCCACTGACCGAGTGCCATCAGGATGTCAAGCGTCTGAGCGGGCAAGGGGCCTGCGGCGAGGTCGCCGCCGATCACGACGGCTGACGGGCCCTCCTCGCGACAGGAATGGAGCGCTGCCTCCATGGCCGGCAGATTTCCATGGATGTCGTAGAGTGCAGCGATGCGCATCTGCTCGCCCCCTACTGAATCTTGCCAACTGCTTCAAGCTTCCTATTCCTTGTCCCGAGCCGCCGCGCCTGCACCAGGCTCCCCGATGTGGTTGGGTCCGCCTTGCGCGGTCCAACGAACAGCCAAGCGAAGAAGCATACCGGAGGAGAGTTTCCGTGAATGCTGGGCCGAAGCCTCCATGCGACTGAAGGTAGCCTTAGGTAGGGGGGTCGATGGCTCCGTGGCCCATGCCTTTGACAAGCCTGCAGGCCCTCAGCATGCCGCGTTGCGTGGTGAAGATGTGACATGGCGGCGGACTGCAAGGAAGCGCCCACCGGTCGTGGAACTCTAGCGACGGAGGCGAGGCAGTCTGTGGTGACGTGGCGAGAGAAGCAATTCGTTGATCAAGTGTTTGCTCACGACGACTTCAGCACCGCTTCGCTGCAGACCTGCACCTTCGAACGCTGTGACTTTCGGGACACGCGCTGGACGGAGGCCGTCCTCTCGGAGTGCAGTTTCGTGGAGTGCAGCTTCGCGGGTTCCGACCTGAACGGAGTCGCGGCACGGTCCTGCAACTTCCTCAACTGCGACTTCCGCGGGGCCGTCGCCATGCTGAGCGGATCCCTGGCGGAATGCCGCATGACAGGCAGCCGCTTCGACGAGGCGAACTTCGCCGGTCTTGAGATTCAGGGTGGAGACTGGTCGTACGCCTCGTTGCGCGGCCTCGACCTGCGCCGTCAGGTTCTCGCTGGCGTCCGCTTGCGCGAGGCGGACCTCTCGGGGTGCAATCTGCAGGAGGTGGACCTGCGCGGTGCAGATCTTCGGCAGGCGATCGTGCGTGACGCGAAGGTGCGCGGCGCCGATTTTCGGGGCGCTGATCTCGAGGGCGTCGACCTCGGTCAGCTTGTGCTCCATGGAGTGAAGTTGGATTTGCAGGGGGCAGTCGCTCTCGCGCGGTCTCTTGGAGCGGTCGTCGAGTGATCCAGCGCAGCGAGGAGGGATTCGGCATTGCAGGTGCTTCTGTTCGGCGGCACTCGCTTCTTCGGCCGTCGCTTGGCAGTACAGCTGATGGAGAAAGGACACCGCCTGACGATCGTGACGCGTGGCCAGGCAGAGGATGGTCTCGGGCCGGAAGTGGAGCGCATCCGTGCAGACCGGGCTGACCACGCTGCCCTGGACGATGTGCTGCGCGGCCGCCAGTTCGATCTCGTGTACGACCAGATCTGCTACACGCCGCGCGAGGCAAAGGCCGCTCTTGACGCACTGGGGGACCGGGTGCGGCGCTACGTCTTCACGTCCTCGATGTCGGTCTACGGGCCGCAGGAAGCGATGATCGGCGAAGAGGCGTTCGCCCCGGAGTCGCACCGCTATGACCTTCAGGCAGAGCAGTACACCTACGCCGAAGGCAAGCGCCAGGCGGAAGCCTACTTCTTTCGCCACGCACCCTGCCCGGTCGTGGCGGCGCGAGTCAGCATGGTCATCTCCGGCACCGACGATTACACCGGCCGCTTCGACTTCCACGTTGCGAACGTGGCGAAGGACGAGCCGATTGGAGTCGACCAGGAGGAGCAGGACATTACGTTCGTGACGGCCTGGGACGCAGCGGACTTCCTCTTCCTCCTTGGCTCGAGTCCCTATGCGGGCCCGATCAACGTCGGCAACGGCTGCATGAGTGCACAGGCCATCAGCCGCTCGATCGGCGCGGCCCTCGGCAAGGAGCCCCGCTTCGTCGTAACCGATAGCGACGACCCGCGCCGCTCGCCGTACGTGATCGGCGGAACGCTGCGATGCTCGCTTTCCCGCGCGCGGGAGATCGGCTACTCCTTCCCGCCCCTGGCTCCCCAACTGCCGAAGATGACGCTGGAATCGGCGATGCGGCTGGGGCTACGATGAACGAGCAAGGAGACGGACGCGTGCTGCTCGAGGTGGACCGCGTACGCAAGAGCTATCGCAGGCGCGGTGGTGGCGAGGTATCCGCCGTGTGCGACGTCAGTTTCGAGCTGAAGGCAGGTCGCATCCTCGCCTTCCTCGGGCCGAACGGCGCCGGAAAGACGACCACGATCAAGATGATCGCCGGACTCGTGCGGATGGACGGAGGCGACGTGCGCATCGGCGGCCACAGCATCCGCACAGCGGGTCCCGCCGCGCTGCGCCAGCTGGGCGCCGTTCTCGAGGGCAGCCGCAACCTCTATTGGCGCCTGACGCCCATCGAGAACATCGAGTACTGGGCTGGAATCCGCGGGGTGCCGAGGCGCCGCGCGCGCGAGCGCGGCCTTGCGCTTTTGACCCAGTGCGGCCTTGAGGACAAAGCGCACCAGACCGTACAGCAGCTCAGCCGCGGGATGCAGCAGCTCGTCGCGATCTGCGCGTCCCTGGTGCACGAGCCCAGGCTTCTCCTCCTGGATGAACCGACGCTCGGCCTGGATCTCGACGCCGCAGACCGTATCCAGCAGATCGTCGAGCGCCTGGCGCGCATAGAGAACGTCGGCATCCTGCTGACAACGCACCAGATGGAAGTGGCGCAGCGCCTCTCGGACGAGGTGGTGCTGATCCGCGAGGGTTCTGTCATCCTGAAGGGCGCGACTGACGCGGTGCGGGAGCGTTTGAACGGCGACAGCTACGCCTTCGAACTCGGCGCTGGACTGCGGGAGGACCAGCGCGCCTACCTCATCGGGCGCGATGCGACGTTCGACAGCCCCACCACCTTCCGCCTCGTCGTCCGATCGCCGGAGGACTTCTACGACATCGTGCGCCGCCTTGAACCCTGCCCGATCATCCGCGCCAGCCGGGACACAGCCGACCTCGGCACCGTCTTCCGCCACTATGTGCACGGCGAGGGCCTCGAGGAGGCGTCGTCATGATCTGGACTGCGTTCACCGCCGAACTGCGGCGGGAGATCACACAACTCGTGCGCTACCCGACGGAGTTCCTCAGCGAGGCCATCTTCATCGCCGTCGTCTTCTACGGGCTGTTCCTCGGCGGAAGCTATATGGCTGGCCGGGGCATCCTCGGCAGCCGTCTCAGCGACATCATCATCGGATACGCACTGTGGACGCTGATGCTGGGGGCGATCGGCAACATGGGCTGGGGCATCGCGAACGAGGCCCAGAACGGGACGCTCGAGCAGGTCTGCCTCGCGCCGGTGCGGATCCGCACGATCTTCGCGCTTCGCTCGCTCGCAAACCTTGTGTACGACCTTGCCCTCACCGGCATTGCGCTGATCCTGATCATGCTTGTGACGCACCACGACATCCACTTCTCGCTGCTCGAACTGGTGCCGGTCATTCAGGCGATCGGCGTATCGATCGGCATCGGCTACCTCGTCGCCAGCGTCACGATTCTCTTCAAGCGCTCCAACCAGTTCCTGAACCTGCTGCAGTTCGCGGTCCTGTTCCTCGTGATGACGCCCTTCACCGACCTGCCTGGAGCACTCAAGTACATCGCGGTCGTCGTGCCAATCGGACCGCAAATGGGCGTCCTTCGCCGCCTCGCGCTGGGGCAGGCGCACTTCCCTGGGGAGGAGGCATGGCTTCTCCTCGGAATCGTCAACATGCTGCTGTGGATCGGTATCGGCTACTTCGTCTACGGTGCTGCCCACGATCGCGCGCGCGGCCGGGGTGCCCTGGGCCATTATTGAGCTTCCGTCGCCATGCAAGGAGGAGAGCCATGCCGGAACGCGACGCGATCGCGGGCATTGATGCGCCGCGCACCAGGTCCAGCCTCGCACGGGACCTGCGCGCACTGTCGCTCGCGCCCGCAGACACTGTGATCGTGCATTCGTCCCTCAGCGCCATCGGTTGGGTGGCTGGCGGCCCCGTCGCCGTCGTCCAAGCCCTCTTGGATGTCCTAGGCGACGCGGGGACTCTCGTCATGCCGACGCAATCAGCCGACAACTCGGACCCTGCGGCTTGGGAGAATCCGCCCGTGCCGCAAGCGTGGTGGCCGACCATCCGGGCGGAGATGCCCGCCTTCGATCCTGCCGTCACGCCGACGCGGGGGATGGGACGAGTCCCCGAACTGTTCCGCACCTGGCCAGGGGTCATGCGCAGCGCACATCCGGCACTCTCCTTCGCCGCACTGGGCCCCCGCGCCAGGGAGATCGTCGAAGGCCACGGCTTCGACGACGCATTCGGCGAAGCCTCGCCGCTCGGCCGGCTCTACCTTCTGGACGCGCGCATCCTGCTGCTGGGTGTAGGCTACGACAGCAACACGTCCTTGCACCTCGCGGAGTATCGGCTTCCCGGTATGCCGCGCACGACGAATGGGGCTGCGGCAACAGTCGACGGCATCAGAAAGTGGGTCACGTATTCGGATGTGGTCCACCTGGATTCCGACGAACTCTTCCCTCCACTGGGGGCAGCCTTCGAAGCGGCCCATCTGCAGTGCACTGGGAAGGTAGGGTCCGCGGAGTCGAGACTGCTCCCAATGCGCGCCCTGTTGGACTTCGCCGTCCCCTGGCTCGCCGGTCGCCTGGAAGCAGCAAAGTAAGCGGGATTTGCTCCACGGCGTGGGGATGCACCCCGCGCCGCTTGCTCATTTTCATGGCTTTCTTGCGGCGATTTGGAACTCCATCGGTCGTGCCCGACTAGGATGATTCAGGCCGCACCCCAAGGCGGAACGCTTGCGCGGCGCCGGCCTTGCCCATGCACGTGCTCCGGTGAGGCTCGTACCGTCGCCAGTGCATTTTCGAAGGGAGCGGCATGCAGCTTGATCGAGGGTGAGGGGGAGAGGGAGCCGCGACATTCGTGAATCTGCATGGGCACTGCGTTTGCGGTGGAAAAGGGAGCAGCCAGGGAGGGCTCACAAAGGTTGTCTAAGAAGAAGCCGCCAGCGAGGCCGCATTTGGCAGGCGTTTCATCGGCCGTCTGGCGGCGCCGCACCCTTGGGCGCAGGCAACGGGCGGCCGCAAATGAGTCCGGCGCAGGTATCGAGAGCACCCGTCCCGAGGACATCCGCCGGGTTGTCGAGACTTCGCGCTACCCAGTAACGCTCGGCGTCAAGCTCTAGTGCCATGACCCCTGCCGAGGGACTCTCACTCGCAGGGGTCTTTCCACGCGACGAACAGTCGCCCTCGTCCTTGCACTGGGCCGCGGCAAGTTGTGAGATGCGTTGGTTGGGGAAGGCACGCCCAAAGGCGGCGAGGCTTTCCACATGGTTCTTCATCTAACCCATCACGGCAAGTCCGACGACGAACACGACCGCACCCATTGCTGCAACAAAAGCCAGAGAGCGTGCGATGGACTGCTTTGCGAAGGCGCAGCGCCACCACGTTGAGCGAAGAGCGCAGCGGGATCATCACCAGCGAGAGCCACGGGTTGACTGCAAGCGGCAGGGTGCTCCCGATGTGGAAGGCACTGGCGAAGATCCACTTCGCCGCACCCCAGAAGCCATGTTGGAGTCGCCTCCGGTTCTTCCTTGCACTGGAGAGATCGTCTTCCTTGATATGATCAAGGTGTTCGGGCTTCACGCGCCTAACCGGTGCACCTCATTGGGCCTTGGGGCCAGACAGGCGAGCCTCCTGGGAAGCGTCAGGGCAGGGCGTCCTCCTGAGAGATGCCGTCTGGGGTACGGCGAGACCCTTGTGCGATCAGCGCCCCCGCAACGGTGATGGCGCCGCCAAGCACCTCGAGTGCTGTGACGTGTTCGCGCAGCACCACGATGCCCAGCGCCACGGTGAATATCGGCAGCAGGTTGCCAAACGGCGCGGAGCGGACAGCCCCCACAATGGCTACGCCTTGATTCCAAGCCCAGTACGCGACGACCGAAGCCACCGTGCTGATGTACGCAACAGATGCGACGACAAGCGGCGTCCAGTGCACATCTGCTCCGTGCAGGGAGGCGGCCCCGGCAATGGCACTGGGGACGGCGCCGAAGACGGCCGCGCCGGCTGTCATCTCAAGAGAGCCCATGCGGTCTCTCATCTTGCGGCCGAGCGCGGTGTAGGCACCCCAGCAGATGGCCGCGCCCAGCAGTTCCACGATTCCGATCGGTGCGACTATGCTGTGCCCCAGCTGGGCGGCCATCAGAACGAGCACACCGCAAACCGCGAGCAGGGTGCCGAGCCAACCCTGGGGAGTCGTGCGCTCCCCGGTCAGGACGGCCCCGAACAGCATGATCGAGATCGGCATGAGACCAGAGATCATCCCGGCCTGGGCAGCAGGCACCTGCTGCAGTCCGAGGTATGTGAGCGCGGAGAACATGAACATTCCGAGCAGCCCAAGCGCCGTGAGGAGTGGCGCCTCCCGTCTGAACGGCACCCGCCCGCCCCGCGCCCGTACGACGATGAGCAGGATCACTGCAGACACTGTCCAGCGCATTCCGTTCAGAAAGAGTGCAGGCATCGCGTGGGCTAGATATCGTCCGGCGATATAGTTCCCGCTCCAGAAAAGGTTTGCAAGAACCATGAGCCCAATGGCATTTGCGATCGAACGGGTGCGTGGCACTGGGGGATCCCCTTTCGCTAAAGGTCCGAAGTTGACCACCAAAAAGGAAACTCGCCGCGACAGCCGGCCGCGCCACGTTGAGGCGCGGTCCAGGAAAAGACGTGTCGGAAACCCGTCGACAATGCGGCTTCCCTCTCATGATAGCGCACGCCGGCGGCGCGTCTTGCCTAGAAGGGCGGCGCCAATTGGCACTGCTGCCGGCAGCCCACTTCATGCACTCCATTCGCATACTACACCCGTTCGCCACCGCGTTGGCCATCGCGGTCGTGATCCCGTCTCTTCTGGATGTAATGCACCGTTTTGTCGGACGGGCAAGTCTTGACGGGGCGACTCCATGAGAGTATAAATATGCATAGTATGCGTTATCGCAAGGAATCGATCGGGGGTCGGGGCGGTGACGGCACGGCGCATCGTCGTCAAGATCGGCTCGAGCAGCCTCACGCGTGCCGACGGACTTCTGTCCATCGAAAGCATGGCGCGGCTCGCAGCCCAGATTGGCGCATTGCGGCACACGGACGGCGCGGAGGTCATCCTGGTCTCCTCCGGCGCGGTTGCGGCCGGACTCGGAAGGCTGCACTGGCGGCCCAGCGAAGTGACTCTGCGGGAGAAGCAGTCTGCCGCTGCGGTCGGTCAGGGCCTGCTCATCGACGCCTACCGGGACCTCTTCGCAGTGCAGGATGTCGAGGTCGCCCAGGTCCTCCTCGTGCGCTCCGACCTCGAGGAGAGAAGACGCTACGTCCACGTGCGCAACACGCTCAGCACGCTCCTGCGGCATGGCGTGCTGCCCATCGTCAATGAGAACGATACGGTCGCGGTCGACGAGATCCGGTTCGGCGACAACGACACGCTTGCTGGCCTTGTCGCTTTGGTTGCCGACGCCAATCTCCTCCTGCTGCTCACGGATACGGATGGGTTCTACGACGCCGATCCCCGCACAGAATCCTCGGCGCAGAAGATCCCCGACGTGTGGGAGCTGACGGACTCCATGGCGAAGATGGCGGGTCGCGCGGGGTCCCGGGTCGGAACCGGCGGCATGCGAACGAAGCTCGAGGCGGCCCGCATCGCGATGGACGCCGGAATCGACACGGTCGTCGTCGGTTCCGAGGAACCCGACGTCTTGCAGCGGGTTCTCGCGGGCGAGCCGCTTGGCACTACCTTTCACGCGCGGCGCGATCCTCTGCCGCGCAAGAAGCTTTGGATGGTGCACGGTTCGCGGCCGGCTGGGCGCTTGACCCTCGATGCCGGCGCCGTCGACGCAGTGCTGGAGCGTTCCGCCAGCCTGCTGCTTCCTGGAATCACCGGGATCTCGGGCGCATTCCGGTCAGGAGACGTGATCGAACTGGCGACGCTCTCCGGTCGGGTCATCGGCAAGGGCATCGTCAACTGCTCCTCTTGGGATCTCAAGGACTGGCTAGCCCGGCGCAAACCCGGAGCAGCGGCTCGCGAACTGCGCGTCGTGCATCATCGGGAGATGTCAATCGAGCGGGAGGGAATTCGCGATGCCGGCATCGAGGCCTGAGTTCGCGTCCCCCGCATCGGACCTGAAGGACTACGTGACAAACCGCCTGCAGAATGCGCGAGCTGTGCTGCCTATCCTCGCTGGCCTCCCGGCCGAAGCGAAGAATGCGGCGCTGCAGCAGATCGCGCGGACACTGTGGGAGGCGCGCAGAGACGTCCTGGCGGCCAACGCAGTAGACCTCGCCGCCGCACGCAGGGACGGCATGGACGCGACGCGCCTCGATCGGCTGCTGCTCGACGAGGAGCGCATCCGACAGATGCAGGAAGGGCTCGAGACGGTCGCCTCCCTGCCGGATCCCGTTGGCAACTGCCTGGAGACCACCATTCGGCAGGACGGGCTGCGCATCGACAAGGTGCGGGTGCCGATCGGCGTCGTGTCGATCGTGTACGAGTCGCGACCCAACGTAACCGTCGATGCCGCGGCGATCGCCTTCAAAACGGGAAACGCCGCCGTACTCCGAGGAGGACGGGAGGCCCTTCGCTCCAATCAGGCGCTGGTCGAAGCCATCCACCAGGGCCTGGCAGCCGCAGGCATGCCAACGAAGGCAGTACAGTTCATCGACCGTGTCGAACATGAGACTGTGGACTTGATGATCCGGGCTCGGGGTCTCGTCGACCTCGCCATCCCCCGCGGCGGAGCGGGTCTCATCTCATACGTGGCAGAACGCGCGCTTGTGCCTGTCATCGAGACAGGGGTAGGCAACTGTCACGTCTTCGTGGACCGCACGGCAGACCTCGCCATGGCGGACGCGATCGTCATCAATGCGAAGACGCAGCGGCCCTCGGTCTGCAACGCGATGGAGACCCTGCTTGTCCACGAGGCGGTTGCACAAGCGTGGCTCCCGCAGATCGCCGCCGAATTGATTGGCCGCGGTGTCGAACTGCGGGTCTGTGCGCGGGGGAAGGAAATCCTGGCACTCAGCGGGCTATCCCCGGTTCTGGAAGCAACGGAGGAGGACTGGGCGACGGAGTTCCTCCGCCCGGTGCTCGCTATACGCGTGGTGAGGGATCTCGCGTCCGCGATGGATCACATCGCGCAGTACGGCACACGCCACTCGGAAGCCATCGTCACGGAAGACCCGAAGGCTGCTGACACTTTTTTAACGCAGGTTGACGCGGCGGCGGTATACCACAATGCGTCCACCCGCTTCACGGACGGCTATGAGTTCGGGTTCGGCGTGGAGATCGGCATCTCAACGCAGAAGCTGCATGCGCGCGGGCCGATGGGCCTGAAGGAACTGACCAGCTACAAGTACATTGTTCGCGGCCAAGGACACGTGCGCGGCAATTCCCCTGCTACCCCGCAAGTGCGGTAAGTGGCTTTGGGGGCGGGGCGTATCCGCTTAGGCCGAATTCCTCAATGCTGCCCGAAGGGAACTGCGCACCTCGCTGCCCTGTGGCTCGCGAACTCCTGCTGACTCAGCCCAGCCCCGGCAAACACGTGGGCATCGAGGGGCGGATGCGCATGATCTTGCCTTCAGTTCACCGATATGGGGTTCGTGTGGATGAAAGGCCACGGGTTTACCGGCACGCCGCGGTAGTCGATGCCAAAATATACGTGAGGACCGGTGGACCGTCCAGTGGTGCCGGAGACGGCCAGCACCTGTCCACGCGTCACGGTCTCACCGACATGCACCAGAACCTTCGAGTTGTGCGCAAAGTACGTCTCCATGCGGTACCCGTTGTTGACCTTGACGTAGTATCCATACCCGCCGGGCCTCCAGCCGGCGTATATGACGACGCCCGCTCCCACGGAGAGCACAGGCGTACCGATGGGCACCGCAATGTCGAGACCCGGATGAAACTCCCTTCCGGTACCAGTGAACGGATTCGGACGCCAACCGAACCAGGACGTGATTGGGCCGTTCACAGGCAACATATCGGGTTTATGCGCAAGGAACTCGGCTCTTTGCTCCGCTGCAGTCAGTACCACTGGCAACTCCTGCTGAACTGCCTTCAGATGCGTAAGTAGGCCGGGAAGACCTGCACCAGAGCTGCCAAGGTTCAGGCCAAGAACGCCTGCCACGTGCTTAAGGTCCGTCGTGATAGCCTGTGCCTGCGCTAGTGCCTGCTGGTTTTCCAGTTGATCGAGCGCAAGTTGCTCCTTGAGCACACGATTGTGGGCCCTCGCATGCAACGTCGCAACGAGCCGCCGCCGTAAGTGGTTCACAGCTGTGACATCCTGGTATGCAGCGATCAGCACGTAGGCGTAGCTCGCTATCATCAAGGCCGCTATGACTCCGCTCACGCTGAGCCAGACACGATGCCTATGTTGAATCCGCCATTCACGGGCACTGCCGCCGCGTTCCGGGAAGACTACGACGCGCACGTCCGAAGAAATAGCGCCGCCTCCCTTCAATGCCTAGTTCCATAATTATGCTGTCTTCTTATGAAGCAACGAACTGCCAAAGGACGGGACATGCGAAGGGGCTATCCCCTTGGTCGTCAACGGGGGAAGGGATTCCAGGATGTGGTTTTGACATTGCGGTTTTTGCGCTATGGATGCACCTTCTTGCGCAGCGCAATTCGCGGCCACTTTTCGTTTTCAACGAGTTCGTGGGAAACAAAACCGAGTACAGCGCCGCCCAAGGCGGCGCTAGGTTTCTAAGCGTTTCGACAAAGGCGCCTGACTTTGTGCACTTCCATTGCCATCGCCCGACGCCGCACCCTAATTTCTGCCCAAAGCGCTCCGCGCAGCGCTGAACTGCGCGGCTACTCCCGTCACGATCGGTGCGACGAACGGCATGAGTCCATCAAAGCCGACGCCTACCAAGAGAATGTTCAGCGCGAGAAGCAGCGCCGCTGCCCAACGCATGGAGTGTGCGAGAGAGAGCGCCAGGAGTCCCGGCGCTAGGGAAAGAACGAAGGTTATGAGCAGGAGCACGAGGTGCCTGCCCGACGTCGCCGCGCTGTACGGCCCGGACCGCGCGATCAGGAGATCGGATGCAGCCAGAGCCAGCAGCGAGAGCACGACGGTCGCAACGGAAAGGACGGGAGTCCGGTCACCCACGCCTTCCACTCCTTTGCCGCCGAAGCGCTAGTTTTTGTAGTCCATTTCTATTCCTGGATTCCCACACGTTAGCAGAGTGCTTCGTGATCAGTTTCGTAAGGCATTAGCTACCTATCAATGGCTGTCGGGCGCAAAGTGGAAGACCCCCTCCGTTGCCCCAGAGGCGTTCGTCAACGATTTCCGTCAGTCCTTTACAGTGGACTTTTGCACTTTTCGCGAGCCGAGACAGGCAACCCACGCCTGTAAAATTGGTAACTCTTAGTAGCAAGGAATCTGGGGTAGCAACATAAAACTCTTCTCATCGGCCTGCGTAGCAATTGCAGCGCAACCAGGCTGAGGAGAAGAGCAGGTTGAGTGTACCGAATCGCCGGCAGCGCGGCAACCACGAATCGGCAGTTGTTCGGGCAGTGGACGGTTGGCAGGCTTGGCAACGGCTACTTTCGCTGATGGCAGGAGCGTTCACCGCTCCGTCGAGGCTCCTGTTCTCGGAACTGGTCACCGCGTGGGTCGTGTTGCCGGGTCGTCATACGATCACCCGGCTTTGGCAAACCATCGACGATGGTAGGCGTCGCTCGCACGACGCCTACCACCGCTTTGTGCGGGCGGGCAAATGGGAACCGCGGACGTTATGGCAACTGCTCGGGCGAGAGATGGTACACCTGTTCTGTCCTGTGGGAGACATCTACCTGGCGCGATGCGGTGCGTTCGACGCGTAACAGGGTCGTCTACGCCTGGGGGCTCAACCTCGTCGTGCTCACCCTACGCGTCCAGCCACCCTGGGGCGGTGAGCCGCTGGGCCTGCCGATCGACGTGCGCTTGCACCGCAAGGACGGACCCACTCTGCTCGATCTCGCGACAGAGATGGTGCGCGAGGTGGCAGTGTGGTTTCCCGAGCGCACCTTGCGCCTCAGTGGTGACGGCGCCTATGCCCCGCTGGCCGGCAGGGACCTCCAGCGTACGCACGTGACGTCACGCCTGCGGCGGGACGCTGCCCTCTTCGAATTGCCGCCGCCACGGTACAAGGGACAGCGTGGCCGACCTGCCAAGAAGGGGTGCCGCCTGCCCACCCTGGCCGAGATGGCGCAACAGGTCCCAAGCGAAGAATGGCAGCGCGCCAAGGTCGATGTGCGGGGCAAGACGCGAGAGTATCTCCTCTACGCCCGCCCGGTGTTGTGGTACAAAGTGTCTCCAGACCGCCAGGTGCTGCTCGTGATCGTCCGGGACCCGGCTGGCCTGCAGCCTGACGACTACTTCTTCACCACGGACCTCGAAGGGCTCGCAACCGCCGTCCCTCGCGACTACGGTGGTCGCTGGTCCATCGAGGACACCTTCCGCAGCGGCAAACAGTTCCTCGGTGCCGAGGACCCACAGACCCGCGTCGGCGACGGGCCCGAGCGTGCCGCTGTCCTCTCGTTTTGGACGTACTCCGCCGTCTGGACCTGGTACGTCTCCTTCCATGGTACCGAGCGCACGTGGCCCAACCTGCCCTGGTACCCGCAAAAGACTACGCCCTCGTTCCCCGACGCGCTCGCGGCTCTTCGACGAGCTCTCTGGCGCCAGCGCATTTTCGCAGGGTCTGATCCCGCACCGCACCTCACGAAAATCCAAAGCCTTCTCCTTGAGGCCCTCGCCACCGCCGCTTAGCGGAATCGCCTCATCGGCCCAAAGTGCGATACTCCACTTACACGGACCTGCGTTAGCTTGTTCACCTACCGGCTGCTTGCGGTTGACGTGGCCACGTTGCCCGCACGCCGCCACCAGCCGCCACCAGCCGCCACCAGCCGCCACCAGCCGCCACCAGCCGCCACCAGCGTACCAGCGCCGAACACCTAGGCCCGCGTTCGACAGTTGCTAGACACACGAAGGCGCGCAAACACGCGCCCACA
>JAJYSJ010000027.1 GCA_021793645.1 Bacillota bacterium
CTCTACCTCACCCTTGCGAAGCAAATCCAGAAGTTCCATGCTCAACGTGTCAGCCATCGATGGGTCTCCTTTGCAATGCGACTTTGTCAGGGTCCTCATTGCAGGGAACCTCTCGGTGGCTGTCGCTGTCAATGCCGGCTTCTCTCCGATGGGGTACGTACCCCACACCGGCACCTCCGGCCGTCCAGCCCCGAGCCCCCGAATTTACACCTCCTACTGAGACTCTAGCGCGTTGGGCCAACAGTCGTACTCCGCGTGCTGGCTCCGCTCACGCGCTGCTTGATGGTAGGACTCGCACAGGAGGACTTGTGGGAAGACCCACACATCCTGCGGTCATTGGCTGCCGGGCATAGTGCACAGTTCGGCGTTTCCGCGCTGGTCGAGGTCGGAGGCTGGGTGGAAACCGGTCAGCGGGTGCTGGTCGAATAAACCCATCGCGTTACCGCGGGACGTCCAGCGGGATTGGTCGTGTTCGCAATCCGGTGCCTGGCACGCACTGTTCACTATTGACCAAGCGGCATTACGTATCCTAAGCGTTTCTGGCTCGGGGAAGTACGCGCACTTTACACGAAGTACGGACCCGGTCTTGGCGAACTGCCCGCACCCTGATCCCTCAGGGGCCAGAGGCGAAGAGTGCAGCAGCACCGGACCGGTTTGTGCATTGGGTTCGAGTGCGTCAACCAGACAAGCTGTTGGAGGTAGCTCCTGGTTCGGCCGGCAGAGGCGGACGACTGGCCGCCTTTTCAACAGGAGAGCGCCCGGGGAATGCCCGGGCGCTCTCCTGTTGCAAAGGTCGCCGCCCCGTCTCGGCTGTGCCTACTTGGAGATCTGAATCTCCAGCGTCTTCGTACCCTCGCCAGTGACCACTGCCTGCATCTTGGAATCGACCTGAAAAAGGGCCGCCAGTACAAGCATCTTCCCAGGATCATGCAGGTTTCGGTAGTGCAGCGTGCGGTGCTGCAGAGGGAAGAAGATGTCGAGGCCTGTGGCATCCGACTTCGGGATGTAGACGACGTAGCCCGGTCCACCGCCGAGTATACGACCGTCGATCATCCAGGACTGCACGTGCCTACCAGGCACCTCTCGCAGGAAGTAGCCGCTCTGCTGCAGGCCAGTGGACTGGGATCCGAGGCGTATTGCCCATACAGTGCCGTCGTCACCGACGACTAGCGTCCAGTAGAGCGGCACCTCCCCGAGCATCGTGAGCGTCGCGTTTGCTCTAGACCAGCGGTACACCGGGACGTTCTCACCGTCGACAGCGCTTAAACCGACCAAGAACAGCGCATCGCTCGGCGAGAGAAAGGGGCTGCCGCTCGGCATAAAGAACACGCCGCCTGACATGCGCTCTACTCGCAACGCGATCGGCTTGGGTGGAGCGACACGCCGACCCGCGGCGAGATCGATCAGTCCGGAATCGATTTCAGTGCTGCCGACAGGGTAGGTCTCGGCGGCAATCCACGCTAGGTCCCCGTTCTTCCCGCCAAAGACGTAGCCCGCCACGGTGAACCATTGCCGGGATGTCGGCAAGCGTACGGGAAGGTTGTAGGTCCTGGCCTGTCCGTTCGGGTCGAACAGGATCAACCGGTTGCGCCGCGTCGGGGTGCCCGGAGGCGCCGGGCAGAGAAACCCGGTCAAGGGACCGTAAATGTCCGTCCCGATCAGCGGCTGAGCGCAACGAAAGACCGTTATCCACCGGCGCGCGGTCAGCGTCCTGCGCTGCAAGACGTATGGTGCGGTGTCGCTTGCACGCACCATCGTGTTCGGGCCGATCTGATACGTCTGCGACCCGTCAACGAGAACACTTGGGATCTGCATCTGGCTCACCGTGAAGGGACCGACATTGCTCACCTTAACGGACTTTGGCTGCGGGGGCGCACTCTGCGGCGCACCACAAGCTGCGCACGTGATCCCAGCGCACACCGCCAACGCGAGCAGCCGCTTCATTCAATCTCACTCCCCTCTTGACAATATGTGGCATCGCCCGGGTCTCCGTCTTGATCAAGACCGTCGCGTCGGTCGAAGAGGTGATCTCCACCACCGAAGAGGTGGGCGCCTCGGCCGAGCAGATCTCGTCGATGGCAAAGAGCCTCGCGACCATGGCTCAAGGGCTGCAAGACCAGATCTCCCGCTTCCAGCTGTCCTGATCCGCGTCGCGGGGGGCGGGCGCAGGGCTAACTCGCCGTGTGCACCTCGTACAAGGCCGCGTGCCACAGCCGCAGGCCGGGATCGATCAGGAGAGTTTGTGCCGGACCGCTCACGCCGCAGCGCGGCACCTCGGAGAAGTCGAAGTCGCCCTGGCCCGTGGCGAAGCGGAGATTCGCCCTCCCGCTTCCGCAGCCGCCGTGACCGACGCTGCTCAGTAGCGGCAGGCTGTTCGCGATCCAGCGAAGCCGCGCAATCTCCCCCGCGTCGGTGATCGTGACGATCCGGTCGGCCCCGTCGCCGATCTGGACGACCACCTCAACCCATCCCACGTCCCACGGGACGAGGCTCGCCGTCGACCTTGGCGGAACGATGATGCGCTCCATCGCGATCGAGTAGCGCAGTCTGCCGCCGCCCTGCACGCCTGTCGACAGCACGATGAGCGCGTTCTGCCCATGCTGGAAGGACCAGAACGGTCGGCAGCCCTGCTTCGGGCTGCACGTCTCGCCCGAGCCCGCGCTCGTGTAGCCGAGCGCCTTCAGGCGCGGCGCATAGTAGGCGTAGACTTCATCCGGCGTGCGGGCGGTGCGGTAGGTATGCACTTGCATGTGCAGGTAGAACGAGCCCAGCGTCTCCTGCGGCGCCAGCGACGTCGGCGTGCGCTGCGCGCCGGGGGGCGGCGGCACGGGGATCGACGCGCCCGCCGCAGAGGGCGTCCCGAATCCCGTGGTAAAGGGAGGCGCCGCCACCTGGGGGGCGACCCCTTTCCTCACCGCCGCGCCGGTGAACGCGAACACGAGCAGCGCCAAGAGCGCCGCGAGCGTGGGTGCTGTCCGTACGGTGTCCCTACCCTCTCCACCGCGATCCGAGGACGGATTCCCGGTCGGCGGCATCATGGGCAACCGCCTCCCCTGTGCGGGAGGTCTTCGCTCCTGGCTGCCCAGATCCTGTCAATGCCTGTGCTCGTGTGTCATGTGAGGCACCGAGACGACTGTCGTGGCTAGGAGAGCTGCGCCGAATGCTGTGCTCCGGTAGAAGCGCGGGATGTCCCAGGCGAGGAGGCTTGTCCCTCAGTGGCGTAGGGCTGGGAGTCCAAGTACCACCTCAACGGTTTGCGCACTATTGGCTTGGAGTGCGCCAGGAGGACAAGCAGTCTTTGGCAGACTCTGGGTCCACTGGCAAGCGGCGTAGCGCACGGGTCGTGCTGAAGGACGAAGCCGTGTTCCAAGCGATTCTTGGCCTGCAGGGCGCGGGACATCTCATGGTGGCGTTTTTCCCGGCTACCGTGGTGAACGAGAATCTGCGCCAGGACGGGTGCTCGGCACGCCTGCCAACCACTACGAGACTTGATCCGAAAGGTACCAGTAAGCGGCGCTGCCAGTTGGTGCCGCTTCGCCTATCGTGTCGCTCGGTTTCCCACATCGGGGTTTCGCTTGCTACCCTCCAGATACGGTTAGCACCTGCCACCTGCCGTGGGGGGCCGGGAAGACGAAACCGTGCGGCATCGTGAAGACGTCACCCGCGTCGCCTTCCCCAACGGTGATGGTCTTCGAGCCGCCGGGTGTGGCCAGCTTTAGGCGAATCGAGCTGTTCTCCACGTAAATGACATAACCTGGGCCCGTGGAGAGCACATTTATCGACGGTGACGAGTGGTTGATGCCTGAATTCCACACGCGGATCGTCATCGCTCCGGCGTTCGGCGTAAGGGAGCCTCCCTTCTTAGACACCCAGATCGCGCCGTTCGCGTCGATGCCGGACGAGAGAGAAGGAAGGTGGGCGACGAGCGTGGCCGTGAGACCGTCGATGCGGTAGAGGTCTGTGGGCGCAAGAGACGGGTAGTTGTACTTTTGCACGTAAAGGGTCCCGTCAGGTGAGAAGAGGGGCCCCCAGCCTCCGTCGGACATGACGGATAGGAGGCGCCCCCTCACCCCGGTTTGGAGATTGACGGATCCCTGCGCGAAGAGGGGGCCGTTCTCATAGGCGCTGGCAAAGAAGTAAGCCCATCCTTGAGAGACGTACGTCGTCGCGATTGGCACCGACCCTCCCGTCCAGAGGGTCCAGGTTGCACCGGTCTTCGGGTCGGCCAAAATCCCCTCCGGCTTCCCACCCGAGGCGACGCACTCGACGAAGAGGTACTGCCCGCCGACCGGGCTCACCTGTCCCTGCGTGGCGCAGGGGAGGTTGGCCACGACCTCTGTGTGGCCATTCGAGTTCTGCACGAGGTCGTTCGGAGTGGATTTCGGCACGTAGTAAATGGCCGACTGCCCAACCCCGAAGGACTGCCAGCCGGGGTCTCGCGGATTGTACACTTTCGGCAGCAGGTGTGTGGACACAGTAAAGCTCCCGACCTTCCACACCTGTGTCGAGTGCTTGTTCCGGGTGGTTGGGGACGGCTGATGGCCGAGTGAATGCAGTAGGGGCGCACCGGCCAACAGCAACACAACGAGCACCGCGGCCGCAGCGGGCCAAGCCCAGTAGCGCCCCGCCCGCGGCACGTTTCCGGGCCGAGCATTCCGGCGCTGCCGCCAGAGGTCACGGTCGAACTTGACGGAGTCGTCCAAGCCAGGCAGACCGATCCGGCGAAACTCGTCTCTCCACTGTTCTTCTTCGGAGCCCTCACGATGTGGCGCCACTTGTCTCCACCTCCCACTGCGCACGAAAACGGTCCCTTGCCCTTCGAAGGCGCGTGCGCACGGCCTCTGGACTCAGGTGCAGGGCCTTCGCGGTCTCTGCGATCGAAAGGTCCTCGTAGTAGGCCAACCACAGGCACTCGCGATCGCGGGGACGCAGGTGGTTCATCACCTCGTGCACCGCCAGCACGTCTGTGCCGTCATGCAGCCCCGAACTCAGGTCTGGTGGCTCGACCGACGGAGCAGCCTTATGCTGTTTGCGCAACATGTCCACGCAGAGATGGTGCGCGACCTGGTAGAGCCAGCCGGGAGAGATATGGGCTTCTGGACGGCTACTGTGTGTGGTGAACAGGCGCAGGAACGTCTCCTGTGCCACGTCCTGCGCGGCCTGCCAGTCGCGCGTGTACGTAAAGGCGAACTGGGTAATTCGATCGCCGTGCGAGGTGATCCAACCTTCGAGCCATTCTTCCGAAAGGCCCTCCACGTCCCACCCTCCTTCAGACACCCAGGACCAGACAGGCGCTTTTGTTTTCTTAACGGTGCACGAGCCCGCAACGTGACAGGTGCCATCTGCCCAAATGCGCAAATTGGCTCAGGCTCCGGCAGCCCGAACGTAGGCCTGCGCCCCCGCTTCGGCTGGGTTGGTCGAAGACCGTACCTGAAGTGTCGCAGCCGTCCCAAAGAAAAAGCGGAAGTACCTGGGGATCGTGCAACCCGCACAGCAAGAAGGGCACCGATCTTCCAGCCCTATTCCCATTGCAGCAGAAACCAGACCATCACGGCGCTGCCTACCGGGAGATCTGGATCTCCAGCACCTTCGCGCCCTCGCCGGTGACCACTGCCTGCATCTTGGCGTCGACCTGCCAAAGGACCGCGAGTCGAAGTATCTTCCCCGGATCGTTCAGGTTCCGGTAGCGCAGCGTACGGTGCTGAAGTGGGAAGAAGATGTCCAGGCTTGTGGGATTCGAATTCGGGACGTAGACGACGTAGCCCGGTCCACCGCCGAGGACCTGACCGTCGATCTTCCAGGACTGTACGCGCCCGCCACCCGGAACCTCCCGCAGAAAATAGACGCTCTGCTGCGATCCGGGGGACGGGAAGGCCGGCCGTATCGCCCATAGAGTGCCGTCATCACCGACGCCCAAGGTCTCGTAGAGCGGCACCTCACCGAGTGGCGTGAGCTTAGCGTCTACTTTGGACCATCGGCACACTGGGACGTTCTCACCCTCACTAGCACTCGAACCCACCAAGAATAGCGCGTCGCTCGGCGAGAGATAGGGCATGCCGCTCGGCATCTGGAAGAAGCCGCTCCACGTCTGCCGCATGTCCAACGTAATCGACGCGGGTGCCGCTTTGCTCTTGCCTGCGGCGAGATCAATCAGCCCCGACCCGAGGTCCGTTTGCCCCACCGGATAGTCCTCCGCTGCAAGCCATGCGAGGGACCCTTTCTTCCCGCCGAAGACGTAACCCACCACTTGGAGCCATTGCCGCGATGTCGGCAGGCGTACGGGAAGGTTGTAGGTCCTGGCCTGGCCGGTCGGGTCGAAAAGGATCACCGGGTTGCGCTGGGTCGAAGCGCCCGGAGGCGCGGGGCAGAGAAACCCGGTCAAGGGACCGTAGATATTCGTCCCGATCGGCGGCTGGGCGCAACGAAAGACCGTCGTCCACCGCCCCGCGGTCAACGTCCTTCGCTGCAAGACGTACGGCGCGCTGTCGCTTGCCCGCACCATCGTGTTCGGGCCGATCTGATATGTCTGCGATCCGTTGACGAGAACCCCTGGAATCGCCATCCGGCTCACCCTGAAGGGACCGATCTTGATCGCCTTTACTGACTTCGGCTGCGACGGCGCACTCTGCGGCGCACCACAAGCCGCACACGTGATCCCCGCGCACACCGCCAACGCGAGCAACCGCTTCACTCGATCTCACTTCCCCAACGGATGTCACGGCCAGCCAGAGTAGCACCACTTGCAGCCCGGCGGTACGTGCTGTCTGTGCGTTACGCCTGCCGTCGCGAGTCGCGACCCGAGGACGGGCTGCGGGTAGTGGCTCAGTTGGTGACCGCTCCGCGGGAGGTCTTCGCGCCCGGCTGCCGCGATCCTGTGCTGTTGCGGCCACGACTGCGCTGCGTGCCGCCGAAATAGCCCAAGAGTCAGTGCAGAAGGCCTGTCCGTCAGTCGCTTAGACCAGGGAGCGCAAGCACCACCTCAGCGGTTTGCACACCATGGACTTGGAGTGCGCAAAGGGGACAAGCCGTCTTCGGTAGCCCCTGCGCGAAGGAGGCGCACTCTGGTAACGCGCCTGCAACCGATGTCCGGGGCCCTCGGCATGCGCTGTCCGCGTCGGGTAGTCCTTCCGTGACCTGGGCGCCGGCACGAGCACTGGTGCCCACGTGGCGGATTTACTTCCCGGCTAGAGACCTCTCGACCACCAGCGTAGCGAAGGCATCCGCCGCGTAGTCATCATCGCCGTACACTCCGTCGACCCAGGTGAAGCCCTGCTTCACTCAGAACCGGATGGCTGCCCAATTCTTCAAAGCCACCGCAAGCATCATCCGGCGAAATCCCACGCGGCGCGCTTCCCGTGCGAGCCCTTCGACAAACTGCCCACCATAGCCCTGACGTTGCCCTGAACGGTGCACGCAGAAGAAGGTGACCCACAGCGTTCCATCATCCGGATAGCCGTGATAGAACGTGGCGTAGCCTACCATTTCCCCGGCCCCTTGGAGAAGAACGGCTGTACCTTGAACCGCTCTACGGTTCCACCCGGCGGAAGGTCGCCCTCGCTCGGCCGGCACCATGCCGCAGGCGGAAAGTCCGAAGACTGCAGGGGCTGCGAGGACTGCGCGAAGACCTGTGGCGCGTCTTGGCATCCGGCATTCCCCCTTTTCGGGCCGCAAGCGCTACTTCTGTGGCAGTGTGCCAGCGCTCAGATTCGTCCACGTCGAGCCGCCGTCGCTCGTCCGGAGCAGTTGGCCACCGACTATCGCCCAGCCGGCCGAGGGACTCACGAAGTCCAGAAGGCTGACGCCTTGCAGTCTGAGGTTTGGCTGCACCGCAGTCCAGTGCAGGCCGCCGTCCGAGGTGCGGTAAATCTTCAAACCGTCCGTGACGACGATGTGATCTGCATCGACGACCGAGTAGACGTCTCCTTGGACGGGCGTCGTCGCCGTCCAGGTGTAGCCGCCGTCGGCCGTCCGGTAGAAGACCGTCGCCTGCCCCGGGCTATACAACTGGACGATGGGCAGTACACCATCGCTCGTACCGAAGAACGCGGGGGGCTCGCTTTCGATCGCTCCCCCCGCCACCCTGAAGCCCTGCGGCAAGGAGAGCGTCTGCTGTTGCCAGTGCGCGCCCCCGTCGTGTGAAGCGTAGAGGACGAAGGTGTTTACGAGCCACGAACCGGTGAGCCAGATGTTCGCGGGGCTTGAGAGACCAAAGCCGCTCTTGTCCCCGCCCCAGACGATGGACGTCTGCTGGCCCTTCCAACGTCCGTCTGTCGCGAGTTGCCAGTGCGCGCCGCGGTCCGCGGTGCGGAGCAAGACGACTCCTTCGTTGCCCGCCGCGGCACTCTGGCCAAGCAGCAGAAGGCCGGTGGAGTTGTTCAGAAAGCGGATCTGCATCCAGGTGGCACTGTCGGTCGCGACGCTCTGCCAACTCTGGCCGCCGTTCGAGGTGTAGTAGACCACCGCGGGTGCGTTCGTGTACGACGCCACCGCAAGCCAGGCGTGGCTTTGGTCGGTTGCCGCAAAGCTCACCATGGCAGGGCCGACGTTCGGCATGCCCGGTGGGGTCACGTCGAGCCAGGTCGCTCCGCCGTCCGACGTGGTCAGGACCTGATTGTCGCAGGTGGTCGCCCATCCGTTCGACGTGCTCAGCATGTCGATTGTGCAGATCTGCGCGCCCTGCAGTCCCAAGGGAAAATCCCGCCCCGAAGACAGGCGGAAGCCCCCAAGCCAGGCGTTGGGCGGCGGCACGAGCGGGCCGCCCACCTCGTTGTAGAAGGAGAGAAGGGGCTGGGACGGCATCGCCATCGACATGTAGGCCACCGTCTGATTCCACGGCGCCCCAACCTGCACCGGCACACGAACGCGGCCGTCCGGCTGCGGGAAGAATCCCCAGGGACTAGCGCCAGGCGAGCCTCCGACATCGAAGCGAACCTTGCCGCCAGCCTCGCTCAGGCTCCCCCACGCCAGGTGGTACGGGGCGACGTTCGCCGGATCGTAGTTGCCGTTCGGGCCCGTGGTTAGTCCAGGAAAGGTGAAGGCGGCCGCGAGATCCGTCCCTTGCCGTATAGCGAAGGTGGCTGTTGGATCTGGGAATTGCTCGGTGGGAAGCGCGCCCGACCACGCAAAGGCGCCGCCATTGGAGGCAAGAGCCACAGTGCGCAGCGTCTGCGCTCCCGGCATGGCCTCAAAATCCAGCTCTGGCGCTTTGCCGGGCAGACTTCCCCACACCCAGACCGGCTTGCCAGCATAGGCAAGGCCCTGCTGCAGGACCACCACGTACCCCCGACCTCGCCAGGAAGGCAGATGGATCGTCACGTGCGCCGTGGCCTCGGTCAGCGTGCCGACTGCCGCAACGCCAACGCCGTCCTTCCCCGGCCGCACGGCGAAGAGATCGTAGACGCCCCGACTTGGGAGCGTGAGCCGAAATCTCCCGTCCGCCGCCGTGTGGGCGGCCGACTGATACTGACTCCCCGCCCCCACCGGCATGGCGAGGACAAGTCCGGAGCGGACCGGCTTGCCGTCCGGCCCGACGATGGTCCCCACGACCGCAGACCTGTGTTTCGCGGCCTTTGTGAACCGGCGTGCGCGGAGCTCTACGTTCACCCGTCCGCCGCTGGACGGCACGTTAAGGTTGACCACCGCTCCGATCGACGCGCTCGACACAAGTCCGGACTCGTAGACGCCGAGCCTGTAGTCGCCAGGGACCAGCCTCGTCCGATAGGTGTACGTGTCGGGAAGCCCCTTCGAACTTGCAGCCCAGGCGAGGGCGAAGCCGCCCACCCGGCCGCTCGCCTGGTTCTGCCAGACGGCGTTCAGGTCAGCGTTCGGAGCGACGCCCTGCAGGTGGAGGACCAGTTGCACTGGTACCGTTCTACCAGAGCCGACGGCACCACCAGTTGAGGCAGCGCTGCACCCTCCCAACGCCAACGGGACGAGAAGACTGAGGATGGCGATCGCTCTGCGCTTGATGGTCAGTCCCCCCTGCCGTCCGACCGACCGTCTGTCCCAACTGTGATGTTTACGTCAGCAGCGATCAACCGGCATATGTTGGCGGCCCACAGCGCTGGGGGCTCTCAAGTGTTCGTGACTCACACGCCGACGCCGTGGCCCCAGCATTCGCTGCAGCCTGAGTGGGCTCCGGTCGCGTGGACACTACTGTAGGCAAGGCAGATTGGACGGGTCTCGGGGCCCTGGCCTTCCTCCTTACGGAGTACCGCAGTTTCAAAAGAATGTGGGATCTGAGTGTGGCTAACCAAGATGCCTCTTCCGTGGACCCTACTGCTTTGGTACCCACGTCTTGCCATTGTCCGTACTTGAAGCACTGAAGGTGCCAGACGCGAGAGGAACCGTGATGGAAAGTACCCCCTGCGCCGATCTGGAGAAGGCAGGGGCTTTCGACGGTTGGCTCGGGACGGACAGCGTAGAGAAGGTCAACGTCGTACCTCCGTCGGTCGTACGGTAGAGCCAAACTGCTGACGAGAAGGCGCTGGAAACCGCGAGAATGCCATCACTCGCAGACCAGAAAAAGACGGTCGGCTGTCCAAGGTTGCCAGGGAAGTCGGGCTGCACGAGACCATCGGTCCAATGTAGTAGCGTCCACTTGCTTCCTCCATCCGTAGATCGGAACAAGGCGTACTGCTCTTGCATGGTCGCCGGATTGCCGCCGATGACGAGCCATCGATCAGCAGGTCCGTACGTCGCAGTCGCTCCAGAAAACACCTGAGCACGCTGAATCAGTCTCACGTCATCCTTCACGGTGGCGATTGGGGGATACCGCAGCGATGCCGCAGCCGCTCGCAGGAGAGCGGACTCGCTGGACGGCACAGTGACTTGAAGACTGTAGGAGTTGCCATCAACTCCGAGATCGGCAACCTGGAGGAAGGCACTGCCAGAGCCGACCTGCAGCTGCTCGGAGAAGAATGGGCTTTCGTTTCCTGGGTCCGAAGTGATTCCCGGTCCGGCGTCGGGCATCAGCTTCGGGAAAAGTGCACCGGCATACTCACCTGTCGCAGGCACCTCATAGATCTTGATCTGCTTGCCCAGCGTCCATGAGGAAGGCACACGCAGCGAGAACCCGTCGTAGGAAACGTTCTTCTCCGGCGTAGTCGCTACTACGGTTGATGGAGGGGTGTTCGTTTTAGAGGCAGGCTTGGTTGCCGATGATGGATGCGAGTGTTTCTTCGTGATTGCGGTAGGTAGCTGGGAATAACCACATCCCGCTATCAAGAAGGTTGCTGTAGCCAGAATGATTGGTATCGAGCGATTCATTGACCCATTCCTCCTATTTCCAATGTACGCCATTTCGCGTCAGCAAGGTCCGAGAAGCTGTTTTGTTGTTGTGAACACCATCGGGGCGTGACTGTGATCCAGCGGGCAACTGCTCTCCAGGCGTAGGGTGGCATCTCATGGATCAACAGACCCAACCCTCCAATTCCCACAAACTTTTAGAACTGAGGGTACGGAGTAGCCCAGTGAAGACCTCCGTCGTGTGTCGCGATCAGCCACACGTGACCGCCGCTCTGAGCCAACGCCCAGCCGTTGCTCGAACTGGTGAACGCAATGGACGTGACCGAGTAACCCTTGGGCAATTTCTCACTCTGCCACGTCTTTCCGCCGTTCTCTGACCGCCAAAGCCGATTGTCTCCTGAGGCCCAGAGGTGAGTGAGGTCCGTAAAGGCGTACACGTTTCCTGGTAGCCGGACAGGAACGGACCAGTGCGCGCCGCCGTCGCGTGTCATGGAGAGCCATGTGGACGCCGGGCTAGCCTGCGTGACAATTGGCAGCACGCCATCGCTTGGCGAGAAGTAGATAGGAGGATTGGTAGCAAGCTGAAACTTCAGCAAGGCGTCCGTACCCAGCGGCACATGACCCGTTGCGCCGTTGCCGCTTGCCGTCCTGCCGAGAACTGCTGAACCGAGGTTCGGGGAGATCTGGCCAATCCATCCCGATGCCGCGGCCGGGTCGGAGAAGGAGATCCCGGTCATGGGAAGGCCGGTGAACTTGAACACCCTGTTCCAAGTAGCGCCTGCGTCCCCGGATCGATACACGGTGCCTGCATCGGTCCCCATCGCCCCGGTCACGTTGCCGAGAGCGTACCAGACAGCGGGAGTGGCGAAGTTGACAAAGTCCGCCCCGGTGGTTTGGCCCGGAAGTTGCACGCTGCGCCATGGGCCGCCGGAATCACGTGCGATGTAAACGGTGCCGGACACGCCGACGATGGCGATCTCGGATGACCCAACTGCACGCAGCCTCACTGGTGCCGCCGTGGACAGACCCGTCTGGAACACGCGCGACCACAACCGCCCGCCATCTGACGTGCGGTAGACCACCACCGGTCCCGTGTCCGCCGTAGTCTGATTCTCCACTGCCAAAGCGAATCCAACCTTCATCGAAACGAAGAGGAGTTGTTCAGCAGGGAAACGGAGCGGCGCACCACTGATCGAAACCGCTTGCGTCGCCGGCTTGACGTGATGGACAGTAGACGCCATCCAGAAAGTGGTCACCGCCAGCAGCGCCACAAAAGCCGCAGCGGCCGCAGTCCGCGGTACAAGGCGTCGGGCCGGCCTTCTCCGAGGCGTCCAACTCGTGAGGATGCTGTCTATCGGCGCTGACGACACCCGCATGTCCCGTATCTCCCGTCGGATGGCGTCCTGTAGCCTCTCTTCAAATTGATCCACGGGAACCGCCCTCCTTGTCTTCCGTCAGGAGCTGCTTGAGGGTTCGCTTGGCCTTCCACAGCACGTATCTGACCGTTCCCGCGCTGGTGCCTAGCATCGAAGAGTTTCATGACTGCGATAGCCGTAGTGGTAGTGAAGAGTGAGCACCAGTCTCTCTCTGGGATTCAAGGACCAAATCGCGGCGCGTAGGTCGCCCTGCTCGGGAGTGGCTTCAGCCTGCTCGGGAAGCGGACGGACGAGCTCCTGCCAGCCACTTCGGCGATTCTCGCGGTAGGCCGCACGGGTGACTAGACGGAAGAACCAGGACCGAAAGGATGCTGGGTTGCGTAGTCGGGGCAGCGAGTTGAGCATCTCGATGCAAGCACTCTGGGTTGCATCCTCGGCTGTCTGAGAGTTCTTAGTGACCATACGGGCGATGCGATAGGCATCCGGCCACAGCCCCTCGACCAAACTGCCCGCTGCTTCGCGATCTCCGTCCGAGACTCGCTTTAGCAGTTCCGCATCGACAAGCAATGAGTCGTGCCCCCCAGACGTGTCCATCTACTCATTAGTGTCATTCGGATGCGCAGATCGTTGACCGGCAAAAAAAAGAAATGTTTCTCGGTCGGCGCGGTGCGATGTTCGGCGCCCTGACAAACCCTGACGAGGCGCGCAACGGCCTCCCACGTCTTCATCAGGTGCGGCCGGTGGTGCGGGGCTTCACCGACGACCTCCGGCCAGCCTAGCGTGTTCAGGTGCGGGAGTTTCCGGCACCCGCCCCCTTATCCCTCAGCCGCCCAAGGCGGAGAGCGCAAGCACTACCGCAACGGTTTGCACACCATCGGTTTCGGGTGCGCCATGGGGACAAGCAGTTTTCGGGAGACTCTGGGTACGGTGGTAAGCGAAGTTCGTCGCCGATAAGTCGCTCTCGGCTTCGCTCCAGGTAAGCGGAATCCGCCAGCAGGTTCCCAACCCGAGAAGGGGAATTATCCCAGACGGGAGTGTTGATCGTGTCCAGACAGCGGGCCCTCGTACTGGCAGCCGCAGCAGCGATCATCCTGTCCGGCTGTTCGAATGCCTCCGCGCCACCCACGTCTCCCAAGCCTCTGCGGCCGATCACGGCCGAGTTCCTTGGCTCCCTCGGCGCGCCCTTGGTGACGGCCGTGCATTTCCTGGACTCGCTGCACGGTTGGGTCGGCATCATCGGGACGTCCTACTTTCAGGGCCAGAAGATGCTGTCCAGCGGCACGCTCCTGCGCACGACCGACGACGGCCGCAGCTGGCAGGTCGTAGCTCATACGCAGCGACCCATCCTGGCGATCGACTTCTTATCTGCGCAGGATGGCTTCGTGCTGGCGGGCGGCGAATGGACCTCCCCACAGATCCTTTACCACAGTGCGGACGGCGGACAGACGCTTCAGGACCTCTCCCACCCCCGTCCTGGCGCCGGGAAGACCGAAATGCACTTTTCCTCCCCAACGCAGGGGTTCATCGTCAGCCAGAACACACTCGATATCACGACCGACGGCGGCCGAACATGGAAGACGTCCTCTGCCCAGCCGAAGCCCGGCGACTTTGGCGGCCCGATGCCGTTCTCGCCGGTCTTCCTTTCGGGGAGCACCGGTTTCGCCGCCGGGGGAAGAGGCCTCATGCGTACCACGGACGGCGGCCAGTCTTGGCAGAGCGTCTACGTCCTGCCAAGCGGCGACGTTGCCTCCGACAGTCCCCTGGCCTTCGCGAACTCGGAGGTCGGCTACGCCGCTGTCTGGGTGAACCCGCCTCCTCCTGGCAAAAGCAGCACCGTCATCCTGCGCACAGATGACGGCGGAGCGTCGTGGCGCATCGTCTCCGGCGTGCTGCCCGGAGCAAAGGTCGTCGGCGTACCACCCCCGAGCGGCGCAGACGGTATGGCCGCCTGGGGGCAGGAGGACGTTGCCATCAGGGAGCAGGGCGCGGTCTACGTTAGCAGGAACGGCGGAGTGACCTGGAAGTCCGTCGCCGGGCTTCAGCTCAACAACTACATGTGGGGAAACGTCTTCACCTACGATCCCGCAGGCAGGCTCCTCGCGGACGACATGGACGACAACCTCATACGCCTCACGCAGAGCGGCGCTCGGCAGCTGATATGGCCGATCACGCCCCTCACGCGGGTGGACTTCGTGAGCGCCACTCAAGGATTCGGCCTCGCGCACGGGTTGGGGCAGCTGCATCTCGTGCGCACGCCCGACGGCGGTCTAACCTGGGACGCAGTACCGATGCCGGGCGGAAGCGCACCGACAGGTCTTACGTTTGCGGGTTCCCGCAACGGCTGGGTCCTCCGGGGCACCGACGGGCGACCCCTGGCGACGGCCGACGGCGGAAAGACATGGCGGCCGATCGGCGTCAGGCACGTACTGTCCGCACGGATCTTCCCGAGTGGCAGCGGCTTCCTCCTCGTCCAGCCGCCCGGCGCGAAGGAGCCCATCCTGCTCGCCACTTCGGATGGCGGCAAGCGCTTCGTGCGGCGGTCTCTCCCGCGGAAGCTGCCTGTCGGGGGCATCGTCCGCTTCGCCTCGCCGCAGGTCGGCTTCGCGGCGTCGGGCGAGTCCGTTTGGCGGACCGAGGACGGCGGGCTGCACTGGCGCTTCGTCCCGCTGCCAGAGCACCTGTATGACTTCGTACCCGTCGCATCGATGGGGGCAGATCCGTCGGGCGATCTCTGGCTCATCGTCGCTTACGGCCAGGCCGGTGCCAGCACGACGCCGCAGGAGCTTTGGATCCGCCATCCGGACGGCGCCTGGCAGGAGGTACGCCTGCCGGGAATCCAATTCCCCTTCGATGCAACGAGCGAGTCGCTCGACGTCTACTCACGGCGCCAAGCTTGGCTGGCGACGCCCGCCGGAGTGTTCGAGACGAAGGATGGCGGACGTACATGGCGATCGGCCGCGCCCAGTTTCTGATGCCCGCAGCGCCAAAGATGGGAGGATGGCAAAATACCCGTTGCCCCGCCCCGCATACGCGGTTCAGGCGCAAGGTCACGCGTAATCGACACTCGGTCAGGAAGGGTTACGTATCCTAAGCGTTCCGCGCTTGGGGAAGTACGCGCGCTTGACGCTAAGTATGGACACCTATTCTCTGAGTCGCCCCACACGTGGTCTCAATGGCCACCAGGGCGGCCACGAGAGTCAGAGAGCAGTCAGTCCGGCTCGGTCTAGGGACGTGGGTGGTTTCTGCTGTAACGCCGTGAAGTGCTTGATGACGCTCTCGATCAGGTGCGGGTGAAACGGTATCCAAACTCTGTCGCTGGGCGACCCGTACCCTGGACTTCCACGATGTAGCGCCAGCAGTCGGGCTGGGTGCCATCGGTGTCCGTCACACCGTAGGTCCTCGCAAGTTCCGCGCTGGACAGAACCTTCCCTGCGTAGCGATCGACCGCAGGATCCGCGGCCAAGGCGGCCACTCCGCGCGCTACAAACGCGGGAGACTCTGAGATGCAGAAGTGGGGCTCCTCTTGCAAAGCGTCGCGCCAGTTCTCCTCACTGACGCCGAAGTTTTCGAGCATCCGTTCCGACCGCAGCCATCCTGGTGTGACCGCGAGTGCAGTGCACTGCTTGTCCTCTAGTTCGGCTGCAAGGCCTATCGTGATACGCTCGACCGATGCCTTGACGAGGTCGTAGTAGAGGCCAACGCCGTGCCGAAATGCTTTATTGTGTTCCGAGGTACCGTCCGTCATCTCAACGACTAGGCCGCCACCGTTTTGGAGCATGAGAGGGAGGGCCATGGCGCACGTGATGAGGTGCGTCTCGATACCCATCCGCAGCATGAGCAAGCCCGCTTCCAGGTCATGCTCCCACAGCTTTTTGTCCCATTGGGCATAGCGATCCCCACCAAAGATGTCGTTAACGAGGATGTCCAGGCGCCCGTGTCGCTTTTCAATATTGGACACGAGTTCCGACACTTGGGTTCGCTCCAGGTGATCGACGCGCATGGCGATGCCCTCGCCGCCCGCCGCCTGCATTAGATCTCCGGTCTCCTCGATCGTCTCCGGCCGACCCATATCCGATGGGCCGAGAACCCTGCTGCTGCGTCCCGTGGCATACGTGAACGCTCCCGCACGCGCGAGCTCCACCGCGATGGCTCGCCCTGCGCCACGTGTAGCGCCCGCCACCAGGGCAATCCTACCGGCCAGTGGACGCTCCTTCGAATGGTTCGTCACGGTGGGTCGACACCTCCATTCAGCATCGCTGACCAGGCACCGGCGGCAACTGCGCATCACTCCAGTGCTCCTTGGCTCTTGCGTGCGACCCTAACGTACCACACGATGATGTCAGTACCTGTCACCAATCTCCGAAAGCTCACAATGTCTATTCCACGCTAGCGGCTGCGCATGCGCTCGTCGGAGAACTGCATTAGCCATTCAAGAACGTCGCTAGCGCCACCCCTTAAGCTGTCGCTCATGCGCCAACCGTGTTGGCAAGAGTTACTTCCACGCTTGAGTGCCCCAACCTGTCCCAGAGACTTGGTCGCCTGTGTTGTCTAGCCTTAACAGCAACGCTCTTCTCGCGCAACCGCCCATTTAGTGCGCGAGCGACATGTGCAAGATGGAGGGTGCCTGCTTGGACGACGAACAGGCGGTAATAATCTGGGTGAAGCTCAGTGATGACACGTGGGGCTCGGCGAAGGAATCAACTGCTATCCAGGCGATAGAGGAACTCCTGGACCAGTCCATAACCCCGGACATCGGAGAATATGATGGCCACGAGAAAGCTCTAGGCTGGTTTACGATGTATCTCTACGGGCCCAACGCCGATCGACTCTGGCGTCTTGCTTCAAACCTCATAGCGGAGTGGCCGAAGGGTTCCTACGTTGTGAAGAGGTATGGCCCTCCGGGCGCTACAGAAGTTCGGCTTGACTTGGCCTAATCCGAAGAGGCGAAAACACCCTCAAAGCGATGAGCCGCCGCTTGTTCCCACATTGGCCAAGGTGCCTTCTGTCTCCTAAGTGATCTCGCGCGCAGTTTACCCGAAGTACGGCGCGAGCGGGCCGCAGTCATCAATCGGCGCGGCTTTGTCACATTCCCGTCGTGACCGTGGTTCGATCCCCATGTGGTGCGGCTGTCCCCAGACTACCTGTTGGCGTAGTCTGGAAACAGGCGCACGGTCGGGGGGGATGGGATATGGCACCTCGCGGAGTAACAGGTCGCAGTCCACGCCGCACGATCCTTCTCTGGTCTGGGGCCGCCGCCGTTGCAGCCGCCGTCGTGACGACTGTCGTCTTGACGAGGCCCCCAGCGCGTCAAACCGCATCGCAACCGATTCTCACCGTGCCATCGGTGCAGACTGTGATCCCCTCGCCGAACATCAAGACCGCGAATTCCCCCGACATGACTTCACGTGAAACGGGCTGGATGGCCTGGGGTAGTGTCCACAAGCAAGGCAAGCCGGCGGTGGCAAGGACGACCGACCAGGGCCGCAGGTGGATCAACGTGACGCCCCGCACGGACCTTGTGGGCGCGAAACTGTCGCTGGATCCAGTCGGGGCTCGAAAAGCGTTTTTGGTTGTAATCCACCCGGGAAAGTCCGCGATTGTATACGTCACAGCAGACGGCGGCAAGACGTGGACGCAAGGCCAACGAGTTCCCGTCCTGTACGGTGATGGCGGCGCCCACCTCGCCGCGCGAGGCAAGGACGTCTGGCTTGAGGTTGGTGGAGCCGCCCACGACGAAGCGGCCCAGCTCTTCACGTCGCGCGATGGCGGCATGACGTGGCGGCTCGTCGCGAAGCACGCTCCCAATGGATTGGGCACTTTGCCGGGATTCGGTTGGCTGGTATTCACAAGTGCCCAGGATGGTTTCACATGCTCGAACGGCGAGAACGCAGGGATTTTCAGGACCGACAACGGCGGTGCCGCGTGGACGCCTGTCTCGCCTGGCCACTTTCTACAGGTTGACCTGCCCGAGATCACGCGAGAGTACGGTCTAGCCGCAGTCTACCTGATCAGTCCCCCGTCGTTCTTCCCAGAGTTCCTGCGCACAACCAACGGCGGACAATCGTGGAGCGTCGTTATAGGCCCGAGCACCCCAGAGATATCTTTGGAGGCGAACGTCGACGTACTCAACGCTGACACAGCGATGTACGTCGATGTTGCCGGTGACATCCGCCGCACTACGAACTGCGGCCGGTCGTGGCAGACGATCCCGCTCGGGGCATCGTCAAAGGCCCTTCTGCACGGGAACATCATCATTTCACTAACCTTCGGTTCGCAGAAGGTGGGGTGGGCGGTCATGACGGCGAAAACGGTCAAGTTGAAGGGTCCCCAGACGCTCTATCTCACCACCGACGGCGGGCGTTCGTGGAAAGCGGTAGCCAAGTAGCCGCCGCTGTTTGGGTCTGGGCCGGGTTCTTTGGCCGCTGCTCATTTCAACATTGGGGAACTGCGTTGCGTAACCTAAGCGTTCCGGACTCGGGCAAGTACGCGCAGTTTACACGAAGTAGCAAGTCCGCAAGGCGAGACTCCGAGAAGCTACCTGGAGGAACGAACCTCCTCTCACCTACGGGCAGGGGAGGTAATACGGCCCCACGAATCTGGCCCCATGGAACACGTTTTCTATCTGATCGCCTATGTGGCCCTCGTCCTACTCGTGGTCCTCGGCAACCGGCCTTCTGCTGCAACGGATCCGTGCGCGCAGGGGGGGTCGGCTGGTCCGTCTTGCGCGCCATCCTCAATCTGATCGCGGCCATCGTTTCCGTCTTCCCGTTCTAGCCTCTGGAAAGTGAACTGTCTGGGTCCGGAAGACGTCATACGCTCATACTCATTCGGGGTGTTGACCTATGCAGCGGCGAACCGTGCTCATCCTATTGATCACTTATCGTTTTGGGGTGTCCATGATTGCGGCAGAGACAAGCAACTTGGCTCTCCTGGGCCTCCTGGGGCTAGCGCCTTTGATCACGATACTTGCGTATAAGAGATGAGACGATGGGCAAAAGTGACCGGGCCCGATGGGAGCGCAGGCGCGCCAAGGGCAAGTGGCATTACATCCTCGTGTGGTGCGTGCTCTACTGGGGAGTGGGCACCGGGCTCTTGATGTCGGCCTTGTCGTAGGTCGACGGGACACCCGGGTTGCCGCCGTTCCGTCTCTGGCCCGACCTTCTCGCCAATCTGGTCTTTTGTGCCCTGGGTGGCATCGTGATCGGCATCAGGACGTGGGACGCTAACGAGAGCCTGTTCTGGGGCGGCACCGACCGATGACGCACGAAATAGACCCCCCCTCCCCTCGTGTGGCCGCCAGGCCCTCTCTTTGGCCCTCTGACCCCACGCCGCAGATCGATCTGAAAGCACGGTTCCACGACTCGGAGCCCTGCTCTAGGCAGCGCGCGGTACCTCTGCCCTGTTGTTGCAACATTGGTCCGGCGACATTTCGTATCCTAAGCGTCCACGGCTTGGGGAAGTATGCGGACTTTACACGAAGTATCCACTGGGTAGCGCGGCGGCTTCCAGTAGCCCTCCGTTGACGGGTGTTGCATTGGCGCCCGAGGATAGGGTGGCAGGCACCTGTCGGAAGGCAAAGGGTGTCGCCCGTTCTCGCATCTGAGTGTTGGACTCGACCTGCTCGTTCTTGCCGTTGCGCATTTGCACGGCCGCGCTGGCTCCGAAGGTCACGCTCAGCTGTCCCGAGGGGAGGCCTATGATGTCACTCCGCCCCATGGCACAGGCGTATCGGCTAGGGCTGTTGACTGGTGTTTTTCACAAAGAGGATGTCGTCGCTTGGGCGGATCGCATCGTTGCAAAGTACCCCGCAAAAGACATTCCCTCCTCCTTGCTTGACATATCTTTAGCAAGTAAGCGGACCACTGGCGACATCGTTCAGATGCTCGGTGAAGTGCAAGGGGAATACGACGCTGGACAGGCGACTAAGATTGTCCTCGGGGAACTGCGTAGACGGTACAGCACAGAACTGAGCAGCGTAGGAGAGATCACATCCAAATTATATGCCCTTGCCAACGCAAGTGGTGAACTCGATATCTCAGTGTTTCGGGATATTATGACGGTGACTGAAGCGTACGATTTGGCGGTTAAACGCATTGTGTCCATGCAGCAAACATTGGCACTCTTAGATGAATTCTTTGCTCCTTATCAGAAGTACGAAAATGTACTTCTTGAATCGCGATCATGTTCTTAGCCAATGAACTACAAAGGTCGTTGCGCTTCGACCTCTAGGAAATGGGAGAAAGGCGACCTAAAGCCTTTAGTCGTTCGGTGGCAGGGACACCGGCGTGTCGATCCCAGCCGTGCTTGTTCTGCGGTTGGTCACCATGCATTCTGTCTCACCAAGCATTTTCGGCTTCGGGGAAGTCTGCCTTCGCGAAGTACGCCCGTCGCGCCGGCCGCGGGCACTCTCGCGTCGGTACCTCAGCCGCCCAACGCAGACAGCGTCAGCACCACCGCGACGGTTTGCGCATTGTACGCATCAAGTGTGCCAAGGGGACAAGCCGTCTTCGGTAGCCCCTGGGCGAAGTGGGCACGCTCTGGTAACGCGCCTGCAACCGATGGCCGGGGCCCTCGGCGTTGTCCGCCGGTTAGGTAATCCTTCCCGGCATTGTGACTTGTACGAGCACTGGTACCCATTTGGTGGATTTACTTCCCGGCTAGAGACCTTTCGACCACCAGTGTAGCGAAGGCATCCGCCGCGTAGTCATCATCGCCGTGCACTCCTTCGACCCGGTTGAAGACCTGCTTCACCCAGAACCGGATGGCAGCCCAATTCTTTAGGGCCACGGCAAGCATAATCCGGCGAAACCCCGCGCGACGCGCTTCCCGTGCCAGCCCTTAGACAAACTGCCCACCGTAACCTGACGTTGCCCGGAACGGTCCACGCAGAAAAATGTGACCCACAGTGTTCCATCATCCGGATAGCCGTGGTAGAGCGTGGCGTAGCCTACCATTTCACAGGTCCCCTGGGAGAAGAGCGGCTGTATCCTGAACCGCTCTATCGTCCCGGCAGGCGGAAGGTCGCCCTCGCTCAGCTGCCGCCGCATATCAGCGCTGTTCCTCTCGGGATGCCCATCGAACGCACCAATGTATGCGGTACCTTCCCAGATGGCTTGAAGGCGTTCGAGATCGCTCTCGGGGAGGGCATCCCGAACCAGCAGCTCCTCTGTCTCCCACGTCACAGGAATTAGGCGCACCGCGTCACCTCATCGTTCTCCGCCATTGCCCTTTGCAGACAAGCACGTGTTTCAGTCTCGGGGAAGTGCTGGTTCGCGAAGACGTGCCGTTGCACGTCAGCGCATTGGGGGCGTCCCGAGCAGTGGCAAGATCTGTGCAAGCCGCCGAATGCGCCCTTCTTCGATCTCCGGGTAGGCGTCCCAGGGGTCGAGCAACAGGGCGTGCATGCCCGCGTTTCGCGCACCGTCTACGTCGGCGCGCAAGAGGTCACCGATATAGAGGGCTTGCTGTGGCGCGACGGACAATTCTTGCAGCGCGAACTCGAAGATCCGGGCGTCTGGCTTCTCGATCCCGACCACTCGCGAGTCCACAACCACAGCGAAGAGCTCACGTAGGCCGGCAAGCCGGAGCTGCTCTTCTACCCGACCATCCGAGTTGGAGATCACGCCTACGGAGATGCCGCGCCTACGTAAAGCGGCAACCGTCCCGACATCTCCTTCGGCCACGCAGCGCCACATGCCGCGCGGATCGCGCTGGTGCTCACCCTCCGCACGAGCACCGAACAACTGCGCTCCCTCGGACGAAAGCCCGATCCTGCGACCGATCCGCGCGAAGAAGGCCGCGAACGAATCCGGTACCTCCTCCAGGCCCTCGTTGAGGCGCCTGCGAACGCCGGCATCCACGCGCCCGACATCCTCTTGCGTGACCAAAACCCCAAGCGTGATCGCCTGCTCCGCAAGCCACAGATGGTCAAGATGTAGCAGCGTGTTGCCCACGTCGAACAGAACGGCATCCACCATGAGCACCTCCCACTCCGAACATTGGGCACGGCACCATGCTCATCGGTCCCCCCAGGGCAATGCTACACCGGTTGAGCCCGATCCTCCGCACGGGGATGCCGTCCCAAAAGGAATCCCGGATCCGCGTCCAGGTCCGGGGGGAAACACGCGCAATCAACCTGATCAGGGCTTGCCTTCGGCACGCGCCCTTCTAGTTCATTCGCCTGCTGGACGGCGCGGGCGTGCTTCCCGTTCTGGCAGTCGAACTCGTGGGGGCCAGGGCGAACTTCGCCAGACGCTCAGCGTAGGCATCCTTCAGCAACGCGGCGCCCCGGCAGTGACGAGCCGAGGGGATGATCCAAGGGACAGAGCCGCACTTGGTCGACCATGCCTGAAGTCCGCGGCTGAGGCCCTGCCTGTGTGAAGGCTCCTCTGCGCCCCATACGAACTGCACGCGGCAAGGAACGGCATCGATGTAACGGAGAAGGTGAAGCGCCGCAAGGCGGAGGCGCCCGGTTGCGACGCCGAGCACATAGACGCCCGGGAGCAAGAGACGGGCTGCAAAGGGAAACTCGCGGGGAAATGCCCGAACGAGGTCGTCCACCGCGCCATCCGCCCAGACTGCAGCGATAGGCACCGACCGACTCGCGTAAAGCGCAGCGAATGTTCCGATCGAGAAGCCCGCGGCGGCAATCTGCTCCCAGTCGAAGCCTTGCTCGGACAGCCAGCGCGCTCCGCGCGCGACGACCTGCCATTCCCCACCGATAGTCTGGTGGTTGCCGCCAGACCGGCCGACTCCAGGGTAGTCAAGGATGAGGACAGCGAGCCCTCGCTCCATAAGCCCTCTCCATAGATCGACCACGGATTCTCCCTGTATGGTGGCCCAGGTCTCTCCGAAGAGTGGAGCGACCACGAGAGCGCCCAAGGGCTGTGCGACCGGCAAGTACCACCCCTGAAGCGTCGGGGCAGCCCGAGAGTCGCCAGTGACCTCCACCGGTATGGACTTGAGCCCGAAATCCGCTGGAGTGCCTTCCGGGCCGGCCACAGGTGCCGTCATCCGGTGAAGGAAGAACCAACTGAACAGGAGGTAGATGACTATCAGCGATCCGGCTACCACGAACTGGAGCATCTGATGTGGCCTCCCGACTGCGTCGAACAAGTTGCGCGCGCCGAAAGTTTCCTGGGTATTTCTTCACTTTTCTCCTTACATTTGGGAGACTCCTGCCTACGGCCAGCGTTCCAGGCTCCGGGAAGTACGCGCAACGCGAAGGACGGGCTTCGAGGTTCGGTCACCGGAATCCGCTGGCAGGGCCCCGAACTCAGAAGGCGAATTATCCCAGGCGGGAGTGATTAGATCGTGCCCAGGCAGCGGGCCCTCGTGCTGGCGGCCACCGCAGCGATCATCCTGTCCGGCTGTTCGAATGCCTCCGCGCCGCGCACGCCTCCAAGGACTCTGCGGCCGATCACGGCCGAGTTCCTTGGAGGCGTGCCCTCGGTCACGGCTGCGCAATTCATGGATCCGCTGCACGGCTGGATCGGTGTCGCGGGCACGCCGTACTTCCAGGGGCAGGCTGTTCCATCCCCCGGCATGCTCCTGCGCACGACCGACGGCGGTCGTAGCTGGCAGGTCGTCGCGCATACGAAGACCCCCATCCTGGCGATCGACTTCTCGTCGCCCGAGGACGGCTTCGTGCTGGCGGGCGCGTGGATCGACGTGACGACGGAGTTCACCGTCTACCGCAGCGCAGACGGCGGAGGGACGCTCCAGGAGCTCTCCCACCCCCAGGCCGACGCGGGGAGGGCCGTGATGCACTTCTCCTCCCCGACGCAGGGCTTCATCGTCAGCCAGAACACGCTGGACGTGACGACGGACGGCGGCCACACCTGGCAGACGTCCGACGCCCAGCCCAAGCCCGGCTTCTTCGGCGGCCCGATGCCGTTCGCACCGGCCTTCCTGTCGGCTGACGTCGGCGTCACTTCCGCGGGAAACGGCCTCATGCGCACGACGGACGGCGGCCACACCTGGCAGAGCGTCTACGCCCTGCCGAATGGCGACGGCGGCTGGGGACCCGTGACCTTCGCGACACCAGAGGTCGGCTACGCCGCACTCGGGGTGGACGCGACGCAACTCGCCCAAAGCAGTGGCATCATCCTGCGAACCGATGACGGCGGTACGTCGTGGCGCATCGTCTCCGGCGCCCTGCCTGGAGGAGCGGTCATCGGCACGCCACCCCCGAGCGGCGCCGCAGACGGCATGGTCGCCTGGGGGCAGGAGAACGTTGCCCTCGCGGTGCAGGGCGCGCTCTACGTCAGCCGGGACGGCGGGGTGACCTGGCAGGCCATCGCCGCGCCGCAGCTTAACGACAGCATGTGGGGGAACGTCCTCACATACGACCCCGGCGTCTGGCTATTCGCGGACGACATGTACGGTAACCTCATGCGCCTTGCGGCGAACGACACGTGGCAAACCGTGTGGCCGACCGCGCCCCTCGCGCGGGTGGACTTCACGAGCGCCTCGCAAGGATTCGGCCTCGCGCGCGAAAAGGGGCGGCTGCGCCTCGTGCGCACGGCAAACGGCGGCGGGACCTGGAGCGCCGTCCCGCTGCCGGGCGGCGGCGCACCGACCGATCTCACGTTCGCGGGCGCCCGCCGCGGCTGGGTCCTGCGGGGCGAAGGCGCGCGGCCCCTGGCGACGGCCAACGGCGGGAACACGTGGCATCCGATCGGCGTGAGGCACGTGCTCTCCGCGCAGCTCTTTCCGGGCGGCAGCGGCTTCCTCATCGCCCGGCCGGACGCCGCGCAGCCGCCCATCCCGCTCGCCACGTCGGATGGCGGCGAGCACTTCGTGCGCCGGTCCCTGCCGAAAGAGTTGCCGGTCGGCGGCATCGTCCGCTTCGCCTCGCCGCAGGTTGGGTTCGCCGCCGCGGCCGATGAAATCTGGAGGACGGACGACGGCGGGCAGCACTGGCGGTTCATCTCGATGCCAGCGCAGCTCGCCGGCTTCGAGCGCATCGTATCGCTCGGAGCTGACCCTTCGGGCGATCTCTGGCTCCTCGCAGCCTTCGACAGATCTGGCGGTCCCGTCACGCCGCAGGATCTCTGGATCCGCCATCCGGACGGCGCCTGGCAGGAAGTGCGCCTACCTGGGGTCGATCTGCCCTTCGATACGACAGGGGAGTCACTTGACGTCTACTCCCGGAGCCGTGCGTGGCTCGTAACGCCTGCCGGGGTGTTCGCTACCAAGGACGGCGGACGCACTTGGCGACCAGACGCACCCAGCCTCTGACGCATCTTTGGGCGACGAACGGAGTAGAGAGATGAACGCTTTAACCATTGGGGCTAGCGGTTTTTTGGGCGCTCACGTCTACCAGCGCCTCGTCGACAAAGGGGCAGATGCGCATGGCACGTGTGGACATCATCATCGGCCCGGGCTTCAAGCGATTGATCTGCTGGACACGCGAGCCATGGCCCGTTATCTGAACTCCTTGCGACCGGATGTCGTAATCTGGTGTGCCAAGCGAACCCACGAGAACGGCGACGAACAGGCGCTGAATGAAACAGGACTTTGCAATCTGGTCCGCTCTGTCCCTGATGCCACCCGGCTGATCTTTGTGTCAACGGATGGCGTGTTGCCCGGGACCGGAGGTCCGCATGGAGAACAGGTGAGGCCTTCTCCCTTTTCTTCCGATTCTTCGATAGCACGTTACACTAACGGGAAACTGTGGGCGGAACGGTGGCTGCAAATTGACTCTCCTCTCGCCCACACGACAACCATCGTCCGAACAGGCATGATCTACGGCCGGGCAGTCTCGGGCGAGTGGGACGCCCGCACAGCGGCAGTCCTGAAGGCTTTTGCTTCCGGAGAGACATTTTCGAGGGCGGACAATCTACTGCGCACGTTTGTGTACGTTGAAGAGTTGGCTTCCGCCCTGTGCGAGTTGGCCACGATCGACTGCATCCGCGGCATAGTGCATGCGGGACCCGAACATGGAGAAAGCCACTTCTCGTTTGCTAGGGCTATCGCCCGCGCATGGTCTCTGCCCATGCATCTCGTCCGTCCGCATCAGATTCCACCGGAAGACGTCGCGGAGCGCGAAGTTCGTCTTGATACTCGACTGAACACCTCATTCCTCCGCTCCAAACTTGCGACCCAGTTTCACTCCGTTGACGAGCGGTTTACACTTCTCGCCCGGCAGGCATGAGACTTCCGGCCTCTTGTCAGGCGGGGTAGCCCAGCGACGGTCTGCTGCCTAAGCTGGAGCAAAGGTCGTGTCAGGATGGGGGGGCTCGGCTGTGGGACCCGGACGACACGAGGAAGCACGCAGAACGTTCGGAGCCCTCGTCTGGGTCGGTGGCATCGTCGTTGCAGCAGCCATTGTGACGGCCGTCGTCTTGACGAGGCCCTCGGCGCTCCAGACCTCATCGCAACCGATTCTCGCCGTGCCATCGGTGCAGACGGTGATCCGCTCGCCGAACATCAAGACCGCATACTTCCCCGACATGACGTCACGCGAGACGGGCTGGATGGCCTGGGGCAGTGTGCACAAGCACGGCGAGCCAGCGGTGGCGAGGACGACCGACCAAGGCCGCAGGTGGATCAACGTCACGCCGCGCACGGACCTAGTAGGCGCAAAGCTGTCGCTGGAGCCAGTCGGCGCCCGACAGGCGTTCTTGGTCGCGGTTCATCCGGGGGAATCTGCGATCGTATACGTGACAACAGACGGCGGCACGACGTGGGTGCGCGGCAAGCGGGTTGCTGTGCGTTACGGTACTGGCGGCGCATACCTCTCTGCGCGGGGCAAGCATGTTTGGTTGGAGGTCGGCATCGGCGGCACCACCAACGCAGCGGCCCAGTTGTTCACGTCGCGCGATGGCGGCATGACGTGGCGGCTCGTTTCGAAGCACACTCCGAGTGGTTCAGGCACCCTGCCGGGCTTCGGTTGGCTAGTCTTCGCAAGTGCCCAGGTTGGGTTCACAAGCCCGGGCCTCGGCAACACCCGTCTTTACAGAACAGACGACGGGGGCACCACCTGGACACCGGTCGCACCCGGCTATTGGTTAAAGATTGACCCGCCCCAGCTCGAACGAGAGGACGGCCTAGCCCAAGTCCACTTGTTTAGTTCCCCGGGCAGCTTGACAGAGTTCCTGCGCACAACCAACGGTGGACAAACATGGAGTGTCATGCTCTCGAACCTGACCAGACAGACCCCCATGGCTGGCGACGTAGTGAACGCTGAAACAGCTCTGCTCGCCGACGTCGCTGGCGACATCCAACGCACTGCGAACGGCGGCCTTACGTGGCAGACGATCTCGCCTGGGGCAGCGTCGAAGAGCCTTATGCAACAGAACGTCATCGTCTACCTAAGCTTCAGTTCGCAAAGGGTGGGGTGGGCGGTCATGGTGGCGAGATCAGTCCGATTGCAGGGTCCCCAGACGCTCTACCTCACCACCGACGGCGGGCGTTCCTGGACGGAGGTAGCCAAGTAAGCAGTCGCTGTGCGGGTCTGGGCAGGCTTGTTCGGCCAAGCCGCTGCGTATTTCAACATTGGGTAACCGCGTTTCGTAACCTAAGTGTTACCCGTCTCGGGGAAGTCCGGCGCTCCAAGTATCTTCTCTGCAGTCGGTCTTCTGCAGACTCTGGCGCTTACCTCGACGAGGCGCAGTTGACCGAGATCGCCAGAATGCTAACGCGATTGCTAACGCTTTGCCGGGAGCCGTTAGCAGTTTCCTGGAGTGTCCTGGAGTGTCCTGGACGATCAGAGCCCCGGAACCCGCTCCAGAGGTACGTTCGGGGACTGGGCGGGAGTGCCAGGGAAGACAGGGGTTCGCAATCAATAGGGTTCTAAGCCCCTCGCCTCCACCAAGTTCAATTGGCTTTAGATCGCGGTCTTTTGGGTCCGGCCTCGCGCTTTGTGAGGCGGGATTTCCGCGTTTGCTAACGTTTTTCCCGTCAAGCGCTAAGGGGCCCAGCGCGCAGCGCTAGGCCCCTCTAACCAAGTCTCCTTTACCAGGTTGGCTTCGGGTATTCGAACCTACTCTGAGCATAACTCAGCGGCCAGACGATCTTGGTTCCCCCGTTTTGCCATTGCATCAAGAACATGCCGTTGCCGCTCGGCACACCATCGGAGTTCCAGCTCATGTCCCCTTGCACCGTTTTGTAGGTATGTCCGTGCAGGGCGGTGATAAGGACGGAGTTCTTGATCGAGTGGGTCGTGGTGACCAGCTGCTGAAGGACCTGCCCAACCGAGAAGGCCTGCGCCGCGTCTGACGGAATGTCCACCGCCTTGCCACCATACGTGTGAAGGTATGCGGTGACGAACTGGGAATTCTCGAACGTCTTCAGCGTCGGAGTCCAGCTGTTGGGAACAAGGAATCCCTCCGTATTCGCTGCGCCGATCGCCGACGAGAAAGTGGATCCCTGGTCAGGGCCGGAGGTCGCCACGATCAGCTTCGGGCTGTAGTGCTGCTGGATGAACGTCTGGACGAACGCCTGCACCTGCGGAACCGATGTCGTGCCGAGCACGACGGCGTCAGCATGCGTGTTGACGATCGCCAGCGCTTCCGGTGTCAGGTCCGGCGTCTGGTCCTGGAACACCTGGTAGTAGACAGTGTGGACGCCGGCAGATGTCAGCTCCTGTTGAAGGGGCGGCAGCTGCGGTTCCGTGAAGGGATTGTTCGACGTGGCGTATGCGACCGTCCGCGGACGCTGGGAAGCGGGCATCGTCTTGATCATGTCGCCAAGGCTGACGAGTTCATTGACAACCGCAGCCGGCTCCACGTCCGCGTAGCCGTTATAGTGCTGCTGAAACACCGCCGGGGCTCCTCCGGCAGGAGCGAGCAGCACGTAGCCGAAGCGCTTCGCGATCTGCTCCGCCGGGATCGTCAGCAATGAGGAGAACGGTCCGACCACGAGGTCGACGTGATCCGTTCCGATCAGCGTCTGGTAGTTGGTCAGCGTCTGCTGGGTGCTGCTGTCGTCATTCTTGACGATCAGCTTCACCGGGCGCCCGAGGAGCCCTCCGTTCGTGTTCACCTGGTCAGCCCACAACTGGTATCCCTGAAGATCGGCCTTGCCGTCACCCGAGAACATCCCTGAGAGTGAAATAGAGACACCGATCGTTATGGGCTGCTTGGGCGACGTACTAGCCGTCTTCGTCGTCGAGCCGCACGCTGCGAGCAGCAACGTGGACGCGGTCAACGCAACCAGTACCGCCCGGTGCCGTCTAACAGATGACAATGAACATCCCCCACTTTGTCCAATTGCGAGTTCCGTTGAATCTCTGCGTGCTCGGACTTACTCGGAGGACACAGTCTGCTTCCGCTGATGCGTCGAGGCGATCAACCAACGTCAGCCAAACGCCGTCAGTGCTGATGCCTCAGCGACTAGCAGTCCACTTCCACACAGCGAGGACTGCAAACCGGGTGTTTTGACGCTTCTTTCGCTACCGAACAGCAAGTATAGGGCGCTGTAACCGCTGCGCCGCACCTAGACCAGCGGCATCACTCTCCTTCCAGGCGTTCATGATTCGAACCGTCGGATAGTGCGCAATCGCTTTCCCGATGGCCAGAGCCCCGCTGCAGTACTCTGCCATGCAGAGGATTGTCGCAGAGTCCACGGCTACGGCCATCTTTGCACCACCGAGACACGTTCAGCCGCAACCTAGGCTCGTTGTAGCACAAAGAAAACGTTTGTCTGCTAAATACGTACTGTCATCCCTGTTTCCCTCTTTTCTGGTATCGGTACAGTGACTGCCAGATCCCCATCCGTTTCCATCTGGCGCATACCATTCGCTGCTCGGCCCAGATGTGCTCGCGGAGGAAACAGGTATGGCCTGATCGCGTGAAGCCGCGCGCCTGCATCCAGGCGATCGCTAGGCACTACAACGCGGTCAGGTTCGCCGGCGCCCATGCGTCGCAGGTGCAGGAGCTTTTCGCATGTATGCGGCAACCGAACGACTCCCGCGACTTTGATCCCTTCGCGGCCGGACCATAGCTGCAACGCCGAGTGCCGGGAGGGTTGCGGATATCAGGAAACAAACTTACCCATCTCGCCTTTGCGGAGGGGCAAGCGCCTGTGTGCGGGAACGGCGGGTTGTAGCCAGTAACACTTCTTGCAAGGAGCAGTGCGGGGACGCAACAATTTGGACCACGCCAACAACTCGAAGGAAGTCGCCCTGACAGGTACTAGGCCAAGAAAAGCGGCGCCCATTGACGTAGCCATGCCACGAACTGCCCCACGACCCAGTCTGGGCGATCTGCCACTATGCTGTGCAGGCCGGTTTCGCTGACGCGCCACGTCACCTCTGGGTTTTCCCCGAACACCGCACGGCTTACGTCGTTGTTGGTGATCGGATCGTGGGCGCTTAAGAGAGAGAGGGTCTTCGTGCGCCAGTCGGTGTCAGGCTTCGGCACGCGGTCCTGCGTCGCCAAGAGGTGCAGAAGAAAACCAAGCGTGTAACGCCGTTTGCACGAGGGGTCCCTTTCGAAGATCCGGCGTATTGCAGGGTCTTCCGTCACGCCTTCCACTGGCAGTCTCAGCGGTGGGCGGACCCGTCCGGCGATCGGCCAGGCGAGGTGGGTCAGGAGCCATCCGGTCAGTTCCGATACGTGGAAGTTCAGGCCGAAGGCCGGCGAGAGGAACAAGGCGCCGTCAGGGTCGAGTCCGTGCGCGCGAACGGCCCAGTAGCTGAGTAGCGCACCATAACTCTCGCCACCGATAAGGGACATCGGCTTGGGACCGGTCGCCTTCATGGCGCGCCAGACGAAGACGACATCATCGATCGGCTCGTGCCAATCGCGCGTGTGACCACGGGTGCCGCCGGACCATCCGTGACCCCGCAAGTCGGGTAGCCATGTCTCGATGCCGTGGCGCGCGAATTCGGCGGCGATCGGCACGTAGTACTCAGAATGAACAAGCGACGCATGGATGAAGAGTAGGCGCGCCCGCACGATCGGAGGCTCGGCGATCCGGAGGAAGAGATCCGGCTCATGGGGGCGATCCAGAAAGCGCACGATCAATTTGGGCCCGCCCTGGGGCAGTCCGGCACCCACGTCAGTGTGATGCCTCGCGATCTTCGTCAGAGCCCATCCCTCATTTTGTCTCCACATGCACGAAGGGTTGCAGCGTGGATCACGGTAGGCGATCCAAACGTCATCTCGGCCACGCGTCCGTGGTGATCACGGATGGAACATCCGCAGCTAAGAGCACGGCTCCGCGATTGTCCCCAAACCGGAGATGCCTTCGGTCCCAATCTTCGTCGCCCCATCCACCACGGCGTCCGTGCCACTGAAATCTAGTGTAACGCGCAGACGCCACGTCCTAGCTGCCGCCGTGTGGGGTCCTGCTGCACCCGTTCGCCAGCGAAAGTGCGTGGGAGCGCGTCCGCTAGCGCCGCGGAGTCCGTGAAGGGGAGGCAGGCAAGCCGCCTCCTGCCCTCTGCCGCGACCGCTCCTTGCGCAACGGAACAGCGATACCTACATGTCTGATTCGCCTTGTCCCTCATCCACGACGGCGTCAGGGTCGCTGGCCGGCGTCGTACGAACGGCGGAAGTCACCGGAAATCTGACGTTGGTCTCCCGCGCCAGGAACGCTCCCAGCTCTTGGATCGTCGTCATGAGGGGAGCCGGAAATACGACCGTCGAGTTCTTGTCCACTGCGATTTCCGCCAGGGTCTGGAGCGTGCGCAGTTGCAATGTGACCGGGTGCGCCTGCATGATGTCTGCCGCCTGGCTGAGCGCGTCTACCGCCAGCAATTCTCCCTCGGCAGAAATGATCTTGGCGCGCTTTTCCCGCTCCGCCTCCGCTTGCCGGGCCATCGCCCGTTTCATCGATTCCGGCAGCTGGATGTCCTTCAACTCCACCGGAGACACTACGACGCCCCAAACCTTGGTCAGCGGATCCAGAATCTCCGGTATGCGAGCATTGATGCGATCGGTTTCCGCAAGGATCTCGTCCAGCGCGTGCTGACCGACCACCTTGCGCAACGTCGTTTGCGCGATCTGGTTAATGGCGGCCTCCACGTTTTCGATCGCCACCACGGCCTCTACCGGATCGACGACATGGTAATAGGCCACTGCGGAAATATCTACGCTCACGTTGTCCCTGGTTATAATCCCCTGCGACTGGATCGGCATGGTCATGATGCGCAGCGAAACCTTTCGGAGGCTGTCGATGAACGGAACGATCAGGGTAAATCCGGGCTCGCGTACCCCTATCACCCGCCCTAGCCTAAACAACACGCCTCGTTGGTACTGCTGCACAATCCGAGCCGAAAGCAGCATGCCGAGCAGTAGCAATACGACCACAACGGCAATGATGGATCCCACCAAACTCTTCACCCCCACAAATTGGCTACGTGCGACCAGATCGGTCGTAGGGCAAGTCCTGTGTCCACTTCTCGTTACTCAGATGGCCGTACACTTGTGCCTATCGTCCTGTAGGACCGTTCGATCCGTTCGCGCAGCGGTACAAGGCAGTGCCTTGCAGCGGCCGAGCCGATGGAACCTCTGCGGTTGCGCGTGCAAACAGCCCACGCCTCCGCGAAATGGCCGACTGCTTGTGTGTCGATTCCTGGGTAGTATGATCCGTGGCGGTCTGCGTCGTGCGAGGCGCGGACGCTGCCTCAGGATCGAGTGCGATTAGCCGCTACGGCGGCTTCAATAGCTTGCAGGACTGGGGAACGATGAATGGCCTTCTCACGCTGCTCAACCGCCTGTTCCCAGAATGCCGTCGCCTGCCCGTGGTGTTCCATCAGCGGATGCTCAGTCATCGTCCTCAGTCCCTTCCAATCTCCAGATGCAAGCATAGCGTACTACTCCGGTATGCACTTAAGTAGCTCTCGAAAACCTTGTTTTTAACATAGAATCGACATTATAGCAATAGAGCACGAGCTATTTCGTGTTCTGTTTTTGTCCTGCCAGTTATTCTCTCCCTGACGAGGACATGCTGGATTGCGAACAGTTCCGAGGCCGGACGACGTCAGGGGGGTGATTGCAGGCGTCGTCGAAGCGGGGTGGTGCCCGCCCTGGGGCGCCTCCAGGCAGCTCGAGTACGGCAAGTGCAGCCACCATATTACGGAGGCGCCGCGGCACTGAGGCCGCCCTCAGACGCGTGCGCGGAACGCAGGTCGCCGTTAAGAAAGTGCTTGACCCTGTGGAGGGACAGGCAGAGACTGGGGCAATAAAGTCCGCGGGGAAAGAAGGCAATCCAACTTGCCGATCAAGCGTCTACTCTTGGAGCCATTCTCGCTGCCCGCCTCAAGACGAGCCCGGCAAGCGCAGGAGCGCCCGTGAGTCGCAAGCTCTGGCTATTCGGTCACCCGATTCGAAGCCGGAATACCGACACCCTCAAGGTCGGTGTCTGGCAGGGCTTGTCTGTCCTATCGCCCGATGCACTGTCGTCGGTGGCCTATGGTTCCCAGGAAATCCTGATCATTCTGGTGACGGCCGGGCTAGGTGCACTCTGGTACTCGCTGCCGATTGCTACCGTGATCGTGTTCTTGCTGCTGTTCCTGATTATCGGCTACCGGCAGATCATCCTAGCCTATCCCGGGGGCGGCGGGGCCTACGTCATCGGCCGGGACACCTACGGCGACACGGCTGGCCTGCTTGCTGGCGCCGCACTGCTGATCGACTACACCCTTACTGTATCGGTCAGTGTCACGGCGGCTATCGCGGCCCTGGTTTCAGCCTTTCCGGGCTTCGTGCCGTACCAGGTCGCGATTGCCGTCACGATGGTCATCCTGTTGATGTGGATCAATCTGCGCGGGGTGCGGGAAGCCGCCGGGCTTTTCGCGCCGCCCACCTATCTAGATCCCACTGAAAAAGCCTGTCACATGGGCGGTGGCCCGGGGACCGGGGCGACGTGGGTGGAGTAGGACCGGGCCTTCTGGGCTCGGCCTGCTACCGGGTAGCTGCTCGGCGGAGGTTGTGGGCGAGGATCGCGAGCCCCACACCGGTGGCAACGCGGTCATATCCCCTGTAGCGGGATCGGCGGAGGCCGTACCCTCGCTTGAGGCGACTGATAGTCGCCTCGCTGCCGGATCGCCAGGCTTGGGCTTGGCGGAAGGATTGCTTGTGTTGAAATCTGTGGCGATCGGCGGAGATCTTGCCGCGTTTGGGGATGGCGACGTTGCGTACGCCCAGGTCACGACAGCCGGTATGGTTGGCGGCGGTATCGTAGCCGCGATCGGTAGCAACGATCGCAGGCGCTCTGCG
>JAJYSJ010000028.1 GCA_021793645.1 Bacillota bacterium
CCATCGAGATAACTCTTCAGCTCCGCCTCCACTGATTCCACCCTCCTCCGCTGCGGATGACTTCGTCAAGACAACCAGGAAGTCCTAGCCATGAAAACACCTGCCGCGGCGAAGTTCACAACGCCGACCCTGAGCTGGTCTTGCGAAACGGCGGACATCCCTGGAGCAGGATGCCATTGCGCAGCGAGACCTCCACGGGACGCAAGGGAGGTCCTCCGATGGGTCTGGCGCACAGTTGACATGACCGCAGCCCCGCGCAGCATACCTTCCCCAAGGACAACATCCTTGGCGGAGGCGGTGCGGTGAAGGCGCGGTCGGCGCTCGCGCAGGGTTTCGTCGCCCTGCTCCTCGTGGCCCTGATGATCATCTACTCGGAGCACGGCTTCCGCGCCTCGCAGGAGGGCATGAAGCTCTTCCTCGACGTGGTTTTGCCTAGTCTTCTGCCCTTCTTCATCCTCTCGGAGGTACTGCTCGCCTTCGGCGTCGTCCACTTCCTCGGGGAACTCTTCGAACCCCTGATGCGCCCGCTGTTCAACGTACCGGGGGCAGGCTCCTTCGTGCTCTCGATGGGCCTCGCGGCCGGCTACCCGATGGACGCCGTGATCACGGCGAAGTTCAGAAAGCAGGGCATGTGCACGCGCGTCGAAGGCGAGCGCATGCTCGCCTTCTCGAACACCGCAGATCCCCTGTTCATCTTCGGAGCGGTCGCCGTCGGCATGTTCGGCATGCCCGCCCTCGGCGCGGCGCTCGCGGCGGCGCACTATATCGGAGCCTTCCTTGTCGGACTCGCATTCCGCTCATGGGGTCGCAAGGAACCCGAGGAGTCGAGGCCGCCAGTCGTGCAGACGGACGGTACCATCTGGCGAAGGGCGGCGCAGGCGCTCGTCCGCGCACGTGCGGAGGACGGAAGGCCGCTCGGCCTCATCCTGCAGGACGCGATCCGCGACTCCATCGCCACGCTGTTCATGATCATGAGCTTCATCGTGCTCTTTTCGGTGCTCATTCGTGTTCTGGACGCAACGGGAGTGATGGTCACGGTGCTTTGGCCAGTGGAGCGGCTGCTGGGGCTGGCCGGCTTCGCGCCCTCGTTCGCGCACAGCGTCGTCCAGGGCATCCTCGAGATCGATATCGGCTCCGCCGCCGTGGCGAAGGTGCCGGCATCGCTCGTGCAGCGTGCGGCCGTCGCATCGGCGATCATCGCCTGGTCCGGGCTCTCGGTGCAGGGTCAGGTGGCGTCAGTCCTCGCGGACACCGATATTCGCATGCGCCCCTACATCCTGGCGCGGCTGCTGCACGCGGGGATCGCGGGCGTGCTCACCGTCCTCCTGCTGCCGCTCTTCCACCTGCACGTGCCCACCATCCTGGCGGGGGCAGGGACCGCCCTGACGCCGAAAGGCGGCTTCATCGGGACACTCGAGCGCGGCGCCGCCCTTGCCGCACTCGCTGCGGCGGCCCCGATCGCACTTGGCCTTGCCTACGGCGCAATGCGCCGCCTGCGCATCCTGCGCCTGCGCGTCGGGCGATAGTCCTCACGTCGCGCGAAACAGAACGCGGGACTTCACCGTGGCCCCCGCGCTCACGACGCTGCGCGGCTCGGTGCTCGCGGCCTGGCACGGCCACTACGCCTGCTTACGTTAACTTCCCGCAATCGCATCTTCAGCGGACCGCAACGTCCCGTCCATCGAGTCCTAACGCTCCCCACCTACGCTTGCGTTGAACCGAAGTACGCAACGTAGGGGGAGTGTACTTGGTCCGTCGTTACGTGCCGTTCCTGCTGGCCGCCTCACTGGGGAGCGCCCTGCTCGCAGGCTGCGGCAGCACAACGCCTTCCTCAGCCGCGCAGAAGCCGACGAAGCTCGTTCTGTACTCTGCCCAGGGCTACGACCAGGCGGAGGCGACCGCGTTCCAGAAGGCCACCGGCATCAAGGTGGAACTCACCGACATGTCCACTGGAGACCTTCTCGCGAAGCTGCAGGCCGAAGGCTCGCACCCCAAGTGGGACGTGGTCTGGTTCGACGGCAACGGCGCCATGGCGGCGCTGGACGCGCAGGGAGAGCTCCTGCGCGGCTTTACGCCCGCCAACGCCAAGTACTACACCGCCCTCGGCAAGAGCCTGCTGCCGAAGGACCACGCCTGGTTCCCCGGCGGCGTCACCGCGGCGGCCGCGATCGCCTACAACAAGAAGTCCGTGCCAACCGCCGATGTCCCGACCTCCTGGACGCAGCTCCTGAGCCCGCAGTTCAAGGGCTCCGTCGGCATGAACAACCCCGCCATCTCCGGCCCGACGTACCCCTTCGTCGCGGAGATCTTCAAGATCATGGGCGTGAGCCAGGGGCAGCAGTTCTTCAAGCAGCTCAAGCAGAACGGGCTGCACATCTACCCCACCAACGGCAACACGCTGCAGGCGCTGCAGTCTGGCGCGCTGAAGGTCGCGATGTTCCAGGACTCCGCCATCCTGAGCGCCATGCAGCAGGACCCGAACATCGGCATCTCCTACCCGACGGAGGGCGTGGCGATGCTCCCCGATGACATGGCGATCTCCTCGAAGGCGCCCGATCTTGAAGCTGCCAAGATGTTTGTGAACTTTGTCCTCTCGCAAAAGGGACAGCAGGTGCAGACGACGCAGGGCGGCGGAGACTCGCTCTACCAGCCGGTCGTGACCGACGCGACCGAGAACCCGAGCCGGCCGAACGTCAGCATCAAGTGGATCACGGTCGATCCGATCTGGGCCGGCAATCACGAGAGCGCCTTGGTGCAGTGGTTCACGGACAACGTCGTCCAGTGACAGACAGGGTTCGCTGGGGGCGCGGTCTCGCGCCTCTGGCACTCGTTGGTGCGATCGTCCTCTACCCGCTCGGCGTGCTGCTCGTCCAGATCTTCTTCCCCGACGTCTTCGCCTTCCAGCCGTCGGGCCGGTTCTCGCTCGACGCGTTCCATGCGCTGGCGCAGGACCCGCTCTTCTGGTCCTCGCTCAAAGACTCGCTCGTGCTCAGCCTGGCCGTCGCGGCGACCGCAACGGCGCTCGGCGCGGTCGTGGGCCACTTGGTCGTGCGCGTCCGCCTGTGGCGCCCGGGGGTCTGGAATGCGCTGCTCTGGCTCCTCTTCTTCGCGCCCTCCTTCATGCTCGCGGAGGGCATCATGCTGTTCGCCATCCAGGGGGGCGTCGCCAGCGGTCTCGGCATCTGGTCGCAAGGCCTGTCCCAGATCGTCTTCTCTCCGCTGGGCGTCGGGCTCGTGCTGACGATCAAGCTCATGCCGTACGCCGCGATCACCGTGAGCAGCGCCCTGCAGGCGGTAGGCCAGGAGTACGACGACGCGGCGCGCTCGCTGGGCGCAAGCGGCTGGAGCCGGCTCCGGCGCGTGCATCTGCCGCTCGTGCGCGGCGCGCTCTGGGCAAGCTTCGCGATCATCTTCGCCGAGGCCGTCTCGGACTTCGGCGTCTCCTCGACGCTCGCTGCATCCGCCCACTTCCCCATGATCCCCTACGCGATCTACTCCGCGCTCAACTTCGTGCCGGTCAACTTCTCCGGTGCCGCCGTCCAGTCGCTGCTGTTGATCGCCCTCGCACTGGCGGTCCAGCTGCCGCAGGTGCTGGCTGCGCGCGGCGCACAGCGCGTGATGCACGGCCACCGCCGGCAGTGGCGCCTTCCCGCGCGTGTGAACGGGTGGGCGACCGCGTCGCTCGCCGCCTTCTTCTTCCTCGCCTTGGGCCTTCCGCTCGTGAGTTTCCTCCTTTGGGCCCTCGTCCCCGACGTCGGGCTCGGCTTCGCCCCGTCGCACTGGACGCTCCAAAGCTTTGCCGCTCTGCTCGGCAGCGACATCTACACGGGCGGCGCGGCCCTGCGCTCCTACGTCCTCGCCCTGCTCGCGGCCGGGCTGACGACCGGCCTCGGGATCTGGGTGATGTGGGCCGGCTCGCGCCTCTCCGCGCTTTACGACACGCTGCTCACGGCGACGATCGCCGTCCCCGGCATCGTGCTCGCCGCGGCGTACGTGTTCGCCTGGAACGCGCCCTGGGTGCAGGGAACGCCCCTCGCGCTCTACGGTACCTACGGGGTGCTCGTCCTGGTGTACGTCGCGGGTGGACTGCCGTACTCGGCGCGACTCGCCCGCGTTGCGCTCAACCAGGTCGACCAGGGCATGGAGCGGGCCGTGCTCTCGCTGGGGGGCAGTTCCACGAAGGCGCTCGTGCACGTCACCCTGCCGCTCATCCGCCCGATGGTCGTCTCGACGTTCCTCCTGATCTTCACCGGCGTCTTCTTCGAGCTGCCGGCCTCGTCGCTCCTGTACCCGCCGGGCGACCCGACGATCGCCGTCGCGATCGTCCACCAGTTCCACAACGTCGCCTACAGCGTAGGCGCCGCGCTGAGCATCGTGTCGGTCCTTCTGCTCGGCGCGACGCTCGGCGTCTTCCGGCTCCTGGATCACTCGACCCGCCAGCCCTGGCGGGAGGCGCGCAAGGAGGTAGAGTACACTGCTGAAGCTGCAGAACGTCTCCAAGTCCTACAGCGGACAGCCGATACTGTCTGACGTCTCCTTCAGCCTCGCCGAAGGCGAGATCGGCGCCATCCTCGGACCGTCGGGCGCCGGCAAGAGCACGCTGCTCGCGGTGATCGCGGGGCTCGAGCGCGCGACGCGCGGCACCGTCGCCTGGCAGGGCGAGACCTGGGACGGGGCGGGGAGCTTCGTCCCGCCCGAGCGCCGCTCGATCGGCTACGTGTTTCAGGACTTCGCGCTGTTCCCCCACCTCACGGTGGCGCAGAACATCGCCTTCGGCCTCGGACTGCGGCGCGTGCCGCGCACCTCGGCGATGCAGCGCGTGGAGGAGCTGATGCGCCGCATGCGCCTCGACGGCCTCGGCGCGCACTACCCGCACCAGATTTCCGGGGGGCAGAAGCAGCGCGTCGCCGTGGCCCGCGCCCTCGCCGTGAACCCCCGCCTGCTGCTCTTCGACGAGTCGCTCTCCAGCCTGGACGCGAAGCTGCGCGAGGAACTGCGCCTCGAGCTGCGCGAACTCCTGCAGGGCCTGCGCCTGACGGCCCTCTTCGTCACCCATGACCCCACCGAGGCGATGCTGCTCGCGAGCCGCATCTTCGTCCTGCGCGCTGGGAGGCTGCAGGCGTCCGGGACGCCGCAGGACCTGTATGCCGCACCTCCCTCACGCGAGGTGGCCGAGACGCTCGGTCCCGCGTGGTTCTGGCCCGTCAGCATCCGTCCGGCCGGGCGTGGCGACACGCTCCTGCAGATCGGGGAAGCCCAGCTCGTTCTGCCGCTCGACGCCCCGCCGGCGCCAGGCAGCTATCGCATGATGCTGCGGCCGAGCAGCGCCTTCCTGGCCCCCGACGGCATCCCGGCGCAGGTGACGCGCAGCGTCTACGTCGGCGGCGCCTTCCAGGTGGAACTGCGCCTACCCTTCGGCGGCGCGATCGAGGTGCGTTGCGCCGCCGCGCCGGGCGCCGAGACGGCGCTGGCCCTCGACCCCGCGCGGCTGCACTTTTTGCCCGCCGACTGATCCGCGCGTCAGGGTTCCTTGGCGCGTTTTTGGTCGGGCTCGCCTTCCGCTCCTGGAGACCAATGAACCCGCGGAGTCCAAACCGCCGTCATCCATGCAGGTGGAACGATCTGGCGAAGGGCGGCGCAAGCACTCGCATGTGCGCGTCAGGAGGATGGACGACCCCGGGGGCTGATCCTCAGGACGCGATCCGCGATTCGACCTCCACCCTCTTCATGATCATGAGCTTCATCGTGCTCTTCTCAGTGCTCATCCGCGTTCTGGACGCGACGGGTGCGATGGTCACGGTGCACTGAACAGTAGAAAAGCCGCTCGGATTCGTGGGCTTGCGCCTGCCTTCGCGCACAGCGTCGTAGAGGGCATCCTCGAGATCGACATCGGCTCTGCGGCGGTTGCGAAGGTTCCGGCCACGCTCGTTCAGCGTGCAGCCGTCGCGTCCGCGATCATCGCCTGGTCGGGACCCTCGGTGCAAGGACAGGTGACCTCGGTGCTTTCCGACACCGATATCCGCATGCGTCCGTACATCCTCGCCCGCCTGCTGCACGCGGCGATCGCAGCCATCCTCACAGTGCTTTTGCTCCCATTCTTCACCTGCACATGGCACGAGCGCTGCCCTCACCATCCCCGGCGGATTCCTCGGCTCCCTGGGGCGCGGCGCCCTGTTGGCCGCCTTCGCAGGCGCCGCTCCTCTCGGCCTTGCGTACGGTGCAGTACGCCGTCTACGCGTCCTTCGCCTGCGAATCTAGCGCCCGGAGAACGCCGAACGACTCCTCTGCCGCAGTGATCGCCGCGCGAATGTCCTCCGGCGTGTGCCCGAGCGTGACAAACCACGCCTCGTAGGGCGACGGCGCGAGGTAGATGCCGCGGCGCAGCATCTCCCAGAAGAAGCGACGGAACGCCTCCCCGTCATGCGCCTTCGCCTCCAGGTAATTGCGGGGCGGCGGGTCACGAAAGAACAGCGTGAACATCGATCCGACCCTGCGGATCGACACATTGACCCCATAGCGCAGTCCAGCCGCAAGCACACCGCCGGACAGTTCTGCACCGGCGGCCTCGAGCTGCTCGTACACCCCAGGCTGCGATAGGACGTCTAGCGAGGCCTGGCCCGCCGCGACAGAAAAGGGGTTGCCCGCAAGCGTTCCCGCCTGGAACATCGGTCCCAGCGGCGCGATCAGGCGCATGAGGTCCCGCCGTGCACCATAGGCGCCCATCGCAAGCCCCCCGCCAATCGCCTTGCCGAGGCAGACGATGTCGGGTGTGAGGCCGACAGTCGGTCCGATGATGCCGAAGCGCAGGCGAAAGCCGACGATGATCTCGTCGTCGATCACGAGCGCGCCGCAGCTGTGCGCAAGGCGCGAGACGCCTGCGAGATAGCCCGGCTCCGGTTCCACGACTCCCATGTTGCCAGAGATCGGCTCGATCAGCACCGCGGCGACATCGCTTCCCTCTTCCGCGATCAGGCGCTCAAATGCCGCCAGATCATTGAAGGGCAGGCTCCGGACGTCCTGGCGCACCCCTTCAGTGACGCCCTCCGACCCGCCGCCGCCGGTCGTTGTCGCTCCAGATCCCGCGCGTACCAGCACGGTGTCTGCATGCCCATGATAATTGCCGTCGAATTTCACGATCACGCGGCGCCCAGTGGCGGCGCGGGCCAAACGGATCGCACTCATCACGGCTTCCGTGCCCGACGAGACGAGGCGCACCTGCTCCATCTCCGGGACCGCGGCGCAAAGCCGCTCAGCGAATTCCACCTCGCCGCGGCAAGGCGCACCGAACAGCAGTCCCTCGCGCATCTGGCGTTCCAGCGCGGCGAGCACCTTGGGATGGCCGTGTCCAATGACGTTTGGACCGAAGGCAGCCAAGAACTCGATGTAACGGCGCCCGTCGGCGTCGATGAAGTGCCCGCCCTCGGCCGCCGCGACGAAGAGCGGCGCTTCACCGCCCATCGGGCGGAAGCTGCGCGCGGGCGAATTCACGCCTCCCGCGATTGCTGCCTTTGCGCGCTGCCAAAGCGCCTCCGACTCCGGCCCGATCATGCGCCTGCACCCAGGAGCCGCACTGCCTCTTGGCGCAGCGGACCCTCGACAAGGGCGCCTCGCGCCGCAACGGTCACCGTCACCGCGCCGAGTTCCCGCCCTCCCACCATCTGCATGCAGAGCTGCTGCGCCTGCAGCGACACGTAGACGCCCTGCGGACGAAGTCCTCGCCAGAGCGCATCTGCGATCTCTTCCGTCAGGCGCTCCTGGATCTGCAGCTTGCGCGCGCAGGCATCGACTATATGGGCAAGCGACCCGAAGCCGGCGATGCGGCCGCCTTGAGGCAGAACGGCAAGCTGGGCCCGGCCGAAGAAGGGCAGGAGATGATGCTCACATGTCGAGAAGAACGGAACGTCGCGCATCACGATCAGGTTGTCCGGCCCCTCGATGAGTTCTATCTGGGCCGCCGGGTCCTCGCCGTAGCCGGCGTAGAGCTCCAGTGCCGCCTTCGCCACCGTATCCGGCGTGCCCTGGATGCCCTCTCTCGCCGCATCCTCGCCGATCGCACGCAGGAGATCGCGCACTGCGCGGCGGATGCCTTCTTGGTCCAAAGAGCCACCTCCTATCCCTTGCTTGCGCCGAGTACGTCGAGCCCGCCAGTCACGTAGACGATGTTGCCTGTCAGAAAGTCGGAGTCTTCAGCCAAGAAGAACTGCACGATCCGCGCCACGTCCTCACCGCTGCCGGAGCGGCCGACGGGCGCCTGCACTCCGCCGCCTTCGCGTGCCTGCGCGATCGTCCCCTCCTTCAAGGGATCGCGGATGTCGCCGGGACAGATCGCGTTTACGGTGATGCGGTGGGCCGCCTCCTCGACCGCTAGGGTTTTCGCAAGCGAGAGGACGCCGGTCTTGGCGGCAGCGTAGGCCGAGCGGCCTGCCCAAGCCGGGAGATCGCCGGCGCGGTCGAAGCCGAAGACGATCACCCGCCCTCCGCCGGCACGTCGCATGTGCGGCAGTACTGCTGTCGCGTAGAGCAGTGTCGCGATGAGGTTGCCTTCCACCATGTCGATTGCCTCGTCCTGCGGCGTGTCTACGAGGTCGCGCCGGCCAACGAGGAAGGGCCCGGCTGCATGTACCAGCGCCCAGGGAGCGCCGAACTCCTCCATGTGCGCTGCCACTGAGCGCTCTACATCGCCCGTCTTACCTGCGTTCGCCTGCAGCACCTGGAGCCGCCACCCGAGGCGCCGTGCCTCGTCGGAGAAGACCTGCGCCCGCTCGTCGGATGCCCGGTGGGTCGCAGTGACGGCATAGCCATCCGCCAAGAGCGCCTGCGCGACGGATCGGCCGAGTCCCTCGACGCCTCCCGTGATCAGGGCCGAGCGCCGAAGACGGCCGCCGGAACTGGGGTCTGGCACCCGATCGCCCCCCTCTTCCCCGCTTTGCCCCATAGTGCGGGAGTCGTCCCGAGAAATGTCGAATCCATGATACCAGATGACCGAATCTCACTACTTTGCGGAGGAAGTGACGCGTGGCGAACGACCTGTCGCACTATCCCAGGGCATTTTGGGTGCTCTTCGCCGGGCGCCTCTTCAACTCGATCGGTACCTCCCTCATCTTTCCCTTCCTTACGGTCTACCTGCATGCCACCCTCCACGTCAGCCTGGCCATCGTCGGCCTCGTTCTGCTCGGCCAGGGGGCGGCGCAGGTCATCGCGGTGATCGTCGGCGGCTTGCTCGCGGATTCATGGGGCAGGCTCCCGACCATGGTTCTGTCGCTACTGGCGGGAGCTGCAGCATCGATTGCGCTCGCCTTCGTGCATGCGCCGATTTGGATTGTGCTGCTGATCATCCTGCGCGGCGGGCTGCTGCCTTTGTTCGCGCCAGCTGCGCAAGCCCTTGTCGCGGACATCGTTCCCAAGGAGAAGCTCTACCCTGCCTTCAGCATTCAGCGTGTCGCCGCGAACGCCGGAATCATTCTCGGTCCGATGCTGGGCGCGTTCTTGCTGCAGCACTCCTTCGCCATCCTCTTCCTTCTGAGCGGTTTGATCGCCGCGGTATTCGGTCTGGCTGCCCCGGCGCTTCTGCGCGGCGTGCAGCCCGCACCTCAGCACGCGTCGCAAAGCATCGGCAGCGGGCTCAGCCTCGCGCTGCTGCGCGACCGCTACCTGCTGGCAATCGTCGGGCTCCTTGTCCTCGTATCTCTGGCCTACTCGCAACTCTACTGGGTCGTGCCGGGCTACCTGACCATCTACCTTCACCTTCCCGCGGCCGACTTCGGATTCCTTGCGGCCGAGAACGCGGTGCTGGTCGTCCTCTTCCAGATGCCGATGACCAGACTCTCCCGCAACTGGCAGCCGGCGACCGCGATCGCAGTCGGGGCATCGCTCTACGGCGTAGGCTTCCTGTCGATGGCGCCACTCGGCAGCTTCCTGCCCTTCTTCATACCGGTCGCCGTGATTACCATCGGGGAGATCCTACTTCAGCCTAGCGTGACAGCACTCGTGGTATCGCGCGCCCAGGCGACCGACCGAGGCAAGGCGCTTGGCCTCCTCACGCTGGCAAACCGCTCCGGATCCGGAATCGGCCCGCTCCTGGGCGGCACTCTGCTGACCTACGGCGGCCCATGGGTACTCTTCACGGGCACTGCGCTCGTCGCAGGCATAGCCGCCGGCGGCTATGCGAGACTGCGGCACCACGTGGAGGGTGCAGCATGAACGCCTGCCGGCGCGTCACTGCGGCACTGCTGGGCGGCCTCATGCTATCCGGGTGCGCTGCTGCAGCCACCCCTCCGGCAGTGGGCATGTGGCACGCAGTGCGTGGCGCCCCGCATGATGCCATGACGACCGGCATCGCCGCAGCGGGCGGGCAGGTATACCTCGCGTACGCGACGCCCGGCGGTAGGCTGCTCCTGCAACCCAAGGGCCATCGCCCGATGGCCCTCCCGGGCGGCGACTTGGCGATCGCCGCGCCCGGAACGGCACAAACGCCGATCGCCGCGATCGGCGCGAGTGTGTACGCAGCGACCTCGGACGGCGTCGTCGCGTACGTCGGCGGCCGGAACTTCGGGCCGGTCCGCCAGATCCGCAACGGAACTCCGCCGGTCTCTTTGAGTGCCTGCGACGGAGCGCTCTGCTTCGACGAGATAGCGACCTTCGACCCGAAAAGCCGGACGGAAGTGGGGCCGGCAGCGCTCGTTCGCCTTACGGCTGATGGGCTGCACGTAGGCACTTTCCCCGATGGGCTGCGCCCGCTGCCAGCTCCGCTGGTGACCGCCGGCGGCAGTCTCTGGCTCGCTGCAGCGCCGGAGCCGGAAACTGCTTTCTACCTGCTCGCCGCGCCCGAACGTACGTTGCAGCTACGCATCGTGCATCGCTTCCCGCAGGCACTCAAACCGATTGCCATGGCGGGCTCCGGCACAGTTCCGACCGTCCTTCTGCTCCAAGCCAGGACAGGTCGCCTGGCCTTGTGGCATCCCGGACAGTTCATGTGGGTAAGCCTGCCCTCCACCGCGCGTGCGGCGACCGGCGCTGGCGTCGTGACGCTGGGGGCCCTACCCGCTGGCGGCGGCTACCTGCTTGGCCTCCCGGCGCTGCCAGGCAACACGGCGGGCATCTTGCACCAAGCGTCCCTGTGGCGGATCAGTGCTCTTTCCGGTGCCGGCGTCCGTATCGGCCTCCCGTCCGCACCGCGCCGCTTCACCGCAGCTCCAGCCCTTGCGACGCTCCGCAGTTCCGTTCTGGCTGCCTGGCAGGGGCACTACGCCTACTTCCGCTGGCGCTAGGGCGCTGCAACCGCGTGCAGCCCGTGCGACTTCGATCGCTGCCCGTTCTGACGGCGCAGTAAGCTCCCGAACGGTCAGGCCTGGCTCCTGTCTACCGCTAGATGCTGTAGTCCGTCGCCGAGAAGCAGCCCATCGATCAGCTGCTCGAGGTCTCCGACGCGATACGGCTTCGCGAGGACTCCATCGAAGCCGTGCGCGGCGTGGTCCGCGAGGATCGCGTCGTTGGAGTAGCCGCTGGACGCGATCAGTTTGATGCCTGGGTCGATCTCCCGGAGACGACTGCTGGCTTCCTCTCCACCCATTCCTCCAGAGACCGTGAGATCGAGGATCGCGAGATCGTAATGCTCGCCGCGCTGCAGTGCCTCCTTGCAGCGCGCCACGGCTGCTGCACCTTCACCGACCCCATCCGCCAGGTGGCCGAGATTGCGCAGCATGCGCTCCGCGATCTGCCGCACTGCCGCGTCGTCGTCCATGACGAGGATCTTGCCCACGCTGCGCGGGAGGACACCGGGGGAAGTAGCAGCAGGAGCGGCGCGGTGCGAGCGCGGCAGGTAGACGTGGAACGCAGTGCCGCCCGCCGATAGCGTCTCCACCGAAATGTGGCCGCGGTGCCGCCGTACGATCGACCACGTCGTCGCGAGCCCCAGGCCCTGACCCGAAGGCTTCGTGGAGAAGTACGGATCAAAAATGCGGTCGATGACGTCCGGGGCGATGCCCGCGCCCTCGTCGCAGATCGAGATGCGGACATAGTCGCCCGGTGCGAGCGGCAGGGAATCGCGCTGTGTGACGCGGCAATTCCGCGTCTCTACCCTGACCGTGCCGCCCTCGGGCATCGCCTGCTTCGCGTTGACCAGGAGATTTTGCAAGACCTGGCTGATCTGCCCCTCATCCGCCTCTACGGACCATAGGTGGTCCGACATGTCAAAGCGCGCCTTCACAGTGGATCCACTCAGCAAGAAGCGCACCGACTCCTCGACCAGTCCAGGCAGCGCCAGCGGCTGGGTAATCGGCGCTCCACCCTTCGAGAACGTCAGAAGTTGTCGCGTGAGGCGTGTCGCCTGGCGGCACGCGGTCTCCGCCTGCAAGAGCAGTTCGGCGGAGTCCGCGTCCGGCGGAGTCTCCGCCCGGGCCAGCGAGAGGTTGCCCAGCATGACTGCGAGGATGTTGTTGAAGTCGTGGGCGATGCCGCCCGCAAGCACCCCCACCGACTCGATCCGGCGCGTACGCAAGAGTTCCTCTTCCACCGCTCTGCGTTCGGTCACGTCATGCAGCGTGAAGATCGCACCACCGATGCTGCCGTTTTTGTCGAAGACCGGTCCGGCATCGAGCAGAAGGAATCGACGCGTACCGTCCGGCCGTTCGATGATGCGCTCGACCTTGCCTACGGGCTTGCCCGTGCGCTTTACCCACTCGACGACATGGTCCTGGTCTGACAGCGGCAGCCCTCTCCAGTCCAACAGCCGGACGGACCCGTATCGGGATTGTACGGTGTCCCTGAACTGTCCTGTCGAAACGCCGAGCAGTTCCTGCCCCGATCTGTTCACGAAGGTCACCCGTCCTGCGAGATCCTCCATCAGCACGGGGTCTCCGACCTGGTCCAGCATCGCCAGGAAGCGTTCGGCCACAAGCTGCTTCTCTTCTTCGTAGCGGCGCCTGTGGCTTACGTCGACGAACAGGACGACTGCGCCTACGATGCTGCCCTCCTCCGTTTTCGCAGTGACCGTGTAGTCGATCGGAACGCGTAGGCCGCTCAGTCCCTGGAGCAGGCAGTCCGCCTCGCGTTTGACGCCGCCCTCCACCAGGATTCGCGCTACGGGGCACTCCGCGGGACCGTAGAGCGTGCCGTCGGCATGGCAGATCCAAAAGACATCGGAGAATTCCCGCCCGAGCACCTCTTCCTCTGAGAGGTCTACCATGCGCAGCGCCGTTTGATTGGCGAAGCTGATCCTGCCATCGGCACCGGTCCCGACGATTCCCTCTCCCGCGTACTCCAAGAGGAGTTCGCGCTGGCGGTTGAGACGAACGATCGCCTGCGCCGCCGCGCGCTTCTCTGTCGCATCAACGAGTTTCAGCACGACGCCGCCAACGTCACGGTCCTGCGAAAGGTCGATCCCGACGCCTTCCACGACGCGCCAGGACCCGTCGCGGTGCAGCAACTGCCCCTCGTAGTGGAACGGCAGGCTCGCACCTTCGCCTCTAGCGCCGAGGAGGGCAACATCGGCAGCGCCGGGGGCCGACAGATCAGCGAGGCTTCGCCCCTGCACGTCACGCGGCATGTAGCCGAGGATCTTCTCGATCGACTGGCTCGCCTTCAGGATCCTGCCGTCGCGGCGCACCACAATGACAAGGTCCAGCGCATACTGCGAAAGGGCCAGCATGCTGCTCGCAACAAGGCGCCCCTTCAGCCGCTCTGCGAGGGCCGCAGCGACCATCACAGCGACGACGCCGAACGCGACGGCCCGCAGGTAGCCCTGTAGTTCCTTGGGCGAGGGCATTCCGTGATGCGCCACGGCCGTCGTGATCGGTATGGCGGCGACCTGCACGAACACGCTGCCGATCGCCACGGCCGCGACAGCGAGAGCTGCGATCGGAACGCGCAGGTGCGGGTGCACGATTCCGGTCCGCAGAGCTGCCCTGGCGCTATAGAGACCGGACACGGACAAAAGACACGTGAGGACGGCCCACTGCGCAATGCGCCAGAAACCGATCGGGACGAAGATTGCAAACTCCAAATGGTGTGCGAAGTGCAGAAGCAGGGTCGCGAGCGTGACGCCGACGCCGCCAAGAATCGCGGCGCGCGGACCGGGCCGGGAGGTGGCGAAGAGTGCGGCTGCTGCCCAACCGAGTGCGGCTGCACCCGATGCCGCAAGCGGAAGAGCTTTCAGGTCGCCGTAAATGGGTGTCAGCGCCATAATCATTCCGATGTGTGAGCAGAGGATGCCCACACTGAGGATGATGGCCGCAGGCAGCCATAGCCAGTTCCGCAATTGCACAACGTGGTGGGACGACCAAAGATCCAGCGCAGTGTAGGATGACGCGTAGGCGATCAGCGCACTGGCAAGTGCAAGGACGGGATCGGAAGCCAAACCCACACACCCCTTGTCCATCCGGCAAGCGTCTGCTTGACGTGAGATCTCGAATCGCCGGTCGCCCGTCTACATGTAGAATAAGGAAGCGTCCGCTCGATTGCTGTCGAAACATAGGTGCTTTCAGTAATTCCGTTTTAACCGGTACTAGAAACGAAGAACCGGCCGCCTATTGGGCGGCCGGTTCTAATCGAATTCAGCGGTAATGCTCCAAGAGCTCTTCGAAGTCGCTCGCTGCCAGTGCGATGTCCCGGCCCGCCAACGGTGCCTTCCCGAAGCCAGGCATCGCGCTCTCGTAGGGCACGGAGCTCGGGTCGCGGTAGATGAGGCCGGTCACGAGCTCCTCCTTCTCCAGGACCTTCGCAATCGCCGCGCCGCGGTTGTCGGGGCGGTAGTCGGGGTCCTCGTCAAGGTTCGTCAGGGTCTGCTTGTAGAAGTCGTACGTGTTGATCTTGTTGTACGTGACGCAGGGGCTCAGCGTATTCACAAACGCGAAGCCAGGGTGGCGAATCGCGTCCTCGATCAGCCGCGCCAGCTGCGCCTGGTTCGACGAGAAGCCCTGCGCGACGAAGGTTGCTCCAGCCGAAAGCGCAAGGGAGAGCGGGCGTACGGGAGACTCCACGTTGCCGTGCGGGGTTGCCTTGACCCGTTGCCCCGCATCGCTTGTCGGCGAGTTCTGACCCTTCGTGAGTCCGTAGATGTGGTTGTCCATCACGATGTACTTGACGTTGATGTTGCGCCGCACCGCGTGGATGAAGTGGTTCATGCCGATCGCGAAGCCGTCGCCGTCGCCACCGGCGGCGATCACGAGCAGATCGCGGTTCGCCATCTTCACGCCTAGGGCGGAAGGCAGCGTTCGTCCATGCACCACGTGGATGTTGTAGGAGTTGATGTAGTTGCCGATCTTGCCGGAGCATCCGATGCCCGCGACGATCGCGACCTCGTGGGGCGCGATGTTCAGGTTGACGAGCGCCTTCTGCATCGCCGCAAGCACGCCGAAGTCGCCGCAGCCTGGACACCACCACGACTTCTCGGATGTCTTGTAGTCCTTCAGCGTGACCTCCATCGTCAAACCTCCTCTTTCAGTACCAGCGTGCGGACCTCAGCCATGACTTCCTGCGGCAGGAGAAGCGTCCCGTCGTACTTCAACAGCGAGGCGAACCTCTCGTCCTCGAGTCCTTCGAGGCGGGCAAGCTCGCGGAGTTCTCCTGTCGAGTTCTGCTCGACGAAGAGCACCTTATGTGCATCCCGGAGTGCGCTGCGCAGCGGCTCCACGGGGAGCGGCCAAGCCTGCCGGACCTGGACGCGGCCGACCTTGATGCCGATCGCCCTGAGTTCCGACACGGCCTCGTCGACTGCGCCGATCGTCGAGCCGAAGCAGACGACGACAACCTCTGCGCCAACCGTTCCGTCCGCAAGGATCGCATCTGGCCTCGTGCGCAGCGGCTGTAGCTTGCGACGGCGCTTCTGCACCTGTGCCGTGCGGTTTATCGGGTCCTCCGACACCTTGCCTGCCTGGCCGTGCTCGACCCCAGTCGCAAGGTACTGGCCCTTCGGCGTACCGGGAAGCGTTCGCGGCGAGATGCCGTCCGCAGTGATGCGGTAGCGCTCGAACTCCCCCTCAAGGTCTGCCGTCTCGCCAGCTTCGACGATCGCGCCGCGGTCGATGTGCACATCCTCGTATGGCAGATGCTCGACCGTCTGCACCCACTGGGCAAGACCCAGGTCCGAGAGCACGATGACGGGGCACTGGTAGCGCTCTGCGAGGTTGAACGCCTCGTAGCCGTCGACGAACGCCTGATTAGCGTCGCCCGGTGTCAAGACGATGCGCTCGCCTTCACCGTGGCCGCCGAATACGGCAGCCATCAGGTCCGACTGCTCCATCTTGGTTGGCATGCCGGTCGATGGGCCGACGCGCTGCGTGTCGACGACCACCGCCGGGATCTCCGCAACCGACGCGAGGCCGATGCCTTCCTGCATCAGGCTGAACCCGGGCCCCGACGTCGCTGTCATCGCGCGTGCGCCGGCGTAGCCCGCACCGATCACCATCGTGATCGCAGCCAGTTCGTCTTCCATCTGGCAAATCGCACCGCCATATTTAGGAAAAAGCCCTGCAAGCGTTTCCATGATGTCGGTGGCCGGCGTGATCGGATACGCAGCCATAAGCCTGCAGCCGGCCCCGAGCGCGCCCAGAGCCAACGCGTCATTGCCTGTCATCAGGTAGCGCTTTCCAGGCGTTGCCTTTGGCAGTGCGTAGCGCGTCGCCCCGGCAGACTGCTCCTCGATAAACCGGTAGCCTTGCTCGAGCGCCTGCACGTTTTGGGAGACAGTCTGCGCGCCCTTGCGTGCAAACTTCTCTTCGACGTAGCCTGCAAATGCATCGAGCGGCAGCCCGAGCAACGCCGCGGAAGCTCCGACCGATACCATGTTGCGCACGACCGGTGCACCGATCTCGCGTGCGATCTGCGTCAAGGGGATCTCGATCAGGTGCGCCTGCGCGCCTGGCGGCAGCGTCGGTTTGAACGCTGCGTCGGCAAGCACAGGTCCGCCTGGGACGAGCCCCGAGACATTGCGGTCGATCGTCTCCTGCGTCAGCGCGACAAGCACATGCACCTGTGGTTCTGGCGCAAGGACGGGCTGCGCGCTGAGTCGCACTGTGTAATGCGTATGCCCGCCCTTGATGCGCGACGAAAAATGCTTGTATCCGTAGATGTAGTATCCGAGGCGACTGGCTACCGTTCCGACGACATCGCCTGTCGAATCGATGCCTTCGCCCTGGTCACCGCCGATCTTCCAAGCCAACGACTTCGCCAATCCGGTTGCCCCCCTAGTAAGATCAGATTACTGCAGAACCACTTATAATCAAATGAAAGTCCTGCATCCCTCCAATAACCATTGTGCATAGGAGGCGTCCGCCGTGCTACTGCGTCATCTGCAGACCTTCGCGCAGATCGTCGATCTGGGGAGCATCACCGCGGCGGCAGAGCGCTTGCATCTGTCGCAACCCGCCGTGTCGCGCCAGTTGAAGTCGCTCGAAGCGGACGTGGGCACGCGGCTGTGCGAACGACGCGGCCACACCGTCGTACCGACTCCTGCCGGGGAGGTCGTGTACGCGCATGCGCAGCGCATGCAGTCGTTGGAACGCGAACTGCACCGTCAGTTGGCGACTGTCTCCTCTCCGGAGGCCGGAGACATTACCGTGGCATGTGTGGACACGATCGCCATCTACACGCTGCCTGACCTGCTGGCCCCGTTCGCGCGCCGCCACCCGGCCGTGCGCGTGCGCGTCCGCACTGGACCGATCCGGGTCACTGTCGACCGGCTGCTGGCCCACGAGGCGGATGTCGCCTTGACTACCGTCCCGGTTCAGAGCCCGCGCGTGACCTGCAGGCCGCTGTTCGACGATCCCGTTGCGCTCGTTGCCACGCCCGAGTTTGCAGCGCACCTCCCGGACGAGATCGAGGCTGCAGACCTGGAGCAGTTGCCGGTGATCGCCTACGAACTTGGCACACACTTCCGCTCCTTCGTCGATGCGGCGCTCGAAGAACGCGGCATTCACCCACGGGTGACCATGGAGTTCGACGGCCACGAGGCGGTTCGGGAAGTAGTCGGCCACGGACTGGGCGTAGCCTTCGTCCCCGAATCCACTGCTCGTGCCGACGTGGCTCAAGGTCGGCTGCGCCGGCTGCACATCCGCGGCATTCCCGACCTGGCCCGTACGACCTGTCTCGTGGTGCCGCGCGATGTCTCCCTGTCTCCGACGGCAGAGCTGTTCCTGGAAGAGGTTCTGCAGCACTTTCCCAACTCCTGACGTCCGCTCAGCCGGCGCCGATGCTGTCGCATTGAATCTTCGGTGACCGACAGTGGATGCGGACTCGAACAGGCGCAAGTGCAGGAACCCATGGCGCAGCAACGAAAGGCTATGACTGCCTAGGGAGGGCTGCAGTTGCACGTCTTCGTAGTACTCGCCGTGTTCATCGCTGCCTCGGTCGAATTCGTCGAGGCCTTTACGATCGTTCTGGCCGCCAGCTCTGTGCGCGGCTGGCGTTCCGCACTCTATGGCACCCTGGCTGCACTGGTCGCGCTCGCCGCGCTAGTCATCGCATTCGGCTATGCCATTTTAGCCCTCTTCCCATTGGGGGCATTCCGCGCACTGATCGGCGTCATCCTGCTGCTCTTCGGACTGAAGTGGATGCGCAAAGCCATCCTGCGCGCCACCGGACGCAAGGCGCTGCACGACGAGGCCGCGATCTACCAGCGCGAAGTGCAGAGCCTGCGCAGCGCGGGCCAGAACGTAGATGCGCTCGCCTTCGCGACTGCCTTCAACGGCGTACTCCTTGAGGGCATCGAAGTGATCTTCATCGTGCTGACGCTTGGTGGCAACGCGGGCATGCTCGATTCCGCGATCCTCGGAGCCGGACTCGCCTTCGTCGTAGTACTTGCCGCAGGACTTCTACTGAGGGCGCCTTTGAGCCGCGTGCCGGAGAATACGCTCAAATGGATCGTAGGGGTCATGCTGACCGCCTTCGGCACCTTCTGGGCCGGCGAGGGCATCGGCATCCACTGGTGGCAGCAGGACGTCTCGATCATCGTGCTCATCGTGCTCTACGCGCTGCTCGGCTTCCTCCTGCAGCGCTGGATGCAGCCGCAGAGCGCACAAGGCCCAGCCTAGGAGGACACGCGATTGCGCAAGGTGTGGGATGTCATCGTCGATCTCGTCTACGAGGATGCATGGCAGTTCGTCGGTCCGCTCGTCGCCGTGGCCGTCCTCTACTTCCTGGCGCAGAGCGTACGGGGCGCATGGCTCGGCATCGTTTTGTTCGCGCTCGTTGGGCTCTCTCTCTTCATGAGCCTGCGGCGCGAGCACTGAGAAGGATTCGCCGGCCTTCGCATGTCGATGGGCCTACAGTCAGTCCGCGGCGCCTCCGCGCACGATAGAGCCCTGTGCGTGGTGCGCGCCCGCATCGCCGCGCAGCGAGATGTACACCCCTGCGAGGATCAGCGCGGCCCCCGGCCACAGCCAGAAGCTCAGCCTCTCTCCGAGCAGGGTCGCGCCAAGCAGTATGCCGACGATCGGCTGAACGAACAGAAACAGTCCGCCAGTCGCCGCAGGAAGCTGCGTGAAGCCATAGTTCCACAGATACATCGCCAGGGCTGTCGAGACGACGCCGATGTAGAGGATGCCGCTCCAAAGCGCCAGTGAGAAATGGGCATAGGGAAGCGTGAGGACCCTTCCGGAGAACGGCAGGAGAAACGCCAGCGCGAAAGCGGTCGTCCAAAAATTGACGAACGTGAGATCCTGGGTGCGCGCGATCCGCCGGTTCAGGACCGTGTAGAGACCCCAGGTGATGGCGGCCACGAGGAGGGCTGCCACACCCCGGATGCTCGCTCCTCCGTTGCCTCCCGGACCCATCACGACGACCGCGCCGAGAAGCGCCAGGCAAAGGGCCACGATCTGCTTTCGGTGCAACGCGTCGCCCAGCACCGGCAATGCGAGCAGTGCAATGAAGGCCGGGGCCGATGAGGTGATCAGGGAGCCGATGTGGGCAGATGTCCAGGCCGTGCCGTAGAACTGCGCGACGAGCGAGAGAGCGAACCCGAGCGTGCCCGACAGGAGTACGAGCAGGTAGTCCATCGCCGAGGGGTGTCGCCTGCGCGTGAAATAGAGGGGTGCAAGCACCACGAGCGTCATCAGCAGCCGGATGGCCACCAGCGGAATCGGCGGGATGAAGCGCAGGACGACACGGCTCACGACGTAGACGCCGCCCCAGATGGCCGCAGCGATAGCCAACGAAAGGGCGCCGCGCAGGCTGGACAAGTGCAAACCTCCCGAGGGAACGACGCAAGCGGCTCTATTGGCCGCACCTTCCCCGTTCTCCTTCACGCCGAGCGAAGCCGGCGATCCGGTGCGATGAACATTTGGCGTTGCCGGTCCAGATGCAACTCCGCGCCGCCGCTTTGCCCGCAGCCGCATAGCCTCAGGGATGTCGCTTAGCCCTCCGGGAAGAGCAGGTGCGCTTCTGCCGGCGGCGGCGCCTGTCCGATCGCCCGCGCGAAATCCGCAGCATTTTGCGCCGCGTAGTTGCGGGCGTTGTTGTTGAACAGCACGTGCACCTCTTCGGCCGCCTGCGCCAGGCGGCGCGCCGCCTGCGCGAGCACGAGGATCTCCTCGTGCCCGTACAGGTAGTCGAAGCGTTCACGCGAACTCTCGCCTCGCACATACCAGGCCTTCGCGTTGCGCCCGTGCAAGCGCAGGATCGAGAGCCGCCCGGTCACTTCAGGAACGAACGGCACGCTGCCCTTTCCGGCCTGCGGCTCGTCGGCAACGACATGCGCAACTCCCAGCGATCGCAGCTCGGAGAGGAGTTCGGCGCCTGCATCGTCGTACCAGCTACGGTGGCGCATCTCCACCGAGACGCCGAAGCCGGAAAGCGCACCGCACAACTCGCGCAGTTCAGCGAGAGCCGGGGCGCTGCGCACATGCCAGGGCGGAAACTGCAGCAGCACAGGGCCCATTCGCCCTGCGTCCCGCAGCGGCTGCATGCGCTGCGCGAACTCCGTGCAGGCAGCGATCCGCTCCGCTGCCTTGAGCCCACGGTCGTGGCCTGTCATGCGACGCTCCGCTTTCACGTCCATCACAAAGCCTGTTGGCGTGCGCCTGATCCAGTTCTCCACCGTCGCTGGCCGCGGTAGTCCGTAGAAGGTGGAATCCACTTCGACCAGCGGGAAGCGCGACGCGTAGAAGGTCAGGCGCTCTGCATCGGGCAAGCCCGGCGGATAGAAGCCGTCGTGGTCGGTCCAGGCACAGGTGCCCACAAGAATCGGCATCAGGGAGTATAGGAGAGCCGCGTGCCGGTCGGCAGCACCTCGACCCAGGTTTGACCGGGCTGGAAGGGGGCCGGGCTGCCGCCTGCCGAGTAGAAGCGGAAGCCGCCCGGGCCGAATGTCCAGGTGATCGCAGTGCGCTGAGCGTTCTCGAGCAGCCAGCCGCTGCCGCTCGTCAAAGTGAAATTCACCGCGCCGACCGTGTAGGGATCCGGGTCCGGAAACTCTGCTGCGTAGATGATCGCAACGTTCTCTGCAAAGACAGCGTTGCCCGCCTGCGTCGATACGGCCTTGCCGTCGATCAGCCTCGACCATGCCTTGCCGTTCCAACTCCAGCCCACGTCGTAAACCCAGCTGTTGGGGTAGTCCGCATAGGTGATCACGGCGCTGCTCGTCCGTTGTCCGGAGAACTTCCCTGTCGCGAAGGCCGGGATCGCTGCAGGCGTGTATCCGTCCGCCTTGACGGCCAGTTCGAGGAGCTTCGTCGAGGTGTAGAGGTTGTGCGGCATCGGCCGGTCGGACGTCCGCCAGAAATACGCACCGGATCCGTAGATCTGGTCGATGTTCTTGATCCCCAGCGGTCCGATCGCGTGCAGCGCGTCGACATTGCCGCCAGCGTGGCCTAGCGGCCAGCCGTAGGCGGCCACTACGTTGTCGAAGTAGATGCGGGTAGAGCGCACCGGTCCGATCTTCACGGCAGGCTGGTGCCAGTAAACGGCGAGATAGCGCGTGATCCCGCCTTCAGCCGGAAACTCGAAGACGAGGTCTGCGTGCGTCAGCCCGGACTGAGGCCAAGCCCCAGGCGCATTGTCGATGGTCACCGCAACTGCGGACCCGATGGTTCTTACAGGAGCGATCGGCTTCTTGCGGGGCGCCTCCTGCGTGCTTTGCGTCTTCTGGTGCACCGCAGGCGACACGCTCTGCGCGCTGCCGCATCCGGCGGCCAGCAGAGCGACAGACAGAAGCAGAAGGGGCTTTAGGCGCGCCGTCATATTGCCCCCCTCAGGACGGATAGAAGGGCACGGCTCGCGTGCGTCCCTCTTCGTCATACATGTAGATCTGTTCGCCCGCATCGCGGGTGCGCTTGTGGGAACGGTCGCAGTAGGGCTTTCGGCGGTCATGCCGCACCAGGCGCGCCACACTAGCTCCCCCTCTCGGCGCCGCGGCGCCGCTTGTCATTTCCCCCAGTGTATCCGCTGTCCAATCCGTTCGAAAGGGATTGTTCGCGGTTCCACACGGGCGTTCCGCCCATGAAGAAGGCGGCTCCCTCTGGGGGAGCCGCCTTCTTCGCATTGCTACTTGGTGTGCAGCTTGCGGATCAGATCGACCGTCTCGGGGTTGGAGAGGGTCGTGACATCCCCGACGTCGTTGTTGTCGTTGGAGATGGCCGCCAGGATGCGGCGCATGATCTTGCCTGAACGAGTCTTCGGCAGGTCCGGCACGATCCACACTGCACGCGGCTTGGCGATCGGCCCGATTTCCTTGGCGATCGCGTCGGAGATCCGCTTGCGCAGCTCCTCGGTCGGCTCCACGTTCGGCTGCAGCGAGACGTAGATCTCGGGCATGATGCCCTTCACGTCGTCCTTCGCCGCCACTACGGCCGACTCGGCCACTTCCGGGACGGTCAGCGCCGCCGATTCCAGTTCCTTCGTTCCCAAGCGGTGGCCGGCGACGTTGATCACGTCGTCGATGCGCCCGAGGATGCGGTAATAGCCGTCAGCGGCCTGCATGGCACCATCGCCGGCCATGTACGGCCAGTCGCGCCAGTCGGTGCTCTTCGGGTCCTTGTTGTACTTCGCGAAGTAGGTGCTCACGAAACGGTCCGGATCCTTCCAGATCGTCTGGAACATGCCCGGCCACGGGTTGCGGATGCAGATGTTGCCAGCCTTGTTGGACCCAGGCGGCACCTCGTTGCCGTCCTCGTCGTAGATCACCGGGTGGATGCCTGGCATCGCTGGTCCAGCACTGCCCGGCTTCATCGGATCGATCGCCGGCATGGTGGTGATCAGGAAGCCGCCCGTCTCGGTCTGCCACCACGTGTCGACGATCACGGCCTCCTTCTTGCCGATCACGTCGTAGTACCACTTCCACACGTCTGGCTCGATCGGCTCGCCAACGGTCGTCATATGCTTGAAGTGGTAGTTGTACTTCTCGGGGTTCCCGCCCCCTGCCTTGCGCAGCGCGCGGATTGCGGTCGGCGACGTGTGGAAGATCGTCACGCCGAGTTCCTCCGCGACCCGCCACGGCCGGCCAGCATCCGGGTAGGTTGGCGTGCCCTCGTAGATAATCGAGGAGGCACCCAGCGCGAGCGGCCCGTAGACGATATAGGAGTGGCCGGTGATCCACCCAATGTCGGCCATGCACCAGTACACGTCCTCGGGGTGGATGTCCTGGACGTTCTTCGAGGTCCACGCAGCGTATGAGAGGTAGCCTCCGGTGCCGTGCTGGGCCCCCTTCGGACGACCAGTGGAGCCGCTCGTGTACATGAGGAAGAGGGGATCCTCCGACTTCACCGACACAGGGTCGACCCGCTGTCCGCGGAAGTCCTTGAGCAGGTCGTTGACGATGATGTCCCGGCCCTCGACGATCGGCGTCGGGCTGGAGTAGCGGCCGGGGTAGCGCTCAAAGACGAGTACCTTGTCCACCGCGTGCCCCTGGTTCTTTGAATCTTCGTAGGCGATGTCCGCCTTTTCCTTGTGGTCGAGAAGCGCGCCGCTGCGGTAGTACGAGTCCATGGTGATCAGCAGCTTCGACTCGGAGTCGACGATGCGGTCGGCAGCGGCCTTGCCGCTGAAGCCCGCGAACACGACCGAGTGGATCGCGCCGAGTCGCGCACACGCGAGCATCGCAATCGGCAGTTCCGGTACCATCGGCATATGGATGGTGATGCGGTCGCCCTGCTTTACGCCCGCGAAGTCGCGCAGCAGCGCCGCGAACTCGTTCACCCGCACCCAAAGCTCGCGGTACGTCATGTGCTGGATCGCCTCGTGCTCCGGCTCGGGCACGAAGTGGATCGCCGTCTTGTTGCTGTGCTTCTCGAGATGGCGGTCGATGCAGTTGTAGGACGCGTTGAGGCGTCCGCCGACGAACCACTTGAAGAACGGCGCGTCCGACGTGTCGAGCACCTTGTCCCAACGCCGGTCCCAGGTCAAGAGATCCGCGAACTCCTCAAAGCACTGCGGAAAGTTATCGAGGCTGAAGCGGTCCCGAATGTTCTTGTCCTGCAGGTTCGCCTGCGCTGAGAAGCTTGCAGGGGGGTGGAAGTAGGACTCTTCTCCCCAATGGACTGCGATTTCGGCTTCGGAAACGCCCGAGGTCTCGTCGCTCAAACAATGACCCCCTTGTCCGAAATGAATCGGTCTAGACAGAAAGTGCGCGGCCCGTATAGGCGCCCGCGGGAAGGGCTGTAGCCCGGATTCCGGAGGACGCTGCGGTGGCTTGACGTGTATGGCTGCACCTGGTCGAAGCCCCGCGGGCCGAACTGTCGGCAAAAAACGCGGTGCGCGTGGCACCGGAGAACATGCGACCTGGCTCGCCGACGACGCAGCGGACGCTCCTTCTCCTGCCTCCCACCCTCTTTCTGTTGTCTAGTTCATTCGATCTATACGCCGGACCTCCTCTTTGCACCACATCGCAACGAAAGGGATAGTAGGGCCCCTGCGACAGCCGCTGGTCGTCGCATACGGTGAAGTAGTCCCGACTACCTTTCGGAGGGATCATTATGCCATTGGCTTTCATCGCAGGACACGCTCCGCGCACCGACGGCGTCCCACTTTCAGGTGATCGCCGGCTGCAGCTCGCCCTCGTTCTTCGGCATTCCGGTCCCAACCTTGCTGGCGGCGTACTCGCCGGCCTGTTTCGCCACCTCCAGTCCTCCGGGCTCATGCCGGAAGCACCCGACACGAGCGCCGGCGTGGTGTTCGCGGCCGGCAACGCATCCGCTATCGAGCGGGCTTTTTCGCTTCAACTGCGCGCGGACGCCACGGGATCGTATGCGCCGGACCGCGAGCCCTCCCTGCCGCGCAGTCTCGCGGCGGAAGTCTGCGCTGTCATCGGACTGACGAACAAACCGCGCGCGAGGCGGGCAGCCCACCGGTTCGCCGCAGAGAGTCAGCCCTTTCAGGGCTTCCGACCCGACGAGATTGCCCAGGCGTACGCCTTCGATCAGCTGCCGGCGGGCACAGGACGCGCCGTGCTGCTCGAGTTCGGCTCGGGATACAGGCAGTCGGACCTCGATCTCTTTTGCATGGAAATGGGCTTGCCGCGTCTGCAGCCGACCGTCCGGCGCATCGACCGCGGCGTGGTGGATCCCGGACTGCAGCCGGTCGATCTCGAAGCCACGCTGGACCTCGAATGGCTGTGGGCAGCCGCGCGAGGCGGCGAGGTCTTCTTTTTGGAGGCACCTCCGGGATCGAACGACGCCGCGTTCAGCGTCTATCTGGTTGACGCCCTGCGGTCGGCGCTCGCGCTGCGACCGGACGTCGTCTCGGTCAGTTATGGAGACGGCGAACTGCTCTTCCCGCCGGCGGAACTGCAGGCGATCGATCTCCTGGTCGCACGGCTGCAGTCCGCAGGCGCCGACACCTTCATCGCGTCAGGGGACCAAGGTGCCTATGGACTGCACGAACCAGGGCAGCCTGCCATCGCCCAGGTCGACGCCCCCGCCTGCGTGCCGCATGCCATTGCAGTCGGCGGAACGCACCTCGCCGTAGCAACGGACGGCAGCATCAAGGAGACGGGCTGGACGGACATCGCACAGAACGGAGCCGGAGGCGGCGGCTTCAGCCAGGTCTTCGCCGCGCCGCAGGACCAGCAAGCCTTCCTGCCGCCAGGCAGTCAAGGACGCGGGGTGCCTGATCTCGCCATGAATGCGGATCCTCTCTCCGGCTATCAGGTTGTCTTCGAGGCACAGGTCACTGTGGTCGGCGGCACCAGCGTCGCAGCGCCAGTCGCGGCCGGTGCCGCCTTGCGGCTGCGTGCACAGGTTGGGAAGCTCAGTCTCTCCAGCGCGGTCTACTCGCTGCCGAAGACAGTGTTCCGCGACATCGTCGAGGGCAACAACAGCTACGCGGGAGTGCAGGGCTACGAGTGCGGTCCGGGTTGGGATCCGGTGACCGGGCGCGGCGCTCCGCTCTTCGCAGAGATCGCGGCCGCCATCCGCTGACGCTTTACAAAGCAAAGTACAGGCGGTACGCTTGCCCGCGTAGGAGGAATCACCGCCATGCCACACCTCTTCGATCCCTTCGATAGCCGCCGCATGCATCTTCGCAACCGCATCGTCATGTCGCCGATGTGCCAGTACTCCGCGCGGGACGACGGGACCGTCACCGATTGGCACTTTGTGCATTACGGAGCGCGCGCCGTCGGTGGCGTAGGCCTCGTACTGCTCGAGATGACCCAAGTCGCCCCCTATGGTCGGCTCAGCCCAGAGGACCTCGGCATTTGGGACGACGCGCAGATCCCTGGCCTGCGTCGACTCGTCGACTTCGTCCACTCGCAAGGGGTTCCGATCGGCGTCCAGCTCGGGCACGCGGGCCGCAAGGCCGACCCGATCTTCGACGCCGTCGGCCCGTCCGCCATCGCCTTCTCAGACGATTACCGCGTACCCCATGCGCTCGACGCGAAAGGGATCGCGACTGTCATCGATCAGTTCGCCCAAGGCGCGCGCCGCGCATTGGAGGCCGGCTTCGACACCGTGGAGCTGCACGGAGCACATGGCTACCTGCTGCACCAGTTCCTCTCCCCGATCAGCAACAAGCGCGAGGACGGCTACGGCGGGGATCTCGACGGGCGGGCGCGCCTCATCCTCGAGGTCGCCGACGCCGTTCGCGGCGTACTGCCGCAGGACATGCCCGTCTGGGCACGCCTGTCAATGCTCGAGGCCGGCGCCGAGGGAGGCTATCCCCTTTCGGACACCCTGGAGGTAGCCAAGCGCCTCCACGACCGGGGAGTGGATCTGATCGACTGCACCACCGGCGGCAACGCCCCGGTGCGTGAACCCGAGTTCCCCGGCTTTAGGCTGCCGCTCTCCGCCGCGGTGCACGCATTGGGCGTCCCTTCGATGCCCGTCGGACACATGGAGTATCCGGCGCTTGCCGACGCCGCGATTTCGAGCGGTCAGGCGGATCTCGTCGCGCTCGCGCGCGGTCTTTTGCGCAACCCGCACTGGGCGCTTGCGGCGCAGCAGGCGCTGCAGGTCGACCCCACGCCGCCGGAGCAGTACCGCCGCGCGTACTAGCGACAGGAAGCAGCCGCGCCCACCGCGAAGACGCGCGCAGGAGGCGAGTCCTTGTCGCTCGCGCTGTTTGACCTCGACCGCACGCTCATTGACGGCTACGCCTACGCACGGCTGATGCCGGAACTCTGGCGTCGCGGCATCCGCCGCACCGGGCTCATGCGGCTGGTGAGCCGCCTTGTGATCGCTCGGGCAACATCGCGTGCGCCGCTGAGCAGCTGGTGGCCTCAAGCCTTCGCCAGCTACCTTGGAGGGCTCGCGGCAACGGACGTCGCGCAGGCCTGCGCGGTCGCCGCGGAGCGCGTAAGGGCGGCCGTGCGCAAGGAGCTCCAGCAGGAGCTGGAGACTCGGCGCGCGGCAGGCGACGAACTGTGGCTGGTGACAGCGACCGTCCATCCCCTGGCGGAACCTGTCGCGGCCGCCCTCGGCTTCGAAGAATGCCTTTCGACGCAGGTCGCCGCAGCGGACGGGAGATTCGAGCGCTTCCTTGCAGGGCCGGTCTGCCGAGGCCAGGAGAAGCTTGCCCGCGTCCGCCAGCGCCTTTTGGAACGCGGACTGCCCGACGACCTTAGCAGTGTCAGCTACTACGCGGACGGGAAGGAAGACCTTCCGCTGCTCGCCGCCGTCGGGCAAGCGATCGCGGTCTGCCCGGACGCGGGTTTGGCTCCGATCGCCCGGTCGCGCGGATTCCGCATTCTCGGCGCGCCGCGCGCGAAATGACGTCGGGACAGCCGCCGAACTGGCGCCGCCGCCTGTCCGCCATCGGTGCGGCCATCTTGCTGGCGCTGGCAAAGCTGAAGACCATCGCGCTCTTGGCGCTGCACATCCCTTTCCTCGGTTCCGGCTTGACCTTTCTCCTGAGCGCGTGGGTCTACGGCGCGAGCTTCGGATGGACGTTCGGCGTCGGATTCGCCGTCCTGCTGCTGCTCCATGAGCTTGGACATTTCGTTGCGATCCGCGCGTACGGCCTGCCTGCCGGCGCGCCGGTATTCATTCCCTTCCTGGGTGCCGCGATCTTCCTGCGCCAGCAGCCGCAGTCTCCGCAGCAGGAGTTCGTCATCGCGGCGGCCGGGCCGCTCGCGGGGACGCTTGCGAGTGCAGCAGTCTGGGTGCTCGGCGCCCTTCTTGGCCAGGACGTGCTGCGCACGCTGGCCTACTTTGGGTTCTTCCTCCAGGCCTTCAACCTGATCCCCGTGTGGCCGCTCGACGGTGGCCGCATGGTGGCAGCAGTCGACCGCCGCATCTGGTGGGTCGGCGTGCCTGTGCTGCTGATCATGGCTTGGCTGGGCCACTCACCGATCGGCATCCTGATCGTCGCCGTGCTGCTCTGGCAGTTCTTCACGCAGCGCCACATGGCTTCGCCGGACCTCCCGGTGCCGCCGCTTCAGCGGCTCGCCTTCGGTGCCGTGTGGCTGGGTCTACTGGTCGTCAACCTGGGACTCGGTCGTGTTTCCGGGGGGTAGGCGTGCGCTGCGCGCATGCCCTGCCGCTTCAACGGCGGAGGCCCACGGGGTCATATGGTGCGCGCTTTGGCGCTGATCCTACAGGGGTTGAATGAACGGGGCTATCGTTCGATCACTGTGCAAGATCTCGTCCGCCTTGGTCCCGTGGTCGCGCATCATCAAGATGTGTAGTCCGCCCGGATGGAACACATCGACGCTGCGCCGTCGCGGGCTTCGGGTTCTACGACGCACCGTGGCTGTACACCTTCGCCGGTGGCCGAGGGATCTTCACCGGCCGCAACGGCTTCGATGTCGCCTTCATCCAGTTCGTCCTCACACAGATCCGCTTCTACGAAGGCCCGGTGCACGGTTACTACCACCAGGCGACCCGAAATGCCGTGATCGCCTTCCAGACCGCTCAGGGGATCGCCGCAGACGGCGTCGTAGGACCGATCACGTTCTACAACATCGGGCTGCGAAACCCCGTCCCGGCACCTCAGCCACTCGGCATGGCCTGGCCGCCCGGGTCGCCGCCCCTCCCGATTGACTGCTGCGCCGTATTTCCCCCCAGGGGTTCCCCTCGTTTCGCTCGAGGGCGGATCGCTATGGCTACGCCAGCAAGCGACCGAATACCAGCTCTTGGCGACTGCGGTCTTGCCCCCTGACCGCGTCGTCGCGCTGCAGGAAGTCCCCGAGGACCTCTTCGGCGGCGAGCGCGCGGCGCCTGGCCTCCTCCATGGAGAGGAGGACGGCGGGGTCGAAATGGCGGTGTCCCGCGTGGTGCTCGTGCGGCACGAAACCATCCCTTCGTCGCGAAGATCAGCTGCGGGCGGCGGCGGCTTCGGCGCGCTGCTCCTCCTCCGGACGCTGCGGCGCCTGCATCATCAGGATGCCGATCGCGCCGAACAGCAGTCCGCTCCAGAAGACGCCGCGGAAGCCGAGCAGGAAGACGGCCGGATACGAGGCGGAGGTGTGGGACGGGGCGGGGCCGATGCCCGCGAGGATCCAGAAGATCGAGAGCTCGATCGAGGCGACGGCCACGCCGACCGAGCGGCCGAGGTTGCGCTGGACCGCGAGGAGACTCGAGGCGAGGCCGGTATCCTTGGCCGGCACCGAGTTCAGCACGGCCGTGTTGTTCGGCGCGTTGTAGAGCCCGGACGCGGTGCCGATCGCGAGCAGGATGAGCATCACCGCCCAGAGCGGCGGGTTGGCGGGAAGCAGCGCCAGGGCGGCGTCCGAGACCATAAAGAGCGCAAGGCCGACGCGTCCGGGCAGGAGGACGCCGAGGCGATCGACGAGCTGTCCGCCGAACGGCGAGACGACGATCATGCCGAGCGCCTGAGGGATGAGGCTGAGGCCGACGACGGCGATCGGCTCGCGCAGCACGAGGCGCAGGTAGAACGGCATCAGCAGCGAGGGGGCCATCATCAGGAGCCAGTACGCCATCCCGGCGACCATATTGCGCCAGAACGGTGCGATCGCAAAGAGCCGTAGCGGCATGACCGGGCGCGCCGCGCTGCGCTCGTGCCGGATGAAGACGGCCATCGCCAGGGCCGTGAGCAGCAGCAGCCAGAGCCCCACCACCTGGTGCAGGTTCGACAGGCCGAACTGCAGGAGCGTCGTCGCGGCCAGGAAGAGCCCTGCGCCGAACCAGTCGAGGCGACGCAGGCTGAGGCCGTGGTCGCGCGGAAAGGCGGGCAAGTAGCGCCAGGATGCCCAGATGCCCCAGACGCCGATCGGCAGGTTCACCCAGAAGATGCTCGGCCAGCCGTAGAGGGCGGTGAGGAGTCCGCCGATCGGCGGGCCCGCGAGCGTTCCCGCCGCCACGACGGAACCGATCATGCCGAGCGCCTTGCCGCGGCCCTCGATCGGGAACGTCAGCACGACGATCGCCATCACGTTGGCCTGGATGATCGCGCCGCCGATGCCCTGCAGCATGCGCGCACCGACGAGCGGCAGGAACCCGGAGGAGAGCGCCGCAAGCACGGACCCGAGCGTGAAGGCGCCGATCCCGAGCACGAAGAGACGCTTTCGCCCGACGAGGTCCGCCACCTGCCCCGTCAGCGGCAGCACCCCCGTGATCACGAGGAGGTAGGACGTCACGACCCACTGCAGGGCGGCAATCGGCAGGGCGAACTCGCGCTGCATCACCGGCAGCGCGACGTTCACGGCCGTCGCGTCGATGTTCACCATCAGGGTTCCTGTCGTCGCCGCCGCGAAGCTCAGCCAGAGTGCGGAGCCCCGCAGCGATGGCATCGCGCCTGAGGCGGTGGGATGCTTGGGCATGTTCTGCTCCTTGGGCTTGTCCTTTGCGTGAGCGGGGATGCGGGACAGGGTACAAACAATGGGACGATCCGGCAAGCTGCCTACGCCGTCGCGCAGCGCGCGCACAGGCCGTAATAGTCGAGGCTGTGGCTCTGTACCTGGAAGCCCCAGGCGTCGCCGACGCGAACCTGTGCCTCCGAGAGACCGCAGCCTTCGACTTCCCAGACGCCCCAGCAGGCGGAGCAGATCAGGTGGTGGTGGTGGCGGTCGGAGCAGAAGGCGTAGTGCGCCTCGGCGCTCTCGCTGAGATGGTCGTGCAGGACGTAGGCCGCTCCGATCTCGGCGAGCAGCGCCAGGGTGCGGTAGACGGTCATCACGCCGACGCGGTCGCCTTGCGCGCCCAGGCGGTCCGCCAGCTGGCGGGCGGTGAGGGCGCAGGGGGAAGCGAGGAGCTCCTGGGCCACGAGGCGGCGCTGCGGCGTCGCGGCGTGACCCGAGCGGACCATGCGTTCCAGTGCGCGATCGAGAAGGATCTGCTGCGAGGCATCGAGCTGTGGCATTTCGGTCAACTCCGCTGTAGAAGTGCGCGTTCGCGCCGGACGCCGCGGGCGACCGACGTGAGGCCGATGCCGAGAACGACGAAGATCACGAGGACGAGTCCGATGTTGATGCTGTCGAGGTTCGGGATGGCGATATGGGTCGGCAGCGACCAGTTCACGGCCGCCGGCCAGAGCACGCCGGCGAGGCCGGCCAGTGCGAAGGCGAAGCCACCGAAATAGAGGGTCTCACCGGCCGAACGCGCCGCGATCGACTGGATCGAGCGGTCCGGCAGGTGCAGGCGGCGCATGTAGTAGCCGAACAGTGCACCGGCGGGGGCCTGGATGATCAGGGTGCCGATCCCGAAGAGCAGACCGGGCAGGAAGCCGAAGGCAGGCCCCGGCATGCTCGGCGCGAGCACCGTGTAGAGGACGAGCGCGTAGGCGCCGACGCCGAAGCCCGCGATCACGCCGTGCAGCGCGGCCATCTGCGGCGTGACGAAGGGGCGCGGCGGGCCGCCTGCGGCGTGGTGCTCGCGCGCCCGGCGCAGCGCGATGTAGCCGGCGATGGCCATCGCGCTGCCGACGGCGATGTAGACCGGGTTGTTGATCGCGGGGGAGGACAGCACGCGGCTCAGGCCGAGGTACGCAAGTTCCGAGAGGACAGCGCGCTGCAGTGTGAACGCGAGGGCGAAGATGCCGCCGACGATCAGGCCGCCGCGTACGGAGTAGGTACCGATCGCATAGCTGAACGTGATCGGCCAGGTGTGCTCGTCGGGGGTGATGCCGTGCACGACCCCGAGCAGGAGCGCGAAGGCAAGGCTGAGGCCGAACGGCAACACGGCCCCGCTGTGCAGAGAGGAGAACAAGCGCCCCGCCCCCAATTGATAATGGTTCTCACTAACGATAACCTATACCAGTCCAGAGCGGAGCGTCAAGCGCTTTCTAGCGTGGATCGCACAGCAGGAGGTCACGGATGCGCTGCGAGATGGTGACCTGTTGCGGTCGAAGATGAGGCCTGCCGCGCCGGCCTCGAGGCACGGTACCGGCTTTCTGGGCACTTCGTCGGCCGAGCCCTTCTCTCCGCCGGACTGCATGACCTGACGCAGCATCCCGGCTTCGTCCATATTCAGGCCGGGATAGGGCGCGAGCGAAAGATTCGCCTACTCAGCGTCGAACTTCGACACGTTCAACTTGACGACGTCGGCGCCCAGCTTAGCGACGGGAGATCCGCGCCCGACCCGCCGCGCGGGGGCTTCCGCCAAGGCGGTGACGCTCGACCGGACGGTCTTGCAGCAGAAGGTTCCCGCCGCACGGAAGCGATCCCGAAAGCACTGGCCTTGGGAGACGCGACCATGAAGGCGGTACGCATGCACGGCCTCGGCGGCCCGGAGGTCCTGCACTACGAGGATGCCCCGGATCCCGTGCCGCGCACAGGCGAAGTTCTGCGTGCGCGTGCGCGCAGCGTCGCTCAACCACCTCGACATCTGAAACCGGGCGGGCCTTCCCGGACGATAGCCGGCCCGCCCTGCCGCACATCCTCGGCAACGATGCGACGGGTGAGGTCGCTGCGCTCGGCGAGGGCGTCGAGCACCTGCGCGCGGGTGCGCGTGATCGCGAACCCCGGCTACGGCTGCGGTCACTGCAGGCACTGTCTCGCCGGCCGCGAGACGCTCTGCCGCAGCTACCGCATCCTCGGCTACGAACTACCGGGCACCTATGCCGAGTACGTGGCGCTCCCGGCCCAGAATGTCGTCGCGATGCCCGAGAACCTGGACTTTGCGGGCGCAGGCTCGATCGGCCCCGTTTCCCTGACCGCATGGCACATGCTCGTGACGCTCGCGAAGGTCCAGCCGGGCGAGACGGTGCTCGTCCTGGGGGCGGGCTACGGCGTCGGCGTCGCGGCGATCCAGATCGCGAGGCTCTTCGGCGCGCGCGTGATCGCAACGGCCTCCGGCCCCGAGAAGAGTGAGAAGGCGCGCCTACTAGGCGTGGACGAGACGATCGGCCACGCCCAGTAGGAGACCCACCGCGAGGTGCGTCGCCTCACGGAGAAGCAGGGTGTCGAGGTGGTCGTGGAGCACATCGGCCAGGCGACCTGGGCCGACAGCCTGCGCAACCTCATGCCGGCCGGCCGCCTCGTCACCTGCGGCGCCACCACCGGACCCTTTGGCGAGACCGACATCCGCTACATCTTCAGCCGGCACTTGCAGGTGCTGGGCTCGTACATGGGCTCGCGCTCCGAACTCGTGCAGCTCATGCCGCTCTTCGCGGACGGCAGGCTGAAGCCGGTCGTCGACCGTGTCTTCCCGCTGCGCGAGGCCGCCTCCGCGCAGACGCACCTCGAGGCGCGCCACCACTTCGGCAAGGTCGCCCTGCTCCCCGACTGACAAGACCGCCCGTACCGGGCCGACCACTTGCCGGAAGGGGAGCGTACGTTGCCTGAGGCGCCGCGCACCGCCAGCGTGCTCAGGCTCGCCCCGCGCGACCGGTGGGCCGCAAGGAAGTCGTCGATCAGCGCCATTCCCGCGCCCTCCTCGCCAGCCCTATCAGTAATGCAAACCCCGAAACGGGCCTTAGCACCCCGCCATGAGGGCGCAGACAGGCCGAATTATGAGCGGTGCCGTAAAACGTCGTCGTTGAGGGCGAGGATATAAGGCGCGGGCGGGAAGCGTTCAATGCGGGGTCTCCTGGTGTTCGATGTACTGCCGGATGATGGAAAGCGGTGCGCCCCCGGCCGATGCAGCGAAGTAGCTCTTGGACCACAGGCTGCCTCCCCACAGTGCCTTCTGGATGGA
>JAJYSJ010000062.1 GCA_021793645.1 Bacillota bacterium
CGATCTCGGGCTGCGGAGTCGACCCTGCGAAAATCCTCTGGCGCCAGAGGGCTTTGCGGAGAGCGGCCAGGGCATCTGGGAACGAAGGCATGCGCTTTTGGGTGTACCAAGGCAAGGCCGTCCAGGTGCGCCCAGTCCCGTGTACGCGGATGTACCAGAGCCAGGCGGCGGCATAAGTAAAGAACGCGAGCACCAAGGCACGCTCCGGTCCGTCACCCTTGCGGGTCTGGGGATCTTCGAGGCCGAGGAACTGCTTCGAGCTGCGGTACGTGTCCTCGATGCTCCAGCGGTCGGCGTAACGGCTGACGACCTGGACGGCGGAGTCGTCGAGGTTGGTGGTGAAGAAAAAGTCGTCATGCTGAATGCCGCTTGGGTCGCGAACGATGACGAGAAGGACCTGGCGGTCGGGCAGGACGTCGTACCAGAGCACCCTGCGGGTGTAGAGCAGCACCTGGCGCAGGGCGCCGCGCAGTTCGACGGTCGCCTCGGTCCAATCGGCGGGCGTGAGGGAGTTTGCGATCTGCGCAAGCGAGGGCAGGCGCTGGCCCTTCTTGCGAGGCCGACCGCGCTGGCCTGCTCGCCGGGGCGCAGGCAGTTCATAGAGCGCGGCGTCGCGGCGCAGGCGTGAAGTAACGTGGGTACGCGGCAGGTTTCGTCCGGCCAACGGGGCGTAGGCGCCGTCGCCGCAGAGCTCGAACTGGCGCTCGGGGAACCATCCGGCCAATTCCTCGATCATCTCGGCGACCAAGTCGAGGTGGGTCTTGCCCGCTTTCTTTCGATAGATGCGCGCATTGATCGGCAGCCCAAGGGGCTCGCCACCCCATGGGGCGTGCACCGGCAGAGTGATCAGGACGATGTTCAGGCCCCAGGCGTAGACGACCTTGTTGCGCGTGGAGCGCACGGCGTCGCGGAAGGTGCCAGCACCGGAGATCTTTCGACCTGTCTTCTTCGCCACCGTGTCGTCCACCGTCAGCGGAATGGCGCCTTCCGGATGGAGTGCAGCCACTAGCAGTTGCGCAAGCAGCTGCCAGAACCGGTGCAGGTCCCAGCGACCGCTGCGCACGAAGCGGTGATAGGCGTCGTGCGCCCGCCTCGACTCCGGCTCCATGACCTGCCACATGCGCGTGATCGTGTGTCGGCCGGGCAGCAGCACCCACGCCGTTATGAGCTGGCAGAAGAGGGTGAACGACGGCCCCGTGAAGGTTGGTGCCATTCCTTCAAGGAGTCCCTGCCAAGCCTCCCCTCCTTCCACTTTCACCACAATCCGCGGTAGCCAGTTGCGCAATGCACCGCGTTTCCTTACACTCAACCATGACCTTCTCCTCAGCCTGGTTGCCGTGCCAATGGACACACAGGCCGATGAGGAGGTTTTTACAATGGCAAGGCGAATTCCTTGCTACTAGCATATGGTAGATACACCTATTATTGGGCTATAGGGCCCTGCGTCTGTTAGTCGCGATCACCCCGAAAAGTGCGAAACTCGACCGTAAGCCCGTGCAGAAAAGTTCCCTTTTGAGCATGAAAAAAGCGCGCCTGGCGTGGCAGAGCGCGCTGAAGTCTAGTGGATAGGGGTAGTCCCTCTAGAGGGACTACCCCTATCCCGATAAATGAAGGAGCCGCGGCGGCCACCGCGGCTAAGGCTCTGAGCTAGAGAACCTGGTTGGAGGCCAAGGTATGCGGACGCTCTTGCTGTAGCAGGCGAGGCGCCCGTAGTATAGCACAGCTCAACCAGCGCTGCCGGCGCTGCCGCAAAGGAGGAAAGCCAAGCCAAAGCGCGAAGACCTGTCCTGCTCAGACAATGAAAGAGCCCGACCTGCTGGTACAGGCCGAGCTCCGGAGAATCTGAGCGCAGCCTGATGATGGCAGGCCGCGCCGCAGAGGTAGTGTACTACACTTTGTTGCGCCATACCTGCCCGCCATCCATGTGGAGGCGGGATTTTTGTTGGAAGATGAGTCCGCGACGGCGACCAAGGCGACCAAGGAGGAGACCGAGGCCCTCGCGCAGGTGAATGAACGCCTGCGCCGGCCGGTGCGGTTGAAGGCGCGACGCATTGCTCGAGAGATGTCCCAGAGGGTATTCAGCCTAGTGAACGCGGACTGGGGAATGGAGATCGAGGCATGCCACCGGACAGGCGTGGTCGAGGTGCACGGATCGGGCCACCTGCATGCGCATCCGACCGTCCGGTGTAGTCACGGGAGATTCTGTCCCTATTGCGCAGCGAACGATGCTCAGCGCCGTGTGAAGCGGTATCTGCCGGTCGTGATGGAGGCGGCGAAGAGTTACAGGCTGCAGTTTGTGACGCTGACGACGCTGAGCCTGCCGGACGGTGGGTTGGAGGACGCTGATCGGATCTTCTGGAACGCCTGGACGAAGCTGCGCCGCCGTGATGTGTGGGACGCTGTGGCGGGCAGCGTCATGGCCGTGGAGACGACTTGGAGCCGGGAGTACGGCTGGCATCTGCATGGACACGGCTTAGTGGCGGTGTCGTGGGATGAGAATTACGACTACGGCGCGATCCAGACGGCGTGGGAAGAGTTGACGGGTGCCAGTATCGTGAACTTCAGGACGATCGACATGTCGAACGCGGAGGATCTCGAACGGAGTATCCGGGAGCTCTTGAAGTACCCGGCGAAGCTGAGTAAAAGCGGCCGACCTCCTAGGCAGGGGGAACGGCTGAGCGATGTGCCGCAGGGAACGCGGCTGCGGCTGCCGGACGGAACGGAGCACTTGCCATCGGAGTTCGCGGACGGGGAGATCCCTCGCGAATGGCTGCTTGTGCGCGATGGGCTCTTGGAGTGGCCGGATGACGCTTTTGAGGAGTATGCAGACTGGAGTCACGGCCGGAGAACGATGCGTAGCTACGGCGTCTTCTACAATCCGCCTGAGCCGGTGGAGACGCTGGCGGACGAGCCAATGGAGGATCCGGTAATCGCAACCGTACGGTGGGAGTGGCAGCGCGACACCTCACGTAGATCGGGAGAAACCCTCCTCGTTTTCTTGATACAGGGGGACAAGTCGACATCGGAGACTCGTCCAACTATCTCGGATCGGGCTTTGGGACCGCCGATTGCTCTTGCGGATACGGCGTAAGCAGTTGGGAATGCGGATCGGGAGATCTTGACGTAGGGAATATCAGGAGACATGCTGGTGCTATATCAAGCACACGCTTCTCTCTCTGTAATTAGGTTTTTATCTATTTACAGGCCCCACTTGGGGTGTCACTCGCAAGGGTGAAGAGAGCTGGGTCCGATGCGTCGGTCCCTTTGGTCTACGATCTTTGGTCGTGTGACCGCTCGCTACAGTCGATGAGTCGATAAAAGCGAGCCAGCGCAGGAAATGAGGGATGAGTCCCTCGCCTGCCGGAATGTCCCTGTGGGGATAGACTGACAAGACCCAACGGTGCCCTCGTGGCACGAAGAACTCCGCCCATGCAAGGCATGAGGCGGGTTTTGTGCTTGCTTAGGAGGTGAAGTCTCCGGCTCGTGCAGACCGCAGATCCATGCTCGGCACATGTCGGGCGCAGCTCGTCGGCGTGAGCGCTGGCGGGAGAGATCCGAGCGCAGCAGCGCGGAGCGACTACGGGCGACCGCGCGCAACAGCGCGTGAGCCGCTCGGGTGCCGGCCGGAAGGCTGGCAGCCGTGCGCGAGGGCGCGCGGGGAGCCGGTCCGATTATTCGGAGCGATAAGCGACGAATAAACAGGACCGCAAATTCGGGTTCCGCACGATGGGAGAGAGCCGTGCCCGCGAACAGGCTCGCAAATAATCTCAACGTGGTTCCGAAATGCATCAGGAAGGGGGGGTCATCAATGTCTCGACACCAAAGCGTCATACGCGCCGCTATAGAACGGCTGGACTCGAAGATGGCAATTGGACAGAGCAGACATGCGGCAAAGGCAGAAATACGCGCGGAGAATCCTCGGCAATGGTCGGTGAGTACAGGGAAAATGCATAGTCACGGAACACGAGCGACCTATCAGCAGCAAACCTTGAAATTTGTGAATTGGGCGCGGGAGGAGCATGGCGTGACCAGGCTGGAAGTGCTCGATCAGAGAGCACCGGAGCTAGCGAGAACCTGGCTGCAGCAGCACAAAGATGCCGGCTATAGCCCATACACGCTGGCAACGCAGCGCAGCGCGCTCCGGCTGTTCTTCGGAAATCGCAACCTGGCGCAGGATGTCGCGCTGCCGTCTCGAGCCCGCGAGGGAATTACGCACTCGCGGGGCGGTGCGGTTAGATCTGGGGTCGGAGAGTTCCAAAAGGAAAACTGGCCGGAGCTGATGCGCTTTGAACAGGCGGTAGGACTCCGGCGCTCAGAGCTCCGTGGAATCCGTGTGGGCGACGTTCACCAGACGAAGGGCGGGGTCACTGTCCATGCCATCGGGAAAGGAGGAAAGCCTCGCGACGTGCCGGTGCTGCCCGGGCGAGAGAAGGACGTCCTGCGCCTGGTCGAAGGACGAAGCCCGGACGAACGAATCTTTGATCGCCTCCCTAGCCACGCGGATTTTCATGCGGAGCGCCGGGCCTACGCCCAGGAGTTGTACAAGCATCTCAGCGGACGGCCGCTGCCTCCAAAGGAGGGGCGGCTGCGGGCTGGATCCTATGATTCTGCGGCGGCGCTCAAGGTCAGTCAGGCGCTTGGGCATGAGCGAATCGACGTGGCGCTCAGCCACTACCTGCGATAGTCTTGGCGAGTAAAAGCTGCCACCTTTACTCGCTAAGACTAGTCGGAAGGTTAACTGAAGTAACGCACGATCGCAGAGCCGGCACCGATCAGGCCAATGCCCAAGACCAGCGCCCAGAAGCGCTTCGGCATCTGGACCATCTCCCTTCTAACTCGTCCTACAGATAACGTAGGACGAGTCGTTTTCGAATCCGAGAAAAGTCTGGCACAGGTCGTGAAGGTCCGTTGTCACTGGCGTAACTTTCCGAGATCGAGCCACTGCCGTAGATCTTCTGAGTGTTTCGCCGCGAAACATAAAGGCGCTCGCTTGGATCGAAGAAGCAGGACCATAGACAGACCCCTAGAACCGAATGTCTATGGTGGTCAGGCCGTCTAGGCTGGACAATGGAGGGACCATAGACAGGGGTGGACGTGTGACCATAGTGGAAGCTGCGGAGCGGCTTGGGGTGAGCCCTCGCACAATTCGGCGCTGGATCCATGCGGGCCGTCTGAAGTCGCGGATGGTTCCTGGCCCTTACGGTGTCCAGCATGATCTCAGTGAAGAGGCTATCGGGCAGATGCAAACAGCTCTCGCTGTTGTGACACGGTCAGAGTCCGTCGACGTTCACACCTTGGCCAGTGCGATCGTCGAAGCCCTTGCGACACGTGATCAGGAAACCGCTGCGGCAATCGAGCGTCTGGCTAGTGAGGTATCTCAGTTGCGAGAGGCGATCGAACAGCGTGATCAGGTCAAGCGACGGCGATGGCCGTGGTCGAAATAAATCCAGGGAAATTAATTTCCCTGGATTTCGGATGATTGTGGGCAGACTCTAGAGATGGGTTTCTAGATTCGGTTGAGGCGTTCCGCAAGGTAGAAACGGCCTAGGGAAACGGGCTGGATTTCGTGGCCAACCTGAAACCGGAATTAATTTATTTTCTTTATCAAACCGATTTCTCTTGATTTTTCGACACGATTTCGGTGCATATTAAGAGGCACAGGGGATGGCTGCAACCACCCCCCGCACAACTCGGGTGACCTAACGGTGTTTCCTCTTCCGTTGGGTTCCACCATGACGCTTGATCGCTTCCAAGAGCACGATCGACGAGACGAGTAGCTGCTCTAGGTGCGTGATCAGCGCAAGTATGTGGTCCACGGTGATGTCTCCCCCCTTTCCAGGTCGGAGAATCGCCGCTTGGCCAGCCCTGGGCATCCCCGCCAAATGGTGGGGATGCTTGTCTATCAGCATAAGGGCGTCATCTCTCCAACTGCAACTTTTCTCCTCGAGAACATCTCGACAATCGAGATGCCTCCAATAGAAAGCATAGGCTCGTTCGATAACGTAGGTATCTATCTGGCGTGCAATTTTTAAAAAGTAGAGGGGTCTGGGGCACTGCCCCAGTAGAGGCAATGCCTCGGAGGGATCCCGGCTCGGCCGGGGGCCCTCCTCGCTAGCTGCCTCTGCCCGGCGGCCCGAGGAAGCGGTTGAGGGCGGCGCCGGCGGCGAAGAGCGCGATGCCGAAGGCTTGGAGGAGGAGGGCGTCTTGTTGAAGCCAATGAAACTGCGGTGGTTCGAGAAATCGGGAGAGTGCGATGCCAGCGGCGAGAAGTGCGACGCCAAGTGCCTGGAGGAGGACGGAAGTCTGCTGGAGCCAGAGGAGTAGTCGATTCATTAAATTCACCTCTGTAAAGATCGTAGGTCCGTCCGGAGTTGCGTGTGGTCGCTGCCGTAGCGGACCTGGCCGGGCTCTCGAGAGAATTGAAGCAGATGCCGTAAGTGGACTTTTGCACAATCGGGTGACAGGGCAAGAGGGCTACGCGGCGGTGGCAAGGACTTCGAGGAGGAGGTCATGGAATTTCGCGGGGACGGGCTGCGGAGTCGACCCTGCGAAAATCCTCTGGCGCCAGAGGGCTTTGCGGAGAGCGGCCAGGGCATCTGGGAACGAAGGCATGCGCTTTTGGGTGTACCAAGGCAAGGCCGTCCAGGTGCGCC
>JAJYSJ010000008.1 GCA_021793645.1 Bacillota bacterium
GCGCCCGATGCGAAAGCGCGAACGCAGCCGGGAGAGCAGCGCCACGAACGCCTTCGCGTCGTGGAGGTTCCCTGGGAACACTTCGTGGCCCATCGGCACACCATCGCGGGTGACGAGCAGACCCACCGAGATGAGCCTGCGGTCGTAGCGCTTCTCCTTGCTCTTGCCGTACTGCGCGAGAGCGCCACGGGTCTGCCCGTGGAAGTAGGTGTTCGTCGTATCCATCAGCACCAGGTCCAGGACCGGCGCGAAGAGCTGCTGCGTCCGGTTCCAGAGCGCCTGCTCGATCACGTCTTTCTGCTCCTCCAGGAGATCCAGCGCCTGATAGAAGTGGTGCAGCGCGAGCCCTTCGAACTCCGGCGCGTAGACAGACCGAAGCCAGCTGCGGCAGGTGGCACGCTTGGACTGCGGCGCCATCAGCCTGGCCGCGACGAGGGCGAACGCCGCCTCTGAGAGCGGCATCTGCGTCTTCCGGCTCGCCGCCCGCAGCACACCCTCGATGCCGAGATCCCGCCAGAGGCGGCGGAGGACGGGCAACGCCCCAAGCACGCGGCAGTCCTGCAGTCCCTCCGCCTCGCTGTGCGGATCCAGCACAAGCGCACTCTGCGTCAGTCCGGAGAGCCCCTGCACCATGGCGTCGATGCGACTACGGTCGAGCTGATCGGCACGGCCGAGGCTGAGGACGGTGCGCTGGACCACCTTGCCGCGTTCGCGGGTGGTCTCGACGAGCAGGAGGTATTCGTAAACCTTGCCGTTCTGGTGGACCCGTTTAGTTCGTACAAACATTGCACTCTTACTCTACCAACTACGAATCGTTTTGGCAAGCACACTACACGGCAGCACAAGTTATCCACATATCCACAGTATTGACACTACACCTTGACCCGTTTTCGCACCTCAAAACAGCGTGCGGGCGAGAAAAACCTCGTCCGAGGGCGTCCGGCCGAGGTCTCTTGGTAGCTTTTAGGGTATCCCGTTCAAACTCGAGTCTGATAAACGTCGGTGTCAAGAACAGCGGTTCCAGCAGCGGACGGTGCGTTGCCCCCATGTCAGGAAAACATCTCGGACACTCGAACGGGTTGTAGCATCCAAATTCAGCTACTGCGTCCTCGCTTACGAAGATACTGTGACAGCGTGGGCATGTCAGCCAATTAAAGGACCCATGGAGCTTCAATAATTTTACATTAGATCGGGGCAACGACTCTTCAATCTCAGCATAACTGCCCTCTCTGAACCACTCGACCCCAGCTCCGTAGTCCGGAACGACTTTCCGACTGTCTAGCGCTTGCCTCACTGCTCGGTCCCAAACCGTATCCCAGTTCAATGAAATAGTTGACCAGTTCTCATCGTGGCTCTGCAACAGTCGGTCTGCCAGAGCGCGATAAGGCTCTAGTGGAGCCGCGGTCTGCCGATGGTTCACATATGTAAAGAGGCAGGCGTCTAGATAAGTTCGCACAGCCGCAGTTCTTTTCCAATCGTAATATGGGAGCCATTCCATGTTCATAACAGCGTTATCTACAACAGTGTAGACGTCTTCGAGGGTGAGGCTATCAACCGCCAGTTCATCGTCTTCTAACAGTTGGCCTCGGTCTTCGCCTCGTTGCAGGAATACTGCATTAATGAACTTGATAACCTCTGTCTGCGCCTTTAGGAACTGGCTGCGATTGCGATCCTGTTGTGGCAAACTGAAGGAAAGCATGTCCTTCAATATCGCGGACTGCAGTGGCACTCCCGCGCTTGCCGAGAAGCCAGCACCCACAACCAGCACCAATTTCTCGCTCATTGTCCTTGCGATAGGCTTCTTAGAACGTCCGTCCACGTCTTGCAGTGCCGGACCTCGGCGAAGCCAGCCTTATCGAGATAAAACTCATACGTTCTGCTCAGCTGCGCTATTACTCCTTCCAAGGATTGGCCTTCACCAGTCTCAGCGTATTCTCGAAACTTGCTCCACATGTAATGTCGTACGCACTTATCGTGGGTGTCAGGGTCGGGGTAGTCCAACGTGACGACTTGGTACTTCCGCTGGAATGTCACTGGGTGCGATTTTCCATACGCTCCGAACGCTACGTCAGGGTCCGTATTTTCGCGCATAACCTCCCTGCACATCTCGCATTTGCACACGTTTTGTTGATACGCGTCTTTAGATTCAAGAAAAGGCTTCACTAGTCGATAAGCATCTGGATACCGAACTCGCTTGTGCACGTCAGGATAGTAGAACCTGGATACCGGAAGTCCGCCCACCGCAGGAATCACAGACCTATCTTCACCATACTCTGGGCCGTGGCACACTCCAGTCAGATTCAACTGCATGAATCTCATAATTGCTACGCTAAAGTACGACCCATAGAGCATGGTGATGGGCCGCATCTTCCCAAGATCCCTTATTAAAGCGCCGTAAAAGTATAGTAGATCCTCAGGAGCGTTATGTTCAGAGAACTCACTTATCCATAGAAGTATAGTTGACACGGGTAGGTTACCGTATTCTGTCACAATTCGGTCTATCGCCTGCCGATTATACAGAAGCTCCTTCTCTATGACCAATTCAGCATAGACTTGACTCTTTGGAAACGCCTCCGCGCATGCCTTGGCTAGTTCAACATTGACTGGCAGCCAGTCAGCGAAAGTTTCTGAGTCCATGTAATAATACGGCGCTACTATCGCAAGGGGCGTCAGGGGTCGGATGCCCATGAACTCGTAATATTTTGTAAGACCTTGCTCTTCTGCCCGATCGAACAACGTCTTCTCTTGAAACTCCCCTACTCGACGAGCGAACTCCCGCGTGACCTCGGTGTCCGCAAAGTCATCCGGAGTCACTACTCGTTCGGCGAGCACCTTGTTCCTGATCGGCTCTCCGTAAATGTTAAGGAGTTTTGTCATCGATGCACGGAGCTTGGGCTTGCCGTCCTTACCCTGTGTCATTAATAAGGAGATGTCATGTTGAAAGGCATGTGTTTGGGGATCGATTATGCAGGCTTTGTTCTGCGCTGGCTCCGCGAGAAATGATGCCATTGCCGACGCTGTGTGCGCTAACATATTAGCGTTGACGACCAACACGTCATATGTCCCTAAGAAGTCTCCAGTAAGGTACTTTTGCTCTGCGTGGGTACCGAATCTAACCAGGTGCATCAAGCGCACCTCCTGTCTCACCGGTCACCGGCGAACTCCGTCCAGATAAGACCTAAGCCAGTCGCGAGCAACACCCCAGATTTCGTCAGATTGGGGCGCTTCAACAATCTCCTCGAATGGCCAGTCCCCATGGTCAGAGTACAGGAATAGGCCAACCTTTGCCATCTTAAATGCCTCCCTCATCTTCGGGGTCACTGCTCGAGGTGGAAGGCACACATAGGCTTTGTCGGCCACGAGCAGATGATCACGTGCCTGTGATAATGCCCGCTGCCAATCATGTAACTTGAACTCTATTGAAATTATCGCGTCCCCAGATCGCAACACTACGTCTATGCATCGCGACATAGCGGGCACACCTAAAAAAACCTCAACGTCACTGAGGCGGGCAACAGCAGACTCGATCAGATCCTGCTCAGTAGTCATACGCTCTCTGTGACAAGATCTCATCGCGAATTTGCGACTCTTCCGCCATTTTGGGGTACTTACTATACACGTATTGCAGGAGTCTGCGTAGGCTTACACCTGTACACATCTTCTTTAGTCTGTGTAATCCGTCCCTCTGCCCGTCGTTCAGGTGTGGCCATAGCGTAGTTTCAACGAAGTTTGTTCCACGTTCGCTCAAGGAGAATACTTCGGGTGTGTACGCAGAGGTTGAAAACTGGTTGTCATCCGGACCCTCTTCATCACGCCACCACTGAAGTTCCAGTGCTTCCTCAGCACTTGCCTCTTGGGCACCTGAACTCTCTACAGTAATGAAGCCTAGGTTTTGCAGAAACTCTATGTCTGTGTATACCTTGGGTGCGAATGGACCGAAGTGGTAGGCAGTGAATTCAGGCAGGACATTCTCTGGGATTAGTTTTCCAAAGCGGAAACTCTCCCACACTTCCTTCTCGAAGAGGAATACCATTTTAGTTATACGTGTGCGGCCCTCTATTGGTTCGCAGAGAACTCCACGGAATCCCTTGGCATAAAGAAGCAGGAGGATGAGGTCCTTATCAGAGAGTTTTGTCTGCTTCACGCTAGTATCCTCCCTGTTTGTCTGGCGTTAGCATACCACAAGACAGTTCGTCAACCTCGGGGAATTTTGAGTGGTAGATGACGGAAGGCGATCGACGCATGTCGGCATGGGTGTCGAGCGCTGGGTAGGTGCGTCCGAAACGAAATCTTTTCGGGCCACCGGCCCGAAGGACTGAGCCAAGCACGAGAAGAGCGGAACCCGCAGCCCGGTATGCCGGTGTGGCTGGACAGTTTCCGTATCGGTGGGCCGTACAGGCCCTCCAATCAGACGCCGTCTCTTCGTAACAGGCGCTTTACGGTGGTCCGCCCGATGCGGAGCAGCCGCACCGCTTCCCGCTGCGTCAGCGCTCCCTCGAGGAGCTGCCGCCTAACGTGCGGCCACGCTGACCGTACACGCTCACTACGATCTTCGGCCTTGGGGCGACCAATGGATCGGCCTTCCCGCCGAGCACGCTCCATACCTGCCTGCACCCGTTCGCGGACGATCTCCCGCTCGAGCTGCGCGTAAGCCACCGTGATATAGTAGAGGGCCTCGCCGAATGGGCTGGTCGTGTCCAGTCAAGGCTCCTGGTTGGAGCGGGGTCCGACTCCCCATCCACGCAGGCGCTCCAGCGTGTTCGCGGCGTCCAGAACCGATCTGAACGCCCGGTTCATGCGCCAGACAAGCACGAGGTCCACCTTGCGTCTGGCGGCCTGGTCGAGAAGCTCTCGCCAGGCCGTGCGTCGCCGAAGATCGGTGGCGGATGCCTGGTCGATGAACTCGCCCGCCACCTCGAACCCCTGCACCGCCGCGAACTCGCGCAAGGGCAGGAGCTGCGTCTCAGGGTTCTGTTCGCGGTCAGTGGTGGACACTCGCGCATAGACCGCGCAGCGCATAGCAGTCACCTCCTGAAAACACAGAGACCGCCCGGAGGCGGCCTCAGGAAAAGGTTGGAGCTCCCTCCGAATTATCGAACCGGCGCGACCATCAAAGCTACTAGGAACAGTGATCCAAACACGACGATCTTGATCCACATTCGGACTCTCTGGTACCGTAGCTGAGCCTCCAGCTGGTCAGTGACCAGGCAGCGGCGTCGGAGCGAGGTTATCGAGATCCACTCTAAGGTGACGACCACGCTTCCCAAAACAAGCAGAACCCGCCATTGCATGCCGGCAGCAGTGCTGTGGTACAGGCCCCAACCGTACGAGCAGCAGATACCGAGCACAGGCTCGGGCCTTCGGCCAAGACTTCTTCGCCTGGTACAACAACGACCACCGCCACAGCGGCATCGGCCTGCTCACCCCAGCCACCTTGCACAGCGGCCGAGCGGACGAGGCTCTCGAACTTCGCGCAAGGGTGCTCGCCGTCGCCTACCAAAGCCATCCCGAACGCTTCGTCAACGGCCTGCCCCTGCCTCCCTCCGTCCAGCGCAGACCTGGATCAACCAACCCGACGATGTCCCAGCTAACTTCACTCAATAAGTTGACACGTCTGTACGGTAGGGCTTGACAGGTTCCGTAAGAAGTCTCATCGACGAACTAGACCCGAGAGAGCAGGATTACGACGTCCCCGAAGAGATCGAGGACGAGAAATACGAACCTAAGGTCCGTCCGATCCTCGAGCAGATAATCGGAATAATGGCTGGACTGCCAGCCGGCCAAGAACGACGCCGGTTCGCAGCGCATCTCCGTTTGGTGCGTCGCGCTTACGATCGATGGACTGCGGACTCTGAGGCGGAGGCAACGTTGTTCCTCGATGCGGTGTCTCAGAGCGGAACCGAGCAATTGTTCCAAGCCTGGGTGACTGAGTGGGCGCTAGGGACGAGTCGAACCCAAGGTTCCGGTAGTGTCCTAGTCGCCCTTGACATTTGGGAGGATCCCAGCCGATGGGACCAGTGGTTTCGCCTTGACCCGCGTGTGGGCAACCCTTGGGAGCTGCGCCGGCATATCGCCTTTCATTACCGCAGTGGTGGCAACAAAGAATAGAGATATGACCAGTGAGTCTGGTGTGTCCGGTGCGGGATCGTGCATCCGCCTGACACTGGGGCCCCCAAATGGCCCCAAAAAACGCTCACCCCCCCGATACCGTCGGGGGGGTGAGCGTTGAAACCCGCTTCGCCACTGAACTTTCTGGAGCTGGTGGGCGGACTCGAACCGCCGACCTGCGCATTACGAGTGCGCTGCTCTACCAACTGAGCTACACCAGCAAATCTGGAGCGGGAGACGGGATTCGAACCCGCGACCCTCGGCTTGGGAAGCCGATGTTCTACCGCTAAACTACTCCCGCACAGTGCACCAATTATAGCGGCTGAGGATGCCTGCCGCAAGCGTCAATGCACGATCAGCGCGGCGGCGACGCCTGCCACAAGGCCGACGGCGCCTCCTGCGATCGTCAGGTAGGCGGCCACGCGGCGCTGCACGCCGAGGAGCGGGAAGATGGCGTCTCCGTGTTGACTGATCGTATTCGCGACAAGCGCTGCAAACGGCAAATCACCAGCCACGTAAAGGCTGGCGACGACGATCTGCGGACCGCAGCCTGGGATGAGGCCGATCCCCGCAGCAATCACGACGTCAAGCAGCACGTTACCGTGCAACGCTTGGACGAGAATCCCGCCAAGCAGGCCGTTTGCGAGCGTGAATGCGACATCCGCAAGCACAACCCAGGCCATGATCTCCGCTGCGTCGCGCGCAGTGCGCTGCAGAGCCCGGGCAGGAGCAGCCGCGTGGAGTCCATCTTTGCGCGGCAGGCGTAAGAGCACGACGCTGATGATCGCGAGCAAGGCGCCGAAAATGCCTGCGGCGGGTGCAGGCGATGGAAGCAGCAGGGCGGCTGAGAGCGCGACCAGCAGCACGATGAACCAGCCGTAGACTGCCCAGTCGGGCAGGCGCATCGGCAAATCGCACGATGCTGCGAGGTCATGTGCGGCGAAGTAGCGGCGAGCCGGCGTCAGTTGAATTATGGAGCCGATCACGATGCCGACCAAGACGGAGATTCCGGTAAGAGCGAGGGTCGTGAGGGGACGCGCGCTCCAGAGAATGAAGGCGGCATCGCCCAAGGTGGCAAAGTGCGCGGCGTACAGCGTGCCGATGCCGACAGCACCCGTGCTGTAGAGCCGCGTCAGCGTAACGCTGCCCGCGCAGCCAGGAACCGCGGATACTACTGCGCCCAGCGCCGGCTGTGCTTTGCCGGTGCGCCGGAAAATGCGCTCAAAATCGAGGAGGCCCGACTCTTCGGCGTAGGCGATCAGAAAGAGTAGGATCACGACCGGTGCGGCAACGGTAAGCAGCGTGTCACGAATGGCGCCAAGGAGAAGCGAAATCGTCGGTGCCACCCCCGGAAAGCGCCTTCTACCCCTGTAGGTATGTCGGGCTTGCTCCTACCGTCACTCTACCTAAGTCTACCACCGTCGCACAGCCTCTACCGCAGGCGACGAAGACGTGATCGCGCAGACAGCGCTTCTACCGTAGGGCTTGCAGTGAAGCTGCGCAGATCAAACGGCTACCCACGCATCGTCGTACGATTGGAACCCTAGACCGGCAGCATCGCACGGCCGACAACGACGACGAGGGCCAAGAGAAACAGGATGCCGTTTACCCTGATCGCGGACCGCTCGCCAAGGCGCATGTGGAGCTGGGCGGCGAGGACCATGACGACAGCCAGGCCGATCCCTGCAGCCACGGTGAGCCACGGCGCAAAGTGTGCAAGTCCCGGAAGCACCAGTCCAATGGCCCCGAGGATCTCGCTGACGCCGACGAACCGCACCAGCCCAGGCGAGACGCCCTCGACCCAGCGCATCCTCTTCGCCAGTTCGTTGATGGGCCGAGTCGCCTTCATCACCCCGGCCATCAGGAACATTAGAGCCAGCACGACCTGGACAACCCAAAGTATGATATTCACAGTTGTTTGCACCCCCATAGAATAGACGACATCCGTCGCTTTACATACTACTGTTGTCTATGCCACGCTCAACCCACAGATTATCGCTTGTGTCGCGTAGGCGACAGGTCAGCCCAAGTGTCGTCTCCAAAGGGCGAGGTTTGGAGGGAAGCGAGATGCAGGCCCACTCCGTGAATCCCGACGACCCGCGCGTCAGGCGCACGCGTCAGTTGCTGCAGGACGCGATGATGGAGCTCATGCGCAAAAAGAGCCTGCAGTCGATCACGGTGCAGGACATCGCGAGACGCGCAGCAGTGAACCGGGTGACATTCTACGCACACTTCGAAGACAAGTACGACCTGATGGACAGCATTGTCCGCACTGGCGTACATGCCGCCTTTACGAACAGTGCACCGCTCGAAGGCGTTCCCTTGGAGGATGGACTACGGCTGCTCTGCCGCACCGTCTTCGCGTTCCTCTCCGAGGTGCAGGACTCGTGCGAGGGAGGCCACAAGCAATTCGACCCACTCTTTGAGACCGCCGTCCAGCAGGAACTCTACGCCTTCGTGCTGCGGTGGCTAGACAATCTGCCCGCAGCAAAAGCGAACACTCAGTCTGTCGCCACGGTCATCAGCTGGACCATCTTCGGTGCCGGCACTGACTGGAGCCGCAGCCGGGAGTCGAGCCCAAAGACAACAGTCGAGATGGCGGTCGACGAGATCGTAAACGTCCTTTTGTCCGGACTGCGCAGCCTGGTGGCGGACAAGGATGCGCTCGCGGCACCGGCAGAAAAATAGCCTCGGTTCCAAGCCAGCGAAGGCGCCGGATGCAAGCTGGCTGCATCCGGCTGCTTCGCTGGCTTGTGCTGGCTTTAGACGTTCGCGTGCTCGTAGAGGTCCTCGATGGGAATGGTCTGGCCATGCTCGCGGCCGACGGAGAGCAGGGCGGCTTTAGCGCCGGCAATCTCCTCCAAGCGCCTGATGTAGCGCTCCACCGCAGGCGGCAGGTCTGTGCGCGACTGCGCTGTGGTGATCGACTCGTCCCAGCCCGGGAAGTCTTCGTAAATGGGCTTCATGCGTGCCAGGTCACGTAGATGTGCGGGGAAATCCTCGATGCGGCGGCCGTCCAGGTCGTAGGCCACGGCGATCTTGACCGTATCGAGTCCTGCCAGCACGTCGATGGAGTTGACCGCGATGTGCGTCAGGCCGTTGATCCGCGCAGCGTAACGCAGCATCACGCCGTCGACCCAGCCGATGCGGCGCGGTCGGCCGGTTGTGGTTCCGTACTCCTTGCCGCGTTCGCGGATGCCATCCCCCACCGCATCGTGGAGCTCCGTCGGGAAAGGGCCGTCTCCGACCCTGGACGTATATGCCTTCAGGACGCCGAGGACGGTGGAGATCTTCGTCGGGCCGACGCCGGAACCGATCGTCACGCCGCCTGCGATCGGGTGGGATGAGGTGACATACGGGTACGTCCCATGATCGACGTCCAAGAGCGAGCCCTGGGCACCTTCGAACAGCACCCGCTCGCCGGCGTCGATTGCGTCGTTGACGATGCGGGAGGTGTCCGCGACGAATGGGCGCAGGCGGTCTGCGTAGCCCATGTACTCCTCGTAGATCTCTGAGGCGGAGAGCGGCTCTTGGCCGTAGACCTTCTGCAAAAGGTCGTTCTTAATCGCGATGTTCTCCTCGACCTGTTCGCGGAAGCCCTCGGGGTCCATGAGGTCCGCGACGCGGATGCCGAGGCGTGCATTCTTGTCCATGTACGCCGGGCCGATGCCGCGGCGGGTTGTTCCGATGCGGCGCAGGCCGCGCCGGTCCTCGTCAAGGCCGTCGAGCAGGCGATGGTACGGCATGATCAGGTGGGCGCGATCCGAGAGGATCAGCCGACTCGTGTCGACGCCCTCTGACCGCAGGTAGTCGATCTCCTGTAAGAGTACGGCCGGATCCACGACGACCCCATTGCCGATCACCGATCGGCAGTTGGGATAGAGGACGCCGGAGGGAACGATGTGCACCCGGAAGATGCGTCCACCAACGACGACGGTATGACCCGCGTTGTTGCCTCCTTGGGTGCGAACCACCATGTGCGCGCGCTGGGCTAGGTAGTGACTGACCTTGCCCTTGCCCTCGTCTCCGAACTGGGCACCAACCACCGCGATGGCAGGCACGCGATCGCCTCCTGTAGTGGGTCCGTGCAGACCGCGCCAAGGATAGCAGAGGACCTGGAAGGTGTCAAACACCTGCGAGAACCGCTGGTGAGGGCCCTGCGCCATGGGATAGTGCGCCTATCGCAGAGTTGCAGCAGATCGCAAGGGATCTGCTCCAGAAGAGCGACCAGCAGCTTCAGGAGGGCGAATCTGCCCAACCGTAGTGACTCCGTATCGCCGGCGGTCGACACCCGCCGCTGCTCCCTCGTGCCCTCGAGTTCTTCGTCGGCCACCTCGACGAAGCTACGGACTGTGGAGTAAGCCATGGCGAGGAATCGGGCGGCCCCAAGTTCCACTGACTTCAGGACACCGCCGGTCAAAGAAGAAGTAAGCGATATTCAAACAGTTCTGCCAAGATGTCATTGATGATCAGCCACCTTCAGTCGAACGCAGATGGGATAGAAGAGGAAGTGCTCTCTCAAGCACTTCCTCTTCTATTCAGCGCATAGACGTCAGCGCGGCTCCTGGTGCTCCCGCGAGTCGAAGCGGCCGAATTCCTTGTGGAAATGCAGCGTCACCCGTCCGGTGGGGCCGTTGCGCTGCTTTGCAATGTTGATCTGAGCGAGGTTCATCTGCTCCGGTGGGAGATCCGGATTGTAGTAGTCGTCGCGATAGATGAAGGCGACGATGTCGGCGTCCTGCTCGATCGCGCCGGACTCGCGCAGGTCAGAAAGCATCGGCTGCTTGTCCTGGCGGGACTCGACAGCGCGCGAGAGCTGGGAGAGTGCGACAACGGGGACGCTCAGCTCGCGCGCGAGCGCCTTCAGGGAGCGGGAGATCGCCGAGATCTCCTGCTGGCGGTTCTCCTGACGGCCACGCGCCTCCATGAGCTGCAGATAGTCGATCACGATCAGTCCGATGTGGTGCTCCGCCTTCATGCGCCGCGCGCGGGCGCGCAGATCGAGCGCGGTGAGGCCAGGTGCGTCGTCGATCAGAACCTGTGCGGCGGACAGGCGATCCACCGCGATCGCGAAGTTCTTCCAATCGGCTTCGCTCATCTTGCCGGTGCGCAGGTTGTTCTGATTGATGAAGCCTTCCGAGCAGACGAGGCGCAGTGCGAGCTGCTCACGCGACATCTCGAGGGAGAAGATCGCCGTCGGTACGCTGGCCATGGCTGCATTGCGCGCTAGGTTCAGGGCGAACGCGGTTTTGCCCATCGAGGGGCGCGCAGCGATGATGATCAGGTCCGCAGGCTGAAGACCCGCCGTGAGTTCGTCAAGCTCTGGGAAGCCTGTCCGCACACCGGTTACCCCGCCCCCTTCGCGGTAGACCGTGTCGACCTTCCCGATCGCTTCGATCAGCACATCCTTCAGCGGCGAGTAGCTGCGCGTCGACCTGCTCTGGGCGATCTGGAAGATGCGCTGTTCGGCTTCGTCCAGAAGTTCCTCTGCTCCGGTCTGCGGGTCGAAGCCGCGCGCCACGATATCCGTCCCGGCGCGGATCACCTGCCGCGCTAGCGAGCGGTCCCGAACCATCTGGGCGTAGCGTTCGACGTGTGCCGCAGTCGGTACGCCGGACGCCAGCTGGGAAAGGTATGCGACGCCGCCGACGGTCTCAAGCCGGCCTTCCTTCCCGAGCTCCGCCGACAACGTGACGAGGTCGACTGGCTCGGACCGCTCGAACAGTTTGAGCATCGCCTCATAGATCGCCCTGTGCGCATCGCGGTAGAAATCTTCCGGTACCAGCAGGGTCAGGGCACGCGGGATCGCCTCGGACTCGATGAGCATCGAGCCTAGGACGCTGCGTTCCGCCTCGATGCTCTGGGGTGGCAGTCTGCCGATCTGGCTCTCCGGTGTCGCCACGGCTACTCCGGCCGTACTTCTACGACGAGCCTCGCCGTCACGCGGGCGTGCGGGCGGACCTCGACGACGTGTTCTCCGAGCGCGCGGATCGGGGACTTCAGCTCGATGCGGCGGCGGTCTACCTCTAAGCCAAGCGCAGCCAGTGCGTCTGCGACATGTTGGGCGGTGATGGATCCGAAGGGCTTGCCGTTGTCTCCAACGCGCAGCTGCAACTGGACGCGCGTCTCGGAGATGCGCGCCGCGAGTTCACGCGCCTCCTGCTCCAGGCGGTCCTGCTTTTCCAGTGTCCTGCGCCGCTCGGCCTCGACCTGCTTCATCTTGCCTGCGGTTGTGTCTTCCGCCAATCCACGCGGGAACAAAAAGTTGCGCGCGTAGCCGTCGGCAACGCGTACAACCTGCCCCCGTTTGCCAAGTCCTTTGACATCTTCCCGCAAGATCACCTGCATGCCTTTGTCGCCGCCGCGGGGCGGCCTACCCTCCTTACGTACTGGCGTCGCGGATGCGGCGCAGATCAGTCATGTTATCAAGCACTCCGACCCAGACGGGAATCAGGGAAAACGGCGGCGTCACGAACATGAGCACCAAGATGACAACGCGCAGGAATGTGGGCACCCGCATGCGTGCAATAAGGAAGCTTGCGACTGCAAGGCCGAAGATCTCGAGCGGGATCTCGGTCCAGATCACCGCGTATCCCAGGAGGCGCTGCGTCACGGCCGATGCATGGTCAAGGGAGATCACGGTCTGCAACCCCAGCACCGCGAGGAAGAGCGGGGCCAGCCACGTCGGTGCCTGCCAGAAGGCGAAGGGCTGCACGGGCTGCAGTTCGCGGCCGCGAGTGCGGAGCACCCAGCGCGCCAGGTAGAAGGCCTCTAGTGCCACGCCACCGGCATAGAGGGGCATGAATGCCGGGATAATCGCTTGCGCCTGCGCAATCACTTGCCTAGCCTGATGGAGCGTCATGCCGAACGCCTGCGCAATCGTCTGGGGAGAGAAGTGTACAGCGCTTCCGCCGAACGTCGACGGAAGGGCGATGAGGCCGACCAGCGCCGCCACTGAGAGGGCCGCCATGCCAAGCAGCCAGGGCAATGCCCGCTCTTGGCGCAAGCCCGTACCCAGGAGTGCTCCGGCCGCGAACAGCCCGATCGCCGGAAGACTCAGCTGCCCGCCCATCAGCGCAACGCCGAGCACGGCAGCGGCCGCAGCGACGGCGGCTTCCCCTAACCCGCCTTCGCAGGCAACGATCGCAATCGGAAAAAGCGCGGCTCCGCCAAGCAGGAGCGGCACTCCGATCGTGTACCCGACCGCGGCAAGCGCTCCCCAGCCAATCCAGGCGATCACCCGGGGAGGGCCCGTCCGGTGCTCAACCATGGGCGCCCTCGTCAAAGTGTTTTTGGAGTGCGCTGAGGTCGCCATATGTGCGTTCCACTTCGTGACCTCCATGTGCCAGTTCGCGCGCGCGCAGCGCGGCTCTCAGCTCGAGTTGGGCAAAGGATACCCCGAGCCGGCGACCGAGTACATAGGTTGTCAGAAGGATGGAAGACAGCGCGTCGGCGATCGCATCCTGCGAGCCGAGCGCCGTCGCCTTGAAGAGTGCGGCCACGCCCCCGACAAGTTCTGCCTTGAGCCAGTCGATAACCTTCAGATGGCGTGCAAGCGTACGGTCTGCGCCAATCGGCGGCACGACGGTCATCCTCTCTGCCTTTGCTTTCGGCAGCGGCGCGGCGCCCTCCTCCATGCCTGGCTCGGAAGAGTTTCGCCCAAGGCCTCGATCACAGCGTTCCTCACCTGTGCAAGAACAAAAGAAGGCCGTCAGGCCGTCGCAACGTCATCGCGCCCACGATTCACCTTGCGTTCTGTGAACAAAACGGTCCCGGTGACGAACGTTCCGTCACCGGGACCTTGCGCAGCTGCGCTAGTCGATCGTGAACGGCAGCAGCGCAATGTTGCGCGCCCGCTTGATCGCAAGCGTCAACTGGCGCTGGTGATGCGCGCAGTTTCCGCTGATGCGGCGCGGCAGGATCTTGCCGCGCTCCGTGATGTACCGCCTGAGCTTCTGCGCTTCGCGGTAGTCGACCTCGACCACCTTGTCGACGCAGAAGCTGCAGACGCGCCGCTTCGAGCGGCGTCCGCGCTCTCGGCGCATCGCTTCATCCCCTCGCTAGTTACTCTCAGAACGGGACCGGTTCGTCCGGCCCGTCGAAGTCCGGCGCATCCTCGCCGTACGGGTCTCCCTCCGGCTCCCCGGTCGTACCGGTAGCAGCCTGGGTACCGGCGCGGTCAAGGAAACGGACGTCATCGGCGACGACTTCATAGACGCGTCGGCGCTGTCCGTCCTGCCCATCGAAGGATCGCACCTCCAGCCGTCCTTCGACGGCGATCAGGCGTCCCTTCTTCAGGTGCGTCGCACAGGTCTCTGCCAGCTTGCGCCAGGCTCGGAGGTCAATGAAGTCGGTCTCCCTCTCGCCCTGCTGGTTGGTGAACGGCCGCTGCACCGCGATGCTCATCCGCACCGAGGCTATGCCACTCGGGGTGTATCGCATCTCCGGGTCGCGCACCAGCCGACCGATGAGCACCACACGGTTAAGCATCGGCCGCCCTCCTCTCTACTCCTGGGTAGGTTCGGCGTCCGCAGCAGGCGCTTCGACAGTCTCTGCCGGCGCTGCAACGGGCTCTGCGGCCGGGGTCGGCGCCTCCGTCGGTGCGGCCGTGTCTTCCGCGACTGCGACCGGGGTCGGCGTTTCCGTCGGTGCGGTCGTGTCTTCCGCGACTGCGATCGGGGTCGGCGCCTCCGTCGGTGCGGTAGCGTCCTCCGCGACTGCGGCCGAGCTCGGCACCGGCGCGGGGATGGGGCCCGACTCTACGCCAGCCGCAGGTTCGCGGCGGCGGGGTTCGGGGAGTCCAGGACCGGGACGGTCGCCTGCGGGCGTGGGGCCCGTGCGCGGTCCGTCGCTGTGGGCGCCGGGCCCTGCCTCTGGCATCGTCGTCGGCTTGGGCGGGTTCGGACGCGGACGAACGACCACCATGTAGCGCAGGACGTTGTCGTCGATGCGCAGCAGGCGGTCGAGTTCTGCGTTTGCGGTAGAGTCTGCCGTGTACGGAACAAAGAAGTAGAAGCCATCGCCAATATCCTTGATCTCGTACGCGAGCCGGCGCTTACCCCAAGCGTTTGGTTCCTCGACGTTGCCGCCGTGGTTCTCAATCACCTGCCGGTAGCGCGCGATCACGCTCTGCTGGTGCTCCTCGTCCAGGTCTGGACGAAGCACTAGCGCCAATTCGTATTCTTTCGCCATTCATTTCACCTCCTCCCCTTGGACAAGCCCGAGCAAATGCACGAGCTAGGCTCCGGTGTGCCGGAGCGGGGAGCGCTCGTAAGTATACCAGACGGCTCCGGGCGCGGCAATGCGTCACGCTTGCGGCGTTTTGGCGGCGGGGCCGCGCGAGACGAATTCACGGATGCGCTGCTCCAGCCTCACGCGCGGTACGAAGACGTGGCGCTTGCAGCGCGTGCAGCGGATGCCGATGTCTGCCCCGGTGCGCGTGATCTCCCAGGTGTCGTTGCCGCAGGGGTGCGCCTTGCGGGTTCGTACGATGTCCCCAACGTTCAGCTCAAGGGGCGGTCGCCGACTCATGACAGCTTGCCCAGCAGAGGGGCGAAATGCCGAGCCAGGAGCCAGAGCTGGTGCGAAAGCGGCGCATCCACCACGTACGGCGAGAGGCTGCCCAGTGCCCCTGAACTTGCCAGGGGCTCCAGTAGGAGGAGTACCGCGGCAGCGACCGCAAGCGCTTCGAGCCCTGCAAAGGCGAGGCCGAGAATCCGATTGACGGGCCCGATCAGGGGCAGGGCGTTGGGAATGCGCCCGATCTGGCTGGCGATGAGGCCGAGGACGGACTCCACCACAAAGAGGACGCCGATGAACGTGATCGCTGTGACGACAGAGTTCGTGGTCTGCGCAATGCTCTGTGAAACGCCCGGCACCAGCAGGTTCCCTGCAGGCATCACGTGGACAAGGCTCCCCTGCACGGCCCGTGCGAACCCGAAGTGTTTGTCCAGAAACTGTGCAAGCGGAAGGTAGGTCGCGCGAGCGACGAAGAGCGCGATCAGAAAGCTGGCCAGACCCGCAGCCATGCCAACCAGCCCGCGGCCGAAGCCGCGCAGGGCGGCACTGACAACGAACGCCAGGACGATGATGTCAAACGGCTTCAGTGGGATCCCCTCCCTCTCAGCGGGCGCCACAGGTCAACGAACGGCCAAACCAGGGCCGGGACGACGGGCGTCGGCTGCTGGCTCGGGGCAAGCGCTCGAACCGCAAGCAGCATGAGGCCGGCAAGCACCAACGGGATGACGAGATCCGGGAAGAGATCGCCGAGCGGTCGCGGAGATGGAGTGAAGAACTCCCGCAGGATGCCCGCCGCAACGGCCGCGGCGCAGAAGGTGAGTACAACGGCCAGCCAGTAAGGTGCGCTCGTGAGCAGGGACATGACGCCGAATGCGGCCAGTCCTGCGATGAGGAGCCGCAAGAGCGACCTCAACGCCAGAATACCCCAAGCGACAGCACTCCCACGGATGCGAGCACGAGCACGGTCGTGCCGCGTGCTGTGCATCCCTGTGCCTCGCGGCGCATGCGCTGCCTGTCCTGCCTGCGCCAGGAACGGTGCGCCTGCCTGAGGTGCTGAACGGCAGGCTGGAATTGTCCCATGCGCTTGAGGGCCGCCGCCAGGTTGTTGTGCGCCGGGGAGTAGTCCGGATCGTGGAGCAGGGCCTCCTCGTACTTGGCGACCGCTCCCTCGAGGTTGTGGCGTTCAAGCAGGATGTTGCCGAGGTTTGTGAGCGCCGGCGGATACTGTGGGTTCAGCGCGAGCGCTTGCTGGAAGAACCGTTCGGCGTTGTCGAGTTGTCCCCGCAGGGCCTGACAGACCCCGAGCTTGTTCGGTCCGCGCGGGTCGTCGGGCAACAGATCGGAAAACTGGCGATAGAGGTCCTCCGCCTCGTCCAACTCCCCAACCGTTTCGTGGCGTTCGGCCTTGGTGTAAAGGGCCTCGGCCTCGTTGGACTGCGCCAGATGCCTCACCGTCCCTTCGCTGAGTGAGTATCGCCGCCTCCCCAACGAATCAGGGTGATGCGGCGTCGCGGCGGCCCCATGAAGAGCAGAATCAGCCAGACGCCTGCGACAGCGGCCATGAGTGGGTAGCCTCGGTCGACAATGCCTTGCACACCGAACAGGGACAATGCGAACGCGGCTGCAGCCGAGACCCACGGTCCGCCGCCGAGAGAGCCAGCCCCCACGGCGAACGAAGAGGCTGCAGAGAGACCGGCCATCAGCACGGTCGCTGCCACGAGCGCACCCAGTGCGCCGTGGATGGATGCAGCCAGCACCACCAGCGGCAGGTCTGCTCGTGCGACGAGTGCGCCGTGCCGGACGAGTGCCGTCGACTCCAAAGTTAGCAGTAGCCCGGCGATCAGTCCACCAAAGGCTGCTCCAAGCGCGCTGCGGCGGTCGCCCAATGTCGCACTGCGCGCGATGCCGTCCGTTGCAAGAGCGATGTTGTAGGCGACGAAGCCGAATACGCCGAGCACCGCTTGCCAGTGCAGATCCCTTATCTGCAAGGGCGCAGCCGGACGCGACAGCGCCAAGAGCGATGCAGCCGTGCCGCAGACGACAACCGTCAAAAGCAGAATCCCCTGGAAGCGGCGTTGGCGGTGTGGCCCAGCAGCGCCGAGCCCTGCTGCCGCTGCGGCTGCCGCCAGGGAAGCGGGTGCCCTGCCGACATGCCAGTAGGCGTGGGCGAGGCTCCCCAGGACCGCGAGCACGGCGGCAAACGTCAGCAGGCTGAAGAGAGAAAGCGCGAGCTGTCCAGTGGAGCGGTAGCTCCCGAACAGCGCCGCCAGGGGATCTGGCCCGCGTGCAGCGCGCTGTGCCGTCTGCCACGCGGCGGCGGCGAGCAGAAGAGCCGCGAGTACGCCCAGCAGTGCTGCCGAGTGTCCGTGGACGCCAAAGAACACCCATACTTCGCGTCCAGAAGCGAAGCCGGCGCCAAGCACTGCCGCAAGCGTCGCAACGAACGTCTCAACTGCCATTTTGCCACCCCGAGCAGTCGTATGCGCCCACCTGCGTATACCTGCCAGAAGCCAGCCATATACTCGCCACATGCGCGAGCAAGTCATTCGTCCGATCAGACCCCGCGTGCGCCCCGCAGATCCGCACGCAGCAGAGTCCTTGGCTGCACTTTTGGGGCGCGAGATCGCTGCGGCCGGGCACGCTGGGTGCCCGGCCACGATCATCTGCGTAGGGACCGACCGTTCGACCGGCGACGCACTCGGCCCCCTCGTTGGAACCCTGCTGGAGCAGCGGCATATCCCGGGACTGCAGGTGTTTGGCAGTCTGCGCGCACCGGTGCATGCGGGCAATCTCACCGAGTTCCTGCCCACACTTCTCGAAGTTGCCAGCCAGGGGCCGGTGTTGGCCGTAGACGCGTGCCTCGGGAACTATGAAAGCGTCGGTTCGGTTCTCGTCCAACAGGGTCCCTTGCGCCCAGGCGCGGGCGTGCGCAAGGAGTTGCCCCCGATCGGCGACGTCGCTGTAATGGCGACCGTCAACGTCGGGGGCTTCATGGAGTACGTCGTCTTGCAGAACACGAGGCTGTCTCTGGTGTACGACCTAGCGGTACTGATTGCGGACTCCGTCGGCCTCTGCTTCAGCTCAGCGGCGCGTCCGCGAGCCGGCGAACCACTTCCTCGGCAGTAAGGCCATCGGCGCTGATCACCGGTACTTCGGTGCTGGTCGTCTCGTCTCCGAGCAGATCGTCGTCCATGCCGGTGCACACAACGGCGTCGACCTCGTCAAGCGCCGCCTCCTCGAGATCGATCGCCTCCCAGCCAGCGTCCTCGATTGCCTGACGCACGTCCTCAAGCCCTTCTTCGATTGCCACGCGCAATGCGCAGCCACCTCCCCGGTGGCTATTCTGCCGCGCTGCCGCCCGTCGCATGAGCCCGTTTGGGAGTCACGTCGAACGGCTTCGGCCGCTCGGGGCCGTAGACGAGCTGAATCGCGTGCTCCGCGACGCCGAAGGTGACAGGAGTATTGCCCAACGATTCTCCGTCCCTGTGCACCGCGATCGAGCCCTCTACCGCCCGTACAGTCAGCTCCCGGCATCGGTAGAGCGCCACCTTGGGGTGACTGAGGTGTCCCCCGCTATAGAGGCGCGGCAGCAGCGCCAGCGTCTGCGGGATGGTAACGTCGCCCGCCAGCAGCACGTCGAGTTGGCCGTCGTCCAGACTTGCGGCAGGTGTAATGCGCATGCCCCCGCCATAGTACTGGGCGTTTCCCACCGCCACCATCAGGAACCGGCCGGCGATGTGCTCTCCGTCCACCTCGATCTCCATCTCGCGCGGACGGTAGCTCCAAAGGATGCGGAAGATGGCGCGTAGATAGGGTGTCGTGCCGGTCGAGTGGTATTGGTTGCGCAGCCGCGTATCCTCGGCTGCCACCTCGGCGTCGAAGCCGACCCCTGCAACGTTCAGGAACGCCTCTCCGTTGACCGTGCCGAGATCAGCGGGCGATGCCTCGCCACGCAAGGCAAGGTCCGCAGCCGCGTCGAGATCGGCCGGGATGCCGGCCGTGCGCCGGAAGTCGCAGGCTGCGCCGGTGGGCACGAACGCAAGACTCGTACGGCCTCCTGCATGCAGGAGGCCGTCAGCCACTTCCACGAGCGTTCCGTCTCCCCCGACCGCGACCAGCCGGTCGTACCCCGCATCCACCGCCTCGCGGGCGATGCGGGTTCCGTCACGCGGGGCAGCGGTGACAACCATCTCCGAGTCCGGGCTCTTCGCGCGCACGCGCTCCCAAACGGCGGGCCACAGCTTGCGTGTGCGCCCGCGTCCAGCGACGTAGTTCACGATGAAAAGAGTCCTCACACTGCATGCACCTCAAGCGCCGTACGGATCGCCTCACGCTCTTCGTCCGAGAGCGGATAACGCGATGCTCCCCCAGCGACCGGCTTGGCGTAGATTCTAGTTTCCTCACGCCCATAGAGTCCGCTGATCACTACACCGTCACGCGCAGGGTCCAGCAGCGCGATGCTGAACGAGAGTTCCGCTCCCGCTCCAGGAAATGCATTATAGCGTATGATGCCTACATTCTGAATCGCTCGGCCGAGCGCCGCCTCAGCGCGATCCAGGCGGACCGAAGCGGCCTCCACACCATCTTGCGCGGCGCGGAGCGACTGCCACTGCTGGTGCAGCAGTTCTTCAATGTCGGTCGCCTGGCTGTGGCGCAGGATGCGGTCCATGCGCTCCTTCAGTCGGCGCGATGCCGAAATGCTGAGGGCTGCGACAACCATCGCAACAATGCCCAACAGCAGCCCCACGGCGCCAGCCAGTCCAAGCCAGGGCGCCAGGCGAGTGAGCTCAGGCAAACCGCTTCCTCCTCGAGTGTTTCACGTGAAACGTTCTAGTCTTCTTCCGGAACGAGTCTCCCGAACAATAGCGCAAGTTCTTCTTCGCTGCGAAAGCGGATCTCCAGCGCGCCACCCCGCGATCCCGCACGGATCCGCACCGGAAGTTCGAGCGCGCCTCCAATTCGCTCCTCCCAGCGAGAGAAGCGGTTCCCGCCTGCCGGTGTCGGCCGGGCCTTCCCCACCCCACGGGCCAGCGTCTCCACTTCGCGTACGCTGAGGTCCTTGGCCACGGCTTGCTGCGCCGCCTGAACCTGCATACTGGGGGGCAATCCAAGGATCGCACGCGCGTGGCCTGCAGACAAGGATGCGTGCCGTACCAGTTCCTTCACCTCACGCGGCAGCCCGAGCAGGCGAAGGCTGTTCGCGACAGCGGACCTGCTCTTGCCGACGACCGCGGCAATCTCGTCCTGTCGCATACCGCGCTGCTCGGAGAGCTGCGACAGTGCCTCGGCTTCTTCGAGAGGGTTCAGGTCCTCCCGCTGCAGGTTCTCCACCAGCGCGATCTCCAGGAGTCGGCCGTCATCGCAGGATCGCAGCACGACGGGCACGTGCTCCAAACCAGCGATCTGTGCCGCACGCCACCGCCTCTCGCCGGCGATCAGCTCATATCCCTGCTCCGCCGAGCGAACCACCAGGGGCTGGAGTACGCCGTGCTGTGAAATCGACTCAGCCAGCTCCCTCAGCGCCTCGGGCTCAAACTCGCGGCGCGGCTGGTACGGATTCGGACGGATCGCGCTCACCGCGATCTGCTGCAGTCCTTCCCCGGGCGTCACGCGGACTTCCGGAATCAGCGCCTCAAGTCCTCGCCCCAGTCCCCGCTTTGCCACGAATCAACACCTCCTGTGCTAGTTCGCGATACACCTCTGTTCCGCGCGAACGCGGGTCGTAGCGAGAGATCGGTCTGCCGTGGCTTGGTGCCTCGCTCAAGCGGACGTTGCGCGGGACGACCGACCGGTAGACCTTGTCGGGGAAGTGGCGCTTCACTTCGTCAACGACCTGGATGCCGAGGTTGGTTCTCGCATCGAACATCGTCAGCACGATGCCGTCGATGGTCAGCGCCGGATTCAGGCTGCCCTGCACCAGCTGTACCGTTCGCATCAGCTGCGTCAGTCCCTCCAGTGCGTAATACTCCGTCTGCAGAGGGATCAGGACAGCGTCAGCGGCCACGAGGGCATTCAAGGTCATTAGTCCGAGCGAAGGCGGGCAGTCCAGCAGTATGTAATCATAGCGAGAACGCACCGCCGCGAGCGCGTCGCGCAGCCGGTACTCCCTGCGCTGAATTGCGACCAGCTCGATCTCCGCTCCAGCGAGATCCACCGATCCCGGGATCATGTGCATCCCCTCGACCAGCGTCGGGCGAATGCAGTCCCGCACCGGGATGCCCTCGACGATCACCTCGTACATCGACGGGTCTTCCGGGCGTTTTGCGATGCCCAGCCCCGTCGTCGCGTTGCCCTGCGGGTCGACATCGCCGAGCAGCACCTTCTGGCCTCGTTCGGCAAGGCAGGCCCCGAGGTTGATCGCCGTCGTGGTCTTGCCTACCCCGCCTTTCTGGTTGGCCACGGCAAGTACTCGGCCCATCACCGTTCCCCCTCAATGTCGAGAGATGCGGATCCGCACCTCCAGCACGTCCTCTCGCTCGCTCTCCTCCATCTCGATGGCCACGCCCGCAGCCTGCAGCCGCTTCACGCTGGCCCGCAAGGCGTTCAGAACGATGCGCACGTCCCGCACGAAGCGGCGAGGTATTTCCCGGGAAATGTCCTTCGCCCGGCGTTCCACCTGTCTGGCTGTCCAGCCTTCTGCTGCCGCCTGCTTTGCGAGTTCGAGGCGCCGACCCCCGCTGACCTGCAAGAGCGCGCGCAGGTGCCGCTCGCCAAGGGCGCCCCCCTCTGCAAGCGACCGGATCTCCTCGCCGAGTTGCAGCAGGCGCAGCTTGTTGGCGATCGCAGGCTGACTCTTCCCGACCCGTCTAGCGAGTTCGGTCTGGGTCCAGCCGAACTCCTGCATTGCGCGGCGGTATCCTTCGGCCTCTTCGATCACGCTGAGGTCCGCCCGCTGCAAGTTCTCCACCAGTCCCAGGGCGGCGCTCTCCGCATCGTCTTCCTCGCGCACCAGCGCAGGGATGCGCTCCAAGCCCGCAGCAATTGCCGCGCGCAAGCGGCGTTCTCCTGCGACCAGTTCATAGCCTCCGTCGACCGGGCGCACCACGATCGGCTGCAGCATCCCGTGCTCTCGCAATGACGCGGCGAGCTTCTCCAGTTCGCCCTGGTCGAAGGAACGCCGGGCCTGGTAGGGGCTGCGACGGACGTCTTGGGGAGAGATTTCGACGAATGCGGCGACCAAGAACACCACCCTCCGGTGTCTCGACCTATTCGCTTCGTACCGGTCCTTACCTCTCGCCTGCGGTTGCCGGCTTTGTCGGAAACTCCCGACGCAAGCGTGCGAATCCTGTCGGACGGCCTGCCGGCGTGGACCGGAGTTTGCGGTAGAGCAGCACCGCACGCACCACACCACCAGGCAGTTCGTAGGGGTGAATCTGCGCAGGTGCAAAGCCCATCCGCGCAGCGACAGCCCGCCCCGCAAGAGCCTCCTCGTCGGCGCGCCGGCCTTTCAGCAGCGCCAGCAGGCCGCCGGGCCGCACGAGTCCGCCGGCGACCTCGATGGCAATCGGAGCCGGCGCTACTGCCCGAGCCGTGACAAGCTGCGCTCCGTCCCGCATCGGACCGTGGGCAAGTTCCTCTGCCCTGCCCCACACGACGTCCACCGGCAAGCCAAGGTCCGCTGCGGCCGACCGCAAAAACTCTGTCTTGCGCCGCTCCGCCTCGACGAGCGTACCGGATGCCGCCTTCCCGGCACATAGCCATACAAGCGCGGGCAGCCCGCTGCCGCTCCCTACGTCCAGTACGGACTGCACATCTTCGACACCGATCGCGGCCCACGCGCGAAGGCTGTCGACGACGCCCTCCGCAGCAAATAGTGCGGGCGAACGAAGCGCCGTGAGGTTCTGCGCCGCATTCGCCGCCAAGACATATTCCGCATATCGCAAGAGCGCGGCCAGAGCGTCGCTCTCAAGCACGATTCCCGCCGCGTCCAACGCTTCTTCGAGAACCGTCATCACCGACGCTGGATCACGACCTGGCGGTGTGGCTCCTCACCGCGGCTCTGGGTCATCAGGTCCGGGTACTCCTGGATCACGCTGTGCACAATCCGCCGTTCAGCAGCAGGCATGGACTCAAGGGCTGTCGGCTCGCCAGACTCCAGGACGTGCTGCGCAGCCTCCCGCGCCAGCTTCTCCAACGAGCGCTGCCGCGCCGCCCGAAACCCGCCCGCGTCGAGCACGATCCGCTCTCCGCCGTGCCGTCCGATCGCCGCCGAAAGAAGGTATTGGAGTGCATCGAGCGCCTCGCCGCGGCGCCGCGTCAGCCACTCGAAGTCCCCCTCCAGATCGAGGAAAATGTGGTCTTCGTCACGCCGCACCGAGGGTGCGACCTCGATGCCGAGTGCAACGAAGAATGCCTGCAGGAGGTCTACCGCAGCGGAGTCCACCACGTTCTGCTTCCGCTGGGCGCGGATCCGCCAGGGACGGCTGAAGAGCCCGAACAGGCCCTGCTTTCCTTCGTGCAGGACCGTAACCTCGAGTTCCTCGGACAGGGCCCCAAGTCGGCCTTCCGCCCGCAGCTTCGCCTCTTCCAGCGTCGCACCCTCAACCTCGATCTCCTGCAGGTCACTCATTTGTTTGCTTTCACCACCGGTGTCCGCGGCCGGCCGACCCCCATCACGTAGCTCTGCGCAACGGTAAACAGCGTTGCAAAGAGCCAGTAGAGCGAGAGTCCGCTCGGGTAGCGCATGCTGATGTAAAAGAGGAACGCCGGCATCAGGATGTAGGTGATCATCTGCTGCGAGCGGTCAACTGTGCCGCGTGGCATCGTCACCCACGTCTGCCAGAACGTGCTGACGGCGACGAGCGCGGGAAGGATGAAGTAGGGGTCCGGCTTCGAGAGGGTCGGCAGCCAGAGGAAGGTCGGCACACCGACGTAGTGGAACTTCTGCAGTGCCTCGAAGAGTGCATACAGGAGCGGCAGCTGTACGATCATCGGGATACAGCCCGAGAGCGGGTTCGTGCCCGCGCGCTTGTAGAGCTCCATCGTCTCCTGGTTGATGCGCTGCGGATCACCCTTGAATTTCTGCTGGATCCGCTTCATCTCGGGCTGCACTTCCTGCATCTTGCGCATGTAGCGCAACTGCCCATGGTAGAGCGGCATGATCACGATCCGGACGACGATCGTGAGCAGGATGATCGCTAGGCCGTAGCTGTGGGTAAACAGGTAGAACTGCTGCAGCACCCACTCCATGCCGGAGACAAGCGCATAAAAGATCGCCAATTACCGTATCTCCTTCCGTCCGTCAGGGGACAGGATCCCATCCGCCAGGATGGAACGGGTGGCAGCGCAATAGTCTCTTCACGGCCATGGCGCCTCCCTTGCGGGCGCCATAGCGCTCGATCGCGACGAGCGCGTATTGGGAACAGGTCGGGGTGTAGCGGCAATGGGGCATCGTCATCGGCGAGATGAAGCGGCGGTAGAAGCGAATGCCTGCAGTCAGGATGGCGACGGCGACGCCGGACGCCGAGCGGCTTCGGCCTTCTGCAGAACGCGCTGCAGTGCCGTCGTCAGTTCCTCGAACGTACCCTCGAGCGCGTCCGGCCGCGCCAGCAGCACCAGATCGCATCCGACCAAAAACTCCCCTCTGACCATGCGGTACGCCTCGCGCATCCGGCGCCGCACACGGTTTCTCTGCACGGCGTTGCCAAGCTTTTTCCCCGCTGCAAATGCGCAGCGCCGCCGACCCGTCTCTCCCGCCAGAACGAGGAGCACGAGGCGGCGGTCGGAAAAACGCTCTCCCTTGGCGAAGACCGCCTGCACCGCTGCGCGCTTGCGCAGCCTTTCGTCCACCGCCACCTAGGCCGAGATCCGCTTCCTGCCCTTGAGCCGGCGAAGCCGCAGTACCCGGCGACCATTCGCCGTCTTCATCCGCAAGCGGAAACCGTGGATCTTGGCCCGACGGCGCCGGTTCGGTTGGAACGTCCGCTTCACGCGTTCTACACCCCCCAGCGTCAAAAAAAGCACTAAAAGTGTAGTGTCGGGCAATGTGGCCTGTCAAGCGCAGACCCGCCTTCCACTTCTTGCCCTGCCGCCACGCCTCTGCTATCATCGTTTCGCCACCCTAATCAAGACCGCTTCGGGCGGCCCTTTTCATTATCCACAACTTGTGGACAACCATGTTGATAAGGTGTGGGTTGTTTATGAAGCAAGGATACCGGGCCCGGTTGCCCAATCCCTCGGATCTGTTGCCTCTCCTGCCTGATCCTGGGCCATCCGGAGATCCTGCATACAGTTATAACCAGGATTCATCCAGTTCACGCGAGGAGGGGTCTCTCACGATAGAGGACGGCCTGGAGTCCATCTGGTCCAAGGCCTGCGTTCTCCTTCAACGGGAACTGCCTCGCCCGAGTTACGAGATTTGGGTGCACCCGGCAGAGCCCGTCGCCCTGAGCGACGGCTGCGTGACACTCGGCGTTCCATCCGAATCCGCCCGCGCTACCCTTGACGAGCACTACCGCGGTCAGATCCTGCGCGCTCTCCACTCCGCCGCCGGTGCACAGCTCGATGTGCGCTTCACCGTCATCGAACGCAAGGCCCCGGAGGCACCCACTCCACCTGCCCGGTCGGGGGGAGATGGGACCGAGACCGTCGTGCGCGCCACGCTGCAGTCGCGTTATACCTTCGACGGCTACGTCGTCGGCAACTCGAACAGACTGGCGCACGCGGCCGCTCTCGCCGTCGCGGAGATGCCTGGTCGTGCGTACAACCCACTGTTCATCTATGGCGGTGTCGGGCTCGGCAAAACACATCTGATGCAGGCGATCGGCAACCAGGCCCTGCTGCGTCGGCCGAACCTCAAGATTCTATACGTTCCGGCCGAGACGTTTACCAACGAGATGGTCAACTCGGTCCGCGACAACAAGGGGCCGGAGTTCCGCAACCGCTACCGCACGATCGACCTGCTGCTGATCGACGACATCCAGTTCATTGCCGGCAAGGTCGGAACGCAGGAAGAGTTCTTCCATACGTTTGAGGCCCTCTACGGGGCGCAAAAGCAGATTGTCCTCTCCTCCGATCGGCCTCCCAAGGAAATCACCACCCTCGAGAACCGGCTGCGGTCCCGCTTCGAGTGGGGCCTCATTACCGACATCCAGCAGCCGGACTTCGAAATGCGCCTCGCGATCCTGCGCAAGAAGTCGCTGGCCGACAACCTCGATGTGGAGGACGCAGCGCTCGAATTCATCGCAACACATATCGAGACGAACATCCGCGAGCTCGAAGGCGCGTTCATCCGCTTCATCGCCTACTGCTCGGTTCATCACTTTCCCTTTACGTATGACCATGCAGCCGATGCATTGCGCGACCTTCTGCCGGTCCAGCGGGAACGCAAGGTGACGATCCTCGCGATCCAGCAGAAGGTCGCCGACTACTACAGCCTCGACCTCGCGGATCTGACCGCAAAGAAGCGCACGCGGGCCGTTTCTTACCCTCGCCAGATCGCCATGTACTTGGCCAGGGAGATGACCGACAGCTCACTTCCCAAGATTGGGGCGGAGTTCGGCGGCCGCGACCACACCACCGTCCTTCACGCCTGCGACAAGATCTCAGGCGACCTGCGGAACGATCCGGAGTTTCGCAAGGTACTCAGTGGACTGAAAGAGAAGATTCGCTCTTGAAGAGTGTGGACAAACAGGGTATAGGCCTGGGGATATGCAGTGGAGTCATTGGGGACAACTGCCTCCCTGTGGACAACCCCGGAGTTTCACCCTACGATATCCACCGTTCGTCCACTTCCTCTTTCCTGTGATGCCAAGGCGCGCAACACCTTCTCCACAGTTTTCCCCCCTCTATTCCTACTGCTCCCTTTTTCTTAAAAGAACGTATAAGCAGTTCCGGACGAGGTGAATAACGTGTTGATCTTCGAGAGTCCGGCCGAGCATCTTGCCGATGCCTTGCAGCTTGTCTCGCGCGCTGTCGCACAGCGTGACCAGGTGCCTTCGCTGACAGGTGTGCTTTTGCGTGCGACGGAAGGCGAACTCGAACTCACGGCGACCGATGGGGAACTGGCGATCCGCACGACCGTTCCTGCCGAAGTGGAATCACAAGGCACAGTGCTCGTACCTGCGCGCACCTTCTCCGATCTCCTGCGCCTCGTTCCCGCTCAGGCCGAAGTGGAGTTTCGCGGACTTGAGGGACAAGTTGGCATCCGCTTTTTGCGCTCACGATTCGACCTCCCGACGCTTCGGTCCGAAGAGTTTCCTCCGCTCGACTTCTCTCCGCAGGGAGACCCGGTACTCGTTCGCGGAGAAGGACTGAAAGAACTCGTCCGCAAGACCGGCTACGCGGTTTCCGCACGTGACGACGGACGCCTCTTCACGATCGGCATGCACCTCTCTGTACGAGCTGGCCATCTTTCCGCCGCGACGACCGATAACCACCGCCTCGCCTGGGCTCAGACCCCGGTTGAGGGGGCAGGGGAGGACCGGGAGATCCTCGTTCCCGCAAGGCCGTTCGCAGAGGTTGTAAGGACGCTGCCGGACGAGGAGGTCGAGATCTTCTTCAGCGATTCTCGCCTCATCGTGCGCACGCACACGATGACCACCTACGTCACGGCGATCCGCGCCCAGTTCCCCGATACGAGCCGAGTCGTGTTCGAGAACTACGCCACGAAAGTCGTGTTCGATGTCCCATCGCTCTTGCAGGCGGTCGAACGCACGCAGCTCGTCACCGATCAGCGCAACGCCCGCCTGCGCTTGCGCATCGATGAGGAGATCATTCGGGTGAGCGCCAACTCGAGCGAAGGCGGGCAAGGCTCGGAAGAGGTGCCCGCACAGTCGACCGGCCAGGCCGTCGACCTCGTCTTCGGACCGAAGTACCTGATCGACGCTCTGCGCTCGCTGCACGCGGAGAATGCGGTGCTAGAAGTAATGCACGCCGAGAGTCCGGCTCTCTTTCGGCCTGACGTCCCGGAGCGCAATCAGTTCGCCATCGTGATGCCTCTGCGCCAGGCAGAGTCTTAGGATGCGCCCGCTGGCGCTGCCGAGGGGAGAAGAAGGACTCACGCTGCAGTCGGTCGTGCAGCTCGCGGGGTGGACCGGAAGCGGAGGTGCAGCGAAGCACATCATCCAGGCCGGCGAGATCCTCTTGAACGGCGTTTCCGAGACCCGCCGCAGCCATCTGCTGCATCTGGGCGACCGCGTCGCGTACCAGGGCGATGAGGTCGAACTGGTCACCGATGATCATTGAGCATCTGGAACTGCGCAACTGGCGCAACGCGGTCTCGGTCTCGGTGGACTTCCCTCCGGGTCTGACGCTCGTCACGGGACAGAATGCACAGGGCAAGACGAACCTCCTGGAAGCGGTCTTTTTCCTCGCCACAGGACGTTCCCATCGCACGTCCCACCCGGAGGAGCTCGTCTCCTTTGCAAAGGACCAGGCCCTGCTCCGCGCCGTTATCCAGCGCAAGAGCGGCACCTTCACGCTGTCTGCCCAATTCGCGGGCGGACGGGTGACAAGACTGCGGGACGGCAAGGCGTTCCGGCGCGGACAGGACCCGCTCGGAGACTTCTCAGCCATCCTCTTCGCACCGGAGGACCTGCTGGTGCTCAAGGGCGCTCCTGCCGAGCGCAGGCGCATCCTCGACCTGGACCTCGGTCAGGCGGCGCCAACTTACCGCAGTGTCCACGCCAGATACGCCCAGGTGCTAAGACAGCGCAACGCGCTTCTGCGCACCTATGAACAGCCGCCGCGGGAGATGCTCGCCACCTGGGATGCAGCCTGGGCCCAGGCTGCGGTCGCCTTGACGGACTTGCGCGCTCGGCTCGTGGCGGACGCTGCGCCGCGTCTCACCCGCCGCACGGGGGAGATCGCCGGTGGTCCCGCGGCAGACCTCGTCTACGAACCCTCCCTCGAGGGAAAGACCGTTGCCGAAGCCCTAGAGCAGCTGGCTGCGCGCGCGCAGGATGAACTTCGCCGGCGACAGAGCCTCGTCGGACCGCACCGCGACGACTTGCGCATCGAGATCGACGGACGAGACCTCAGGCTCTACGGCTCGCAGGGCGAGCAGAGAACGGCGCTCGTCGCATTCAAGCTGGCCGCCGTGGAGATGCTCTCGGAGCGTCCGGGAGGCGCCCCCGTGCTCCTGCTCGACGATGTTCTTTCCGAACTGGACCAGGGGCGTCGGCGCAACCTTCTCCTGGCTGCGATGGGCGCGCAGACCATCGTCACGACCACGGAACCTCAACTCGCGGGCATGGTGCCGGACACAACCTTTGCCGTGCGTGGGGGAGAGTACGAGCGGACATGGTAGAATTGCGCTTGAAGGAGATTCTGCGCGGCTTCGTGCAGGAACGCGGCTTCACCGAACGTCTCGCCATCTACCGGGCTTACGGGCAGTGGGAGGAGATCGTCGGGCCGGAGGTCGCCCGGCACGTTCGCCCAGGGCATGTCCAACGGGGCGTTCTCTACGTGGTGGCCGACTCGGGAGTCTGGGCCCAGGAGTTTGCCTTTGCGCGCGGGGCCGTGCTCGCGACCTTGCAGCGCAGCGGAGTGCCGGTGAAGGAATTGCGCGTGCACCAGGGCACCCTGCCCGCGCCAAACGCCCTGCCAGACCTGCAGCCCCCGCCGCTTCGACCGCCGGCACCTCCGGGGGAGGCGCTGGACCTGATTTCGGATCCTGCGCTGCGCAACCGGTTCGCCCAGCTTATGCAGTCGGCCCTCGAGGGGGAGGATCCACCTGCTCCTGCACATCGGCGGTGACGTGACCGTTCGCCTCAGCGAGGTGATCGCCATCCTCGACCTGCAGCGCGCCGCGCATGCACCTGCATCGCGCGAGTACCTGGAGGTGGCCCGCAGCGAGCATCGGCTCGAAGGCATACCCAGCGACACCAAGTCGCTCGTCATCACGGCGAAGACCATTTTCCCCTCGCCGATCTCATCCATCACGCTTGCGCGACGCGCTGCAGCCAAAGAGGTGTTTTAGCCAGTGTCGGATGTCTACGACGCATCACAGATTCAGGTGCTCGAAGGGCTGGAGGCAGTCCGCCGCCGTCCGGGCATGTACATCGGCTCCACATCCCCGCAGGGTCTGCACCACCTCGTCTGGGAGATCGTCGACAACGCGGTCGACGAAGCCCTTGCGGGGTTCTGCACTCGCATTGATGTCGTGCTGCACCGCGACGGCTCATGCTCCGTCAAGGACAACGGCCGCGGCTTCCCGATCGACCTGCACCCGAAGCTGCAGCGGCCAGGCGTGGAAGTTGCACTCACCGTGCTGCACGCCGGCGGCAAGTTCGGAATGGGCTCCTACAAGGTATCCGGCGGTCTGCACGGCGTAGGGGCCTCGGTCGTCAACGCCCTCAGCGAGTGGCTCGAAGTGAACGTTCGCAAGGACGGCGCGGTATACACGCAGCGCTTCTCGCGCGGCAAGCCGCTTGGAGACCTCCAGGAGACCGGCAAGACGAAGGAGCACGGGTCGATCGTCCGGTTCCTCCCCGACGCAGAGATCTTCGAAGACATCCGCTTCGATCAAGAGACGGTCGCGAACCGCCTGCGCGAGATGGCCTTCCTCAATGCCGGCCTGATGATCAACCTCAGCGACGAGCGGACGGGCGAAGAGCGCAGATTCCAGTTCGAGGGCGGCATCGCATCCTTCGTGCGCTACCTCAACCGCAACCGCGAGGAACTGCATCCGAAGCCGTTCTTCTGCTCCGTAGAGCGCGATCGCGTCCAGATCGAGGCTGCGCTGCAGTACAACGACAGCTACAAGGACACCGTACTGTCCTTCGCCAACACGATTCGCACCCACGAGGGCGGCTCGCACGAGACCGGTTTCAAGAGCGCCCTGACGCGGCTGTTGAACGACTACGCGCGGCGCAACGGCATCCTCAAGGAGGCCGACGACAACCTGAGCGGCGAGGACGTCCGCGAGGGCATCGCCGCGGTCATCTCCGTCAAGCTGGAAGAGCCCCAGTTCGAGGGCCAGACCAAGACCAAGCTCGGAAATTCCGAGGTGCGCGGGCTCGTCGACCAGGTCGTCGGGGACGGCCTCGGCAGCTTCCTGGAGGAGAACCCGTCGATCGCCCGGCGCATCCTCGACAAGTGCCTGCAGGCGCAGCGCGCCCGCGACGCGGCCCGCAAGGCGCGTGAGCTGACGCGCCGCAAGAGCGCGCTCGAGATCAGTTCACTCCCGGGCAAGCTGACGGACTGCACATCGAAGGACCCCTCGGAGTCGGAGGTCTTCATCGTCGAGGGAGAATCGGCCGGCGGTTCTGCGAAGCAGGGCCGCGACCGCCGCTTCCAGGCGATCCTGCCGATCCGAGGCAAGATCATCAACGTCGAGAAGGCGCGGCTCGACAAGGCGCTCTCGAACGAAGAAGTGCGCTCTTTGATCACCGCACTCGGAACGGGTGTGGGAGAGGAGTTCGACATCTCCAAGGCCCGCTACCACCGGGTCGTCATCATGACAGACGCCGATCACGACGGGAACCACATCCGCACGCTCTTGTTGACGTTCTTGTTCCGCTACATGCCGCAGCTGATCGACACCGGCTACGTCTACATCGCGCAGCCTCCGCTCTACCTCGTGAAGAAGGGCAAGTCGGAGAAATACCTCTACGACGATGACGAGCTCGAGCGGCACCTGCAGGAGATCGGTCGCGACAACGTCGTGGTCCAGCGGTACAAGGGTCTCGGGGAGATGAATCCAGACCAGCTCTGGGACACGACCATGAATCCCGAGACGCGCACGCTGCTTGGGGTTGGCATGCACGACGCGATCGAGGCGGACCAGGTGTTCACCATTCTGATGGGGGACAAGGTTGAACCGCGACGCGAGTTCATCCAGGAGAACGCGTCAATGGTGCGAAACCTCGACATCTGAGAGCGCAAAGAGCAGGCCGCCTCGCGAGGGCGGCCTGCTCTTTTTCCGCTACCCGATTCTCCTCAACCAGATGCTCTGCAGCCAGCCGCGCGAGTGGGGCCTAGGCTTTGGCTTCGCGATCGGCCGCGCCGCACTCGGCGGGATGGCACGCTGTGCGGCGAACTCGCTGTTGCGAAGAAGCTCCCCGACGCTGACGATCCGGTAGCCCTGCCCCTCGAGCGCAGGCAGCACCTGGGCCAGCGCCGCAAGGGTCGCCTCGCGGTGTGCTGGGCCGTCGTGCATGATGACGATCCGGCCCGGCGCAGCGTCGTGCAGCACCGTCTTGACGATGCGGTCCGTGCTGATGCCGCGGCGCCAGTCGCGGGTATCGACGCTCCAGGAGACGATCGTGTACCTGAGCGTACCGAGCACACTGCGCGAAACGTCATCGGAGAGTGCCGCGGGCAGGCGGTAGAGGTAGGGCTTGGGGCCGCCGGCGGCGACAATCGCGTCCGCACCGCCCGTCACGTCCTCCTTGACGGCGCCAGGAGTCATCTTGCGCAGCCAGCGGTGGTGCAGGCCATGGTTCCCGATCTCCATCCCTGCGTTCTTGATCGACTGGATGACGTCCGGGCAGCGTACGACCTCCTGACCAATTACGAAGAAGGTCGCGTGGGCGTGGTGCTGTGCGAGCAGCGCCAGCACCTTTGGCGTGTAGCGACGGTTCGGGCCGTCGTCGAACGTGAACGCGATCAGCTTCTTCGACGTCGGGACCGACTTGATCGTCTGGGCCGGCAATACCTGTGGCGAACCCTCGGGCTTGCCGGGCCCTGCGAGCATCATGGCTCCCAAAGCGGCAAGAGTGGCAGCGCGCAAGAGCGGCACGTGTGAACACTCCCTTCGACAGGAGGTTCCACCGCGAAGCCGCGCCGTATTCGACTTACGTGGGGGATGCTGCGGATCCCGCTTGGGCCTGCTGCCGCAGCACGAACTTCTGGATCTTGCCGCTCGCCGTGCGCGGCAGTTCCGATACGAAGACGATCTGTGAAGGAACCTTGAAATGCGTCAGGTGGCTTCGGCAATGGGCGGTCAGCTCGTCTCCGCTCACATGCGCACCTTGTTTCAGCGCGACGAACGCCACGGGCGTTTCGCCCCAGTGCGGATGCGGGGCGGCGACAACCGCAGCCTGTGCCACGGCCGGATGCCGGTAGAGGACGCTCTCCACCTCGAGCGAGGGGATGTTCTCGCCACCGGAGATGATCACGTCCTTCGCCCGGTCCCGGATCTCGATGTAGCCGTCGGGGTGGAGGACTGCGAGGTCGCCGGTGTGGAACCAGCCGCCTGCCATCGCCTGCTCGGTCGTATCGGCGTCCTTGTAGTACCCTTGCATGATCACATTTCCGCGCGCGATGACTTCGCCCAGTTCTTGCCCATCGGCGGCTACGTCGCGCATATCTGAACGCACGACGCGAACCTCGCCGGAGAGCGGAAGCGCGACGCCTTGACGGGCCTTGAAGTCTGTCCTGGGGCCAAGCTCCCACTGCGGCAGATCGGCGGGCATCTCGCAGTAGGTGATGAACGCCGTCGTCTCCGTGAGGCCGTAGAAATGGTGCACCGTCCACCCCAGCTCCTCTTCGACGCGCCGGATGACGGCTGCGGGCGGGGCCGCGCCGGCCGTCGCGACGCGGACGCCCTCCCGCGTTTTGCCGTGCGCCGCCCCCATGAGAATGGTCAGGACGGTGGGCGCCGCACAGAGGGTCGTCACGCCGTAGGTCGCGATGCGGCGCAGCGCGTCTTCTCCATCGATGACGGGAAGGGGCACATTCGCGGCGCCGACGGCGAGTGTCGCCCAGACGAAACCCCAACCGTTCGCATGGAACATCGGGGCCACATGCAGGTGCACGTCCTCACGCCGCAGGCCCATTGCGAGCAGCATGTTCACGGTGTTGAAGTAGGCGTTGCGGTGCGTCAGCTGCACACCCTTGGGGCGCGCCGTCGTACCGCTCGTATAGTTGATCGAGAGGACTTGGCGCTCGTCGCCGAAGGACTCCTCCCGGAGCGGCACGCGGTCGCCGCTCAAGAGCAGTTCCTCGTAGGTCATGGTGCCTGAAGCGCCTTCGCGAAGCGCGACGACCAGCAGGTCTGGCCGCTCCATCAGCACGGAGGCGATCAACGGGTACGACGCTGCATCCACCAAGACCGCGCGGCTGCCGGAATGGTCGAGGATGTAGCGGTACTCGTCCGCGCTGAGGCGCGTATTGAGCGGAACAAGGATCGCACCCGCGAGGGGTACGCCGCTGTAGCACTCCAGCGCCTGCGCTGTGTTCGGAGCGAGCAGGGCGACCCGATCTCCCGGCAGGATGCCAAGGCGCCGCAGGCCGCCGGCAAGCTGCTCCACGCGTTCACCGAACTGTTCGTACGTGACCGTCCGGTCGTCGTCATATGCGGCGGTGCGCCCGGGATAGAGGCGAACGCCGCGCGCGACAAGGGCCAGCGGAGTCAGAGGAGCCTCCAAGGCGTCACCTTCTGTAAACCGATCTACGGACAGAAGTATGACGCGCAGGCGATGGCGGTGACCTCTACGGCGACCGGTGGCCCGGACGCATCATAGCGTAGGGCCGGGAGGGGTCGGTCGTGAGCCAACAGGATGGAGTGGTCGTCGATCTGCGGCGCGAGGAACTCTCGCGCGTGGCGGCCATCGAGGCACTGGTGTTTCCCGAACCGCTAAACCGGGAAGAACTCGAGGCCCTATGGGAAATGGAGGGGGTGCGGTACCTCGCAATCCGCGAAGGCGCAGCGCTGGCCGCATACTTCGGCTTTTCGGTGCATGGCCCGATTGCCCACGTGATCAGCAACGCAACCGATCCGGCCTTCCGGCGCCGCGGCTACGGCGGCCGCATCCTCGTGGAGGCGGAGCCGTTCGCCCGCGCCATGGGAGCCCGCTGGTTCCTCGGCGAGGTGCGCGCCTCCAACGGCGCCCAGCGCAGTGTCCTTAGGCGGATTGGCTGGCAGGAGATCGGGCGCTGCCCGCACTTTTTCGGCAACGGGGAAGATGCGTACGTCGTCTTTCGTTGCCTCCCCGAGGAGGCGAAGCGGTGACTGAGCATACGGCTGCGCTCGGGGAACTGCTTTCTGCCGCCAGAGCAGACCAGTCCGGGAATTGGCGTGAGGTGCGGATCCGGGGGATCAGCACAGACTCGCGCCGCGTGCGGCCGGGAGACCTCTTCTTCGGACTTCCTGGTGTAGTGGACGAGGGAGCTCGCTACGCAGAGGATGCCTTGCGCAAGGGGGCTGCGGCGGTCGTGCTTCCGCCTGGTGCGACATTGCCGGAAGGCGGCGTAGGCCTTCGTCACCCGGACCCCTTTGGCGCGCTGGCCCTGGCCGCGAGACTGTTCTACCGGGACCCCGCGGCGCAGCTAAAGCTCGTCGGGGTGACCGGGACGAACGGCAAGACGACGACCGCGCTGCTCACAGCGCATCTTCTCGCAACGAGCGGCCAGCAGGTCAGCTTCTGGACGACGACGTTCGTCCGGCTGCCGTCACACGGGTTTCGGCCGCAATGGACGACGCCTTTGGCCCATGAACTCCAGCGCTTCCTGCGCGCGGCTGTGGACCAGGGATCCCGGACTGCGGTTATCGAGGTCTCATCCCATGCAGTCGTGCAGCAGCGCATCGCCGGCCTTGCCTTTGCCCTTGGCATTGCCACGAACTTTTCATCGGACCACTTGGACTTCCACGGCTCGGTGGAGCATTACTACCAGGCAAAGCGGTCATTCATCGAAGGCCTCGGCCCGGGAGCCACCGCACTGCTGAACGCCGATGATCCCCGCATCCTGGCCATGGGAGAAAAAGCCAGCGCCAGTATCTTCACCTACGGCTGGGCTTCAGCCGCAGACGTCGGCGTCAGGTACGTGAGCGGAGGCGGGGGGGCCCTCACGGGCGTCCTTGAGGTGCGCAACAAAGACCTCGGCGGTCGTGCGAGTTATCCCTTCCGCTTGCCGATGGTCGGCAGGCACAACGCACTGAACGCGGCGGCTGCCTTCGCTGCCGCTGTGCGCTTCGGCGTGGAGCCCGCCCATGCCGCGCAGGCGCTTGCCTTGTTCAAGCCTCCGCCGCGGCGCCTCGAACGCCATCAGGTCGGGCCGTACGTGATCTATAACGACGTCGCCATGAACGAAGCGAGCTACGACGCGGTGCTGCGGACACTGGCCGATGCGTCTTTGGACCAGATCATCGTGGTGCATGCCCTGAGAGGCAACCGCGGTGCCGAGGTGAACGCGCGCATCGCAGACATCTTTGCCCGCTGGGACCGCACGCTGCGCTTTTCACCCCTGATCGTCAGCGAGAGCCGCTCGGATCTCGGGGGTGGAGACGTCGATCACGAAGTGCGTCCTGCGGAGCGGGAGGCGTTCGCGAACGCCGCCGACAAGGCAAGACTTCCCACTTCGTTTCACGTGGAACTTGACGCAGCCCTCGGCGAGGCGGTCGATCGGCTGACGCCAGGCGGGGTCCTGCTGCTCCTCGGAACCTTTGGCATGGACCGCGGCCCGGCCAAGGCGCGGGCGATGCTGCAGCGGCGTCTGGGGTTGCGGGTGGAGGAGGGGCAGGACTACCTCGCGCCGCTGGAAGAGGGCTTCTAGCGCCTGCTCCTCGCTAGGCGCAGCCGTCGTCTCCATCGACGCACGGCTCACCTTCGGACTCCGCCTGGAACGTGCAGTGGTCGATGCCGAACTTTTCTTGCAGCATCGCCGCCGCGCGTTCGACGACGGTCTGAACGGCGGCAAGCGGTGCGTTGCCGAGCACCAGGTGCGCGGAGAGTGCGACCTGTCCACTGCCCAGGCTCCAGACGTGCAGGTGGTGGCACGAGCGGATGTCCGAGTCGGCGCAGAGCGCGTCGAGCAGCTCCTGCTGATCGATGCCGTCCGGTACGCCTTCCATCAGGATGGCGACCGTCTCGCGCAGGATCGACCAGGCGCCGCGGAGGATCAGCACCGAAATGAGCACACTCACGACCGGGTCGACGATGCGCCACCCTGTCCACGCGATGATCAGCCCGCCGAGCAGCACCGCTCCCGAGGCGGCGGCATCCGACATCACATGCAGCCAGGCGCTGCGGACGTTGAGGTTCTCGTGGTGATGGCCGCCCTCCAGGCGCAGACCCACGTAGAGGTTGCCCACGAGACCGACCGCGGCGGCCGCGAACATGATGCCGCCCTGCACGGGCACCGGATGCATGATGCGGGAGATGGCCTCGACGAGGATCGCACCGGAGACGACGAGCAGCGTGGATGCGTTGAAGAGGGCGGCGAGGATGCCCGCGCGATGGAACCCGTAGCTCCAGCGCCCGGTCGGGGGGCGGTGGGCAATGCGCGCCGAGAAGCGCGCTGCCCCCAATGCGAGAACGTCTGTCAGCATGTGGCCGGCGTCGCTCAAGAGTGCAAGGCTGTGGGCGAAGTAGCCGCCCGCCACCTCGACGAGCAGGATGATCAGGGCGAGGAGGAAGGCGGTGCCGAGGAAGCGCTCCCCGGAGGAGATGTCCTGCGCGCCGGAATGCGCGTGCCGGTGCTCCATGTTCCCCCTCCTTGCCTGCGGATTGCGGGACCGTGACGTTGCGGCGAGGCTATTCTAGTCCTGGGGTTGCCCCCAGTCCAGTCCGCTGAGTGGACACCGCACGGCCGCCAGGATATGCTATGTACGGTCTGGGGCGTGTGTCCCCGTCTTTTTTCGTACGTACGGTGGAGGGAACGGATTGTCGCAAGGCATCGGGAACGTCCTGCCGGTCGAACTCTCGCAGGAGATGCGACGCAGTTACATCGACTACGCGATGAGCGTCATCGTTGCACGTGCTCTGCCGGATGCCCGAGATGGGCTGAAGCCGGTGCATCGGCGTGTGCTCTTCGCCATGCACGAAGCGGGCAATACGCCCGACAAGCCGTACAAGAAGTCCGCGCGCGTCGTCGGCGACGTGCTCGGACGTTACCACCCGCATGGCGACATGGCGGTCTACGATGCCATGGTTCGCCTCGCACAGGATTTTTCCATGCGCATGCTGCTCGTGGATGGCCACGGCAACTTCGGATCGGTCGATGGAGACCCGCCGGCCGCATCGCGATACACCGAAGTCCGCATGACCCGCCTTGCCCAAGAGCTGCTGCGGGACCTCGATAAGGAGACCGTCGATTTCCGACCGAACTTCTCCGAGGAGTTCGAGGAACCGGTCGTTCTGCCTGCGCGCTATCCGAACCTCCTGGTCAACGGTTCCTCCGGCATCGCCGTCGGCATGGCGACGAACATCCCGCCGCATAACCTCGGAGAGGCGATCGACGGTGTCATCTACCTGATCGAACACCCCGAGGCGACGAACCGCGATCTGATGGAACTCATCAAGGGCCCGGACTTCCCGACAGGGGCGTTGATCCTCGGCCACCAGGGCATCCGGTCGATGTACGAGACGGGCCGCGGCGCGATCATCCAGCGCGCTGTGGCAGAGATCGAAGTGCATCAGGGGAAGTCGCGCATCGTCGTGACAGAGCTCCCGTACCAGGTCAACAAGGCCCGGCTGATCGAGCGCATCGCGGACCTCGTCCGCGACAAGAAGATCGACGGCATCACAGACCTGCGGGACGAGTCCGACCGCACCGGCATGCGCATCGCCATCGAGGTGCGCCGCGACCAGAACCCCAAGGTGCTCCTGAACCAGCTGTACAAGCACACTCCGCTGCAGCAGAGCTTCGGTGCCATCATGCTGGCGCTCGTGGACGGCCAGCCGCGGCTCATGCGCCTGCGCGACATGCTCGAAGTGTACCTGCGCCACCAGCGCGAGGTTGTCACGCGGCGTTCCGCGTTCGAACTGCGCAAGGCGGAGGAGCGGGCCCATATCCTGGAGGGTCTGCGGATCGCGCTCGACAACCTCGATGCGGTCATCTCTCTGATCCGTGCATCGCGTGACGCGGAATCGGCGCGCAACGGCCTCACCGAGCAGTTCGGCCTCTCCGAGCGCCAGGCCCAGGCTATCCTCGACCTCCGGCTGCAGCGCCTGACCCAGTTGGAGCGCGCGAAGATCGACGAGGAGTTCGAGGGGCTGCAGCAGACGATCGCCTACCTGAAGGCGTTGCTCTCCTCGGAGGAGATGCTGCTCGGGGTGATCAAGCAGGAACTCGCGGAGATCCGCCGCAAGTACGCCGACGAGCGGCGCTCGCACATTGTGCAGGACAGCGCCGAACTCGACGATGAAGACCTGATCGCGGACGAGCCCTGCGTCGTCACGCTGACGCACCAGGGCTACGTGAAGCGCCAGCCGGTCGACGTCTACCGCGCACAGCGGCGCGGAGGACGAGGGATTACCGGTACGGGAACCAAGGCGGAGGATTTCGTCGAGAAGCTCTTCGCCACGCGGACGCACCACTGGGTGCTGTTCTTCACGGACCGCGGGCGTGTCTACCGCATCAAGGTGCACGAAGTGCCCGAGGCCGGCCGTACGGCGCGCGGTACGGCGGCGGTGAACCTCGTCAACCTGATGAGCGACGAGCAGATCACTGCGACGATCACGCTCTCCGGCAAGCACGACGAGGGCTACCTCTTCATGGCCACGCGCCTCGGCGTCGTCAAGAAGACGCCGATATCGGAGTACCTGTCGATCCGGGCCTCCGGCCTGATCGCACTCTCCCTCGACGATGGCGACTCCCTGATCGGCGTACACAACACGACCGGTACGGAGGAGATCATCCTTGTTACACGCAACGGGATGGCCACCCGCTTCCGCGAGGAGGATGTTCGGCCGATGGGGCGCGGAGCGCGCGGCGTGCGCGGCATTCGCCTCGAGCGGGGAAACTATGTGATCGGCGTCGCGGTGGCGCACGAGAATTCCGACCTCGTCATCGTCACGAACCGAGGCATGGGCAAGCGGACTTCGTTCGAACAGTTCCGTGCGATCGGGCGCGGCGGCAAGGGCGTCCACGCCATCAGTCTTACCAGCCGCAACGGCTACGTGGCTGCGGTGCGGGCCGTGGAGCTGGACGACCACCTGATGCTCATCTCAGCACAGGGCGTCATCATTCGGATGACGGCGGCCGACGTGCCCCGCTACGGTCGGGCCTCGCAGGGTGTTCAGATGATGCGGCTGAGCGCCGAAGACGAACTGGTGTCGATGGCGCGGGTCTCTGCGGCGGAGGAGGCCTTGATCGGAGAGGTCGAGGACACGGACGACGCGGAGGAGTAGGCAGGAGCCGAGAAGGGCCCGAAGCGAGTGCTTCGGGCCCTTCCGCGTCCGTGCCGTCAGCGGCGGTGGGGGATCTGGGTCGATTCCGGCTCCCCGTACTGGAACGGGGGGGTTCCTTCCGGAGCGGTACCGAAGTTGCGTCCCGCTGCCCCCCAGTTCGCGCCGCCTGCCGTGCGGGTTGCACCCGCCGTGCCGTAGTTGCGCGGCGCCTGGGCGTAGCGGTTGCCGCTGAAGGCCCCATGGCTTTCGACAGCAGCATGAGCGTATCCGGTCGCGCCGTACGCGGCACCGATCTGCGACGTCTCCACGTTGCCTCCGGTGACCGTGACAGGAAGGTGCGTCGAACGCAGCCATTCCTCCGGCGAGTCCTGGGGTTTGAGGCTGGGGTACCAGCCGTGCTGCTCCGCGATCTTGTACAGCTCGTAGGCCATCTCCAACTGGTGTCGGGATACGTCGGCCAGAGTGCGGCGCAGCGTCGTCTGCGAGGCTTCAGTTGCCGCGGTGGTCGCAGATACTGCCAGCGCCTTGCAGCCCATCAGGCAGTCCATCACCATCGTGCGGTCGTTGATACGGCCAGACGGCTGCGGCCGAACCGTCTGGCGGTTCGGCTTCTGGCCGCCGCCGACCGCGCCTCGCCCGACGTTCGTCGCACCGATTCCGCCAGCGTGGTTACCGCCATCATGGGCGAAGCCCAGGAGCTCCGAGTAGGTCCGCTCGAACGCCCGCAGGTGTGCGGAAAAGATGGACTCCAGTTCGCGGTCTTCCGTCTCGTCGACATAGTACGCGAGCTTGTCGACCATCGTCGCCGACACAAGCAGGATTTCGTGTAGCCCCATCGCCTCGGACACGGACAGCTTGGTTCCGATCAATCGGGCAGCCCCCTTTTTGCCTTGCCCCTGTTCGGGTAGGCAAGCTTAGGGTTCGCCGCGTTCAAGGCGCTATGACGCCACTTCTTGCGCATGAAGGGCGAACGAACCAATCGTTCAGTAGAGTGCCCGCAATGCCGAAATGAGGTTGGCGACGTCGGGGCTGCCCACGCCGGTGCGGACGTCGAAACGCGTCCGGTTCGGCGTATGCAGTGCAGATGTGTCGTAGCGGGAGGACGCGACGGTGTAGACGGCGCGCGCCGCATTGCCGACGGCCGGAACCGCCGTCCGAACGAGCGCCCAGATCGCCGCCCAGGCCGGTGCACCGAGGCTTGTTCCTCCGGCCACCCACCAGGAACCTTGCATGTACACCGATACGGGGGTCTGCACGTTGCCGACGAAGGACACGTCAGGCACGCTGCGCAGCGGGCTGCCGCTCAGTTCCTCTTGCCAGTACGGTGCGGCGAAGATGGTGTTTCCGTAGCTTGAGGCGCTATATAGCCCGTTCCAGTAGGTTTCGAAGTACGACGCGGGGCTGCGCTCGAAGAGGGACGTCCCGCCGACCGCGACCGTGCTGGGATCCGCGGCGGGCCAGACGATCGGCGGCGGGCCCGTCGTGTCGAGGTTGTCCCCGCCTGCCGCGAAGATGGACATCCCCCTGTCCAGGAGGCCCTGGAGGGTTTGGCCGGGCTGTCGGTCCTGCTGGGCGTTCTGCGGGACGCCGTAGGAGACGCTGGCGATGGTTGCACCGTCGAACGCCGCGCCCTGCAGCGAGTTCGCAAGATCCTGCGGGAAGCTTTGCGCAGAACCGCCCGATACATCCTCGACGACCAGGATCTGGGCGAGAGGCGCGATCGCATGGGCCCACTCGATGTCCATGGTGGCTTCGAGGCCGGGTGCGAGTGCGGGGCCGCCCGGGTGGATGACGCTGATGTTCGGCGGCGGCAGGCCGAAGGCGTTGTCGAACGTCGTGAGGTCGGAGGGCGCAAAGCCCTGCCGCTCATACAGTACGATCTCGTTGCCCTGGCCGAAGTCGCCGCCGATCCAGGTGTTGTAGATGTCGTACGCACGCGCGATCGTCTGGGGAGAAAAGCCGAGTGGCGGCACCGACAGCCCCTGCGGGGGCGACCCGCTGACGACGAAGTGCACGCTCGCGCTGGCGCGCTGCCCTGTTCGCCCGTCGGTGGCCGTCACCTCCAGCGTATAGCCGCCGCGTGGCGCGTTCGCGCCGATCGGAACGCTCTCTTGCTGGGAGTGGTCCCCGCCCATCAGCGGCGCCGAGTCGCCAGCGGGATCGCGCATCGTCCAGACGTACCCGAGCGAGTCGCCAGGCCGGGCGCCTGCGACCGTTGCGGCGACCCCGAGCACGCTGCCGGGTACGAGGGACCGGACCGGCAGGTAGATGCTGACTCGAAAGCCTCCTGCGGCGGGGGTCCTCGCAGGCCAAGTCATGCGCATGCCGAGCACTCCGGCGATGAGCGATACCGGCATGTACGACGTGTTCAGCGCGTAGAGCGCATCGGGCAGGTGCCGGCTGCCCACCTGGAAGGTGCGCCCTGCGGGCGTGCGCTCCTTGCCGTTCACTTCGAGGCGCAGGTAGCGGGCCTGCACCTCGAATGGGCCGATGAAGTCGGGTCGGCGGCCAGATGCGCGGGGCAGTCTCATCCGCCCGTCCCTAAGCGTGATCATCTGGTAGCGCGGCTGCCAGCCGATCGTGACGCCGGCAAGCTGCGCGACATACCGCACGGCGATATAGACGTGGCTGTCGTAGATCAGGGTTACGGGTGCGTAGTTGCGCCCGTTGTAGAAAGCGTCTCCTGGCAAGGCCACTCCCTTGCCCGAGAGCAGGAACGGCTGGGTCTCCGCATAGGTGCCGACGTAGGCCGCGGATGCAGGGATGGCGGGCAGGATGAGGAGAACGGCGCCAAAAAGCGCCCAGACCCTGCGCCTCATGGCGAGAGCGGCACGATGGCCACGATGTCGCCGCGCGCCGTTCGAGTCGCCTGCAGGGTTCCCTGCGGCAGTTCGATCGCGCACCTTGCACCACGGACGATCGGTGAGAAGCCGTAGCGCGGCAGCCGCATGGCGTAGGCGACGTGGTTATTGCGGTCCAGGAAGACGACATCGATCGCGAAGCGCATGCCGATGCCGTGAACGCTGGAACAGGGTTCGATGACTAGACCTGCGCCTTGGGGAAGTTCGGAGCGGCCGAGCAATCCGCGCAAGCGCGCGAGGAAGCTGCCGGCGATTTCCGCATCGCTAGCCAGTTCGACGCTGCGGGTTTCGTTGAAGATGCGCGCGCGCATTACCCAGACCTCCCGGATGGGTTGTACGCCGCGCGATGCGTCGATGCCTGCCTGTACCATGCACCGTTGTCTCCGTCAAATGCTAGAATGGGTCTTGCAGATCGACCGGGAGAGCAACGACGTTTCGGCGCCGCACCCCTTGCGCGCCTCGTCTTCCTGCCCCTGAATGGTTTTGCACCGACTGGTGAGGAGGTCTTCGGAGTGGAACGCGAGCTGGGCACCTTCCGCGTCAAGGCCGGGTTGGCTGAGATGCTCAAGGGCGGCGTGATCATGGATGTTACGAAGCCGGAGGAGGCAGTCATCGCTGAGCGGGCTGGCGCGGTGGCCGTCATGGCCCTCGAGCGGGTACCGGCCGACATCCGGGCCGCCGGCGGCGTGGCGCGCATGGCAGACCCGCGCATCGTACGCGAGATTATGGACGCCGTCACGATTCCAGTGATGGCGAAGGCCCGCATCGGCCACTTCGTCGAGGCACAGATCCTCGAGTCGCTCGGTGTCGACTACATCGACGAGTCTGAGGTGCTGACTCCTGCGGACGAGCAGTACCACATCGATAAGGAGAAGTTCCGCGTGCCCTTTGTTTGCGGCGCGCGCAACCTGGGCGAAGCGCTGCGGCGCATCGCCGAGGGAGCTGCGATGATCCGCACGAAGGGAGAGCCCGGAACCGGCAACGTTGTGGAGGCAGTGCGCCACGCGCGGACCGTGAACGCGGAGATCCGCCGCGTGGTCGCAGCGCCGCCTGACGAGCTGCCCACGATCGCCAAGGAACTCGGAGCGCCGCTCGAACTGGTGCACCAGGTGCACGAACTCGGCCACCTGCCGGTAGTCAACTTCTCTGCGGGCGGCATCGCGACGCCGGCGGACGCCGCGCTGATGATGCAGCTCGGCGTGGACGGCATCTTCGTCGGCTCGGGCATCTTCAAGTCGCAGGACCCGGAGGCGCGCGCCCGGGCCGTTGTGCGCGCGACCACGCACTATCAGGATCCCGACGTGCTGGCAGAGGTCTCGACGGGTATCGGCGAGGCGATGCGCGGCATGGAGATCTCGCGCATCGCGCCCGAGGACCGCATGCAGGAGCGTGGCTGGTAGGGTGACGCGAATCGGCATAGCTGCGGTTCAAGGAGCCGTACGGGAGCACGAGCGCGTTCTCTCTGCGCTGGGCGCGAAGACAAGCCTCGTGCGCCGCTCCGAGGATCTTGCAGGCTTGGATGGGCTCATTCTGCCGGGTGGGGAATCGACGACGATCGGCATGCTGTTTGAGGAGTACGGCATTTCGGACGTGCTGCGTCGGGGCGAGATCCCGGTGTTTGGCACGTGCGCCGGCATGATTCTCCTCGCCAAGGAGATCGAGGGCAGCGAGCAGCCGCGCCTTGGCCTCATGGACATCGCCGTGCGCCGCAACGCCTTCGGCCGCCAGCGCGAGAGCTTCGAAGAGGAGATCGCCGTACCGGCGATCTCCACGGACGAGCCGATCCGCGGCGTCTTCATACGAGCGCCGTACGTGACCTCCACGGGCGCTGGCGTCGAGGTATTGGGCACGCTCGACGGCAAGATCGTCCTTTGCAGGCAGGGCCGGATGCTTGCCGGCTCTTTCCACCCGGAACTGACGGACGACCTGCGCCTGCACCGCTACTTCCTCGAGGAGGTCGTGGGCCAAGGCGCCTGACTTGCCCTGGCACCTGCGCACCTGCTACAATCCGAGCACACAACGAATGCTTGCGACGATGGGGACCGTCCCCGCAAGACGCTGCGAAGAGAGCCGGCGGTTGGTGCAAGCCGGTGCAGCCTGCGCAGGACTTCCACCCCGGAGCATCCGGCGACGAGTCGGACGGTTGGCGCTCGATACCGCGCCAAGAGCCGCACCCTGAGGGTGCGGGAAAAGGGTGGCACCGCGGCCGTTCGCCCCTTGGCGACGGCCGTTTGCGTTTGCTTGGAAGGAGGCGGCGATGTGGAATCGGTGCGGTTTCGGAACGGCGCACTGGAAATCCTGGACCAGCGCCTGCTGCCCTTTGAGGAGCGGTACCTCTCTTTGCACGATGCGCGCGGCGCCCGCGATGCCATCGCCGCCATGGCGGTGCGGGGAGCCCCGGCAATCGGACTTAGCGCAGCGTACGCCGTGGCGCTGGCGGCCAGGGAGGCAGCTGCGGCCGTGGCGCCGCGGGCAGCGTTGCAAGAACTGTGCGCGGAGATCGCCGGCGCGCGGCCAACGGCAGTGAATCTGCGCTTCGAGGTGCAGGAGGCCACCGCGACCCTGCCTGAGGACCCGAACGGCTGGTACGATGCGGCGCTTCGCTATGCAGAAGGACGGCGCGCGGCGCAGCAGGCGGAGGACGAGGCGATCGCTCGCCATGCCATGCCGCTCTTTCGGCCGGGCATGCGGGTACTGACCCACTGCAACACCGGGGGGCTCGCGACCGGCGGCAGCGGCACGGCGCTCGGGGCGATCATCGCTGCGCACAGGGCACTGGGCCTCCAGGAGGTGCTTGCCGACGAGACGCGGCCGCGCCTGCAGGGAGCCAGGCTGACGGCGTACGAGCTGCAGCAGGCACGCGTGCCGCACCACGTGATCGTCGACGGCGCGGCAGCCCACTTCATGGCGCGAGGGAGCGTCGACCTCGTGATCGTCGGCGCGGACCGCATCGGCCAAGACGGAAGAACTGCGAACAAGATCGGCACCTACATGCTCGCCGTTCTGGCGCAGCACCACGGCATCCCCTTTGTGGTGGCAGCGCCCCGATCTAGCTGCGATTCCGCCTGGCAGGGGGCGGGGGAGGTAGAGATCGAGCAGCGCGCGCCCGAGGAGGTGCTCGCGCCGCTGGGCACCCAGTTTGCGGCGAAGGGCAGCCCGGCTTACAACCCGGCGTTCGACGTGACCCCGGGAAATCTCGTTGCCGCCATCGTGCGCGAGGACGGACTCTTTCGGCCACCGTACCAGTTTCGCTAATCGAGGAGGGCGAAGGGAATGCATGATCCGAGAAAACTGCGCGAGGAGACGGAGGAGTATCGCAGGCGACTGGCCCGCCGCGGTGCCGCAGATCTTTTGGATGCGGCGCTCGCGGTCGATGAGCAGCGCCTCAGCGCGCTGCGCCGGGTGGAGGATCTGCGTGCGGAGCGCAACCGCGCCACGGAGGAGATCGCGCGCAGGCGCAAGGCCGGCGAGGACGTGCAGGAAGAGATCGCACGCATGCGTGCCCTCGGCGACGACCTGAAGGCGCAGGAAGCCACGCTTGCAGGGTTCGAGGAGGAGGTGCAGACCCTGTGGCTGCAGATCCCCAACATCCCCGCGGACGACATGCCCGACGGCGAGGAGTCGCGCGAGGAGCGGGTGCTCTTCAAGGCGCCCGCGTTCGACTTCGAACCCAAGCCGCACTGGGAGATCGGTACGGATCTTGGCATCCTCGACTTCGACCGTGCGACGCGCATGTCGGGTTCGCGCTTTGCGCTGCAGCGCGGACAGGGTGCTCGCCTCGAACGAGCGCTGATCAACTTCATGCTGGATCTGCATACGAGTCGGGGATACCAGGAGGTCTTCCCGCCGTTCCTCGTCCAGGAGCCTGCGCTCTACGGGACAGGGCAGTTGCCGAAGTTCCGCGAAGACATGTTCCAGACCCAGACCGGCCACTTCCTCATCTCGACGGCCGAGATCCCGATTACAAACATGCACCGCGAAGAGATCCTCGACGCGTCGGACCTGCCCATCCGGTACTGCGCCTACAGCGCCTGCTTCCGCTCGGAGGCGGGTTCAGCGGGGCGCGACACGCGCGGCCTGATCCGTCTGCACCAGTTCAACAAGGTGGAGCTCGTGCGCTTCACAAGACCGGAGCACTCGATGGATGACCTCGAGACGATCGTGCGCGATGCCGAAGAGGTCCTGCAGCGCCTGGAGCTGCACTACCGCGTCGTGACGCTGCCGACGGGAGACTACGGCTTTTCGGCGCACAAGACGTACGACATCGAGGTCTGGCTGCCGGCCGCAGGGATGTTCCGGGAGATTTCGTCGGCGACGAACTTCCTCGACTTTCAGGCCCGGCGGGCGAACATCCGCTACCGGGACGAGGACGGCCGCGTGCGTTTTGTCCACACACTGAACGCGTCGGGACTGGCGGTTGGGCGCACGATGGCTGCGATTCTCGAGCAATGCCAGGAGGCGGACGGCAGCGTGCGCATTCCGACAGCGCTGCAGCCGTACATGGGCACAGATCGGATCCAGCGTCAGGCGGGCGCCGTGCTATAATAGGCGGCGCCATCGGAGGGGTGGCCGAGCGGTTGATGGCGACGGTCTTGAAAACCGTTAAGGTGATGAGCCTTCGTGGGTTCGAATCCCACCCCCTCCGCCATTTTCAAATGCTTTTTGCTAAGGACGCTGACCTTGGCCAGCGTCCTTAGCTCCTGCGTCTTCGACCGACCAGGCCGAGTCATGTAGATAGTGAAAGGCCGCCCTACTCTTTGCGAAATGGGATTCCCAGCTCCATCGAACGCTCCTTCGCCCGCGAGATCGCCTGTACCAGCGCGTCACGGAAGCCGGCCGCCTCGAGGATCTGCAGCGCGGCTTCCGTCGTTCCGCCCGGAGAGGTCACGCGGCGGCGCAGCTCCTCTGGACGGCTCTGCGTCTCGACGAGCATGCGCGCCGCGCCGTAGACGGTCTGCAGTGCCAGTTGACGCGCGACGTCGTCCGACAGGCCCACATGCGATCCCGCCTGGATCAGCGACTCGAGGAGCAGGTACACGTAGGCGGGACCGCTGCCCGCGAGCGCCGTAACGGCATCCAGGGACTCTTCGTCGACGATCAGCACCGGTCCAAGCGCGGAGAGCAGCGCCACTGCCTGCTGGATGTCCCTAGCGCTTGCGCGACTGCCGCCAGCGACGGCTGTGGCCGATTCTCGCACGGCGCTCGAGGTATTGGCCATCGCCCGCACGACGCGCACCGCCCCGCCCAGCCGCGACTCGATGAAGCGCAGCGGGATTCCGGCCATCAAGCTGACGACGAGGTGCTCTGGGCCCACATGCGGGCGAAGTTCGGCAAGCGCCTGCTCCGCGTCCTTCGGCTTCACTGCGAGGAGGATCACGCGGGCATCCCTGCAGAGCACAGCCTTGTCTCGCTGCGCACATACGCCGATGGCGCGAAACGCCTCGAGATGCTGCTCATTTTGCCGATTGTTCACTCTGATCGCAGACGGGGAGACGAACCCGCTGCCAACGGCGCCGCGGACGAAGGACTGCGCCATCGCGCCTGCACCGATGACGCCGATCTGCAGCATCTCGGAACGCGCCATCTCCTCGCCACCTCCCTTGAAATGCACATAGCCCCCCGTCCGAGAAGGACGGAGGGCCGCGGTACCACCTTCGTACCACCCAGTCGGGTGGCGCTCTTCGCCGGGTTCACGTCCGGCCGACGGCAGACTCGACGCCTGCGGCTTCGGGGCGGGTGGCTGCAAACTGCCTCGGCCGGCCTTGCACCTTGTGCCGGCTCGCTGGGCGAAGGCTCGATGCGCCGCTCCCCTGCATCGCCTATCTATTGCGACGCATCATACGGCGCGTACGTGCGTCCGTCAATAGGACCGAAGCGTGGCCATTTGTGCAGGCGATCGTCGAACGAAGGCCGCGCGGTCGGCAAGACTGGCGGCCGGGAGCAACTTGGGGTAGATTTGGAGCACGTGTCTGGAGCGCTGGGCGACAGCGCGCATCGATGGACAGGCTTCGAAAGCGGGGGACAACTACGCTAGTCGCATCGCGGCCGATGGGGTTCGGCGACGTACTCGACGCATCGTTCCAGATCTATCGGCGGGCGTTCTGGCAGCTCGCGCTGATCCAGGCTGTCGTGGCGATACCAGTCGCAATCGTGCAGGCACATTTCATCGGTAGCAGTGTAGCTGGCGGCGCCAGCCTGAGCATTGCAGTGGTTGAGCGTAACCTGCCCTGGTCGCTGCTTACCGGTCTATTGGGCCTCATGCAGGCCGCGGCGGTGGGCGCTCTATCGGAGCAAGCCACATCCGGACAGCGGCTGCGCGTAGGCGCAGCCTACGGCCGCATCATCCAGCGGCTGCCCTGGCTCCTGGGATTCGGCATCGCGGCAGGCCTGATCGTTGCCGTGCTGGGCATCGCGTTCGTCTTCCCCGGTGTGATCGCGCTGATCTATCTGGCGCCGGGGCTGTTCCTTGCCACCTTGGGAAACGAAGGCGTGTTCCGCTCGATCGGGCACAGCTTCCAGCTCGTTTCGGGCTACTTTTGGCGCGTCGTCGGCATCCTCCTGATGGCCGGTGTGCTCGTCTTCATCATCAACCTCTTCGTCTCGCTGGTCACGACGGTTGCAGCCAACCCGCTGCAAAATCCGCACGGCGCGACGACCGCCGTGATCACTGTAACGACGATCATCAGCATTTTCCTGAGCAGCTTCCCGCTCGTCGCGCTCTACTTGCAGTATGTCGACCTGCGCGGGCGCAAAGGCCAGCCGGCGAGCGATTGATCGAGCGGCCGCTGGCATGGTACAATGCTGTAGCTTCGCCGCGGAGGGATACCCAAGTGGCTGAAGGGGCGGTCCTGCTAAGACTGTAGGGGGCGTTATGCGTCCCGCGAGGGTTCAAATCCCTCTCCCTCCGCCAGAGATTTGCAGCGCACTCCCGATCTCGGGGGTGCGCCTCCTTTTTTGCCGAGTGTGCTAGTACTTCGTCCCTGCGAGAGCCGCCAGGCGCAGGAGCGGCGCGGGATCCTGCGCCGGCGGTGGATTGCGCCAGATGTCTCCTGCGAGAGCCAGGCGGCGGGGCACGGTACGCAGCGTGAAATCCTGGGGGCGGACGTGCGCGAGCTCTTGCACGGTGATCGGGCAGCTGACCGGCGCACCTTGGTGCGCGCGCAGGCTGTACGCTGCGGCGAGCGTGTGGCCGAAGGCGTTTTGCCCGTAGTCGAAATAGACGCCTGTGCGCTTGGCAACCGACCGCTCGAGTGTCACGAGCTGCGGAGCAGCCCGCCGGATCTCCTGCCCGAGGCCCTTCACCGCCAGCATCAGTTCGTGGCAGGTGGGGCCCTTTCGGATCGGCAGGAAGAGGTGCAGACCGGTCGCACCGGAGGTCTTCAGCATCACCTGCAGACCCAACGCTTCGAGGGCCGACAGAGCGAGCTTGGCGACGGCACGGGCCTCTTCGAAGCCGGCGGGCGGCATCGGGTCAAGGTCGACGACGGCGATGTCGGGCCGATCAGCGTCCGGGAAGCGCACCGGTGCCGCATGCAGTTCGACTGCGCCTTGCCCGACCAGGTACGCGAGGGTCTCGCGGTCTTTTAGCAGTACATAGCGCGTGTCCCGGATCGTCCAGGTGGAAAGCCAGTCCGGCGCACCAGAGGGTGGATTCTTCTGGAAGAAACTCTTTCCGGTGATGCCGTCGGGGTAGCGGATCAGCGTGAGGGGTCGTCCTGCGAGGTGCCGCTGCAGCTGATCGAACACCGTCAAGTAGTAGTCGAGCACATCGGCCTTGGTGATCGCGTCATCGGGGAAGAAGATCTTGTCTAGACGCGGCACATGCACTGTACGCTGATCCATGGCGTCAGCGCCCCGCGGCGCATGAGGCGAGATGCCCAGTGCGCGAGTTGCGCAACCTATCCCCATGGAGCAGCCGATCCGCCCGATGGAGCCGATTTCCTGGCCACAGCCCTTCGACGACCCGCATTGGCAGTTTGAGATCAAGTGGGACGGCGTGCGCTGCCTTGCGGTGTGCACAGACGACGGGGTTCGATTCTTTGGACGCAGGGGCTCCGATTGGACAGGACGGTTCCCCGAGGTCGAGGGCGACCTGGCCGGGCAGCGCGGTGTATTCGACGGTGAACTCGTCGTGCTGGTTGACGGCCGGCCAAGCTTTCCCGCCATGCTGCGCCGCCTTCGGCGCACGCAAGGCCCAGTGCATTACATGGTGTTCGACCGGCTGGAGGATGAGGAAGGGCGCGACCTGCGCGCACTCGCACTGCCGCTGCGCCAGGCTGCACTCCCGGAGCTCTCGGGAGCGCTCAGGCGCGTTCCTGCGGTGCGTGGGGACGGCCAAACCCTGTTCCGCGCGGCGGAGGAGGCGGGCCTCGAGGGCATCGTCGCGAAGCGCCTCGATTCGCCGTATGTCGCCGGAAAGAGCTCGCTCTGGCGCAAGGTAAAGTGCTGGCGGACCATCACGTGCCTCGTGCTCGGCGTCGATCTGGACCGGGGCGACGTGCGCAGTGTGCGACTCGGCCTTCCTGACGGCAGTGCCATCGGATCGGTTGGCGGCATCAGCCGCGCGCAAGGGCAGGAAGTCCTCGCGGCGCAGGCGGCAGGCGGAGCGGTGCTCTGCCAGGTCGCCTATATCGAGTGGACCCCGGAAGGACAGCTGCGCCACCCGCGCTGGCAGGGGATCAAAAGGACACAGGGCTAGCGCCTTCAATGCGCCGCACCCGTGAGGGACATGCGCAAGCGCTCAAGGAGCGCGTCCATGTCCTCGCCGACCGGGGCCTCCACGGGCTGGGGTGCGACCTCCGCCTTGCGCTGCAGTAACTGTTCCAGCGCATCGCGGTACTCGTCGGTGTGATCCTTGGGCACGAAGCGCCCCGCCAGGGTCTCGATCAGCGCCTGCGCGAGGTGCAGCTCCGGTTCGCTGGGCGTCACGGCGGGCCCGAGTTCGAGGTCTTCCACATCGCGAACCTCGTCCGGTGCGTGCATCGTCTCGAGCAAGAGCGCCCCGTCGTGGTATGGCCGCAGCGTGGCAAGGCGGGGGCGCTGACGCAAGGAGAGGCGGCAGAGCGCGACGCGGTTCGCTTCCGAAAGAGCTTCGCGCAGCAACTGATACGCCCTGTGGCCGCCCTTCTGCGGTTCAAGGAAGTACGGCTTGAGGAAATACACCGCGTCCAGTTCGTCAGAGGTCGGAAACTGCAGGATCTCGATGCGGCGGTCCTGCGCAGCCCCCCGACCGAGCGACTGCAGTTCCTCCTTCTCCACAACAACGTACTGTCCCGGAGCGTACTCGTGGCCCAGGGCGAGTTCCTCCTCCGGCACGTCAACGCCGCACGCGCTGCAAACCTTCTTGTAGCGGACCGGCTGGTTGCAGTCGCGGTGCAGGTAGTGCATCCGCGGATCGCGGTCCTCACTCGCGCTGTAGAGCTTCACTGGAATCGAGACAAGCCCGAACGAGAGCGTTCCTTGCCAGATGCTGCGCACAGCGCCCACACCTCCACAAAAGAAGTGTTCGGGGAGAGGGCGGCTACGATGCAACCAGGTTACGTACGCGGTTCCTTTCGTCACCTGCAAAGGAGTTGCGAAGCCGCAGGCGAAGGCTGAGCCCCAGGAAGGTGAGGCCTTGGACCCGGTGCTCGCAGGCGTCGACGCGTATCTTGAGCAGCATCTTTCGAAGTACATCGAGGAGACGGCGCGCTATTGCGCGCAGCCGAGCGTCTCTGCCCAGGGAGAAGGCATGGCCGCGTGCGCACAACTCGTGCGGGAAATGCTGATGCAGCACGGCATCGCAGCCGAGCAGTACGAGACGAAGGGCAATCCGATCGTCGTCGGAAGGCTCCAGGGCAAGTCCGGCCGCACGCTGCTGTTCTACAACCACTACGACGTGCAGCCACCGGAGCCGCTCGAACTGTGGACGACCCCGCCCTTTGAGCCCAAGGTGCGTGATGGCAAGCTGTTTGCCCGCGGGGCAAAGGACGACAAGGGCGAACTGGTTGCGCGCCTTGCCGCCATCGATGCGTTGCGTGACGCCAATGGCGGGGACATGCCCTGCTCCGTTTTGTTCGTGGTCGAGGGCGAAGAAGAGATCAGCAGTCCCCATATTGCCGAGTTCGTGCTGGAGCACAAGGACATCCTGCGCTGCCACGGCTCGATCTGGGAGGAAGGCGGCATCGGTCGGGACGGCCAGCCGGAACTGGTGCTGGGTCCGCGCGGCATCCTTGCAGTGGAGATCTCCTTGCAGACACTCTCGCGCGACGCCCACTCCGGGGGCGGACACATCATGCCGAGCGCCGCATGGCGCCTCGTCTGGGCACTCGCAAGCCTGAAAGGGCGGGATGAGCGCGTGCGCATCCCCGGGTTCTACGATGCCGTACAGTCACCCGCCCCGCTGGACCTCGAAATGCTCGATCAGGCCTTTGCGAAGGACCCAGGCGTTGAAGAGCAGCTCAGGCGTACCTACGGCGTGGTGCAGTTTGCGGCAGGCCGTAGCGGCAAGGATCTCTTGCGCGCGGTCTTCGAGCCGACCTGCAATATTCAGGGCATCGGCAGCGGCTACCAGGGGCCTGGCGTGAAAACGATCGTGCCAGCCCAGGCGAGGGCGAAGGTGGACTTTCGCCTAGTGCCAGACCAGGACCCAGAGGATATCCTGGAGAAGCTGCGGCGACACCTGACGCAGGAGGGATTCCCGGACGTAGAGGTGCGCCTCCTCGGGTGGATGCGTCCCTCTCGGACGCCGGTGGACGACCCGCTTGTGCAGCTGACGCAGCGGACGGGACGTGAGGTTTATGGGGGAGAGGCGACCATCCTGCCGCTCACTGGCGGCAGCAGCCCGGAGTACGCATTTGCAGGTCCGCTTGGCATACCGATCGTGACTGCGGGCGTCGGGTACTGGGACAACCGCGCGCACGCTCCAAACGAGCATGTGCGCATCGAAGACTTCCACCAGGCGGCGCGGCATATCGCGCGGATCCTCTATGGCTTCGCTGATTTGGGGTAGTGCCTAACGGCGGCTAACGACGACTACTGCGCAGGGGGGAACCGTGTGAGCATTCGCATCTGTGTCGCCGGGGCGACCGGCTGGACAGGTTCCGCGATCACGGCAGGGGTGCTCTTGGCGCCGGATCTCAAGTTGACGGGAGCGGTCGCACGGCGCGCTGCGGGAGGCGACATCGGAGAAGCAATCGGCGCCGCACCGGCAGGGGTCCGGGTTTCTGCCAGCGTGGAAGAGGCGCTGCAGGCGCCGACCGACGTGCTGATCGATTACACGGCGCCCCAGGTCGTGAAAGCCCACGTTCTCACGGCGCTGGCGCACGGTGTGCGGGTGGTCGTCGGAACATCAGGCTTAACAGCAGCCGACTATGCAGAGATCGACGAGACAGCGAAGGCGCGGGGCCTCGGGGTGATCGCCGCAGGCAACTTCTCGGTGACTGCAGCGCTCGCAAAGCACTTTGCCCTCTTGGCAGCGCGGTATCTTCCGTCGTGGGAGATCATCGACTACGCGGGGGCCAGCAAGGTCGATGCCCCGAGCGGCACGGTGCAGGAACTCGCCGAGGAGATGGGCCAGATTAAGCGTCCGGAACTCGGGATGCCAATCGAACAGATCCTCGGCGCTCCGCGGACCCGCGGGGAGAGCATCGCAGGGATTCAAGTGCATGCCGTGCGTCTGCCGAGCTACATCATCGCGTTTGAGACCATCTTCGGACTGCCCGATGAGCGCCTGACCATCCGACATGATGCGGGGTCGGGTGCAGAACCTTATGTCGTCGGCACACTGCTCGCAGCGCGCAAAGCCATGGAACTGCATGGGCTCGTGCGCGGTCTCGATCGCCTGCTGTTCGATGAATAGCTTCGGTTGCGCTAGGGATGGCGACTGTGGTACAGTAAGTTTCGTCCCTACGCGCCCGTAGCTCAGCTGGATAGAGTGCTTGACTACGAATCAAGAGGTCGCAGGTTCGAATCCTGCCGGGCGCGCCAAGTTTTTTCCAAGCGGTTGATTTGAAACCCGCTTCCCGAGAGGGAGAGCGGGTTTCGCTGTTTCTATAATTTAGCACGAGCGTTATTCATCTCGACAGGTTGCCACCCAAATTGCCACCGAGGTGTTGAAGGAACGGCGCTGGTCCCGCCTCGGTTCCCCGATTTCGAGATCTTGCGGGCGGGCCTTAGCGGGTTCACGTGGCGGCGGCAGCCGTCAGGCCGCAGCGCCTTTCCGTCGTTCCCCCGCATGGTCTGTCTGTGATCGGCTGCCTGAACGCTTACATTTGATTGGGGTTTACCAGGATAGCTGAATCCAAATCATAAAAGCCCGCTGCCGGAGCGGGTTTGTTGTTGCAGCTGTTCTGGTTCCTCTCCGTTCTTTCAAGTGTTCCACCAGCTTCGAGTACGCAATAGCGTATCTCTGCCAAGGCATAGTCGGACGAAGCGGGTGTCCTACGGCTTCCAGCGTGCTGCGACAACGGGTGATGTGCCATCGTAAATGAATGCCACGCTGTAGCGCGCCCTTGTAACCGCAACGTGCAGCCTGTCTCTGAATCCTGGCTTCTCCCCAAGCGTTCCGGTCGCTAGATACTTGCTGATTGGTGTAGTGGGTACAATGAGGACCCGATCGAATTGAAGGCCCTTCGCCAAGCCAAAGTTCATAGCTTCGGCTCCGTACGATTCCGCGCGGCGGTTGTACCGTAGTACTTGAGGCCCAAAATTGGTGAGATAGTCCCGAACGAACTTCGGTGACACCAGGAATACGCCGTCGTGACCAGTCGTCTCGTCTTGCTTCGGCACCATCGGAGCGAGGTTGGGCCAGAGAGCATTGGAAAACTTGCAAATCTCGGCGTTGCACCTGTACGTATCGTTCATCTGTTCTACTGAGCACAGTCCACGCTTTTCCCATTTCCGCAATAGATTGATCACCTCGGTCCCCAGGTACTGCTTATTTTTCGCCGAGCTGTTGGTGCTGTATATATGCTGCCTTGGGTCTCCAACGAGGGTCACACGGATACCCGATTGCATGAGCCTCTCCACCACCTCAAGATCCCATCCAGCCAAGTCCTGAAACTCATCAATGAAGATGTCGGTGTAAATCTGCTCTAGTCGTTGCGTCACCGCCGAGGAGGACTTCTCCTCGCACTGGATTACAAACTGCGAAAGTTTGTCCGAATATATGTAATCGCCTTTCGTGAAGTAATACCTCGCCGTCCTCTCTTCCGGAACGCCCTTCGCCGACCTTTCGCTCACGAAATAAATGCTTTCGATTCTACGTGCATATTTCGCGCGCTGATATGGACGTGCACACTCGCGCAGAAGAAACGTATACCATGTCATTACGTCAACGTGACGTGGTATTCCGGAGTTTATTTTGTCAAATCGCGCAGATATCTCTTTCATGTTGAAATGCGTGTAGGTGACGATGGCGATGCGCCGATCTCTATTCGCAAGCGCCAACTGTACGAGCGACGTCGTCTTCCCTGAACCTGCGCAGGCGACGACTGCCCTGTTGTTAGGAGATGGCATCGGCTATATACCCCGGCGGTGCCCAAGGGCGACCTGACTCGAACAGCTTCAGTGCGCAATCGGTCTTATGGTCTTTCATGTAAGAAAAAAGCGACGTCGTGTCGACGAATTCAGTGCCCAAGATCTGATTCAATAAATCGAGAGAATTCGCCTTGAGAAGTTGCGGCTCGAGGGTCGGGCAGGTCGCGTCGGAGTCATAGCAGATGCGTATCGCTGGTGTCGACCCACTGAGATACTTGGAATACTTCTTCTCCAGCGCAGCAACCTTCCCGTCGTTGTCGGTCACGACTCGCACATCCAGGTTCAGAAGGGCAGCTATCTCCAAGAACCGCAAGAACGCTAGGGAGTGCACGGAAATCACATCGACCCCATCCGCAAGGGGGTGGCGCACGTGCCTATCCATGTACGCGCGTGTCACGATCAGTTCGTCAGAGGCGCCCTCTACGAGGATTGCGCGGCGTGCGAGCAGCACGCGCAATGTGTCGTACCCCGGAAGCTTCATGAAGTAGTTCTTTGTTTCCTCGCTAAGATCGGTCAGGCTTGCCGCCGTGGAACTGGCCGAGATGAGTCGCAGGTTATCGAGGCCAAGTTTGTTAAGTACGTAGCCGCTATGGGTGGTAACGATGACCTGCCGAGACGCACAGTCGTTCCTAATGTCCTCCAGGAGTCTATTGAGATTGGAGTGGGAAAGGTGGTTTTCCGGCTCCTCGATCAGGATCACCTGCGAACTCTCTGCGCTCGCAATCGCCAGCCTGAGTTGGACTCGGCATTGCTCGCCTTTTCCTGCACAGTCAAACGGCAAATCATCAAGGTGCGCGGTGATCGCAGAATCCCAGGACGCTCGGGAAGACATATCCATTTGGATGGACAGTTTTCTGGCGGTCGCCGGGTTACCTCGCTTCTCCAGGTGTTCGTTCACCTGCACAACGGCCGGCTGGCTCGCAAAGGCGGAACGCAACTTACGGTACTCTAGTGATAGCTTGCGACGCTGGTCCTCACTTAGGACATCATTGACCACTTGGGACAAGTAGCGATTGGGGCCATAGTAAGAACGCGGCCGATTGGTATCGATCATCGCTGTCCGGAAAGGCAAGGTTCTCAGCGACACTCCGGCGCCGCTAAATGCACTCCAGTTGACGATAAAGAACTCAACCGGGAGGACCGTCGGATTGGAAGCGTCGGCGGCGTATACCTTCAACGCCTCGACATAGTCTTTGTTCACTTCGACCGTGAGGCAAAGTCCAGGGCAATCCTCACCCCTGGAATTGTTTGAGCCCCTAAGTTTGGCCATATCCGGATCGCCGTCGATGTTCTCAAAATATGCCTCAATCAGTATCCGCGGCGGCGAAGTGGGCAGTCCACTCTGGCACTTGGAGAAGTAGTCAGACACCATCTGAAGATTAAAGAGATACGGGTCAATGGAGTAGTGAATGAGCCGTCCATCGTAATGCCCGGTGAGAACCAAACCGACAGCCTCGAGCAGAGAGCTCTTGCCTGTCTCATTGTCGCCGACGATGACGTTGAAAGCAGGGTTTAGAGTGAGGTCGAAACAAGTGAACCGCTTGAACCCTTCGATGTGCACTCGTGTGATACGGACACCCACACTAGGCGCTCCCTTCGAGGATCATTCTGCGTAGGCAACTGGCCCGACAGATTGTTAGTCCGGCCGCATAAAGACGCTCTTCCCAGCGTCTGTCGCCCTCCATCAAGAGGGCAAGGGTTGCGGACTCGGACGATTTCGCGGATAACATCGTCGCGTCGTCTCTCCTCGGACAAGCAACCCCCGCGTGCTCGCCGAGGAAGGCATCGACACGCCTCGTTATGCCAAGGATTACCTGCCAGCCAGCGGTTCGACACCGACCGAGGCATTCCTGCGAAGCAAGGATCCAGGCGAAGCGCGCTTCCGACTGTCACGCGAAGGCGACACGTGTCGATGCCAAACCTCTGGGAGCCGAGTGGAGAGATGGCCTACCTGAGGGGAGGGGCGACTTCTTCTCCTTGCTGACCGTATGTCTGAGTCTGAGCGCGGTCAGGAATTGCGTCGGAAGCGCGGGCCCCACGGGAGAGGCGACGCACCGGAGGCCAATCTCTCTGCGCGAGGGACGAGAAACGTCGCGAATGGGCGCAGGGCATCTGGTTCCCGTCGGACATCGTCGACAAACTCCTCCAGACTGGCAGTCCAGCGCTCTACAAGGAACGCGCGGCCGTTGAGCTGCAGCCCGAACAAGAAGACGAGCGCCGCCGGACCAAGCTGAATCACGAAGCGCAGAGCCAAAGGCCGCCACTCTGGACGGCTCAGTCCGGCCAAGGCTCCGAGCTGCTGCAGCGCCGTGTAGCCTCGCTGCCAGGCCACCCTGGCCCGATGCCAATCTCCGTCGCTGGCCCGTCGGATCCGATCGCGCAGCGTCGCAAGGGCAAGGTCCTTCTGCAGGAACTTGAAGATCGGCCTCAACTGTTTCGGCGATGCGTTCGGCTGACCCGAGCGAGCGAGCAGTCGGCGCAGGAGGTCATTGGTGGGCTGGTAGTCGGGGTCAAGCATGGTCCCCAGCGCGATTTCGACCTCCTCCGCGTCGGTCGTGCGGTCACAAGCCCGCTGACCCTTGGAAGCCAGCTGCACTGCAAGTCGACTCAGCTCGTCCTTGAAGTCCTCGGCATCCTGCGCGCCGGCCATCGCTTCGCTCCGCAGGTCGTAGAAGAAATCTACGCTGGACAGCGACTTCCAAAGGTGTTGCCGTACAAGGCGCAGATCGATGTCCGCTCCGAGTAGCCAGAGCGGCACGTAGAGGTACGGGACGCGCCGGTGCACCTCGAGCATGTCCGCAACGAGCGCGGCCTGCTCTACCGCGGTGTCCGGCCAAAGGTGCGCACGCCCGCGGCGTTGTCCCCGCCCTGGACGCGCGGAAGGGGGGAGAAGGCCCTTCGCGTCCCAGTCGATTAGGCGCCGTGGACTGATGTGGTAACCGCGCTCCTCGAGCGCTTGCAGCAGCTCGGCCGTCGTGATCATGTCTCGACATTACAACTTACAGCGAGATCCCGGGAGATACGCCGTGGCGAGTCTTACCATGGAAGTGAGGCTGGACGGCGGGACCGGGCCCCGGGCGATCAGCCGGCGAAAGGAGGTGGGAGTCATGAAGGACAAGCTGGACAAGGTCGTCCACGCCGCCGTTGGCGGAGCAGTTGGCGCTGGCGTGGGCGCACTGTTCGGTGGACCGATCGGCGCGATAATCGGCGCCGCGCTCGCAAGCTACATCGGTCACGACCACTGGCGGTGAGATAGGTGGGGGCGGCTGCTCGGGCGCTACCCATGCGAAATGGCGCTGACGACAATCCGCGGTTGTCGCCAGCGCCAAACCTTGTTCTACCCGAGGCGATCACAGCAGGTGATGTCCCAGGACCAGACGAAGCCCCTTACGAGCAGAGGTGGGTAGCTTTCCAAGCGGCGCCACTGGGTCACTTGCCCGAAGTGGCTCACAAGCCGCTTGGATGTCGTTTCTTTGTCTGGGTAGGCGACCCTAACATATCAAAGAACACGAAATTTGAGAGAGCGCTCGGCGTACAAGTCGGTACGAAAGGCTACTTCCGCGTGAGATCGGTGTGGATGGGTCGTCGTACGATCGTAGCTCCGTTTCCAGCACCTAACCACCAGCCAAGCGTGGCCAACCACGTACCTTTGGTCCGCCGCGCAGCGACCCCGGTCTCCCCTGCGCCGAGGCGCGAGGTGAGAATGGATCGAGCTTGGCGTTCGGTGACTTTACTTGAACACATTCGTGCGATGTCGCGGCATGACAGTGCCTCAGAATCCAGCATTGCTGTATGGCCTCCTCGTCAGTCAACCACAATGGGACAATCTCTTCCGGCAAGCTAGACCACGCGACTCGCGATGCGGTTGACGAACTTCCTATCTGGACCCATGAACCGTTCTATCCGCTGGCGTTGAGCTAGCAGCCTGCATTCTCCATTGACAGTTTGCCACGGCTTGATTTGGAGGCGCGTCGACAGCTGATCGTCGTCAAATGCACTGTGGGGATGCTCTCCAAGGAACGTTACAATCCTCTCAGCGTGAGTCACTGTCCCGTCACCCCTTCAGGCGTTCGCCAGGAAAGAACTCACCAGCCAACCACTTTACGAAGTTTCCGGAGTGCAGAAGATACGTGTTCTTGGTGTTTTGGGCCAGTCCCGACGCCGTCACCACCTCTGAATACCGTTGGTACGCTTCACGGACGCGTCCCGTACGGGACGCGGGTTTCGTAGTTGCGTCCCTGGCCGATCCGCGCAGCGACTTCACGTAAATCGCCTTTGAGGGATGCGCGTCTTGCGAGGCACTCGCCATGCGCTCCGCCAGATCCGCGAGGGAATTATGGCTCCAACTCGGAATGGACTTCGCCGAGACGAGAGATGGTGCCGTAGTCTTCCGTAAACCGTTGGTAGCAGCTGCTGACCGCGCTGTCGCCCACAAGAGGCTTATCGTAGCGCCCAAGAAGCACAGCCGCCGGGACGAGCAGTCGGGACTTCCGCATAGGCTGCGCTCCCTCATTGCTTTCATTCTAAAGAACCCACACCACTTCAGTTGTGACGTGGCGGTCACCCCGAGCAGAAGACATCGAAGCATCCCGTCCGAGATTCAGCGCTGTTTCTGTACGATGCGCTCGACCTTGTTGCTGTGTCCCTTACGCAGCACAAGAGTGTTGCCACCTTGCGCCATTGAGCTAGCGCCAGTTGGTGCTTCGAGAGCGTACAGGCTGAGGTGGGAGAAGCGATCAAGACCCAGCAGCCAAACGCGACCTGCCGCTGTCATCAGCAGACCACTCTCGCCCGGCATAACATGGACTTCACCGAGAACCGTGGGCGTGACCACGGAGAGAACCTGGGGCTTCCCAGCGGGCGTTAGAGACTCGTTCAGAAGCTGCGCGTAGATCTGTCCCCCTTTCTGCCCGAGGACAATCAGTCGGCGGAGTGATCCTTGTGCGAGAACACCCAATCCTTGAACGGTGAACGGCAAACGCAGCGCGCGCTGGCTCTTCACGTAGAGCACGGTCCCGGACAGGGCCAGTCTGCGCAGGATCGCTGTATCGCTTACCTTCCCAGAGCGGTCTCCCGTCTCTGCGATCGACAGTGTGAAAACCTGGGGACCGGTAGTCTCTGGATCGATGGCTGCAAACTGCACACTCAATCCAGGCGCACTACGCGCAAGGATCTGGCCGGAATCCACCGAGAAGAGTTCCAGTTGCCTATCTGTCGTCAGGATCGCGGTATTGCCCGTGGCCGTCGCAACAGAAGGTGCCAGAACGGTTGCCGACGCGGGCATCGCACCTGCCGGTACATATCCCTTTGGGGTCTTGCGCCACCATGTGGATCCCGCAGCCAGCGTGCGTAAACCGTTCGAGATGCCCCAGATAGGCTGTGCCATATACGGCAATGATACTGCGGGTTGGCCATTTATCCCGAAGCCAAGCAAGCCATAGCCATCGCTACACCACGCGGATGTGCCTACTGGTCCGGCTTGTGAGCCAGCCAGGGGCCCAGTGCACGAAGCGGGCAGGGATGTGACCTGCCCCCCAGCCGAAATCAATGCGCTTGAGCCTCCCGTGCCGGCGAGAGCCGTCAGGTCACCGGAGATGGGCGCCATCAGGCTGGCTCCAATGCTGGCACGACTGAACCCTGGGGCGAAGGTCTCGCCAACGTACGACCTGAGCCTGAGACCCGTATCCACGATCAACTCCGGTTGGGCCGCATGCAGTGCAGTCCAGGCGTTAGCAACGAGCTGTAACTTGCCAAGGGGTGAGAGCGTAGCGCCCCAGGATTCAAAGGTGGTCGACGTCGGACCGCGGGTTCCCGTGACGAAACCTGTGCCGAACCGCTCTACAAAGGACGTGCCGGGTGGCAAGGCTACGGTTTGCAGCGACCTGAGGCCGGACGGTGAGGCGTCGATCAGGCGGAGTCGACCTCCGAAAACCAGCGCGATGGAGCTGCCGGACGTCATCAGCACCGGCATCGACATCGGCTTCACGGCTTCCAGGTAAGTATCCCAGTTGCTCTGTGGCGGCAGCGGATAACTTGGGCCAGTCACGAGGGACCCGATCTGGACGCCGCTTGGTCCCCCAGGCTGGAATGGCAGGATCGCGACTTCGTCGCCGGATGGCTGGTGCAGGAGCATGGCGAGGAATGCCTGATCGTTTCCGAGTGTGACCCCCTGTGCAGCGAGGATCGAATCGCCCTGTGGAGGATGCCATGTTCTGAGCACTCCGATCGTGCCACCAGCGTCTGTCCCGAGCGCAACGATCGCTTCGGACGTGTTGTCCACCACGACTCCGCGATAGACGGAGAGCGTAGCAGGGGCTGGGTACGTCGGCAAATCTGGCACTGTGCCTACCTCGCGTAGCGAGATGGTGGGCGACGTCGGCAAGGCGTATACCCAGAGTAGTACGCCGATTAGAAGGATCGCCGGAATCCACAGCAGCCGCCTTCGGTGCAGCGTCCTACGAAGCAGGTATCCTTCCGCCGCGAAGGCGGCGGCCGCTTCCGCGGGTTCGCCGAGCCTCTGGCGGGCTTCGGTCCAGTCCCCCTCCTGCAAGAGCGTCGCGATATGGGAGCGAAGCTCCTTCCGTAGTGTCGCCCGCTGGTCGGGAGAGAGCCTCAGCCGTCGCAGAACGTCGCTGATGTAGCGTTCAGTCTGATCCCTCATGGTCAGAGCCGACTCCCTTCAATAGTTCGTACATCACCGATGTAAGCTGCTTCCACTCTGCGGCACGTTCTTGAAGTGTCAGTCGGCCCGCTTCGACCAATCGGTAATAGCGGCGTGGTACGCCCCGATCCCGTACTTCCCAAGTACTCTGTAGCAGACCTTGTTCTTCCAGGCGATAAAGGATGGGGTACAGTGTCCCCTCCTTCAGTTGCAGGAGTCCCCCGCTCTGGCTGGAGAGCAACTGCACCAGATCGTATCCATAGAGAGGGCCTGCACGCTGCAGTAGTGCCAGGACCGCAAGGTCGAGCAGTCCGCGGCGCAGTTCCTTATCCAGCCCGGATCCTCCTCATTACCTTGTTGTTCTAAGTATAGTGCTGCGCTAGACCTATGCAACGATCTAATGAGAGGAAACCATTGCCGTGAAGCACAATTCCTCCTGCTTCATGGGGCACGGGAGAGTGGGCGGCTGAAATGTGTCACAAAGGACCGATCTGCTGCGTTCTACAGCCGGTCGACAAGGGGCGTGGGGGATGGGGAAGGCAGAGGACGGTGCATCCTGGGTCGAAGCATGGGTGAACTCGCACGGCGACCGGATCACCCAGTTTGCCTACACGTACACCCACGACTGGGAGGCAGCACAGGACATCGCACAGGAGACGTTCCTACGGCTGTATCGCAGCCGTACGGATCTGCAACGCACAACGCGCCAGGACGGGTGGCTCACCGGCTCTGCATCGACTGGAACCGGAGACGGCATGGAGAGCACCTGCTCCGCGATCCCGCGGACGTGGGTACCTCGTCGCAACAGGACCAAACGGACGGGCTGACTGTACAAGAGATGCTCGATAGACTCCCGCCGCGTGACAGGGAGTGCCTCTGGCTTCTCTACTACGAGGACATGTCCATCGCCGAGATCGCACCTCGCATGCGGATGAGCCCTGCGGCCGTGCGGACCCGGCTACGACGTGCCAGGAACAGGTTCCGGGCGATGTGGAAGGAGGATACACATGGCGCCACATCCGAGCAGTCCGAGGAAGTCCAAATGGCGCAAGAGTTTCGAGCCCTGGGGTTGCCTTCGCTTGATCCGGGGGGCGCGTTCGATGGGGACCGTTGGCAACGCACACTGGCCAAGGAGGTCAACCGTCCAACTGCTCCCCGCGCAGCACGGCGGTGGGTCGCGTGGACTCTTACCGTCTCCGGGTTGGCAGCGACCCTGTTCTTCGTCAGCCTGTTCCCCTCGTTTCGACCGCCGACCGCGTATGCCGTCGCCCGTGCCATTCTCAACCTCCACAACTTTTCAGCCACCATTCGGGTGCAGCAGCGCAACGCTCTGGGGCAGACCGCACATACCGGTAACAAGCCGTGGCTCACCGACCCCGTCGCCACAGCGCAGGTCTGGGCCGACGGAAGAACACACGCGACGCTCCCGACGAGCGGCTCCCGCGCGATCGTACAGGTGACAGCACCGCAGACCTCTGTCGTGCGCATCTACCTTGCGTGATGCGGGATTGGCCGATGATCCGCAGCCGTATCGAGAGCGGAGAGATCAGCCGGCGGGAAGGGGCCCGGCTATTGAAGGTCTCAGAGCAGAGCGTGCGAAGGGTGCTCGCTCCGGGGCGCTGATCCGGCCCCGGCGCTACGGGCTATCTGTCAGCGCCCTTCGCGCACATCCCGGCGGCCGTGGACTTGTGGACGGACAGGCCGCCCACAGGGCGCACCGCCGCACACCGGCATCGCTGTCCGGATAGATCTGGAGTCAAACGCCGCGTGTCGCGACTGGGGCTATAATGTGCATGGAGAGGTGAGGCATGTGAGCAAGACGCAGGCGCAGGTCAGAGTTCCCGTCGCCATGGAAGCGGTGGCCGAATTCTGCCGGCGGCACGGCGTCCACGAATTTGCGCTTTTCGGCTCCGTCCTGCGGGACGACTTCACCGAACGCAGCGACGTGGATGTGCTCATAGAGCCGGGTCCCGACCACCGACACAAGCTCGAAGAGATCCTTGCCATGCAGGAGGAGCTTGAGGCGATGTTCGGCCGCAAGGTCGATATCGTCTACAAGCACCTGCTCAAGAAATACATCCGTGAGGATGTCCTACGACAGAGGCGCGTGCTGTATGTCTCTCCACAGTGACCTCCTGTACCTCGCCGACATGCGGGACGCAGCGCGCAAAGTCTCACGGTTTACCGAGGGCTTTGCGTATGACGACTTTCTCGGCAACGAGGAGAAGCAGTGGGCGGTCATGCATGGCATCGAGATCATCGGGGAAGCGTCGACCAAGGTAAGCGCCGAGTTCGTCGCGGCCCATCCTGACTTCTCGTGGTCGCAGATGCGCGGCATGCGGAACGTTCTGATCACGGCTACGCCGAAGTTGACTTGAGGGTCGTCTGGGATGTGGTCCAGGACGATCTTCCCGGCCTGATCGAAAAGCTTGAGCAAGTACTCGGCAAGGAGCCGAAGGACGCTCCGCAAGCCTCGCCCGAGCCCGAGTCGAGCAAGAAGGCTTCCGCGCATCACGTTCCCTCGTGGCGGTGGACTCCCCATAGTAAGAGGGAGGGACTCAACCTTGATCGTTGACATGGACCCCAGCATCGTCTCTGTGTCCGTCCGGGAGGGCAAGATTCGCGTCGAGCTGCGCGACGGCCGCGATGTAGCTATTCCGATCCGATGGTCACCCCGGCTGCTCGCGGCCACATCTGCGCAACGCCGTAACGTGGAGATCGTGGATGAGGGGAACGCGTTGCATTGGCCCGACGTGGACGAAGACATCGCCGTGAGCGCCTTCCTCGCGCGTGAGTCCATAGTCACGTTCCCGCCTGGTTCTCTCCTGATCGCCGACGACGGCTCGCTTGCCGGCAAGGAGAAGCGTGCCTAAGAGTGCGCCAAAATGGGGCCGCCTTCCCTCGGGTGATGAACCCGCTCGGGAGGCGGCCTTTCTCGTTTGCTCCGCATGCGCCTAAAGGATTCCCTTCTGAGCACTTTCCGTCTGGACACAGGTAGGATGCCGTACGAGGAGCGCGAACAGTATCCCAGGGAGACACGTTCTCGCAGAGGGAGAGGCACATGCATGAAAACGGTCCGTGACGCCTGCCAACTGCAGCCGAACGCACTGTCGATCAAGCTGAGCGACCAGGTCGAGCAGCTAGACGAACTTATCCTGGCAGAAGGCGATGGCGTCGAATTCCTCGGGAAAACGTATGTGACCCAGGGGATGCGCGACCTTGTTGAAGAGGGCCTCGCTCGCCTTGGTGGAGCGTCGTCGCAAGCTGTCTTTCACTTGAAGCAGGCGATGGGCGGCGGCAAGACCCACCTGCTCGTGGGCTTCGGACTCCTCGCCCAAAATCGCGAGCTGCGCCGAAGGTACTTCTCCGCCCCCGCCCACGTCGATGACTTTGAAAGCGCCCGTGTCGCGGCGTTTAATGGTCGCAACAGTCCGCCGCACTTCTTCTGGGGCGAGATCGCGCAACAGCTCGGCAGGCCAGAGATGTTCCGCGACTTCTGGGCTGCGGGGCCCCAGGCGCCAGACGAGCGGGCATGGTTGCACCTCTTCGACGGCTTGGGTCCAGTGCTGATCCTGCTGGACGAGATGCCTCCCTACTTCGAGTACCTCACGACGGTCCAGAGCGGCGCGGGCACGGTCGGCGACATCGCGACCCGTGCATTCGCCAATCTCCTCACCGCCGCGGCCAAGAAGAAGGACGTCTGTGTCGTCATCTCCGACCTGTCTGCGAGCTACCGCGAAGGTGGACGGCTGATAAACCGCGCGATCGAGAATGCGCGGGCGGAGCTTGGGCGACAGGAGCGCAACATCACCCCCGTCGATCTTTCGACCAACGAGATCTACGACATCCTGCGCAAGCGTCTGCTCTTGTCGCTGCCCGACAGGGCCGTCATCGACGACGTAGCGGAGGCGTACGGCAGGAAGCTTGAGGAGGCCAAGAAGGCCAAGACGACGAGCCGTGGCGCCGAGGCGGTAGCGGATGAAATCGCCGCTACGTACCCCTTCCATCCGCGGCTAAAGAACATCATCGCCCTTTTCAAGGAGAACGAGCAATTCAAGCAGACGCGCGGCCTGATCGAGCTCGTGTCGCTGCTTCTGCGATCCGTCTGGGAGCGGTCGGCCAACGACGTCTTCCTCATCGGCCCGCAGCACTTCGACCTTTCCATTCGGGAGGTGCGAGACAAGCTCGCAGAGATCTCAAGCCTACGCGACGCTATTGCCAACGACATCTGGGATGTGGGACAAGGGGCGCGCGCGCAACTCGTCGACCTTCAGACGGGAAAGGATACAGCCTCGCAGGTGGCGTCCCTCCTTCTGACCGCCAGCATGTCAACGGCTGTCAATTCCGTGAAGGGCCTGATGCGCGAGGAGGTGGTCGAGAGCCTCATCTCGCTGCTCTACGAGCCCTCGGATTTCCTTGGAGCCTTTGACGCTCTGCGCGAGAGCGCATGGTACCTGCACCACACGCCTGAGGGCCGCTATTACTTCGATCGGACGGAGAACCTGCAAAAGATGCTCGAGAACCTTGCCAACAATGCGCCGCCAAACCAGGTCGACGAAATCATCGCCACCCGACTGCGCAGAATGTTCAAGGCCTCGCGTAAAACCTGTTATGACGACGTGCTGCCGCTGCCGAAGCTGGACGACGTGTATGGCCGGATTCGCAAGGAACGCCTGCTCCTGATCATCAGCCCGGACTCGAAGATCCCTCCTGAAGAGGTGCAGCGGTTCTTTGGCGGCCTCAGCCAGAAGAACAACATTTGCGTCCTCACGGGTGACAGGACCGACATGGGCAGCATCGAGAGGGGTGCCAAAGAGGTCTACGCCGCTCAGCAGGCGCAAAAGCGCATCCCAGAGGGCTCTCCGCAACGCAAGGACCTTGACGAGAAGGCCGATACTTTCGAGCAGCACTTCACCTCCGCCGTGCTCAGCCTCTTTGACAAGGTCCTGTTCCCCATCCAGCGGCCGGACAGGGCCCCGCAGCTCGCGCAGAAGCCACTCGACCCGACACGCGACACCACCAAGCCCTTCAACGGCGAGGAGCAGATCGAGAAGACGTTGAGCAGTCCTCCCCTTAAGCTGCATGTGGACATCGAGAAGGACTTCGACAGCATTTGCGAGAAGGCGGAAGCGCTCCTCTGGCCGCAAGGTCAGGACCAGGCCCGCTGGGCCGATGTGGAAGACCGCTACGCCGAGCAGGCCGGCATGCCATGGCTGCCGCCGCGCGGACTTGCCACTTTGAAGTCGACCGCCTGCATTCGCGGCTTGTGGGAGGAGCTCGGCAACGGCTACGTAACGAAGCGGCCGGAGAAGAAAAGGACGTCGGTGCAGGTCACGATAGCGGGTAAGCCGGATGAGAACGGCAGGGTCCGGTTACGCGTGCAGCCCCAAAACTCAGGGCCGGCACCGCGCGTCTACTACGCCGAGGAGGGCCTGGTGTCGGAGGCGAGCCCGCAGGTCAAGGAGGACACACTCGAGACAAGCGCACTCAGGGTCCGCTTCCTTGTAGTGGACCCCTCGGGGCAGTTCGAGACGGGTGACCCAGTGGGATGGGCGAACGAGATCATGATCCGCAACCGCCTTGACAGCCAAGGCGACCAGCGCACAGTGGAACTTTTTGTGGCGCCACTGGGCACCCTGCGCTACACGCTCGACGGCAGCGAACCGCGCAACGGTACGCCATATACGGGCCCGATCCCAATCGGGAACGGCAACGTCATGCTGGCCGTCTTCGCAGAAGCCGATGGCATCGAGAAGCATGATACGTTCAAGTTCCCCTCTGCTGACCGGAAGGGGCCGATCATTGATTCTGACAGGCCCGCCAAACTTGTTTCCTCGCGCAGCTCATACCGTCTCGACTCGCGTATGCGGACCTACCAGGGGTTGCAGCTGGCGAAGGACCGTTCGGTCATCTTCCAGGGCGTTGTCCTGACCGTTGGGCAGGGAGCAAAAGTCATCTCGGTCACGGTTGGCGAGATCCCCGTCGAAGCTGTCTTCATTGAGGACATCCTGGACAAAGTCGTCGCCAAGTTTCCGCCTGACGTGGTGGTCACCATGCAGTTCGACAAGGCGAGTTTTGACCTTGGGCACGATCTCAAGACCTTCGCCGATGGGCTTGGTATAGATCTAAGCACCGAGGGGGTGGAGCAGTGAGCTTGCAGTTGGCATTCAGCGGGTTCGGGGCTCCGGACACGCCTGGCACCCATACCTTCCGTGTCGAGATCGAGCCAGCCCACAGTGCTTCCGTGCGCATCCTGGAAGACTTCGGCTATGCTGAGCGCGAAACAGACTCACCAGGTGAAGAGGAGCGCGTGGTGCTCGAGCGGCGCGTATGGTCTGCGATCGCGGAGGCTGCACGGCGCGAGTTCAACGACCGTCTCAAGGCAGCGAGGATTCCTGCCGGCCGTTGGCGCGTCGGCGACAATCCCGTGGATCGTCTGCTCGGCAAGGAACTCTGCGTGCTCGCGTGGGCGGCGGAGACTGCTAGCGATGGACAGATCCCCGTCATCTGTCGCAAGTGGGCGGCACTCCGGCCAGAGGAACGTTGGTGGCTGTATTCGGCTACGGTAGCAGAGGCGGGCCTCGCCGGTGACACCCAGCGTGGCTGGCGGCGTGCACTGTCCTATGCGCTCTCTGACGGCGAGAAGAGCGCGCGCGGGCGATGTCGCGCCAAGGAGAGCGAACACCCGGAGCTACCGCTGTTCGAGGTGGCAGAGTGATGCCCAACGTCGAACCTTTCGCGCTGAAGGATACCCCGGCGCTGATCGAGCGGTTGTTGCCCGTGCAGAAGCTGTCTGCGGAGTCTTATAAAGAGCAAATGGCCAACAATGGCAAGACGCTCACGGCGCTTGGCTCTTACTGGAAGGGCCGCAAGCCCCTGATTCTCGCCAAGGCATGTGTGCTCGGGTGTCTCTTGCCGGCGACCGATGACCCGGTTCGGGACCTCGAGGTTTTCGAGCAGCTGATGGGAATGGACGATGTCTCGCTTGTGCTGCGTCAAAGGCGCCACGCCTCACCGGAGGACGTCTTTGCTGCAGTTTCGGTGGCCCGGATCGAGGACTACTTCACGGTGGCGCCCAAGCGAGAACTTGCGGTCTCTGGCCTGGTGGACTTGGCGATGCCAGATCATGCGGGAGTGAAGGTGGCCTGGCGCAATGCAGTCTCTGAGGTGGAGCGCCTACGCCTCGAAGCCCAGATCCTGCCTAAGGGCTATCGTGAGCGGATCGAGGCTGCGTACCGCCCAGAGCAGTTGGCCGACGCCACCTTTGACCACATCTGGGACGGCGTGAACTCCCACCTTGGAACAAACGCGCGCTCGTTTTCTGATCTGGTTGTGCAGCTTGGCACGATGCGATTCGGAGAGCGACCGCAGGTGGCTGACCCCTTCTGCGGGTCGGGCCAGATCCCGTTCGAGGCCGCACGACTGGGCTGCGACGTCTACGCGTCCGACTTGAACCCCGTGGCCTGCATGCTGACCTGGGGCGCGTTCAACATTGTCGGTGGCTCATCGGAAAGCCGTGAGGTGCTTCGCCAGAACCAGGATAACCTCGTGCGCGAGGTGGGGGAGGAGATCGATCGGCTAGGCGTTGACACGGATGGCGAGGGGTGGAGCGCCAAGGCCTTCCTGTACTGCGTGGAGGCCCGCTGTCCGCAGACAGGCTGGTTGGTACCACTAATGACGAGTTTTGTGATTAGCAAGAACAAGCGGGTGATTGCGGAACTGGTGCCCGACTCGGCCAGCAAGCGCTATGACATCGTAATTCGAGCCGGTGTAAGCGACAAAGAGATGGCCGCAGCCGAGAAGGGGACCGTTCGATCGGAGGGGCGCGGACAGGATCCATACATGGTGCACACAGTAGGCGGCGTCTCATACACCACGAAGATCTCTACCTTGCGCGGCGACGATCGCAAGCCAGACGGCAGCACTGGCAACCGCCTGCGTCTCTGGGAGAAGCAGGACTTCAAGCCCCGCTCCGATGACATTTACGAGGAACGGCTCTACTGCGTGCACTGGATGCGGCCGAAGCCGGGCGCAAGGGGCGACGAGTACGAGTTCCGCTCTGTCACTTCTGACGATCTTGAGCGCGAGAGAGTGGTCGAGGGCTTTGTCGCCCAGCACCTTGCCGAGTGGCAGGACAAGGGCTGGATTCCCGACATGCGCATCGAGCCAGGCGACGAGACCGAACGCCTCTATCGCGAGCGCGGCTGGACACACTGGCATCACTTGTTCAATTCTCGACAGTTGCTGTATCTGGGACTGACCAAGCGGTATCTTGATGTGGGAGTAGATACGGAGGCCACTTCTGCCCTTTATCTGTTCTTTGCAAAGGGATTGGACTATAACAACCGGCTTACTAGATGGAATTCGCGATGGGACAAGTCAGAAAACCTGTTTTACAACCAGGCGCTTAACACACTATTTAACTATGGGACTCGTGGCTTCTCGTTCTTTTCTGAGACATTTCGCCCCGATCTTAGGAGTTTCCCGTTGGCTGTGCAGAGCCAGGTGGCGCCCAAGCCGGCGGAGCAGTTTGACGCTAAATCAGGGATCTTTATCACTGATCCGCCTTACGGCGATGCGGTGAAGTACGAGGAGATCCTCGAGTTTTTCATTGCTTGGCTTCGCAAGAACCCACCCAAGGAGTTCGTGGACTGGATATGGGACAGCCGTAGGGCGCTGGCCATCAAAGGCGAGGATGAGAACTTCCGACGTGGGATGGTGGCCGCCTACCGCCGTATGACCGATCTCATGCCGGATAACGGCATCCAGGTCATCCTGTTCACGCACCAATCAGGCACCATCTGGTCGGACATGGCAAACATCGTCTGGGCCTCAGGTCTGCACGTGACCGCCGCGTGGTATGTGGCTACCGAGACCGAGAGCGCCCTCCGCGAGGGCAGCTACGTCAAGGGCACCGTGCTGCTCGTGTGCCGCAAGCGCCAGGGCACTCTGCGCATCACCCGCGACGATCTCGCCTGGGAGCTGCAAGATGAGGTCGAATCCCAGGTGCAGTTGCTGACAGGACTGAACCAGCAGGCTAAGGATCTCTACCGCGATGAGAATGTGTTCGAGGATGCAGACCTTCAGATGGCGGGCTACGCGGCCGCGTTGCGTGTCCTGACCCGCTACGCTGTAATCGACGGCCGGGAGATGGCATCGGAAGCCAGCCGGCCGCGCGTGAAGGGCCAAAAGACCTTCGTTGACGGGCTGATCGACTTCGCGGTTAGCACCGCGAACCAGTACCTCGTCCCCAAAGGGACAGACAAGCGGTCTTGGGACCGGCTCTCGGGGCCTGAGCGGTTCTACCTCAAGATGCTCGACATGGAGTCCCACGGAGCAAGTACGCTCGACAATTACCAGAACTTCGCCAAAGCATTCAAAGTGCGCGATTTCCGCGCATTCATGGCCAGCCAGCGTGCGAACCGTGCCCGGCTCAAAGGTGCTCTCGATTTCGGCCGCGCGGAGATGGGCGAGGGATCCGAGTTCGGCGTATCGGCGCTGCGACCTGTTCTCTACGCCGTGATGGAACTCATACGCAACGTGGACGGCGATACCGTGCTAGCGCACCTCTCGCTCAACGTGCCGAACTACTACTCAGACGGCGTGCAGCGCGACATGGCGGCCGAACTGGCCGGTTTCCTAGCGAATCGCCTCGATCACCTTCGCCCCGACGAGGCGAGCGCCGCACGCGTCCTGCGCGAGCTGATCAAGAACCAGCGACTGGGGTGATGGGCACGGACCATATCCGCCGCCTCTCGTCGCGGTGCGACGACCTTGCAGAGGAGTTCCTGAGACGCAACCTTGCTGGCGCCCGTTCCTACAAGCGAATCGCCGGGTACTTCCGCAGTTCGATCTTTGAGATCGTGGGCGAGGAGATCGCGGCCATACCGGAGGTCAAGATCGTCTGCAACAGCGAACTTGACCTGCTGGACGTCAGCGTCTCCAAGTACGCGCGTGAGGCGGCCCTCAAGGAACGCTGGAACGCCGCCGATCCCGCCCTCGAGGCCGCGCTGCACCGGGAACGCTACAGCAGGCTGTACCAGCTTCTCACGAGCGGCCGGGTCGAGGTCCGGGTCGTGCCGAAGAACCGACTCTTCCTGCACGGCAAAGCCGGTATCATCGAGCTGAGGGACAGCAGGAAGGTTGCTTTCGTCGGCTCGGCCAACGAGACCGGACCCGCTTTCACGAACAGCTACGAGATCCTCTGGGAGGACGCGTCGCACGAGGGCGTCGCGTGGGTCGAGGCGGAGTTTAACGAGTTGTGGCGAGACGCCTACCCGCTCCCAGACGCAATCGTCGAGCAGGTGCGCCGCGTCGCAGACCGGGTCGAGGTCCGCTTCGAGGACACCCGGCCTGACGAGGTGCCGGCCGCCGTACTGGTCGAGAGCCCGCTCTACCTCGCCGGCGAGCAGCTACAGCCATGGCAGCGCTCCTTCGTGACAATGTTCTTGCAACACCGCGAGACCTACGGGGGTGCAAGGCTGCTCCTAGCAGACGAGGTAGGGCTCGGCAAGACGCTGTCGCTCGCAGCCAGTGCCGTGGTCTCAGTGCTGCTTGGTGACGGGCCCGTACTGATCCTCTGCCCAGCCGCATTGACCCTGCAGTGGCAGGTGGAACTCGAGGACAAACTCGGCGTACCGAGCGCAGTGTGGTCTTCCGCAGACAAGGTCTGGCGGGACTCGCAAGGACGGGTACTGCGCGGACAGGGCCCGGCGGAGGTCGCAAACTGCCCACACCAGATCGGCATCGTTTCGACGGGCCTCATCTCGCGTGGCTCGGCCGAGGTACAGTACCTGCTCGGCCGTCCCGGGCAGTACGGAACGGTCCTACTTGACGAGGCACATAGGGCAAGACGCCACCGCAGCCTCGGCAACCGCGAGGCGGAAGAGACGAATCTCCTGCAGTTCATGCTGGACATCGGCGTGCGCAGCAAGAACCTGTTGCTCGGCACGGCGACACCGATCCAGACCGAGGTGGCGGAGCTATGGGATCTGCTCGGCATCCTGGGTGCCGGGGCCGATTTCGTCCTCGGGCGAGAGTCGGCCTACAGGCCGTGGGCAAACGTGGATGGTGCGCTGCCGGTGGTGAAGGGCGAAGTAAGCCTAGGAGAAACGCGTGAGGTGTGGGACTGGCTACGCAACCCCTTGCCACCGGCAGCGGAAAACGCAGTCTTCGCCAAACTACGCCTTCAGCTCGGCGTGCGAGACTACGAGTTCTTCGCCGGCCGCAACTTCGGTGCGCTCGACTACCCTACGCAGCAGGCGGTGCGCGAGGCGCTCGCGCCGACGTTCTTCCGCGACCACAACCCGGTTATCCGGCACACGGTCCTACGTCGGCGCCATGCGCTCGAAGACGAGGGCCTGCTGGAGCGGATCGGCGTCAATGTTCACCCAGAGCCCGGCGCACCCGCCACAGCCTACAGCGGTGCTCGGTTCGACGGGCTCGGCCTGCTGACCAACTATCCCTTCGAGCAGGCCTACGCTGCCGCCGAGGCCTTTTCCAAGGCGCTTCAGCGGCGACAGAAGGGCGGAGGCCTCACGAAGGCGATCCTCCTGCAGCGCGTCTGCTCGAGCTTCGCCTCTGGGAAGGCCACGGCGGAGCGCCTTCTCCGCCGGGATCGGCTGGACGAGTCCGACGACGGCGAACTTCCCGCCTCCGCCGAGGAGGAGATCAAGGCGCTCACGCCCGTGGAGGCCAGCTACCTGCAGACCATCGTCGACGAGTTCTCCCGCCCCGAGACGCACGACCCCAAGCTTGCCGCGGTGCTCTACTTCCTGAGCGAACACCGCACCGAAGGCAAGACCTGGCTCGAGCACGGCTGCATCATCTTCAGCCAGTACTACGACACGGTGTTCTGGCTCGGCTCAGAGCTCGCCAAAGCGCTGACCCACGAGCCGATCGCGGTGTACGCCGGCGTCGGGCGCAGCGGTGTGTTCCGAGACGGTGCGTTCTCGTCTCTTGACCGCGAAGCGATCAAGAGTGCCGTCAAGGCGCGCGCGATTCGACTGGTGGTGGCTACGGACGCTGCTGGCGAAGGGCTCAACCTCCAGACGCTCGGCACGCTCATCAACATCGACCTGCCGTGGAATCCCGCCCGGCTCGAGCAGCGCCTCGGGCGGATCAAGCGCATAGGCCAAGCTCGCGCCAATGTCGACATGCTCAACCTTGTGTACCGCGGGACGCAGGACGAGAAGGTTTATCGTGCCCTGTCGGCGCGCATTAAGGACCGCTACGACCTGTTCGGCGGGTTGCCAGACGTCATCGACGACGACTGGATCGCCTCGGAGGAAGCGCTGGACGAGATGCTGGGCAAGTACCTGCATATGCGTGAGCAGGCTGAGAATGCGTTCGAGCTCCGCTACCAAGAGACCATCAGTCAGGACGCGAACCGCTGGGAGACCTGCTCGCGTGTGCTGGCGCGTCAAGACGTGGTCAATCGGCTATCGGAGCCCTGGTAACCCGGCAGTCTTGGTGGACTGTGAGACTCGGCGGACCGTCCTGAAGAGAGTAGGCGGCGTTGAACTCTCAGCTTGGTGTTTGTCGCCGTGGGCGTGTACGGACGAGATTGCCCGGCAATCTGGGCTGGAGCGAAGAATGTTTCAATCTCCTGTTGATGCTTGGGTGGCCCTAAATGAACTCCTTTCGGTACTGCGTGAAGGGATTGCGGGCACCACCTACGAAACTGTAAACTAGTTCCTGCGCAGTACGACGATTTGCAGGAGAGTGAAAGTAATGGTCGAACTGGCCTATCTCATTCTATCTGAAAAAACCGAACAGGCCTTCCCTAGTAGCGGTAATCAGCCACAGATTAGCGTCGTGAACCCGTTGATGTGGTTGCAACCGATGTTTGTTCCTGGCCAGTTCACTTTCGCAATAAACGCTGGACTCCGTTATGATGACCCCGACGAGATCGCGCAAGGTTTTACCGTACTTATACGCGATTCTAAAGGTAATGACCTTTCTCATGGCCCGCACATAGACCCCCCTGCGAATGCGCCAAAGGAAAACAGCATCGGGATGGCGTTTAGCCTTATGGCGACCAACGTCGTCTTTCAGGAAGAGGGGCGGTATAACGTAATAGTAAAACTCGGTGACCGAGAACTTGGCAGCATCGAGGTGCCTGTCAAGCAGGCGAAGGGATAATGAACACACTCGAGTTGCAGGCGGCCTGGGGCGCATATCCGAGTGCCTCCCCACAGACCGGTGGGGGAGAGTACGTGACGAGTCTCCTGAAGCAAGCCCCCCCGATTCATGTCTCGGTAACAACTATCTTCATCACCAGAGGTCTGCAGTCCGCTCATGTAGTAGGTGGGGATCTGGCGCTCCCATCTGCTACACGGGCGGTGAATTCAACGTGGGTGTTTCACCTCGAAGCGTCCGATCGATGGGACCTGTTCGGTACTGCCGTGACCAGTCCCGACCTGCCCTCTGGATCCCTGTGGACAAAGCCCCTTGCGACACGGACGATAGTTGGCAGTAGGAATGCCTCTGTGTCCGTTGGGCGTACACTAACTTCCGTGCAAGACCAGTGTGGTTTATTTACAGCGCTCGGTAGGGATCCGTTCTCGGCAGAGGATCCACGCGCTGTCGAGAAGTTTGCCCGTGAATACCCCGAAGTCCTTTCTGTGCTCGCGGCACTGCCCGAGGACTTGCCTGCTATTGCTCGGGCAACTGGATTACCGGAGCAGCAGAGTATTTGGCTCGACGTGCTTTCCGATCCCGAAGGTGGCCCGCCCGTGCTTGTGATCGAGTTCTCTGGATCGCAGTCGTTGGAGGCTAACGATCAGGCTCTGCACCAACTTCGCCAGAAGTATCGCAGTGCGAGAGTCACATTTGACTTTAGGGTGATGGATGACGTTTGACTGGAGTGACTTCCTAGAGGTCGCGAAGCAGCTAGTTACAAGTGGTGGGTCGGAAGCGGCGTGGCGCTCCGGAGTGAGCCGCGCTTATTATGCGTTGTATCATTGCGCGCGCAATTATGCGTTGGAGATGCATTATCCCGAACCGAGGGTTGGCCAACACCAGGTTTTGTGGGACTGGTTCTCTAGTCGGGGCGATACCGACCTACAGCAGTGGGCGTTAGCTTCTCAAGATTTGTACTGGGCTCGTGTTAGGGCGGACTACAAGATCAAAAATGCTAAGATGAACAATCTGAATGCCGAGCACTGGATCTCTGAAGCGGAAAGGCTTCTCGCGCAGGCAGAGGGCTTTCGTTCCGCATAAGGACTGGTGGCCGAGCCGTCGGCTATGCTCGACCGGCACTAGGTTCGTCGGGCTTGCGACTTCCCGTTACAGAGAGGCCTTCGCCTTTACGCGGAAGGATGGGCCCATCACGCCACGGCCCCGATCCTAAGGCTCCATATCCTGAGTGAACACCGAGTCTCGAATGAGGGACTGCAACCGAGCAGTAACGTTACCGGCTGCGACGATACCTCCCTGGGCGACGTTCTTCACCTCTGGCGCAAGTTCAATTACCCGCCTTGCGGCCTCTCGCCTTCTTGAAGCGTCGTTGGAGGCCTTAGCAACAGCACCCAATGCGCCCACAAAACTCCCTAAAGTGTCGAGGTCTGGCTCCTTGAATAGCGGCAGGTCGACGACCGATCGGTGTAGATCAAGTGGATAGACTCGGCACTGCGCCTTTACTTCTTCCCACGATTCAACGTCTCCTCGGGAGAGGAAAACGTCACAGGTGTGGGCCAGCATTTGCGTAGCATTTTTCAGGCGTAATAAAGTTTGCATGGCTTCAGTAAGACTGTTAATCGTCGTTACTGAGGTAAGGTTCTGTGTTGCTGCAAGCATTCGGGTAGTGCTAGTCTGCAGGGAGCCAATCAAGGTATTTAGGGACAACAACTTCTTGTCCATTCGCCGGCTGTAAACGAGGCTTACGACCAAGGTGATCGTGGCGACTAAGGCTGTGAGTGCAGCTATCACCAGTGTCGTGTTTGCTGGCTCAGCCAGGAATGATGCCATTCACATTCCCCTATCCCAGCCAACCGTAGCCGCTGTCTGAGGTCCCTCGAAGTGTCCAGTGGTCACATCCTACCCCTGCATGCTAACCAGTGGCAATAAAGGCGCCAACTAGAACAACATCTACATCGCGTCTTCGTTCCGAGAGCCCACTCCAACATACCCAGTAAGCGAAGATCAACATCGTCGTCCCAAGAGCGCACCCCACAGGTACGGTAATGAGCACATCGTCAAAACACAATGATCAAGAACAGATCGCCGCTGCAGGAAAGGTCAATGCAGCCGATTCCACGAGGAGATTCTTGGGCGCAGTTCGCAAGTGTCACAGGGCACCGCCGTCCTTTGAGTAGCCGCCGGAAGAAGCGTGTCCGACAACGTTGTCCCCGAAATGGTCCCCAATGTCCGCAGTACATGATGATGTAACGTCGTCCTTCTTGGACCTGCAGGACACGGAAGCCGCTCTACAACAGCCTTTGCACACCATCGAGCAACGAGCCGCACCTTTCGGCATTTTACTACGAATCAAGAGGTCGCAGGTTAGATGCCATCGCGCCAACTTTTGAACAGTGAAACCCGCTTTCCGAAAGGGATAGCAGGTTTTGTGTTGTTGTGCCCTTCGATCGCCGCAACGATTTTCTGCAACCGGTCGTGCATGGTCTCCATATGAGGGGTTCGCCCCCGTTAATCGCTGCCAATCGATCAAGGCCCGTGGCGTGGTGGAAATTCGGCTTCCTGGAATAGAGTTCAGTCACCGGGGTTGAGGGACGGGACGGCGTCGGGCTGGCCAGCGTTGTTTGTGTAGATCTTTGGCCATGGATTCCTGGGAGCAGTAGCGGCGAGTGGCAGCGCCCCACTCGTCGTTTTGTTCCATGAGCACCGCGGCGATTTTGCCTGGCGCAGTGCCTCGTGGGCGTCGCTGATCATCAGACGCACGCCCTTGAGAGCCACACGATAAGGGATGCAGGCGGCAACGGCGTGCCGTAGCTTCTTCTAGAGCGTTCTGGCGCATAGAAGTTGTCGGCTCGCATCGACGGCCTGCGCCCCACCTGCAGGTAACATACCTTCACCAGATCCGACTCCGAGGGTCCGAAACGCGCCTGTGGACTGAACAGGACGGTACCGACGCGATTCGGGAAGATGCGAGTCCGGGCTCAGAACTGTCGATTCGAGTCGCACGAAATATGCCAATACAGCCTGTAAATGGGCAGGAGCGACAGGCGAACAAACGGAAGCCCGCACATAGGTGGCGCCGTGACTACTGAGCGGAGGAGGCGCACGCGGCGAGGAAGAGCGGGGTCGCCCTGCCTGACAACTGAATTGTTCGCAACGGAAGCGATGACTCCCCGACTAGCGATGGACGCCACTTTAGCGGGGAAGAGCAAAGGCGTAACCGGCCGTTCAGCGGCTGGTTCTATTTTTGCCTAAACGCAGGGAGGGAACGGCGTGGCGCCTCGATTGAGAAACTACCTCGTGACGACTCTTGCGGCATTGCTGACGACGCTGGCCGTCGGCGTCCTGGCACTGCCGAGCGCAAGCGCAAGCAGCGGCCCGGGTGTCGCCGGCCAGGTCAAGTACTACAACGCGAATTACGGCGGCAACTTCTATCGATCTCCGTCCACCATTGAAGCCTCGGCCTACGGGATCGAACAGTCGATAAATCCCGACGGCTCCATACAACTGACGGCTGGGCCGTATTCACAATACACGGACTCGGGATTTTCCATCTATCATGGGACGCTTAGTGATCTGAAGAGCCTCCTCGTGACGGGATCCGGCCCATTCAGGCTCAACATCTGGCTTGACGCAAACAATGACGGAGACTTCTTCGACTGGAGCCAGACGGTCTCCGGAAGCACGTACATGACGGGCCTCGGCAACGATGTGTATCTCCTCGGCAACAGCGCTCCGACGGGTGGGGTCCTCGTCGTCAACGGCTCCACATCGTTCGACCTGCAGGGCGTGAGCAGCCCTCCAGGCGGCAAATACACCTACACGCTGGCGCAGCTGCAGGCAGGGGACCTGAGCTCCATCGGCGTGACCTCGACCACGGACGTGGCGGTGTGGATCGGCATCAATGGCACCACGACCGGCTCTCAGGCGGCGGCGAAGATCGACTCCGTGCAGTTCGGGCCTCCGTCGACCGTGGGTGTGACCACGGACTGCGCGTCTGCCGGTGACGGAGCGGTCGTCACCGTGGACTCCAATGATTTCTACTGCGGGTACAACGCGTTCCCCACGATCCAGGGGGGGCTGGACGCGGTCGCTTCGGGCGGGACGGTCGACGTTGCGGCCGGAACGTACGCGGAGCAGTTGACGATCAACAAGGCATTGACCTTGACGGGAGCCGGTAAGGACCAGACCACCATCGTGCTCCCGAGCACCCCTTTGACCGTTACCAGCCAACTCGGGAGCTATGCGCCCCAAAAGACCGTATACGGGATCGCTGTCACGGCACCAGCCTCTGACGTGACGATCTCCAACTTGACCGTCGACGGCAACAGTGCGGCCAACGGCGTCGACGGATGCAGCATCGACCGCTTGGCCGGAATCGCGTTCCAAGATGCCTCGGGCACGGTGAGCAGCGTCGATTTGCCGAACTGGGCGCCGCAGTCGGGCGTGGGGTGCGGCAGCGGCGTGGGCGTACAGGTAGAAGCGAGCTCCGGCAACATAGCGCAGGTTACGGTTGAAAACACCGTGGTGAAGAACTACGGGAAGTCGGGCATCTTTGCGGGCGGACCGGGTACTGAACTCACGGCCACAGATGACACGGTAAAGACCAGCCCCACGGCGGGTGTCGCGACGAACGGCATCGAGGTCGACTATGGCGCCTCCGGAACGCTCAGCGGAAACACCGTAAGCGGAAACGACTACACCGGAACGGTCAACGCCTCAGATCCCCAGGCGGACTACGCAACAGGGGTCCTGCTGTACGGTGACGGCACGAGCAGCGTGACCGTTTCGGGTAACACACTCACCGACAACCAGATCGGCGTAGAGACAGTGGCCACGAACGCCGAGGTGAGTGGCAACTCAATCTCGCAGACGGGCTCCGGCATCGCGAACAGCATCGGCGTCTACTCTGTGCCGTGCGATACGTACTGCACGGACGTCGGAGTGACGACGGGCGGCGTGAGCCAGGTCACCATCACCGACAACCAGATCACGGGCATCCCGTGGTCGTACTCGAATGGAAGCAACCCAACTGTTGTGTCTGCGGGCATCTGGCTCGGGAACACCCCCCAGGCAAGTGCGACCGGCTCGATCACCGCCACTGTCAGTGGGAACACGGTGAGCGGCGGTTACTTCGGCGTCATGGTTGCACCAAACGAAAGCGGAGCCACAGCGACCATCGAGAACAACCAGGTCAGCAGCTTCGAGAGGACCGGAATAGACGCCGGCAGCTTTGCCCTCGGCGGTGACGGCGTCAAAGCGACCATCACGGGCAACACGGTGTCCGGTGCCGGATCGGGGAACACCGACGACTGGGCGCAAAACGGCATCGAGATCGCCAACGGCGCGACGGGAAGCATCACCGATAACCACGTGACCGGCATGATCTACACGGGGAAAGACACCGAGGCGACCGGGATCATCGTCTTCGAGAGCAGCGGCGTGCAGGTCAGCGGCAACACGCTGCAGGACAACCAACTAGGAATTGCGCTTGAAACGGCCGGTTACTCGGCCGACCACACCAACTGGGCGATGGCGGGCGACGTCCTCGAGCACAACACGATCGGGTTCGATGCGAACTACCAGTCCCCCGGGAAGCTCTCGGGCGAAAGCGCGGGCACGTGGGGAATCTGGACGGCAAGCTACAATGGCGCAGCGTCCGTGCAGGCGACGATCGAGGGCAACGTACTGAACGGTGCGAACGCCACGACGGGCGGTGTACCGGCCACCGGGATCCAAGTGGGCGATACCGGCGCGGGCGGAGCCGCTGGCAACGTGTCCGCCACGATCAGCGGCAACAGCGTCACCGGCTGGAGCCACGGCATCGAGGACGTTGGCACGACTGGAAGCGGCGCGACGTTCTACTCCGTCGCGCACTACAACGACCTCAGCGGCAACACCGTTGCGGGTCTTGCCAACCTCACGGGAAGCGCCTCCGGGACGATCCCCGTCACCGGCCTTGACGCCAACCACAACTGGTGGGGCACTGCGAGCGGACCGAAGAGCGCTGCGAACACCTACAACGTCACCTCGCAGGGCGTTCCGGTCAGCGGGGATGTCACCTTCGTTCCCTGGTTGAGCAGCGCACCGGCGGCGGGTGCGACAACCGGGCAGGACTTCGCGCCAGTCAACGACACGACGAGCGGAGCCATGTTCAGCTCCATCCAGGCGGCAGTCGACGTGGCGACGCCCGGTGACAGGATCACGGTCGCTCCGGGCACGTTCAGCGAAGCCGTCTCAGTCGGCCAGACAGTCGCACTCGAAGGTGCGCAGCAGGGCGTGGACGCCCGGAGCCGCAGCGGCGCCGAGAGCATCGTAGACGGCGGCTTCGCCATCCACGCGAGCGATGTCACGATCGACGGCTTCACGATCCAGGACGCCGTCGAAACCAGCCCGACCTACGGCGTTGGCGTGAACATCTACGCGGATACCTCTGGCGCCAACATCGTCAACGACGTGGTGCAGGACAACGTCTTCGGCCTCTACCTCGGCAGCGCCGGCACCGACCAGACGGTCATCCAGCACGACGTCTTCAAGGACAACAACGTGAGCGGGCCTGCGAGCGGCGACGGCATCTACGCGGATCAGGCGGTCTCAAACGCCCTGATCGACAGCAACGTCTTCGCGGGCAACAACTCCAATGGCCTCGTGTTCGTGGGCTCGGGGACCGGGAACGCGACGAGCAGTGAGCACGACATCACGATTTCGGGCAACGAGATGTCCGGCAGCACGGCGATCGCGCTGATGGGCGCGGCGAACGTGACCGTGAAGGACAACGTCGTGCAGGACACCGGCAGCCAGCCGAACACCGACGCCATCTATCTCGGCGGCGGCGACTACGGCGTCACGCTCACCCACAACGTCGTCCAGAACAGCACCGGCTGGGCGGTCTCCCTCGGGAACATCGTCAACCACCCGAGCGCCGACGTGACGCTGCAGTACAACAGCCTGGAGGGCAGCAACCGCCTCGGCGGCCTGAACGTGGACAGCGATGGTTACACGGGCGGCAAGGTCGACGCAACGGACAACTGGTGGGGATCCAAGAACGGCCCGACCGGAGCGACCAAGGGCGCAATCGACGCGTCGCCCTTCATCCAGGCGCTGGCGATCTCCCCTCCGATGGTCCGGTCCGAGGTCGGCAGTCCACTGCAGTGGACGGCATCCATCGTTGACGAGAACGGGAACGCCATCACAGATTCCGCCTTCGCGGCTACCTTCGCTGCGAGCGGATCGGCAGCGTGTCAGAACCAGTCGCCCACGACGGCCCAGCCCTTCACCACCGCCACGGTAGGGTTCGGCTGCACCCCAACCACAACCGGAGACCTCACCGTTACCGGCACGGTGTCTCTCGACGGCACTTCGACAACCCTCGTCGGAACAGCCAAGGTCGCCGCAGTGGCTCCCCCCGCAAGCCCCTCCGGAGGGGGGGTCGGGTCCGGCTCGATCGGGAACCAGAGCAGCACGATCACCGAAAATGGCACGACGACCACGTTCAACGTGAACGCAGACCTCCTTACACAGAACCTGAACGGCCAGACCGGGTCCGACGTGACCTTCTCGTCGAGTACGACCACCTCCGATGTCAATATCTCGGCAGACGCGCTGCAGTCGCTCACGCAGGGCAACATCGGCATTAGCATCCAGACGCCGGAAGCCACCTACACGTTGCCGAGCGGCAGCATCGACGTGAACAGCCTGGAAACCCTCCTAGGGGTGTCGCAGCCCTCGGACATCTCTCTCTCCATCACGATGACACCGGCATCGGCCGCCGACACGGCGGACATCACGAACGGAGTGCCGAACGGCAGCATCGTTGGAGCGCCCGTAACCTTCACCGTGACTGCCACGGCCAACGGGCAGACCCAGACGATCGAGGTATTCTCTGGTGCCGTCCCCCGCTCGTTCACCCTCCAGACGACTCCCGACCCAACGGATACGACGGGCATCGTGATCGTGAACGGCCTTCCGGAGCACGCCTGGACCGTCTTCTCCGGTACGACGGCCACAATCAACTCCCACACCGACTCGACCTACGCCGTCGTGACGAACCAGGTCACCTTCAACGACATCACGGGCCTCCCGCAGGCGAACGCCATCAACGCTCTCGCGAACAAGCTGATCATCGCCGGGATAACTCCGACCGCATTCGATCCGCAGGGCAGCGTCACTCGGGCCCAGTTCGCGGCGCTCGTAATCCGTGCGCTAGGCCTCTGGAACCTCGGGACGACCGTCCAGTTCCGGGATGTTTCGAGCACGTCGTGGGCAGCTCCCGAGATCCGGTCCGCTGTGGCAGAGTCTTTCATCAAGGGTTTCCCCGACAGCACCTTCCGGCCGCAGGTGCAGATCACCAACGCTCAAATGGCGACCATCGTCGCACGGGTGATGCGCTACCTCGACATCGTAAAGGGCCAGACGGTTGTCACTCCCTCCGATCAGGCGAGCATCCCGGCCTGGGCCTCCCAGGACGTGGCGCTCGTCCTGTCCCAGGGGATCATGACCACTGGCAGCGGTGGTGCGTTCAACCCCGATGCCACGACGACCCGCGCACAGGCAGCCCAGATCATCTGGAACCTGATGCAGAAGGCTGGCATCGAGTAACGGCAAAACCGCAAGGATGGAGACCCAGCCGCAAAGGGACCAGGAGGGCAGCCTCCTGGTCCCTTCTCTGCCTGCGCCAATCCCGGGTGTCAGGGAGCTCTTGCGCGTCCGGATGCTAGCCGGGATTCACCCGTTCTTCCTGCGTCGAGTCCAGGAACGACGTGATGACTGCCAGAATCACGTCACGCTCTGGGTCGTTGTGCAGCTCGTGGTAGTACCCTTCGAGCAAGCGACAGTCCTTCACCGGGAGCGCGCAGGCGCGCAACGAACGCCTGCGTCGTCTCCGGGGACACCAGCTTGTCGGCGCCGGCCTGACAGGATCAGCGTAGGGGCCGGGGAACTCCGCGGGCCCGTTGCGGGCTGCCTGCATGCCACGCTGGAGCTAAATCGCCCAGCGGACGGTGGCCTTGTGCACCACTAGCGGATCGCTGCGGTAGGACGCGACGATGTCAGGCTAGCGGCTCACCGGCTGTGGCGGGGGATCTCGGGAGCCAGGCGGAGCATCGGCAGGACCGCGTCCAGGACGCCTGCAATGCGGATCAGAACGGGGAGACGGGGAGCGAAAGGTCGAGGCACGGCTAGGTCAAGATGATGCCTTGCAGCCGTTGCTGCTGCGGGCGGCTCTGCAGCCAGCGCACTGCGATCAGACCGCCCATGCTATGACCGTACAGGAACTGCGGCGCAGATGGATAGAGTGCACGCAGACGCTGCAGGGTGGAGTCGACGACCGGGAGATAGTCGTCAAAAGAGTTGATGTGACCCCGCCGCCCTGGCGACTGCCCGAGGCACGGCAGGTCCTGACCGAGCACTGCATACCCGGCCTGGTTCAGCCGCTTCGCCACGTGATCGTACCGCCCGCAGTGTTCTCCGGCACCGTGCAAAAGCGCAACGGCCCCGCGGGGCGACTCCACCGGCCAATGCCATTCATGCAACGCATTTCCCCGCCTCCTCGTTCGCTTGCGCACCTTGTGACGCAACGCCGCCGTGACGATATCCGTGCGCCATTCCGCCGAACGGGCCGGACACACAGGGAACCCGCATCATGACTGGCTGCGTTGCGTGCGGGGCACCTCTTCTTCGCGACCGGCGCGCATCCTTGTGGTGCTACCCTTTGGGGGAGCCTTGCGACGCGGAAAGCCGGGCACGGTCTTCCGAATCAGAGACATGTCGCCGGGCCACAGACGCGAGCGCAAGCCAAGCCCTAGGGGGCGACGCTCGCCTTTGGTGCGGATGCTGCGGCTTCCCCGAGTCGGCGCGGCGAGCCGAAATGTGACACGCGGTTACATCGCCTGATGGCCACATGGTCAATCCTGAATCGCCCTGCGCAGCCTATGCTGTGGGATCCGACACCTTCACCAACTGTTTGCCGAAATTTGCCCCCTCGAAGAGCCCAAGCAGTGCCTGAGGCATCTTCTCGAATCCATCGATGACGGTCTCCCTATATTGCAGGCTGCCCGAACGTACCCACTGCTCCATCCGAGCGAGCGCCTCTCCGTATTTCGGCTGGAAGTCGCCGACTAGAAAGCCCTCGATGCGGAGCCGCCTGCTGATCAGATCCCACGGGAAATCCGATGGCTGGCGTTCCGCTTGGTTGTAGGTGGCGATCTGTCCACAGACCGCCACCCGGCCGTGGGTGTTCATCAAGGGTGCGATGGCCGTGGTGACGGCACCTCCGACGTTATCGAAGTAGATGTCTACACCGTCGGGGCAAACCGTACGCAAAGCCTCCCTGAGATCCGGCGCGGCTCGGTAATCAACCGCATTGTCGAACTTCAAGTCCTGCAGGAGAAAGTCGACCTTTGCGCGAGACCCGGCGATCCCAACCACCCGGCAGCCAGCCTTCTTGGCCAGCTGACCCGCAGCTGCGCCGACGGCCCCGGCGGCGGCCGACACCACGAACGTATCCCCCGCGCGTGGCTGAGCCACTTCAAACGTACCGAAGTAGGCGGTTAGGCCTGGCATGCCCAAGACTCCCAGCGCAGTGGTCATCGGCGCACGGGAAGGATCCAGGAGCCGCAAGCCGCGCCCATCCGAGACCACGTACTCGGACCAGTCCCACGTACCGGACACAATGGCGCCGACGGGCAGGTCGGCCTGTTCGGAAGCCACGACCTGGCCGACGGCGCCTGCCGAGGGGGCCTCGCCGACTTGCCAGGGAGGAGCGTAGGACCGGCCCTCGCGCATCCGACCTCGCATGTAGGGATCCACCGACATGTAGCAGGTGTGGATGAGTACCTGGCCGCGACCCGGGAAGGGTGTGGGCTCCTCGACCAACCGGAATTCGTCTCCGGTCGGCATTCCCAGAGGCCTTCGCACAAAGACGAACTTCCTGTGTGCAGGCATGTGGCCGCCTCCCCCTGTTGATGTGGATGTCCTGACCCAGTATCCCAGACGGGGACAGGCAGCGATACGAAATGCTCTGTCCAATAACCGCTTTTACAGCACCTCAGAGACGTGACAAGAAAGAAACTGAAGAGGGTACCTCAGCGTCCGTCCCCGACAGCGAAACCGATCATCTTGCCCCAAGCGCAGGCGCTCTATGCGCTATGATGAAGGCATCGCACCCGACGGGGCCGCATGCGCGGCAGCTGTCCTGCGCGGAAACGGAGGGATTCCCAAGCGATGAGTGTCGAACTCGATCAGCGGGCGGCCATCACCCCTGCAGTGCTGGCGAACTGCCAGGAACGGTTCGCGCACAGTCCGCTGCAGCGTACCCTGGCCAACGCCGTGCGCAAGAACGGGATTGCGGCCGTGGCGTTGAACCAGGACCGTGTGCGGGAGATGCAGCACACCTTCTCCCATGTGGTCAAAGGAGGGCCCATCACCAACCAGCGGCAAAGCGGGCGCTGCTGGATGTTCGCCGGCCTCAACACCTTGCGGATCCCCGTCATGAAGCATTGCGGTCTTGAGGAATTCGAGCTGTCCCAGGCTTACCATATGTTCTGGGACAAACTCGAGAAGGCCAACTACTTCCTCGAGAGCATCCTCGACACCTTGGACGAGCCGCTCGAAGGGCGCCTTGTGGCCTGGCTGCTCGAAGGTCCCCTGAACGACGGCGGGCAGTGGGATATGTTCGTCAATCTCGTGGAGAAGTACGGCGTCGTGCCGAAGTGGGTCATGCCGGAATCCTTCCATTCGAGCCAATCGCGCGCCATGAACGCGCTGCTGACCGCCAAGCTGCGCCAGGACGCGGCGCACCTGCGCGGGTTGCATGTCGGCGGCGAACGGAGTGCCTCTGCACTGCGCCAGGAGAAGGAACGCATGCTGGGCGAGTTCTACGTAGCGCTCGTCACCTTCCTCGGTGAGCCACCGCAGAGCTTCGACTTCGAATACCGGGACAAGGACGAGCAGTTCCACCGTGACGAGGCGCTGACGCCGCTCGAGTTCTACCGCCGCTTCGTTGGCATGGACCTGCGGGAGTATGTCAGCGTGATCAACGCGCCGACGGCTGACAAGCCCTATGGCCGCACGTTCACGGTCAAGTTCCTCGGCAACGTCAAGGGTGGACGTGATGTGCTCTACCTGAACGTGGAGGCGGAGCAGTTGCGCAAGGCCGCCATGGCGCAACTCCTGGACGGCGAGGCCGTCTGGTTCGGTTGCGACGTTGGCAAGATGGGCGACCGCGACGGCGGCATCCTGGCGGCGGACCTCTACGACTACGCCTCCGTAGTAGGTATGCCGATCGACATGAGCAAGGCCGAGCGCTTGGACTACGGCGAGAGCCTGATGACGCACGCCATGGTCTTCACCGGCGTCAACGTTGTAGACGGACGACCCAACCGTTGGCGCGTCGAGAACAGCTGGGGTACGGAGCCGGGCAACAAGGGCTTCTTCGTGATGGACGACGCATGGTTCGACGCCTACATGTATCAGGTGGTCGTCCATCGCAAGTACCTCCCCACAGAGCTCCAGGCGGCGCTCGGGCAGGCGCCGATCGAGCTGCAGCCGTGGGACCCGATGGGCTACCTGGCCGACTAAGCGACGTCGATGTGCCGCCGCCTAGCCGGGCGCACAAAAGATTGACCACGGAAACCCGCTCTTAGAGCGGGTTTCGCGCATTGCTGGACCAGTGCAGGGCAGATAGTGGGGTGCAGCGGGTGCGTCAACGTTGCAGTCATACAGCGCGGGCGACCCTGGCTGCGAGGCTGGGAGAGCGCGATCTAGAGAGGGCGAGACCAGGTGAGGTTGCGCCATACACGGCCGCCGTCGGTCGTCTGGAAGAGGCCTGCCGGCGTAAGGAGCCAGGCCTCGTTGCGCGAGATGGCGTCGAGGGACTCCATCGCCTCGTATTGCGCTGCGGCGAAGGGCAGGCGGATCTCCTGCCATGCCCCGCTCTGCAGGCGGATGTACATCGCCTCCCGAGCAGAGGTGCGGTTTCGCAGAGCGGCCATGAGCCAGAGGTCTCCATGGGTGTCTGCGGAGAGCGCGGAGATCTGCACGGCGTCTACGAGCCCCGCAGGCATCTTGACAGAACGCCACTTGCGCCCGCCGTCCACCGTCAGCCAGAGAGCGGCTGGGGTCGCTGCGAACCCGACCCGCGGTGAGGCGAAGCGGACGACGCCGCCCCACGGGAAGCCCTTAGGCAGCGTGCGCTGGACGAAGTGACGACCGCCGTCCGCCGTCGTGGCGAGTCCCGGTGACGCGCTTGAAGCGTTCGGCGGGGTGACGAGCACGCCCCCGCCGCCCGGGAACAGCTGCCCGCCAACGGTGTTGCCCTTGCGGATGGCCTGCCAGGTCCGCCCGCCATCGGTGGTGGCGAGGATCGCGGGGTTCGGCGTAAAGAGCCAGCCATGCAGGGCGTCGGCGAAGGAGATCGCTCCAGGCAAAGCGGGGCCGGTGCGCAGGGGAAGTCGGTGCCAGGTGCGGCCGCCGTCGTCCGTGCGCAGAAGGAGGAGCTCCGGCTGCAGTTCGACGCCGAAGCCCTGGCGCGGGCCGAGGAAGTCCACCTGGGCCGTCGGAAAGGGCGGCGGCCAAAGAGCGCGCAAGCCGCCTGCCGGCTGCAGCTGCACGAGGTACGCGTTCCCCGCCGCGAGCACTCCAGCTCCAGGCGTGTAGGAGAGGATGCTGTAGGTGCCAGGCATCGTGATCTGCTGCGAAGCGGCAGGCGACCAGCGCACGCCGCCGTCCTGGCTGACCGAGAGGCCCAGCATGGTGGTGACGGCGACGCCTCCCTGGCCCCAGCCGACGATCGCGTTGATGCTCCCGGGCGGCCCGGTCTCTGGCGCGTCGAGGCCCGGTAACGGCCCTTGCATCTCGCCGGAGACGGGGTGCCAGTGGAAACCCCCGTCCTCGGTGCGGACGATGACGTCCGGGCAGCCGCCAGCCCAGCAGTTTGGGATGTTAAGCGCGGCGTAGCCGAGCCCTTGGTTCACGAACGTCGTGGGTCCGGCGGCGAGGTTGCCGCCTAGGGGCGTGAGGCCCGCAGGCAGGGAGTAGACCTTCTGCCACGAGCGGCCGCCGTCCGTCGTGCGGTAAATGCCGCCGCTTTGCGCGAGGAAGCCCGTGCTGGCCGTGAGGAAGTACGGCGTCGACGGTACGGGGCCGCCAGGTGTGCCGCTCGGCGCTGCGGGAAGATTCATGGCCGTGGCGTGCCAGGTGCTGCCACCATCCACCGTCACGTCCAGCGTGCCGCCGCTGGCGATGAAGCCCTGCAATGGGGACGTAAAGCGGAGTTCTGGCGCTTCGGCGCCGCCTGACGGATGGGAGATCTCCTTGAGTGTCTTCCCACCATCCGACGTCGCGAGTAGCGTCAGCGTACTTCCGGTGCCGACCAGCACGAAGCCATGTGCGGGGGAGAGGAAGTCGAGCGCGAGGATCGGTGCCGGCGCCTTCGTCGCGTGGGTCCAGTTGCGCCCGCCGTCGGTCGTGCGCATGAGCTCCGCACCGTACGACACCCGCTGGCCATGCACATCACGCACCTCATCGACGCCGAACCAGCCGTTTTGCGCGTCCATGAACTGCATTGTCGTTACCACCGGGACGTCGGTCGCGCCGAGGAACATCGCCGAGATGGGCGGCAGGCGCTTCTCTGCCGGATGCGGCGCCGCACCTTGGGAACACGCCGCGAGGAGCAGGGCCGCGGCGATCGGCACGAGGAGGAGTCTTGGCTTCATGGGTTCTTCTCCTTCGCCATGGGATGGAGGGGCCGACCGGATGGGGCCGGACTCGATGCGGCATCGGTCTGGTCGCGGGCCGGGCCCAGGACGTCTTCGTCGGGTTGAGCCCGCACCTCCAGGAGTAGATTCCTCTCGCCGAGGTCAGGAAGCCCATCTACTCGGTTAAAGCGCTTTTGGCCAGGTGAGGTTGCGCCAGAGCCGCCCGCCGTCGGTCGTCTGACCTGCGAGAAGTCGTAGGGCGAGATGACGCGAGGCAGGCGGATCTCCTGAAATGCACCGCCTGGCAGGCGGACGTACATTACCTCCGGCGTGTAGACGCCACTGCTCTGGAAGGCTGCTCGCGTCTTCGTGTCCCCCCAATCCTTTAGCGCGTCCCATCTCGAAGATGCTGGTGTTCTGTCCATTGGGTGACGCTTTAGGGCTTACCGCGTTAGAGATCATCGCCCTGGCAATAGGTGGTACAGGTTTCGTTGCCCCTCACCTACATCCTGTTCTCTGACGCAGCCAACACCTTTCTGCTGCTCGCCGCCAGTCGCAGCGCCCACGTTTGGACGTGGTGGGGGGATTGCTCTCTCATCTGGTCGAGAACTGGATGCTACAATCTGCGCAACGCGATGCAAGGGGGCCTCATCATCAAAGGCCGACCTAAAGCTGTACTCAGTTTGCTCGTCGCCGTGGCTTTAGGCGGGTGCGGCGCCGCCTCTAACGGGGGCACCTCGGCCACGCCTTCTCCCCATGTCGTGGGGCCTGCCAAAGCGGTGCGCGCGAACCTGATCCTCCACCTACAGGACACCCCGCCGACCGCTGGCCTGAACGCAGTCTGGCAGAACCGGGCGAGCGGCAGTGTAGGCGGTTTCCCCCTCTCGTGGGCAACCAACACGAAGCGGCTCCCGACACCTACAGCTATCGGACGAGGCTTGACCCCGGCAACTACAGACTCGGCGTCTATGAGTCGGGCGCGTCAATCGGGGCGGTGGCGAGCGTCCACGTCCCACCCACGGGCGGATAGGTGAAGCTGCGGCTCCAGGTTCGCCCCTTCAAGGCCAGCGCGGATCACAAGCCAGCTGTCGTGGGCACCGTAGTCGGCCCGGACGGCAAGCCGGCCCGCGATGCACTCGTCCTCGCCATGCCTGTCGGGGCGGGGAGCCTGTTTCAGGCGGCCGCCCACACCTTGAGAGACGGCAGCTTCCGGCTCACGCTCCCCAGTCAGGGCGTCTACGACCTCTTCGCCGTAGAACCCGGCCAGGGTGGCGTCGGCGCCGCCGCGGTCGGAACACTGACCGAGGGCACAGCGCGGGTGGAAATCCATCTGCCCTCGTGGCAGGGCCGGCGCTACGTGGTGGTCCTGCAACAGGGGCTCGCCTACACCGGCAAGCCCGTCTGGGTGTGGGGGAATTTCCCCGGCGAAGCGCCGGATCTCGCTCTCGAAGCCATGCCAGGAGTGCAGACCCTCCTCACCGTGCACCTTCCGGCGAAGAACGGCCACTTCACGTGGTCGGGAGTGCTCGGCACCCAGCCCCAGCAGTACGAAAACCTGACAGCCACCTACGCGATCAAGCAGGGGACGGATCTCGCCGCCGCCTTCACCCTGCCCGGCGTCCCCACGGGCACGAACGGCAACGCGAACCTGCAGCAGAACATCGCGCCATACCACCTAGCGTGGGGGAGCCTGAGCGAAGCCGGTGGCAAGGTGCGCTTCGACATCGGAGGCTCATCGATCGCGAGCCCTTGGGGACTCTCAAAGCGTCCGGGCGGGCAGGTGTCCCTCCCGGTCGGGATCGGCTCCCCATGGGCCGAGACGGTCGCCTACATGCCGATGGCGATCCCGTCCCAGCCTCTACTCTCCGTTTACGACGTGGAGGGCGGACCGCTAGTGCCGCCCAAGGACTCCTGGCTTGGAGGCTTTCGTCTGTCCTCGGGGCGGGACTTCCCACTGGGCTTGCAGGGCGCGCAGCTGTGGAGCGTCGATATGCTCACCACGTCCGCAGGATGGGCTACCACACGGGATAATCAGGTCTTGTACACGAGTGACGGCGGGGCCCTCACCCGTTTCCCTCCTACCAGAAGCGGGTGCTGCCGCACCACGGCCTGCCGGATGACGAGGATCCAAGGCGGCGAAAGCACGCCATAGGACCTTGACGCCGGGCATGCCGTCCCCTTTGCGGGCGAGGAAGCCGGCTGGCAGTCAAATGACAGCAGTGGAGAGTTTGGGCGGTTCGGACAGGATCTGCGCGCCTTTGACGAGGGCTTTTTTGCGGATGCCGATGTAGATCGCATTTCACTCTGCGTCCGAAAAGACCATGGAGCATCGGGGTTCTCAGGAGCTGGCAGGTGAGGTGCAGCAGGCACCAGGCGCGGTGGGTGGGGGCAGCCCTCATGGAGCGCAAGCGTCGCACGGCGCGCTGGAAGCTCCCTCCCACGGGGCAACTCGATCTGCACCGTACCCGGTAGCGGCGCTGCCTGCGCCGCCGCCGCCAGATCGGGCCTCCTTCCAGCCTGCGGTTGCGTGGCGCACACCAGCATGTCGCAACCATCTTCTTGGGCCTGGGCGAAGACAGGCTGGCTTATATTTCCCATCAGGGAATAACTGGGTTGCACAACAATGGAAAGTCTTGCAAAATGGACGCGGAACGTCACTGCAAAGTGCGGCAAACCTTGCGAAAGCCGGGGGCGCAAAGCCATGGGTCTACAGCGGCATTGCCGCCATGATCGCCAGGTTGCCAGCGGCGTATTTGTTTTGCTGGAGCGAATGCGGGCCCGGCATGCACGACGCTACATCGGATGGCAGGCGGCGAGGGAAGGAGCCGGAGAGCATGGATCTGCTTACCCCGATTGCCTTCGCCGTAGCGGTGGCCGCCGTCTTGGCAGCAGATATCCTCGACGGCGGAACCATCCGTTCGCTGATCAACTTGCCTGCCATGATCCTCGTGCTCGCGGGCACGATCGGCGCAAGCATCATGAGCGTCGCGGCGCGCGACCTCAAGGCGATTCCAGGCTTCTTCGCAAAGGTGCTTCGCCCGCAATCGACGTCCGTGGAACAGGCGATTGACGACATCGCCGCACTGGCGGAGGTTGCCCGGCGCGAGGGATTCCTTCGCCTGGACGATGCGCTCCTCAGCCGACATGTGGCGCCCTTTTTGCAGCGTGGTGTGCAACTGGTCGTCGACGGTGCCGACGAGGGTCGTCTGCGCATGGTGATGGAGCAGGAACTCGCGATCTACGAGGCCCGGGAATCTAGTGGTGCGCTCTTCTTCCAGACTGCCGGAGGGTTCGCGCCAACCCTAGGCATCATTGGGACAGTCGTCGGACTTGTCTCGGTGCTTACAAACCTCTCGGATGTCCAAAAGCTTGCCCCTTCGATTGCCACTGCCTTCATCGCAACGCTTTGGGGCATCTCGTCAGCGAATTTCTTCTGGCTGCCGATCGGCTACAAGATCAAAAACGCGCTGGCCCATGAACTGCAGGCGCGCGAGATGATCATCGAAGGCTGCATAGCGATCGCTGCAGGACAGAATCCGCGACTGATCATTGAACAACTCGCGGTGTACAAGCCGGACCGGGGGAAGGGAGATCGGGCGCCTGGTGCACCAGGGGAGGAGCAGACTTCACCTCAGATGATCGGCAGATGACTAGTGGCAGCGCAGCAGCGCAGGCGCGGGGTGCGAAGGAACTGCTCCGCAGTTTTCAGACTCCGACAGGGTGCCTTTTTCTGCTTCATCGGGACCCAGAATGCGGATCGCATGTCGCAGGCGGCCGGCGACGCCTCAGCCGCCAGAGCACTGCGCTGCCCAAACAGGGTAAGCACACTCGCGTCCCCCATGCCGGGGCGCTCCGGGGGGCTAGGGAGTGGATTTCAGTGGCACGCGCAAAGTGGCCATCCTCATGGCCGGACTCGGTCCGGAGCTGGCGGCCAGCGTTTACAAGCACCTTGGAGAACAGGAGATCGAGCAGATCACGGTGGAATTGGCCCACGCGGTAGAGACGAGTTCCGAACATCGCCTTACTGTACTTGAGGAGTTTCGCGACCTGCGAGAGGCCAATGCATTCATTGACGAGGGAGGCATCTCGTATGCCCGGGTCATCCTGGAGAGGGCTCTCGGTGCATCGAAGGCAAAGGACATCCTGGATCGTCTGATGACATCGCTCTCGCCCCGCCCCTTCGATGCGCTGCGCGGCGCAGACCCGATGCAGATCCTGACCTTCCTGCAGGGAGAGCACCCGCAGACGATTGCGCTGGTGCTCGCGTTTATTGCGGCGGACGCGGCCGCAATGGTGCTGAAGAACCTGCCGCAGGATCTGCAAACCGATGTGGCGAGGCGCATCGCCACGATGGATCGCACGAACCCCGCGATCGTCGCCGATGTCGCCGAGATGCTCGAAGGCAAGATGGCATCGCTGTTCGGCAGCGACCTCTCCCAGCCTGGTGGCGTCGACGTGATGGTCCAGGTCTTGGGCCACGTCGACCGTTCCACCGAGCGCACCATTCTCCAATCCCTTGAGGACAACAGTCCCGAACTGGCGGACGAGATTCGGCGCCGCATGTTCCTGTTCGAGGACTTCACCGCGATCGCAGATCGCTATATTCAGCGGATCATCCGCGAGGTCGACCAGGCAGACCTCGTCTTGGCGCTCAAAGGAGCGTCAGACACCATCTCTCAGACCTTCTACCGCAATATGTCGCAGCGCATGGCCGAGGTCGTCCGTGAAGACCTGAAGTTCCTTGGCGCGGTACGGCTTCGTGACGTAGAGGCGGCTCAGCAGCATATCGTCGCCACCGCGCGGCGCCTCGAGGAGGAAGGAGAGATCATCATGACGCAAGGGGGAGGAGACGACGAGATCATCGCGTGACAAGTCGATCCAAGGGCCTGCCCCCTTAGTGGGCCGCAGGACGTCTCAGGACGTGGCCAAGCGGGATGTGCCGATGACCCCCGGTGGAGAGGAGGAGGACCTTGCGCTTCGATGACGCGGAATTTCTCGCGCGTGCCTATGGCACCGACGAAGGCCTCTCGGTGCGCATCGAGACCCACCGCCGCTACAGCGTGAACGCGCACGACGTGTTTGAGGAGATCACCACAGAGGCGCTGAAACACCTTCGACCCGAGCGGGTCCTTGACGTCGGAGCAGGCAACGGGAACTGGTACAGGGCTCTTCGCAGGGTACTTGGCACAAAGACAGCGTACGTCGGGCTGGACCAGTCGGATGGGATGGTGAGGCGTCTTCAAGAAGAGACTGCGAGCGATCCGAGCGCCGAAGCCCTGATCGGGAATGCGCAGGCTCTTCCATGGACCTTGCCCACCTTCGACTGGGTCGGGATGCACTTCATGCTCTACCACGTCCCTGACATCCGCCTCGCGATCGCCGAAGCGTGGCGGGTCCTGGTTCCCGGTGGTCTGCTCCTTGCCGCGACCGTGACGCGCAAGCCATACCGTGAACTCCTCGATCTCCAAGCGCAGGGCCTGCGCGCACTGGGGTACGAAGCGGCGGGGATGACGAATCCGTCCGAACGCTTTTCGCTGGAAGACGGTGCGCAATTCTTTCCCGCAGCGCCGAAGGTCCTGATCTACCCGTCGGGCTTCAGATTCGACGCCGTAGATCCAGCGCTGCAATATCTCGCTTCGGGGCCGGTCGATGCCGCGATCACGCACGCCAAAGCGCCCGGAACGATCCGAGGAGAGCTGCTGAGATTCGTGGGCGAGCGTATTGCAGAGCAGATCGAGAAGACCGGGAGCTTCATCGCCTCGTCCGAGTCCGGCTTCTTCCTGCTGCAGAAGCCGGTCGGCTGAAAGGAAACTGGAGACGCAGACGTTTTAAGAATCTGGACTGATGCGAGACCGGCCGTTCCCTGATGGGGGAAGGCCGGTCTCTTCGTTGTGCAGGTCCCTATCAGGGACTGGTCACTTTCCTCGGGCGCAGACATAGGAGAGACCAGTCCGATCAGATGCGCCTCTTGGAGCGGGCCTCCCAAGAGATGCCTTGTCGACACGAACCATACATCCCCGATGGGGTTCGTTCGGTAGTACCAACTGCGCAGATCGTGCAAGAAGGCAGGCAGTCTCCTATGAAAGCAAGCAATCGACTCCCCCCCCTCACACTACACCGCCGCAGCATCGCCGTGATTGGCGCAGTCGGTGCCCTCCTGCTGCTGGGCTGGTTCGGCTGGGACTCCCTGCGCGCCGCCCGTCCCATCCTGCGGTGGGCATGGCACCCTGCGACGAACCGCGTCCTTCTAACGGCCAGCCCAGGCACGGGCCCGCTGCGCATGTGGGTATGGGATAACACGACCTGGGCTCTTACGCTGCGGCCGGTATCTTCGGACCCAACTGAAGTCGACCAATTGCGGCCGGGAGAGCGGTGGAGCGGGGAGGTCGGCCTGCGCGGACCGGACCTGGTGGAGCGGACGATTCGGTTGACGGTGCCGCCCCTGCCAAGTTTCACTGTGCGCCAGACCACTGGCCAAGAGGTGGAGATTGATTCGTCGCAGCCCTTGACTGCCGTCTCCGGCATCCCTCGGAATGCCGGCAGCTGGAAGGCGGCTGACCCCTCGGTCATCCTCCTGGATAGAGCGGTGAACCCGCAGACTGTACACCTCGACGTGCAGGCAAGGACGGGAGAGCGCACCGCCTGGGCTGTGCCGGTGCCCGCCCTTCCGGCGGTGCCGCTCGTCTGGTTCGGATCTCCCTCCGACGGACAGGTCTACCTCACGATTGACGACGGCTGGTTTCCGAGTGCCCGGCTGCTCAGAATCATGCAAACGCGCCATGTGCCGGTCACTGCGTTCCTGATCGAGCAGGCGGCAAAGGAGCACCGAGCGTATTGGCAGGCGTTCGTCCAGGCGGGAGGCGTGATCGAAGACCACACGGTGAGTCACCCGTACCTCACGAGCCTGTCGTTCGCAGACGCGCAGGCGCAGTGGGCAGGGCCCGTTGCGGACTATCCGCAATGGTTTCACATCCCGGCTCCCACCCTGGGACGCCCCCCGTATGGGGCATACGACGGAACGGTGGAGGCGGCGGCATATGCGGCGGGCCTGAAGGCGATCGTGATGTGGGATGTGCAGTGGACGCCGGGGAAAGGGTTCTCGACGTGGAATGGAGGGCCCATCCAGGCGGGGGACATCATCCTCCTGCACTTTCTCCCTGGAGTGGGGAAGGCGGTGCAGGCCCTCCTGCCCCAGCTTGCCAAGGCGCACCTTCACCCTTCGCTGTTCACCGGGACACCCTAAAGATACCAAGGTCAGGCGTAAGGCCGACCAACCGCCAGGGTGCACCTATACCGGAGAACGCCGGGATACACTTCTCCAAGGTCTGCGCTGTGGAAGCCGAGGGCCAAATAAAACCCCAGCGCGTCATCGTCCGTCTCGGCGATCCATGAACCGACCTCTGGCGCCAGCCGCTGCAGGCCGAGGATCATCGTGCGGCCGAGACCTTCGCCTCTGCGCTCCTTCACAACGCTGATGTGGAGGATTTCGCCGCTTGCGGCATCCTTCAACCTCCAGCCGACAACTCCGACCAAGACCCCGCCGTCGCGCACAGCGAACAGCTGGCAAGTCGGGTCCTTCATGTACATCACGCGCAGCCTCCCCTGCGCGTCCGCATCTGGGTAGCCTACCGCAAGCGCCAGAAGATCCCAATGTGCGTCAAAGCCCTCGTTCGAGTCGATGCGATGCCATGTCACCATGGATCAGGTTCCACCTCGAATTCCACGGAAGACTGTTTGTCATCGAAACGCGGTTTCGGTATTCCGGATGCCTAATAGGTCGATCTGGCGGCGTGCTCACGGTATCGTCAGGGATCCGGCCAGCCCGGATCCCCGACAGTAGGCCCTAGGAGCGCAAGACCTCGTAGACCCCTAGATTCGAAGAGCCGCCCTCGGCGCTCCGCGTGTTGCGGTGCGCGGAGCGGAACGCTTCGCTCTGGGTCCATGCCTCAAAGGAGGCGCGGTCCTCCCACTTGGTAACGACGAGGTACTCCGCTTCGCCTTCGTTACGCCAGAATTCGAATCCCACGCAGCCGGGGATGCGATCCGTCATGCTTGGTGCGGAAAGGAAGCCCTTCTCCAGTTCCGGTCGGGCCGCTTCAAACTGCAGACGGTTGACTACGATGACCATCGTGATGCCCCCCTCTGTATGCCGATTCATTCTGCGCCTTCGTCTTGGATGTCCATCCTCCTTCTCAGCTTTGCGCCGCCCTCTTTCCACTGGGGCCCCGTCGGTCGGCGAGCGGCAGGGACTGCGCTTCACTGCAGAGAAGCACAGCGGGGTCCATTTCGCTGTCGGTCAGGAGGAGCTATGCAACCACCCATTGCCAGGCGCGAGCCGCATACCCATCAGCTGCACGGTGACGCAAGAACAGACGAGTACCACTGGCTGCGCAGGCGCGACAACCCCGAAGTGATCGCCTACTTGGAAGCCGAGAACCGTTACAGAGACAGCGTGCTTCAGCCTCTATCGCCGCTGGTGGAGCGCATCTACGAGGAGATGCTCGCGCGCATCCAGGAAGACAAGGTAGATGTCCCGGCGCAAGACGGCCCGTACTTCTACTATTCGCGCACAGTGAAGGGCCTCCAGTATCGCATTCACGCCCGTAAGCTCGCCCAGACGCGGATGGAATTGGACTTAGCTCCGGAAGAGGTCATCCTCGATCTGAACGGCCTAGCCGAGGGATCGGGGTTCTTTAATGTGACGCTCTTGCGCCTGAGTCCCGACCACAACCGACTCGCATACCTGGAGAACCGCGACGGGACGGATCGCTACACACTTCGCGTAAAGGACCTTCGGACCGGAGAGTTCCTGCCCGACGAGATTCCGGACGTCTTCCTCGTCGGCAGCCTCGAGTGGGACGCAAGCGGGACGCATCTCTTTTACGTGACGGTCGACGACACCCAACGACCCTATAGGCTGTGGCGGCATCGGCTCGGCGACCTGGGCGGCGACGTCCTGCTCGCAGAAGAGCACGACGTCACCTTCAGCTTCACTCTCGGAAAGTCTCGCAGCGGCCGTCATCTCTTCCTCAACAGCGAATCCAAGACGACAAGCGAGGTGCGCGTCCTCGCGGCAGATGCCCCGACTGGGGAATGGAGTCTGTTTCGACCGCGCGTGGAAGGGATTGAGTACTACCTTGAGGACTGGGGAGACGACTTCCTGATCCTCACCAATGAGGATGCGGAAAACTTCCGCTTGATGGCCTGCCCGGTCACAGACCCGCGACACGAGGCCTGGCGCAGCCTGATCCCCTACGACCCCGCGATCTACCTGCAGGGCATTCATCCCTTCGCCGGCGCACTCATCGTGGCGGGAAGGCAGGATGGCCTTTCGCAGCTCTGGGTGCTCAGCGCCGGCGAACTGCGGCGCCTAAGTTGGTCTGAGCCGGTCTACAGCGTCGACGTTTGGCGCAACCGGGAGTATGGGGCGAAAAGTGCCCTGATTGCCTACGAGTCGCGGGTTACCCCCGAAACGATCTACGAGTTGGACCTTCTGTCGCTGAAGCTCACGCTGCTCCGCCAGGATGAGATCCCTGGCGGCTATGATCCCGCTCAGTACCGCCAGGAGCGCATCTGGGCCAACGCCGAAGACGGCACCCGGGTGCCAATGTCGGCGGTCTATCGCGCCGGTGCCCGCGACGGAGGTCCCGCGCCGCTCCTGCTGCACGGCTATGGATCATACGGGATGAGCACCGAACCGGGATTCAACCCGATGCTCCTCACGCTCCTTGACCGTGGTGTTGTGGTTGTCGCGGCCCATGTTCGCGGCGGATCCGAAATGGGGCGCCACTGGTACGAGGATGGCAAGCTCCTGCGCAAGCGCAATACATTCACCGACTTCGTTGCCTGTGCGAAGGAACTCGTACAATACGGCTGGACGACGCCCGAGCTTCTGGCGGCGAGTGGGCGAAGTGCGGGGGGGCTCCTGATGGGCGCCATCGTGAACCTTGCGCCCGAGCTCTTCAAGGTCGTCTCCGCCGGGGTCCCTTTCGTGGATGTCGTCACGACGATGCTCGATGCGAGCATCCCCCTGACGACCTTGGAGTGGGATGAGTGGGGCAACCCCGCTGCCCCCGAGTACTACGGCTACATGAAGTCCTATAGCCCATACGACAACGTCGAGGCCAAGGCGTATCCGCACCTCTACGTGTTCACCGGACTCAACGATCCACGCGTCGCGTTCTGGGAGCCGGTGAAGTGGGTGGCAAGGCTGCGTGCCACCAAGACCGACGCCCACCAGCTGGTGCTGAAAACCCTAATGGGAGCGGGACACGGCGGCTCATCGGGAAGATACGCGAGGCTGCGCGAGTTTGCCGAAGAATACGCGTTCCTTCTCCACCACATCGGGATCGACGCATAGCCAAGGGGCGCCCAGCGGGCGCCTCGTTTTCTTGCGGGACAGGTCTACCGTTGGCGCAGCGCATCAGGCGGCGGTGGGAGCGTCGATCACAGTGAAGTCCGTACGTCCTTCGTATTCTGGATTCTCCTCCGACGCTTTTTGCAGCTGTGCGGCGCGCAGGACAACAACGACCCAGCGTCTCGCGCAACGACTCAAGAAGCGAAGACAAATGCTCTCCTTCCCAACAGTACGACACAGTACGACTGCCTTATCAGACGGCATTGAAGGATGGGAAAGGCAGCCCCGGATGGCCCCTGTAAAGTTTTTGGGCGGCTTTGGCTCGTATGGAGCACTCAAACCTTGAACAGGGGCTGCCTCATACGTCTATCAGCGGGCATACGGTGTCAGGCAACGACTCGCGACGCGATGATGCCCGCGACGCCGAAGGTGGCGATCACGGTTCCGGCGACGCGCCCGATCCAGCCGAGCGCCGCAGGCGTCATGCGATCATGCAGTTTGGAGACGAGCAGAGTCAGAGCGAACCACCAGATCGCGGACCCGAGGAAGACGCCCAGCACCATCAGCGTCGCCGCCGCGGTCGTGTGCGCCGCAGTCGAGAGTCCAAGCGCAGCGAAGATGGCCGCAAACGAAAGGATCGTGGCGGGGTTTGCAAGCGTCAGCAGCGCGGTCGAGGCGTAGTTCTTACCGAGGCTCCGGGCGCGGACTGCGTGCGCATCAGGTAATGGCGGCGGCGCCATGAGGATGCGCAGACCGAGGAGCAGCAAGAGCGCACCGCCGATCAACTGAATCCAGGTGCGGTCTTGAAGCAGCGCCTGCGAGACGATTGTCAGCGAGAATGCTGCGACTGCGCCGTAGGCTGCGTCGGCGGTTGCCGCGCCAAGTCCGCTCAACAGGCCCGCTGCTCGCCCGTGCGCGAGCGTGCGCTGCATGCAGAGGAGCGCGATCGGACCGACGGGCGCCGCGATCGCAAGGCCGATGACGAATCCGCGAAGACCCACTAAGACGTCCAACAATATTCGCGCCGTCCTCAAGTTCCTGGTGTTCTTTCAATAACACGAGATGCAGCGCGATGGAAGGATCGAAGTGAAGTCTTGGCGGAACGCTTGTCGCGGCGCAGGCGACGTCCATCCGACCCGCCAGTTTGCAGACAGACCGCGGTGTGGCGGCGCTTCCATTGCGAACCTTGCAACCGGCTTTGGTCTCCACTACACTAATGTGTGCCGATCCAGGCTGCTCGGTTTAGCGTGGAGCGACGAGGAGCGGCAACCGCCCCTGTAGCTCAGGTGGATAGAGCGGGGGTTTCCTAAACCCTGTCTGCCGGGGGTTCGAGTCCTCCCAGGGGCGCCATTTTTGCTGTCGTCGAGGGGGTTTTGGCGCTGCACCGCACGTTCATGCGTTCGGCGCTGGCGCAGGCCAAGGCGGCATTGCAAGACGGCGAAGTGCCGGTCGGAGCGTTGATCGTTGCGCCTGACGGCGAGGTGCTCTCTGCAGCCCACAACCTGCGCGAGTCCCGTCATGATCCGACCGCCCACGCCGAGATCCTGGCGCTGCGGGCAGCCGGCGAACGACTGGGCAACTGGCGACTTTCAGGCACGACGCTCTATGTGACACTGGAGCCGTGTCCGATGTGCGCAGCGGCAATCGTTGCGGCGCGGGTGGCGCGCGTTGTGTTCGGCGCGCAGGATCCAAGGCTCGGTGCGGCAGGTTCGCGATTGCAGCTGTTCGCGGAATTGGAGCAGGAGTCGCCGGTCGACGTGATCGGTGGTGTCATGGAGGAGGAAGCCTCCGCACTGCTGCGCAGTTTCTTTGCCGAACGGCGATAGGTTTCGGAGGGGTGTCCGAGCGGTTGAAGGAGCCGCACTCGAAATGCGGTGGGCGGGCAAAAACTCGTCTCGTGGGTTCGAATCCCACCCCCTCCGCCAGTTTTCCGGAGAGGTGTCCGAGTGGCCGAAGGAGCATGTCTGGAAAACATGCAGGCGGGCATAAACCTGCCTCGTGGGTTCGAATCCCACCCTCTCCGCCAGTTGTCGGGCGGATCTAAACCCGCCCGCATGTTTCGAGGGCTTGCGTCCGGGCACCGCACGACGGTCAGCCCCCAACCCCGCTAGGCCCGAAAGGGAGCAACGGTACGGGGTGGAGCCGGGTGATGCGGCCCGCTCGGGCGCAAGGCAGATTTGGATTCCGGTGGGCGGGGGCGGCAGCCTTCCGCCCGCTGTGCGTTACAGGTGGCCGGAGCCTTGTAGGAGAATATACCGCCGAGGTGAACAGGCTTGTACCGTGCCCTTTACCGCAGCTTCCGACCGGCCCGCTTCGCTGACGTCGTCGGGCAGGAACTCGCGGTTCGGGTGCTGCAGAACGCCGTACGCAGGGACCGCATCGCGCACGCCTACCTGCTGTCCGGCCCGCGCGGCACGGGCAAGACATCGCTGGCGAAGATCATGGCCCGGGCGGTCAACTGCGAGTCGCCGATCGACGGCGAGCCGTGTGGCACTTGCCCTGTATGCGCCGGCACAGGCATGCACACAGTGGAGATCGATGCCGCGAGCAACCGTGGGATCGACGAGATCCGGGATCTGCGCGAGAAGGCGCGCTACGCTCCTCCGGAAGGGCGCTTCCGCGTGTATATCATCGACGAGGTGCACATGTTGACGGCGGAGGCCTTCAATGCGCTTCTCAAGCTGCTGGAGGAACCGCCTTCGCAGCTGCTGTTCCTGCTCGCAACGACGGAACCGCAGCGACTTCCCGCGACGGTCCTGTCGCGCTGCCAGCGCCTCAACCTGCGCCCGCACCGTATAGAGGATGTGCAATCGCAGTTAATGCATGTCGCGCAGCAGGCAGACATCGCAGTGGACGAAGCCGCCGCCAAGTTGATCGCCCGCAAGGCCGACGGGAGCCTGCGCGACGCGCTTGGCCTCTTGGAACTTTGCGCAGGCCATGCCGATGGCGCGGTCCGCGAGGAAACAGTCCTTGCGGCCACGGGTGCGCTCGGCGAGGGGGAGATCCGCAGCCTTCTGCAAAAGGCGGCTCTTGGCGACGTGCGTGGAGGGCTGGAGTGGCTTGCGGAGCAGGAAGAGCGCGGCGTGGATCTCAGGCTTCTCGTAGTCGATGCGATGGACATCGTGCGGCGCGACATGCGCGCAGCCTACGCGCAGCGGGCGGACAGCGAGGCGCAGGCCGCATTCCGGACGCTCGAGTCGCTGTCAAGGCTAGACGCAGACCTGCGTCGCGGGATGGATTCCCGTCTCGGCATCGAACTGTGGATCGCACAGGCAGCGGCACCTGAGCAGGGGGCCGCGCCTGATCCGCCGGCCGCGCAGCACCAGCCGGCCGTTGCGTCACGACCCGCGGCCGTGGACCCTTCCGCATCCCGCGGACCGGCCCCGTCTGCGTCCAGGCAAGCGCCCGCGCGCCAGCGCTCGCAGTCAGCGGCCCCTGTACCCGAGGGGCTGAAGCCGGTGAATCAGGAACTGCAGGCTGCCTTCCTCGGCCATGTGCGTGACCTGAGGGCGCGCGCAGCCCTTGAGCATGCCCAACTCTTCGACGCGGGCGACGCTTGGGAGGTGCGCTTCCGTACACCTCCGCTCCTCGCGATCGCACAGATCGAAGAAACTGCCCAGATGATCCGCGAGGCGCTCTGGCGCGTTGGAGGAAAGCGGCCAGTGCGCTTCGGGCTCTGGGAATAAGGGAGGAGACTGATTGTGGGCTTCGGCAACATGCAGCAGATGATGAAACAGGCCCAAAAGATGCAGCGCGAGATGCAGCGCGTGCAGGAGGAACTGAAGGAGCGGACCGTCGAGGGATCTGGCGGCGGCGGCGCTGCCAAGGTCGTGATGACCTGCGGATTTCGCGTGCAGCAGGTTGAGATCCGACCGGAGGCGATCGACCCCAGCGACCCCGACTTCCTGGCTGAGCTGATGCGTCAGGCCATGCAGGATGCGCTCGACCGCGTCCAGGAGGTCACCCAGGTCGAGATGGCCAAGGTGACCGGCGGCATGCGCCTGCCGGGCATGTGAGCGGCCGGTTTCCGGAGCCGGTCGCCCGGCTGATCGAGGAACTCGGCAAGCTTCCGGGCATTGGGCCCAAGTCTGCGCAGCGCCTTGCATACCACCTGCTCGGTCAGGATCCCGCGTCCATCCGGCGGCTCGCGGACGCGCTGATCGCGGCGCAATCCCATGTTGTGCGGTGCCACATTTGTCAGAACGTCGCCGACGAGGACCCCTGCGACATCTGCTCGGACCCGCGGCGAGACCATGGCACGCTGATTGTCGTCGAGGACGCCCGGGATGTGGTCGCCGTGGAGCGCACCGGTGAATATCGGGGCGTGTACCATGTGCTTGGGGGAACCATCTCTCCGATGGAGGGAATCGGGCCCGAAGAACTGCATGTGCGCGAGCTCGTGCAGCGCCTTTCCAGCGAGCCGATCCGCGAGGTCATTCTGGCCACCGACCCCGATGTGGAGGGAGACGCGACCGCCCTTTACATCGCCCGCCTGATCCGGCGCGAGGGCCTCGAGGTGACACGCATCGCGCGCGGCCTGCCGGTGGGTGGGGACATCGACTATGCGGACGAAGTGACACTTGTTCGCGCGCTGGAAGGCCGACAGGCATTCTGACAAACGTCTGGCGCTTTTCTGCGGGAGGTACATTTGGTATCCTCTCTTCAGTGTGCATTCGCGCAGTTGAGCGCCGTGGGGACGGACTGCGTTCTATGCAATAGCGGAAGTTTTGAAAGGGGGTAGCATCCGACATCATGTCGGAATGCGGCAGATGAACTTTTCTGACGTCTTGATTCCTCTGCTGGCCGCCGTCATCGCGATCCTGTTCGGCATCTCGTTGATTGTCACGGTGCTGCGCAGCAGCCCGGGCAACGAGCGGATGCAGCAGATTTCGAAGGCGATCCAGGACGGCGCAATGGCTTACATGAACCGTCAGTACCGGACGATCGCCATCGTCGCCGTGATCCTGTTCCTGATCATCGGTTTCACGCTTGGCTTCCAGACCGCGCTGTATTTCCTGATTGGAGCTACGCTGAGCGGCATCGCGGGCTACACCGGCATGAACATTGCGGTTCGTGCGAACGTGCGTACGGCGGAAGCCGCCCGCAGCGGCCTTGGCAGCGCGATGCGCATCGCAACGCGCGGCGGCGCCGTCACGGGTCTCTTCGTCGTCGGTCTGGGCCTCCTCGGCACCACGATCCTCAGCCTCTTCACGAGCAACCCTGCGTCGCTCGTCGGCTTCGGCTTCGGCGCGTCGCTGATCTCCGCCTTCGCGAGACTCGGCGGCGGCATCTACACGAAGGCCGCCGACGTCGGCGCCGACCTGGTGGGCAAGGTGGAGGCGGGCATCCCTGAGGACGACCCCCGCAACCCCGCCGTGATCGCCGACAACGTCGGTGACAACGTCGGCGACAATGCAGGCATGGCTGCAGACCTCTTCGAGACCTACGTCGTCACGACCGTCGCGACGATGCTGCTCGGCTACCTCTTCTTCCACGGCGCCACCAAGGCCATCATCTACCCGCTCGTTCTGGGCGGTGTTTCGATGGTTGCCTCGGTGATCGGCATCCTGTTCGTCGGTACGCCGAAGGACGGGAACAAGATCATGGGCGCGCTCTACCGCGGCATCTGGGTCAACGCGATCCTGGCGCTGATCGGCTTCTACTTCGCGACGCAGTACTACCTCGGCGACGTGAAGTACTTCTACGCGGCAATCGTGGGCGTCGCGATCACGCTGATCCTGATGTACATCACCGACTACTACACCTCGGCACGGTTCAAGCCGACGAGGTCGATCTCGGAAGCGTCCGTCACCGGTCACGCGACGAACATCATCGCCGGCTTCGCCGTTGCGCTGAAGTCGACGGGCTGGCCGGTCGTGGTCATCTCGGCGGGCATCATCATCGCCTACATGGTCGCCGGCATTTACGGCATTGGCGTGGCGGCGATGGCGCTGATCTCGATGGCAGGCATGATCGTGACCCTCGACTCGTTCGGGCCGATCACGGACAACGCTGGCGGCATCGCCGAGATGTCCGACATGCCGGAGAGCGTGCGCGAGGTCACCGATGCGCTGGACGCGGTCGGCAACACCACAAAGGCCGTCACGAAGGGCTACGCCATCGGTTCTGCTGCACTCGCGGCGATGGTGCTGTTTTACTCGTACACCAAGGTGCTGACCGAGAACGCGCACGTCGTCTTCCGCTTCGACCTGTCGAACCCGCTCGTGCTGATCGGCCTGTTCCTCGGCGGCATCCTGCCGTTCATCTTCACCTCGCGCACCATCGAGGCGGTTGGACGCGCAGCGTTCCACATCGTCGAGGAAGTGCGCCGCCAGTTCCGCGAGATCCCGGGCATCATGGAGGGAACGGCTCTGCCGGACTACGCGAAGAGCGTCGACATCGTGACGCGCGCCGCGCTTGGCGAGATGTTCATCCCGGCCCTGATCCCGGTGCTCGCGCCGATTGCGATCGGCTTCGTGCTCGGTCCTGTGGCGCTTGGCGCCGCACTGATCGGCTCGATTGTCACGGGCCTGATGCTCGCAATCATGATGACTGCGGGCGGCGGTTCGTGGGACAACGCGAAGAAGTACATCGAGGACGGCAACTTCGGCGGCAAGGGCACACTGGCCCATCAGGCATCGGTCACCGGCGACACCGTCGGCGACCCGTTCAAGGACACTGCCGGTCCGGCCATCAACCCGATGATCAAGATCATCAACGTAGTGGCGCTGCTGATCGCCCCGGTGATCGCACTCCACTTCTGGCTGCACCTGTAAGAGGTCGCCTAGGAGCCGCCCCGGCTACGCTGGGGCGGCTCCTAGCTGTCTTCTCGTGGCCCACCTTGGCGATGCTGACGGCGGGTGATGGGAAACATGGCGACAGATTGGCAGGGTCTCAGGCAACGCCTCTTGCCTGCGCGGGAGCAGGCGGCGGACACGACCTACTTCGAACTGGCGCAGGCGGCGCACCGCGAACTGGAGGCCGCGTATTCGCAGTTCCGGGAAGTGAAGGACCCGGATCTCGTCGACCACGCGATCTACCGAGTTCACGCCGCAGAGCGGCACTACATTTTTCTCTTGCGCCAAGTCAGGGAAACACAAGACGCTTCTGCCAGGGAAGGGGGGCGCATAGGATCGATCGGGGGGTGAGCGGGACATGCTGGCGCATCTCTGGCAGTACGCCGCGGGTGTTGCCGCCGCACTGGCCCTGCTCTGGTGGTTCTCGCCGGAGATCGGCCGGATCGCTATCGGGGTGGTGCTCCGCGTCCTGATCGGAGGAGCGGTCATCTACGCGTTTGACTTCGTTGCGCGGCCGTATGGCTACTCGATCGGGGTCAATCCAGTGACTGCCTCGGTCCTCGGCGTCCTGGGACTGCCCGGCGCCGCTCTACTTGTCGTATGGCACGGCCTGTACGGATAGGTCTGCCGAAGTTTTGGGCCCCGGCCGTGCAGCAGACCGGCCGGGGCCCTGCCCATGCCCAGCTTGTCCGGCGGGAGGTCTAGGGACCGCGCCAACCGAATGGAACATCCTGATTTCGCGTGCTGAGGGGTGTTCACCATCGAGGGGCCGGTTCGTACAAGCGTGGCGGATGGGATCGCGACGATCGAACTGAATCGTCCGGAGCGGTTGAATGCGCTGGATCAGCCCGCACGCGCTGCGCTGAAGGAAGCGCTGGCGCGTGCCGGGCAGCCAGACGTTCGGGCGGTGGTGCTGCGAGGCGTTGGACGTGCGTTCTCGGTCGGACAGGACGTTGCCGAACTGCAGCGGGACTACGCGCAGGCCGAACCGGATCTCGCAGGCCTGATCGAGAGAGGCTGGCTGCCGCTCGTGCGGGCGATGCGCGATCTGCCCAAACCCGTCATCGCGGCCGTGCACGGGCCGGCCGCTGGAGGGGGGCTCACGCTTGCGCTGGCAGCGGACGTGCGCCTTTGCAGCGCGAACGCATCCTTCAGCGCAGCCTACATCCGGGTCGGGCTGGTGCCCGACAGCGGTGCGTCATATCTGCTTGGGCGACAGGTTGGCGCGGCGAAGGCGTTGGAGCTCGCCTTGCGCGGCACGCCGCTCGGCGCCAAGGAGGCTGCGGCGTTCGGGATGGTTTGCGAGATCTACCCGGACGAGCAGGCCCTCTTTGCGGGGGCACAGGCGCTGGCGGCGGAGTTCGCGGCGGGCCCATCCGCTGCGTACGCAGCGGTGAAGGTGCTGTTCCAAGGCGGTGCAGCGGCCGTTCGAAGCTGCAGTCGCGCAGGAAACGGCTTTACAGGCATCCCTTGGGCGCTCTGCAGATCACCGCGAGGCGATCGACGCGTTCCTTGCCCGCCGTGCACCGAAGTTCCGCGGCACCTGAGAGAAGGGAGAAGAAGGCATGCTTGCGCAAGGAACCTTGAACGGCCAGATCGCCATTGTCACCGGCGGTGCAACCGGCATCGGCCTCGGCATCGCGCAGGAAGTGGGCCGGCTGGGGGCGCGCGTCGTGCTCGCGAGCCGCAATCAGGAGCGCCTGGACGCGGCGGTGCAGCAGCTTGCGTCGCAAGGAGTCGAGTCGATCGGCGTGAAAACGGACATCCGTGATCCAGCGCAAGTCGACGAGCTGGTCGCGAAGGCGCTGGACCAGTACGGGCAGATCGACATGCTCGTCAATAACGCCGCCGGCAACTTCATTGTCGATGCGGAGAAACTCTCCGTGAACGGCTTCAACGCCGTGGTGGGGATCGTGCTGCACGGAACGTTCCACTGTTCACGAGCTGTCGGGCTCGAGATGATCCGCAGCGGGCGCGGCGGCAAGATGCTCAACCTCGTCGCTGCCTACGCCTGGACCGGCGGACCAATGACCCTACACTCCGCGGTCGCGAAGGCGGGCGTTGTGGCCATGACGCGCACGCTGGCGGTAGAGTGGGCGGAGTACGGCATTCGCGTCAACGCGCTCTGCCCGGGTCCGGTCGACACCGAGCAGTCTCGCGCACAACTGTGGGCTGCGCCCGAGATGCGAGAGCGCCTGCTCCGTTCGATCCCGACCGGCCGCTTCGGCACGGTCGAGGAAGTCGCCCAGGCTGCCTCATATCTCCTGTCGCCGTATGCGGACTTCATCAATGGCGAGGTGCTCGTCATCGACGGAGGCGAATGGCTCGGCAAAGGAATCGCTGAGTAGTGCCGCTATGCAGCGAACGGCAGCAAGTACGGAGGTGGATCGCATGGAACTGGTCGTCGACTCGAAGTGGGTGCAAGGCTTTCCGCCGTTGATGCCGCGCCAGGTCGAGGTCAAAGTGGAGTTGGCACAAGTCGCCGAGGTGCGCCAAGCTGCGGCGGGAGGTGCGTTGTACGTCCGTCTCGACACACCGGACGGAGAACGCCTGCAAGTCAAGGACCTCTGGTTCAACCCACACGACCAGACGCGCATCACGTGCATTTTGTCGGACTAACGGAAGATGCGCCGTGTCGCGCCTTCGAACGCATTAATTTCTCTTCGTAGGCGATTTGCATTGCTGAGGGCGGCCGCACAACTGCGCGGCCGCCCTCAGCGCACCAAAAAAGCGTTTTTGCTCAGGACAGGCAGTGGTTTATGATGGTGGAAACTAGGCCAGGAGCCGCTCTGCTCGGTTTGTTCGAAGTGTGTTGCGTGCCACTCGACCCGGTGATATACTTTCTCGTGCTGACGTTGGGGAGTGGTGTAACGGTAGCACTACAGACTCTGGATCTGTCAGTGAGGGTTCGAATCCTTCCTCCCCAACCACTGTTCGGCCCAATCGTCTAGAGGCCAAGGACGCCGCGCTCTCAATGCGGTAACACGGGTTCGAATCCCGTTTGGGCCACCAAAAATGTGCGGCGTAAAGTACCAGTTGACGTACGAGCGTTGCACGGATAGAATAAATACTTGCCGCCGCGAAAGCGGGGCGGCAGGCCGGAGTAGTCCGGCTCGGTCTTTGAAAACCGAACAGCAGAGAACTTGCGAGCGAATCGTACACAAGTAAAGAGCCAAAAACGGCTCATCTA
>JAJYSJ010000029.1 GCA_021793645.1 Bacillota bacterium
CCCCGCATTCCCCGCACATCCAACATGCGCCTTCTTCAAGCGGCCTTATTGGAAACTCCGCCCATGCTTAACGTGGTGCGGGCTACCTTCGCCTCAACCTCCTGCCGACAAGCAGGAACGAGAAAACCAGAGCCCCGCTGCGTCCGAGGTAGCCTAGCCGCTTTTACAGCACCTCAGAGACATGACCAATGTCCTGCCACCTCATGTAGTACTTCTCCTCGCTAAAAACGTTATCCTCATTGTTTTCGTCGTACGGCCGCATTCATCCAGGACGTGCTCACGCTCTACTGACTACTTCGTACTCAAGCCACTCCATGGGGACTGCCCGTCAACTTTCCGCCTCGACTACTGCGATTCAGGCATGGGACAACCGAGGTATTGCTCTCTCGGACTGGCAATAAGGGCTTGCAGACCGCAGGAAACGTTAGGCAGGAACCGACACCGCGTCAGGTGAACCCGTTGCCGAGTTCTTCAATAGAGCGATGGTGGGCATGCAAATCGGCTCATGGCTGATTCTGGCCTTGGTGTTTGGTGCCGTGGCTGCACTTGCAGGATGGGCGGGTACCACGAAACGCCGATTGAAGGTCGAAGACAAGCTCCGCGGTGCCAGCTTCCGCGCACAGCGGATGTTCGGCGTGGGAGTTCCTTCATTTACTCAGACCTCGGCTAGGCCTATCTCTTTGCGAAGGTTCGCTTTGAGGACGTGGAAGACCTCATCGGGCGGTTCACGTCCATGGGGCTGATCGCGAACCAGGGACTCGCTGAGAGCCTGACCGCCAAGCTGCGCGCAGCCGAGTCAGCCCAATCGCGAGGCCAGACAGTAGCATCGAACACGCTCGGAGCATTCGTGAATGAGGTGAACGCGCAGTCGGGCAAGGGGATCGCCCCCGCTGCGGCGGCGGTGCTGCTGCGGGACGCCCAGTACGTGCTCGCCTCCTGGGAGGGATGAACCTCATGGATATCACGGCAGACGGGAGCCCCCCGAAGCGATCCGACCGGTGGGCAGTCCGATTAATGTGGATCATCCTGATCGGGTCGGTGGGATTCGCCGTGTGCTATGTGGAGGGCGGCCTACCGGATGCTGTTTCATTCGGCGGGGTTGCACTGGTCTTCTGGGGCTGGGACATCATCGTGATCGGGGCCATCTTCTCCGTCCTATCGTTGGTGTTCTCGGCCTGGCCGGGAAAGCGCGCCTTCTGGCTCGCCGTTACGCAGATGGCTGTCATCACCACCGTGCCTGGAGTCATTGTCACTGCCGTCCAGACGGCCCAGATCTTCCCGAACCCAGCTCCTGCAGCCACCCAACTCGGCAACTACCTGCTCCTGCACAACTGGCCGGAGATCGTTTCCTACGACCTTGTGCTTGCTGGCGTCACCGCTTGGATAGCGCTGTTGCATTTCCCCCGCATTAGGGGCTGGCGCCTCTTAGTCTTCTGGACAGTGACTGTCGTCGTTTGCACGGCGATCGAAATCGTGATTCCCGTCCGTTAGGGGCCGCGGTTCGTACGGGATCCGTAGAACGCGTCTTGCGAACCTCGGTGCTACGGTTGGGGGACATGACAAGGGCAGCCGGAAATCCCCTAACGCGGACCGAAAATTGCCTTCACCTCATGCGCCTGGTAGCGCCTGCAGAACGGCAGCCAGCACGCCGGCCGCCGCCGCCATCGTAATGCCGCTCTGCGCCTCTGCGAGGGCGGCAATGGTGCCGGGGCGGACGATCTCCTCAGAGGCGGCTCCCGCCAGGTCGTAGAAGGCCGCGGCCTGCTCTGCCCGCTGTTGCCTCGTGCCCTCGACCAGCAGGAGCAGCAGGACAGTTCCGTGGGCTGCGGTAGCTGGCGGGGTTGAACGGATCGGACGGCGGAAAATCGCAAACGGGAGGCAGGGTCCCGCCAGTTCGCGACGACGGCCGTAAAGCGACTCTTTTACCGTGGACACCTCAACCTCTTGAGGGTCTATCAAGAGGTAACACGTGCGTGGCGAGCCCGTCTCCAGTCTACGTAGGGGCGCCTAGACGTCAGGTGCTCCTAGAAGGGGGACCAAAGATCTGCCGAGAAACGGACCTCTGGGGTGATCAGATGCCGTTACCACCTCTGGTAAGGGAACTCGCCGACGCTAAGCTCAAAGCGTTCTGTGCGAAGCGGGTTCCCATCCACATAAGGGACGAGGTTCGCCTTGAGGTAGAGTTTCGTGGTATGGGTGTGACGCTCTATGAGTTGCGTCCTCCGTGGGCATCGCATGCGCTGGGACCGGAGTGGACGAAGATGCCGATTGCTCAGTTTCGGTACAACCCCGCTTTCGCACTGTGGACCCTTTACTGTTGTGACCGAAACAGCCGATGGCACGAGGATTACGAAATTGGCCCCTCACAAGAGTTGGATGAGCTTATCGCCGAAGTGGAGGAGGACGCGACCGGCATTTACTGGGGCTAGTATATCGGCGGGCGTACTGCGGGGATGTCGCGGCGTCTCTCTGAGCGGGAGAGGCTGGCTTTCGTCAGCCGTATAGAGGTTCCTGCTGTTCTTCAGGCAGGGGCGCGGAACCTTCGTGGATGAACTACCTGTCGCAGTTGCTGAGACCACGCCTCGCCGCCCAGCATGCGGCGGCGGTGGCAGGCTTGCCTTACCACCATAGGGATCCCTTCGACCGACTACTGATGGCCCAGGCCTTGGCAGGTCCGCTGAAACTTCTCTCGAGCGACACAATCCTCCGAGAGTATACGGAACTCGTCACGCTCGTCACCCCGGTCGGCGCCTGATCACGCCAAAGTCGGGCGCGCCAGCACTATGAATTGCTGAGCTCACCTGAAATACAGACGTTCCAGAGACGTGGTGCAAAGCGCGAGAGCAGCCCTTGACGACGCCATCGAGGGGCGACACCAGATAACCCCTGCGGTGCCTGCCCGTGCCACCTAGAGGTCCGCATCGATGGCAGCTCGGCATCGGACTCGGCGACCCGGTCCAGATCGCTTCCACACCGACCTGGGATTCTACCTGAAGGGCAACCTCAGGCAGGATGCCAAGGTGTTGGACGGTCTCGACGTCTACCGCACCGTCAAGGCGGTCGACGATGCATATCGCCTCGATGCGAGCGGAGCGCAAGAGTGGTAGACGCGCTGACCGAGGTGCAGCATCTGGCCGAGCTGCTGCATGCCCGACAACAATTGAGAGCGTCTGATCGGCCCTGACCGTGGTACAGTCTTCCCATAGGCTAGTAGATCGAGGCAGCGCGGAGACTCTTTACGCGGCCAATCAACCTTACGTCACGGTATGTGTTGAGTGACCCAAGGAGGGATGATCGTGAACCCTGAAGCAACTCTGGCCGCCGTCGACCAGAAGCAACGAGCGATTGCCCAGGCCCGGCCGTTGCCCAGGGCAACGCTCCTGTCCCTCGAAGATGACTTCACCATCCGCTACGCTTACAACACCACCGCCATCGAGGGCAACACGCTCACCCTCTCGGAGACGCAGGTAGTTCTGGAAGACGGTATCGCCATCGGCGGAAAGACGCTGCGCGAGCATCTCGAAGTGCTGAACATACGCGACGCGCTCAACTGGCTGCGCGAGGTCGTCCAGCAAACCGAGCCCGTCACAGACCGGAGCATCCTCGCAATGCATCGGATCATCATGGCCGGCATCCTCAAGGAAGAAGCGGGCTTCTACCGCCGCCAGCCAGTCTACATCCGTGGTGCCTCCCATCTGCCGCCGAACTGGGTCAAGGTCCCCGAGCTCATGGAGGACCTTTCAAGCCGCCTCGAAGCCTCCCCTGGTGGGGAGCATCCGGTTGTCTTCGCGGCCACCGCCCACCTGGAGCTTGTCAGGATCCACCCGTTCGTGGACGGCAACGGGCGTACAGCCCGTCTGCTCACCAATCTCCTCCTCATGCGTTCCGGCTACCCACCCGCCATGTATTCGGTAGGAGAGCGCGCCGAATACATCGACGCCATCCGCGAAGCGGACACCGTCTCTCACGATAGGTTCATCATCCTGACCGCACAGGCGGTCGAGTTCATGCAGGACCGCTACCTCACCATGATCCACCAAGTCGAAGAAGGCGAGAGCACGCTGCAAAAGCAGCAGCGGAAGATTGAGGGACCCGACCTGGACCTCTAGGGGATGACCGATCTCTGAAAAGAGCCACGACCTCAAACGGCGTGGCTCTTTTCGTTGCCACCGCCGCGCCTGCCGGTCAAGGGTGCGCTCGCCGGCAGGGTGAACCTGGCGCATGGTCACATTCAGCTGGCGGCTGACCTCACGGCAATGCATGCAGAACTAGGTGTAACCCAGACCATCGGGGTGTGCTTCCCGGTATTCGACCCAGAGTAGTCGCAAGGTCACCCCGCGCCTGCGACTGACGAACTTCCTTTGAGATGTGAGCAGCGCATCGTACCCACCGTCGCCGAACTCGCGGATGTCTGGGGCCGGGTCTTTGCACACGCACAAAGGATGGGCCGACCGGCCAACGCTATGGATGCCCTTATAGCAGCTACGGGCATTTGCCATGGACTGATGCTTGTCACCAGAAATGCTTCGGACGTTGAGCATCTGGACGTGCCGCTCACGAATCCCTGGAGCGGTCTCTCGTAGGCCAGACAGGAGCGGTATCCTCTCAGCAGCGCGGGATGAGGGACAAGTTGCGCAGACGCGGGAGAGGAAGGCATCGCACCGCGTCGAATTTCAGATGGCTCGCAGTGTAGGGCAGCCGTATGCCGATTCGGTCCGCATTTTGCGGATGACGAAGCCTCGACGAAGAGCATCGCTCGATGGAGGTGCATTATTTGGACGCCGAACTGGACTTGGACAAACAGTCCGCCTTGGTACCGGCGGATATTCAAGAGACGTGGAAGACGTTGGGAAGAGCACTCGCGAGGGAGCGACGCCTCTCACAGCAGGTCATGAAAGCGAGCGAGCGCTGGGATCTGCGCCAACTGAGGCAGCGACTGCCGGAACTCCAGGCCGCCGTCGCGGAGGTGGCGGCAAGCGCCCAGAACGCGGAGAGGCTGCTCGCCGACTGGAGCGCAACCGCATCTTCGGATGGCGTTTTGTCCTACGTCGTGACCCTCGAGCAGGCCGTGCGGCAGTCGAGGCTGCCGCTGAGCGGAGAGTTCCCTGAGTATGAAGTGTTTCCGCTGGCGCTGCGATTGGACCTTAGCGGGGAGCAGGCGACGATCGGTCGCCGCAAGACGTCGACACTCGAGCCGTCTGCGCTTGCGCGCGAGGTGCAGCGTCTGTACCAGGCGGTGCACTCTTCAAGTTTCAACGCGCGGCGATTCATCGAGTCCCTCGTGGAGAGCCACGAACTGCTGAAGGCGTCGGGCAAGGCCAAAGGGCGTGCGGTGCAGCTCTCGCAGATCTACCGTCTGCTGACCCTGCGCACGGGAAGCGCGGGCTACACGAAGCAGGAGTTCGCGTTCGACATCTACCGGCTGCGCCGCGAGTCAGACCTCGTGCATGAGGGGAAGAGGCTCGCCTTCCAGCACGCGAAGCAGGGCGGTACTGCCGTTCCGAACGCGCAGGGTGGGGTGGACATGTTCGGCACGCTGGAGGTCTGGGAGGTAGAAGGAAGTGAGTGAGGGGGGGCCGTTCGTAGATCCCGCCGGAATCACTGCATTCTGGCACGAGCAGTACCTCGACTCCTACGTGGCGCAGGGCGGATCGGCCGTCAAGTGGCTGCGCGGCAGGGAGGGGAGCGGCAAGACAGCGCTGCTCACCGAACTGCGGCGGTCGGCACGCGCGGACGGCTACTTCGTCGCAGCCGTTTCAGCGCGCGCGGTGCAGATCGGCCGCTTCGACGAGTTGTACCGGGCCATCCTCGGCCAGCTGCCGATCGAAGAACTCGGGGGCCGTTTCGCCGCGGAGGCGGCGCGGCGGGCGGGTGCAGGCTCTTTTCGCCCCGGCGTCGACGGGGACCTGGACTCGTACCTCAGGGCCCAGGGCCGACCGGACGAGGCCGTGCAAGCGGAGCTCGCCAGCGCATTTGACTTTCTCTACACCGATCGAAACATCGCGCCGCCCGTGGCCACGGCGCTGCGGCACATCGCGGCCGGACTCCTGCGCCCGTCGCTCGAGACGGACGTCCGCAGGGAGACCGCGAGCACTTGGATCAGCGGCGGCAAGGTTTCCGCGTCGGAACGCCGCCGGGTGGGAATCGGTCTCGCCCTCGACCGCTACGGGGCGCGCGAGATCTTGCGGTCCCTGCTCTATGCCAACCGCATGGTCCGTGGGAAGGGATTGGTCGTTACGATCGACGATCTCGACGGCCTGCTTGGTGGGGAGGGCCCTGTGCGCTATACGCGCCTTCGTCGCGACGACGCCTACGAGGCCATCCGTGAACTGATCGACGAAGGGGCCTCCATGCCTGGCCTTTTCGTGGCGTTCGCGGGACGTCGCGAGGCGTTCACGGACGAGAAGGCCGGCTTGCGCAGCTACGCCGCGCTCGCGATGCGGGTCGAACCGGAGGTCGAGGCGGACCGCTGGAACCCGTTCGACGACCTGCAGGACCTGGACGCGCTGTGGCGAGAGGACTGGCCACGCTGGCGCAAGAGGCTGGAGCAGGCCTACGGGGTCGAGTCGCCTGAAGCGGTCGATGCGCAGCTTCTGGTTTCGATGGGTCCCGTCTCTCCGGTGAAGCTGCTGGTCGATGCCATCCACCGGCAAGGAGGCAGTGCCCATGGACAGTAGCGCGGCGCGCACAGCGGTCGAACACCTGCGGGCGGGAGTGCCTTCCGCCGGGGCAGCGCAAATGCTTTCCGTGGGCAGGCGGCGCATCCTGGGCGAGATCGAGGGGGAGCTTTTAGCGCTGCAGGCGGGCCGCCCGAGTCGCCATCTGCGGATCATCGCCGCGAACTACGGCGAGGGCAAGAGCCATACGCTGAACGCCGTGCGCGCGATCGCCGCGCACGAACACTTTCTCGTCAGCCAGATCACGGTCAGCCGCGAGACGCCGCTCGACCGGGTCGATCGGGTCTACCGCAAGCTCGTCTCCAGGACCTACTACCCAGGCGTGGAACGACCGGGCATTGATCCGCTTCTGCACGAGATCTCGGAACGACCCGAGGCGGTTCAGCGCCTTCTGCGGTTCGCGCAGACGAAGCTGCACCCGAAGATCGGGCACGTGCTCGAGGCGCGCCTCGAGGGGAAGCGCGGCGACATCGAGCCGCTGGACGGAGACCTTTCGGGCTATCTGCTGCCGATGCCCGCCCTGCGGCGCGCGTACGACGACAACATGGGCCGTCGCCTGCCCAAGATGGACCGCTTCCCGCTGGACCAGAGATTCGACTACCTGCGGCTGATCGACGAAATGGCTGTGCTTGCCGGGCTGGCGGGCTGGCTGATCCTGATCGACGAGGTGGAGATGATCGGCCGGATTGGCCGGCGCGCCCGCGCGCTGTCGTATGCGCTGCTGAGGGACTTGAGCGATCCTGCTCGACTGCCCCACACGTATAGCGTCGCGGCCGTGGCGGCATCCTTCCAAGCCGACCTGACGGACCGGCTGGACGAGGCGGAGCAGCTTCCTCTCTGGTTGCGAGAGCGGGGACAAGACGAGTTGGCTGATGCGGTCCCGGGAATCGTCGGGCTGCTGGCAGGTGCGCCGCACCTGCCCCCGCTCTCCGAGGCGGACCTCGCCGAGGTGTTCGACGGCATCGCGCAGGCGCATGCTGTGGCTTACGGCTGGTCGCCGCCGCTCACGGGCTCAGACCTGCTGCAGCGTATCCGGGTGCCGCTGCGGGAGCGGGACATCAAGGTGCGTCAGCTCGTGCGCGCTGTCGTGCACTTCCTCGACCTGACCATGCGTTACGGCGACCTGCCGCAACTGCGGGTGCACGGACTTGAGGAGCCGGTGCCGGCGCCATCCGAAGCGGACGATGGCGAGTTCCCCGAGGGCGACGACGTTGTGCGCGGCTGGTCTGGCTGATGGCGTCGGAAGCCGGGCTTAACGACCGAGTCACGCAGGTGTTCGGAGCACTCGGCCAGGCGGTCGTACTGCCCAAGGGCCTGGCACTGCAGATGCAGGCGCAGGGCATGGTGCCGCGCTACGTCACCGAGTTCCTGCTCGCGCAGCGGCCTGCCGCGGAGGCGGTCGCGGCGATCCGCGACTACTTGGAGCAGCACCATCCCCTGCCGCGTGACCGCAACCTTTGGCGCCACCGGCTCGTCCAGGAGCGGGCGATGCGTATCGTCGATCGCCTTGACGTTTCGGTCGACGTCGAGACGGGCCAACACCTTGCCAAGATTACGAGCCTGGGGCTCTCCTGCCGGATCGCCTCAGGAGTCGTCGACAGCCATCCCGGCCTCCTCAGTGGCGGCATGTGGGGGCGGATCGACCTTGTCTGGGATCCTATGGACGACGAGGTGCCTGCGACCGTGGTGCAAGACTTTCGCCCGGTTCAGGTCCAGGCACGTCTAGACCAGTATCTTGAAGGACGGCATTACTTCACCGCGGACGAGTGGATCGACCTTCTGCTCACGTCGGCGGGGTACGAACCCGCGGCGGTGTCGGATGGCCTTGATGCGCAGGACGCACTGCGGTGCAAACTGCTCATGCTCATGCGCCTGGCGCCACTTGCGGAGTCGTCTCTGCACACGCTGGAGCTCGGGCCAAAGAACACCGGCAAGACGTACATGGCGCGCAACATTTCGCCGGACGCGTTTGTGATCTCGGGGGGCGCAGTGACGCCTGCGAACCTCTTCGTCCACCTGACGACGGGAGTTCCTGGCCTTCTGGCCCAGCGGCGCGTCGTGGCCTTCGACGAGGTGGCACGAGTGCGCTTGGGAAGCCCGGAGATGGTCGCCGCCCTCAAGGACTTTCTGGAGAGCGGCCAATTTACGCGCGGGCGGTACGAGTTCGCCTCGGATTGCTCGGTGGTGCTGCTGGGCAATATCGACGTCGAGTCGGGCATGCCGTCTCCGCGGTATCGCCATCTGTGTGAGCCTCTGCCTCAGGAGCTGCGCGACAGCGCCTTCCTGGACCGCCTGCACGCCTACCTGCCAGGCTGGGAGCTGCCGAAGCTCGGACCCGACTCGTTCGCGCGGGGTGTCGGCTTCGTGTCAGACTACTTCGGCGAGGTGCTCGCGAGGCTGCGGTCGCTGCCCTTCGATGTGCACTACCGCGAGATGGTCGACCCCTACCCGCTGCTGCCCGGCATGACGCGGCGCGACGCCGTGGCGGTGGAGCGGGTCGCGCGCGCGCTGTTGAAGCTTGTCTTTCCGACCGGGTCGGCGCACGCAGACCGCAACGTGGTCGAGGCGATTCTCTCGTTGGCCGGCGAACTCCGCCAACGTGTTCACGATCAGCTCTGCAGAATCGCGCCCGGGGAGTTCCCGCCTCGTGCGGTCGGGTTCGCGGGAGTTCCGGGTTCGCCCGCCAGGGATTTGGCGCACAAGGGGACGGCGCCAGTGCGCGTCGGTGCGTCTCCCGGCGAGACGTTGTTCCTCGACCGGGAGGTAGCAGCGGAGGAGGGAGGCGGAAAGGTCCTGCAGGTTGAGGCGTCAGTCCTTGCGACTGGCCGTGGGCTCAAGCTGCAGGGACGCCTGGGACCGGACGCGGCGGAGGCGGTGCGCATCGCCTACAGCTATGTCGTCGCGAACGCCCGTGCCCTGCACTTCGAGCCGCACGCGGTCACGGAGCGGGCGATCGCACTGCAGGTGTCGCTCGGGGCGGTGGTCGATGGACGCACCCTTGCGTTGCCTGCGTTCTTGGCCATGATGTCCGCCCTGCGGCGAGAACCCTTCCGTCTGCCAGTGGCCGCACTGGGGAGCAGCTCGCTGCACGGGCGACTGCAGATGCCCGACGACGTGGTGTCGCGGCTCGGTGCGCTGCAGGGTCTGGATCCGGGAGTGCTCGTCTTGCCAAGCCTGTCCCATGGCGCGGAGGAAAAGGTTCGTGAACTGCTGCGCGGCTGGAGGGTCGTCGTCGCCGGCGACCTCGGGTCTGTTATGCGCACCCTTAGTCTCTGAGCAATGCCCTCGGATGTGGGCGTGCGCCCATCCTCGCGTCGACCTCCGGTTGCGGCGGACTGGAAGAGATGAAGGAGGATACGTCGCCTAGAACATCTACCGCAGCCAGGCGCCCGACATCTTGGCCAGGGTAGCCTCTTTTGGGGTAATGATCAGTTGCAGCCTCCCCAGGCGAACGATGCGCGATAGCGCACATTGCTTACCGGGGTGCGAAGGCCGACGGCGGGACCAGTGATGATTTGGTTACAGCCGGATGTGGAGCAGACGGCCATGCCGAACAGTGGGGGATAAGGAAGGATTCGACAAATTCTTGTCGAACGAACTGAGTGAGGTCGTGCTGCCACCCTTGGCGGCATGCCCTTGCGAACCCGCCTCCCGTCGGCCTCCAGCGGCCGGCCCGTCGCAAGACGGAAGCGACGGGAGGTGGCGTGCCTGGCGCTGCATCTGATGGTGTCTGTGAAGGTTGCGGTAGCAGCTCTCGCATTGGTCGGCACCGCGCTTGCGAACAGGGTCCATAAAAAACGGAAGTAGCCCGAACGCAACGGGCTACTTCGATAGGACCCTAACCAGGTAACTGCTCTGCGGCGGGTCGGACCGCTGGCAATCGGGAGCGTTCTTCTTCCACGGAGGGCGCTCCTGATTCTTGCGGAAAGTCCCACTGCTGGCTTGAGAATAACTGGGACTGTGAGTCGTGTCAATCCTACAGCGTCTCCTGGGAGGCGAGAAGAGGTTCGGGCACTTCGCATTCCAATCCGTTCTTCGAAGTCGAGTTCGAGACATTGTCGATGCCCTTCCTGGGTGACCGTCACCGGGGGAGAGAGCTCGGCCACGCCCGAGCCCGGGTGCCCGTCGATCAAGGGCGGGTCGGACGTACTCCACTGGACGGTCACGTGCCACCGACCATGACCATCACCGGGTCCCAGGACGCCACCTACCTCGACGACCAGATTCCTCACGCCGTCCTTCTCGGCGACCGACAGCCTCTCGGGGGTCGACACGGTGGAAGCGAGCGTCTACGGTCAGGCCGCCACGGACTGAGAGGCTATGCACCTCTGGCAGCTCCTCCTTGGACAGGTTCCGTTCACTGTGGCGGCCACCGACAACGCCGGCAACGTGGCGAACCAGACGGTTACCTTCACCGTGACGACGAGCATCGCGAGCATGGAAGACCTCGTCGGGCGGTTCACATCCATGCAGCTCATCACGGACCGGGGACTGGCCGGGGGCCTGACCGCCAAGCTGCAAGCGGCCGCCTCATCCCAATCGCGGGGCGACCAGTCGGCGGCAGCGAACGAACTCGGGGCGTTCGTGAACGAGGTGAACGCGCAGACGGGTAAGGGCATCGCATCCGCCGCGGCGGCGGTGCTCATGCGTGACGCCCAATACGTGCTCAACTCCTGGGAGGGATGAACTTGGCCGACATGATGCCAGACGATAGCCACCCGCAGCGATACGAGCCTTGGGCGGTCCGAGCGCTTTGGATCGTCCTGCTCGCCACGGCGGGCTTCGCCGCATGGGTTTACGCGGAGGGTGGACTGCTGACGGCACTGGTGTTCGTCGCGACCGAACTGATCGTGTGGATCTGGGGCATCTTCAAGGTCGGCATGATCTTCGCCGTCCTCTCGCTGGGGCTTTCAGCGTGGCCTGGAGCGCGTTCCCTCTGGCTCGGCACCACGGTGGTGTCGGTCCTCGTTTCCGTTCCCTGGAGCATCTACAGCGCCGATGCGACCGTCTACAGCTTGCCCCACCCAGCCCTTCGATCCGCGTTCTGGGAATACCTGCTGGTGCACAACTGGCCTGAGGTCATCGCCTTCGCCCTCGTGGTCTTGGTCGTCACGACGTGGGTGACACGGTTGTATTTCCCCAAGCTGCGAGGCTGGTACTTTGCTATCTTCTGGACCGTCACCGTCGCTTGGTTACTGATGCTTCCCGCCACGCTGCCCCTGGGCTAGGGTCCGCGGTTCGGTCCCAAGCCTTCACCGCCTTACGGCGATCCTCGACCGTCTCCTTCATCACAGCCACGTCCTCAACATGCGCGGAGACTCCTACTGCTGCGCGAGAAAAAGCGCTCCGGCATTTTCGCGGCAAAAGGACGCGATTCGACCCTGGTTGAAAGTCGCAACCGAAAATCACAGGCTACCGGAGCCCTCGACGTCGAGGAATTCGCCGTCGGGCAGGGCATTGCGGATCGCCCTCTGAACCAGCGCGTAGACGAGATAGGCCATCAGCATGACGTAGCCGAAGGCAGCGACGCGGGTGGGGCGCTTGAGGAACACCGGGGAGACGTACACAGGGCTCTTCAGCCAGCGGAACTCAGATTCCGCCGCCGCCTGGCCACGGTAGGACAAGAAGAGATTCTTGGCGGTACGGGACGTGTCGTTGCTGATGAGGACAAAGGTGGACTGCCAGCGGCACTCGCGCTCGAAGGCGTCCCGATCCAGTGCGGCTGGTGCGAGGTGGATACGGTAGACGGTCGCGCCGGCAGGAGGCTCCTCTGCCTTGGCTGGTCGCCCTCGGCGGCGCGGCGGCTCTATCACCGCTTCCTCGACATAGTGCTCCGTGGTCCAAAAACGCAGCCCCAGTTGGCCCAGTAGCGTCTGCAAGGCTGCCTCGGCGTCCTCGTGGCAACTGAAGGTCTCACGCCCGATCTTGCGCCCAGCGCGCTGGATCGCTTCCCGCTCCTTGTCCGCCTTGCGCTCCAGAGCCTTCTGCTTGAGCTCGAAGAGCCGCGAGGATCGTACGACGATCAGGCGGTACTCCCGCTCCTCGATCTCGCCCGGCAACTGGTACTCGGATGCCTTCTTCTCATGCGCAAGCTTGCCGATGTCTTCCCACTTGTCGGCGGGGCCATAGAGCGCTTCCGAGCGCGCGACCGTCGCATAGCCGAACGTGTCGGGCAGACGGGAGACGAAACGGTAGCCGCCCTGGTCGAGATGCCTGAGGTTGTCGCCCGTGATCAACGTCGAGTCGGCCACGAACAGGGTCTGCTGTCGCTTCTCCGGGCCGATCCAGCCCTCGAGCCAGTCGAGCGCCAAGGCCTTGTCGTTCAGCTGTTCGGCCGCCACCCCTTGCCCGAGCAGCAGTTCCACATCGCGATGCGTGTACGCTTCCTCGATCCGGTAGAGCGCTTTGCGGTCCTCGATGTAGGCGATCACCAGTGCCAGGATGCGCTGGCCAGGGCTCACGGCGCACTGCATGGGATCCCATGGCAAGAGCTCGTTCAACGTTTCGACGAACTGCATCCGCTGCACAAACTCCCGCACTACCAAGCCGACGCCCACGTCGTACGCGGCGGCACCTTGATGTGTGAGAGGAAAGTTGCCAGTTCTTCGTCCATACCGGCCTGCTTCTACACGACCGAGCGGTTCTCCTTGCTCCTATATTATGGCAACTGCAGCGGGGAAGCCGGGACCCCCATGGAGTTCCTAGACGTGTGACCCTCACCGGTCCATTGCGGCGGTGAAGGTCCCAGATGCATCGAAAGAGTTCGACGACTGGTCTGCGACGCGGACCAGTACGCGTTCTCGGGGCCGGCGTAGGGGTGATTGGCCGCAGGGGCAGGATCAGGTCACGGTGTAGAGGGGACCTGTCCCGCCCTCCGGCGGCGTCAGGCGGCCGCCCTTGGCAGTGATCGCACCGCACTGCACGCAGTTCGCGGAATTGACGATGACGTCGACCGGGCCCGAGGCCGGCGCGTCCTCCGCGATCTCGTAGACTCCTGCGGGGCACATCCAGCGCCACGTTTCCGCGATCTCCCGCGGCACCTGCTGCTGCACCCGGATGTGGCTTGGCGCGTCGTCCCGGGTGTTGGTGCCCGAGACGTAGACGGAGGAGAGCTTGTCGAAGATGTAGCGGCCGTCCGGCTCCGGGTAGGCCGCCTGCTTGTCGCCGATCGCCATCGGCGCGTCGGCGTCAGGTCGATTGCGCCAGCGGCCTCCGGGGAAGGTTCCGCCGGTCGCCACCATCAGATTGGCGATCGCGCCTCCGGCGAAGAATCCCCGGTCGAAGGGCTGGCGCATGTTGCGCGCGGCGTAGAGCTCGCGCCCGATCAGCGACTCCTTGACGCGCCCCTCGTAGGCGGAGAAATCTGTGCCGTCGGCCTTCAACTGCTCGAAGATGGCCTCGGCGGCGTAGATGCCGGAATGGATCGCGTAGTGGATGCCCTTGAGGTTCGGCACGTTGACCATGCCCGCGCTGTCGCCGCAGAGCACCATCCCGGGCGCCGAGAGCTTCGGCATCGCCCAGAAGCCGCCCTCGGGGATGACCTTGGCGCCCCAGGCGACGCGCTCGCCGCCATCGAGGACGCCGCGCACGAGCTGCGAGGTCTTGAAGAGCTGCAGGAGGTCGTGCGCGGAGACGGTCGCGTCGGTGTAGCCAAGGCCGACGACGAAGCCGATTGAAACCTTGTCCTTGCCCATGGGGTAGAGCCAGGAGCCGCCGAACTCGTGCCACTTGGCGCCATAGCGCAGCGGCCAGCCCAGCGTATGGATCACGCGGTCGAGCGGCCTGGGAACCTCCCACACTTCCTTGACGCCGAGCGCCCAGATCTGCGGCTCGCGGCCCTCCGCGAGGTCGAACTCCTCGATCGCGGCGCGGCCGAGGTGTCCCCACGGACCGTCGGCGAGGACCGTCGCCTTGGCAACGATGTCGACGCCGGGCTCAAAGTTACCGGACGGCTCACCGTCCCTGCCGCGGCCCTTGTCGCCCGAGCGCACACCTCGCACGATGCCGTCCGTGACGAGGAGCTGCTGGCCCGCGGTCTCGGTCAGGATGTAGGCACCTGCCTGCTCGGCCTTCTCGGCAAGCCAGCGCGAGAGCTCGGACACGCTGACGACGTAGTTGCCGTGGTTGCGGAAGGTCGAGGGGGTGGGGCGCAGTTGCAGGGCGGACGTTTCGCTGCGCATCCAGTAGACGCTGTCCCTCTCGACGGTGCCGTAGGTAGGCCACTCCGACGGGTCCATCCCGGGGAAGAGCTCCGCGAGCCCGGACGGGCGCATCATGGCGCCGCTCAGGTTATGGGCGCCGCAGACCTTGCCCTTCTCGATCACCGCGACGGGCACCTCGCCGAGGCGCTCCATCACCTCCGGGGCGCCCGATAGCAGCTGCAGCAGCCGCACGGCGCACGCGAGACCGGCCGGGCCGCCGCCGACGATGACAACGCCAGCGTCGATCCTGCTGTCCGCCGGATCGAGCTCGCGCCTCACGGCCTCCCGGCGTAGATCTCCCGGCGGCGGATAGTTGGCCGGCCTGATTCCGATGTGGTCCTGGACAGATGCCATGCGCCTGCGCACCCCTCGCCTCAATCGTTTCGACTCCACACACTTAGCCTGCAATCCTTCTCTGCAGGGAACGCCAAACCCTGCTCGGCTTGCGGCTTGCGCCGGAGTGGCGCGCCTCCCCGCAAAGTTGGCATGTCCGCGCCGCGTCCCGCTCATACGTCACTTCGTGCCGTCGCACGGTCAGGAGGTGGTCGCAGCGGGCGGTCGACGTCAGGATCTGTTCGATGCGGCAGGCGCCCTGGCGCAGGTCGCCGGACAGCTGGACAGGCTGCCTCCCGAGGGCCCGGGAAGCGCGGACGGTCCGCGCGACGCAGGAGCGGCAGCGCAGTGCGGATGCATCGGCCCAGCCGAGGGTAGGGCCAGAAGGATCGCAGAAGGACGTCCGCCGGATCGCTTCCGGCGGCGGACGGTTGCGGGCTCGGCCGCACCACGGTCGGAGCCCGTCAGGCAAGCATGGGGCTGACGGGCACAAGTCCAGTCGGTAGACCGGACGGGGACGACGATGTCTCCGTCAGCTGGAGGTACCCGTCTGCGGCAATCGCGCCGGGCGGCCGGTGAGAAGGAAGGAGCCGTCCGTCGTAGCCAGCGCGACGCCTGCGCTCCCGACGCTGGCGACCGGAGGTGCGACAGGACCCGTGTGCTTGCCAACACTCCGAAAGAATTATCCTGCGGGCAGTCAGGGCAGTAAGGCTCCTCGCGGTGTGCGAGGAGCCCTTTCTTCAAGACTTCGGTGCAGAGGCCGACCGATCGCTCCACAAGGGATCGCGCTTCTCAAGGAAGGCGCCGATCCCTTCCTTCGCATCGGGCTTCGTACTCTCCGTGACCATCACTTCGCTGGCGTAGGCGAGCGCCTGGAAATCTTCCATTCCGAGCTGTCGGTAGAATGCTTTCTTGCCCTCGCCCAGCGTGGCCAGGCTGAAGCGGGCGACCTGCGACGCGAGAGCGAGCGCCTCCGACGAGAGCTGCTCGGGTGACACCACGCGATTGACGAGGCCGAAGCGCTCTGCGTCCTCGGCCGAGATGTACTCGCCGGTGAAGAGCATCTCTGCTGCCTTCTTGCGGGGGACAGATCGGCCGAGGAACACGGACGGCGTCGTACAGAAGAATCCGATCCGCACGCCCGGAGTTGCGAACCGGGCCTGCGTAGAGGCTACGGCGAGGTCTGCGGCGGCGACGATCTGGCAACCGGCGGCAGTCGCCACGCCTTGCACCTCCGCGATCACCACCTGCGGGATACCGCGGATCGTGCTCATGACGGCTGCGCAGACGGCGAAGAGTTCCTCGACCTCCGGTGGCCCTCCGAACAGGACCTCCTTCAAGTCGTGGCCCGACGAGAAGACAGGCCCGGCGCCGCGCAGGATCACTGCGTTCACGCGCCCCTCCGACGAGATCCTGCGAAGCTGCACGTCCAAGGCCTCGAGCATGGCCTGCGAGAGCGCGTTCCGCTTCTCGGGGTGGTTCAGGGTGAGGATGCCGATCCGCTGTGCTTCATGGCTGTCATCGTAGAACACGAGGTCCACTTCGAGTCCCTCCTGTCAGTCCCGGTCTGCCAACACTGTCTGCTTCTGACGCTACGCCAGGGTGACGGTAGCCACAAGTGGGCTTCGCAGCGAAAAAATGAAGGCGGAGAAGCAAGGCTCCCTTCACGGGGTGTGCGTGGAAGGCTGACCTTCGATGCCCGTCCGGCATCCTGACCGCCATCGCGGCTTGGTACGCGTCGGCCGCAGGCATACTCAACAGCACTGCCGGCAAGGTCGTCGCTCCTTTCTGGCCGTACTCCAAGTCGGCCAAAAGGCAGAAGAACCCGCCTTTGGCGGCCCTAATCTTTGTCGATCGTTCCTCCGCTGCACACCACGCGAAAGAGGCGTGGCGCACAAAACCTGTCGTGCCCTTGCGTCCAGCAGAAGGGGCCACAAGAACCCCATCCCTATCCAAATGCTTGATCCTGCATGGTCTTCCATAGCAACCGCGTAACGGAGGGCGCTCTCCGCGCTGACATCGCCCGTCCCGGCCTCTTGACACAGGGACAGAAGGTCACTCTGATGCTCGGGTTTCGGGAGATCCCGCGCTCTTGCGAAAATCCGGCAAGAACGCGGGTTCACTTGGCTCACGGCCGCCCCTTGGAATCGGCGCCCGGCCATCGACGCCAACAGAATCAGGCTGGGCAGACGCCGAGCGTGCGTACCAGCAGACAGCCCTGTGCTCCGCAGCGGCTGATGTTCTTGTGCGCGCCAGTTCACCGTCCCCCTAAGGAGCTGTATCTCGGCGCCGTGTGGCATCCGCAGTCCCCCGGAGAAGGCATTTGCATGGGTCTTTGCTTCAGAACGAGGCAGTTCAGATGGCGCGGATGGACCGAAGCGGCTAAATGCCATAACTGCACGATGGCGTGTGCACGCCGCCGAACGGACGAGAACGCGCTATCTGCAGGGCGCAAGGCCCTGCGCACGTGGCGGGAGCCTGCCACAGACGCTCGCGTTCTTGGGGCCTTCTGTCCGGCGCTTGTTCCACCCGCAGGGCACATGGCGAGGGTGCAGGCGGCGGGCGAGATGGGGCCTGCTATGGCGGGGTGCAGTGCGAACGGTGTAAGGATTGACGCCCTTCGGAGATGTCGCCGAGCAGGTGCGCGCCGTACAGTACATTTGGGAACTAAATCACAAGCGTCCGAAGTTGGATGTGGGAGGAAGAACAAGATGTCCATGCTAGAGCTCTCCACCCTCCAGGCTCAGAAGATTGTGGACGCGCGCGGAACGGGCTGCCCGGGACCGATCCTGGCGGCGAAGAAGGGCATCGTCGACGTGAAGGTCGGTGAGATCATGGCGGTCCTTGCGACGGACGGCGGCACCAAGAAAGACCTGCCTGCCTGGGCCAAGAAGATGGGCCACGAGTTCCTCGGCGTGATCGAGGAGCAGGGGTACTTCAAGCTCTTCGTCAGGCGGGCGAAGTAGAGGTCCCAAAGAAGCCGCGCCAGCTATGGCGTGGCTGAGCCTGTGCGGGCCACGCCGGCCCCTTCACGTGGTGCTGCGGCGCCCCCGCCGAGTCCCTCTGCCCGCGAGCCGCCAAGACCGAGCGGCGCCTGGAGGAACTGCAGGCCTGTCGCAGAGCGCGGCGTCACGATTTGTCCTTTCTGCTGCGCCAACTTGCAGAAGGCAGCAAAGGACCGTATGTGCCTCGAGGAATCTCCGACTACCTGCGCCGGGCCGATGAGGCCTGAGGCGCCAGTGGAGGCACTGCAAAGTGGAGACCACGAAGAAGACCATCATCGTGTTCAGCGGCGATTTCGACAAGGTCCTGGCCGCATTCATCATTGCGAACGGCGCGGCGGCCATGGGCGACGATGTGACGATGTTCTTCACGTTCTGGGGGCTCAACGCCCTGCGAAGGCCCGTGGCTCCGCAGCACGAGAAGAGCTTCCTGCAGGGCATGTTCGGCGGCATGATGCCGCGCGGCCCGGAGAAGCTCGGCCTTTCGAAGATGAACTTCGGCGGCATGGGCCCCAAGATGATGCGCAAGGTCATGCGCCAAGAGGGCGTGACGTCGCTCGAAGAACTGATCCAAACCGCAAAGGACCAGGGCATCAAGATGATCGCCTGCACCATGTCGATGGACGTCCTCGGCTTCAAGGAGGACGAACTGATCGACGGGCTCGAGTTCGCAGGCGTCGCCACCTACCTAGGCGAGGCCGACGAGGCGAACGTCAACCTCTTCATTTGATCCCTCGGGTGGACATCTCCCTTGAAAGGTGCTTCTGTCCGGCCACAGGACCGGGGTGCCGGCAAGGAGGTGCGAGATAGGCGGCGGCATTTTAGGCGCGAACCACCGCCAGCACCATGATCGGCGGGGCGATGGCGGGCGACAGAGGGGTGGACGTCTACCTGCTGCTCGCAAGTGCCTGCGCCTTCGTCGTGGGCACCGACAAGGCAGCCTGCGACGCAAGAGGGCCGGATATCCCACGCTTGGCAAGACGAAGGCCATCGACGCCCCGGGGTGGCCAGGGGCACTGCCCTAGGTGAAGAAGGAGCCGGCAGCGTCGCGATCGGTGCGGAGCGCCAGGCCGAGGACCTTCGCGAAGGAGGGATTGAAGTGACCAAAACGCTCACGACCGCCGAGGCGTCCCGCAGAGCCTCGCCGCGCGTCCTCGTCTTTTCCACGAACACGATCTCCGACCCTGGCATCGATCTGGCAGGGAGCAGGCACCTGCACTACTCCCCTGGGGTTGTCGTGATCAGCCTGCCGTGCGCGAGCGGAATCAAGCCGAGCTGGATTCTTCACGCACTCCAGCATGGCTTCGACGGCGTGTTCGTCGCCGCGGACGGGGACGAGTGCGCCTACCTATCCGACTGCAGTGTCCGGTCCGCAGGGATCGTCCAGCAGGCGCAGGCACTGATGGCGGAGCATGGGATCGCCGCGAACCGTGTGAAGATGGCGGCGATCTGCTCTGTGTGCGCGGAACCGTTCACCCGGCAGGTGATCGAATTCAGTGAGGCGCTAGCGGAGGCGGTGGTGTAGATGGACTACGACGTCCTGGTTGTCGGCAGCGGGATCGGTGGCATGGAGTCGGCGATCAAGCTTGGCGACATGGGCTACAAGGTCCTGCTGGTAGAGAAGGAAGGCAGCGTGGGCGGACGCGTGATCCTGCTCAGCAAGGTCTTCCCGACCCTCGACTGCGCCAGCTGTATCACGACGCCGAAGATGGCGGCCACGATCCATCATCCCAACATTACCGCCATGACCTACAGCGAGGTGCTGGGCATCCGGCGTGCAAGCGACACACACTTTCGCGCCTCGGTGCGCCAGAAGGCCCGCTATGTCGACGAGGCCGCCTGCACCGGCTGCCAACTGTGCGAGACGGCCTGCACGGTGGCCGTGCCGGACCAGTTCAACGCAGACCTCGTCGCACGCCGTGCGGCCTACATCCCGTTTCCACAGGCCGTGCCGAAGAAGGCCATCATCGAGCGCGTGGGCACCTCTCCGTGCACCGACACCTGCCCGGCGGGCATCAAGGCCCACGGCTACGTGTCGCTCATCCGCAGCGGCAAGTACGAGGAAGCCTTTCAGCTGGTCCTCGACGCGACGCCGCTGGTGGGGTCGCTCGGAAGGGCCTGCTACGCACCGTGCGAGAGCGAGTGCACCCGCGGCGAACTCGAGGGATCGATTCCGATCCGCCGACTGAAGCGCTTCGTCGCCGACCGGCACTACCGCGAGATGGACGGCCCGGGCGTGACCCCTGCGGAGCCCAACGGCAAGAGCGTTGCGATCGTCGGATCCGGACCGGCCGGCCTGACGGCCGCCTGGCAGCTGGCGCGCAGCGGCTACCGAGTGAAGATCTTCGAGGCGGCCGCCGAGCCGGGCGGGTTCCTGCGCTACGCGCTTCCCACCTACCGCTTGCCGCAGGAGGTCGTCGAGCAGGATATCCGCAACGTGACCGCTCTCGGCGTCGAAATCGCCACGAGCGCCCCGGTGCGGGATCTGGGCGCACTGAGGCTCGATGGATACGACGCGGTCCTCCTGGCGACCGGCACTCCGCACTCGACCAGCCTGGGCGTGCCCGGCGAGGAGATCGAGGGCGTGCTCGGTGGCCTCGACTTCCTGCGCGAGGTGCGGCGCGGCGAGACGGCTGACCTGCAAGGCAAGCGCGTGGTGATCGTGGGCGGCGGCAACGTGGCGATGGATGCGGCGCGCACCGCCCGGCGGCTGGGCGCCGTGGAGACCGTGGTCGCCTACCGGCGCGGCCGCGAGGAGATGCCCGCGCACAAGGCGGAGGTCGACGACGCCGAGGCGGAGGGCGTGGAGCTGCGCTTCCTGGTCGCCCCGGTCGAGGTGGTCGGCGACGCAGCCGGCCGGGTCCAGGGCCTGCGCTGCCAGCGCATGGAGCTGGGCCAGCCCGACGCGTCCGGCCGCCGGCGCCCCGAGCCGGTCCGGGGCAGCGAGTTCGTCATCCCTTGCGAGGCGGTGGTCGCCGCGATCGGCATGGTACCCGACACGGACTCCTTCGCAAGGATGGTTTCCATCGGCCCGAGCCACCGCGTGAAGGTCGACCCGAAGACCTTGCAGAGCGAGGTCCCGTATCTCTTTGCGGCAGGCGACGTCGTGATGGGCCCGTCGGACATCGCCCGCGCCGTTGGACAGGGCCGGCGTGCGGCCTTCATGATCGACCGCTGGCTGCAGGGCCGCGAGCTCGCCGGATTCAGCGCCTTCGACGAGCGGTTGGGCGTCGTTGACAAGACGCAGGTGCTGGCGCGGCAGAAGAAATACACACATCGCGACCCGGTGACGGTGAACGCCGCACGATTGTCCGCGCCAAGAGACTTCGCCGAGATCGAGCCGCCGATGACCGAGGATGAGGCGCTGGCCGGTGCGGGTGGCTGCATTGACTGCGGCGTCTGCTCAGAGTGCGGACAGTGCGTTGCCGCCTGCCCCCCCGCTGCCATTGACCTCAACATGCGCGAGCGCACCTTCGACGTGGAGGTCGGCGCCGTCGTCGTATCCACGGGCTACAAGCTCTTCGCCGCCGACCTGAAACCCGACTACGGCTTCGGCAAGTACCCCAACGTCATCACCGCCATGCAGATGGACCGCCTCATCGCTCCCACGCGGCCGTTCAACACGGTGCTGCGCCCCGGCGACGGCAAGGTTCCCGAGCGCATCGCCTACGTGATGTGCACCGGCTCGCGCGACAAGACGGTGGGCAACCCGCTCTGCTCCAAGATCTGCTGCATGTACTCCACCAAGCAGAACCAGCTGATCATGGGCACCTTGCCGCTCGCGGACGTGACCGTGCACTACATCGACATCCGCGCGGCCGGCAAGCGGTACGAGGAGTTCTACCAGCAGGCGAAGGCGATGGGAGCCAACTACATCAAGGGGCGCGTCGCGAAGATCACCGAGAAGGAGGACGGCAACCTGATTCTCCGCTACGAGGACATCGAGAACGGCGGCGCGATCGTGGAGGCCGAGTACGACCTTGTGGTGCTCGCGGTCGGCGTCCAGCCCAACCGCGAAGCGGAGCGCCTCTTCATCGACGAGCCGCTGGGACTTGACGACTACTACTTCGTCGCCGAGCCGAACGAGGACCTGGACCCTGGCAAGACCAGCATCCCCGGGGTCTTCGTAGCCGGCGCGGCATCCGGAACCAAGGACATCGTCGACACGATCCTGCACGCAGGTGCCGCGGTCGCCCAGGTGGCGGCCCATCTCGAACAGGGGAACACCACGAAGAAGGTGCCGGTATGAGCGAGCGACGCATTGGCGTCTTCATCTGCCACTGCGGCGGGAACATCTCCGACTACGTGGACGTTGCGCAGGTCCGCGACGCCATCAAGGACGAACCGGATGTAGTGGTCGCCCAGACCACGATCTTCGCCTGCGCCGACGCCACCCAGCAGGACATGGTGCAGGCCATCCAGGACGAGCAACTCGACGGCCTCGTGGTGGCGTCCTGCTCACCCAAGCTGCACACGTTCACGTTCCGCGGCGTGGCGAAGCGGGCAGGCATGAATCCCTACCTGTACACCCAGGTGAACATCCGGGAGCAGGACTCCTGGGCCCACACCGACGACCCCGTCGGAGCGACGGAAAAGGCGATCCGCCTCGTCAAGGCGGGCATCGCCAAGACCCGGCTCTCAAGCCCCCTCGAGCCCATCGAGGTCGAGACGACGCCGAAGACGATGGTGATCGGCGGGGGCATCACGGGACTGCGAGCGGCCATCGGCCTTGCGGACATCGGCCTCGGCGTCTATCTGATCGAGCGCGAACCGGAACTCGGCGGGTGGGTGGCGCAGTTCGGCGCGATGTACCCGCATGAGCGCAAGGGGCGGGAGCTGATCCAAGAGCTGGTCGCGGAGGTGCGCAGGCGTCCCTCCATCGTCGTCTTCACAAAGGCTGAGCTCATGGCCAAGTCGGGCAGCTTCGGCAACTACCTCACAGAGGTGCGCGTCAATAGCGGCGTGCCCGACCTGATCCATCTCGAGGTCGGATCGATCGTGGTGGCCACCGGCTTCGACGCGTACCAGCCGGAGGTCGGCGAGTACGGGTATGGCATCGACGGGGTCCTCACCCTGCCGGAATTCAAGGCCCTCATCGACAGCTCCGAGGGATCTCTCACGTACCACGGCCGGAAGGTGGGCACGGTCGCCTACATTTACTGCGTGGGCAGCCGGCAGCCCGAAGGCAACGCGTACTGCTCGCGGTACTGCTGCGCGGCCACGGTGCACGCCTCGCTGAAGGTGGCGGAGATCGACCCGAAGCTGCACCAGTACCACCTCTACCGGGACATCCGCACCTACGGCAAGTACGAGCTGATGTACACGGAGTCCCGAGAGCGCGGCTCGGTATACATGAAGTTCCCCGAGGACACGCCGCCGGCGGTGGCACGAGGCGCGTCCGGACAGCTCACGGTCACGACCCACGACACGCTCACTGGCGGCGAGGAACTCACCATCCCGGCCGACCTCGTGGTCCTCGTCACCGGCATGGTGCCGCGGCGGAATGACACGCTGATGAGCGTCCTCAAGCTGCCCATCGGAAGCGACGGGTTCTTCAACGAGATCCACCCCAAGCTGCGCCCGGTCGAGACCGTCGTCGACGGCGTCCTGATCGCAGGCACGTGCCAGGGACCCAAGAACTCCTCCGAGAGCGTCGCTTCGGGCCTCGCGGCGGTGACGCAGAGCGGGGCCATCCTGAAGAAGGGCGTGGCCGAGCTCGATCCGCTCGTGGCCACGGTGAACACCACGGCCTGCACGTGGTGCGGCAAGTGCGAGGAGACCTGCCCGTACGCCGCCGTCGAGAAGACATCCGCCGACGGGCGAGAGGTGGCGGCGATCAACGCCACCGTCTGTAAGGGCTGCGGCGGATGTACCCCAGTCTGTCCCGAGGGCGCGATCGACCTGCGCGGCTACACCGACGCCCAGATCCAAGCCATGATCGAGAACCTGGCGGAGGTGCCGGTCGTATGAGCGCCACGCCGAACCGGGACATCCGGGAGATCATCCGGGAGGAGCCGCTGATGCACCGCCCCATCCTCAAGGCGCTGGCGGCAGGGCCGCTGACCGTCCCCGAGATCGCCGAGGCGATCGGCCGTCCGGCCGACGAGGTCCTGTTCTGGGTCATGGGAATGCGCCGCTACGGCATGGTCACGGAATCGAAGGATCCCACCGATGAAGGCTACTTCAGCTACGGAGCGGTGGGCGGGGGGGTGCCTTCATGAGCGCGCTGGTCGATGCGAGTCTTTTGGCCGACATCAAGCAGTTCGGGGCGGCGGACGTGTCGGCTTGCTTCAGCTGTGGCAACTGCACTGCGGTCTGCCCACTCTCGAGCAACGACGGGACCTTCCCGCGGCGCATGATCCGCTATGCCCAGGTCGGCATGAAGGACGCCCTGCTCTCGAGCAAGGAGCTCTGGACCTGCTACCACTGCGGCCTTTGCTCCGACACCTGCCCCACGCAAGCCGACCCCGGCGGGTTCATGGCGGCGGCCAGGCGCTACGCCATCGCAAACTACGACCGGACGCGGCTCGCGTGGACCATGTACACGAAACCGGTGCTCGCCACGCTGATCGCGATCCTGCTGGCGGCGTTCTTCGCTGTCTTCATGTACACGTCCCACGGCCCGCAGAGCGCGACCTCCCTGGCGTTCTTCCAGTTCATTCCCGAGGGACTGATCCACATGACGGGCGTCGTGGTGATGAGCCTGGCGGTGCTGGCGGGGCTGGTGGGGGTCGTCACGATGGCCAGGGGAATCTCCCGTCGGGAGGGCAGCCGCCGCAAGTCGCCTCGCGATGGGCGCGCGCCCGGCGCACGGTTCTGGAAGGCGCTTTGGGTCGCGCTCGGGGTCGAGTCGCTCGGGCAGCGCAGGTATCGCGCCGACTGCGCGACGGTCCAGGAAGAGAGGCCCTGGTACCGCCGCCGCTGGCTGATCCACTCGGCGACCATGTGGGGGTTCCTGGGACTCCTGTTGGCGACCCTCCTCGACTACGGCCTGTCCCTGATCGGGGTCAAGGCCACGGGGACGCTCGTTCCGATCTGGTATCCCGTACGGCTGCTCGGTACGGTTGCCGGCCTTGCCCTGGTCTACGGCGTCAGCATGTTCATTGTCGACCGGCTGCGCCGTGAAGGCCAGGCGGCGAAGCAGTCGGAGGCTTCGGACTGGACCCTCCTGGTCCTGCTCTGGATCACCGGGGTGAGCGGGTTCATCATCGAGCTTGCCCTCTACCTGCCGCACCCGCCGGCTTGGGGATACTGGGTGTTCCTGTTCCACGTATCGGTGGCCATGGAGCTGGTGCTGCTCGCGCCGTTCATGAAGTTCGCCCATGCGGTGTACCGGCCGGTGGCGCTGTTCTTCTGGGCCCTTGCGGGCGACGAAGCGAAAGAGAACAACTGACGGTATCGTCCAAACCTCGGCCTGCCTTTCCGGCGGGTCGAGGTTTGGACGCCTTTTGGGGATCAGCGAGCGCAAAGGGTCTACGACAATGTGGACGAAGGGGCGCCGATGCTCCAGCACGTGCAAGCAAAGCGCACGCGGGGATACCGTGCCATGGGCTACGAACCGATGTGAGGCTGCGGCTCCACCGAGGCGGCCATTGACGATTGCCGCCAGGCGCGGGGGATATCAACTGATCGAACATTCCTATTGCATTTACCTGCAAGATGTCTAATATTATAAAATACACGAACCTGCGCAAGAGGGGGCCCGAATCAGGCATTGCAGGACATGCGGCAGTATAAGGCCCAATTCTTCCAGGCGTTGGCCAACCCGCATAGGATTCAGATCTTGGAGATCCTACGCGAGCGACCGAAAACTGTCAGCGAGTTGCAGGCGAAGATGGGGGTTGAGGCCTCCAACATATCGCAGCAGCTTGCGATTCTGCGCAAGCAGCACATCGTTTACGGGACGAAAGACGGCACCTCCGTCATCTACGACGTCAAGGATCGGCTGGTCTTCGAGATTCTCGACGTGAGTCGCAAGATGTTCCAGAACCAACTGGCCGAATTGCAGTCCGCGGTTTTGCAAGACACATCCGGTCGGGGAGCGGACTAAAACTGGGTCAATACTCGGGCGCGGGCCTGCTTGCACTCGTTGGCGTGTCCTTGGTCGCATCGCTCTTGGCGCTCTGGGACCGCCCCGGCACCCGGGCGGCGAACCACTACCTCGAGATCTTCCAGTCGCTCCTGACCCTGGCGCTCGGCGTCCTCGGTCTGCTCGGCCCCGCCGCCAACGTGGCGATCGCTACGATCTGGGGGAGTTGGACGCTGCAGGTCGGCATCGACCCGCTGTCCAGCTTCTTCCTTGCCGTGCTCGGCATCGTGCAACTGGCTACGGCGGTGTACGGGACGCGATACACGCTGCACTACACACGGGGACAGCAGGTTCTTATACGCACTCTAGTGCCGCAGTTCACAATGTCGATGGCCCTTGTGCTGGTCGCGCGCGATGCGATCACGTTCCTCATCGCCTGGGAACTCATGTCCCTGACGTCGTTCGGCCTCGTCGTGGTGGAACACCACCGTGGGGAAGTGCGCAAGGCGGGCTTCCTCTACCTAGTCGCGACACACACTGGCGCGCTCGCGCTGATGGGCCTCTTCGCCGCGCTGGCGGCACATGGACTCGGAACCGGATTCCAGAGCTATGCGCACGGCGTGCCGCTCCTTGGCACGGGGCTGCGGTCCCTCCTGCTCCTGGCCGGGCTCGTGGGGTTCGGCAGCAAAGCGGCCATCGTGCCGTTCCACGTCTGGCTGCCTCGCGCGCATCCGGTCGCGCCGAGCCATGTGTCCGCCCTCATGTCCGGGGTGATGATCAAGGTCGCCATCTATGGGCTCGTCCGCCTCGTCTTCGGCTGGCTCGGAGTAGGGCCGCTCTGGTGGGCGATGCTGCTCATCGCGGTCGGCGTCACCTCGTCCCTAGTGGGCGTGCTCTACGCCTTGATGGAGCACGGCCTGAAAAAGCTGCTCGCCTACCACAGCATCGAGAACGTGGGCATCATCGTCCTCGGCCTAGGCGCAGCCGCACTCGGGCGCAGTCTGGGTGATCCCATCCTGTACGAGTTCGCGCTCGCGGCCGCGCTCTTCCACGTGCTCAACCACGCGATCTTTAAGTCCGGACTGTTCCTCACAGTCGGATCGGTGCGCGCAGCCACCGGAACCGACGATCTCGAGCGGCTCGGCGGACTCGCACGGATCATGCCCTGGACTACCGGCGCCTTCGTGGTGCTCTCGATGGCGATCGTCGGACTGCCGCCCTTCAACGGCTTCGCGAGCGAGTGGATGACGCTGCAATCGCTGCTGCGGCTGGCGCACGGTGCCGCACCGGCGGTGATGGCCGCTGCCGTCGTGGGGGCGCTCGGCCTCGCACTGACGGGCGGGCTGGCCGGGGCGTGCTTTGTCAAGGCCGCCGGCGTCGGCTTTCTCGGCCCGCGGCGCACGGCTGGCGCCGGCGCCGTCCGCGAGGCGGCGTGGCCCATGTTGGCCGGTCCCTTGGCGCTCAGCGCGCTCTCGCTTGGGCTCGGGCTGGTCCCGGGCGTCCTAGGTTCCCTGGGCATGCGCATCGCCGCAGGGCTCGCCCAGGTGCGCCTCGGCCGGACGCCCTCCGCCCTCGCGCTCTCCGTCCCCTGGACGCGCCCCGACCGGCCTCTCTACCTTTTGCTCGGGGCGGCGGCGGGCGCCCTCGTCCTGATGTTCGCCCTGCGCCGCGGCACGCGCACCCAAGCCGTCCGTCCGCCCTGGGCGTGCGGCGGTGAAGTGGCCGTCGCGAACGCCTACACCGCCACCTCCTTCAGCAAATCGATCCGCCAGATCTTCGCGACGTTCTACCGGCCGCAACGCTCACTGGTGCGCGTGGGGACAACGCTTCCCTACCTGCCGGCGGACGTTCGCTATGAAAGCGCGGTCCGCCACGTCATCGACCAGCACCTCTACCTTCCCGTGCAGCGCGGGGCGCTGCGGTCGGCGAGATTCCTGCGCCGCCTGCAGTCCGGGTCGCTGCGCCAGTACATCGGGTACCTGCTCTTCACACTGCTGCTGGCCCTGGTCACAGTTGGACGCTGACGCGGGGGGATTGGTCATGGGTTCCGTGCTGCAGGTCACCCTTCTCTTGGCCCTTGCGCCCCTTGCCCAGGGGGTCACCCAGTCCGTGAAGGCCCGGTTGCAGGGGCGCAGGGGCCCCTTGCCGTGGCAGCCGTACGCCGTCGCCCTGAAGCTCCTGCGGCGGCAGGCGGTGTGGCCGCAGGGCTCGACCGCCGTGATGCGCGCGGCGCCCTTCGTGCATCTGGCCGCCATCGCGGTTGCGGCCGCGTCCCTGCCCCTCTTCTCCGCGGCGGGGGCGTCGGAGATCCTCTTGCCCCTCTTCGCGCTGGCACTCGCACGGTTCGCGCTAGGCCTCGCGGCGCTCGACACGGGAACGCCGTTCGCCGGTCTCGGGAGTAGCCGCGAGATGACGATCGGCGCGGTCGTGGAGCCAGTGCTCCTCGCGAGCCTGCTCCCCTGGGCGGTCGTCGCCGGAAGCACGGCGTGGCCTGCGCTCGTACAGGCGTCGCTGGGCATGGGCGTCTTCAGCGTCGTCCGGCTCGCAGCGTTCGCCGCCGCCTTCCTCGTGCTCGTGGCGGAGACGGGCCGCCTGCCGGTGGACAACCCCGACACACACCTCGAGCTGACCATGATCCACGAGGCGATGGTTCTGGAGTATTCCGGGCCTCCGCTGGCCTTGATCCTCTGGGGCACGTGGCTGAAGCAGATCTTCCTCGTCGCCCTCGTGGCGGTCCTCGTGTTCCCCTGGGGACTCGCGGGTCCTTACGGACTGCTTTGGACGGCAGGCAAGTGGCTTCTGCTACTGGCTGCCCTGGGCGTTTCCGAGTCCCTGACGGCGAAGATGCGATACCTCAGGGTTCCTGCCTACCTCGCGACTTCCCTCGCCCTCTCCCTGTCCGCACTGGCGCTGCAAGCTGCGGGGGTGCACTGAGATGACCTGGACGAACGCGCTTTCCGACCTCCTGGTGGCCACGGCGGTGCTGCCCGTCCTGCTGCAGCGCATGCGCCCAAGTGTGTTTGTGCTTGCGCTGCAAGGCCTGCTGCTCGCCGCGGTCGCGGTAGTCTTCAATCCGAACCCGGCAGGCATCCTGACGGCGGTCCTCGTGCTCCTTGCGAAAGTGATCGCCGTACCGTGGCTTCTGCACCGTACTGCCGAGCGTGCGGCCGCGTATGCGCTCGTCGAGAAGGTGACGCCCTGGACCTATCTCGGCGTCGTCGGGGTGCTTCTCGCGGTGCGGCTGCTCAGCGCGCACATCGCCCCAGCCGCCTTCGGCGCGACCGCGGGACATCTCGCCTCGGCCGCGCTCGCTGCGACCATGCTCGGTCTCCTCGTCGTTGCGACGCGGCGCCTTCTGCCGAGCCAGATGCTCGGCCTCGCGCTGACAGAGAACGGGCTCTATGCGGCCGGCGCAGCGCTCGCGCACGGCCTGCCGCTGCTGCTCGACCTCGGCGTCCTGCTGGACCTCCTGCTAGCCCTCCTGCTCCTCGCGTGGCTGACGGGCCACGTCCGTGACGCATGGGGCCATGTGGACGCCGACCAACTGAACGGACTGCGAGGCTGACGATGACATACATCTGGCTGCTCCTTGCGGCACCATGGCTCGCTCCTCTTCTCGCCGCGCTGCCTGCGCTGCGGCGCGAGGGTTGGCGGGTATACGCCGCCGTCGCGGCCGCGGTGCTCGGCCTCTCGATCGCCGCGGCGGTGTACTCGCCGGCGCTCGATGCGCTCGGACGACTGCTCGTGCCGCTCGTCGGTGTGGTCGGCTGCCTCACGATGCTCGCGTCGCGCGGACCGCTGCACGGGCTCGAGGATGAGCGGCAGCAGCGCTTCTACCTGCTCTGGCTCACCGCCTTCTGGTGGTCTTTGCTGCTCGTCGCCCTCAGCCGCAACCTCGGCGTCTCCTGGCTCGGCATCGAGCTCACCACGATCACATCGGCGGTGCTGGTCGCCATCTCCCGGCAGCGCGCGGCCGTCGAGGCGGCGTGGAAATACGTCATCCTCTGCTCGCTCGGACTGCTCGTGGCCCTGCTCGGGCTGCTGCTGATCTACGGCCTGAACGCGCACGCCGGCGACGCCACGCTCTCGGGACTCGACTTTCGCGCCCTGCACGCGCATGCGCGGGAGCTGGTGCCCGGGACCGTCCGCGTGGCCCTCATCTTCCTGACGGTGGGCCTTGGTACGAAGGTCGGCTTCGCGCCTCTGCACACCTGGCTGCCGGACGCGCACAGCGAGGCGCCCGCTCCGGTGAGCGGCCTGCTCTCCGGCGTGCTGCTCTCGCTCGCGCTGGTCGTGCTGTGGCGCACAGAGCTCGCCCTGGCGCCGGCCGCGGGTCCAAGCTTCGGCAACGACCTGCTGCTCGGCTTCGGCTTCCTCACCGTGGTTGTCGCGACGCCCTTTCTCCTGGTGCAGCTCGACATCAAGCGCCTGCTCGCCTACTCGAGCATGGAGCAGATGGGCCTCATCGCCATCGGGCTCGGTGTCGGGAGCCGGCTCGCCGTCGTCGGCGCCCTTGGGCAAATCGTCATCCATGCGCTCGTCAAGTCTGGCCTCTTCTTCGTAGCGGGCGACATCCTGCAGACCTTCCGCAGCAAGAAGCTGCCGCGCTTTCCCGGCCTGCTCGCGTCGCAGCCGCGGCTCGGCTGGCTGTGGCTGCTCGGCATGCTGACCCTTGCGGGCCTGCCGCCGCTTCCCATGTTCCCGACCGAGCTCGCCATCCTCCTTGCGCTTTTCGCGAAGACAGCGCTCCTCGGCTGGCTCCTGCTGTTTGCACTCGGCGCGATCTTCGTCGGCCTTGCGCACTACGTGATCGAGTCGACGCTCGGTGCCCAGAGGCCGTCCCGCGCCAGATTCGCACCGGGGCGCAGCTGGGCGGGCGCGCTCCTCGCCTTCGCCCTGGCCCTGCCGCTCGGGTGGTTGCTGCCCACCCTCTTGTTCCAAAGCTTTTCGCTGCTCGCGACGGGGAGATGACGGGGTGAGTGAGATCACGTGGCGGACCGTCCCGGCCGCGGGACGCGCCGGTGCCGTCCGTTCGCTCCTGGCGCAGGGGTACGCGTTTCACATGTGCTTCGCGGAGCACGGCAGCGCTGGGATCGACCTTGTCTACCTCCTTTCCGGCCCGCAGGGCGGATTGCTCGCCGTGCGCGCGCCGCTTGGAGGGGAGGGGGATGTGGCGTCGCTCGTCGACGACCTCCCGGCCCTGCACTGGGACGAGCGGGAGATCCAGGACATGTTCGGACTGCGCTTCTCCGGCCATCCCGACCCGAGGCCGCTCCTCCTTCCCGACGCCTACCAAGGTTCCCCGCCGCTCGCGCCGCAGGCCCCGCCCGCAGCGCGGGAACCGTGGCGTCCGCACAGCCTGCGCCAGCATGGCATCGTCGAGGTCCCTGTCGGACCCGTACACGCCGGGATCATCGAGTCCGGCCACTTCCTCTTCACTACGGTCGGGGAGACGATCCTCCAGCTCGATGCACGGCTCTCCTGGAACCATCGCGGCGTCGAGGCGAACCTTCAGGGCCGGAGCCTCGACGAAGCCATACGCATCGTCGAGCGCACCTGCGGGAGCTGCAGCGCGGCGCATCAGGAGGCCTTCTCGCAGGCGGTCGAGACGATCGCCGGCGTGGAGGTGCCGTCCGGCACCCTGGCCTGGCGCGCCGCGATCCTCGAGATGGAGCGGATCTACAACCACCTGAACGACCTTGGCCAGCTCGCGACGGGCGTGGCGCTGGCCGTGCTCGCGCAGCAGGGAATGCGCCTCAAGGAACGTGCCCTGAGGATGCAGGAGGCGGCGTTCGGCCACCGCTACCTGTTCGGCACGATCCGGCCAGGGCAGGTGCGCCCGCCGAAGGATCGCGCAGAACTCGCGGCGGGCCTGGGCAGGCTCCGGGATGACAGTGCGGTCTGGGCAGACCGGCTGTTCGCCAACGTGGGCTTTCGCGACCGGCTCGCGGGGATGGGGAGGGTCCACAAGGACGCAGCCCGCTCGCTGGGCGCGGTCGGGCCAGCAGCGCGCGCCAGCGGCATCGCTGCCGATGTGCGCTCGGATCTCCCCTACGGGGCCTATCGTTCCCTTGACCTCGCGCCCGAGACGGCGACGGCCGGCGATGCGCTTGCGCGCGCGGAGATACGTCGCCTGGAACTGGCCCAATCTTTCACGCTCGCCATCGCCATGCTGCAGGAGGGCGGAGAGGAGGAGCGGCCGGGCGCGCTCGGCGCAGAGCTCTCGGGCGCGGCGGCCGCCATCGTCGAATCACCCCGCGGCGCGGAGACACAGTTCCTGCGGCTTTCGCAGGGCAGGGTGGAGCGCCTGCACCTGCGGTCGGCCTCCTTCGCCAACTGGCCCCTCATCATGGTCGCGGCCGCGGACAACCCGATCGGGGACTTCCCTTTGATCAATAAGAGCTTCGAACTGTGCTACGCATGCTGCGATCGCTAGACAAGGAGAAATGGACATGGAGTCAGGCGGCAGGCTGATCGGCCGTTCGTTGGCGCTGCGGCACGTGGACTGCGGCAGCTGCAACGCGTGTGAATCGGAACTCGCGATGTTGTTCAGCCCCGACTACGATGCGCAGCACAGCGGGATCGACATGGTGGCGAGCCCGCGACATGCTGACGGGCTGATCGTGACCGGTCCGGGCACAAGACAGATGGCGGATGCCCTGGCGCGCACCCTCGAAGCGGTCGGCGAGCCGCGCCTCGTCGTAGCGCTCGGGGACTGCGCAGTCTTCGGCCATGTGCACAAGGGCGGCTATGCGGCGGGCAGCGGGATCGGAGCGCCCCTGGCCGCGGACCTGGAGATTCTTGGCTGTCCGCCTGCACCAGGCGAGATCCTGCAGGCGCTTCGCCGGCTGATGCGGGAGGGCGCATCGGGGGAACGCGCAGCAGCTACAAAGTGACGCCAGCTGTGAAGGCGAGCCGCGATGGACTGCCCGGACGCGCATCCCGTTTGGTGCTGCTGGGGTCTCTTCTGCGCCGCGATGCACGCGGCGCCTCTTCGTTGATCGGCTCCCGCCCTTTTCCCAGGGGGAGGGCAAGGATGTGCTCGCCGATCCGCAGTGCCTGCCCCTTGAAGACAGGATTGAAGTATCGGCGATAGCGGTGCGGGTAGCGGGTGGTCTTGTC
>JAJYSJ010000009.1 GCA_021793645.1 Bacillota bacterium
ATCTTCACCAGCCGCGTCCAGAGTTCTCCCGCCGCCTTTCGGGCCAAGGACGCCTTGGCCCACTCCTTGCGGGACATAGAGAAGCGATAGCTGAAAACCGTCGTCTCCTGCACGACACCACCACCCCTCTCGACGGTTTCCATTCTCTAGGATACTCTTGGGGTCTGGCTGATTTAAGAGACTTCCGGACAGGACGCCACTGCGTCTTCAACCTGCACGTGCATTTGGTCTTCGTCGCGAAATTCCGGCGCCTCGTGTTCACCAAGGAGATCTTGGAGGACCTGCAAAGGTGTTTCTTCCCGGCTGATCCGCAAGAAGAACTACCCATCCATCCAGAAGGCACTGTGGGGAGGCAGCCTGTGGCCCAAGAGCTACTTCGCTGCATCGGCCGGGGGCGCACCGCTTTCCATCATCCGGCAGTACATCGAACACCAGGAGACCCCGCACTGAACGCGTCCCGGCCGCGCCTTATATCCTCGCCCTCAACGACGAGGTTTTACGGCGCCGCTGATAAAGGGGACAAGGCATGTTTGGGAGGCGACCCAAGGCACTGGAGGATTCCACGTTGGAGCTCCGGTCGGAAGAATCCCGTGCGGGCAAGGGTCAGGATCACGCGAACATCGCAGCATCCATAGCCCGCTCGATGGTGGCGCTGAATGACGCCGCACGCCAGATGCGTGAAAGACTGCACGACGCGATGCATTCCTCGACAGACATCTCTTCGCGCTCGAACGATCGGCCCCGGCTGATCGCCCGCGTCGAGGAGAGCATGGGGGTGCTCGCAGGCCTTCTCCCAAGTATCGAGCGGCGCGGCAGAGCAGTCGCACTCGACGGCGTCGGCGCTCGCCATGCTGCGCGAGCTCGCAGACGGTGCGCGTGGCGCGCAGACGAAATCGCAGGCTCTGGTCCGCTGGATCTCCGACGGAACAAGCAGTGTCGAATCGGGTCACGGCGCGGTGCGCGAGGTGCTGCAGGCGGTCCAGGGGTTCGCGGCATCGATGGTGCAGGTGGAGGCGCAGCTCGATAGTCTGCGGCAGGCGGCGTCGGGCATCAACGACATTTCAGAGAACATCCTGGATATCGCAGAGCAGACGAACCTACTCTCCCTGAACGCCTCGATCGAGGCGGCACGCGCCGGCGAGCAGGGCCGCGGCTTCGCGGTCGTCGCGGAAGCTGTGCGCAAGCTCGCGGAGCAGTCGAAGCAGCAGGTGTCCGAAACAGGGGAACGCCTGCGGCTGATCAACGGCGCGATCTCCGAGGTGGCCCGCGTCGTGGGCGACCTCGCCGCCGCATCCCAGAAGGTTGCGGGTTCGGTAGAGGGAGCCCAGACCACGCTGTCGTCGATGGTGGATCTCCTGCAGGGCTCGCGCGACCAGGTCTCCGAGATGGGTGCGACGTTCTCGTCGCTGGTCGGACGCCTGGGCGACGCGTCGAGGGAGCTTGGCAACGTCGTGGCCGTCTCCGAAGAGAACGCAGCGATCGCAAAGGAGGTCAGCGCCAACGTCCAGACGGTGCAAGAGCAGATGCACGGCCTGCAAGACATCGCACACTCGGACGCCCGCGCGGTCGAAGACACGACGCAGCACATCGAGGCGCTGCAGGGCACAGCGCAGCGCTTTACGACATCCTCCGCCATCCGTCGCCTGATGGCGGAGGATGTTTTTGCGGAGCTGATCGGCGACTCGAAACGGTCTCCGATCGCAGCGCTCGTCGAAGATGCGCGGCGCCATGCCAGAAAGCTTGGCAAGATCATGGAGCGGGTGCCGCTTGAGGACTACCGGCGAACGAAGTACCACGAGCTGCGCACGCGCGAGGAGATCGCATCGCTCTCGCGGATCTTCGACGTCTCGCGGGTCGCTGTGTTCTCGCCGCCCAAGTTCTCTTCCGGATGGGATCGCTACATCGACGAGGACCTTGGCCGGTTGAGCGACTCCATCTATCAAGCGTTGCCTGCGACGAATACGATTGCGATCGCGGACCTGAACGGCTTTGTCATGACGGAAGACTTCATGCACCGCAAAGACTGGACGGGCGATCCGGTCAAGGACGGCCCGGGGAACCGCGTGAAGCGGCTGTTTGACGATGCGTTCGGCCGTGAGACGGCGCGCGTCGGCCTCTCGGCGGCCGCCTTCGCACAGCCGCAGCAGGCCTCTTACGAGCAGCTCTGGCAGTATGCGCGTCCACTGGCGGAGCGGCCGGTCGCGGTCAACGTGTACCAGCGCGATACGGGCGAGATCCTCATGGAGGTCGACGTCCCCATCTACGCGCACGAGCGGCCGGTGGCGGCACTGCGCTGGATTGTCAACGTCGACGAGAACGGCCAGTTCTCCCGGTAGCCTTCACGCTGTCACGCGCTGGAGACTCGTCCGCCGCCAAGCAGCGGCGTCGCGAACTTCCGCTGCTGCCAAGCGTTTGCGTTCTCTGTGTCCGATGATCGCAGCAGTTGACGGGAACGCTGAGATCATCGCGATGGAAAGGGCGGATCAAGATGCGGCGATCGGCGGCCGGGTGGGTCAGTTTCGGGCTCGTCGCGGTTGGTGCGGCGAATTGGGGACTCAAGGGGTTCTTTGGATATGACCTCGTCGCGGAATCGCTCGGCGGACCGCGTTCGTTTCTGACGAAGACGGTCTACGCAGCCGTGGGCGTTGCGGGGATCTACCAGATCGCGGAGGCGGTCGCGTCGCTCATGTCGCCCGATCCGCTCGAAGAGCTGATCAACCGCGCGAAGCCTGAGGTCCGCGACATGGTATCGGCATCCGCGGACTGAACCTCACCTCACAACCTTCAGGAGAGTTCTCTGAGGACTCGCCCTCCCGGCGGGTTCTCTTTTTCATTGAGGCGCGGGCGTGGCGCAGCGGAATGATCGTCAGGCGCAAGATGACGTTTAAAGCGGAACAGCGTCCGGCAATTACCGGAGGGTGCTTCTGGTCACATAGAAAATCCATGTAGTCCCAGTATCCAATAGGCGAAGAGCACCGGACAAAGTAAAGAGAATTTCCAGCTATTCCCCCTACTGAAAGTCGCCTGGAAGCAGGCATTGAACTTGTAAGAGGGGTAATATGGTACTGATTCTTATCTCTAGGGGGTTAGCAATGCGTTCTATCCGGTATACCGTCGGAGTACGGCTCGGGTTGGGATACGCGCTCGTCTTGGTGCTCGCGATTGTATCCGCCGTCATCGCCGTGCAATCGTTGAACGCAACGACCCAGGCGTATACGTCCCTGATCACGGACCGCTACTTTCTGATAGATCATGTGACCCAGATCGACGTATCCATGCAGGGCATGTTCGCGGCGCAGCACGCGGTGGCAGCTGGTGACACGACCTCGGAGTCCACCGTCTCCTCCAGCGAACAGGCCATCCAAACAGCGATTGGGCAGATGCGTCCAGCGATCACATTGCCCGTCAATGTGCAGTGGATGAACCAGGTGGCGGCGGCCCTGCGCCAGGCGCAGTCCGTCTTCGCCCAGGAGGACGCGGCCGTCGCCGCGGGCCATACGAAGCAGGTCGAGGCGCTCGTCGCTGGGCCCGACCACTCCCTGTACACCAGCATGCGAAAGCTCATTTCCACGTTCCTCTCCCGCCAGTACGGCTTCCGCAACGCGGAGGAGCAGGCCACCCTGGCCACCGCGAACCGAGGCATCCAGCTCACGGAAATCTTCGCCGTGATCGCGGTGCTGCTGGGAATCGTCGCCGCGGCGCTTACCACGCGATCGATCTCGCGCCGCCTGCGCGACGTGGTACAGCGCACGAAGGAGATCGCAGACGGCAACCTCCAGGGTCAGACCATGCACATCGCGGGGACCGATGAGGTCGCGGATCTGATGCAGAGCAGCAACGACATGAGCACTCAGCTGCGCTCCCTCGTATCCAACATTGTCGGGACGAGCCGGCAGGTCGAGGGATCCAGCGGGCAGCTGGGGGCGGCGGCGACGCAGTCGGCCCAGGTCGTGCGGCAGGTTGCGGAAGCGATCGGACAGGTGGCAGCCAGCGCAACCGCACAGACGCACCACGCCGAGGACGCCGCGCGCGCGATGGGTGAGCTCCAGCAGTCCATCCAGCAGATCTCGAAGGGTGCAGGCGAGCAGGCGAGGCAGGCAGGCGAGGCATCGGAGAGCGCGACCGAAGTCTCTCGCGAGATCGAAGCCGCCACCGAAGTCGTGCAGCGCGTCTCCACAACCGCCTCGCAAGCCGTTGACTCCGCGCGCCAGGGTGCATCCGCGACGTCCCAGGCGCTGGGCGCGGTGGAGCGCATCCGCTCGGCGGTGCACGTCGCCACCGGGAAGGTGGAACAGCTCGGGGGACACTCCGAGCGCATCGGGCAGATCACCATGACCATCGGGGACATCGCCAACCAGACGAGCCTGCTTGCCCTGAACGCGGCCATCGAGGCCGCCCGCGCCGGAGAGCAGGGCAAGGGGTTCGCCGTGGTGGCGGAGGAGGTGCGCTCGCTCTCCGACAAGGCTGGCAGGGCGGCCAAGGAAATCGAGGAACTCGTCAAAAGCATCCAGTCCGGCATTTCCGACGCGCTCAGCGCCGCGCAATCCGGCACGCGCGAGGTGGAGCAGGGAACGGCGCTCAGCGGACAGGCCGGCCTCGCGCTCGAGGAGATCGTGACGGCGCTGGACCAGTCGAGCGCCGGCATCCAGAATATCGTGCAGGCGATGGCCAGGATCGCCGACGGCGGGCGGGAAATAACACACCGCATCTCGGCCGTATCCGCCGTCACGGAGGAGAACACGGCGGCAACCGAGCTGATGGCTGCGGCCGGCGACCGCGTGAACGGCGTGATCGAACAGGTTGCGGCAGTCTCTGAGGAGACGGCTGCGGCGGCGGAGGAGGTCTCGGCTGCCGCCGAGGAGATGAACGCGACGATCGACGAGGTGAACAGATCCGCCCAATCGATGATGCGCATGTCGAAGGAGCTGCGCGACTCCCTCGGCCGCTTCCGCATCGAGGGATAGTGTGCTGAACGGGGTGGATCGGTGCGGCGCAGGGGACTGCGTTTCGTAGGACTTCCGGCGCGTTGGGCGAAGAAGGTCCCAAGACCGGAGGCGAACCACGTGAAGCTTCTCCTTCTGGGCGGGACCATCTTCCTCGGAAAACATCTCGCGGAGGCGGCGCTCGCCGCAGGCCACGAGGTGACCTTGTTTCACCGCGGTGTCCATGGCCGCGATCTCTTCCCCGCAGCAGAGCACGTATACGGTGACCGCGACGGCGGACTCGGCCCCTTGCGTGGCCGCAGCTTCGACGCGGTCATCGACATGTCCGGATACCTGCCGCGGCTCGTGCGGGAGTCCGCGGCGCTCCTTGCAAAGTCCGCGGGCCACTACACCTTCATCTCCAGCATCTCGGCGTACGCTTCCTTCACGACCCTCGGGATGACGGAGGACGCCCTCCTCGCACAGCTTCCGAGCGAAGGGGAGGAGAACGTCGGAGAGTGGTACGGGGCGCTCAAGGCGCGCTGCGAGCAGGAGGTGTCGCGGCACTTCCCGGGGCGCGACCTTCTGATCCGCCCCGGACTGATCGTCGGCCCGGACGACCCGAGCGACCGCTTCACCTACTGGGTCGCGCGGCTCGCGCAGGCCGGGGAGGCGCTAGCCCCAGGTCGTCCATCGCATCCCGTACAGGTGATCGACGTACGGGACCTCGCCGCCTGGACGCTCTCGATGGTGGAGCGCGGCGCTGGGGGCGCCTACAACGCGGTGGGGCCGAAAGAGCCCACAACGATGGGCGAGCTGCTCACGCTGTGCCGGGAGGCGGGCGGGGGCAGCGGGGCGATCACCTGGGTCACGGAGGAATTTCTGGCCGCGCAGAGCGTCACGCCCTGGTCCGAAATGCCGCTTTTCGTCCCGGAGAGCGATCCCGATTCCATCGGCATGGACTCCGTATCGATCGAAAAGGCGCTTGGGGCCGGACTCGCGCTGCGCCCGCTGCGGGAGACCGTGGCCGACACCTTACACTGGGACGTTGGGCGACCGAGGGACCTCGCGCGCCGCGCCGGCATTTCGCCCGAACGGGAGGCGCAGCTGCTCAGGGCATGGCACGGCGCGAACGCGCGATAGGAGGTGGGTGGATGGACGACCCGGCGCGCCTTGGCGCCAACTACTCCCCGCAGCTGATGGAGCTTCTGCAGGAGGAGCCGCGGCGCGTGGACTTCCTCAAGCTATCGCGTGAGGAAACGGTGGAGGAGGACGTCGGCGCGGCAGGGGAGCGCACCTTCCTTCTGCATTGGAATCTCACGCTGGGTCAGCGCCCCGACTGGGAGCGCTGGCTTCCCTGGCTGCGGCGGTTCGAGGTTCCCTGGGTGAACATCCACTTCATCGGGCGCGACGCCCGTCCGCAGAGGGACATCGTCGCGGAACTGAGCGCGCTCGTGCAGGCGACAGGCGAGCATCTCGGGATGGAGACGGCGGTCCTCGTGGAAAACGCCCCCTACTACGGGGAGCTCCTGCCGGGGCGCTGCAACCGGGAGTTCGCGCGTCTTGACTTCCTGCGCGACTGCGCGGAGGCGGCGGGTGCCCGGATCCTGCTCGATCTCGCGCACGCCCGGGTGAGCGCGGCGACGCTCGGCGTCGACGTGCGCGAGCACATCCGCCCGCTGCAAGGCGCCCAGGTTGTGGAGATCCACACGACCGGTCCGGCTCCGGACCCGGATAGGGGCTTCCTGCGCGACCGCCACCTGGAGATGGGCGAGGCTGACTACGACCTCCTGCGCTTTGCGCTGCCTGTGCATCGGCCACGGGCCGTCACGCTGGAGTATGGCGGGACGGGTCCGAAATTCGTATGGCGCAGCGACAAGCTGGCGCTGAAACGGCAGCTTCGGTGCTTGCGCGGCCTGCTCTGCTCCGTAGGCTGACAGGCCCTGCGCAGGTCTTCAAGACATGACCACAGGGAGGCGGCCGACGTGCAAGAGCGCTGGACAGAAGTCGGCGGGAGGCGCATCCGCCTGCTCGCGGCAGGCGAAGGAGACCGGACGGTGGTCCTCTGGCCGGGCCTTGGCGGAACCGCGGAAGCCTTCTTGCGCCAGCTGCGGGAGGGTTCCGAGCGGGGCTACCGCCTGGCTGCGATTGACCCGCCGGGCCACGGGCGCTCCGACCGGATTCCCATCGAAAACCGCGGCGACGTCGCCGCCGTCTGGATCGCAGCGCTGGATGCCCTGGGCGCCGAAGAGGCGGTGCTCGGCGGGCACTCCTACGGCGCCGTGTCGGCGCTCGCGGCGCTCGCCGAGTCTGCGGAGCTTTCGCGGCGAACGAGGGGGCTGCTCTTGTACGATGGCGGCTACCTGTCGCACAAGGAGGGCGAGGACGGACCCCACGCGCAGTGCCAGCGCCAGCTTGCAGAGTTCACGTTCGCGACCTGGGAGGAGTTCTTGGACGGCGCCCGCAAGGAGTCTTTGCACTGGGACGACGACATGGAGATGGCAGCGCGCGCGATGATGGCGGAGCGCGACGGGCGCATTCGCCTGCGCATTGACCTCGCATCTTGCGAGGAGGCCATGGAGATGATCGACGCGAACGGGCCCCTTCAGCTCCCAAGGATCCGGGTGGGAGCGGCAGTACTGCTGCGCGCAGGGCGCCCGGTGGAGATGGAAGACGAGCGGTGTGCGGGCGCTGCGGCGCTTGCAGAGAAGGTGCCCGGACTCCAAGTGCAGATCATGCCTGGGGTGACGCATGAACTGCTCGATGAAGATCCAACAGGCGTTGCGGAAATGACGTGGGCGTTCCTCGCGGGAGTCGATTGGACGTAGCGGAAGGGGCAGGCTGCGCTTCGTAGAGCGAACGTGTATCACCGGGCCCTTCGCCCGTTGGCTTCAAAGCGGCAGTGTCGGCTCGCGCGCTTGGGAATCGTTCACGATATTGGCTTGCGACGGATGCATACGCAATCTCCCTGGGAGCAGTCCTAAACGGGGAGGTGTGCGCATTGCCCGAGACGACGAGCGCACTGACGGTCGATGGGCACCGCCTCGCGGTGCAGGACGGCGAAACGCTCCTCCAGGCGATGCTGCGCGGCGGCATCGAGATCGCTCACGTCTGCTATCATCCGCAGCTCGGACCGCTCGAGACCTGCGATACCTGCATCGTGGAGGCCGACGGAGAACTCGTTCGCGCCTGCGCGACCAAGGCCTACGACGGCCTGCGCGTACGCCTGCATTCGGACAGCGCGCGAGAGGCCCGCGAAGAGGCCATGCAGCGCATCTTGCACAACCACGAGCTGTACTGCACCGTCTGCGACAACAACAACGGCGACTGCATCGTCCATAACGCTACGAAGCTCCTGCAGATCACCCGCCACACGCATCCCTTCGAACCGAAGCCGGCGCCCCACGAGGACAACACGAACCCCTTCTACCGCTACGACGCGGACCAATGCATTCTGTGCGGCCGCTGCGTCGAGGCCTGCCAGAACCTCGAAGTGAACGAGACCCTTTCGATCGACTGGTCTCTCGAGCGGCCGCGGGTCGTCTGGGACGACCACAAGCCCATCGGCGATTCGTCCTGCGTGTCTTGCGGCCACTGCGTCACGGCCTGTCCCTGCAACGCCCTGATGGAGAAGACGATGCTGGGCGAGGCGGGCCAGTTCACCAATCTGCCCGACCGCGTCCGCCGGCCGATGATCGAGCTCGTCGAGCACCTCGAGACGAGCCTGCCGCCCGTTTTCGCCATATCCGACGTGGAGGCGGCGACGCGTGAGAGCTCGATCAAGCGCACGAAGACGGTCTGCACCTACTGCGCCGTCGGGTGCTCGTTCGACGTCTGGACGCGCGGTCGCAAGATCCTCAAGATCGACCCGCAGGTCGAGGCGCCTGCGAACGGCATCTCTACCTGCATCAAGGGAAAGTTCGGCTGGGACTACGTGAACAGCCCGGATCGGCTGAGAGAGCCTCTCATCCGAAAGGACGGTCAGTTCGTCACCGCGACCTGGGACGAGGCCATCGATCTTGTGGCGCGGCGCCTGCGGGAGATCAAGGAAGCCCACGGACCCGATGCTCTCGCCTTCATCGCCTCTTCGAAGGGTTCGAACGAAGAGGCCTTTCTGACGCAGAAGCTGGCGCGCCAGGTGATCGGCACCAACAACGTCGACAACGACTCGACCTACTGCCAGGACCCCGCCACCTACGGACTCAGGAACACCGTGGGGTTCGGCGCCGACTCGGGATCGATCCGCGACATCGAGCTGGCGGAACTCGTCATCGCCATCGGCAGCAATACGGCGGAATCCCACCCCGTCGTCGCGACGCGCGTGAAGCGCTCCCACAAGCTGCACGGCCAGAAGCTGATCGTCGTCGACGTGCGAAAGCACGAGATGGCGGACCGCGCGGACCTGTTCATCCGGCCGAAGCCGGGGACTGATGCCGTCTGGCTCCTCGGGGTGCAGCGCTACCTGCGCGATCAGGGCTGGCTCGCGAAGGAGTTCCTCTCGCAAAGGGTGGAGGGTGTCGACGCCTACCTCGCGTCGCTCGATCCGTATGACCTCGGGCGCGTGGAACGTGAGACGGGCGTTCCGCAGGAGCAAACGAAGCAGGCCGCGCGGATGATCCACGAGGCGGGCTCCGTATGCGCGCTTTGGGCGATGGGCATCACGCAGCAGCGCAACGGGAGCGCGGGCTCCCTCGCCATCTCGAACATGCTTCTCCTCACCGGCAACTTCGGCCGGCCCGGTACCGGCGGCTACCCCTTGCGCGGGCACAACAACGTCCAGGGCGCGAGCGATATGGGCGCGAAGCCCGGGTTCCTGCCGGGATACCAGTCGCTGCGGGACGACGCGGCAAAAAGGCGCTACGAGGCGGCCTGGGGCACGCCCATGCCGCAGGCGGAGGGCATCAACAACGTGCAGCTCGCCGATGAGATCCATGCGGGCAAGGTGCGTGGCCTCTACATCGTCGGCGAGGAGACGGCGCTTGTCGACAACGATGCGGATCACACCCAGGAGGCGCTCGCGAAGGTCGACTTCCTCGTGGTGCAGGAGATCTTCCTCACGCGGACGGCGCAGTTCGCGGACGTGATCCTGCCCGCCTGCCCAAACCTTGAGAAGGAGGGCACCTTCACAAATACCGAGCGCCGCATGCAGCGCTTCTACCAGGCGCTGGAGCCTCTTGGGGGAGCGCGTCCGGACTGGCAGATCCTGCAGGAGGTGGCGAACCGGCTCGGGGGCGGGTGGCACTACGAGCACCCGAGCGAGATCATGGACGAGATCGCCAGGCTTTCGCCGATGTTCGCCGGACTCTCCTACCAGCGCCTAGAGCACTACCGCTCGCTGCAGTGGCCCGTGGCGGCCGACGGCACCGATTCGCCGCTCCTCTACAAGGAGCGGTTCAACCATCCGAGCGGCAAGGCGAAGCTCGTGCCGGTAGAGATCGAGGAACCGCACTCCTTCGACCTGCGCGGCGTGCACGTCAACAACGGCCAGCTCCTGGAGCACTTCCACGAGGGCAACATGACCTACCGCGTGCCTGGCATCGCGGAACTCGTGCCGTCGGTGTTCCTCGAGGTATCGCCCGAACTCGCGCAGCAGGAGGATCTCGAGGACGGAGACGTGGTCCGCCTGGCGTCGCCGGCAGGCGACGCGGAGGTGCCCGTGCTCGTCACGGACCGGGTGGCGGGCGAGGTGACTTACCTGCCGATGAACGACCGCGGAGAGGGCGCCATCAACCGCTTGACCGGCATGGCGAGGGACCCGGAGACGATGACCCCCGCCTACAAGGGCACGAGCGCAAAGCTCGAGAAGACGGGCCGGCACCTGGGACACTCGCCCCTGCCGCTGCGCAACTGGCGCTTTCAGCAGCGCCACCCGCAGCCTGGGGTGCGCGTCGAGGAGAAGTGGCGGCGCAGCGACTACGAGCCCCTCACAGGCAATCCAGCGCAGATCGCAAAGGAGGCAGTGAGTGATGGCAGCACCGACGACCAAAGTCGCATCCTCCACTGAGGAGTCGGCGACTCTCCTCGACGCCAGGATTGCCGCGCAGGCGGAGGAGGAGGCCATGCACAAGGGGCGCCGCCTCCTTGCGGCGCTCGACGACGCCCGGATCCTCGATCTCCTCCTGGGGCTCGTGGAGCAGCGCGCGGAGGCCGGCGGCGTCGTCGTCGACCTCCTGAACAGCGAGGAAAACCGCAGCGGGATCCGCAACCTCGAAGGACAGATGATGCTGCTCGCGAGCATCTCCCCGGATCTCGTCGCGCCGCTGGTGCACGGCATGGCGGCCGGCGCCGAGCGGGCCAGCGAGGCGATGCACGCGAAGGATGCGGATAGGCCCCTCGGACTTGGGGGGCTCTGGCACGCGCTGCACGAGCCGGACGTGAACACGGGCATGCGCGCGATGATCGGGTTCTTCGGCGGCTTCGGCGCCGCGTGGCGCGAAGCGGCGGAGCAGGACACCTCCTTCACCCGGCCCACCGCAGGGCAGCGCATCCCGGCGCGCGACCGCACGCCGGGTCCGGGCGGCGCGTAGGGCGATCATGTGCGCAGGCGCTGCGCGATCGCTTGCGCAACGCCTGCCTATGGGCGGGTTGCAGCCCGAGCTAGGGCTCGAAGGTAGCCCATGCCCCGCGGACAAGAGGTAGAGATCATTCCTTCAGCGGATGGGGATGGCCTGTCCGCGGTATGCCCGGTTCATGCCGCGCACCGTCAGAGGAAGAGGAAACTTGACCAGAGCGTCGTGTAGGTGTGCAGCAGGATCCCAGGCACCAGACTCCGGCTCCGCCAGTAGGCGTAGCCCACGACCAGCGCGAACGGTTGCGCCGGGAGGAGGAGATCCAGGACGACCGGCCGCCAGGGCATGCCCTGCCCGATGATCATCGATGGCAGGTGCATGGCGTCGAACAGCACGATCATCACGAGCATGGCGAGCCAAGGCCGCCGCAGCAGGGCCGCCAGCTGCGGCAGCACATAGCCCCGGAACAAGGTCTCCTCCTGCAGGCCGTTCACCAGCATCTGCAGGAGGAAGAGCGGCAAGGCCCAGAGCGATACGGGCAGGAGGACGTAGGGCTGCACCGGCGGCGAGAAGAGCTTCGCCCTGAGCGCCGTGCCGGCGATCCAGGCGATGATCAGGCCGAAGCCGAGCGAGAAGTCCAGCCAACCGAAGCGAAACCCGATCGCGCCGTGCCGCCGCACCCTCCAGAGCGAGAGTCCGGTGGCCACCAAGGTGAGAAGGAGGCCGCCGCCGACGACGTTGTCCAGGCGGTCCACGACGTCGCTCGGCAGGCCGAGCCGCGCACCGATCAGGTGGTCTGGCGCGAGGAGGCGGAAGAGGGGCCCCCAGTGTGTGGTGACTGCGATCCAGAAAAGCGTGGTCAGGCCTGCCACGACCAGGAGAATGCCGACGAGCCACCAGACGGCGGGAAGATCCCGCGGCAGCGCGGGCAGCGGGCGCTTCACCCGCAGCGTGGCCAAATGGATCAGGCCCAGCAACGCCGCGGCAACCCCGTAGTTCCAAAGTTCGGCGATCCAAAAGGGCTCCAATCCGACGTAGTATGGAGCGTTCGCAAGGTAGATCAAGGCGAGGTAGGCCGCGACGCCGGCGACCGCGAACGCGGCCTTGCGCACCGTCACGCGCCGCTCCTCGGGCACGAGCGCTGTGGCCAAGGTAAGCCCCCCCCCTTTGAGCGCGATAACGCAGAAAAGGATGCCAAAAATGATTACAAGTGGCAACGGCCATGAGATCCAGGTTTTCTGGAGGCGTGCGGCCCTACCCACTCAGGATCGCCGGGCGGCGAGGATCTCGACCAGCACCGCGGAATAGTCCTGTTCGCCGAATCCCGCCGCCTTTGCGAGCGGCAGCTCCGCTCCCTTGGCACGGACCGCTGCGCGACGGGGTCGGCGCCCTTGCGGGCGAGCGCTACGGCGAAGCGCAAAGGGAATCCGCCGCGCTCGACAGCTGGACGCCGCCGGCGCCCTGCCCCTAGACGTGGAGCCCGGTGGCGAGGAGAGGAGCCCTCGCCGGTGCGCGAAGAGGTGCTCCTCTTCGCCGCCGAAGATCTGCAGCCGCCGGATTCCCCCCGCGCGGCTCGAGCCGAGCACGGGCGCATCGAGAAGGCCTGGAGCTGGGGTGTGACAGCCTGGCCGACCGTCGGAATCTCGAGGAACGCCTGACCAGTTTCAAGGCCTGCGGCGAGGCCTTCCTCGCCCGCTGTGAGCTGCGCGAGCGCGCCGGGGTCCGCGAGCATCCTGATCACGGCATCGCTGCGGTGCGCGTCGGCGGGGAGGAGGCGGCCTGCGCCCCGAGCGCCAAGAGGGCCTTCCTCCGCGCGCGGGTCCGGTTCCGTACGAAGGCCTCATACCCGGCCGAGAGGACCTGCGCGACGCGGCTTCCCATCGCGCCCGTACCGATCACCGCGATCTTGTCCATGGAACCACCATGGCGCCTACGGCCTTCGCAGGGAGCGGCAGGAGCCCGTACAAGATCGCGGATCTGCTATATTGGTCGGTGCATGGTACGGACCCGATGCGAGGAGGCAGGTTGATGGCACTTCTGCGTGAGCGGCGGGGCGCGGTGGAGATCGTCACGTTCAACCGGCCGGAGGCGCTCAACGCGCTGAACCGGCAGACCTTCGAGGAACTCGAGGCTGCGCTCGACGAGATCGAGCGCGACGACGCCGTTGGGGCAATGGTCTTCACGGGCGCGGGAGAGAAGTCGTTTGTGGCCGGCGCGGACATCCGCCAGTTCGTCGATCTCGACGTCTGGACGTCGGGCGAGTTCGCGGAGCGCACCCTGCGCCTCTTCCGGCGCATCGAGGAATCCCCCAAGCCCTCGATCGCGGCGGTGAACGGCTTCTGCCTGGGCGGAGGGGTGGAGTTCTCCCTCAGCTGCGATGTGCGCATCGGCGCGGAGAACGCGCGCTTCGGCCAGCCGGAGGTGAACCTCGGCATCATCCCCGGCTGGGGAGGGACGCAGCGCCTGCAGCGTCTCGTGGGACCGGGCTGGGCGCGCCAGCTGATCCTCACGGGCGACATGATCGACGCACAGACGGCGCTGCGCATCGGACTCATCAATGAACTCTTGCCCCAGCCGCAGCTGCTCGAGAGGGCGGTCCAGATCGCGCAGCGCATGGGCGGCCGGGCGCGGCGCGCCGTCGCGCTCGCGAAGCAGGCGATCCAGCGCGGCGCCGAGATGCCGCTCGCGGAGGGACTCAAGTACGAGACGGCTATGTGGCAGATCGCCTTCGAGAGCGAGGACCGCAGGGAGGGCGTCGGGGCCTTCCTCGAGAAGCGGGAGCCGAAGTTCAAAGGACGATAGACTTCAGGAGCCGCGAGGCGGTCGGACGTGCAGTCCGGCCGCTTCAGCATATTCACCCAGCCGTGTAACCGACACCGAATGCCCTGGCAGCTTTCGCATACTCCGCGGTCTAGACAGTTCGGACTGCCCTCGGGCCTCCTCTGCTGCTCATACAGGGCAACCCGGGTGTCGCAGCACGGGCCATGAGGGTCTAACGCCCCTTTAAGGCCGCGCCTTGCACCTCGTAGATCAGACGTGCGCGCGAGAAGCGATCCATGGCCCTTAGGCCGCTCAGCATGCCGGCGAAGAAGACTGGGGTGGCGCGTGCCCCGATGCGCAAAAGGCCTCTGCCGTCATGTTCACCGGGCGAGAGCCGGTTTGCGGTGCGCCACAGGGCAGAAAGGAGGACGGAGCCGAGGGCGCTCACCACCACGATGCCGGTTGGCCGAAGGGAGGCGAGCAGATGCTCGAAGACCATGAACTGCTCTTTTGCGAACGCGGTCCACACCTTGCCTTCGCGCAGGTGGAGTGCGGCCTGAACCGTGGCCTGGTCGCGTTCACGGACGGCGAAGATGTCGATGTGCTCCCAGGGGAGCATGAACTCCCGAAACGGGGTGAAGTAGGGGTAGAGCGCGTCCCCTGTGCGCCAGCGGGATTCCGCGTCCAGCCTTCCCTGGACCTTGGACGCATCGTTCAGGTCCGATGCGTCCTGCAGCGATGCGTCGTCCGAGGCCGCCAGGGCGCGCTGGCTAAAGGATGGATTGAAGCCAATGAAGAGCAGCCTGCCCGGCTGGAGCGGCGGGTACTGCATCGGCCAGCGCCGCGCAAGCTCCCTTGGCCAGCCGCCTTGGGAGATGGCGTCGAGCCAGATGCGGCGCAAGGCCGCGTTCGCAGCTGCGGCGGGATCGTGATCCGTTCCGTCAGGGGACATGCTGCGTCCCTCCTAGGGTTTGCTACAGGAAAAGGTAGCAGAGTTTTGCCGTTGGCTGGTACCCCTGCAGTTGCAGGGCGCGAGGCTGGAAGGAACGGCAAAGCGCGAAAGCGAAGCCGTGGCCAGCGGAGGTGCACAGCATGGCGAAGGCGCCGGATCTTGGCACGGTACTGGTCGTAGGGGTGGGGATGGGCCTTGGGGCGGCGCTCTCGCGGCGCTTTGCGGCGGTCGGCGCGCCTGTTGCAATCGGGGCGCGCAGTGAGGAAGCCATTTCCCAGATCGCCGCAGAGATTCGCACTGACGGAGGGCGCGCGCTTGCGCTGCCCTACGACGCGGCGGACGAGCAGGCGGTGGGGCAGGCGATCGGCCGCGCGGAACAGGAACTCGGCCCGATCGGATGCCTGATTTACAATGCTGGCAACGCGATGCGCGGCGGGGTGGAGGCAGTAACCCCCCATGGGTTCGAGGCGGCCTGGCGCGTCGGCCCCTATGGTGCATACCTGCACGCGCACATCCTCGTGCCCAAGATGATCGCGCGCGGCTTCGGCGCCGCGCTTTTTTCGGGCGCTACTTCGTCCGTGCGCTCACCAGCGCACAGCATCGCCTTCGGCAGCGCGAAGTTCGGGCTGCGCGGCTTTGCAATGTCACTGTCGCGTGCGGTCGCCAAGGACGGGGTGCACGTTGCGCACGTCCTCCTCGATGGCGCGATCCGGACACCGCACGCGGCGTCCTACCTTTCTCCGGACGAGCCTGCGCTCGTGCCGGAGGATATTGCGGAAACCTACTACCAGTTGGCGGTGCAGCCGCCTTCCGCGTGGACCTTCGAGATCGACATGCGTCCCTCGGGCGACGACCTGATGGACAACTGATCAAGCACTTCCGGGGAGGGGAATCGGATGCAGCTCACGGGCATTCACCACGTCTCGGCCCTCACGGCCGAGGCATCGCGCAACGTTGCGTTCTATACGGGAACGATCGGGATGCGGCTTGCGAAGAAGACGGTGAACCAGGACGACACGTCCTCGTACCACCTCTTCTATACCGACGCGACCGGATCTCCGGGCACCGATCTCACCTTCTTCGACATCCCGGGGATGGCGAAGGAGCAGGAGGGCGTCGGCAGCATCTCGGCGGTCTGCCTGCGCGTGCCGGACCGTGCAGCACTTGCGCGCTGGCAAGGTCGGCTGACGGAACTGGGCATCGAGCACGACGGCGTCGAGGAGCGCGCCGGCCGTGCGACGATTGCCTTTCGCGACTTCGAGGGTCAGCACATGGTGCTCGTGGCGGATGACGGAGAAGAGGGCGTGCCTGGCGGGCAGCCCTGGGAGCGCAGTCCGGTGCCGGCCGACTGGGCGGTGCGCGGCCTCGGCCCCGTGACGCTTACGGTACGCGATGCCGGCCGCACGGCGCGCGTGCTTCGGGACATCCTCGGCTTCAGGGAGAACGGCAGCTACCGCCTGCCGGAGGACCCGGCGCGCGAGGCGCTCGTCTTCGCTACGGGTGCGGGCGGCGCAGGCGCAGAAGTGCACGTCGTCGAGCGGGGCGACCTGCCCTTCGTGCGCCTGGGGCGCGGCAGCGTGCATCACGTCGCCTTCCGCGTACCGGACGACCTGCAGCACGCCGCGTGGCTGGAGCGCTTGGAGGCGGCAGGCTTCCGCACCTCGGGCCTCGTGGACCGCTTCTACTTCCACTCGATCTACTTCCGCGAGCCGAACGGCGTGCTCTTCGAACTTGCGACGGACGGACCGGGCTTCGCCGTCGACGAGGACCCGGAGCACCTTGGGGAGCGCCTCGCCCTTCCGCCCTTCCTCGAGCCGATGCGCCAGCAGATCGAGGCGCGGCTGCACCCTCTCGAGATCCCGCGTCCATGAGCGACCACCTCCTCGGTTTCCACTACCGCTTCGTGGCGGGCGAGGGCAAGGATACCCTGCTTCTACTGCACGGCACTGGCGGCGACGAATCGGACCTGTTGCAGCTCGGGCGTGCGCTTTGGCCTGCGGCGAACCTGCTCGGCGTGCGCGGACGGGTGCTCGAGCACGGCATGCCGCGCTTCTTCCGCCGCCTGGGACCAGGCGTGTTTGACGAAGCCGACCTCACGCAGCGCACGCATGAGCTCGCGGACTTCATCCGCGCGGCGGCAGACCTCCATCGACTCGACTCCGAGCGCATCGATGCGGTCGGGTACTCGAACGGGGCGAACATCGCGGCGAGCCTGCTGCTCTTGGAGCCTGGCGTCCTGCGCCGCGCGGTCCTCTTTCGGGCAATGCTGCCCTTGCAGCCCAAGACAGTGCCGGACCTGCACGGCACAGCGGCGTTCGTCGCGGCCGGGCGAGGCGATCCGCAGATTCCGGCGGAGGGTACGCAGGCGCTGGTGGAGCTCCTCTCCGCGAGCGGGGCGGAAGTCACGGTGCATTGGGTGGATGGGGGACACGGCCTCTCTCAGGAGGAACTTCCGCCGGTGCGCGCGTGGCTGGCCGGAAGCGGCATGAAGTGAGTCGCGCCCACACCAGCGAGACGTTTCTCGCAGACGACCGCTGGTGCATTTTCCCGTAGCAGCCCTGCAGGCGATCGGCTAAACTGTTGGTCCGACTGACCCCTTTAGGAGGAATCGTGAACAATCGCGTTCCCAGCATCGTCTGGGTACTGATCGCGGGAGACGGCTTCAGCGCCGCTTTCCGCTTCATGGTGATGCCGTTTCTTGCGCTCTACATGCATACGGTGACCGGCGCGAGTCCCGCCATGGTGGGACTCGTGATCGGTCTGGCGGCACTTTCGAGCCTTGTCGCGAGCTTTGTGCTGGGCCCGCTCTCCGACCGGCTGGGGCGCAAGCCGTCCCTCGTTGCCGGGTCCTTGGCGCAGCTGGTCGGTCTCGTGGGCTTCGGCTTCGCGCACACCCTTCCGGCCTTCGCGGCGCTGCAGGTCTTCTCCGGTATGGCGTGGGCCCTGCAGGGCCCGGCCTACCAGGCGCTGCTGACGGACCTCACGCCGGAGCCCCGCCGCGTGCGGATCTTTGGGCTCAACTACTGGGCCGTGAACATTGGCGCAGCCACCGGGCCGCTGCTGGGCGCCGTAATCGGGTCGGGGCGCTCGCCGCTCCCATTCCTGATCGCCGCCGCGGCCCAGGCCCTGATGATCGGTGCGATCGTGGCGCTCCTGCCGCGCCATTCCGGCGAGGTGCCATCGGGAGCGTCGGCCCTCGACAGCCTGCGGCACATGGGCCAAGGTCTGGCCAATCCGGTGCTCTTGTGGTCCTTCGTCGGGCTTTTTCTGACTGGTCTCACCTACAGCCAGATCGAGTCGACGCTGCCGCAGTTCCTGGGCCTCCACTACGCGAACGGCGCGCACCTGTTCGCCTATGTACTGACGGCGAACGCCGTTTCTGTCGTCGTGTTCCAGCCCTTCCTCAGCCGCTGGCAGGAAGATCGTCCCTTGATCCTCGGATTCGTCGGCGGCGCACTCATTTACGCGATCTCCAATGCCGCGTTCATCTTCGCCGTCGCCCCGGCGGCCTGGATCGGCACGAACGTCGTCTTCACGATCGGCGAGGTGCTGCTGGCACCGGTGCAGCAGGCGATCGTAGCGCAGTATGCACCGAAGGACCGCCGCGCTACCTTCTTCACCCTGCAGAACATCGTCATGGGCCTTGCATTCGCGATCGGCCCGTTCGCGGGCGGCGTCGCGCTGGGCAGCGGCGGCAAGGCGGGTCTGTTTGGCGCCATGGCCTTCATCGACCTCATGGCGGCAGCGGTCTTCGCGATGTCGCTCAACCAGCGGGCGCAGGCCCGTGCTGCCAGCGGAATCTGACGAACCTGGGCGGGCGTCTTGCAGTGCAGTTCTCGTCGGCGCAACCGCACATGCCGATCGGCGACACGGTTTGCGGCAGGAACCTGTAAGAGATGGGCGAAATGCCCTCCTGCGCATCATGAGCGAGTGGGAGGGACCGTATTGCCAAGGATGCATTTGGCGTCTGTAGTCGGCGCGCTTGGGGTTCTGGCGCTGCTCGGCGTCTCGGCTGTCGGCGCGGCGAAGCCGGCCGGCAACCAGCCGCTGCGCGGCAACACCGCAAGCGCACTGCTCCAGCAGTCGCAGGGGCAGGGTGCGGCAAATGCAGCGGCGCAGGTGCAGCTGCTCGTCGGACTCAATTTTGTGTCGCAGAACGGCATGCCCAGCCTGCCGCAGTACATCCTCGACACAGCAACGCCGCAGAGCCGCTACTATCGCAAGTACCTGACCCCGCAAGCGTTCAACGCGGACTATCTGCCCTCGAGCAGCGCAATCTTTGCCCTCGAGCAGTACCTTACGGGCTTTGGGCTTACAGCCAGTCAGACGCAGCAGGTGAACGGGACGACCTACACCTCGAACGACTACGTCTACGTGTCGGGCCCGGTGTCGGCAGTGGAGCAGGCCTTCTCCGTGCCGATCAACGCCTATACGTACAAGGGCCGCTCGTTTCTCGCGAACCCAGAGGACCCGCAGCTACCGACGGACTACCAGGGGTATGACCTGCAGTCCATGGTCTCCGGCATCTCCGGGATGCTCACCTTCAACGCCCTGCACACGATGCAGGTCAATGCGTCCCAGAGTGGGGCAGGGGTCGCCCAGGGCGTCTGTGCGAACGCGGGCTACGCGGACTGCTCCGCGCCGACCGGCCTCTCGCCGCAGGACACGCAGGGCATCTACGACGCCAACTTGCCCAACATCACCGGCGCCGGCGAGACGATCGCCATCGCAACACTGGCTCCCTTTCTCACGCAAGACCCTTTGCAGTTCTGGAGCTATTACGGCATCCACCGTACAGGAACGCTCCAGGAGATCGGAGTAGACCAGTCGATCCCGGCGCAGGGCGCCTCGGGTGCTGGCCAGGGCGGCTCGGAGACCTCCCTCGACGTCGAGCAGTCCGGCGCGATGGCGCCCGGAGCGAACATCGAAGTATACGTGGCGCCCAACACCAATAACGGCTTCGTCGACGTCTTCAACGCCCTCGTCAACGGCGTGGGCGGCGCTCTGCCGACCGTCAGTTCGGTCTCCTGGGGCGAGGCGGAGGAGTTCACGACCGCCGGCTACGCGACCCTCCTCGACCAGCAGTTCGAGCAGGGCGCTTCGGAGGGCATCTCGATGTTCGACGCCTCGGGCGACTACGGCGCCTATGACGCCTACGGCTACTACGGGCAGAACGGCCTCGCCGTCGACGTCCCGGGCGACGGCGCCTACGTCACGGCGGTCGGCGGAACGACGCTCGGTGCGAGCGAGACGCAGGGCGTGAGCGGCATCTACCAGCCGAGTCAGCTCTCCTGCATGCCGCAGCAGGAACAGGCCTGGGGCTGGGACTATCTCGTACCGTGCTACCAGGCGTTTGGACTGCAGAACGCGCAGCGCGCGCAGGCCAGCTTTTACCCCATCGGCTCGGGCGGCGGCTTCAGCCTCTACACCCCGGAGCCATCCTGGCAGCAGGCCTACGGCGGGGCGCTTCAGTCGCAGACCGGCAAGGGCGTCCCCGATGTCTCCCTCAATGCCGACCCCTTTACCGGCTACTCGATCTACGACAGCTCGTCGGTCGAGACGACGGCCAGCGCACCCTGGACGGACGGCTGGGGCGGGACCTCGTTCGCCTCGCCGAACTGGGCGGGCATCGCGGCGCTTCTAGACCAGGCGAACGGCACGCCGCTCGGCTTCCTGCCGCCGCAGCTCTACGCGCTTGGCGCGAACTCCGGCATGCGCGACATCACGGCAGGCGACAACTGGCACTACAGCGCCGCCAGCGGCTGGGACGCCGCGACAGGCCTCGGGGTGCCGGATGTCGCGCAGCTCTCCGCTACGCTCTCCGGCAGATAGAAAAGAAGAGAAGGCGGCCCTCGCTTGCGAGGGCCGCCTTCTCGCACCTTAGCGCGCTGTGCGCGGTCGCGGTCTCTGGCGCGGCGGCCGGCCCTCGGCGGGGTTGCGGCCCTTGAAGACCTTGAAGAGCAGGTAGAGGGACGGTGCGAGCAGCAAAACCCCCACCGGCAGCGTGTAGAGGATCTGCAGGAGGGCTGGCTTTGGCGCCGCGCTCGCGAGGATCGAGAAGTCGGGATAGACGACGTAGGGCCACTGCGCGAAGCCCCAGCCCCAGAGGAGCGCGATGCCCGAAAGGGCGGAGAGCACGCGTCCGAGACCGAAGCGGCGGCGGTAGACAAGGGCGAGGGAAAAGAGGGCCAGGAGGAAGCCGCCGATCAGGAGCGGCGCCGCCGTCGGGCTCCACAGGCGCGAGAAGAGGCGCGGGGCGTCCCAGGCCATCAGGGGAAGGTCGAGGGCTGCGAGGAGCAGGAGTGCGATGCCAGCGCCCAGAGCCCTCCTGCGGAAGTCCTCGCGCAGGCGGCCCTGCGTCTCGAGCGTCAGGTAGACGGCGGCGAGGTAGGAGGAGAGTGCGAGCGTCAGAAGACCGGTCGCGATCGCGAAGGGCGTAAACCAGGAATGGAGGGGCGGAGCGGTCACCATACCGCCGGGCCGGGCTCGGATGCCGCCGCTCGAGACCGCCGCGAGCGCTGCCCCAAGGAGCACCGGGGTCAACGTGCTCGCTGCGCCGAACGCGGCGCCGAAGGTGCGCTGCAGGGGGGCGCGCGGTCCGCTGTGGGCGCCGTGGGCACGGAAGACGAAGGACGCACCGCGCAGGATGACGCCGAGGAGGACGAGGTGGAGCGGCAGGAAGAGCGCGATCACCACCGCGACGAAGGCTGCGGGGAACGCCGTGAACAGCAGGACGAGCAGAAAGATCAGCCAGACGTGGTTCGCTTCCCAAACGGGTCCCATGGCGCGGGAGATCGCGGCGCGCTGGCCTTCGCCGCGCGGCCCCGACGCGAGGAGATCCCAAGCGCCGCCGCCGAAGTCGGCACCGCCGAGGAGGGCGTAGGCAGTCAGTGCGAGGAGGGCGAGAATGGCTGCCGCATCGACGGGCGTAGCGCTGATCATGCGGCGTTCGCCGCCCGCGGCAGGCTGTGTTCGACGCGACGCAGGAGCCACACCACCGTCGTTCCCAGCAGGATGTAGAGCACGACGAAGGCGGAGAAGTATGCCCAGAGCCCCTGGATCGGGGTGACGGCATCTGCGGTGCGCTGCACACCGTAGACGATCCAGGGCTGGCGCCCGACCTCGGTCACCACCCAGCCTGCCTCGAGCGCCAAAAACGCGAGCGGGCCGCTCGCGGCAATCGCCCAGAGGAGCGGGCGCGGGAATGTCTTGCGGCGCACCCCGAGCCAGTACCAGAGGGCGATCACGACGAGGGCTGTGCCTGCCGCGACCATCAGCTGGAAGGAGACGTGGGTGATCTGCACGTTCGGCCAGAGCGTCTGGGGCACTGCGTTCAGCCCGCGCACGGTCGCAGCGGCAGAGCCGTAGGCAAGCCAACTGAGGCCGCCCGGGATCTCGATCGCCGCTAGGACGGTGCGGCTCTTTGGGTTCGGCCAGCCCCCGATGCGCAGTGGCGCAGCCTTTTGGGTGGTGAACTGCGATTCCATCGCCGCCAGCTTCACCGGCTGGTAGCGGGCCACGGCTTTGCCGCTGAGGTCCCCCGTGAGCGGCATCGCGATCGCGGCGGCCGTGCCGAGCATCATGGCGAGGTGGAGGGCGGAGCGGCGCAGGGCGTCGCGGCGTCCCTTGAGCATGCCCCAGGCGTAGACAGCCGCGAGGGTGAACGCGGTCGCGGCGTAGCAGGAAACGGTGGCGTGCAGGGCCATGAGCGGCCAGTGCGGGTTGCCGAAGAGCATTGGGCCCGTCGCGGCCGCCGCGGGATTCTTGAGCAGGGTCTGGACGCCCTGGGGGTGCTGCATCCAGGCGTCGACCCCGACGACCAGGACCGCGGACGCCGGCCCGGCGATCGCGATCGGGATCCCGGTGAGCCAGTGGGCGAGCGGGGAAAGGCGGTTCCAGCCGTAGAGGTAGAGGCCGATGAAGATCGCTTCGACGAAGAACGCGAAGCCCTCGGCGACGAAACCCGTCCCGATGGTCGAGCCGGCAAAACGCATGAAGCCGGGCCAGAGCAAGCCAAGTTCAAAGGAGAGCGCCGTCCCGCTGACGGCACCGATGCCGAAGAGTACGGCGTTCGCCTTGCCCCACGCCTTCGCAAGCGCGAGGTAGCGCTCCGTGCGGGTGCGCAAGTAGATGCCTTCTGCGACAACCATCAGCAGGGAGAAGCCAACGCCGAAGGCCGCAAAGATCATGTGGAAGCCGAGCGTAAACGCCATCTGGTCGCGCGCTGCCAAAAGATTCGTCATGCAAGCACCTCGAGAAGAGTTTTCCCAAGCGGGCATCAGGAGATGACGGATCCCGCTGCGGTCGCATCGGGGCCAGAGCGCATAGATCGGCAGTATGGGAAATGCGTTTTTGGGCCGCGCGACGCTCGCGGCCGTCTCGCTCTGCGTCTGCGGGCTGCTCTCTCTGGGACCGGCCAGCCTACCTACGGCGAAGTCGAGTCCTTTGCCCCGAAGGGCAGCCGCGCGGGCTGCGGCGCAGCCTGGGAAGGCGCACGCGCCCGCCGCCGCCATTCCGCCGGTGCTTTTGCTGCAAGAAGAGCTGGCGCAGCTCGGCTACCTGCCGATCGCCTGGGACGGTCACGCATTCTACTACCCGGAGGCCGAGGTGCCGGAGCCGCTCCTCGCGCTCTTCCAGCCCGGCGTGAGGACTTCGCTGCTGACGGGCGCCTTGATGACCTACGAGGCGGACCACGGCCTTCCCGCGCAGCAGTCCCCAGGCCCTAGCGTCTGGAAGGCGCTTCGGGCGGACATCGCCGCAGGGCGCAGCGCGCCCCACGCGTACACCTACGCCTACATCGACACCCGGCTTCCCGAGCGCATCTACATCTGGTCAACGGCGGGCGTACTGACACAGAGCCTCGCGAACACCGGCACCGCGGGGGCCGCGACGCCGGATGGCACCCACCCCGTCTACCTGCGGCTGACCTTTCAGGTGATGCGCGGCATAAACCTCAACGGCACGCCCTACGCCGACCCCGTGTACTGGATCAGCTACTTTTACGGCGGGGACGCCGTGCACGGTTTCGTGCGCGCCGCCTACGGCTACCCGCAGAGCCTGGGCTGCGTCGAGGTACCCCCGTCGATTGCGCAGCGAATCTATGAGGAACTGCAGATCGGCAGCCTCGTGACGGTTTCCTCTGGTCCGTTCCAACTCTCCGCAGCGCCGGCCGCTGAGCGCAGCCGTCCCCGCACGCCGGCCCCGGGAGGGTGGATGCCATAGGGTCCGACTGGAGGCGGCCGCTCGAAGAGGCCCAAATGGCCACCCCTTGGGCCGTCGAAGCTGCAGCTGAGATACCTGCATCGGTCTTGCCGAGCGGTGGTCATGCGTCGGTCACGGACCCTAGCGTCACGGCGATTTCAGGCAGTTGTCGCCTGCCGCCGGAGCGGGCAAAGCCTGGCCGCCCCTGACGGCACCGAAAAGGATGGCAGCGGCCCTTTGGCGCCCGCGCTGACACTGCATCCGCGTGGCGCTACGGGCGGTAGCGGATCGTCCCGCCCCCGACGCGCTGCACTCCCGGCACCTTGCACAGGTCGTCGACGAGGCGCAGCACGGCGTGGTCCTTCGCTTTCGCCTCGACCATCACGTCGATGTCGCGGCCGTGCTCCCTGGCCGCCTCCAGGAGCGTAAGGGCGTCTTCGGGCGTCACGAGGTCCGCATGCGCCCGCGGAGCGCGGGCGTCGCGCGCAGAGGAGAGGTGCAGCTTCGGCGGCTGCGCCTGGTTGGACCAGGTGGAGAACACCTGCGCAAGCAGGTCGGAAAGGCTCCCCTCGCAGGGATTGCAGCGATGGTGCAGGAGGTCCAGCACGGCAGGGATGCCGCTCGCTTGCGCGGCGTCCAGGACGTCGCGCACCGTGAAGGTGCGGTCGTCGTTCTCCAGGGCGATGCGGTCGCGGACCGCGGGCGGGAGCGCCGCCACAGCCTCGCGAAAGCGCTGGGCGGCGGCTGGCTTGTCACCGTAGCCGCCGCCCATGTGCACGACCAAGTTCGCCTCGGGAAGGCCCATCAGGTCGCAGATGCGCGCGTGATCCAGCAGGCTGCGCTGCGCCGCCGCCTGTACCGTCGTGCGGTCGGCGCTCAGCACGACCGCCGCGTGCTCCGGGTGGAAGGAGACGCGCATGCCCGCGTCCCGCACGACGCCTCCAACAAGCCCGAGATCTGTCGCGAGATAGCGGAAGAAGTCCCAGTCGTCGGATTCCGGGTGGCCAAGAAACGGGATGAGGCGCGACGAGAAGCGATAGAGCGGGATGCCCTGCGTTATCGCGTGGCGCACGATGCGCAGTGTGCTTTCGAGGTTCTGCGCCGCAAGCTGCGTCAGGCGCCGCATCGCAAGCTTGTGCGGCCCTTGGCGCAGGCGAGCGAGCGTTGTCGTCCGCGACGGCGACTCCTGCGGCAGGTCGAGCGACATGGCGACGAAGCCGAAGCGCACGCGCATCGCGATCCCTCCTGCGCTCAGCATTCCCCGTACGGACCAAGGCCGTGCTGCACGCGTCACACGCAATTGGGGCGGCTGTCACCACCATGGCGGGCAAGCAGGCGCACGATTGGGCGCGGAGGTGGTGGGCATGACAGGACGGGAGGACATCGCGACGGAGGAGCGCGCCCTTTGCGACATTGCGCACGAATTCGCAAAATCGCGCCTGCGCGCTGCGGGAGCGGCAGCCGACGCGGGAGGCGCCTATCCTTGGGATGTGGTGCGCGATGCGATCGCGCTCGGTCTCGGCGCACCGAATGTGCCCGAGTCTTTTGGAGGCGCCGGCACCGGCGCAAGGGCACAGGCGGCCATGATGGAGGAGCTCGGATGGGGGAACTTCGGGCTGGCGGCATCCATCGGTGCGTCGGGTGTCGTGGCCGCAGCCATCCTCCATGCGGGATCAACCGCGCAGAAGGAATGTTACCTGCCAAGGCTCGCTGGCGCTGACGGCACTGGCGTCGGGGCCCTCGCGCTCACCGAGCCTGAGGGCGGATCGGAGATGGAGATTCTGCTCTCGCAGGACCAGACCGTGCGCACGCGGGCGACGAAGACGGCTGGCGGCGTGCGGCTTTCCGGCGCGAAGCGCTTCATCACGAACGGCGGTCAGGCGGACGTCACGCTCGTCTTGGCCTCGGAGGGCGAGGGCGGCCCAAAGACTTGGAGCCTCTTCATCGTAGAGTCAGGCGACCCCGGGGCAATCTCGGGGCGGCGCATCCCAACGCTCGGGCTGCGCGGGTCGTACACGGGGGAGATCCAGTTCGAGGATTGCATCCTCACGGAAGACCGCCGTCTCGGCGCGCCTGGCACGGGGATGGCGACGGTCCTTTACGCGCTCTCCGTCGCGCGGCCGATGGCCTCGTCTGCCGCGCTCGGACTCGCGCGAGCGGCCTACGAGGAAGCCGCGCAGTACGCTCGCGAGCGTCGCCAGTTCGGCGTGCCGATCATCACCCTGCAGCAGGTCGGCGCGTCGCTCGCCGAGATGCGGACCAGGCTCGACGCCGCAAGGCTCCTGGTGCGGGCTGCGGCGGGCGAACTCGAGGCGGGCCGCGATGCCTCGCTGCCTGCGGCCGAGGCCAAACTCTTCGCGGGCGAGACGGCCGTGCAGGTGACGCAGGCGGGGCTGCAGGTGCTGGGAGGGTACGGCTTCACACAAGAGTTCCCGCTGGAGATGTGGGTGCGGGATGCCTTCGTTGCGCGCATCTTCTTCGGCACCGCCGAGATCCAGCGCCTTGAGATCGCAAGGGGCATCCAGGAGGGCCTTTAGGACACTCCCTGCGCCGAAGGGTGCTTTCTGCGCTGTCCTATTCCGCGGACGGGCGCGTCGTGGCATCCTCTGTGGGGAGGCGGTCTCGATGGCACTCGACTTCTCGGAGGGGCTTCCCCTCGACGTGGTGGCGCTGCGTGACGTCGCGCACGACTTTGCGGTCCAAAAGCTGCGGCAGGCGGGCATCGCCGCGGACCGTACCGGCGACGTGCCCTTTGCGGTTCTGCGGGAGGCGGGAGAACTCGGCCTCTGGGCTCCGAACGTACCCGAGGCCCTGGGCGGGCCCGGTGTCTCGGCACTCGCACAGACAGCGATGATGGAAGAGCTCGGCTGGGGTAGCCTCGGCATCGCGCTCGGCATCGGCACCCAGGCGCTCTGCGCCGAGGCCGTGCTGCGCGCAGGCGACGACGAGCAGAAAAAGCGCCTGCTGCCGGGCCTTTGCGGTGCGCAGGGGCTCGCACTCGGCGCCCTGGCGCTGACGGAGCCGCAGGTGGGTGGGGGGCAAGAATCCTTCTCGGAGGAGGTGCCTAACCGCACGATAGCCGTCAAGGCAGATGGCGGCTATCGCCTGGATGGGCGCAAGGTGTTCGTGGCGAACGGCGGCGAGGCAAAGATCACCGTCCTGCTCGCATCGGCTCCCGATGGCGACAGTCTTTTCGCGCTTGGGCGGGAGGCGGAAGGCTTCACGCTGGTGCGGCGGATCGAGACGGCCGGACTGCGTGCCCTGCAGCTCGCCGAGATCTCCCTGAGCGGCTGCAGCGTGCCCGCACAGGCGCGCCTCGGTGCTGCCCCCGGTGATGCTGCGGTGGCCAAGGTGCTGGCGCTTGGGCGCACGCTCGCGGCAGCGGGCCTGGTGGGCACGGCGCGGGCCGCGTTCGAGGAGGCCCATGCCTACGCGCGCACGAGACATACCTTCCGAAAGCCGATCATCGAGCACGAACAGGTCGGCGGGGCGCTGGCACAGATGCGTGCGCGCATCCAGGCTGCGCGTCTGATGGTCTACCGGGCGGCAGGAGACCTCGATGCGGGGCGCGACGCTGGAGTCTCCTCGGCAGAAGCCGCCTTCCTGGCCGGAGAGATAGCCGTCGGAGCGACGCGTGGAGCCGTGCAGGCCTTCGGGGGCTACGGATTCACGCAGGAGTTCCCGGCTGAGATGTGGCTGCGCGATGCGGTCGGCGGTCGTCTGGCCTACGGCACGGGCGACCTGCAGTTGATGGAGGCGGCGCAGGCGATCGCAGCCGGCGCCTAAGGGGGGAAACGCTTGCTCATTCCGGTCGAGAACCGTTCGCAGTTTCCGCCGCACAACTTGGCGCTCGAGGAGCATGTGCTGCGCCGTTTCGATCCTCAGAACGACTACGCGGTCCTCTGGCAGAATGCGCCGGCGGTGATCGTGGGGCGATTCCAGAACACGGCCGAAGAGGTGAACCAGCCTTACGTCGAGCAGGAGGGCGTGGCGGTGGTGCGCCGCCTCTCCGGGGGCGGCGCGGTCTACCACGACCTCGGCAACCTCTGCTTTACCTTCGTCGTACGCCAGGCGAACGGCCGGGCCGGCAACTTCGATTACTTCACCGTGCCGGTCGTTGAGACGCTGCGCCGCTTCGGGGTGAAGGCGGAACGCAGTTCTCGAAACGACCTCACGATCGAGGGACAGAAGTTTTCCGGCAACGCGCAGTATGTCAGCGGTGGGCGGCTCTTGCACCACGGCACCATCCTCTTCGACTCGGATCTCGACGCCGTCGCGCGCGTGCTACATGTGGCGAAGGACAAGATCGAGAGTCATGGAGTGAAGTCGGTGCGCTCGCGCGTCACGAACGTGCGGCCCTACCTGAAGTCGGACGTGGCGCTCGAGGAGTTCGCCAAGGTGCTGATGGAAGAGATCGGCCGCCAGGCGGGTGGGATCGGTCCCATGCACCACCTCTCGGACGTGGACGAGTCCCAGGTGGACGAACTGATTACGCGGCGATACGGCAACTGGACCTGGAACTGGGGCGACTCACCGCCCTTCACCCTGCGCGCGAAGCGGCGCTTTGCGACGGGCGCCGTCGATGTGCGCCTGGATGCGCAAGGGGGAATTATCCGCAGCGCACGCATCTTTGGGGACTTCCTTGGCCTGCGTGACGTGGGGGAACTGGAGGCGGCGCTCTCCTCGGTACCCTTCGACGTCGCGGCGGTGCGCAGTGCCCTCTCGCCCCTGCCTGTCGCGGAGTACCTCGGTGGGATCGGCCTGGAAGACGTTCTGGGACTCCTCTTCGACGAGGTATCCGACCCCGCGACGGCGTGATTGCCAGATGCTCGGTCTGCGCCTCCTGCTCCTCCGAACGAATCCAAACCGCTCCAGGCGCGGATGCCTGCAGCGAAGATCGCGCCCTTTGGGATCGGCGGCATCACGATCGCTGGCGCGGCGAGGTCGCGCGACACTTTGAGGCGACGCCGGCAATGAAATCTGGTCTCCAGCAGAGGAAGGCAGACCCGGCGCAGGCCGGGCTGCCTTCCTCTGCTACAAGCCTTGCGCCTTCTAGGCATCTACAGACCGCGGCAGATCCTTGACGAAGAGCATCAGGGCCTCCGCAGTCGCAACCTTGCGGCCCGTGGGGAGTTCGATGCTCGCGCCGGTGCGCGCGCCGCGCCTGTCGCTGCTCTGGACCCAGGCGCGGACGATCAGGCGCTGAAATGGCGCGACCGGCAGGAGGTAGCGCACGCTCAGTCGCGCGGTGAGCCCCGTCTTTCCGATGGCGGCGACGGCCCAGCCGACCGCCTCGTCCATCAACGTCGCGAGGAGGCCGCCATGCACGAGACCCTGCCAGCCAACCCAGCTGCTGTCGGTCTGGGTCTCGGCCATCACGCCCTCGCCGTCCGCTCGGAACTGCAGGTGCATGCCGCGGGAGGAGTCGGTGCCACAGGCGAAGCAGCCCGCAAGGTCGTGGTTCTCGCTCGGTGTTGGCATAGCCATCTCCTTCCCAGGACCTGGCATCAGCATAGCGCAACTCGCGTCCGGCGGCTGTGCGCGGAAGAGGTCCGTATGGACGTATCTGAAACCCCACCGAGATTTTAGGATGCTAAGAGACGAACTGGAACGCACGACCTTGCCCCCTGCGAGAGCGCAGTCCGCCGGCGAAGGCCGGGCGGATACCAGCGTCTTGGGGGGGATTTTGCCATGCAAGCCGTCCGTTCACGCTTTGGCGAACTTCGGCCCGCCTTGCGCAATCTTGGCGAAGCCGCGGTGGAAGCCGAACGCTGCCTCTCGTGCGGCGATGCCTACGCTCCGGCGCCCTGCGCGGTGGCGTGCCCGGCCGGAATCGACGTGCCGGGCTTCATCCGGGCCCTCTCGGAGGGCGATCCCGGCCGCGCGGCCGACGTGATCTTCAGGGACAACCCGGTGGGCGGGAGCTGTGCGCGCGTCTGCCCGACGCCTGTGCTCTGCGAGGGCGCCTGCGTGCTGGAGCACGAGGGCGAGCGCGCCGTCTCGATCGCGCGCCTGCAGCGCTTCGCGACGGACTACCGCCTGCTCGGCCCCGGCGCGAGCCGAGAGGAGCAGCCCGAAGGGCCGCGCCTCGGACGCGTGGCCGTGATCGGCGCGGGGCCGGGCGGCTTGGCGTGTGCAGGCGAACTGAACGCGCTCGGCTTCGATGTGACCGTCTTCGAAGCGCGACCCGCCCCCGGCGGGCTGGTGCGCTACGCGATCGCGCCCTACCGCCAGTGGCAGGAGCCGCTTGACGAAGAGGCGGATAGACTGCGCCGCCGTGGCGTAACGCTGCGCTTCGAGACGCCGGTTGACGGGCCGCAGGCGCTGCGGCGCCTGGAGGCGGAATACGACTTCCTCTACCTCGGCGTCGGCCTCGGCGAGGATGAGGCGCTCGACCTTCCGGGTCGAGACCTGTCCGGCGTCGACCTGGCACTGCCGTGGATCGAGCAGCTGAAGGCCGGCCGCGCCGCAGCGGTGGGAGAGCGCGTCGCGGTGATCGGCGGCGGCAACACGGCGATCGACGTGGCGCGCGAGGCTCTGCGTCTCGGAGCCCGTGACGTGACCGTCATCTACCGGCGCACGATGTCCGAGATGCCGGCCTACGCCTTCGAGGTTGAGGAGGCGCAGGCGGAAGGCGTGCGGTTCCTCTGGCTCACGCTCCCCACCGGGTTCATCGGGGCGCACCGCCTGCAGGGCGTCGCCTGTCAGTACGTCCGGCTGTCCGAGCCGGACGCTGCGGGGCACCGGCGTCCTGAAGCGCTGCCCGGCACGGACTTCGTCTTTCCCTGCGATACGGCGATCAGCGCGATCGGGCAGGCTCCGCGGCGGATTCTGGCCGAGTGGATCCCGGGTCTGGAGTTCCAGGGAGGGCGCCTCGTAGTCGACAAGGAGACGGGACGCACGGGAAACCCGCGCTACTACGCCGGCGGTGATGCCGTGAACGGCGGCGCGACGGCGGTGCAGGCAGTCTCGGACGGCACGCGCGCCGCGCGGGCGATCGGACGCAGAGCACAGGCGAAGGGGGTGGCGAAGTGATCGAGGTGCGCTGGCACGGCCGCGGCGGCCAGGGTGCGAAGACTGCCTCCCACGTGCTCGCCGTCGCCTACCTGAAGGAAGGGAAGGCAGTACAGGCTTTCCCGGAGTACGGACCGGAGCGCAGCGGCGCGCCGATGCTCGCCTACACGCGCGTCGACGAGCGGAAGATCCGGAGGCGCTGCGCTGTTACGGAGCCCGATGTCGTCGTGGTGCTGGACCCCAGCCTGACGCACGAGGTGGCGATCACTGGCGGGCTGCGCCTGGACGGCCACCTCCTGCTGAATGCAGAGGAAGCGCGGGATACGGGGGCGGCCGTCAGGGACTATGCGGGAGAAGTGCTGGCCGTGCCGGCCGATCGCCTGGCGCGGGAGTCCGGGACCCGGTTCCCCAACGTGGTGCTCCTGGGGGCCCTGGCGGGCTGGCTGGGATCCCCGAGCCTCGCGCACCTCGGAGAGGCGCTCGACGAAGTGATGTCCGGGCTGCCCGCCGCGGCGCGGGCCGCTTCGCAGCAGGCGATGCAGGCCGGCTACGCGGCCGGAGAGCGAGGGATGCACCATGGCGAGTGAACTGCGCGCGCCGATGCGCGCGGGAGGAGTCGTGCTGCCAGGGGATGTGCTGCGGCCGCGCACGGGCGGGTGGCGGACGGGCCAGAAGCCGGCTGTCGACCTCAGCCGCTGCGTCGACTGCCTCGTCTGCTGGATCCACTGTCCCGATACGGCGGTGCGCCAGTGGGGCGCCGTCTTCCAAGGCTTTGACTACGACCTGTGCAAGGGCTGCGCCATCTGTGTTGAGGTCTGTCCCGCCGGCGCCATCGCGATGGTGTCTGAGGAGACGGCGCTCGATCCGGGCGGAGTCGTGCAGGGAACGGGGGTGCTTGCACATGGCCAAGGTTGAGCTCGCGCTGCAGGTTCTGACGGGCGCCGAGGCGACGGCGCACGCCATGCGGCAGATCCGGCCGGACGTCGTACCCGTCTACCCGATCACGCCGCAGACCCCGATCATCCAGACCTTCAGCCGCTTCGTCGCCGACGGGAAGACGGACACCGTGCTGGTGCAGGTGGAGTCCGAGCACTCCGCGATGAGTGCAGCCGTCGGATCCGCCCTGGCGGGGGCGCGCACGATGACCGCAACCGCCTCGCAGGGACTCGCGCTGATGGTCGAGGTGGTGTACATCGCGGCCGGACTGCGGGCTCCGGTCGTGATCGCGGTCGGCAATCGCGCACTTTCCGGACCGATCAACATCCATGGGGACCACTCGGACGGCATGCTGGCGCGCGACAGCGGCGCCGTGCAGATCTACGCCCTGGACGCGCAGGAGGCCTACGATCTCACTGTGATGGCCCCGCGCGTCGCGGAGCACGCTAGGGTGCTGCTGCCGGTGATGGTGGGCCAGGACGGGTTCAACGTCACGCACTCGGCCGAGCCCGTGGCCCTCCTGCCCGACGAGGAGGTCCAGGCGTTCGTCGGACCGTACGAGATCCCCTACGCCCTCCTGGACGGGAACGCCCCATCGAGTCATGGCGTCTTCGCGATGCCCGACTCCTACTTCGAACTGCGCCACCAGATGATCTCCGCGGTGGAGGCGGCGGAGCGGGTCTACGGGGAGGTTGCCGAGGACTATCGGCGCCTCTTCGGCCGCTGGCTTCCCGCGCTCGACGCCTACCGCATGGAGGATGCCGAGCGAGCCCTCATCCTGATCGGGTCGGCGGCCGGCACCGCGAAAGAAGTGGTTGATGACCTGCGCGCGGCGGGCGAGAAGGTCGGCCTCGTGGCGGTTCGCCTGTATCGGCCCTTCCCGCACCAGGCGCTGCGCGAGGTGCTCGCGGGCGTAAAGCGCGTCGCCGTGCTGGATCGCGCGGCCTCGCCCGGCACCTATCCACCGCTGTTCAGCGACGCGCTGGGCGCTGTGCAGGGTACGCAGGTGGAACTGCGCAGCTACGTCTACGGGCTCGGCGGACGGGACCTCCCGCTGCGGGCTGTGCATCGGGCCTTTCGGGAACTGCTCGCGCCCGCGCATGCGCGGATCGGCTATCTCGGACTCGTGGGGGAGGATGACGATGGCGAGTCTTAAGACGCTGGCACTGCTCGAGGAGGAGCGGCCGGGGTTCTCCGGCGGACATTCCCTGTGCGCCGGCTGCGGCATCCCGCCGATCGTGCGCACGGTGCTCGGATCGATCCGCGGACCCAAGGTGGCGATCAGCGCGACGGGCTGCCTCGAGGTGGCGACGACGCGCTACCCCTTCACCGCATGGGGCGTGCCCTGGATCCATGTCGCCTTCGAGAACGCCGCAGCCGTCGCAGGCGGCGTCGAGGCGGCCTACCGCGCGCTCTCGCGCCGCGGCAAAATCCAAGGCGAGCCCGTGACCTTCGTCGTCTTCGCCGGCGACGGCGGCACCTACGACATTGGCTTGCAGGCGCTATCCGGGGCGCTCGAGCGCGGACATCGGCTGCTCTACGTCTGCTACAACAACGAGGCCTACATGAACACGGGCATCCAGCGCTCCGGTGCGACGCCCTACGCCGCGAACACGACGACCAGTCCCGTTGGCAGCCTGGGCAAGGGGAAGGCCGAGCGGCGCAAGGACATGACTGCGATCGTCGTCGCCCACCACATCCCGTACGCGGCCCAGGCGGCCGCCTCGCACTGGCAGGATCTCAGCCGGAAGGTGGAGCGCGCAGTGCAGGTCGACGGCCCTTCCTTCCTCAACGTGCTCGCGACCTGCCCGCCGGGATGGGGGCACGAGGCGAAGGACAGCGTCAAACTCGCGAGGATCGCGGTCGAGACGCATTACTGGCCGCTCTTCGAGGTGGTGGAGGGGCACTACCGCATCACCCATCGGCCGGCGCACCAGCGCCCGCTGGAGGAGTGGCTGAATCTGCAGCGTCGCTTCTCCCACCTGCACGGCGAGCGGGGAGCGGATCTCGTCTGCCGGCTGCAGGAGGAATTAGACGAAGGCTGGGTGCAGCTCCTGCAGCGCGATGCCGCCGACGCAGAATGGTTCCGGGCGCTGGAGGAGGCGGGCGCCTGACGCGGCGACGAGTGAAGTTACATAAGATGCTGCGCAGTCTTTCTTCAGGAGGAATGCGCATTGCGTCGGGAGAGCGACTTCACCCGGCCCAGCCCGTTCTGCCCGAGCCCCGAGCGCTGGACCGCCATTGACGGAGAATCGACGGAACGGGAAGTCACAGAGCTCGTCGGCAGCCTGGTGCGGGCGGTGCAGCCCGACTACGTCGTGGAGACGGGCACGGCCTTCGGCTACACGGCGCAGGCGATCGGCGAGGCGCTGCGGCGAAACGGGCACGGCCGGCTCGTCACCATCGAACTGAACGAAGCGCGCGTCATGGAGGCGGAGGAGCGCTGCGCGCAGCTGCCCGTCAAGGTGATCCGCCTGCACTCGCTGGAATTCGTGCCCGAAGAGCCCATCCAGTTCGCGTGGCTCGACTCCGGCAGCCTGGACCGCGACCAGGAACTTCGCCGCTTCCTGCCATGGATGGCGGCTGGTACGATCCTGGCGGTGCACGACACGGGGCCGCAGCACCCCGTGCAATCACGCCTGCAGCCGCTGGTCGACGCGGGCTTCGTGCGCTCGGTGCGCCTGCGGACGCCGCGCGGGGTATCGATCCTCGAGGTGTTGGCCGACGGGGTCAAGAGTGTCCGCTGAAAGGATGCGGCCGGGAGCACCGGCCGCATTTTCCGTTCTACGGAGCAGGACATTGCGCCGCACTCCAAAGAACTTCTGATTAGGTACGTCTGGAGGGGATTGCGATGCGGCTTGGCACGTGGCGTGCCGAAGATGGACTGCGCGTTGTGGCGCAGGTGGGTGATGGGTGGCTCGACGTCTTCTCGCAGATCTCCTTCGACCCGCGCGGCCGGGACCTTGCGGCGCTCATCCGGGACTGGGACGAGCTTGGACCGGGGCTGCAGGAGGCGGCGGCACGCGCCGCATCGGGCGGGATTGCGCTTACGGCGGCAAATGAGGCAGCGCTCGCGGCGCCGGTGCCAAGTCCAAGGCGGGTGCTCTGCATCGGACACAACTACCGGGCCCATGTCGCGGAGCAGAACGCCGAAATGCCCAAGGCGCCGGAGGTGTTCATCCGCCTTGCCTCCACCCTGCGCGGCCCGCGCGACGCGATCCTTCTGCCGCGGGAGACGCCGGAAGTGGACTACGAAGCTGAACTCTGCGTCGTGATCGGCAAGGGCGGGCGGCGCATCGCAAAGGAGGACGCGCTCTCCGCGGTGTTCGGCTGGACCGTCCTGAACGACGTCTCGGTGCGGTCCTACCAGTACCGCGGTCAGCAGTGGACGCCCGGCAAGAACTTCGAGGGCACCGCTCCTTGCGGCCCCTATGTCGTAACGCGCGACGAGGTGCCGGACCCGCAGGCGCTCGAGGTGTCGTGCGTCGTTTCCGGCGAGGAACTGCAGCGGGGCCGCACGGCCGACATGATCTTCGATGTCGCTTCGATCGTCGCGGACCTTTCCGTCTTCACCGCGCTGCAGCCGGGCGACCTGATCTGCACCGGCACGCCGCCGGGGGTCGGAATGGCGCGCAGGCCGCAGCGCTGGCTTCGCCCGGGCGACACGGTCGTAAGCGCCGTCTCTGGAGTTGGAGAGATCGAGAATGTCTGCGTCGTCGACTGAGAGGGACGCTTCCCAGGCGCTGAAGTCGGAATTGCAGCGCTGCTTCGGCGCGCGCTGCCGTGTGGATGCGGCGGGTCTTCGCCTCTACGGCTACGACGCGATGGGAACTGAGTTCGCGGTGCCGTCGGCGGTTGTGCAGGTGGAGTCGACCGAGGAGGCCGCGGCGCTGATCGAGATCGTCCGCTCGCACGGCGGCAAGCTCGTCGCACGGGGGTCCGGCACGGGCCTCTCGGGTGGCTCCGTGCCGAAGGGCGGGGCCGTCGTCGTCTCCTTCGAACGCATGCGCGCAACCTGGGATCTGCAAGCAGACGAGCGCACGCTGCGGGTGCAGCCGGGGGTCGTGAACGGCAGCCTCGAGAGGCTGACCGCCCCCTACGGGCTCTTCTACCCGCCGGACCCGGCGAGCTATCGGGTCTCCTCGATCGGCGGCAACGTCGCGGAGAACGCCGGCGGACCGCACGCCGTGAAGTACGGCGTCACAGGACAGCACGTTCGTGCGCTGGAAGTAGTGGCTGCGGACGGGTGCAGCGGCTGGCTGCATGCCGGCGCGGTGCAGCCCGGCTCTGACCTCGTCGCGCTTCTCACGGGCTCCGAGGGGACGCTCGGCCTGGTCACGGCGGTGCAGCTCCAGCTCGAGCGGCGCCCCCAGGAGATCGCGACGCTGCTCCTTAGCTTTCTCGGCATGGAAGGCGCGACGGACTACGTCTCCGCAGCTGTCGCCGCAGGACTCTTGCCGGCGACCTTGGAGTTCATGGACCGTCCGACGATCGAGGCCGTGGAGGCCTGGGGTGCGGCCCGCTACCCGGAGGGCGCCGGCGCCATTTTGCTGATGGAGCTCGACGGCACGGCGGAGGAGGTGGCGGAGGGCCTGCGCCTCGCAAAGGAGCTTGGCGAGCGGGGAGGGGCACTTGCGGTGGAGACGGCGCAGGATCCCGCAGCTCGCGAGGCGCTCTGGTACGGTCGGCGCGGCTCGTACGCGGCGGTCGCCCGCCACGGCCGGCGCCTGCTGACGCAGGACGTCACCGTCCCGCGCGCACTCCTAACGGAGATGCTGCAGGAGGTTTCACGGATCGCGGCGCGCTACGGCCTGCAGGTGGCGACGGTCGGACACGCCGGCGACGGCAATCTCCACCCGGACTTCCCCTACGATCCCGATGATCCTGAGGAGAGCGGGCGGGTGCACGCGGCGAACGCCGAGGTGATCGCGGCCTGCGTGCGCCTCGGCGGCTCGATCACGGGCGAGCACGGCATCGGCATGGAGAAGATCCACCAGATGCACGTCATGTACAGTCCGGCGGAACTCGGCCTGATGGCGGCGGTGCGCAGGGCGCTTGATCCCGAGGGCCTCTTGAATCCGGGAAAGGCGGTGCCGCTCGTGCCGAGGCACGAGGCGGCGCAGCGCGGGCAGGAGTACGCAGCGCCGAAAAGTCCCAAGGAACTGCAGGAGGCCGTGCTTTGGGCACGGGCGAGCGGGCGCCCGCTGCGCGTGTCTCTTTCTGGGCTGCGTGGCATCGCGGTGGACAGTGCGAACCTCACGGCCGAGGTGGGAGCGGGGGAATCGCTCGAGGCGCTTTCGGAGGCGCTCGCACAGAGCCCGCTCGCCTTCGTGCCGTGCCCCTTGCGCGCAGCCACGCTCGGAGAGGCGCTGCTCCAAAACGATTACGGGCCGGAGCACCTGGGAGCGGGTACTCTGCGCGCGCACCTGCTTGCGATTACCTACGTGACGGGGGCAGGGGAACTCGTGCGGATCGGCCGCAGCGTCATGAAGAACGTCGCAGGCTACGACCTCTTCCGCCTGCTGATCGGCAGCAGGGGCCGTCTAGGGATTCCCGCACAGGTCACCCTGCGGCTCCTGCCGCGCCGCGCAGTTCCGTGGTGGACCGCGAAGGGAGAGATGGAGGCGCTGTGCGCTCAGGCCGCAGGCGCTCGATCGCTCTTCGCCCTGCCGTCGCACGAGGGCGTTTCGGCTTTCGCGCAGGCTTCGGCGGCACCAGGTCCAGGCTGGGCGCCGGCGCCGCAGGCGATAAAGACGCTCACCGCGCTGAAAGAGGAGCTGCGCAGAGGAGAGCACCTTCTGGACCTCGCCCTGCCGCAGGTGGCGCTGGCCGGAGCGCTCTCCGCGCTCCCGACGGATCCGCTGATCGTCTTGCCGGGTGCAGCGCGTCTCCTAGCACGCTTGCCGCAGGCCGAGGCGAGAGAGATTGTGGAGGCGATCGCGCGCGAGCACCCTTTGCGCGCGGACTACGGGTTGCAGCGCGAACCGCTCGCGGCCGTGCAGGGGGTCGCGGCGGACTGGGAGGAGCGGCTTCGCAACGTCTTTGATCCGGACGGCATCCTTGCGAGGTACACGACCTGGGAGGAGGCGGCGCGATGAGCATCGAGTCGGCAATCGATCGCTGCATCCAGTGCGGCTTCTGCCTGCAGGCCTGCCCGACATACCGGCTGTTTGAAACGGAGGAGTCCTCGCCGCGCGGACGGATTGCCCGCGTGAAGGATGTCCTCGCGGGAGAGATCGCGCCGAGTTCCGAGAGCCTTGCGACATTTTCCGAATGCCTCGGGTGTCGGGCCTGTGAGACGGCCTGCCCTTCGGGCGTGCACTACGAAGAGATCCTGATGTACGGGCGCGAGCAATTGAAGCAGGTGGAGGGTCCCGTACCGCGCCCTTTAGGGATGCTCCTTCGCGTCATCGCGCACCCGTCGCGCATCCGTAGGGCGAAGGCGCTGTGGCGCCGGCTGGGTCCGCGCGCGATCCGACTCGCGCGCGGCCTCCCACTGCGCAGGCCGGAGGTGCGGCTCCTTGCCGCGCTGCCGGATCCCGCACCGCAGGCGCTTTCGCGGCAAGAGCAGCCGGAGGTTGCGATCCACCGCGGCTGCCTCATGGACGTCTTCTGGGAAGGGACCAACGCCAGGGCGGCGATCCTGCTGCGCCAAGCGGGGCTGCGCGCAGACCTCATGTCCGAGTCTGCCGGCTGCTGCGGTGCGCTTCACGCCCACCAAGGAGACCTTGAGGAGGCAAGGGTGCAGGCGCGCCGTGTGATTGAGGCGTTCGAAGCGTCGGGTGCACGGGTGATCGCCAGCCTCGCCGGGGGCTGCGGCGCCCACCTCAAGGAGTACCCCGTCCTCTTCCGCGGGGATTCGGCGTGGGAGGGTCGCGCGCAGCGGCTCGCGGATGCGGTGCAGGATGTCGCCACACTGCTCGCTGAGCGGGGCCGCGAGCCCTCGGCAAGCACGCATCGCATGACCTACCAGGATTCTTGCCACCTGCGCAACGGGCTGAAGGTCACGAAGGAGCCGCGTCAGCTGCTTCGAGGCCAGAACTACTGCGAGATGGCCAGCGCAGGGGAGTGCTGCGGCTCCGCAGGAGTCTACAATCTCCTGCGCCCGGACGTGGCGGGAGAACTCCTGCGGCGCAAGGTGGCCGAGGTGCGGGAGATGGCTGTCGATGAGGTCGTCACGGCGAACCCCGGCTGCGAGCTGCAGTGGCGGATGGGCGCGCGCGAGGCGGGACTCCCGCTGCGGGTGCGCCACCTCGTCGATCACCTCTACGATGAGCGCGGGCAGGCTTAGCCGAGCGCTGTGGGACCTCACTGCCCGGGAGCGACCTGAGCCGTGATGGCTAGCGTCGACGCTGCCCAAGACGCGAAGGAAGGTTGGACGAACGATGCGCATCTCGGAAATGAACTGGATTCAGGTCGAGGCGTATCTCCAGCACGATGACCGGGCTGTTCTGCCGCTTGGCAGCACGGAGCAGCACGCCTACCTCAGTCTCGGGACGGACGCGATCCTCGCGCAGCGCGTTGCGGAAGAGGCCGCAGAGCCCTTGGGCGTGCCCGTCTTCCCGGTCGTCAGCTACGGGTTGACGCCGTCCTTCATGGCATACCCGGGCACCGTCTCGATCTCGCTGCGCACCTACGCAGCCATGATCGGGGAGATCCTCGAGAGTCTTCACACAAGCGGCTTTCGCCGCATCCTGCTCGTCAATGGGCACGGCGGCAACACGCCGGCCGGTACGGTGGCGACAGAATGGATGGCCAGCCATCCAGACGCCCAGGTCCGCATCCACCACTGGTGGAACGCGCCGCGCGTCTGGGCAGCCGTGCAGCGAACGGATCCTTTGGCAAGCCACGCCTCATGGATGGAGAACTTCCCTTGGAACCGGGTGCACGGAGTGACGCCGCCGCAGGAGCAAAAGCCGCCGGTGGACGTTGACCGCCTGCGCATCATGAACCCCGCAGGAGTGCGGGCCCTGCTGGGGGACGGCAACTACGCCGGGCTCTATGAGCGCGGTGATCGGGAGATGCTGCAGATCTGGCAGGAAGGGGTGGAGGAGACCCGCGCCCTGATCGAGGGCGGCTGGCGTTAGCGCGGGGGCTCCGGGTAGGGGATGCGGGGTAGGATCGCCTCGAGCTGCAAAGCCCGCGCGAGCAGCCGTTCGTCCTCATAGCGCCGCCCCACGAGCTGCAGGCCGAGCGGTAGGCCATCCCCGTCGAGTCCCATCGGCAGGCTGATCGCGGGCCAGCCCGTGACGTTGAAGGGCGCGGTGTAGAGGATCAGTGCCTCGCGGACTGTCCGCTCCCGCCCGTCCCTCAGGACCATGGTGTCCTGCGAAGCGCCGGGCGCCGGGCCAGGCGTGGTGGGAAGGCAAAGTCCGTCGAGCCCGCCCTCTTCCATTGCCCGTTCCAGGCGGCGCGTCAGAGCATGGCGCGCCGCCTGCGCGTCGACGTAGTCCCGTGCGGACCCTGCGGCACCCCGGCGAATGCGCTCCACGAGGCCGGGTCCGAAGCGCCCTGGGCGGTCCTGGAGCGCCGCCTCGTGGACGTGCAGCGTCTCCGGCCCGCGGATGCGCATCTGCAGGCCGATGAACTCCTCCGGCTCTGGCCAGTCGACGTCCACGGCCGCGTAGCCGAGACGACCCAGGAGCGCGAGCGCATCTTGAAAGCGCTCGCGCACGTCAGGCGCAGCCGTCTCCTCGATCCAGGCCCGCGGCACACCGAGCCGTCGCGTCTGCGGTGCCGGAGCGGGAAGGGCGGGCAGCGAGAGGGGATCTTCGGGGTCGTAGGCGGCGAGGATCTGGAAGAGGGCCTCTACTGATGCGACGTCGCGCGCCATCGGACCGGCGTGGTCCAGGGTATAACTGAGCGGCATCGCGCCTTGGCGTGACACGCGTCCGGCGGTCGGCTTCAGGCCGACGACGCCGCAGAGCGCGGCGGGGATGCGGATCGAACCCGCGGTGTCGCTGCCGATCGCGAGGCTGACCATGCCTGCGGCGAGGGCTGCGGCATTGCCGCCGGAAGAACCCCCAGGGATGCGGGCAAGGTCGAAGGGGTTGCGGGTCGGTGCGGAGATCACGCCGAAGGCGAGTTCCTCCGTATTCAGCTTGCCGGTGGGAATGGCGCCGGCCGCGCGCGCCAGCGCGACGGCCTGGGCATCCCTGTGCGCGGGTGCATCGCCATAGGCCTGACTGCCGCCCGTTGTGCGCAGCCCAGCGACGTCGAACAGGTCCTTCACCCCGACGCTCACGCCGCAAAGCGGCGGTGCAGCGCCCGTGCGCCACGCGTCGCGCGCCAGCGCGGCTGCGGCGGCCGCGCGTGTGTCATCCCGCTGCAGGTAGGCGCGCAGGCTCGGCTCCCAGCGGTCTGCGCGGTCAAGCTGGGCCGCGAGAAGGTCCTCGGGCGTCCAATCCTTCGCCGAGAAGCGGACCAAGAGTTCTGGAACACTCGCCAGGGCGCATTCCCTCGTATCGAGTGCCAACGCAATACCTCCTCGCGGCTCTCGTCGAGGTCGTCTACGCGCACCGGAGGGCCGACTCCTGCTTGCGGGTGCCTCCTTTGCCGATCTGCCGCAGCACCCAAACCCAGGAGGACTGTCGATCGGGTCATGGCGGGGCGCTGTACCGTGCGCCAGAACGTCCAGATAGCGGCGCTTGACGTATGCCGCGCAGCGGAGAGCGTCGCGGAGATCTGTGCATTCACCAGGCTTGGGCACTGCGATGCGCGAGGGGTTGGCGGAAGGGTCAATGCGACTGAGCCTGCCGCGGGGCAGGCTCTCTTCATGCGGAGGAGTTTCTGGACCCAGGCGGGAAGAGAGATTCCGCAAGGAAGCCAAACAACCGAAGCGGGTGGTCAAGGTAGTGAATCAGGAGTCCGCCGCACAGCTGACGGACAATCCGGTCATCGTCGCCAAGGGACTGCGCAAGCGATATGGCGATCTTGAGGCCGTGCGGGGCATTGACTTCGAGATCCGCAAAGGGGAGTGCTTCGGCTTCCTGGGACCGAACGGGGCCGGGAAGTCCAGCACCATCCGCATGCTCTCCTGCCTTTCACCGGTGAGCGACGGCCAGCTCGAGGTGCTCGGCATGCCGGCGGGCGTCGCAGAGCGCCGCATCAAGGAGCGGCTCGGCATCGTCTCGCAGGAGGACAACGTCGACCCGGATCTCACGCTGATGGAGAACCTGCTCGTCTACGCGCGATACTTTCGGATGGCGTCCGGGGAGGCGCGCCAGCGCGCAGGGGAACTGCTCCGATTCATGCAGCTCGAGCATCGGCAGGACGCCGCCGTGCGCGAACTCTCCGGGGGCATGCGCCGTCGCCTCGTGATCGCGCGCTCCTTGATGCATGCTCCGGAAATCCTGGTGCTGGACGAGCCGACGACCGGACTCGATCCGCAAGCGCGCCTGCTCGTGTGGGGCGCGCTGCAGGCGCTCAAGCGGCAGGGAACGACGATCGTGCTGACGAGCCACTACATGGAGGAGGCGGAGCGCCTCGCCGATCGCCTGGTGGTGGTGGACCACGGCACGGTCCTGGAACGCGGCTCGCCGCGCGAGCTCGTGCTCCGGATCGTCGGGCGCGAGGCCGTCGAGATCTGGCCGGAAGATGCTGCCGACAGCGAGCGCATCGCCGAGGCGGCCCGTCCGGCCGTCAGGCTTTCAGACCGCCATGGTGACGCCCTCGTGCTGTTCAGCGACGAACCGGGACGGATCGGCGAGGAGCTGGTGCGCAAGCAGGCGGTGCCAGCCAGGATGATGGTGCGGCCGGCAAACCTGGAGGACGTCTTTCTGACCCTAACCGGGAGGGATCTGCGCGAATGAAGCAAGGCAGCCGGTTCTGGCGCAGCGCCGCCGCAGTATGGTGGCGAAACTTCCTGGCTTGGCGAAAGTTCTGGCGTTCTTCGATCCTGCTCAATTTCGGCGAGCCGCTGACAAACCTCCTGGCACTTGGACTCGGACTGGGAGCGTATGTCACAGTGATGCAGGGAGTTTCCTTTCTGCAATTCATCGCGCCTGGGCTCCTCGCGGTGACGTCCATGAACGCCGTGACCTTCGACTCCGGGTTCGAGGGGTACGATCGGCTGAATTCGAATGGCGTCTACCAGTCGATGATGACCTCCCCCCTGACCGTGCCGGAGATCGTTGCCGGAGAGTACCTTTGGGAGGCGACGCGCAGCCTCCTGTACGGTGCCGTATTCTTCGTCGTGGTGCTGGCCTTCGGTCTCGTCCACTCCGCCTGGATCGCGCTGCTGCCGATCCCGCTCCTCCTGTTCGGCGTCGTCTTCGCCGCTCCCGCGCTGTACGTGGCGGCGAGGGCGAAGACGCATGAGCAGCTCTTCTACTACTTCAGCCTCGTGATCACGCCGATGTTCATGTTCAGCGGCGTCTTCTTCCCGGTGCAGCACTTGCCGTGGTTCGTCGCGGACATCATCTATGTGCTGCCGCTCTACCATGGCGTCGAACTGACGCGCGAACTGGCGCTCGGGCAGATCTCGCTCGCGTCCCTGTGGAATTTCCTCTGGATCGTCGGGTATGCTGCAGCACTGATGTACCTGCCGGTACGGGCGCTCGAGCGACGCCTGACGGCGTAGGAGGGACAAGGATGCGGGTAGCGGTCACCGGTGCCAGCGGGATGATCGGCCGGGCCGTCTGCCGTGCGCTCAGTGCGCAAGGGCACGACGTACTGGCCGTGACGCGGGGCGCTGCTCCTGGGGGCACGCAGAGGATCCTCTGGCAAGGCGCTGCGAGTGCAGGGACCGAATGGGCGGCAGGACTGCGCGGTGCGGACGCCATCGTGCACCTTGCCGGCAGTTCGATCGCGGCTGGGCGCTGGAACGCCGCACGCAAGCGCGAGATCATCGAAAGCCGCGACCGCGCCACCCGAGTGCTGATTGCGGCGCTTGCGGCAGAGGGTGCTCGCCCGCAAGCCTTTCTCTCGATGTCGGCCGTCGGCTACTACGGCATGGATCTTGAACGCAGCTTCACGGAAGACGACCCGCCCGGCGACGACTACCTGGCGCGCGTCTGCATCGCCTGGGAGGCGGCCGCGGGCGAGGCGACTCAGCTCGGCAGTCGCGTCGCGCTCTTGCGCGCGGGCGTCGTGCTCTCCGCGGAGGGCGGCATGCTCGTCCGGCTGCGGACGCCATTTCGCCTGGGCCTCGGCGGTCCGGTCGGCAACGGGCGGCAGTGGGTCTCCTGGATCGCTCAGGACGATGTCGTCGGATTGATCCTCCACGCACTCTCTGACGAGCGCGCTCGCGGCCCGATCAACCTCACTGCGCCGAACCCCGTACGCAACGGCACCTTCGGACGCGCAATGGGAGCAGCGCTCTACCGACCAGCCGTCGTGCCGCTGCCGGCCGTCGCGGTACGACTCGCCTTCGGCGAGATGGGTGAGACGGTGCTCCTCTCAGGACAGCGCGTACTGCCCCAGCGCGCGCTCGCGCTGGGCTACGAGTTTCGGGAGCCGGAGATCGACGGGGCGCTGCGGCGGATCCTGCAGCGGGACTAGGGATTGCGTCGGAGCGGGCGCCCGGAGCAGAGGAGAGGCTAGCTGCGCGGGGTTGCCTTTTGCGCTCGCACTGTGGCCCAGATCACGGCATCCGCTTTGCGCCTGTGCGATGGTGCGCCCTGGAGGGATGGTGCCTTGCGACAATTCGTTCTCTTCGTTCACCTCTTCGCAGCCGTCTTCTGGCTGGGAGAGATGCTGATGGTCGGGCTGGTACTTGGGCCGGTGAGCCGCAAGATGGCGGCAGGCGAGCGCGCCGCACTCTTCCGCGCGATCGGACGCAGTTCCCTGCCGCTCGCCTGGGGCGCGATCGGCGTGCTGCTCGTCACGGGCGTCTTGAACCTCGTGCTAATGGGAGTGCCGCTCGGGAACCTGTTTTCCGGAGCATTCTACGCAACGCCGTTCGGCATTTGGCTGGGCGTGAAGCTGCTCGCGGTGCTGGCCATGCTGCTCGTCAGCGCCTACCACGATTTCGTCGTTGGCCGGAGGGCGAACGCCGTGCGCCAAGAGATCACGCGGCTTAAGGACGCGGCGCCGGAGAGCACACGCCAAGCGGCGGAACACTACCGCAAGCTGGCCATGCGGCTCGGAATGCTGAACATGGTGCTCGCGATCGTCGTGCTGTTCGCGGCCGCGGGGCTCGTCGCGGCCGGCTAGGCCTGCAAGAGACTCAGAATCAGGGCTGGCACAAGCGCAATGGCCGCGCCCAGCACGACACCCGGCCAGCGCAGCGACTCCCAAAGAAGGCCGATCAGGCTGCCGCCGAAGCTGGAGCCGACGTAATAGGCGACAAGATAGGCGGAAGAAGCGCCGGCGCGCTGTGCGCCGGCGCGCGCGCTGACCAGGGTGCTTGCAGCGGCGTGACCGCCGAAGAAGCCGAAGGTGAAGAGCCCAAGGCCGACAAGTTTGACCGCGAGCGGTGCGCCGAGGGTGAGGAGCGCACCCGCGAGCGCCATCAGGACGGATCCGCGCAGGACGGGCGTACGGCCAACGCGGTCCGCGAGGCGCCCGAGCAGCATCGAACTGACCGAGCCAAGCAGGTAGAAGAGGTAGACGAGACTCGCGAGGCCTGCGGGCAGGAAGTACGGTGGGCCTGCAAGCAGGAAGCCGAGGTAGTTGTATACGGCGACGAACGCGGCCATCAGCAGCCCGCCGATAGCAAAAAGACCAGTGAGTTCCTTGCGCCTGAAGAGCGCGAGATCCCCACGCAACGCATCGCGAACGCGCCGCGCTCCTGCATGGAAGTGACGCGACGGCGGCAGGGCGCGGGCGACAAAGAGGCCGAGCGCCAGCGAGAGCAGGCCGAGCAGCGCAAGTGCGACCTGCCAGCCGAAGAGCGCGGAGGTAAAACCCACTGCGATCCGGCCGCTCATGCCGCCCAGCGAGTTCCCTGCGATATAGAGGCCCATCGCGCCGCCCAGCGCGGAGGGAGCGACCTCTTCACCGAGGTAGGTCATCGCTGTCGCCGGGACGCCAGCGAGGGTGAAGCCCTGGACAAGGCGCAGCGCCGCGAGCGCCGCGAACCCTGGAGCGATGGCGAGAAGCAGGGTGAGCAGCGCAGATGCAATGAGTGCTGCAACGATCGCCTGCGCACGGCCGTGCCGATCGGCGTAGACGGTCCAGAGAGGGAGTCCTGCGGCAAGGCCGATGGTGCTGAAGGACACCGCAAGGCTTGCCTGCGTCGGCGTTAGATGGAAGTCCCTCGCGATGAGCGGCAGCAGCGGCTGCGTCGCGTATAGCAGGGCGAACGTGACGATGCCAACGGCGAAGAGCGCGACGCTTACGGCGCGATACCCTGGATCGCCGGGACGCAGGCGGGAGTCGTTGACCATGGCTACAGCATAGCGCAGGTGCGTTGAAATCCCCGGGCTGACGTGTCAATCGCGAAGAACGCACAGCCGCATGCCTGATGTTGCCAAGGCGATCAAAATTCTCATCGGTTTTTCAATAAAGGAAATAGAGTCGCAAAACGACCATGCCAATGGACGAGCCTGCATGCTAGACTGGCTCCGAAAGCAGCAATCCACGTCAGAGGGGAGAGATGGGGGGAGCACCAAAACCGCCCAGGGACGCAGGAACCTGCGTCGCGGCACCTTTGTGGCGTCGGATCTCCTCGCTGGGCGGATTTCGCGCAGTTAACTGCGCGCGAGAATGGTTTGCCCATACACTTCTTGTCTTAACAAGGCATTAACGTACAAGCGCAACACAGAGGAGTTCAGGAAAGACGCGTAGAATACCAAGTTCGCCTCAAAAGCTGTGTCCCTCAGCGCGGCCACCGGCCCGAATCGCCAAGGGCGGACTCGGATCGCCGTTGGCGGCAGTGCCGGGAGCAACATGAGGAGAGAGGAATACCTGCGAGGAAGTTCCCATCGCTGACTTGTGGTCTGGGGGACCAAGGACAGTCGTACGGGCTTCGGAACGGACGTATTCCTCTGGGAGATCTGATTTGTAAGGAGGTTTTTCGATGAAGACTGGCCGATGGGCCGCCTTAGGTGGCCTTATCGGAACGGCGGCGCTCACTCTGGCCGCTTGTGGTGGCGGTACTGCCCCCGCAAGCAGCCAGGCGCCGCTGCAGAAGGCGAGTGAAATGGTGGCGGCCCTGCCAACGCAGGTCGGCATCACCGACTTCGCACCGATCGCGAACATCAGCGCCTATTCGATCTACAACAGCCAGGTCGAGTACATGATGTGGGCTCCGGTCGTCATGGTTTCTGGCCAGGACACGATCGACTGGGCAGACTCGCTGGCCTCCAAGATCACCCCCAGCAACAATGACCAGACCTTCACCGTTACGCTGAAGCCGTGGAAGTGGTCGAACGGCACGCCGATCACGGCGCAGGATGTCGCCTTCACGGCGAACCTGCTGCTGCAGGCTTGCATCGCTTCGAGCCCCCCGTACTCCTACGGCGGATGTGGTTTCGGCGGCATCCCGCCGATTACCGGCCACCCGGAGCTCAAGAGCGTCACGGCGCAGGGCAACAACACGGTCGTCTTCACGACGAGCGCGCCTTCGAACCCGACCTGGTTTGAGCTGAACGCGCTCGGCCAGATCCAGCCGATGCCGCAGTCCATCTGGGACAAGGGCAGCGTCACCGCTGACCTCAACCTGCTCAAGCAGGTCTACAACGACCCGACCAACGCGGTATACAACGTGGTTTCGGGCCCGTACAAGTTCTCTTCGTTCTCGAACAACCAGTACTGGAAGTTCGTCCCGAACAAGCAGTACGGCGGCCCGAAGGCTACTGTCAGCGTATCGCTCCAGTACGAGGCGTCCGACTCGGCGGAGTTCGCTGCGCTGAAGACCGAGAAGATCAACGCGGGCTACTTGACCGCGTCGATGTTCGGCTCGGCCGGCCAGCTGGCGAAGCAGTACAGCCAGTCGAAGACCCTCGGCTTCTGCTGGTACGGCGTGACCCTGAACTCGGCGAGCGACGCACTTGACGTCGGTCCCGCGTTCCAGGACACCGCGGTCCGGCAGGCGCTGCAGTACGGCGTCGACGAAGCCGCCATCGGCAAGGTGCTGGACGGCGTGCTGAACGGCAAGAGCCTCTCCGTGCCGAACTACTCCGCCATCCCGAGCGGCTTCCCGAGCCTCACGCAGGCTGTGTTCGGCGTCTCGTCGATCCCGGCCCAGTTCCCGTACGACCCGGCGAAGGGCAAGGCACTCCTCTTGTCTGACGGGTACAAGATGGTCAACGGAGTCATGACCAAGGGCAACATCAAGTTGCAGTTTCCGGTCAACATCGACTCTGGCTCGACCGAGGATGCCAACGCGGCACTGATCCTCCAGCAGGACTGGGCACAGATGGGCGTCAAGATCTCCATCAACCCCGAGGCGTTCGACTCGCTGATCGCGATTACGAACACGACCGCGGGCGAGTCGTCGAAGTGGGCCGTCAACTGGACGGGCGGCTGGTGCTACGAGCCGAACTTCTACCCCACCGGCGGCGGCATGTGGAGCTACTACGACTCCGTCGACAGCTACAACAACAAGGACTTCAACAACGCGGTGAACCAGTCGTACGCCCCGGGTACGGCAGCACAGGCGCAGCAGAACATGTACGCCTACGCGCTCGCAACCGCGAAGGACCTCCCGATGTTGTGGATGCCGTCGGGCTACGCGCTGAACGAGACCGCACCGTACCTCCACGGCACGAGCCAGTGGTTCAACCCGGTGCAGGCGTTCACGCAGTGGAACCACCTGACCATCTCCCACTGATCGACCGGACTTTTACGAGTCGGTCATAGGGGTCGCGCGGCAGGGCCGGGGCAACCCGACCCTGCCAGCACCCTGTTTTGGGAGGATGAAGCCACCAGCTTCCTCTCCTCGCACGACCTTACCCCATGTGACAGCCGTGGCATCTAGTGTGCCGCGGTGCAGGTTTGGGGCAGGTGCAGCCCGAACGAGCAAGCACGTGCCGCGAAGCTTCGGATTCCGTGACGCGCGTCAGGAGGGTGTCACATGTCCGCGCAACTCAAACTAGAAGATTCGGCTGGGGCGGGTCTCGCCAATGCCGAAAAGGGTCTTTCGCGGGAGTGGCGGGCGTTTTGGCGCAATCCGCTGGCGGTTGCCGGCGTCGTCATCCTCGCGTTCTTGGTTCTGTTCTCATGGGCCGGTCCACTCTTCTACCATGTCAACCCGAAGGCGCTCGACCTTGCGCACATCGTCAGCCCGCCGTTCGCCGGGCACATCCTCGGTACGGACGGCGTCGGGCGCGACCAGCTCGCGCAGCTGATGTGGGGCGGCCAGCTTTCCTTGCTCGTCGGATTCGCGGCGGCGGTGGCTGGCATGGCGATCGGCGTCATCTATGGGCTAGTATCTGCGGAGCTGGGCGGCTGGGTCGATACGGTGCTGATGCGCTTTGTCGACGTTACCCTCGCAGTCCCCGGCATTTACCTCTTGCTTCTGCTGGACTCGATGTTGAGTCCGAATTCCTTTACGATGATCTTCATTATCGCTGTGACGTCCTGGCAGGGGATCGCGCGCATCGTGCGGGGCGAAGTGCTGAGTCTGCGGACCCGCGACTTCGTCGAGGCGGCACGCGCCGAGGGCGCGAGCTGGGGCAGGGTGATGTTCCGTCACTACCTGCCGAATACACTCGGGCCGATCATCGTCTACACGACGTTTTCGGTTGGCGGCGCCATTCTGACCGTTGCCGGTCTTTCGTTCCTTGGACTCGGGTTGCCGCCGAACGACCCGAACTGGGGTACATCGATCGCGAACGCGATGTCCTACACGTTCCAGAACGCCTGGTGGCTCATCTATCCGCCGGGCATCTTGATCGTGCTGGCTGAACTTGCCGTGAACTTCCTGGGCGACGCGTTCAATGCAGCGTTTGACCCGAGACTGCGGGGTAGCCGCTGATGCTGAGGTACGCGCTGCGACGTCTCCTCGAGTCCATCCCGACGATGCTGGGAATCACGATCCTCACCTTCCTGCTTGCGCATCTCGTGCCGGGGAACCCGGCGTTGGCAATGCTCGGTCCGCACGCCACGCATCGGGCGATTGCGGTGATCGACCACCAATTCGGCCTGGATAAGCCGCTGCCGGTGCAGTACGTCATCTGGCTCTGGCAGGTGCTGCATGGCAACCTCGGCATTTCCTATACGCAGAACCTTCCGGTGACGACGCTGATCTGGCAGGCCCTGCCGCGCACCCTTGCGATCGTCGGCATCGGGACGGTGATCGCGGACGTCCTATCCGTCATCCAGGGGCTCTACCAGGCGCACCACCAGGGGCGCCCCTCCGACAATATCGTGACGCTGCTCGCCTACTTCTTCTACTCGATGCCGACCTTCTGGCTCGGGGTGCTGCTGATCATCTGGTTCTCGATCGACCTTCCGATCTTCCCGCCGGGCGGGATCTCGGACCCTGGCCAGACGATGAACTTCGTCGTTTGGTTCTCCCATATCAGCCTGCCGGTGATCACGCTGGTGATCGTGACAGTGGCGTTCTGGGGACGCTTCATGCGGGCATCCGTGATCGAGTCGCTGGTGCAGGACTACATCCGCACCGCGCGCGCGAAGGGCCTGCACGAGCGCACCGTGCTGTACCGGCACGCTTTCCGCAACTCGCTGTTGCCGCTGATCACGCTCTTCGGGTTCTCGCTGCCGACTCTGTTCGCCGGAGCGCTGTTCATCGAGGAAGTGTTCAACTATCCTGGACTCGGCCTGCTGTTCTGGCATGCCGCATTGACCAGGGACTACCCGACGGTGTTCGGCATCACGCTGATCATCGGCATCCTGACGATCCTTGGAAACCTGACGGCGGACCTCCTGTACGCCGTCGCGGATCCGCGCATCCGCTATAACTAGTACAGCGTCTCAGAAGTTCGTTCCGGCCGATAACGTACCATAACATGCCAGCAAGGAGTTTTTGGGGGTAGTGTTGAAGCCCTCGTAAAGCGGTCCTTGCGGGGGTGGGACAGGGATGGGAGCGCTGCGCGCACCGTGCGTGACTTTGGCGCTCCCTCGCTGTCCCTTGGCGCTGAGCACAGAGGATGTCGAACAGCTGCGGCCATTGGTGTTCGGACAGAAAGTCGAGCGGAGGATATGGCTGCGCGCGTCGATCGTCTGGCATCTGGCGCGGGGCATGCCCCCGCAAGGGGTGGGGGAGCTTCTGGGGGTTCACTTGCGCACTGTGCGCAAGTGGCAGGGGCGATTCGCCGAGCGCGGAGTGGCGGGGCTACATGATCTGCACGCCTCCTGGGTCAACCAGGTCGAGAACTTTTTTTCGATCCTCCATCGTCGCTGCCTTCGCCACGGCGACTTCCGCTCCGAGGAAGATCTCAGAGATCGCCTTCTCGCCTTCATCGCCCGCTGGAACAAAACCGACGGTCACCCGTTCCGCTGGACGTTTCGGGGCTATCCCGTCCAGGAGGTGGCTGTCTGATGCCGCAGCCCCAATACTCCGAGTTCCTGGTGGTCGCCGCCCAGGACACAGTCGCAAAACTCCTGCGCGAGCGCGGTCTGCACCACCTGAAGGTCACCAGCCGTGGCCGTCACGTGGTTGTCTACTCCGAAGAGGCCGACGGCGAGAAGGTCTCCCGCATCCGTTTCTGCACCCTCGGCCACGACCAGTTCCGACTCGACGTAACTACCCATCCCGGCCGTTGGGAGCAAACACCGTACGAAGGCCCACTGCCCCAACTGTGCGACACTGCCCTAACGGACTTTTCTTGGCTCCTAGCCGAATTCTGAGGGAACGAACTTTTGAGACGCTGTACTAGAAGGAACACGAGAAAGGAGAGGCCCCCGAGGGGGCCTCTCCTTTCTCGTGTTCCTTAGCTGGATGTCGTTGTCGGCCCGAAGGGGTCGGCCGCAGGTAGGGTGGGGCGTCAGTGATCTCCTCTGGCTGCCTGTCAGCGGCCGAAGTAGTGCGTAGACCGCCCAAGGATCCCCTCGGCTGCCTCCATGACCGTCTCCGACAGGGTGGGGTGGGGGTGGATGGTGCGTGCGATATCCTCCGCGACTGCGCCCATCTCGATCGCCAGGACGCCTTCTGCGATGAGTTCACCGGCTCCGGGGCCTGCGATGCCGATGCCGAGCACCCGGCCGCTCTCGGATTCTGTGATCATTTTCGTGACGCCGTCGGCGCGGCCGAGCGAGGTGGCGCGCCCGGAGGCTGCCCAAGGGAACCGCGCGACCTTCACGGCGATGCCCTCACGCTGGGCGTCGCGCTCCGTCAGTCCCGCCCAGGCGATTTCCGGGTCGGTGAAGACCACGGCAGGGATCGCGGCGGGATCGTAGGCGCTCTTCTGCCCGGCGATCGCTTCCGCTGCCACGCGGCCTTCGTAGGAAGCCTTGTGGGCGAGCATGGGCTGCCCTGCGACGTCCCCGATCGCGTAGATGTGGGAGACGGCGGTGCGGCGCTGGGCGTCCACTGGAATGAACCCGTGCTCGTCCGGGACGATGCCCAGCCCATCGAGGCCGATGCCGGTGGTCTGCGGCGCACGCCCGACCGAGACGAGCACCGCATCGCAGGCAAGTTTCTCATGTGTGCCATCTTGGAGCAGGAGATCCGCCGTGAGGTTATCCTTGGTTTCTTTCAGCGACTCGACCCGCGTCGAGAGAAGCACCCGCATCTCCCTACCCATGCGCTGCGCGAGGGGCTTCACGAGGTCCTCGTCGACGCCGGGCAAAAGGCCGCCTGTCACTTCGACAACCGTAACGTCGGACCCGAGCGCCGCGTATACCGTGGCCAGCTCGGCGCCGATATAGCCGCCGCCGATGACAAGCAGGCGCTTTGGCACCTCTCGCAACTCGAGCGCCGCCGTCGAGTCCCAGACGCGCGGACTCTGCAGACCGAGAGCCGGCAGCGTACGGGGGAGTGAGCCCGTCGCGATGATCGCGCTGCGGAAGCTGATCTCGGATGCGCCTCCGGCGGCGAGATCGACTGTGAGGCGGTGCGGATCCGCGAATCGCCCGTGGCCTTGAAGGTACTTGATCTTGCGCTGGCGCGCGAGCTGACCGAGGCCGCCTGTCAGCTTTCCGACGACAGAGTCCTTCTGTGCGCGCAGTGCGCCCAGGTCGATTTGGGGGTCTTGGAAGGTGACGCCGAAGGCTGCCACCTCGCGCGACTCGCGAAGTACCGCGGCGACGTGCAGGAGCGTCTTCGACGGGATGCAGCCCCTGTAGAGGCACACGCCGCCGGGATTCTCAGCCGCGTCCACGAGGGCAACCGAAAGACCGAGGTCTGCTGCGGCGAAGGCCGCAGCGTAGCCGCCCGGTCCGCCGCCAAGCACGAGGAGATCTGTTTCGTTCGCCATGGGTCAGCCCTCCAGCGCGAGCAGGAATGGCGATTCGACGACTTCGCAGACGTAGCGCAAAAAGCGCGCGGCATCCGCTCCGTCGATCAGTCGGTGGTCATAGGAGAGGGAGAGCGGGAGGATGTCGCGCGGCAAAAACGCGCTGCCGTCCCAGCGGGGCTCGACAGCGGTGCGCGAGACGCCGAGGATCACAACCTCGGGGCTGTTGACGATCGGCGTGAAGCCGGTGCCGCCGATGCCGCCGAGGTTCGAGATGCTGAAGCAGCCGCCTTGCAGGTCGTCCAGGGAGAGCTTCGCCGTCCGCGACTTCTCGGCGATCGCATTGAGCTCGACCGAGAGGTCGGCGATGCTCTTGCGGTCGACGTCGCGCACCACGGGAACCAAGAGGCCGCGCGGCGTGTCGACCGCGATGCCGATGTTCATGTACTCCTTGTAGACGACTTCGCCCTTGGCGAGGTCAAGGCTTGCGTTGAACTTGGGATACTTTCGCAGCGCGAGCGCTACGACCTTCAGCAGTACAGCGGTCACTGTCAGCTTGCCGCCGCGCTCTGCGACGAGCGGCCCGTGCAGGCGGCGCAGGCGCTCGAGTTCCGTGACGTCGGCCGCGTCGAACTGCGTGACCTGAGGCACGTTCGGCCAGGACTGTCCGAGGTGCTGCGCCGTCGCGCGGCGCACTGCGCTGACGGGCTCGCGTCGGACCGGGCCGAAGCGGCTGAAGTCGGGCAGTGCAGGGAGCGCGCTTGGGGCCCCCACGGATGCGGTCTCCCGGGTGCGCACGTAGGCTTTCACGTCCTGCAGCGAGATGCGCCCAGCAGGGCCGCTGCCATCGACCGCTGCGAGGTCCACGCCAAGTTCCCGGGCGAAGCGGCGAACGCTGGGCGCTGCGGGAATGCGGCTTCTGCCGGGCGCCGGCGCTGCCGGAGGCACGGGCGGCGAGGCTACGGGCGCTTGGGCCGCCGCGGGTGGCTGCGCCGCTTGATGCGGCGCAGCTGGCGGAGCCGGAGGCGCCTGTGGTGCAGCGGTCGGCGCGGGCTCTGGGGAGGCGGGAGGGTCTGCCGCAGGGGATGCAGCGGCCTCCGCCACCGTCAGGATGAGCGTTCCTTCGGAGACGTCTTCGCCCGCCTTGACATGTACTGCTGTGACGGTGCCTGCGATCGTCGCGGGCACCTCCACGACGGCCTTGTCCGTCTCCACCTCAAGTATGGACTGGTCGAGGACGAGCGCGTCCCCGGGCTGTACAAGAACTTTCGCTACCGAGCCCGTGGCGTCGCCTTCGGCGAGCTTCGGCAGGCGGAATTCGGTTGACATGAACTGCGTCCTCCTCCGATCAGACGTCGAGCGGGCTCGGCTTTTCCGGATCGATCTTCAGTTCGCGCGCGGCCTTTTGTACTGTGCGCGCGTCGATCTGGCCGTCGCGCAAGAGGCCCGCGAGCGTGGCGAAGGCGATCTGCCGCGCATCGACCTCAAAGAACGAGCGCAGGGCCGAGCGGGTCTCACTGCGGCCAAATCCGTCTGTTCCGAGAGAGATGAGGCGGCGGGGCATCCAGCGCGCCAGCGAGTCCGGCAGCGCCTTGACGTAGTCGGAAGCGGCGACAATCGGGCCTTCGCCGTCTTGGAGGAGGCGCGTCACGTAGGGACGCTCCTCCTTTTGGGTCGGGTTGCGCCAGTTCCTGCGCTCGACCTCGAGCGCGTCGCGGTAGAGTTCCTTGTAGCTCGTGGCGCTGTAGACGTCCGCCCCGACTCCGTAATGCTCTGCGAGGATCTCCTGTGCGCCCAGGACTTCGTTCAGGACGGCGCCAGAGCCCAGGAGCTGCGCGTGCAGCTTCGGCTTCGCCAGTTGGGACCTGCGCAACAGATAGAGGCCGCGGACGATGCCTGCCTCAACCCCGTCGTCCTCCGGCATGGGCAACTGTGCGTAGTTCTCGTTGCCGACGGTGAGGTAGTAGTACACGGCCTCCTGCTCCTCGAACATGCGGCGCAGGCCGTCCTTGACGATCGCGGCGATCTCGAAGGCGAACGCCGGGTCGTAGGCGTGCAGGTTGGGGATCGGGTAGGCGTGCAGATGCGAATTTCCGTCCTGGTGCTGCAGGCCTTCGCCCTGCAGCTGGGTGCGCCCGGAGAGGCCGCCGACCAAAAAGCCGCGCGAGCGCAGTTCCGCTGCAGCCCAGGCGAGGTCTCCGATGCGCTGCAGGCCGAAGTTCGAGTAGAACCAGTAGAACGGGATGAGTTCTGTCCCGTGCGTGTAACCTGCCGTCGCGGCCGCGATGAAGGAGGCCATGGCGCCAGCCTCGGTGATGCCCTCTTCGAGTACCTGCCCGTCCTCCGACTCCTTATATGGAAGGAGCGTCGAGCGGTCGACGGGCTCATACAGCTGGCCGACCGGGGAGTAGATGCCGATCTGGCGGAAGAAGCCTTCCATGCCGAAGGTGCGCGCCTCGTCCGGGATGATCGGGACGATGCGCTTGCCGATGCCGGGATCGCGCAGGAGGTTGCCCAGCAGGCGCACGAACACCATCGTCGTGCTGGCAGGGCGGTCTGAGCCGCTGCGGAACTCGCTGAAAGCGTTCTCCTTCGGTGCAGGCAGAGGCTGCGCAGGACCCTTGCGCTGCGGCAGGTAGCCGCCAAGCGCGGCGCGCCGCTCCTGCAGGTAGCGCATTTCCGGCGCATCCCCGGGCGGGCGGTAGAGGGGGGGATCGGAGAGGGCTTCATCCGGCACGGGTACGCCCGTCACGGTGCGCAGCGCCGTGAGCTGCTGCTCTGTGAGATTCTTCTGCTCATGGGTTACGTTGCGCGCAGCGACATCAGGGCCGAGGTTGTAGCCCTTGATCGTCTGTGCCAGCACGACGGTGGGCTGTCCCTTGTGCGCTGTCGCCGCAGCGAGACCCGCGTAGACCTTCTCCGGGTCATGGCCGCCCGGGCGAAGCGCCGCGAGTTCCTGATCGGAAAAGTGCGAGGCGAGTTCCTGCAGGTACGGATCGTTGAAGAGGTGCTGACGGATGTAGGCGCCGCCCTCGACGGTGTACTTCTGGAATTCGCCGTCCACGATCTCGCCCAGGCGCTCCGCGAGGCGGCCAGCGTCATCGCGTGCGAACAGAGCGTCCCATTCCGAGCCCCACAGCACCTTGATGACGTGCCAGCCGGCGCCGCGGAAGTAGGCCTCGAGTTCCTGGACCACCTTGCCGTTGCCGCGCACGGGCCCGTCGAGGCGCTGCAGGTTGCAGTTGACGATGAAGGTCAGGTTGTCGAGGTTCTCGCGCGCCGCGAGGCGAATCGCACCGAGCGCCTCCACCTCGTCGATCTCGCCGTCTCCGAGGAAGCCCCATACGCGGCTTCCGGCCGTGTCGGCGAGGTCGCGCGCCGCGATGTAGCGGTTCATGCGCGCCTGGTAGATCGCCATCAGCGGACCGAGTCCCATCGATACGGTTGGGAACTGCCAGAAGTTCGGCATCAGCCAGGGGTGCGGGTAGGAAGAGAGTCCGCCGCCGGGCTCCAATTCACGTCGGAAGTTCTCAAGCTGGGCTTCGCTCAGCCGGCCCTCGAGGAATGCCCGCGCGTACATGCCTGGTGCGGAGTGGCCTTGGAAGTAGACCTGGTCGCCACCGTAGCCCTCGCCGGGGCCATGGAAGAAGTGATTCTGCGCCACCTCGTAGAGCGTGGCAGCCGAGGCGAACGAGGAAAGGTGCCCGCCGATGCCCTCGGCGCGGCGATTCGCGCGCACGACCATCACCGCGGCGTTCCAGCGCACGAGGGCGTCGAGCCGCGCCTCGAGCTGCAGATCGCCTGGATAGGGTGGCTGCATGTCGCGCGGGATGGTGTTGATGTAGGGAGTCGTCGGCAAAGCGGGTTCGACGATGCCCTCGCGCAGCGCGCGGATGCGCAACCGGCGCAAGAGGCGCTGGACCCGTGCCGGGTCGCCCTCCTGGATCACGTAGTCGAGCGATTCGAGCCATTCCTGAAGTTCCACGTCGAACTGGGCGTCGACGTCTGTCCGACGCAAGTCGGTCGCCATGGTTTGGGCCTCCCCCTGAGTACGAAGGTTGCCGCATTAGCCCGCCGGAGACACGAAGAAGATGCACGGCGCGCGGTTGAGCCGGTGCCGCGTCCCGGACGGACGTAGCGTTCCACCGGCAAGCATAGCGCAACCGGAGCCTGGAAGACAGTTCGTTGTAAACCAGCGAATCCTCGCTATGGACAGAAGAATTGCCCTGCGGTACGTATTGGACATGCAAAACAACGCACCAATTGCAGCGCAGCACGTGTACGATGTCGCGGTGATCGGCATGGGGCCGGCCGGGGCGCAAGCCGCCATCTCGGCGTGGCACCAGGGACGCGACGTCCTGGTGCTGGACGCGGGAGAGGTGTCTCAGCGCAAGGGCCGAGCATACTGGACGAAGTCAGTCGCGATCGAGGACATCCCGTTCGTCGCGCCCGTCACGGGCCCGAAGCTTCGCGCGCAGGTCCAGGAGCGCCTGCGCTCTCTTGCGCCCAAGGAGACGGGGGAGCGCGGAGTGACACTGCGCGGCGCCTATGTCCTCGAGGTGGCGCGCAGCGGCAAAGGATTCGCGATCGAGGCATCGACGAAGCCTCTGAAGGACGGGAAGATCGCGGCCCAAGAGACCTTTCTGGCCCGCACGCTGGTTGTGGCAACGGGCTTCGAGGACGGTTGGCCGGAGATCGAGGTGGACAAGGCCGGCCGCCGCATGCTCGAGCGCTACCGCGCCGTCTTCCGCTATGCCGGCAACGGCAACGGCTGGCACCTTTGCATCCGTTGCGACGGGCATCTCCACTACGGGCAGCACTTCGTTCTCCTCGGCGTCGGCGAGGAGATCTACGAAGCGGCACTCGGAGCGCAGGATTTTACGAGTCGCCTGACGATCCTCACCAATGGACGCCCGCATGGCCTGCCGCCGGAGGTGGCGCGACAGGCCGAGCAGCGGGACATCCGGATCGATACGCGGCGCATCGCGCGCCACATCGGGCGCGGCGCGCTCTTGCAAGGCGTCGTGTTCGACGACGGCGAGGAGCTGCTGGCGGATGGATTCTTGGCGGATGAAGGGCTCGAACCGAACACGGCGTTTTTGGAAGGCTTCAGCCTGCAAAGAAATGCAGATGGGCTGCTACGGATCGGAGAGAGCGGCGAGGCGCTCAGGCCTGACGGTACGCCAGAGCCCGGACTCTACGTCGCCGGCGACCTTGTGGCCGGCGCGCGCAAGCTGATCGGCGCAGCCGCCGCGGCCGGACAGGATGCGGGACTCGCCGCTTCAGACTCCCTGCGGCGCTGGCACTGGCCTGAGAACTGATCGGACGTGGCGCACGGCGGCAGGAGTGTTTTGCCACGACACGAATATACAATCGATGACCACACATACCGTGGCCATTCCGGGACGCAAAGCGTTTCAACCCGAGCGCAGGGGAGGGAATCGATATGGCGCTTTCAATGGCTGACCAAAGCTCCGGAAGGCTCCTGTACCCGATGGTACGGGAAGGCGGCAAGCTGCGCCGCGCGTCGTGGGACGAGGCCTTGTCGGCTGCGGCGGAAGCGATGACGCGGATACGCGACCAGCATGGACCCGATGCATTCGGCGCCTTCAGCTGCTCGAAGGCGAGCAACGAACTGAACTACCTCGTGCAGAAGTTCATGCGGACCGCGATCGGGACGAACAACATCGACAGCTGCAACCGTACCTGACACGCCCCCAGCGTCGCAGGTCTTGCGACGGCATTCGGCTCCGGCGGGGCAACAACGTCTTATCGCGACATGGAAGAGACCGACATGATCATCCTCTGGGGCTCCAATGCCCGGGAGGCACATCCGATCATGTTCCAGCACATGATGCGCGCCGTTCGGAGGCGTGGTGCGAAGCTCGTGATCGTCGACCCGCGGCGCATCTCGGGCAGCGAGTTCGCCAGCTTGTACCTGCCGGTGCGCGTCGGCGGCGACATCGCGCTCGCCAACGCGGTAGGGCACGTGATTGTGGAAGAAGGTCTGGCGAACAGCGAGTTCATCTCCCGCGCCACGGAAGGCTTCGAGGCGTACCGCGAGACGGTGCGCAGGTACAGGCCGGAGGACGTTGAGGAGTGGACCGGAGTCCCGGCCGAGGACGTGCGCAGGCTCGCGCGGATGTACGCGAAGGCAGACCGCGCGGTGCTCTGCTGGACGCTCGGCATCACCGAGCACCACAACGCGGTGAAGAACGTCCACGCACTGATCAACCTCGGCCTTCTGACGGGCCACATCGGCAAGCTCGGCTCCGGTCTCGCGCCCTTGCGCGGACAGAACAACGTGCAGGGCGGCGGCGACATGGGCGCCCTGCCGAACCGCCTGCCCGGTTTCCAGGACCTCACGAAGCCCGAAGTGCGCGAGCGCGCTGCGAAGGTCTGGGGTGCCCCGGTGCCCGAGAAGCTCGGCCAGCACCAGTCGGCGATGTTCGAGTCGATGGCGAAGGGCGACCTCAGGGCGCTCTACATCATCGGCGAAAACCCGCTGCAGTCGGAGGCGAACCAACGGCACGTACGCGGATTGCTGGAAAACCTCGACTTCATGCTCGTCCAGGACATCTTCCTCAACCGCACTGGAGAAATGGCGGACGTCGTTCTGCCTGCAACCGCCAGTTGGGCGGAGGCCGACGGCACCGTGACAAACTCGGAGCGTCGCGTACAGCGCCTGCGCAAGGCGGTGGAGCCGCCGGGCGAAGCGCGCGACGACCTCTGGATCGTCGAGGAGCTCGCGCTGCGCATGCAGGCTCCGGGCAACTGGGCGCACCGCAGCGCCGAAGAGAACTGGGATGAACTGCGCAAGGTCTCCCCGATGCACGGCGGCATGTCCTACAAGCGCCTTGAGGAACTCGGCGGATTGCAGTGGCCCTGCCCGACGGAAGACCACCCCGGCACGCTGTTTTTGCACGCGCGCCTTTGGGAAAATCCCGTCGTCGGACCGCGCGCTCCGTTCGTCTCGGCGGATCACGAGCCGACGGCTGAGCAGACGGATGCGCAGTTCCCGTTCATGCTCACGACGGGACGCCGCCTCGAGGACTACAACACGGGCGTGCAGTCGCGCTACTACCCGGCGCCACGCGGCCACTACGAGCGTCTCGACATGTGCGCCGAGGACATGCAGCGCCTCGGATTCTCCGAGGGAGACATGGTCGAGGTGTCGTCGCGGCGCGGCCAGGTGACGGTGCCGGTCGAGGAGAGCAGCAAGATGCATCCCGGCCTCGTGTTCCTCAGCCTCAACCACCCCGATGAAGTCGCAACCAACCTCCTAACCCTCGACGCCATTGACCCACAGTCGGGCACGGCCGAGTTCAAGGCGACCGCGGTGCGGATCGAACGCGCGAGGATCGCCGTGGAAGAAGGGAGTCGATAATGGAATTAGAGGCCTCGATCCGGGCCAGGGTGCGCGAGATCATCGCATCGCGGCCCGGCAAGGATCGCGCGCAGCTCCTTGAAGTGCTGCACGAAGTGCAAGGCGCGTTCCAGAGCGTGCCGCGCGTGGCGGCGGAAGAGATCGAGCGAGAGATGGGCGTTCCCGTGACCGACACCTACGGCGTCGTCACGTTCTACGACCTCTTGACCGACAAGCCGACCGGCCGCACAGTTCTGCGCATCTGCGAGGACGTCACCTGCCACCTGCATGGCTCATCGGAACTCGTCGCCGCCGCGGAGCGTTCGCTCGGCCCGGAAGGGGAGCCCAGCGCCGACGGCTCGATCAGTTGGACGCGCTGCGCCTGCCTCGGACTGTGCGACCAGGCGCCGGCCGCACACCTCGGCGGGGAGCCGCTCGCGCCGTGCACCCCCGCCTTTGTCGAGAAAGCAGGTGCGAGGCATGTCTGAGCAGGTGCTGCTGCGTCGGCGCGGCAAGGTCGCACCGCACCTCAAGGACTACATCGAAAGCGGCGGGCTCGAGGGACTGCGCCGCGCCAGGGAAATGGGGCCGGAGGCGGTCTGCCGCCTGGTCACGGAAAGCGGTCTGAACGGGCGCGGCGGCGCCGCGTTCCCGACCGGCCGCAAGTGGGACGCTGTGCGCAGCCAGCCGGAGCCAACGCACTACGTGGTGCTCAACTCCGACGAGAGTGAGCCTGGCACCTTCAAGGACCGGGCACTCATCGACAGCGACCCGTTCCTCGTGATGGAGGGTCTGCTGATCGCCGCGTACGCGACGCAGTCCGAGCGGATCTTCCTCTACGTGCGCGGCGAGTACGCGCCGCAGACGCGGCTGCTCTGGGACTGCGCAGAGGAGCTGGCCGCTGGGGGGCACCTCAAGGGCCTCGGCCCGAACGGATCGGATGTCGCGGTGGAGCTGCGCCGCGGCGGCGGCGCCTACATTTGCGGCGAGGAGACGGCGCTCTTCCGCTCGATCGAGGGGTATCGCGGCGAGCCGATGTCGAAGCCCCCGTTCCCGACGGTCCAGGGTCTGTTCCGCAAGCCGACGGTGGTCAACAACGTAGAGACGGTCGCGAACGTGCCGGATATCCTCACGCGCGGCGCCGACTGGTACAAGAGCCGCGGCACTGCGCGTTCGAGCGGCACGAAGCTCTACTCCATCTCCGGTCATGTGGCTAGACCCGACGTCTACGAGCTGCCGTTCGGCGCGAAGCTCTCAGACCTCCTCGAGCTGGCGGGCGCCGGCAACGGCAAACCGCTTGAGGCGGTCCTGCTGGGAGGCGCTGCAGGAACATTCGTCTTCCCGCGCGACTTCGACGTTGAACTCAGCTACGAGGGCGCTGCGGCACGCGGCGCCACGCTCGGCTCCGGTGCAGTGATCGCATTCGCCGAGGGGACGAACCTGTGGCAGGTGGCTGAGCGTCTCGGACGCTTTTTCGCGCACGAGTCCTGTGGACAGTGCGTGCCCTGCCGGGTTGGCACCCAGCGGCAGTATGAGATCCTGCATGAGCTCGCGGGGGGAGCAGGCGGTGCGCGTGAACGCGCCCTCTTGCGGAGCCTCTCGCAGGTGATGACCGACGCGTCGATCTGCGGCCTGGGGCAGACGGCGTCTACCGCTGTGCGCAGCCTCCTGGACGCGGAAGCCCAGGGCGCACTGGCGGGTTAGGGGGGGAGCATAGTGGCAGGGGACTTCAAGATCAGCGTTGACGGCCGCGAGGTCACGGCGCACGAGGGCGAGACCATCCTCCAGGTGCTCCGTCGCGAGGAGGTCGAGACGCCGACTCTCTGCTACCACGACAATCTGACGCCTGCAAAGGCTTGCCGGGCTTGCGTGGTGGAACTGAAAGGGAGCCGTGCACTCGTCGCTTCATGCGAGCGCAAGGCCGAAGCCGGCATGGAGATCCAGACGGAGTCGGAGCGCGTCGTGAACGCGCGCCGCGGCGTCTTCGAACTCCTGCTGAGCCAGAACGACACCGAGACGGCACCGAACCTGGTCGCCCAGGCGCAGCGGATCGGTGCGGATCCAGAGCATTACAGCGGCCTGCGCTACGAGCGCCCGCTCTACGACGACAACCCGCTGTTTGTCCGCGACTACGAGAAGTGCATCCTTTGCTACCGCTGCGTCGAGGCTTGCGGCGTCGACGCGCAGAACACGTTCGCGCTGACGGTGTCTGGCAGGGGTTTTGAGGCCGGCATTGCGGCCGGCTGGGGCGAGACGATGCCCGACTCCGCCTGCGTCTTTTGCGGCAACTGCGTCGCAGTCTGCCCGACTGGCGCCATCATGGACCGGCGCGAGCACCAGATGCGCGTGCAAGGCCGCTACGATGAGTCCCAGATGCAGGTCACCCAAACCACCTGTTCGTACTGCGGCGTCGGGTGCCAGCTCGAACTGCATGTCGACCAGCGCACGAATGAGATCGTCAAGGTGACGAGCCCGGAGACCCACCCGGTGACGTTCGGCTTCCTGTGCGTCAAGGGGCGCTACGGGTACAGCTTCACCGAGGCTGGCCGCGAGTAGGGATCAACGCAGAAGGAGGGCGCCGGGCAACCGGCGCCCTCCTTCTGCGTTGCTGAACGGTGCGCAGTGGACGGATCTGGGCGGCGGCACGCGAAGCACCAGCCGCGTGATGGCCCGCGATGCTAGGATGCGTCGAATGCCAATTCGAAAGGCTCCCAGGGTGCCTCCGCTGCTTTTTCACGCTGCTCTGACGGCGAAGGGAGACTACCTGCTTGGGGACGACGCCTCGGTCTAGCGCGCATCCTAATCCCGGACGACGGGAAGCAGAAGCTGCGAGGGGCGCCGGTGATCGTGGAATATCGCCTGGTCCGCTGCGGCCATGCTGCCTGACGTTGCGAGGTCCTCGCCGGTATTGAGGTTGCGTGGGAACTTCGGGAAGGCGCTCGAGGACACTTCGAGCCGGATGGCATGCCCCTTTCCAACGACGAGCGAGGTATTCCACAGGTCGATCGTGAGCTCCAGAAGTTCACCGGGCTCGGCAAGCTTCGGCGACCGGAAGCCGTCGCGGTAGCGCAGGCGCACCATGCCATCGCAGACGCGCTGGCAGAAGCCGTTCGGCCAGACGTCGACGAGCTTTGCGGTGAAGTCGGTGTCGGGTGCGCTGGATTGCGCATAGAGGAGGAGGGAAATGGGGCCAGTCAGCTCCAGCGGCTCCTCGAGAAGCGGCGTTGTATAGCAGAGCACGTCGTCGCGCCGCTCGACCGCAGCGTAGTCGTCCGGGCCGCCGATCTGGATCGAGGTCGGTTCCGTGATGAACGGGACCGGCCGTGCGGGATCGTAGCGGAAGCCGTCCGCGGGTTCATCGCCCGGAGGTTCGGGGGACAGCGCTCCGTCGCCCAGGCGACTATTCGCCGCTCCCTGACTGTGAAGGTAGTAGGGGACCTGCCGCATGCCTTGGGGCGGCCAAGATGGGAGGTCCCGCCATGCGTTCGCGCCCATCGTGAAGATACGAACCGGGGCCTCGCCGGAGTCTGCCAGCCCGCGCAGGTGGCGGTCGAGGAAGCGGCGCTCCAGGCCATGGAGATCGATCAGGGCGTCCTCTCCGAACTCCACTTCGCCAAGGCGCGTCCCGCCGTTCACGTGGTGTCCCCAGGGTCCCATCAGGAGGCGCTGGTCTTGACGGGCCGCTTCGCTGCGTGCACCGCGCTGCATCCCGAGGAAGTTGAGCGGAGTGCCGATCTGCTCGTCGTCATACCAGCCGGAGATGTGCAGCACGGGCACGTCGATCTCGCCGAACCGGTCCTGGTAGGAGAGGGACTGCCAGTATTCGTCGAGCGACTGGTGAGACAGCGCCTCGCGCCAGAGCGGGAGGTCCCGGCCGAGCGCCTCATCCATCGTCAAGAGCGGGAGATGATCGTAGATGCGCATCCAGTCGGGTGCCTGCGTGTCCTGCATTGTCCTGCCGCTTGTCATGTGGTACCAGCAGATGTCCATCGGACTCGGGACGCCCGTGGGGGTCTCGACGAAGGTGTCCGAGGGAGAGACCATCGCGATCATCGCCTTGAGGTGGGGCGGGCGCAGCCTTGCCGTGAGCCACTGGACCCGCCCGGAGTAGCTGGCCCCCGTCGTTGCCACGGCTCCAGTGCAGAAGCCTTGGGCGCCTGCCCACTCGATCGCGTCATAGCCGTCCTCGCCGTCGCGCCGATAGGGGATGAAGTCCCCTTCGGAATCGCCGCGCCCGCGCACGTCGACGGCCAGGAAGGCGTAGCCGTCGCGCGCCCAGTGCAGTCCACGGTCACGGTAGCGGGCGGACGCCTTGACATAGGGCGTACGCAGCACGATGGCCGGGTGCGGGCCGTCGCCTGCCGGCAGGTAGAGGTCTGCGGAAAGGTGGACACCGTCGCGCATCGGGATGCGCATGTCGTATCGCACATGGACTTGCGGGGAATCTGGCAAGCCGTTCGCCTCCGCCGTTAGAGCAGATGGAGCGCCGCGCCGACGAACGCGGCGACGCCTGTCTCGAGCACATCCTCGTCGATCGTGAAGCGCGCGTGGTGGTGCGGATAGACGATGCCCTTCGCCTCGTTGCGGGAGCCGAGCCAGAAGAAGCAGCCCGGCACGCGCTGCTGATAGGCGGAGAAGTCCTCTCCGACCATCGAGGGCACCGCCTCTTCGACAACCTCTTCACCCAGCACCTCGCGCAGCGCCGCGGCGAGCGCGGCAGACACTGCTGCATCGTTGCGGATCGGCCGGTAGCCGCGCTGGTAGCGGTGAGTGCAGGTGGCGCCGAAGGCGGCGCACAGGCCCTCGGCCACCTCGCCGATACGCCGCTCGAAGAGCTTTCGCACGTCCTCGTCGAAGGTGCGGACGGTGCCCCCGAGCGTCACGCGGTCCGGGATGACGTTGTCCGCGGTGCCCGCATGGACCTGGGTCACGCTCAGGACGGCAGGCCGTAGGGGGTCCGCCTCGCGGGAGACGAGCTGCTGCAGAGCCAGGATGATCTGGGCCGCCAAGGGTACAGGATCCACCGTGAGATGCGGCTGGGCGGCGTGGCCGCCGCGCCCCAAAACCTCGATCGAGAAGGTGTCCGGCGCTGCAGTCAGGGGTCCAGCCGCGATGCCGATCCTTCCGGACGTAAGCGGCAGCCAGAGGTGCGTACCGATCACCATGTCGACGCCGTCGAGAACACCCGCATCCACCATCTCCTGGGCTCCGCCGGGGAAGAGCTCCTCCGCGTGCTGGAACAGAAGGCGCACCTCGCCCTGCAGTTCCCCGCGCAGCGCGGAGAGCACCTTTGCCGCGCCGAGCAGCATGGCGGTGTGGCCGTCGTGGCCGCATGCGTGCATCGCGCCAGGGGTTTGCGAGGCGAACGGCAGCCCCGTCTCCTCGGTGATCGGCAGGGCGTCCATGTCGGCCCGGATCGCGAGGCAGCGACCGGAAAAGACGCCCTCAATGCTGGCGACGACACTCGTCGGCGTAGGGTGGTAGGGCCTCAGACCGAACGAGGCGAGTTGATCGAAGACGTAGCGCGCAGTCTCCCGTTCATTGAAGGATGTCTCCGGATTAGCGTGCAGGTGCCTGCGCCAGGCGATGGCGTCCTCGCGTACGCCGTGCGCGAGTTGACGGACGCGGTCGCTATGCAAGGTCTCCAATCGGCTCGCCTCCAGTAAGGTGGGGATGGTCGGATACGCCGTTTCTTCCCGGCGGCTGCGGGGGGTTCCTGCCCGCAGGGCAGGAAGCGGTGCGGGCGAAACGGAAAGAATCTATATTCCAGCCCTGAGCATTGGGAGGAGAGCCCTTGCAAGACAGCGGCTACTACCGCTACCCGGCGATCTTTGGAGACGAGATCGCCTTCATCAGCGAAGACGACATCTGGGTCGCGCCCGCAGACGGTGGACGCGCCGAACGCCGCACTTCTGGACTCGGCGCGATGGGGCAGCCCCGCTTTTCACCGGACGGCGCAAGCCTCACCTTCACCGGCCGCGAGGAGGGCGACCAGGAGATCTACCGCATGCCCGCCGCCGGCGGCCCGGTGGAGCGCATCACCTACCTTGGCGCCGTCAGCGTCAATGTCGGTTGGATGACGGACGGGCGGATTGTGTTTGCAAGCAACCACGGACGTCCCTTTTCGCGCTGGTTCGAACTGTTCGCGGCGCACCCGCAGGGCGGTGCGGCAGAGAGGCTACCTTACGGCGCCGCGAACGAGATCGCGTTTGGCCCCGGCGGCGCCATCGCTCTCGGCCGCAACGTCTCTGACCCTGCCCGCTGGAAGCGCTACCGTGGTGGCACGGTCGGGCAGATCTGGCTCGACGCCGAGGGCACGGGTAAGTTCAGGCGGCTGCTTGGCGTCGACGGGAACCTCGCGGATCCGGTCTGGCTTGGAGAGCGCCTCTATTTCCTCTCGGACCACGAGGGCGTCGGCAACATCTATTCCGTGAATCGCGAACTAGGGGACCTCCGGCGCCATACGGACCACGAGACCTACTATGCGCGCAACGCCTCAGGCGACGGCCGGCGGATCGTCTACCACGCGGGGGCGGACCTCTACGTCTTCGATCCGCAGGAGGGCGCGCGGCGCGTGGAGATCGCGTATCCCGGCCAACGCACACAGCGCCAGCGCAAGTTCGTCGACGCCGCGCGCTTCCTCACCGAGGCCGACGTGCACCCAGGCGGTCACAAGCTGGCGCTCACGGCGCGCGGTCAGCTCTTCTCACTCGGCAATTGGCACGGCCCCGTGCTCCGCGTCGCACCCCAGGACGGCGTGCGTCACAGGCTCGGCAGTTGGCTTGCCGACGGCAACGGGATCGTGGCGGTCTCGGATGCGGGCGGAGAAGAGCAGGTTTGCGTCTACGGGACTGACGGAGACGAGACCCGGCGTTTCGACTCGCTCGACCTTGGGCAGCTCACAGCACTCGTGCCGGCGCCGAAGGGGGATCTTGTCGCGGCCGCGAACCAGCGAGGCGAACTCTTTATCGTCGATCTGGAGAAGGGTGCGACGATCCGTTGCGCCCATAGTGTCTTTGGGCGCATCGCGAACCCCGCCTGGTCTGCCGACGCGCGCTATCTGGCATTCGCAATCCCGGACTCCGCGAAGACGGTCGCGATCCACGTCTACGATCGGGAGACGGGCGAGAGCCATGCGGTCACTCGCCCCGTGCGGGAGGATAGGGCGCCTGCCTTTGACCCGAAAGGCAAGTACCTCTACTTCCTCTCGGCGCGCATCTACGATCCCGTTCCGGACTCCTTGACGTTCGACCTCGGCTTCCCGCGCGGCATGCGCCCGTACCTCGTGACCTTGCAGCGCGACCTGCCGTCGCCCTTCCTGCCGGAGCCTCAGCCAATGAACAAGAAGCCCGGCGCGGAGAAGGATGCGGACGCTGCGGACGAGGAGGAAACCCTGCCTGCGATCGAGTTCGAAGGGATCCTCGACCGCGTCGTCGCCTTCCCAGTTGCCGACGGCGTCTACGGACAGCTGGCCGCGATCGAGGGGAAGGTCCTCTATACGACCTTCCCCGTGGAGGGAACGCTTCTTGACGCCGGCATGGCTCCCGAGCCTGACGCCGACGGCACCCTGCACGCCTACGACCTTGAGAAGCGCAAGGGAGAGGTCCTCGCACGCGGCATCGGCTCGTTCCGCATGTCCCTTGGCGGCGGCAGCGTGGTGATCCGAAGCGGTCGCAAACTGCGCGTCGTGAAGGCAGGCGAGAAGATTGAGGAGAAGGCGGGCGAGGAGCCGGGCCGCGAGAGCGGACTAGTCGATCTCGGACGCGTGCGCGTCTCCGTCCTGCCGGGCGCGGAGTGGTCGCAGATGCTGCGCGAGGGCTGGCGTCTACTGCGCGACAATTTCTGGGACGAGGACATGTCCGGGGCCGATTGGGAAGCGGTGTATTCGCGCTACCGCCCACTCGTCGAGCGCGTCTCGACGCGCGGGGAGCTTTCCGACCTGATGTGGGAGATGCAAGGGGAGCTCGGCACCTCGCACGCCTATGAGATGTTCGGGGACTACCGCAGGCCGCCGGACTACGCGATCGGGCAGCTTGCCGCGGACTTTGCCTGGGACGACGCGGCGGGCGCCTACCGGGTGGTTTACGTCGCACGCGGCGACTCGTGGGATGAGCGGGCCGCATCGCCCTTGCAGATGCCCGGTGCGCTCGTTGCACCGGGAGACCACCTCTACGCCATCGACGGCCGCCCCCTCGACGAGGCGACGCCGCCCGGACGCCTGCTGGTCGGTGCGGCGGGGCAGGAGATCGAGCTGCTCGTGGGGCGCGGCGAAGAGAAGCGGCGGGTGCGCGTGAAGGCGCTGCGCCATGAGGCGCTCGCGCGCTACCGCGACTGGGTAGAGCGCAACCGCGCCGCCGTCCATAGCGCGTCCGACGGCCGGATCGGCTACGTACACGTGCCGGACATGGGTTCCCGCGGCTACTCCGAGTTCTTCCGCAGCTATCTTGTCGAGAGCCAGCGCGATGCCCTGATCGTCGACGTGCGCTACAACGGAGGCGGCAACGTTTCGCAGCTGCTGCTGGAGAAGCTCCTTCGCCGCCGCATCGGCTACGATGCGCAGCGCTGGGGCAGTCCCGAGCCCTACCCCGGGGACAGCGTCGCCGGCCCGATCGTCGCACTGACGAACGAGAACGCCGGCTCGGACGGCGACATCTTCAGTCATGCCTTCAAGTTGTTCAAGGTGGGGCCGCTCCTCGGGGAGCGCACCTGGGGCGGCGTGATCGGGATCTACCCCCGGCACCCTCTCGTCGACATGACGGTGACGACGCAGCCCGAGTTCTCGTTCTGGTTCGTCGATGTCGGATGGGGCGTCGAGAATTACGGCACCGATCCGGACATCGAGGTGGTCTACCGCCCGCAGGACTACATGGCGGGCGAGGATCCGCAACTCCAACGCGCGATCGCGGAGGCGGCGCGTCGTTTGCAAGAGCGCGGGGTCGTCGGGCCGAACTTCGGCCCGCGCCCCAGCCGCAGGCTTCCGAAGCTGCCGCCGCGCTCCTGAGGCGGCCAAGATGGTAGGAGAGGAGCAGTGCTGATGCGTGCGCTCGAGGAGGGCCTGGCGCTGCGCGAAGCGGGGCAGCTGCTCGCGGCGCTGCCCCTCCTGCAGAAGGCCACCGAGGAGGAAGCAGGGAATGCGGAGGCCTGGTACTGGTTTGCCGTGACGCAGGACAGTCTTGGCATGGAGTCGACCGCCGTGCACTGCTACCGAGAGGCGCTGCGGCTTGGCTGTACGCGCACGGCGGAAGCACACGCCTACCTTGCGAGTTCGCTGCAGAAGACCTGGAACGCAGCCGGCGGCTACGGCCACATCCAACGGGCACTGGCCGCCCAGCCGGGCAGCGCGCTCTTCCACTTCATCCATGGCAACATCCTCGCCGACATGCGCCGCTGGAAGGAAGCAGAGGCGGCATACCGCACGGCGCTTGGGATCGATCCTGCGCAGGGCATCGTCTGGCACCGGCTTGGCCAATTGCTGGGCGCGAGCGGGCGCCAGCATGAGGCGTGGGAAGCCTACCAGACGGCATACAGGCACGGCGACGGATTCTAGCGGCTGAAGTCTTCTCAACGCACGGAAGCTGCGCGGCGCCGGGGCGATGCCGCAGATCTATTTGGAGGCGGTATGGTGCGCATCCTCTATGCGGCGCTCGCAGGGTTCTTGCTCGGTGTTTCGGCGTTCTTCACCTTCATCGTGCCGGAAGTCGCGTTCAGGGTGTTGCCGAGCGTACAGCTCGCACCATTCCTCGCCGGAATCTTCCCGCGGTTCTACGCGCTGACGGCGGTTGCGGGTGCGCTCCTGACGCTTCTTTCACTCGTTCTGCCGCGGCGCGGGACCCTGGAGTTCGCGTGGCCGGCAGCAGCACTTTTGCTGACGCTGTTCGCTTGGCTGTGGCTGCTCCCGGCGGTGAATCGCGCGGTCGGAACGCCCGCCTTCGGTGCACTGCACGGCATCAGCCTCGGCCTCGACCTCGTCGCGATGCTGCTCTGGCTGCTCGGGCTGATCGCCGCGTACAGCCGCCGGCGCAGCACCTAAGGCGGGTTCTCTATGTGAACCTCGGTGCGCCTGAGCCGGAGCGATGAGCATGGCGCTCTTGATTCGTAGCTTTCAGTAGACCGAGCTCGCGCAGGCGGGGTGCGGCCACAGGCCCGCATCCCGCCTTGCGCAGGGCTTGCCGCACCTTGCATAGAATCGCAGCGTCAGGAGGCGGCGCCGCGTGTTTCCAGTGGAGATTCGGAGCGGGCGGATTCTGCTCCGCGAACTCCGGGAGGATGACTTCCCGGCTGTCCATCGCTACGGCGGCGACCCAGAGGTTGCACGCTACACGATCTGGGGGCCGGACGACCCGGAGCAGAGCCGGGAGTTTCTCGCTGCGGCGATGGCCGCGGCGCGCAGCGAGGAGCGCCGCGAGTACGAGTTTGGGATCGAGATGGCAGGAGAACTGGTCGGCGGCGCGCGCATCGGCATCAAGAGCACCGTGCACCGCTTAGGCGACATCGGCTACGTCGTGCGCCGCGATCTTTGGGGCCGTGGCATCGCAAGCGAGGCGGCCATGCTCCTTCTGCGCCTGGGCTTCCTCAGCCTCGACCTCCACCGCGTCGAAGCGACCTGCGATCCCAAGAACGCAGGGTCCCGCCGGGTGCTGGAGCGGATCGGCATGCGCTTCGAGGGTCACCTGCGGGAAAACGTCTTCGCGCATACCGGGTGGCGGGATTCACTGCTGTTTGCCATGCTGCGCGCCGACTGGGCCGCATTGGACGCGCAGGACTGACGCATGCCTGCCCAAAGACCGGCATAGGCTCTCGCGCCGATCGAGAGCGGGGGGATGTGCTCCTGAATGCGTTTGTCGTGTTGGCCCTCGCCGCCCTCGCCGTCGCAGTCGTCCACTCTGCCATGCCGGACCACTGGGTGCCCCTCGCGATCGTCGCTCGCAGCAACCGCTGGAGCATCGCACGCACCGCCCGCATCAGTCTCATCGCCGCACTGGGCCACGTCGGCGCTTCCCTTGTCCTCGGTATGGCGATCGGCGCGGTTGGCCCGCTCCGGGAGTGGGCGGCGATGCGCGAGGGACGGGTGATCGGTGTCATGCTGATCGCCACCGGCGCTGGGCTCTACGTCTACAGCCGCCTCTCGCGGCGGCCCCGGGGCGCTGGGGCGCATCTGCCGCTCCCGCGATCACTCGGGCAGTTCATCGTACCGTTCGGCGTCGCTGCTTCGCCAAACCTCGCCATCGTGCCGGTGGCCCTCGCCTCGGCGGCGCTCGGGTGGCCTGCGCTCCTGATTGTGCTCCTCGCCTTCACGGCCGGGACACTCGTCACATTTCTCGTCCTCTCCGTGCTCGGCACGGTGGGAGGCTACCTCGTCGACTGGCCATGGCTGGAGCGCAGCGGGGACAGCATCTCGGCCGCGCTGTTGGCGGCGATCGGCCTCGTCGCCTTCTTCGCCCTCTAAGGGGGCCGCCCGTCCTTTGAGCGGTCCGTTCGCTCCGCAACCCCGTCAGCCGGACCGCCGGCCCGCCGGAGGATGTCGCGATCTGGGCGGATATGGGCGCTCGATGCCGCCCGCGACCGGTGGCGGACGTACAATCGTAGGGACCGGAGAATCCTTTGGTGCGGCCTCCGGGATGTGAGCGCAAGGGAGGGAGCCGCCCGATGCGCCTCGTTCGCTCGGTGCGGCAAAGCGATGGTGCAGGCAGGGATTGCGGATCGCAGCGACCGCCGGTGGGCGGCGGCTGTACACGCCTCGGCGCTGATCGGCTTCCTCATCCCGCTCGGCAACGTGCTCGCGCCGCTGGTGCTGTGGCTATTTGCGCGGCGGCGCAGCGCGTTCGTCGATGAGCAGGGTCGGGAAGCGCTGAACTTTCACCTGTCGATCGTCCTCTACGCCGTGATCGGCGGCGTCCTGATCCTTCTTCCGGTAGGGCTGGTGATCCTGATCGCCACGGCGGCGATGATGCTAATCGTGCCGATCGTTGCGTCCGTGCAGGGCGCGCGCGGCAAGGAGTTCCACTATCCCGCTGCGATCGGTTTCATGCCTTGGAATTCCGAGGCGGCATCTACGCCGAGCGGCAAGGGATCGGCGGCCTAGAAGAAGGGCGCGGACCATGAGGGGCCGCGCCCTTCTTCGTACCCGACGCTGCCTGACCCACATATGCTGGTGCAGGGAAGCATAGCGACCACGCCGTGCACCCGCGCAGGAGGGGGGGCAGTCCGGCTGTCTGCGCTGTGGCGCTGGCCAAGCCTGGACGAACGCCATGTATGATCCGAGCGATCTTCAACCCGGCGACGTCCTCCTGATGACGAGCGGAGGACGGGGATTTCTCCCCAACCTGCTCGACGCACTGATCATGTTCAGCGAAGGCAATCCGCTGGTACACGCCGCACTCTGCGGCGACGGCGAACTGATCGATCCCGTCTGGCGCGTGACCTGCCATCCGCTCGACTTCTACGCCAAGAACGGCTGGCGCCTGCGTCCAAACTGTCCGGAGTCGTCGCGGCGAGCCGCCGTCGACTGGGCCAGAGCCAGGGTTGGAGACCCCTACGGCCTCACGGAACTGCTCGAGGACGGAGTCCGCTTTGACCTTCACTTCGTGGCGCGCGCATGGTATCGATTGCACAGGAAGCGTTACACGTGCAGCGGCTTTGTCGCCGAGGCGTACACGCAGGCTGGAGTCGTGCTCACCTACGCCCCGCTGCCATCGCCGAGCGATCTCAGCTATTCGCCGATGCTGCTTGGCCGTAGACCATGGGATGCAAAGGAGCGCAAGGTCAAGCCCCCCAGCGGACTTAAGGCCCGGAAGATGGCCCCTAGAGGCGGTTTCCACGATCCCAGGCGCGCGACCGCTTCTGAGGGCAGCCATTCGTCGACGGTGCCGGCCGCAAATGCGCAGCGCCGAAGGCCGCGCGCCGGCTGACGGGCATGGGGTGTCGCCGCGCGGTACAATAGAGCCAAAATCTGCCGCGCGCGGCGCCCCTGAGGTGAGACGATGTGGCACTTGGCCATCCCCGCATGGCAGCTCGTGGTGCGATCAGTGATACTCTACCTCGCGCTGCTGATCGGCCTGCGTGCCTTCGGCAAGCGTGAGGTCGGGCAGTTCACCCTGTTCGACCTTGTGATGGTCCTGCTCGTTGCAAACGCTGTGCAGCCCGCCATGACCGGACCCGATACGTCGGTGACCGGCGGGCTGATCATTACCATCACCCTCTTCGCCGTGAACCTCGGCATCGCGCGGCTGCGCCACCGCAGCACGGCGTTGCGGCGCCTCACCGATGGCAGCGCCACCGTACTGGCGCGCGACGGGCACTGGATCGCCGCAGCCCTGCGCCGTGAAGGCTTGGAGTCGGAGGACTGCGAGATGGCGATGCGAGAGCACGGAATCGAGCGCGTCTCGGAGGTCGCGCTGGCGGTGCTGGAGACGGACGGCACGATCTCCGTGGTCCCGAAGGGCGCCGACGTCCGACGCGGCAAGCGCCGCGTGCGCGGAATGCTCGGCTAGCGCAGCTTTTTGTGGGCCAAACGTAGCGGATGCTGCGGTAGCGCACGCTGCGGGAGAGGACATGCGGCAGGGGAGTCCCCGCATCGACGTACACGGATAGAAGCAGTGCCGTGCCCGCCGACCGGAAGACAAGCCGGTGGGCCGATATGGCGCCAAGGACCTGCTCGCTCTCGCAGACGTAGGCCGCACCTTGGTTGACGCAGACAGTCCCGTGTCCGCCTTGGCCCGTGCGCACCGCAATCTCCACTAGTTCTGACGGAGCATGGAGTACAGCCCTGGTCCCTATACCGCTCTGCCGCCATCGGACGCGTGCGGTTGCCCAGTTTCCTATAGCGAGATGCGGTCTCCTGAGGCCAGCGGGGCCCGGGACGAGCACCAGGGCGAAGGCGTTCTGGGCGCGCGTCCGGTAGCCGGCGCGGCGCAAGAGCGCGGCGAGTGCGCCTGCGCCGCCGACGCTGTAATGCAGGTCGGAGCGGGTCAAGACGATGGCATGGTAGCCGACGAGCTGCGGCAAGAGCCCGAGGTAGTCCCCGAAGCTGCGCAGATCCAAGGTGTGTACCCCGGGTTGCGGCGAGAGGTAGGCGCCAGAGGCATTGGTGGTCCTGGTGGACCCCGACGGCACCGCGCGCTGGGTGACCTCAATCGCGGGGAGGAGTCGCGGCGCGGCAGCCGCGGCTCGTGCGAACACGGCAAGCGGCACCCCGCGGCCGCTTGACCGAAGAGTGCCCCCAGCATGAGAGCGGCGGAGGGGAGCCAGCGAAGGCGGAGCTGCGATGCCGAGACGACTACTAGCCCTTCGGCGGCCGCCAGGAGGAGAAACGGCCAGGCGAAGCCGTTATACTGCAGGCCGCCGGAGGAGAGGACGGTATCGGCGGCGAGCAGGTTGACGCTGATCGCAGCGGCGATTGCCGGAAGTCGCTGGGGCACGAGCAGCGGGAGTCCCGCGAGCGGCAGGAGGAGCACCAGGAGGTAGCGCAGCTTCTGCGGCCAGAAGACGGCGTGCAGTGCTGCAAGCGACTCGGCCGCAAGCCCGCCGTCCGCCTAGCCTTGTTGCCGGCGGTCCGCGTGCGCAAGCGCGCGGACCGCAGTGCATCTTGGACCGCAGGGGTGGTAGGCAAGCTGTCGAACATGACGAAGGGAACATGGTGTGCGGAGGGCTTGCCGTTGCGTTACCCACTGGAACCGGATCGCAGCGAGATGCAGGCGCTCGCAGACGCTGTGCTGCGCCGGGCGATCGACTTCGTGGAGCAGCTGCCGGAGCGTCCGGCGAGTCCGGCCGGCGTCCAGCCCGAGGAGATCCGCGCGCTGCAGAGGCGGCTGCTCGCTCCGCCGGCTGAGGAGCCGACACCCCTTGGCGATGTGCTCGCGCGCATGGAGGAAGCCGCCGACACGGCGGTGGAGTCGGCCGGTCCGAGCTATCTCGCGTACACTCCTGGCGGGGGACTGTTCGCTGCTGCCGTCGCGGATCTCTATGCGCGGGCGACCAACCGCTACATCGGTCTTTCGGCAGTGGCGCCCGGCATGGCGGCACTGGAATACAGCGTCGTGCGCTGGCTGTGCGATGTGGCGGGGTTTCCTGCGGGTGCGGGTGGAATCCTCGTCTCCGGAGGTTCCACGGCAAACTTTACCGCCCTTGTGGCGGCGCGCGAGCAGCGCCTCGGGGAGGACATCGCTGCGGGCGCGCTCTACATGACGCGCGAGGCGCACCATTCGGTGGGCAAGGCCGCCCGCCTTGCGGGCCTTCCCCAGCGTAGCTTGCGCATCGTCCCCGCCAGCAGCGAGCGGCGCATGGACGTGCAGGCGGCTGCGAGGATGATCGCGGCGGACCGTGCGGCCGGCTTGCGGCCCTTCCTGCTCGTGGGGTCGGCAGGCACGACCAACACCGGAGCGATTGATCCCTTGTCGGAGCTGGCCGACCTTGCCGCGCGGGAGGGACTCTGGTATCACGTCGATGGTGCCTACGGTGGGCTCTTTTGCCTGACGGAGCGCGGTCGCGAGCGCCTTCGGGGCATCGAACGCGCAGACTCTGTGACGCTCGATCCGCACAAGGGACTGTTCATGCCCTATGGGACAGGCGCGCTAATCGTGCGCGAACTCCGGACGCTGCGCGCCGCCCACGCCGCTTCCGGCGAGTACCTGCAGGATCTCCCGGATCAGGAGGTGCCGGACTTTGCAGACCTTGGCCCGGAACTGACGCGGGAGGTGCGCGGCCTGCGCGTTTGGCTGCCTTTGCACCTCTACGGGGTTGCCGCCTTCCGCGCTGCCCTCGATGAGAAGATCGACCTGGCGCAGCACGCCTACCGGCGCCTCGCCGCGGAGCCGCTGCTGGACCTCCCTTGGGAGCCGCAGCTGAGCATCGTCGCGCTGCGCGTGAAGGCGCAGGACGGGGAGAGAGCAGACGCCCTTGGCCGCAACGTGCTTGAGCGCGTCAATGCGGGACGCCGCGTCTTCCTTTCCAGCACGGTCGTGGAGGGACGGTTCACGCTGCGGCTCGCGATTTTGGCGCACCGCAGCCACCGCGACCGGGTGGACGAGGCGGTGGCTGCGATCATTGAGGCGGTGCGCGATGCATCGAACAGCACTGCAACGTGATGTGCCTGCGCCTTCGAGCCGATGCCGTTTCCGACTGCACCGAGCGTCCTCCGTTTGCAATTCCTTCAAGAATGCCGTTCGGTCTCGTGATTAGCGCATCAGATCTGACCGTAGGCTATTAGACAGCTGTATCCGAAGGGCCCATTTTGCGCACGGTGGTGCGGCTGTGGGTGCCCTTAGGCCGTTCCAAAGCACTCCCACGGGTACGCTCCCAACGCGTCCGTGCGCTTCGCATTGGACAAGGTTGCCAGAGAATAGGATGCAACGACGAATTATAAGGATATTCTTAAGACGCTCTAAGGCACGCAAAATATACTTGCGCAGTGGCGGCACTGAGCGTCGCCGCGACAGCCTTACTGCGGTGCACACCGTGCGAACTTGCCCCACAAGGGACGTGTAACCGACATTCGCAAATACGGCTTGCAACCCAACCACCGCACGCATAGCGCGGCCATTTTGATTGGTGCTCTCTTTGTCGTACTGTTGGCGGTCGGAACGACGCCAGCCACACCGACGCTTTTGACCCTGATCGGCGCAGTGATCGTCGTCACCGCCTCGGCGGCCCTTTGGCTGATGAAAGCGTTCAAGGCAACGGTCACATCTGCCGCTTTTGCGCTCTGGTGGAACGCCGCAGCCGTGATTGCAGGACTCCTTTTGCTCTTGCACGCACAGGTGGCCTGGGCGTTCTACGCATATGCGGGGCTCGTACTGACCGCGTGGCTGGAAGCTGTCTCCCAGCCCCAGCCGTCGGATGCGCCCAGCGAAGGCGTACTCTCCTGGATTCGGCGCCACAGCGTCTTCCTTGCGACCACGGCGGCGCTGCTGCTCGTCTGGGCGACCTACTGGCTCGGGTACTACCCAGGCATCATGTCGCCCGATTCGATCAGCGAGTGGACGCAGGCGCTTTCCTTCCACCTCAGCGACTACAGCCCGGCGATCTACACGCTGTTCATCTGGCTGACGATAGGCCTCTGGCACAGCCCGGGAGGCGTCAGCCTGCTCCAGGTCCTGATCAGCGCCATATCTGTCGGGCTGTTGTTCTCCTACCTGCACCGCAGCGGCGTCGCCCGCACCGTGCTTCTCTTTGGCCTTGCCGTCTACCTCGCGCTGCCGATCTTCGGCACCTTCACGGTAACGCTCTGGCATGACATCCTCTACTCGCTGATCGTACTCTGGGTGACCCACGCAATGTACGAGATGTACGTCACGAAGGGCGCATGGCTTGACGCTCGGGTACGCGCTTGGGCACTCGGGGCGGCCCTCGTACTGCTGCCGCTCTTTGCGCACAACGGACTCAGCGTCGTGTTCGGCGTGCTCGTAGGGGCCTGGGTCGTCCTGCGCCGCTACCGTCGGACGGTCAGTTGGATCACTGCCGGCGTCGTCGCGGGCTTTCTCGCCTTTCAGTACCTGATCTACCCCGCACTCGGCGTACAGCCGTACTCCAAGGCGTTCGCGAGCGAGGCGATGATCCACCAGATCAGCGCCGCGATCACCCAGCACGGTACGCACGGCATCTCCAGCGCGGATGTGCAGTACCTCGAGCGGATCATGCCGATCAAGGACTGGGTGAAAAAATACAATCCCTACACCCCGCAGTTCCTGGTCTCGCCGCGCTACAACCCGTCGTACAACGAGACGCCGATCGACCAGCACTTTTCCCAGTTCCTGCACATCTGGACACAGATCGGGGAGAAGTATCCGGGCTCATATCTTGGTGAGCGGCTATCGGAGAATGCGCTGGTCCTGCGTCCCACAGGGAGTTACCGCATCGCGCTCAGTCCTTTGCGGATCTCGCCGAACAGACTCGGATTGAAGACGCATAGCCTTGCCCAGCCGCTGCTCGACACCATGCGCAGCATCGACAACTGGACGATGCAGTACGTGCTCTGGATCTGGCGGCCCTTCTGGGTGATGTGGCTGCTCTTCGCCCTGACGATCGCGGGGGCGATCAGGCGTGGAGCCGGCGTGTTGTTCACCGCGATCCCCTGGGTATTCCAGGTCCTTGGGCTCGCGCTTGCGATTCAGGGCCAGTCTGTGCGCTACTACTACAGCCTCTTTATGATCCTCCCGTACTTCCTGGGGGTCGTGCTGCTGCCCAGCGACAAGGAGGCCTTCGGGCCCAGGCTGATTGCGCTGGTGCGCGGCACTGCAACGCAGGCGATAGGGAGCACGAGCGCCCCGGCAGAGCCGGGGCGCTAGCAGGGCGGGACGGACTTATGGGCGCAGGTCGGGCCTGGCCCATGCGGGCTCAAGGAGCCTGATCAGCTCGGCAGCGTAGAGATCGGTGCACCCGGGGCGAAGACCTTTTCATGCTCCAAATGGCGCAGGAGTTCAACGGCCGCCTTCGGCCGAGGCACCCCGCAGCGTGGACAGGCCTTTCCTCGCTTGGGGATGTTCAGCCAGAATCCGTCGACGTACGGCTGCGCCGCGACGACGTCACGGTAGAGCTGTGCGGCTGCGACAGCACGGCCGCCCGGATTCGTGCTGAGACCCGCGATCACAGCGACGTGCGGATTCGCGTCGCGCGCCTGGTCGGCGGCAGCTGCGACGAACTGGGCGTACAGGGCGGTTGAGCGTTCGAGTCCCTGCGCCTGCACTTCGAACACGTCGGCGTAGGCCGCGATTTGGCCGATCAGGCCGCTATCGAGATACCGAACATAGATGGGTTCACTCTGTCCCGGCGCGGAGGGAAGCAGGTTCGGCGACGGCGTCGCGATCAGGGTCAGTCCGCGCCGACGGGCGAGCCCTCCTGCCATGCGATAGTAGAGGGCGGGACGCCGCTGCTCCTGGCGCGGTGTCTGAGGCCAGCTTTCAAGATCCAGCACGACGACGTGCGAGCGCTTTGCCGCACTGCGGTTCTCTAGGTGGGAGCGCAGGGCGCCGTAGCTCGCGAACGACACCGAGCGGGTCGCTGAGAGCGGCGCCATGCTGGCGCCCGGCCCATCGACGAGGATGGAGTGCTGCGCGGAGCCGAAGAAGCGGTGGACGAGGGTGCGGGCGCCCGGCTGAGAGGCGAGGCGGTCGAGGGACGTCGAGGAGATCATCCAGATCATGCCGGGGTTTGGCAGCGGGAGCGAGTCCGCCAGGACCGGTGCTTTCGCAGTCAAGCCGATCAGCCCGAGCGCTGCCAGGGTAGATGCGATGGTGATGATCCGTCGCTTGCTCTGCCTTGTGTTGCGCACGTAGTCCACTCCTCTTTGGCGGATCACGCGCAGTCAGGGAACCATCGGCGAGTGGGTTGCGTGCCCGCATCTAGTAGAGAGGATGTCCTTCGGCCGGTTGGTGGAGCCGTCTCCCCAGGGCCCAGTCGGTAAAACGGAGCGTAACACAGAGCGGACGGACCGTGAAGGTTTAGGCGCCCGGCACAAGAGATGTGCCGGGCGCCCAGGGATTCGAGGCGATGGCTAGACGGTGAGCCAGGCGCTCAGGTCGCGCCCGACAAGCTCGCCCGTACGCAAGATGTCGGCACGGAAGAGTTCGATGAGTTCGGTGCGCAGGGCGCGCTCGAGCTGCGGCCTATCGAGGGTGCGACGCAGCAGCCAGGCGCGGACCACCTTGCGCTGTCTTTCGTCGAGTACGCTGCGTAGTGCGCTTCGCAGCGGGTTTGGCCGCGTCAGGATGGCGTGCAGGAGGCGGCTTCTGGGGAAGCCGGAGTTCTCGTTGGTGCGCGGCGGCAAGGCGGGAACAACGCCCGAATCCACGCTGAGGAAATCGAAGATGTGGCGGAAGAGGGCGTCCCTGTCTTGCTTCAGGTCGTCGTGCAGCAGCACCAGCATGCGGTCGCGGGGGAACTGCGCGAAGTAGCGGTTGAGCTGCGCTCCGTAGAATCCGAGGCCAGTGTAGGCCCAGGAAGGCGCCCAGCCGCGGCGGCGCCGCTCTGGTTCCGCCGCGATGGCGCGGGCAAAGTTCAGTTCGCTCTCCCGCCCTTCCTGCACGTGCTCAAGGAAGTTGGAGTAGGCGCGGTCGACCGGATTGCGCAGGATGGCAATCAGTCGCACGTTCGGCAGGCTATCCTTGATTCGTTGCGGCGCCTCCGGAGAGGCGAGGTACAGTGTGGAAGCCTCGCCGACCGCATTCGCGTCCCCGGCGCCTTCGAAAAGTCGCTCGTAGTCTGCCCATCCGATGACCGGCTGGGCATCGCGCGGCCCCATCCAAGGACCGGGGTCGCCGGTGAACCCAGCGAACCACGGCTCCTTGCGCGGACTCATGAAGATCTCTGGGTGCTGCGCCAGCCCTTCGTAGAGAGCCGTTGTGCCGCTGCGCGGTGCACCGATGATCAGGAAGTTTGGTCTCATCGCAAATCACCTGTGAAGCCGGTCGGCAATGCGTTCCCTGCCTTTCGCGTTTCAGTCGCGCGTGAGCCGATAGCCCTGCGCAAGGACCTTGGCGACCTCGGGCCGCATGAACTCCGGGGGTGGCAGTTCGTCCTGCTGCAGCATGCCGCGGACACGCGTGCCGCTGAGCGTGACGCGTTCCTCGGGGCTGTGCGGGCAGGTCTTCTCCGTGGCCATGCTGGCACAAGCCCGGCAGTAGAAGGCGTTCTCGAACGGCAGTACGCGGATGCCGATCTCGTCTTGCAGCGAGCTCACCAGTTCCTGAGCGGCGTAGGTGCCGTAATAGCTGCCGACGCCAGCGTGGTCGCGCCCGACGATGAAGTGGGTGCAGCCGTAGTTGCGGCGCGCGATGGCGTGGAAGACCGCTTCGCGCGGGCCCGCATAGCGCATTGCGGCAGGGAAGCCGGAGAGCAGGATGCGGCTGGCGGGGAAGTAGTGCTCGAGCAGCACCTTGTAGCTCTCCATCCGCGTCTTTGCCGGCACGTCGTCAGATTTCGTCGCACCGACGAGGGGATGCAGGATGGAGCCGTCCAAGGTCTCGAGCGCCACCTTGATCATGTACTCATGGGCGCGGTGCAACGGGTTGCGGGTTTGGAAGGCGACGATGCTGTGCCAGCCGCGCGCGGCGATGGCGGCGCGCATGTCGCGCGGCGTGAGTGCGAGACCGCCGCCCTGCGCCGCCGGATGATCTAGCAGCCAGACAGGGCCGCCCAGTGCGGTGTCTGCTTGCCCGTAGAGCTGCGCGACGCCAGGATGTGCCTCATCCGTCGTCCCGTAGACAAGGGAGGCTTCCTTGCGCTTATCGCGCGCATAGCGGTCGTGCACGCGCATCAGGCCGACGATGCGACCGCTGTGGTCCGTCAGCGCGACCTCGGCGTCCTCTCGCAGCGCGCTGTGTTCGGGGCCGACCGAGAGCGTTACCGGGAGCGGCCAGAGCAGCCCGTCGGTGAGCCGCATGGACTCGATGACGGTCTCGTAGTCCTTGCGCAGCATGAACCCTTCGAGCGGACTGAGCGCGCCAATGCCGAGCAAGCCGAGGTCCCAGTAGCTGCGCTCGTCCAACGGCACCTTGGGCAGGGACTGCGCGCGCGCGAGTGCATCTTGAAGTGCGCCGCCAGCCAGTTGGCGGTCGACGAGCCTGCCGCCGTACGCCGACGTCTCCTCCCTGGCGGCCAGGGTTCCTGCTGCAGTCCTCGGCGCCGCTGCCACGCGTTCCGGGCCGGACGCTTCCAGGTACCCGCTGCGCAGGAGCAGGTCGATGACGGACTGCGCGCATTCCTCAACCGACAGCACATCGGTCTGCAGCACAAGATCCGGGTGCACGGGCTCCTCAAAGGGGGCGTTCACCCCGGTGAAGTCTTGGATCTCGCCCTGCATCGCCTTACGGTAGAGGCCCTTCGTGTCACGCTCTACGAGGACACTCAGCGGAGCCGTGACGTAGACCTCGAGGAATTCGCCGATCTCGCGGCGCGCATAGGAACGCAGTTCTTCGAGCGGGGAGATGAAAGCGGCAAGGCAGACCACGTCGTTTCGGGTGAGAACCTTCGCGACGAAGGTCACGCGCTCGATGTTCCTGCGCCGATCGTCGGACGAGAAGCCGAGATCCCGCGTCAGGCTCTGCCGCACCACGTCTCCGTCCAGGCGCTCCACCGGAACGCCACGCTCCTCCAAGAGATCCGCTACCCGCCTGGAGATGGTCGTCTTCCCCGCCGCTGACAGTCCTGTAAACCAAACGGTGACTCCGCTCATCGGCACCCTCCACGTGACCTTCAATTCGTTGCTGCGATCGAGGCCGCGGCACGCCGCGAACCGGCAAGCAGATAGAACGCTCACCACGTAGACCTAGCCAGTGTCGCAGAAGATACTTAGTTTTAGTTTAGAAGTTGGCGCTTTGCTGCCGCGTACCTGCAAACTTGATGAAGGTCTGCTAAATGCGCGATTCTCACGCCGTGCGGGCCGCCTTCGTCGTCGGCCTTGGAGTGGTTGCGGCACATAGGGACCGGAGCAGGCGAGAACTTTCCTTTGACCGCATCGCGCCCAGCAGAAGGAGAAGTCCATCGCGAGGAGAAAAACGTTTGCCCAGAGCAGGAAGGCGGTGATGTGTTGCTCCTGGATCCGGAGGAACTCAACCGAAAGCATCAGCGGTGGATCGCTCTGGTTACGGAGATGCACGCGGAATTTCAATTTACCAGGAATGCCTCAGTTGCTTGGACGAATCTTGGCAAGCCGCTCTCCGAATCGACCGTGGCGCTCGTCTGCACGGCCGGCATTCATCTCAAGTCGCAGCCAGCGTATGACCTCCTGAATCCGCATGGCGACTGGAGCTTCCGGGAGATACCGGGTGACGCACCCGCGCAGGCGATCGGCGTATCGCACTCCCATTACGACACCGAAGCGCCGCAGCGGGACATCGACTGCGTGTTCCCGATCCGCACCCTTCGCACCCTCGTCGCACGAGGAGTGGTCGGTGCGGCGGCGAAGACACACTACGGCATGATGGGGTTTGTCCCCAACGGAACCCCGATCGTCGAGGAGACCGCGCCAGAGATCGCGCGCCGCCTGGCGGCGGATGGCGTCGACGCTGCGCTGCTGACCCCGGGCTGACCGATGTGCCACCAGTCCGTCGGGCTGGTACAGAACGCGCTTGAGGCGGCGGGCATCGCAACGGTGTCCGTCTCGGTGCGGCCCGAGATCACGGCGTACGTTGGCGTGCCGCGTGCAGCCTACCTGCGGTTTCCGACGGGACAGCCGCTCGGCGAGGTGGGTCAGCCGCACCAGCACGAAGCGATCACGCAAGCGGCGCTCCAACTGATCGAGACGGCGAAGGAGCCAGGAACAATCGTGGAACTGCCGTTCCGCTGGCGGAGGATGCCGCGCGTCGTCGGAGGTGGGGACTGATGGGTGCGATCTATGACCGGTGCAAGACCCAGGTCAAGGCGATCGAGCAGGCGTACGACGCGCTGATGGAAGAGATCGACGCCTACGATCGGGTGCTCAGCGAGTTGGGTGGGGACGACGAGGAACTGCGCATTGCGCTGAGCATGCAGGCGAACGGCCTAGGCAAGCTGCGCGACACGCTCGAGGGAGAGGCGCTCGACAACCTCATCCGCTTCTCCGATCGGGTGATCCGGCTCAAGCACTGGGAAGACGGCATGTTCGTTTGACGCTAGACAGCACAGACGGAAGGTGACTGCATCGGCTGGCAACAAGGAAGAAGTAAGTCCGCAGCTGCGGCGTCGGCGCGTGACATTGCACGACCTGGCGCAGGTGGCGGGTGTGGACCCGTCCACCGTGTCTCGCGTGCTGAATGGCGACGCAACGCTCGTCGTCAAGGATGAGACGCGCCAACGCATCCTCGATGCGGTCGAACAGATGCAGTACGTGCCAAACGCCATGGCCCGCGGCCTTCGCAGACAGCGCAGCCAGATGATCGGGCTGCTCGTCCCGGACATCGCGAACCCGTTCTTCCCGCAGTTGATCCTCGGAGCGGAGCGCGTGTTCAGCGAGGCCGGATTCCGCCTGCTGCTGGGCAACACCGACGAGGACGCGGAGAAGGAGCGATCCTACGTAGAACTCCTGCGATCCAACGTCGTGGAAGGCCTGATGCTGGCGACGGCGTTCAGCCAGGACGAGACGGTCGAGGAACTCAGCCGTCTTGGCGTACCGTTCGTTCTGGTCAACCGTGCGCATTCCGGCACATCGAACTATGTCATCGTGAACGACCGCGTAGCGACGCGCGGCGCCGTCGAATACCTGATCGGGCTAGGCCACCGGCGCATCGCGCATGTCTCGGGTCCGCTCTACACCGAAACGGGCCTCTCCCGGCTACGCGGCTACCGCGAAGGCCTGCTTTCGGCGCAGATCGAGTATCGCGACGAGTATGTCGTCGAAGGCGACTTCAAGGAGGCCTCGGGTGCGCGGGCGATCGAGCGCCTGTGGCAGCTGCCTGACCCGCCGACCGCGCTGATGGCCGCCAACGACCTGACCGCGCTTGGCGCGCTCGAAGCCTGCCGCAGGCTCGGTGTGCGCGTTCCGGAGCAACTGTCGATCATCGGCTTCAACGACGTGCCGTTCTGCGGCATGGTGACGCCCAGTCTGACGACGGTGCGCGTGCCGCTGCTCGAGATGGGAATGGCGTCCGCGCGCAGGCTGCTGGACCTCTTGGAAGGCCGCGCCACGCCGGGTACGCCGATCGTGCTTGACACAGAGCTCGTAGTGCGAAATTCCACAGTGCCACCGGAACGTTAGAAATCTGTTGCCGACTAGGCAGGAATCGACCAGGAGCTTCTCGTATTCGGCGAGGTAAATCGTTTGACTGGAGTGAGGAGCCGTTGCGTCTAATTGACCTGACCCAGACGTGGAGCGTGCAGACCCCCACGTGGCCGTACTTCCCCTCGAACAGCGTGCGCAACTTCCACAGCCACCACCGTGATGGTGTGTACAGCACGATCATTGAAACCAACATGCATTCCGGCACGCACGTGGATGCCCCGCAGCACAACAACCCGACCGGTTGGTATATGCACGAGGTGCCATTGGAGGCCCTCTTCGGACCGACCGTCATCGTCGACGTCAGCGACCAGGTCGAGGACTACACGATCCTCACGCGCGAGATGTTCGAGAAGGCCGAGAAGAACGCGCCGGAGATCCAGCCGGGCGACGCGGTGATCATCTACTACAACTGGCACCGGTACAACTGGGAAGGCAAGCAGTCGGACGAGGTCCGCTACTTCTGCAAGTGCCCGGGACCCTCGCTGGACCTCACGGACTACCTGATCTCCAAGAAGCTGCGCTGGGTCGGATCGGACGCGCCGTCGCTGGAGCACCCGTTCTGGACCGCGATCCGCGGCTACCGTCCGGACCTCGTGCGCGAGATGGAGGAGAAGTTCGGCAAGTCCATCGAGGAGATGCTGCCGGAGAAGTACTTCCTGCAGGCCCACCGCAGGATGCTGAACACCAACATGATGCACATCGACAACATCGGCGGCGACATCGACAAGGTCGTGAACCAGCGTCTGACGGTCGGCGCCTTCCCCTGGAAGTTCCACCGCGGCGACGCTTCGATTTGCCGCCTGGTCGCGTTTGCCGAGGACTGAGACCATCGCGGTCCTGCCCGATCACCGCGCTAGGAGTTGTTGATGTTGACGATTCCGGAGACGATGCGTGCCCTGGTGCTCGACGCGCCAAACAAATACCACATTGACACGTCGATCGAGACCCCGACGCCCGGGGACGACGAAGTCCTCTGCCGGGTGTACGCGGTCGCCATCTGTGGCACCGACGTCCACATCATCGAGGGCAAGCACCCGGGCCAGTGGCCGCGTGCCTATCCCTTCATCCCTGGTCACGAATGGGCCGGCGAAGTGGTCGCCGCGGGGCCGAAGGCGCTTGCCTTCGGCTACCGGCCGGGCGTGCGCGTCGCGGGGACGTCCCACGCGGGCTGCGGCTACTGCCGCATGTGCCGCACAGGGCGGTACAACCTCTGTGAGAACTACGGAAATGCGGAACTCGGCCACCGACAGTACGGCCACTACACCCAAGGATCGTACGCGACCTACGTCGTCCACTCGATCCGCAGCGTCCACCCGATTCCGGACGAGATGAGCTACGACGAGGGAGCGCTCGTCGACACGACGAGCATCGCGCTCTGGTCCGCGAAGCGCGGCCAGATCAACGCAGGCGACACGGTCGCCGTCGTCGGAGCGGGCCCGATGGGCATCCTCGTCGCCCAGTGCGCATACGCGCTCGGCGCGGCGCGCTGCATCCTGACTGGATCCGGAGAGCGCCTGGAGCGTTCGCGTCCCTACGGCGACGCGGTTGTCGACTACAAGAACGAGGATCCGGTGAAGCGCGTCTTCGAGCTGACGGGCGGCCGCGGGGCCGATGTCGCGATCGACTGCGGCGGCACGAAAGACAGCATCCAGCAGGCGGTCGGCGTCGTGCGCAAGGGCGGCCACGTGGTCTTCACCGGCGTCCCGCACGAAGCCGTCGAACTGCCGATGCAGAAGATCGTGCTGCAAGAGATCGACCTGCACGGACTGCGCGCGAACCGCGGCACCTGCGAGGAAGCCATCCCCCTGATGGCTGCCGGCAGGCTCAACGCGGGTGCCATGATCACCCATCGCTTCGATCTCGCCGACTTCGAAGAGGCCTACGAGATCTTCAAGAACCGGGTCGACGGCGCCCTCAAGGTCATCGTCCACCCGTAGCACCGAAGACCCCGCGCATTCCCACCCTTCGAGAGGAAGTGGCGGAGATACTTGCGGTCACGTTCCCGGAAGTGAACCGGGTCGAGCTTCGTGACGTCCCGGTGCCGTCGCCGGGGCCTGGGGAGGCGCTGGTTCGCGTCTGGTCCACCACTATCTGCGCGACGGACATGAAGATCCTGACCGGCAAGTTCCCCGGAGTGCGCTACCCGCACATCCCGGGCCACGAGTGGTCCGGAGAGGTAGTCGAGGTCGGGCCGGGCGTGGGGGACCTCGCGCCCGGTACCCGGGTGGGCATCGAAGTCCACGTGGGCTGCGGTCACTGCCAGCGCTGCCTGGAAGGCATGTACAACCTCTGTGAGCATTACGGAAACCGCAGCGAGGGCCACGCGCACGTCGGCTTCACGATTCCGGGCGGACTTGCGGAATACGCCGTCGTGCCGCGCAGGGCGATGCACATCCTGCCGGACGGCGTGAGCTACGACGAAGGCGCGTTCACGGATAACGTCGGCATCGCGCTCTGGGCGGTCGAACGGGCCGAGATCCGGCCAGGGGAACGCGTTCTCGTGATCGGTCCAGGCGCGATCGGCCTCCTTGCGCTGCGCATCGCGAGCCTGCAGGCCGGGCGTACGGCGATCGCCGGCACCCGCGCCGATCGTCTCGCGCTCGGGCTGCAAATGGGCGCCGATGCAACCGTCGACGTCGCCAAGGAAGGCGATGCGGCGGCGGCGGTGCGCCAGGCGCTCGGCGGACCGGCAGACGTCGTGATCGAATTCGCCGGAACGGCGGACGCGGCCCAACTGGCGCTCGCAGCCTGCCGGCGCGGCGGACGCGTCGTTCTCGGCGGCTCGACAGGAATCGGAACAACGCTGCAGATCGAGTTGGCGACGATCGTACGTGGCAATCTGGACGTGCGCGGATCGCTGGCGAACCCGCGCTGGGTGTCGCGCAGAGGACTCGAACTGATCCGGTCGGGGATGGTGGACGTGCGTCCCCTGATCACCCATCACTTTCCGCTTCGGGAGTTTGAAGCGGCATGGTCGACCTTCTTTGAACGGAAGGGTTCGGCGATCCGCGTGATGCTCCACCCGTCTGGAGGTGCGGTGTAGATGGCCGAAATCATCCTTCAGCTGCCCCGCACGACGCTGACCATGGATGAGGGCCGAATTGTCAACTGGCTCAAGAAACCGGGCGACGCGGTCGCCGAAGGGGAACCGGTCGCCGAGATGGAGACCGACAAGGCGGTCGTCGAAGTGGCGGCGCCGATCACGGGCTTTTTGCGGCGCCTGATCGTCGAGGAGAACGTCGACGTGCCCATCGCCGCACCGATCGCTGTCTTCACCGAGACGGCCGACGAACCGTTGGGTTCCGGCGGTGCGGCTGCGCAGCCGACCGCCGAGATACCGCCGGCCGCACAAGAGAATCAGCAGCCGCATGCCTCGGCGCTCGCCGCCAAGGTCTTGGAGCTGTCGCAACGCACCGCCGATGTCGTGAGAGCGTCACCCGCGGTGCGTATTCGCGCTCGCAAGGAAGGGGTCGACCTTGCGGCGATCCCGGGCAGCGGGCCGGGAGGACGCATCCTGCTGCAGGACTACGAACGCTTCGTCGGGTCGCGCAGCGCTGCACCCGCAGTGCAGGCCCCCGTCCCGGCAGCCGCCGGACGGGTTGGATCGAGCCGCATGCGCGCCTCGATCGCGGCAGCGATGCTCAAGAGCTGGCGCGAGCAGCCCCAGTTCGCGATCACGCGGCATGTCGACATGAGCCACGTCGCGCAGCTGCGCGCTACGCTTGCGTCGGCCGCACCGGACCAGAAACTGTCCTTCATCGACTTCGTCATTCAAGCGTTCGCAAGGGCACTGCCGCTCCACCCATCGCTCAATGTACGGACGGACGCGAGCGGAGCGGCCGCTTCTTCCCAGACCGTCGACATGGGGATCGCGGTGGCGGTCGAGGACGGCCTCGTGGTGCCGGTGCTGCGCGGCGCAGAGAAGCTTACTCTGCCGCAGATCGCGGCGGGCCGCGCGGAACTGACGCGCAGGGCGCTCGACAACCGCCTGGGCGCCCAGGACCTCGGCGGCGGCACGTTCACCGTCTCCAACCTGGGACCCTTCGGGGTCGATCAGTTCAACGCAATCGTGAACCCGGGCGAGGCGGCGATCGTCGCCGTCGGCCGCATCCGCGAGACGCCGGTCGCCTTGGAGGGGCAGGTGGTCATCCGACCGATGCTCAGCATGACGCTCTCGGTGGACCACCGCTTGGCAGACGGCGCAGCCGGCGCTCGCCTCTTGCAAGACGTTGCCGAGCGGCTCGAGGGACGCCTGGGTTGGATCCTCTTCTGACGGAGGTGGGAAAATTGGCGACGATCAAGGCGGACAAGGTGCTGCCGCTGTACCGCGACATGCTGCGCATCCGCGGCTTCGAGGGCAAGGCGACCAAGCTCTACGAGCAAGGCGTACTGCCGGGATTCCTGCACTCATCCGTCGGCCAGGAAGCAGTTCCCGTCGGCGTGTCGGCGCATCTCAACAAGGACGACTACATCACCAGCAACCACCGTGGACACGGACACGTGCTCGCCAAGGGGATGGACCCGGTGCGCATGTTCGCCGAGCTATACGCGCGCACCACGGGCTACAACCGCGGGCGCGGCGGCTCGATGCACATCATGGACTTCTCACTGGGCATCGTCGGAGCGAACGGCATCGTCGGCGCCGGCGTGCCGATCGCGGCAGGCGCAGGACTGTCCTTTCAAGTGCGGCAGACGCAGCAGGTGGCGGTCAGCTACTTCGGCGACGGCGCGGTCAATAGCGGCGCCTTCCATGAAGGGATGAACCTCGCCGCGATCTGGTCGCTTCCGGTCGTGTTCGTCTGCGAGAACAACTTCTACGCGGAATCGGTTCCGCAGGCGTACGCGAGCCGCGTCGGCATCGCCGAGCGTGCAGCGGCCTACGGCATCCCCGGTGTGATGGTCGACGGCAATGACCTCTTCGCCGTCTACGACGCGGCGAAGACAGCCATCGAACGGGCGCGCGCCGGCGAAGGCCCGACGCTGCTGGAGTGCCAGACCTTCCGCTGGTCCGGGCACTTCGTCGGCGATCCCGGCGTGTACCGCAGCAAGGAAGAAGTCGAGGAGTGGAAGCTGAAGGACCCCGTACCGCGCGTGCGCACATGGCTGGAGTCGCACGGCGTGAAGGCAGGCGAGCTCGACGCGCTCGAGGCCGAGGTGGTCCAGGAAATGGACAGCGCGGCGGAGCGCGGCGCCGAGGGGCCGAAGCCCGATCCTTCGACGGCGACACAGGACGTCTACGCACCGGAAGGAGTGGCGCAAGCGTGAGGCAGATCCTGATGCGCGAAGCGCTGCGGGAGGCTCTCTTCGAGGAGATGCGGCGCGACGATCGCGTGGTCGTCTTCGGTGAGGACATCGCCGATCCGATGGGCGGTTCGTACAAGGTGACCTTGGGTCTGTCGACGGAGTTCGGCCCTTTGCGGGTGCGCAACACGCCGATCTCCGAGGCGGCGATCGTCGGAGCGGCGGTCGGCGCCGCGATCACCGGCCTGCGCCCCGTCGCAGAGATCATGTATATGGACTTCCTCGGCATCTCGATGGACCAACTCGTCAACCAGGCGGCCAAGATCCGCTTCATGTCCGGCGGTCAGGTGTCCGTCCCCCTGGTGATCCGCTGCCAGGGCGGACCGGGTCGGGCGAGTGCGGCGCAGCACGCCCAGATGCTTGAGGCGTGGTTCGCGCATGTGCCGGGCCTGCAGATCGTCATGCCGTCCAATCCGGCGGATGGCAAGGCTCTCCTCAAGGCGGCGATCCGCTCCGACAACCCGGTCATCTTCTTCGAGTACAACGGCCTCTACAACGTGCGCGGCGACGTGCCCGAGCCGGAGGAGGACGTGGTGGAGCCGATCGGCGTTGCCAAGGTGGCGCGCGAGGGCAGCGACATCACGATCGTCGCATGGGCAGGCATGACGCGCATGGCGCTGCAGGCGGCAGAGCAGCTCCAGGAGGAGGACGGGGTCCAGGCAGAGGTCGTCGACCTGCGCACGGTCTCGCCGTGGGACAAGGAGACGGTTCTCCGGTCCTTTTCCAAGACGAAGGCGATGGTCGTCGCGCACCAGGCGGTGCGGCAGGGCGGCGTCGGCGCCGAGATCGCGGCGACGGTGTACGAGGAGATGCTGGATCAGGTAGACGTCGAGATCGGACGCGTGGGCGCGAAGTTCTCGCCGACGCCGTTCGCCCCCGAACTGGAGACTCAGATCGTGCCTGGGAAGGCGGAGATCGTGCAGGCGGTGCGGGACGTGCTGTCGCGCACCGCCCGCGCCGTCAGGAGGTAGTAGTGGGCGTGCAGGAAGAGCGGATCCGCGTCGCGGTCGATCATTGGGCTCCGCGGATGATCGCCAACGGTGTCGATCTCAACGACTTCCACCGGCTGACGGGAGCCATCGAGCACTGGGCCGACTGGTGCGGTGCATGGTCCGAGGCCGGGGCCGCGCACGCCGAGCGCGCGCGGCAGGCGGAGGCGGCAGCGGAGTACGTCTCGGCCGGGGAGCACTACTTCCACGCAGCCATTACCTATCACTTCGGCAAGTTTCTTTTCTTCCACGACCCCGCGCAACTGCGCACGGCGTCGGAGGAGACGGCCCGCAACTACGCACGCGGGCTGCCCTACTACGACTGGCCAGGCGAGCGCATCGAGATCCCCTACCAGGGGACGACCATGCCGGGGATCTTTCGCAAGCCTTGGCATGTCGCGCGGCCGCCGGTCGTGATCATCATCCCGGGACTCGATTCCGTGAAGGAGGAGATGCATCACTACGGGCACGACTTCCTGCGCAGGGGCATGGCGGTCCTCGCGATCGACGGCCCCGGTCAGGGGGAGATGGAGTTCGAGCACCGCATGCGGCACGACTACGAGGTGCCGGTTGCCGCTGCGATCGACGCCTTGGAGCGTCGGGGCGACATCGATGCGGCGCGCATCGGGCTATTGGGCGTGAGCCTCGGCGGGTATTACGCACCGCGGGCTGCGGCCTTCGAACCCCGGGTTTCTGCGACGATCGCCGTCTCGGGCTGCTATCGGGTGACCGACTACTTCGACCGCGTTCCCGTGCTGACGCGTGAGGCGTTCGTGCATCGACTGAAGGCCCAGACCGTGGAGAAGGCCTTTGAGGAGGTTGATGCCTTTGACCTAACCGGAATCATGCAGCGGCTCGACAGTCCCTTGCTGGTGGTTCACGGCAGTCGGGATCGCCTGTTCCCGCCGCAGAGCGCGGAGCGGATGGTCCAGGAGGCGGGTGGACCGGCGACCCTCTGGATGTTCGAGGACGGAAACCACGTCTGCAACAACATCCCGTACAAGTACCGTCCCGCCCAGGCGGACTGGATGGCGCGACAGCTGCGCCGCCAGTGAGACGGGGACCATCGCCGCCGAAGGGTGAACGACACGCGGGAAAACCGCGTGGACCGCTGGGTCCGGGGTAGGTCGGGGACGGCACGAAGCTTCCTATCATTCGATCTGGCTCACGATGGGGGGACAAATCATTGTTTTCGGTAAGAAGGAATCGGGCAGCGCTGGTCGCACTAACTGCGTCCACGCTGCTGCTTGCAGCCTGCGGGTCCACGCCGAGCAGCTCGGCGTCCGCGGGTCCGGTGAAGATCGGCATCTCACTGTCGCTCTCCGGTGACTTTTCCGGCGACGGCAAGGCGATTCTCCAGGGCTACCAGCTCTGGGCGCACGACGTCAACCAGCAGGGCGGACTGCTCGGGCGCAAGGTCGAACTCGTCGTCAAGGATGACGACAGCACGACGCAGCAGACGATCACGAACTACTCCACGCTTATCGGTACGGACCATGTGAACCTCGTATTCGGTCCGTTCTCCTCTCTTCTGACGATCCCGGCAGAGCAGATCGCGAAGCGCTACGGCTATGTCCTGCTCGGTCCTGCGGGCGGCGCGCCGAACGTGTTCGCCGAGAACTACAAGGGCTACGCGTTCGTGCAGCCGGCATCCGTCGTCAACAACCTCCTGAGCTTCGGCGCGATGCTCAAGTCGCTGCCGGCGAGCGAGCGCCCGACGTCCGTCGCCTACGCGACGTCGAACGACCCGTTCACGCAGCCGCAGCTGCCGCCGTTGCAGTCTGAACTGTCGGCCGCAGGCATCAAGAGCGTCTACTACCAGGTGTTCCCGGACGAGACGCCGGACCTGACGCCGGAAGCGCTGGCGATCGTCCACTCGGGAGCGCAGGCAGTCGTGCTCGGCACCACGTCTGTGCCGCAGGTGCAGGCATTCGTCCAGACGTTCATCCAGCAGCACTACACGCCGAAGGTCATCATCGCGACATCGGGTCCTGACCAGGGCTCGGCGTTCTCGTCGGCCATCGGCGCAGCCAATACGGAAGGGTTCCTGGTGCCGGAGGGCTGGACCGCGAGCGCAAACACGTACCAGAACTCCAAGTTCGTCTCGGAGTACCTCGCGAAGTACGGCGGAACGGCCAACGCCATTCCGTCAGACGCTCCCGAGGCCTACTCGGTCGGACAGATCATGCAGCAGATGGTGCAGAAGACGCACTCGCTCGACAACGCAACCCTCATCAAGGCCTTGCACGACACCACCTTCAAGACGGTGCAGGGACCGATGAGCTTCAACTCCAACGGTTCACCGGTCGGTAGCGGCACGTTCCTGGTGCAGTGGCAGGGAGGCAACACGAAGATCGTGTGGCCGCAGAACATCCAGCAGGCCAACCTCGAGTTCCCGAAGCCGGCCTGGCACTAGACCGGAACGCAGCAGCGAGGGCCCGGCAGGTGCCGGGCCCAACCGCCTGGGCTGGCCGACTGCGGTCCTGACCAGGAAGGGAGGACGCTTGTGAATCTCGTCTTCGGATCGGTCGTTCTCGGAATTCTGTCCGGAGGCATCTACGCTCTGATGGCGGTCGGGCTCACCCTGAGCTTCGGCGTCCTCGAAGTGATCAACATCGCCCAGGGTATGCTCGTTGTCGTGGGCGCGTACCTTTCATTCGCCTTGGAGAGCTACTGGCATATCGACCCGCTCCTGGGGCTGCTGATCACGATCCCAACGCTGTTCCTGCTGGGGTTCGGGATCGAGTGGGCGTTCCTACGCCCGCTGAAACAGGATCGCGTGGCGCTGTCGATCCTTGTGACCTACGCCGTGGCGCTCATCCTGGAAGGCCTCATGGGCTTATGGTTCGGGGACAACTTCGTGGCGATCCACGCCTGGTACGTGGACGCCGCCATCAACGTGTTCGGCCTATACATCGCCGACATCTACCTCATCGGGTTCGCGCTGGCCATCGTGCTGCTGGGAGCCGTGTACCTCCTCTTGTACCGCAGCAAGTTCGGCGCGGCACTCCGCGCGACGGTGCAGAACCGCGAAGCCGCGGTGCTGATCGGCATCGATGTGCAGCGCATCTCGACCCTGACCTTCGCCATCGCGACAGGGCTGACCGCTGCTGGAGGCATGCTCTTCGGGGCCACCACGGCCTTCAATGCCAACTCCATGCTGGACCTGATCTCGCGGCTCCTCATGATCATCATCCTGGGCGGCATGGGCAGCATGGGCGGCGCGCTCGTCGCATCCCTGATCATGCTGGTCTCGGTGGATGTCGTGTCGGTCGCCTATACTCCGACCTGGTCGACGTTCGTGTTCTTCGCCCTGACCGTCGTCGTGATGGTCGTGCGGCCGCAAGGGCTGTTCGGCGCACCACCGGCGAGGAAGGTGTAGCATGAAACGAAATCGCATGGGCCTGATCGCCCTGATCGCCGTCGTGGCGGCCGTCGTCTACCCGTTCGTGTTCAGCAGCACCGAGGCGACGACCATCGTCTTCTACGCGCTGCTCTACGTTGCCATCGCCTCCTCCTGGAACATCATCGGTGGGTTCACCGGTTACATCTCGCTAGGACATGCGGCGTTCTTCGGCCTCGGCGCGTACACCATCGCTCTTGTGGCAGACCACCTGGGCATCCCCGGAGGCTACGGGCTCTTCCTTGTGGCGCTCCTTGGCGGTGTCGTGGCCGCGCTGTTCGCTGTGCCGATGGGCTTCATCGCTCTGAGGCTGCGCACGATCCACAGCTTCGTGATCGTGACGATCGCGTACCTGTTCATGTTCCAGCTGCTTGCCTTCAACCTGCTGGGTGTGACGAACGGTTCGAGCGGGCTTGCGATCCCGCAGCCGAACTGGAGCGGCGCGTTCTTCAACATGCCGTTCTACTTCGCGGCCCTCGTGCTCGCGGTGTTGACCGTGCTGCTCGCGTACTGGATCCGCAACTCGCGCTTCGGACTCGGCCTGCTCGCGATTCGCGACGACGAGGACAAGGCGGCCGGCGTCGGCGTCGACACGTGGAAGCACAAGTTCGCCGCGTACATCATCTCCGCTGTTCCGATCGGAATCGCGGGCGCCATCTACGCCTACTTCTCGAGCTACATCTATCCCCAGACCGTGTTCGACCCGATGATCGACCTGACGATCGTGCTGTCCGCCTTCCTCGGCGGCATGGGTACGCTCCTCGGACCGATCCTGGGCGCCTTCATCCTGCAGCCGGCGCAGCAGCTGCTGACGTTCTACACCGGCGCAGCCGGATGGGATCTCGTGCTGTTCGGCGTGCTGTTCCTCGTCGTGATCCTGCTGATGCCGTCCGGCATCGTTCCGACCATCGTCGAGCGCACGCGCAGGGCTCGGGTGCGCGAAGCGGTCCAGAAGGCGGACGAAACCGTGCCGACGCCTGACGCGAACCCTGCAGCAGGAGGCGGGCCGAGATGAGCGCGGTTCTCAATGTACAGGGCGTGCGCAAGCGGTTCGGCGGCCTCGAGGCGCTGGCTGGCTGCACCTTCGCCGTGGAAGAGGGTTCGATCACCAGCCTGATCGGCCCGAACGGTTCCGGAAAGACGACGCTCTTCAACACCGTCACCGGCTTCGTCACCCCCGATGAGGGCGAGGTCTCGCTGCGAGGCGAGCAGATCCAGGCTCTCTCGCCCGACCGCATCTACGACCGGGGACTAGGGCGCACGTTCCAGCAGGTGCGCATCTTCTCGCGCCTCACGGTGCTGGAGAACGTGCTCGTCGCGACGTCGCGCAGTTCCGTGATCAAGGGCCTTCTGGCGCGTACGCGCCAGTCGGAGCGCGACCGGGCGATGGATCTGCTGAACTTCGTCAATATCGCGCGGCTCGCGGATGTGCCTGCGGGTTCACTCTCCTTCGGGCAGAAGAAGCTCCTCGAGATTGCGACGATCCTCGTTGGCGAGCCGAAGGTCCTGCTGCTCGACGAGCCGGCCGGCGGCGTGAACCCGACGATGACCGCGCAGATCGGTGAAAAGATCCGCGAACTCAATCAGCGCGGCATCACGTTCCTTGTCGTGGAGCACAACATGGAGTTCGTCATGGGCATTTCCCACCGGGTGGTGGTCATGGCGCGAGGAAAGGTCATCGCCGAGGGGTCGCCGGACGAAGTCCGTCGGGACCCCAAGGTCTTGGAGGCGTATCTGGGAGCATGAGCGAGATCTTGCAGATCCAAGGCGTGTTCGCAGGCTACGGTGGCGGAGACATCCTGCGCGGTATGGACCTCAACCTTGAGGAAGGCACCATCACATGCATCGTCGGGCCGAACGGCGCCGGCAAGTCGACGGTAATGCGCGTCGTGAGCGGCGTTTTGCATCCACGGCGTGGCGAGGTGCGCTTCCTCGGAGAGCGCATCGACCAGTTGAGCCCCAAGCAGATCCTTGAGACCGGCATCGTCCAGGTACCCCAGAACCGCAGCCTTTTCCCAGCCATGACGGTCGAGGAGAACGTACGCCTCGGGGGCTACATCCTGAACGACAAGCAGCTCATGGAGCGTCGGCTGGCCGAAGTTGCGGAGATGTTCCCGATCGTGAAGGAGCGCGGGAAGGACAAGGCGGGCTCGCTCTCGGGAGGCCAGCAGAAGCTGGTGGAGTTCGCGCGCGGACTGATGCTCGACCCGAAGCTCGTGCTGCTCGACGAACCATCGATGGGTCTTGAGCCGCGCATCCTCGGTCAAGTGTTCGGCACCATGGTCGAAATGTGCCGGCGCGGGCGCACGATCCTGCTCGTCGAGCAGAACGCGCGCCAGGGCCTCGAATCTTCGGACCGCGGCGTCGTGATGGAGTCCGGACGGGTGCTGCTCGACGGGCCCGCCAAGGACGTCCTTGCGGACGAGCGCATCGGAGACCTGTACCTGGGCGGCCACGTCCACTGAGCCCTTCGGTGGTCGCAGCGCCAAGACGCCGCTAGAAAGGGGCGCATCATGGCTGATGCCTTTGACGTCGTCGTCGTCGGCGGGGGGCACAACGCCCTCGTGTCGGCAGCCTATCTCCAAAGCGCGGGCCTGTCGGTCGTCGTGCTGGAGCGCTGCGCCACGCTGGGCGGCGACGCCGCAACGGAGGAGTTGACGCTGCCGGGCTTCCGGCACGATGTCGCAGCAAGCGCCCACACCGTCTTCCAGCAGAATCCCTTGGTGCGGGAGGACGAACTGGGCCTGCTCTCCTACGGTCTTCGCTACCAGCGGCCGGACCCCGTGTTCGTGCTGCCGTTCGAGGACGGGCAAAGCATCGTCATGCACCGCGATGCCGAGCGCACCGCGCAGGAGATCGGGCGATACGACGCGGCGGACGGCGCCGCGTACCTGCGCCTGCTCTCGGACTGGCGCGCGCTCGCGCCGCTCCAAGGGGCGGAGCGCGGTCGCCCGCCGATGGACCCGGAGGAGTTCGCGCGCCACTGGCGGAGCGGGCCGCTCGGCGACGAGGGGCTGCGCATCCGCATGGCGAGCGGCATCGAGATCATCCGTGAGCGGTTCTCGCATCCCCGCGTCCGGGCGTTCATGGCCTGGGCCTCGACGCTGACCTTCGAGGCGATCGACGAGGCGGGGACGGGGCTTTTGCCATTTGCCCTGACGGCGGGGCGCCAGCAGCACAGCTGGACGACGCCGGAAGGCGGATCCGGCGCGCTGATCGACGCACTGGCAGCGCTGATTGCGTCGCGCGGCGGCCGGATCGAGACGAACGCGGACGTCACGCGCATCCTCCTCGAGAACGGACGCGCGGTCGGCGTCGAGACGAGAGACGGCCGGCGCCTGCTTGCGCGGCGGGCCGTCGTGAGCGGCCAGCACATCACCGAGATCCCGGGGAGCCTGCCGGAGGGCAGCGTCGATGAGGAGAGCATGCAGTACGTGCGGCGCTGGCGGGCGGGGCTCACGATGTTCGTCGCGCACTACGCACTGGAGAAAGCACCGAGCTACCGAATCCTCGGCGGCGAGACGTCTGCCGTGGCGATGGGCCGCCTCTCCTCGGAGACGAGTCTGCTGCGCCAGCTCGGGGCGTTCCGGGTCGGCGAGACGACGCAGAGGGATCCTTTCCTTCTGGCGATCAATTCGTCGCTCGTGGATCCCCAGCGCGCACCGGAGGGCAGGCACACGCTGAAGCTGATCAGCATCCAGCCCTACGATCTCGCGCAGGGACCGCTGCACTGGGACAGTGTCAAGGAGAGCGTCGCGCAGGCAATGCTGGACGCGTACCTGCCCTTCACGACGAACCTTTCCCGCGGAGACGTCCTCGCCGCGGCGCTCGAGAGTCCGCTCGACCTCGAACGGCGCAACAAGAACAACTTCCGCGGGTCGGGACATGGCGGCGCGTCCGATTTCGGGCAGTACGGCTACTACCGCCCCGCGCCGCGCTGGAACGCGTATAGGACCCCGGTTCCCGCGTTGTATCTGACGGGCTCGACGACGCATCCCGGCGGGTCCGTCTCCGGCTACCCCGGGCGCAATGCGGCGCTCGCGGTGCTGCAGGATCTCGGCATTCCGCTTGCGGACGTCATCGCGCGGGCCCGCGCGCAGTAGGGCGCAAGGGCGTAGGGCCGATCACTTTGGAGGAGTTGAGTTAGATGTCGAGTGCGTTCGATTGGAAGTCGCCAACGCAGCTCCTGATCGGCGGCCGCTGGGTGGACGCAGAGGCCAGGCAGACACTGTCCGTCGAGAACCCTGCGACGCAGGAGGAGGTCACGCGGGTCGCCGACGGCACGCCCGCAGACGCGAGGGCGGCCCTCGAAGCTGCAGCGCAGGCCTTTGCGACTTGGCGGCAAACGAGCGTCTACGAGCGCAGCCGCCTCCTTCGCCGCTGGTATGACCTCGTCGAGCAGGACCGCGCGAACCTCGGCCGCCTGATGACGATCGAAAACGGCAAGCCGCTCTCCGAGGCGGATGCCGAGGTGACCTACGCCGCGAGCTTCATCGAGTGGTTCTCGGAGGAGGCGAAGCGCGCCTACGGCCGTACGATCCCGGCGACCCGCGCGGAGAAGCGCATCCTCGTGCTGCGCCAGCCGATCGGCATCGTCGCTGCGATCACACCGTGGAACTTTCCGGCCGCGATGATTACGCGCAAGGTGGCCCCGGCGATCGCCGCAGGCTGCTCTGTCGTGCTGAAGCCCGCATCGCAGACGCCGCTCACGGCCCTGCGCCTAGGGGAACTGCTCGAGGAGGCGGGTGCGCCCGCGGGCCTGCTGAACATCGTCACTTCCTCGCACGCCGGCCAGATTGCGGATGTCTGGCTCGACGACGCGCGCGTGCGCAAGATCACCTTCACGGGTTCTACCGGCGTGGGCAAGCACCTCATGCGGCGCGCCGCGGGCAACATGCAGCGCCTTTCCCTGGAACTTGGGGGGCAGGCGCCCTTCGTCGTGTTCGGCGACGCCGATCTCGAGGTAACGCTCGACGCACTGATGGTGGCAAAGTTCCGCAATGGCGGGCAGAGCTGCATCGCGGCGAACCGTGTGCTCGTCGAGGAGAACATCGTCGACGAATTCCTCGTGCGGGCATCCCAGCGCGTCGCGAACCTGCGCGTCGGTCAGGGACTCGAGCCCGGCGTGGCAGTCGGGCCGATGATCGACGCGGCAGGGCGCGAGAAGGTCATGGAGCACATCCAGGATGCCCTCGCGCACGGTGCGCGCCTGGGTGCCGGCGGACACGCGATCGAGGGCGCAGGGTACTTCGTCGAACCGACGCTGCTCGCGAACGTCGGCCTCGACATGAAGATCATGCATGAAGAGACGTTCGGGCCGGTCCTCGCCGTCTCGAGCTTCAAGACCGAGAAGGAAGCAGTGGAAACAGCGAACGCGACGGAGTTCGGCCTGGCGGCATACCTCTTCACCCAGGACGCAGGGCGCGCCTGGCGCGTTGCGGAGGCGCTCGACTACGGTGTCATCGGCCTGAATGACGGCCTGCCGTCGACGTCCCAGGCGCCGTTTGGCGGCTTCAAGGAGTCCGGGCTCGGGCGCGAGGGCGCCGAGGAAGGACTCGACGCCTTCCTGGAGACGAAGTACGTATCGTGGGGCGCCGTGGGCGTCGGTCCGCAAGGCTGATCGAGAGTAGACGCGACGATCCCGGACGGAGTGGAGGACTGACGGTGCAGGAATCCCGTACGCAGGTGCTTGTGCTGGGCGGTGGGCCCGGTGGATACGCAGCGGCCTTCGCAGCCGCCGACCACGGACTCTCCGTCACACTGGTCGACGGGGCGGAGAACCCCGGCGGCGTCTGCCTCTATGAAGGATGCATCCCCTCGAAGGCCCTTTTGCACGCCGCGGGCGTGCTGCGCGAGGCGGAGGACGCCGCGAGGATCGGTATCTCGTTCGCGGCCCCGACGGTGGACATCGATAGGCTGCGCACCTGGAAGCGTGGCGTCGTCGACCGCCTCACGCGCGGCCTCGGCACGCTGACGCGCCAGCGCAAGATCACCTACGTGCAGGGGCGCGGCGCGTTTCTCGACTCGGGCAGCGTGAAGGTCGAAATGCAGGGCGGCACGGAGCAGCGGATCTACTTCGAGCAGGCGATCGTCGCCACCGGCTCGCAGGCCTTCTTCCCGCCGAACTTCCCGAGGAAGAGCGAGCGGATCATGGACGCGGGCGGAGCCCTCGAGCTTCCGGATGTGCCAACGCGTCTTCTGGTAGTCGGCGGCGGCTACATCGGCACCGAGATGGCGACTATCTACAGCGCGCTCGGGTCGAAGGTGACGCTCGTGGAGCTGACGCCGACACTGCTTCCGGGCATGGACCCGGACCTTGTGAAGGTGCTTGCGCCGCGCCTGCAAAAGAGCGTCGAAGGAATCCTGCTCGAGACCAGGGTTGCGTCCATGGAGGAGACGAAGAACGCGGTGCGCGTTCGGCTGGAGCGCGCTGGTCAGACCACGGAGGCGGAGTTCGACCGCGTCCTCGTCTCGGTCGGTCGTGTGCCAAACACGGGATCGATCGGTCTCGACAAGGCCGGCGTCACCTTGACGGAGCGCGGCTTCGTCAAGGTCGACGAGGAACGGCGCACCTCGAACCGCGCCATCTTCGCCATCGGAGATGTGACGGGCGCGCCGATGCTGGCGCACAAGGCGTCGCGCGAGGGCAAGGTCGCCGCGAACGTGATCGCCGGCAGGACCGACCGCTACATGCCGCTCGCGGTGCCCGCGGTCGTCTACACGGACCCGGAGCTCGCCTGGGCCGGCCTCACCGAGGCCGAGGCGAAGGCACAGGGCCGCAGCGTGAAGGTCTCGACCTTCCCCTGGTCCGCATCGGGCCGCGCGATGACGATCGACCGCCCTGAGGGCGTGACGAAGCTGGTCGTCGACGAGAGGACCGGCGAAGTGCTCGGCATGGGCATCGCCGGCCACGGCGCGGGCGACCTGATCGCCGAGGGTGTGCTGGCAGTCGAGATGCAGGCGACGGCGGGGGACATCGGCCTGATGATCCACCCGCACCCAACCTTCGCGGAGACGATCCTCGAGGCTGCCGAAGCGGCCGAAGGGCATGCGACGCACTTCCTCGGCCGCCGATAGGCAGTACGAGCGAATCCGGGAAGCCTGGATCCCGCTTCAGAGAATGGGGGGCTTTCCATGGCGGCAGACGACCTGCCCCTGGTCGTAGACGTACACGCGCACGACATCCCGAGAAACTTCCTCGCAGCCCTGCGCCGCAACGAAGAGGCGTTCGGCGCGCGCCTAGAGGACCGCAACGGGCGCCTCTTCGCCGTCCACAAGGAGGGGCACGCCCATCCGATCTGGGACGAGTTCACGGACGTGGAAGCGAAGCTGCGGGACATGGACCGCAGGGGCATCCAGACGACGGTCCTCTCGCCGGGCCCGGCATTCTTCGGCTACCGGCGCGATCCGGGTGCTGCCGCCGAGATGGCGGCGCTGCTGAATGACGGTACGGCAGAGATGATCGAGGAGGGCGGCGGCCGCCTTCTTGGGATGGCCGTCGCGCCGATGCAGGACCCTCGGCGCGCCGTCGCGGAACTGGAGCGTGCGGTCAAGGCGTACGGCTACCGCGGCGTCGAGATCGGCAGCGACATCGCCGGGACGCCGCTCTCGGATCCCTCCCTGCGCGAATTCTTCGCGCGCTGCGAAGAGCTTGACCTCCTGGTGCTCGTCCACCCGTACTTCAACGGCGTCAAGCCGCGCATGGAGCAGTACTACCTGACGAACCTCTTTGGCAACCCGTTCGATACCGCGCTCTCGATCGCCGATGTCCTGCTCTCGGGGATGCTCGACGAGCTGCCTCGCCTGAAGCTCCTCTACGTCCACGGGGGCGGCTTCCTTCCGTACCAGATGGGCCGGCTGCGCCACGGCTACAAGGTGCGACCGGAGACGCGCAAGAACACGCCCCGCTCTCCGGAGGAGTCCTTCCGGCAGCTGTACTTCGACACCCTGACGCACGACCCGGCAGCGCTGCGCTTCCTTGTCGGGATGGTGGGGGCGGAGCGCGTCTTCCTCGGGACGGACCTGCCCTTCGACATGGCGGACGGCGACCCGGTTGCGACGCTCGACGCGACCTCTCTCAGCGTCGGCGAACGCCGGCAGATCGCGGGCGGCAACGCCGCCGCCCACTTCGCGGCCAGCTGAAGGGTGCTCCACGGCAGGATTTCGGGCCCGCGCCGGGATGCGCGCAGCGCAGCCTGGGGCGGGCTTCCCCTACGGGGGAGGAGCGTGATGTGATGGTGCAGCCCGAAGTTCAGTTCAGCGATCAGGAGATGGAGCGGCGCTGGCGGTTGGTGCGGGGCCTCATGGCAGCTGAGGAGCTGGACGCACTCTTGATCTACGGAGCGGGAAGGTACCAGGCCGACATCCACTGGGCGACCGACTGGCCCGGCGGGCGGGAGGCCTACGCACTCTTCTTTCGTGCAGGTCCGCCGGTGCTTGCCCTGCAGTTCTTCAACCACCTGCCGACGGCGAGAAGGCTCTCCCGCATTCAGGACGTGCGCTGGGCGGGGCCGCGCAACCCGGAGACGGTGGCTTCGATCCTCCTCGACCGCGACCCCGCCGTCGGGCGCATCGGGATCGCGGGCAGCCTGCCCTTCGAGCAGTACGTCGAGATCCAGCGGCGCCTCCCGTCGGCGCAACTGCGCGGGGTGGGGGGGACCTACCGCAAGCTGCGCCTCGTGAAGTCCCAGGAGGAGCTGGTGCGCTTCCGCTATGCGGGATGGCTCGCAGACCTCTCCATGGAGGCCCTGCGCGAAGGCCTTCATCCGGGGCTCCTCCAAGACCGCATGCCGGCCCTCGTCGAGCAGTCCTATCTCGAACACGGCGGGTACAGCGGCATCCACTACCTCGCGGCGATGCCGATGGACGGCCCCTACCAGGCCGTTCCCTCGCAGTATCTCGAGCCGGTGCCGCTCGCGGTGGGGGACGTCGTGATCACGGAGATCACGGCTTGCTACCAGGGCTACCAGGGGCAGATCCACCGCACCTATTCGATCGGGCGGCCTCCGAGTGCATCGTGGCGGCGCCTGCACGATGCGGCTGTGGAGGCGTTTACGCAGATCGCGCACGCTCTGCGCCCCGGGCGTACGGCGCAGGACGTGCTGGAGGCGTCGGGCATCGTCGAACGCCTGGGCTACACGATCATCGACGACCTCGTGCACGGGGCAGATCAGCTGCCCCCGGTGCTGCGCACGCCCAGGACCCAGCACCAGCCATACGACCGCAGCCTCGTGCTGGAGGAAAACATGGTGCTCGTCGTGCAGCCGAACCTCGTCGACGAGCGGACGGGGCAGGGACTGCAGTTCGGCGAGACGCTCATCGTCGCCGCCGAGGGTGCCCGCAGCCTCCACGCATTCGAGCGTGCCTGGGTGCAGTCGGGAGGATAGAGGACACAAAGAGGAGCAGTACTGATGGGGAAGGCTGCGCGGAAGAGAGCGCGGCCTTCCTCTTATTGCACATTGGGCGAGAATGGGGATAATGCAACAAAGTGGGCGCCTCGCATGACAATGGCAAACCCGGCGAAAGCCGGGGACGCAAAGCCGATCGGGCCTAACCTCCCCGAAACAGGGGGCATGGCGACGGGTTGCCAAGGCTAAGGGATGGCCACTGATGTTTTTCGGCAGGTGTTCTATTTTGGGCTCCTCGCTGTTTCGAGTGGTCAAACAGGATTGGGTAGGTTGAAGGAGAGCTTGCCGGCGATCAGATAGGGCATGAGGATGAGGGTCTGTGGATATCGGTAGCCGCGGGCTCGCCGCTTGGCGGATTGGATCAAGCCGTTGAAGGCTTCGAGCATGCCGTTGGTGACACGGGAGCGATTGCGGCGCAACGGGCCGCGTCCGCCTTCTTAGGCAAGGCGCCGCAGCGATACCGTGTCCCGCGGTTTTCCGCCGCGCCTGAACTGCGCGCAGTGGCTGGAGGGCGAAATGGTCTACGGCCGCGGTCCGTGCAGGGGGAGACGTACGGTGAAGCGGCTGCCAGCGGGCGAAGAGACTGCGGTGACATCACCGCCGTGCAGTTCGACGAGGCTGCGCACGATCGCAAGGCCGAGGCCTGTGCCGCCGCTCTCGCGCGCACGGGCCTTGTCCGCGCGGTAGAAGCGCTCGAAGATGTGCGGCAGGCTTTCGGGGTCGATGCCGGAGCCCGTGTCGCTGACCTCCAGGATGGCCTGGGCGCCGACTGCGCGCGCCGTCACGTCCACCCGTCCGTCGGACGGGGTGTAGTGCAGGGCGTTCGTCAGAAGGTTCAGCATCACTTGGCGCAGGCGGTCTGCGTCGGCGCGCAGGGTCGGCATGCCGTGGGCAGTGTCTGTGAGCGTGATGCCCTTGTCCTCCGCCACCGGGTCGAGGCTCTCGCGCAGCTGCTGCAGGAGCCCCGCGACATCAACCTCGGAAAGATGTAGGGAGAGCTGTCCCACGTCCACCAAAGAGAGGTCGCGCAGATCGCCGACGAGGCGCGTCAGGCCGATCACGGCGTCGTGCAGGAGCAGCACCTGTTCGCTGTCCATCGGCAGGACGCCGTCCTGGATCGACTCGATGCGACCCTTGAGCACGGCGAGCGGGTGACGGATCTCGTGCGCGACATCGGCGAAGAGCTGGCGTCTCGAGCGCTCCTCCGCGGCCAAGCGGTCGACCATGCGGTTGAAGGACATAGCGAGCGCGGCGACAGAGTCGCCCCCCTCTACATCGACGCGCACGGAGAGGTCGCGTAGGTTGATCTGTTCCGTGGCCCGGCGCAGGCGATCGAGACGCCGCGTGAAGCGTGCGGTGACGTAGGCGAAGATCGCGCTGCCCAGGGCGAGGACGAAGAAGACCGCCGGCTGCCAACTGACGCGGCCGGCGCTGTGCCACCAGCCGGCAATCAGCCAGGCGACCGCGAAGAAGCCCCAGAAGAAGGGAAAGGGCGGCCGGCCGCCGCGGGGCCAGCGCTGCGCGCGCCGCCAACGCCTGTGGCGCCATTGCCACGCATCACGCTCCATGGAGTTCACTCCTGGCCCGGAACCAGCTTGTAGCCGCTGCCGTGGACGGTCTGGATCATGTGCTCCACCAAGAGCTTTCTACGCAGGTGGCTGATATGGCTGTCGATCGTTCGCTCGTAGCCTTCGTAGTAGTCGCCGAGCGCCGCCTCCATCAGCTGCAGGCGTGAGAAGACGCGGCCTGGGCTGCGCGCTAGCACTGAAAGCAGCTTGAACTCGGCGGTGGTGAGTGCGACGGCTTGTCCGGCGCATTCGACAGTCTGGCCAAGGAAGTCGATGCGCAGGGAACCGAGCGTCACGAGGTCGTCATTCTGCGTCGCCGCGTTCGTGCGGCGAAGGACGGCGCGCACGCGCGCCACGAGCTGGCGTAGGCTCACGGGTTTGACGAGGTAGTCGTCCGCGCCCAGTTCAAGGCCGACGATGATGTCCGGCTCCTCGCCGCGCGCGGTGACCATGATGATCGGCGTGCGCCCCTGAGATCGCACGCGCCGGGCGACCTCGAGACCGCTCAGACCGGGCAGCATCCAGTCGAGCACCAGAAGGTCCGGATGCTCGGACGCAAAAAGGCTCAGGGCTTCCTCGCCGTCACCCGCAGGCACGACGCGATAGCCTTCGCTGGCGAGGTAGTCGCAGGTGACCTGGCGCAGCGTCGGTTCGTCCTCCGCGATCAGGATGCGTTCGTTCGCCATGGGCAGTAGAATTGGCTTCGAGATTGTTCGCTACCTGCCAACGGCGGCGTTGCGCAGGGCATCTCCACAAGATCGCCACAAAGGGGTCAACGCGAGTCCACAGTCGGCGCGTATGCTGAACGCGATGGAAGGAGGCCCTGCGCATGTGGTATGGAGGCTGGGGCGGAGGATGGGGCATCAGCTGGATCTTCTTCATATTCCTGGCCGTCTTTCTCAGTCGGGTCTTCTGGGGCGGCTGGGGCTGGGGCTGGCGGAGAAGGTATTGGCGCTACGGCGGCGGCGGTCCCTACGGACACTGGGGCGATGACCCCGGTCACGCCGAGGACATCCTGCGCGAGCGGCTCGCCCGCGGAGAGATCGACCAGGCGGAGTACGAGCGCCTTCTCGAGGTGCTGCGGCGCAGGCCGTAGGGGAAAGCCCTTTGGCCGCCGCAGGCGGTGCGCAATAGGGAGCGAGACAGGAGAGCGCCTTTCCTGCTCGCTCTTTTTGCGCGGGCGAAATCCGACGAAAGACCGCGCCGCCCCGCAGGCCGATCGGCCTGCGGAGCGGCGCGAGTGGTTCCGCGGGCGGAATCTCAGTTGTTGTCGTTGATCAGCGCCGGAAGCAGATTGTTGGCCTGCGGCGATCCGATCCCTGTGACGAGATCGTAGCCAGGCAGAGCGGGATTCCCGTTGCTTCCACTGGTGATGTCGTGGAAGTCGGTGGTGTAGCCGGTGCTCCCGGTTGCGCCGGCGAGGTTGTAGAGGTCGTTTAGGATGTTTCCCGTGCTGCCGGCAGTGGAGAGCGGAGTTGCCCGGCCTTGGTCAACCAGCGCCACAAGGGCGGACCAGCTGGGGGATCCGACGCTTGTTCCGCCGACCTCGTACCAACCCGACTGTCCCTCGTAGCGCGTGCTGTCGTAGACCGCGACGCCCGTGCTCGGGTTCGCGTCCCATGCGATGTCCGGGATGCCACGCTGGCCGCCGACCACCGACTGCCAGTTGTTCTGGTAGGCCGGCCGAGTCTCGTACTGGCTCAGGCCGCCACCGGAACTCGACCAGGCGGTCTCTCCACCGTATACGTAGGAGCCGCTGGATCCGCTGATTGTCAGGCTGGTCCCGCCGACCCCCACCACATTGGGGGATGCCGCCGGCCACTCGATGGCGCCGCCGCTGTCTCCGGCTGACGCGACATAGACAACGCCGGCGTGCTGGAAGTGGGAGTCGTAGGTCGCTTCCGACGAGAACTCAGAACCGCCCCAGCTGTTGGACACGACCTGCGCTCCATGACTAGTTGCGTAGTCGATCGCCGATACGAGGTCCGATGTGCTGGCGGACTTGGCCACCACCAGCAGGATGTTGGCGCCCGGCGCCAGAGCATGTGCCCACTCCACGTCCAGAGACGTTTCAAGTGCCCAGCCGCCGTCCGTCTTGCTTGGCTGCCCGTTGGGGTAGGCGATGGTCAGATTGACTGACGGCAGTCCGAACTGGCCATCGAAGGTGGCCACATCGTTCTGGATGGAGGGGCTGCCATACGCGTCGACGATCGCGATCGTCTCGCCCGCACCGGTCTCCGTCAGCTGATTGAGACCATACGCATCCCTGATCTGGACCGGGGCGTAGCCGCTCTGGTAGGTCGCCGTAGCGCTGCCCCGAATCCGAAACGGCGGCGTAGCCACCCAAACGGGCTTGTGGGTCTGCGCATTTGTTGCGTTGGCCGCGGATGCGGACCCGCCTGTTGCGGCCAGGAGCGCGAGACAGGCACCCCCAAGCACCACCCTGCGGGTCCACGATACTGGCGATAACAATCCTCTCAAACCGATGCACCTCCTATGGACGTCACCGTTCCGCATTGTCCATAGAAGTCCTGTATTTTACGGATATAGAGAACGTATACATGAACAACAGTATAATAAACCATGATTAGAGTGTAGCCATACTAAAGCGCAATTACGTAGTGAGTCATTCGGACGAGGAACGCAGACGTTAAGCGCGATCTACTAGTTCCAAAGGGCAAGCAGTACGGGGATTTGAACCTCCCCGCCCTGAAGGGCGGAGATTCCGAAGGGAAGCCCGGGGAATGTGTCACGGGTGCAAAGACCCTGGGAGTAGTTCTCCTGACTGGTCCCGGTTATCCCAGCGGCAACTTTGGCGGGG